>CAVYOW010000014.1:0-200700 GCA_963770235.1 uncultured Acidobacteriaceae bacterium | reverse complement strand
ACCCCGAGTTGTGTTCAGAAGTCCTATTAAAGGGGATGTCAAGTGAAAAACACTTCTCCCTGCGGGAACGCGAGAAATATTTTCCGGCATCCAGCCTCCTCCCCACATTGCCGACACTTCTTCTTTAGCTGCTTGACCGTTGAGCCCTGCCGTGGAGCGGCCCTGTATGCCGCGGAGCGACGGGGTCCCCGTGTTTCTTCCTTCCTGTGGGGGTTTCATGTTCGTCATGACGGCGTTCGGTTCTTCTGAAACTCACAAGCTAACCTGGTTGCAGAGTTGCCCACCATGGTCCTATCTGAGACTCGTGGTCTATAGCTTTCTTGGGTCGTGCGAGGGGGCATAGGGTTGAAGTGGAGACTGGGTGCCGAAGCACAGAAATCGCCTACCTTCTGAATAGATACTCTCCCTCGACCCGAACGTCTCAAGAAGAAACCCGATTGCCACCGCCAAGGATGATCCCCAAGGAATGGAACGGACTCTTGGTCCGAGACGCTCAAGCTGCTTGCGGTTTCAGTTGTCCTATTAAAGGGGATGTCAAGTGAAAAACACTTCTCCCTGCGGGAACGCGAGAAATATTTTCCGGCATCCAGCCTCCTCCCCACATTGCCGACACTTCTTCTTTAGCTGCTTGACCGTTGAGCCCTGCCGTGGAGCGGCCCTGTATGCCGCGGAGCGACGGGGTCCCCGTGTTTCTTCCTTCCTGTGGGGGTTTCATGTTCGTCATGACGGCGTTCGGTTCTTCTGAAACTCACAAGCTAACCTGGTTGCAGAGTTGCCCACCATGGTCCTATCTGAGACTCGTGGTCTATAGCTTTCTTGGGTCGTGCGAGGGGGCATAGGGTTGAAGTGGAGACTGGGTGCCGAAGCACAGAAATCGCCTACCTTCTGAATAGATACTCTCCCTCGACCCGAACGTCTCAAGAAGAAACCCGATTGCCACCGCCAAGGATGATCCCCAAGGAATGGAACGGACTCTTGGTCCGAGACGCTCAAGCTGCTTGCGGTTTCAGTTGTTCCGCGTCGAAATGTGCTCCTTTCTTCCAGACGATGAGAGTGATCGCCGCTATCTTTCGCGCCAAGGTGAGGCGAGCCATCGCCGGCTCCATGCCTTTGGTGAGCAACCCCTGGTAGAAATCGTGGAACGCTCCCTCCCGGCGGCTGGCCATGCTCGCCGCACTCTTGAAGATGGCTTTCATGTCATGATTGTGATTTTGATTGAGCCCACGGATCTGCTGGGGTTTTTTGCAACGCTGCACTTGTCCGCCAACATATCGGTATTGCGCACTGTCGCGCGTATCGATCGCGAGACCGCTATAAGTCCACAGTTGCCGCTTGGTGCGGAAACGATGCGGGGTCTGGATTAGGGCGATCAGCAGAGCGGATCGGATCGGGCCGATCGAAGGAATCTGGCGCAGTAATCTTGTCGCGCTCTGTTTCCGGCTCTCGGCCAACAGATCCTGCCGCACGGCTTGGCGCAAAGCTCGCAGAGCATCGAGCTGTTGGTAGAAGAACTCGGCCCGCCGGCGCACGCCGACTTCCCCGATCTTGTTCAACCACTCGGCGCGATGCCGCGGTGCATAGACTTGCTGACCTTCGCAGGGAATGGCCCAGCTTCGGTATAGCGCCTTGACCCGATTCATCACCCGGGTGAGATCTTTGCTGATCGTCAGATAACTCCGGGCCAGTTCCTTCAAGGTTCGGAGGCCGTTCTCTCCGTGGTAGACCGGCCGCAGATATCCGCCGCGCAGCAGGTCGGCGAGCTTGCGCGCGTCAATCTTGTCGCTCTTGTTGCCTTCCTTCAGCAGAGCGTTTTTCCGTGGATCGCACACGACTAACTTCGTGACGTGTGCCTTCAATAGGTCATACAACCAAGCCGCCCAGGTCCCCTCTTCAAACGTCACATGCAAGTCCCCGTGTACCCCCTGGATACACTGCAAGATCGTGCTCGCCTGGGTTTCGATGATCGACTCCATCACCACTTTTCCCTCGCCGTTCATCACCGCAATCGAAATCGTTTCTTTGTGAACGTCCATGCCGATATACTTAATGTTCATAGGGGTACTCCTTTCGGTAGAGTTTTGCTTCACACTCAAAACCTACCTCAAAGGGGCGCCCTTTTATAATGCGTTGCAGACGGCGTCACACGGAACATGGTGTGTCTTTTCCGAGAGCCGGATGCGGGAAATCCGCCTGTCCGGTTCGATGAGCGGGAACAGGAAACAGAACCAAGCCAAACCGGACTGAGGTGACGAGGCGAAAGCCCAGTCGACTAACCACCGGGAGACTACAGTTACTGCGCCTGTTCTCGACTCTACTCAAACCCCAGCTGACGGACGAATAGACGGCGCAAGCTTGTGACATCGCCTGATTACATTAGTTATCCTGGTATGGTTTACACAACCAGTCGTCGGCGAATGGAGAAGCGGGTACTGGCGAACACCAGTGGAGAAACTCAATGTTCACTTAGCGGGTTGTGAACTTGTCCGTCATCACGGTCTCTCGCGAACTTCTTCTCTACTATTCCCAGTCCAAGAAAGCCCAGAAAGGAAACCCCGAGACAGATGAATTCACGCGAGAACAGCCAACCAAGCAGGCGGGTTGGAACGTGGACGTAAGAATCGCTCGCGGGCACTGACTCAAAGTCTCCATCGTACATTGTTGACCCAACGAGTTCTCCCTGTTCCGTGAACGTGTAAAGATGATGCCTTTTGGCCGTGTACACCTTTATTGTCCCATTGGGAGGGCACTCGACTTTGAAGTCGCCCGTGAAGGCCTCGATATGCCAACCTCTTAGAAACTTCCATTTTCCATCATAAAGTTGCGGCCTGCCTGAAGACCCCAATGGCACAACACGGTTTCCATTCGCCGTTGTGGCCACGCCCTTAACAAGACCGGCAGGCCATTCAAATGAATTTGAAACCTTCAGAATGCCCGCAGCGGCACCGCCAATAGCGAAAAAACCCACGCAGCCAACTAGCACGAGAAACCACATCGCGACAACAACCCATCTTGACCTCCCACCTCGTTTAATTGTGTGAATTATTCCGTGGAAGATTGCATAGAGAGACCACACGGCGATCAACACCCATAGAGCGTCAAACTGCGAGTGCATGGCAGCGCCGAGTATACAACTTCCAGAATCTGGCTGATCGCTGTTGTAACATCGCCGTTACACGCAATATAAAAGGCGCCCACTTTGCGGTAGGTTGTGATTGTTGAAGATCACCACTGACCGAAAGGAGCGCCGTTATGAACCAGGAAAAGTATATTGGCATGGACGTTCACCAGGCAACGATCTCGGTTGCCGTCATGGACAGCTCGGGCAAGCTGATCATGGAATGCATCCTGGAGACGAAAGCGGCCACGATTCTAGAGTTCATGGCTGGGCTAAGCGGAACTTGATCGGTAACCTTTGAAGAAGGAACTTCTGCCGCCTGGTTACATGACCTGCTGAAGCCTCACGTCCGCCATCTTGTAGTCTGCGATCCGCGAAGGAACGCCCTGATGAAGGATGGCAGCAAGAGTGATCGGATCGATGCCCGGAAACTGGCCGAGTTGTTACACGGCAACAAGCTCCATGCTGTGTACCACGGAGAGCACGGGGTGCGCACCTTAAAGGAGTTGGGGCGCAGCTATCTCACGATCACGAAAGATCTGACGCGAGTCATGAGTCGGATCAAAGCGCTGTATCGCAGCTGGGCCATTCCCTGTAGTGGTACCACCGTCTATGCCCCGCGGCATCGTGCCGAATGGTTGGCCAAGATTCCAGAACCTGGGGTTCGTCTGCGGGCGGAACGGTTGTATCAGCAACTGGATCTGCTGCAGCCGGTGCGCCAGGGAGCGCGACGCGACCTGCTGGTAGAGAGCCACAAACTCAGGCTGGTTCCTACGCTCACAACGCAGTGACCTGCGAACACTGCCACAATTTGCCTCGCAAGTTTGGGGGCGGCTCAATGACCGTCCAGAGGATGGGGGCACAGTTGGGAGGAAAGTTTGTTCCAGCCTCAGAGGGTGGGATTCACCATCGAAACGGAGAATCTGCTCAGAGCTCGGCCTCAATGAAGCCGATAACCGGCGACCGAATCTCTATCAGCTTGGCCTGGCGCTGTTGCTGGGCGTTCTGCTCAATGTCGCGATTGTCAATTGCTGGCATTATAGGGGGGCCTCGGGAAACGTGGTCATGGCGGAATTGCGAACCCACCTCGCAACCGAAAGGGTGAGAGTGGTAACCCTCCGCCTAAAGCAAACGCGTCCGAGTTCTATCCCAACCATCGACAGGGGTTCTGAGCGCTATCGGGCGTTATCACGCAATATAAAAGGCGCCCACTTTGCGGTAGGTTGTGATTGTTGAAGATCACGTTTTGACCGCTGGTCATCGAGTGTTAAGGCGATATTTCGCCAACTGACTTCCTCTTCTCAGCTTGGCAAGTCCGCAATGAAGTGAGCAATCAAGTCAGCCGCCTGGCGTGGCTCTCTTTGCAAGACAAAATGTGGCGCGGAAATCGAGGCAAAGGCCGTGTCTGGTCTTAGTTCCTGAATTTCCTGAAACGACGATTTGCTCACCAATCGGTCTTGTTCAGCCTGCAAGTAAAGGGTTGGCACACGAACACGAACCAGTTGCTCAGTAGCATCGCACGCCATAACAGCTCTCACCCGCAATGCGACTACCTCAGGAGAAACAGATCGCAACGTGCTGCGCACATCATCTCGAAGTTCGCGCGGTGCATGCGCCCCGATCAGGAAATGCTCGATAAACGAAGCGAGGCGGAGGAATGCGAAGGAAGGATGGATGGACAAGTGTTTTCAGGTGACGCAGCCAGCCGCGCACCGGATTTCTAATGAAACCAGCACAAATAACCAGCCCCTTCAGACTTGCAGGGTTTGTCGCGGCTAATCTCACCGCCAACGGGGTTGAGAAGGATTCTGCAAGAAGGACAAACGGTTGCGTTTGCGGGACGGCGTCCACAACGTAAGAGAAGAGATCGGTGTAACTAAGAAGATGGTCTGTGGGATACCGGACGATTCTGGCGTCCAGATTTGGCGGCAGCGATGAAACAAAGTTTGCAAACAGGTTCCCTGTTCCGTCTAATCCCGGAAGCAGGACCAACGTCGTTGGCTGCAAGATGTCTCCCAAGTCTTTGGTCAGAGAGCATTTTACAAAACTAAGGAAGGGCACACGACATTGATTGACGCTATCAGGTGATTGCGACAGTTTAGAGTGCCATCGCTACAATGCGTGTGATTTTGAAATACGCACGAGTATTTCCGAATCCGGTTAGGTTCAGCCGCTCAAGCCTACTTGATTTCGCGCAAGCGGCCGTTGCTCACGTCGTAGACAAATCCCCTCACCGAGACCTCTTTGGGAATCCAAGGATGGGTATGCAGTTTCTGTAACTGGTGACGTACGTTCTCCTCGATATTCTGAAAGGCAAAGAAGAATGCGGGAGCGATGGCTGCGGTCCCGGTACGGTTCTGGATGCGCGTGCGTAAGTCCTGCTCGCTAGTGTGCATCAGGCCGCAATCGGTGTGGTTGATGACCATGATTTCCTGAGTGTCGAGGACGTAGTGCGATATTAGCAGCGAGCGCAGGCTATCGTCGGTCACAATACCGCCCGCGTTGCGGATGATGTGCGCGTCCCCGGTGGTCAGCCCCAAGGTGCGGATGGAAAGCCGGGTGTCCATGCAAGTAAGGATGGCAAGCTGGCGCGCCGGGCGCGGAGTAAGGCAGCGCAACTCGTGAGTACGCGAGTAAATTTCGTTGGCTTCCAGAACTTCGTCGATCACGCTCATGGCCAGCCCAGTCTAGCAAAGCCTGAGAAGGCTCGAACTCACCACCTAATTCGTGATTGCTGTCGTAATATCGCGATAGCGACTCAATGACCACGGTCAAAACGTTCTATAAAAAGGAATGTCAAGAAAAAAGTTCTCCCTCGACCGGAGGGCGAGAAGATTTTGTCTCGAGATCCAGCCCACATCACTGTAAGAGTGCCTCTCGATTTGCGCGAGAGGTTTTGCTGCTGAGTTGTCTTCCATTCCTGTAGCTTTCATCGTCCGGTGGTGACCACGCCAATCGAGTCTTGAAACTTGGCAAGCGAACTGGTATTTGAGTGGCAACCATGGTTCTATCGGAGGCTCGTGGCCTATCGCTATTTCTGGTTATCCGAGGGAGCATAGCGTGAAATGGGTGACTCGGTGCCGAAGCACACGGGGCCGATCGTTTTGACTGATACTTCCCTCGAACCGAGCGTCTCGAGAACCCGACCGACCACCACCAGAGAAAATCGTCGGAGATGGAAAGGCCTCATTTCGCGAGACACTCAAGCTGCTTGCCGATTCAATGGTTTGGCGTCGAACTCCACTCCTTTCTTCCAAATGGTTAACGTAATGGCGGCCACCTTTCGTGCCAGGGTGAGACGCGCCATCGTCGGCCGCATCCCTTTCTCTAGCAGAGCAACATAGAAATCGCAGAGTGGCCCAGGCCGAGTACTGGCAGATAGGGCAGCGCCTTTGAACAGATTTTTCAGATCGTGATTATGGTTGTGATTCAGACCGCGCACGGTGATGCGCTCCCGGTTTCGTACCAGCTTCCCTCTCACAAAGCGGTACTCTCCGCTGTCGTGAGTCTCGACTGCGAAACCACTGTACGCCCACAGCTGTCGCTTGGTACGGAAACGGTGTGGCGTCTGCAGCAACGCCACCAGCAAGGCGGCACGAATCGGACCGATCGAAGGAATCTGTCGTAGTAATTTCACGGCATGGTGTTTGTGGCTCTCTACCAGCAGGTCGCGTCGCGCTCCCTGGCGCACCGGCTGCAGCAGATCCAGTTGCTGATACAACCGTTCCGCCCGCAGACGAACCCCAGGTTCTGGAATCTTGGCCAACCATTCGGCACGATGCCGCGGGGAATAGACGGTGGCACCGCTACAGGGTATGGCCCAACTGCGATACAGCGCTTTGATCCGACTCATGACTCGCGTCAGATCTTTCGTGATCGTGAGATAGCTGCGCCCCAACTCCTTTAAGGTGCGCACCCCGTGCTCTCCGTGGTACACAGCATGGAGCTTGTTGCAGTGTAACAACTCGGCCAGTTTCCGGGCATCGATCCGATCACTCTTGCTGCCATCCTTCAGCAGGGCGTTTCTTCGCGGATCGCAGACTACCAGATGGCTGACGTGAGGCTTCAGCAGGTCATGCAACCAGGCGGCAGAAGTTCCTTCTTCAAAGGTTACCGATAAAGTTCCGCGAAGCCCAGCGATGAATTCTAGAATCGTGGCCGCCTTCGTCTCAAGGATGCATTCCATAATCAGCTTGCCCGAGCTATCCATGACAGCAACCGAGATCGTTGCCTGGTGAACGTCCATGCCAATATACTTTTCCTGGTTCATAACGGCGCTCCTTTCGGTCAGTGGTGATCTTCAACAATCACAACCTACCGCAAAGTGGGCGCCTTTTATATTGCGTGAAATCGCCTGGTTACGTCAGTTGATTACGTCAGTTGACTTGTTTCACGCCACTGTCCCTCCTATCATCAGGTCTCGTGATGTCAACTCCCAGCTTCAAAACCGAGCAAACCGGAAGATCGAAGACAAAAAGATTCGCTCTTTTCATCGCTGCTGTCGCACTGAGTATCCTCGGGTATTTCGCATTCAGAACGATGCGAGGATTAATGATGCCCGGATTCGTCGATTCTGCGATTGGTCGAGTGAGTGTGATTTGCGCAGCGGAGACCCAGTTCGCGAAAGAGCATCCAGAGCTTGGGTATACGTGCACACTTTCGCAGCTAACTCGTAGCGAGGAGATTACGAGGTTGTTGGCAAAAGATCGAATCGACAATGGCTACGCGTTCGAGATCATCGGATGCCAAGCGGCAGCACCTAAACCAACTCGAAGTACTACGTAACCGCACGTCCTTTGCACAAGGGGCAACCAGCTGTCTGCTCCGATCAGTCTGGCATTCTAAGGTCGGATGATAGTGGATCTGTCGAGAACTGTTTGGCTAAGGATCTTCGGCTGTGGGGAGCATCACCGCTGATTGTAGTCAGCAAGGCGCGCGCAAAGAAGTAACTTTGGAGACGCACGCACAGGTACTTCAGGCCAGCGTTGAGTTGCGATCCGCCGCGCACTGGACTGCCCCCGCCACGGTCTCTCTCCCTTGGAACCCCTCTCGTCCGAGCACTCCCTTCTCTATGGAATCCCCAAGGGAGAAAGACCCGTCTCCCGCGCCCAGGTTTTTGTTAGGGGCGGGCACTCCGGTAGGGGGCCGTCCAGCTCACCACGGTCCCCGGTTCGGCTGCGCGGCGCGGCGCATCGCAAACCAGAGCAGTTGGAACCGTGCCGTTCTCCACGTTTAGAAAACCTCCAGCCATTGTTGTGCGCCGTGGTAGACGGCGAGGATCACGATGCGGTCATGGTCGATGGCGTAGGCTGCGATAAAGGGCGTATTCGAAATGACCAGCTCACGAGTACCCGGAACCCGGCCCGGTCTGCCCGACATAGGGAATGTGGCGAGCCGTTGAACGCTGGTGACGATCCGCATCGTGATGCGCGCGGCAACGTCCTCGCTGTTCGAGAGAGCGATGTAATCGTGGGCCTGATCCAGTTGCCGGGTCGTCTGCTCGGTCCATTCGATCATGGGCGAGCGCGCCCCGACCGTTTGAGCCGCTTTACGACTTCCTCATGGCTTACGACGCGGCCTTTCCGCATCTCGGCAAGCCCCTTGCGAACCAGCGCGTCCTGGTAGGCGTGCAACTCGATGTAGTTGGTGATGGCCTCGTTGATGAGATAGCTGCGCGGACGGTCCTGCGCGGCGGCCAGAGAATCGAGCGAGTCGATCTTTTCGGCGACGGCGCGGAAACTGATGGTTTTCTCTGTGGCGCTCATAATGCCTGAACAATAACATGTATTATTGTGTATTACAAGACATTGCTCTCAAGCCCCCTGGCACGAAGTCGGCGATTGTTGGAAAAATCCCCTGATGCGGTTTTTCGCCTCTAGCCGCGTTTGCGCCCTGGTGCGTTTCGCGCGCGGCAGCAAACCCAGCGGCTAAGAACAAAATCCCTGCGTCCCGAGGAGAGAGGATTTGTTCTTTGGCTGCCGAGGGCTTCACTGCCCGATCGTAGCCAGCGAGATGGGCGCAAAGAAGTGACTTTCGGGACACCACAAACAGTACCCAAGCCGATTTTGAGCTGTCGGAATGGTCCTAAGGCCAGCGAGGGCTCACTGCCGTTTTGGCGTCTGAATTCCTATTCGGCAAGAAAGCCCTCCGTGCCGATCCACAACTGCGCCAGGAGTTGCAGATTCTTCTTGTAAGTACGACTAGCTGTCAGCTCCCTTCCTCCCCGCACGCGAAGCAGATAATCGCCCGAGGGCAATGGATGAATCTCTTCAACCAATGCCGCGTTCACCAACATAGATCGATGAATTCGCACAAACCCGTGCAGGTTGAGCTTTTCCTCCATGGTCGAGATAGATTCTCGCAGCAGGTGCGAACTTGAAATTTGCAACAACAAGACATACCTTCCTTTGGCTTCCACAGCGATCACGTCCCCCGCATCGATGAAGAGAATTCTCCCTTCGGTTTTGATCGCGATCCGCACAGAGTTCCCCATCGCAAGCGTCCATGTAGGCCGCTTTGGCAGCGGCAGTTCTTCACACGGGGCCTTTACCTGCGGATCGCCATGATCCAAAAGACTTCCATTCCCGGTTTCGTTACTGTTCCACTCCCTGAAGTTCATCGTGACCTGCACAGCCGTCGATTGTCCTCTACTTCCAGTTCATCTCGCTCCCTCGCTGCGATCCTTACTTCTCCTTTCGAGATCCAGTGCGCGGCCTACCGAAGCGAGGATGTCGTGTGTATGGCCCGGCTGACCTCGCGGGACGGGAGCCTAAGGAATTCGACGATTTTCTTCGCATGGCGGTCACTTGAATGCGCGTTGAGATCGAACCTCAGTGAACACGTAGACCTCTTTCACTTCACGTCCGTCACTTGCTCCCGCGCCTCGTTGTATGTCCCGAACTTCTTCGCCACTACCTTCAGCGTGGGATAGAACTGCGCAAACGTGTGCTCGACTGCGGCATGAGCGTCATGGCACGACCAGCAGGGATTGCCCTTGGGCATGGCCTTGGCTGTTTCGCTGTTGACGTTGAAAAAGTAGTAGGCCCACTTATCCGGATTGCGCGCCGAATCTTTTAGCTCGGCGACAAGCCCCGTCAGATCGGTCTGATAGTGGCCCATCTGGTTGATGGAACTTCGGCTCGCTGCATCCCGTTCGTCAATCACGAACATGCTCTGCTCCGGCCACTTGCCCGACTTCGCGAATTCGTCGCAGGCCCAGCGCTGCACAAAAACATTGGTAAACATTTCGTGGCCGTCGGAGCCTGGGCTGTAGTTCATGCCATAGCCGGCGGAGAGAAACATCCATTCGCGGTAGTCGGCAGGCCGGATAAGCTGGCCTTTCTGGTCATATTGCGGCTTGGGCGCTTTTTCTTCAGGCGCGGCGGCCAGCAGCGCGAGGCAAGTAACCACAACAAGGACAGAACACAACACGTTTTTCATAGATCACATGACCTCTTGAGAACACACCGGTCACTTCGCATTGCTACTCCGACTTGACTGGGTCCGGCGTTCCATCCGACCACCAGCCCACGGTGCCGCGAGATTTCGCCGATCTTCTTCGCATGGTCATGACTCGAATTCGCGTTGAGATCGGACGTCAGTGAGCGTGATCGCCCGAGTCCGCCGGCGTTCCGTCCGACCATGCGGACACCGGAACTATGAACTCGGTCACTGGCTCCGGAGCACCATTAAAGTGTGTAGCCAGCAGAACCGGGGCGTCAGTGCCAAGCGGGGCTGCACCCCAAGTGTGAGCGTCTTTCAGGGGAACATAAAACATGAGATGGGGAGAGCAATTCCCGCATCTGCTGTTAAGGAACCCTTGCTTCGACAGCATATAGGCCATACTGCCAGGGTCGAGGGCCGGCAGTTCCCCTTTCTCAATCGCGGCCTTCATACCCTCGTTCATTTCAGCTTTCGATTTTCCAGCCAATGCCAATTTCGTCCTAATCAAAGTGATCGGCAGCAACGTCCTGGCAGCCTGTGGGTTGTAGCAAACCGGACCGCGCCTCTTAGGGTTCCAAAACTCGGGACTCTTTTCGAATTGGTCCATCCACGAGCGGTCTACGTTGCAGACAAAGCCGTTCGTGCCTTCGACCGCAGTTTCATAGCCATCCCTTCCGAGGACCATAACAGTGGCGTCCTTGGCAACGGATGGCGGAGCCGCGCTTCGCGCCAAGGCGATTTCGGCATCGCGGCCCATAAGGTATTGATCGAGGGGCGCCATGCTGGTGGGATACGGATTCTTGGCGTCCTGTGCTTGCGCGTGCCGAGCTGCTCCCAGCGCAAGTGCTAGCGCAAGGAGTGCCAATGCGATCATCTTGACTATCTTTCGTTTCATTTGGTTCTCTCCTTGAATCCTTCTGATGCAGATTTTAAGTATGGCTCCAAACCTATGATCGGCGAACACCGTTGATCGGCCGAAGATTCCTTTGGTCCTGAACATTTTTCAAATTCTTCGCGCGCTTCCGCATAGCGCAGCACCGAGCATTCGATTTCGCGGGCTTTTTGTTTTTTGCCGCCGACCCCCTGCTCGATGACGATCTTGCGGTCGAACTTTGCGGCCTCTTCAATCGCAGGGCCAAGTTCCTTGCCGTTGTGCGCCTTGTTGATCCCAACTGACGACCCCAAATTCGCCGGCTTCACAAACACCGGATACTTCAATTTGCTCTCGACTAATTTCTGAATGTTTTGTGGTCCTTTTTCCCAGGCGCTGCGCAAAATCGTCACATGCTTCACGATCGGAATCTCGGCGGCGAGGAACAACGATTTCATGATGTCTTTGTCCATGCCCGCCGCCGAGCCGAGAACTCCTGCGCCAACATAGGGAATATCTGCGAGTTCGAGCAGGCCCTGGATGGTTCCATCCTCGCCAAACGTGCCGTGAAGCACAGGGAAGATCACATCTACATTGATGGCGTGGTCGCTGGCGCGGCGCGTGAGCGCGGCGTCGCTCTGGAAGGGCGTCAGGCCATTTTGACGATGCACTGGCTCGGGCGGAACTATGACTGATTCGCCCTGCGCCAACACCGCCGCGGCGGGCGTAGTTTCGGGATCGCCGGCGCGCAGATGACGCGGCTCGATAACCAGTTTGCCTTGCGGCAGGTTTTCCGCGTGTTCGGCGGTCAGCCAGCGGCCTTCCTTGGTGATGCCGATGGGCACAACTTCATACTTTTTTTTATCAATGGCGTTGAGAACCGACACCGCCGAAAGCAACGAGACTTCATGCTCGCCGCTGCGCCCACCGAAAAGGATGCCAACCCGAAGCTTTTTCATAATCGTCCGCCGCTGTCAATTGCCGAGAAACTCCAGCAGCGCGCGGTTGAATTCGGCCGACTTTTCGATCTGCGGGACGTGGCCGCACTGTTCAAACGTCACCAGCTTGGCCCCCCTGATGCCGTCGCGAAGCTTCTCGCCGCTGGCCAACGGGATCAACTCATCCTGCCGTCCCCACATCACCAACGTTGGTACATGAATGGAGGCCAGCTTCGCATCTTCAAACTGGGGTGTGGCGAATCCCGTCACTGTACGCTGGATCGTATATCCATCGTTGTTGCGCATGCGGTCGGTAAAGACCTGCAGCACAGCACCGTCAGAAACCATTTTCTTGTCATAGAAAACAGACTCTATAAGCGTGCGCGTTGCTGCCATGGAGGAAGGATTCAACTCCGGTATAGGTCGCAGCCAGGCCAGTCCCGCGGAATCCACCAGCACCAGTTTTTCCACCATGCTTGGGTGCTGCATGGCGAAGTCTAGCGCGATCCAGCCTCCAAAAGAGTTCCCGACCAGCGTGGCCTTTCCAATGTTTTGCGTCTGCATGAATGCGTAGAGAAAATCCACAAAAGTGGCGATTTTGTAATCCAAGAGTGGCTTGTCGGAATGGCCAAAGCCAATCTGGTCGATCGCATAGACGTGATACCCGGCGGCAAGTGCGCCGAAATTTCCCATCCACGATTCCTTGACGCCACCCATTCCGTGCAACAGGATTACCGCCGGTCCCTGACCGGCTTCGAAGTAGCGGATATCTTGATCGAAAACCACCGTGGTTTTTTCCTGCGGAAGGGACAGGTCTTGCGGCAATGCTATGGGTGCGATGAGCAAACCCACAATGATCAATGTGAGAATGCCATTCACAATTCGCATACTCTTTCGTTTCGGTTCCTGAACTTCGACTTGAGTTGCCGCACTGCTTGACAGGGCGTCGGCAAAAGTCGTCTTCATCCATGTCGTAAGATTCATGTTCGTTTCCTTTTCTGGCAAGAAATGGCGAGCAATTCCATCGCTCTTGATGGACGACGTGGATGGCCTCGGGTTTATGCGCGTGCACGTCATCACGAATCGCAAGTCAGCGGGAAAGTTCCTTCTGATCTTTTTCCGCGCCTTCCCACGCCTCGTGGGTTAGAACGCATTTCCAGCCCCTGTCTTTCCAAAGCCATACGTCGGTTTGGCGCTCCATCACATCGAAGGTTTTGTGGTCGCTACCAAACGTGCCCGCGTTGTGGCGTCTGCTGAAAATGGATATGCCAAATAATGGGATTAGCTTTAACTGCATCCCACGGCCCAAGGCCTGGCACGGGTGCGTCGAGCAACATCACGCCGCGGCAGGTTTCCGGATACCGGCGGACGAAAGCATAAGCCACCATTCCACCAATATCGTGCCCGACGACGTAAACGTGTTCCAAATGCAGGTGTTCCGCCAGTTGATGAACGTCTTCCGCCATATTTGCGGCGTCATAACCGCCTGCCGTTGCCGCCGAATCGCCTATGCCGCGCAGATCAACTGCCACTACCGTAAACTGCTTCGCCAACAGCGGCATGACGCGGTGATACGCGTACCAGTCTTCGGGGAAGCCGTGCAGCAAGATGACGGCCGGCCCCGCCCCGCCGCGAACGTAGTGGAGGGTTGTTCCGTTCGCCGGCGCAGTGCCGGAGACGAACCCGCCTCCCAGCGTCGCCAGCCCTGGATCGATCCGCTGTCTTGGCGGTGACTGGCCTTGGATGACGGCGCATGCCGCCACCACAAAAACCGCCAAAAGTTTCAAAATCCAACGATCATAGATCCGCATTTCCACTCCCTGCTGGCTCGACTGAAACCGCTGTCGTGCTACTTCTCATTGAGACATTCCTACATGACCGGTGCAGCCGTTCCATCCGACCATTTGCCAACCGGAATCACGAACTCGGTGATGGGCTCCGGACCGTCCCGAAACTGCGGATTCAGCGTGACCGGCGAGTCGGGCAGATCCGCACCCCAGGAGGATTTGTCTGTCAGTGGAAAGTAGAACATCAGATGAGGTACATAGTGCCCAAGAGCGTCATTAAGGTAGCCTGCCCGCGACATCATGTAACACATCGCGCCCGGCTCCGGTGCCGGCAGCTCTTTATTGTGGAATCCGGCCTTGATGCTGTCGATCATCTGAGCTTTCGACAGCCCGGCTAATACCATGTCCGTCCGCTTGATCGTGAGAGGCAGAATGGATCGCGCGGCTGCCGGATTAAAGCAGAGCGGCGCACGCACCTTGGGGTTCCAGAACTCCGCGGAGTTGAATGGGGACATCCATGATCGTTCCACCATACAAACAAAACCGTTCTTTCCTTCGACGGCGGTCTCATAGCCCCGCCACCCGAGGACCAGGATCTTTGCATCGCTCGATATAGCTTCCGGGGCAGCGCTTCGCGCCATGTGCGATCTCGGCGTTACGATCCGGCATCAGGTATTGCTCGATCGAAGCCATGCTCGGATACGCTGTCGAGCGATCCTCATTCCGATTGTGGCTGGTAAGCGTTAACTGCAGTCCCACAGCGACGCAGACGATTGCCAAGGCTCCGGCCCAGACCCAGCGGCTCGTCATCACTCTGTTTTCCAATCTCGGCGAGCTGACCTTTGCCGCTTCCCGCTTCTGGAAGTGCTCCCCAAGCGCCGCGTTGATCTCCGAGGGGATGCCTACTTCCGGTGACTCAACCTCCCAGGCCATCAGTTCTTGGGAGACACCCCGGAAATCGGCAGCAAGGGTCTGGCACTCCGGACACAGTTCCAGGTGCGACAAGGCCTCGGTCGCTTGGTGCGGGGGCAGTTCGCCGTCGAGATAAGCCATGAGTTCTTCCTGTTCGATCGCATGTCTGTTCGTACTCATTGCATGCCTCGTCTCTCTGGGTGCGGCTGCCCGGCGCCCGCTCTCAGGGCAGGATTGGTCTTTGACTCCGACTGTAGGTAACTCTTTAATGCGAGACGCGATCGAAAGAGCCTGGAACGGACCGTATTTACGGGAATTCGCAACAGCTCCGCAATATCGGAGTAACTCAGCTGTTCGTATTCGCGCAGCATTAAGATTTCGCGCTCCGGCGCATCCAGCTTCTCCATGGCTTGCCGGACCCAAAGCACGTACTCGGGAGTTCCCTCAGTCTGAGATTCCCGAGCGGACTGTTTTAAGGTGCTACTCGTCGAGAGCTTGCGCCGTTCCGCAGCCAGCAGCTTCAACGCGATCCCATACAGATACGTTCGAACCAAGGCTCGCGGCTCATAACGGTAGGCCGCGCGGATCACCGCGAGGAAAGTTTCCTGGGCGAGATCCTCCGCCCGCTCGGGGTTGTTCAGCCGGCGCCCGAAGAAGCCGTAGAGTGGCTTGCGATAGCGGGCAAACAGCTCCTCGAAGGCTGCGCGTGATCCACCCTGGAATTCCAGCATCAAGGCTTCGTCGCTAAGCATAGTCGGTGCGCCAGCTCAATCTGCGCACTCCTTGTGCGGCATTTTTCACATCGTTCATCTCTTTAATGTCACGAGAACGCCAAAAGTTCCCGCTCAGTTCCATTCCTGCTGTTTTTTGTGAATCTCACCAACATGATCTCCACCAGTCGGAACAGCGGTTTGCCCAGGATTTCCTCGCAACGGGTGGTTTGTGCTATCCGTACTCAACGGCATTGAAGGTAACGTCAGCTTCGGTGAGTTCGTGCTCAACTGGCCTTGAGTGAAGCTCTCATCGCACAGCAGTTTGGGATATCGAACTCCAAAAGAGTTTGCCGCTGCCCCGGTCCGCTGCTCACGGCCGGCAGCGCGCCGAGCGTAGGGACTCGATCTGGCCGGTCATTCTTCTTTGGCCTGATTTCATCGTCCGTGGATCCTGCGAATTCTTCCCTAAAACGACGTACCCTTCGTACGCCGCAATCAGGAACGTGGCCGTTTCATTCGTGTTTATGTCATTCCGCACTACCCCGCGTTTCTGTCCTTCACGCAGTGCCTCGGCCACGGCGTCATGCCAGTTCTTAAAAACTCTCGCCGTCCTTCTGCGGAATCCCTCATCAAGACCTGACATCTCTTGAGACAGGTTAAGCAAGGGGCAGCCACGCCGCACATCTTCTCTTTTCACCGATTCGGACTTAACAATTCGGATCAATCCCTCGATGGGATCCTTGGCGTTCCGTAAAGGTTGCACCCACTTCTGGTGAAGGTTAGTCGCAATGACCTCGTCCACTACCGCATACCCGAGGGCCTCTTTGTTGTCAAAGTGGTAGTACAGCGCGCCCTTGGTGACGCCAGCCACGGCCAGAATCGCATCCAGGTCTGCGCTCCGAAAGCCAGAGCGGTATATCTCCTGAAAGGCAGCCTGCAGCAGGAGTTTTCGTGTGCGCTCTGGATTCCGCGACGTCGCCTGCCTGCGTCGCGATCGCTTTTTAATAGCTAACATACCAACCAGTATGCATGGTCGAATAACCAGGGTCAAGCTCGGAAGGATTCTCCGGAAATCGGGATTTGTGGAAATTCATCTACTGTTTGGAATAGTCGTACAAGCCACAGTCTCGGTCGTACAGACACGTGACCTCACGCGTGGGATGTACGCCGCGAGCACCGTGCAGTTGGCATCCCGCATTTCATATCCGCGGATCCGACCATTGATGTAACCGATTGAAAACGGGACGACCACAGTCTGGTTCGCTAATTGCAGCCCAAGAACCGCAAATCGACGCGGTGATTCGCGCCGCCCGCAGTTGTCGAGCACGGAAATGCAAACTGAAACGGCCACAGTTCCACAGTCGTTATCGACCTCAGACAGCGAAACAGCAATGAGCCCTCGCGCGGAATCGGCGGAAAGTGGCAACTCGCAAGTGCAGGAAGTCGTGAAAGCCGCAGGAAAAGATCTGCGACAACTCCTGCGGCAGCGTGCTGAGCTTACGAAGCGGATTCGAATAATGAAGCAAACAATTGTGGGACTGGCCCGCTTGTTTGGCGATGATTGGTTCAGTGAAGAGTTATTGGAATTGGTCGGTCGGAAGGGCAGACCGCGGCAGCGGGGACTCACCAAGTCTTGTCGCACGGTGTTGATGGAGGCTAAGCGCCCACTGGATGCCCATGAAGTATGCGAACTGGTTCGGCGACGCATCCCGCTAGTATTTCTGAACCACAAAAGCCCGGCTAATGCCGTTACGACAGTGCTGAACCGACTGGTGGGGTATAGAGAAGCCCTTGCCGTGCAGGATGAAAACGGAAGACGGGCATGGCAATCGTGCGGTGAGTAGGCTAAGGCGAGTGCTGATTATTGAGGGCGAAACCGAAATCCCTTTGCAATAACCTCACCCACGACTGCGTAGCCAAGGGCTTCGTTGTTCTCGAAGTGGTAGTACAAAAGGTACCCTTAGTGACGCCAACTGCTGCCAGCAGCGCATTTACGTCACCGAAACCCTGAGAGGCGCATTTACTGAAGGGCGGCTCCCCTCCCGTGTGTCCGCTGGATGGCGTGACGCCACCGTGCCGCGCCTCAGCCTTCGTTTAACCTGCAACATACTAGCCGGTATGTTTCTTCGAGTAACCAGGGTAAAACTCGCAAGGAATCTCCGGGAATCGGGATTTCTGGAATTCATCTCCTGTTTGGAGTAGTCCTACACGCCATAGTCACAGTCCTACAGGCGCGCGGCCTCACGCGCAGGGTGTGGGGCGTGAGCACTGGGCAGTTGGCATCCCGCATTTCATAACCGCGAATCCCAGCATTGATGTAACCGATTGAAAACGCGACGACGACGTTCTGGTTCGCTGATTGCTAACACCCAACACGGTGGAAGTGTTGTGTGACTCATCTATTTTCTTGGTCAGTCGCGACACTCAATCTCTTGGTCGGAGGAAGCAATGCACACTCGCAGCTTGAAGTTGGCTCTGGTTCTCCTGTTGGTGGTTTGCGTGGGCGGTGCTCTGCCCGTGTGGGCACAATCGGCCTCGTCGGGTACGGTTTTCGGCATAGTGACTGACCAGTCGAATGCGGTAGTGGTGGGCGCCGCGATCACGCTGACCGATACCTCGACCAATATCTCGCGAACCGCTAGCTCTAACGTGACCGGGCGGTACTTCTTTGCAGACGTTACTCCGGGCACATACAGCCTCACTGTCGCTAAGGCGGGATTTGCCACCACGAAGACCGACAACCAGATCGTACAGGTCGGAGTCAATCTCATGGTCAATTTGGCTCTGCAGGTGGGCGGTGCGAATGTGGTTGTAGAAGTATCGGCCGTCGGCAATGAGTTGCAGACCATGAATGCCACGGTGGGCAACACGATTAACAGCGTCACCATCGATAACCTGCCCAGCCTTGGCCGCGACGTCAGCACGTTCGTCGAATTGCAGCCGGGCGTAGGTCCGGACGGCAGCGTCGGCGGCGCAGTTCTCGACCAGAACTACTTCTCGCTCGACGGGGGCGACAACACCAATGACATGGACGGCAGTATGAACGTCTATACCAAAAGCTACGCTGGCGATCCAACCGGTGGTGTGGCCACTCAGAATAACCTGGGAACAGGCAATGGCGGCCCGACGGGCGTGATCCCCACTCCGCAGGACAGCGTCGAGGAATTCAAGGTAAATACTGCCGGGCAGACGGCTGACTTCGATAGTTCCGCCGGCGCCGAAGTTAAGATTGTCACCAAGCGCGGAACTAACTCCTGGCACGGCACAGGTTATGAGTATTACAAGGACAACAACTGGTCGTCTCAGAGTTGGCAGAATGACTACAACAACCTTCTGCAGCCCGGCTCGGCGCCTCTTCCCAGCTTCCATTACAGCCGCTATGGCGGAGCGATTGGCGGGCCAATTATTCCAAAAGAAATTCTCGGCGGGAAGACCTATTTCTTTTTCAATTACGAGGGCTTCAACTTCCCTCAGTCCATCACACTGCAGAGGAATGTGCCATCGCCAAGCTTGATGGCAGGTGAGATTATTGACCCCGTAACAAACACGGTTTACCAACTCAAGCAGATTGATCCGCTTGGCATCGGGCTCAACCCGGTAGTTTCAAACATATGGAACACCTACGAGCCCGCGTCGAACGCAGCGTGCTATCAACAGCTTTGCGACGGCACGAATGTAATGGGATTTGTGGGCAATATTAACGTTCCGCAAACCAGCAAGTTCATAGCAACACGCCTCGACCATGATTTTTCGCCCAAGTGGCATTTCAACGCAACCTATCATTTCTTCAAGCTTACTTCGGCTACGACTGACCAGGTTGACATTGGAGGCTTCTTCCCGGGCGACACGAAGGGCGTGCCAGCTTCCCTGGGCAGGGATCCGGCGGAGCCACAGATGTGGGCAGCGGGTCTGACCACCAACATCACCTCGAACATCACCAATGACTTCCATTACAGTTTCCTGCGTAACTTCTGGCAATGGATCCGCCAAGGGGACACCCCGCAGGTGGCCGGGCTCGGCGGAGCGCTTGAGATTATGAGCGGCCAAGAGCTGGGGCAAGCTAGCGATCTCGGTCCGTACGACGTAAACACCCAAAATACCCGCACCCGTTATTGGGATGGACACGACCAGTTGGTGCGCGATGACATTTCCAACCTGAAGGGCAACCACCTGCTGCAATTTGGCGTCACCTATCAGCACAACTGGAACCAACATCAACGAACCGATAATGGCGGTGGAATCAACTACGCTCCGGTTTATTCGCTCGGCATCGGTAACAGCGGATCGGGACTTGCGAGCGATTTAGCGATTTGCTCGATAATAAACCCAGCCACTGGCTCTCCCGATATCTCCAACTGCCCCGCCCTTACCGCAGCGGCACTGGGCATCGTTTCCATCTCGCAGATCGCCTATACCCGCGCTGGAGCAAGCCTCGCTCTGAATCCTCCGCTGACTCCGGCCGAAGACACTCTCACGATTCCTTATTTCAACTCCTATTTCAGCGACACCTGGCACATGAAGCCGACGTTCACCCTCACCTACGGTTTGGGCTGGACGCTGGAACAGCCTCCGACCGAAGCGACGGGCAAGCAGGATGTGCTGGTGGATGCGAACGACACGCCGGTTTCAATGAGTGCCTATCTGGCGCAGCGCAAAGCCGCGGCGCTAATCGGCCAGGTCTACAATCCTGCGCTCGGCTTTGCCCTGGTGCATAACGTTGGAGACGGGTCGGGGCGGGTGTATGACCCGTACTACGGCGAATTCAGCCCGCGCATCGCCGTGGCCTGGAGTCCGCACTTCGACGCTGATTCCGCCATGGGTAAAATCTTTGGCCATGAAGATACGGTCATCCGTGGCGGCTATGGCCGCGTCTACGGCCGCTTGAACGGCGTGGATCAGGCGCTGGTACCATTGCTGGGCGTTGGACCCATCCAGCCTGTGCAGTGCGCCAATAACCTCGGTAACGGTTCGTGCCCGTCTGGCCTCGTAACAGCCAGCCCTTCGACCGCGTTCCGGGTTGGACCCACATCTACGGGACCAAACTACGGCCTCATCGCGCCGCTGCAGACTGCCTCGAACCTGATACCCAGCGCGACCCTGCCGCAACCGCTCTTCACAGGGATCAATACCACGGAGGGCAGTGCCAGCGAGGCGTTGGATCCGCATTTCCGGCCCAACGTGTCCGACTCCTTCAACTTCACCGTTCAGCGCCAGTTGACCCGCAGAGTCACCCTGGAATTCGGCTACATCGGACGCAGAATCACCCACGAATACCAGCCCATCAACCTAAACGCGGTGCCGTACATGATGACGCTGGGCGGGCAGCAGTTTAAGCAAGCCTACGCCAACGTGGTACTGGAATACTGCGGCGGCATAGCGGGGCTGGCCGGCGGTGGTTGCGCCAAGAACGCGGGCGCTGTCTCCAACCAGCTGTTCTTCGAAGCCGCCCTCGGCGGCCCCCACTCCACATACTGCAGCACCGCTGTCGACGGGGTCACTCCCACAAGCTGCACCCAGGCTGTCTGTACTGAATGAGGGCACGCAACCTCGCCAACGCTCAAGTCTGGAGCCTATGGAGTGACTTGGATGCCGGCCCAATGCAGATCGCCAACGGAGGCGCCCTCTCGGGACCCACCATGCTGAACAACTCCGGCCAGTTCTCGTCTGGCGTTGCAAGTAACGGCAGCATAGGTTACGGAAACTATAATGCCGGCTTTGCCTCGCTCAAGATGGCTGACTGGAGAGGATTGACCGTTGCAGTCGAACTTCACCTGGTCCAAGGCGCTTGGGAACTGGAGGAGTGGTCCAGGCTTCCAGTGAGATCACACCGGACGATCCGTTCAATTTGGGCACGACGTACGGCTACCAGGACTTCGACCGCAAGTTCGTCTACAACACGTTCTTCGTATACCAACCCCCGTTCTTCAAGGGACAACATGGGCTCGTGGGACGGGCACTGGGCGGCTGGTCCTTCGCGTCCGTGTTCACCGCCGGTAGTGGCTTGCCGATCGAGATTTTCACCACGACCGGAGATGGCCAGGAGTACGGCGCAGGAGACAACGTGAACTTCTTCGGCAATGAAAACGCCGTTCAGATCGCTCCTATTGCGCACGGTCATGCCTATTACAACAATCCCTCCGGCGGTTTGCCCGTCAATATGTTCAAGGCGGGCGTATCTGCCATCAGCGACTTCCGTAACCCGATTCTGGGTCTGGACAACAAGGACGGCGGCAACGGCAACATCTTTGGCCTGCCGTACTGGAATATGGACTTCAGCGTCAGGAAGAATATTATGGTGACGGAAGGCATTAGCATGGAGTTGCAAGGTGTCTTCGCCAACGTTTTCAACCATAATCAGTGGCTCGATCCGAGCGCGACTGGGACCACCGGGCTCTTCAGTCCCTCAGTTTTTGGCGCTCTGCCCGGATCGTCGCAGGGACAGCTCGGCGGCGACCGGCAGATCGAGGTCGGCTTCCGCGTTCGCTTCTAACTTACTGAAATTCGAGGCGACACGCCGCGTGTCGCCTCGAACTAACCAAATCCGTAGCGCATCCCCTCCGGCCGCACCACACAGGTGCGGCCGTTATTCTGCGCAAACCTGGCCCGCGAAAGATCAAGTGTCGAGCCTGAGGGCGCCGGACATTCCCAAGCACGCGGATCTGCCTGACTGGCCGGCTTACGAAACTAACAGACGACGCCACCACGATCTTCAACGATGAATATAGGGGTCCCAGAACCGCGCAGTTGGCAACCGCATCTGTGGATGCGTATCGCAATCGCCGCGGCTGCTCTGTGCGCCCTTGTGCTGATCGCCTACGCCGGCAGCCTAAGCAATGGCTTCGTATGGGACGACAACCAACAGATCGTGATGAATCCTGATCTCCGGCCCGATGTGCCCTGGTCGCACTTGTTCTCATCCGACGTTTGGGGTTACAAGCATCCTGACCAGCCCGGGCATACCAACTATTACCGTCCGCTCCAAATGGTGTCCTATCGCCTGACGGCGGACTGGTTCGGACTTCAGTCGCAATCTTTGCACACTCTCAACGTCGTATTTGCGTTAGCCGCGGTTCTCGCCGCGTTCACCGTTTATTTGAAATTGACTCGGCGCCTCGCAGTTGCGTTCGCCGCCGCAGCCCTGTTCGCAGTCCATCCCGTCCACTCCGAGGCCGTTGACTGGATTTCCGCTCTGCCGGAGCTCGGATGTGCAACCTTCGTTCTCATCTCGTTCGCCCTGTTTCTTTCTGCCCGCGATCCCGGCTCAGACCTGACTCCGACGCGGCGTTTTCTCCCCAGGCATTGGGCCCTACTGTGCCTATCTCTGCTCGCGTTCGCCGCAGCGCTGCTGTGGAAAGAAACAGCGATGGTTCTTCCGATAATAATTGCAGCCTACGCAGTTTGCCTTCAACCAGGCAATTTCAGAGAGCGGCTTCTCTCATCTGTAAAGCTCAGCGTCCCCTTCTGGTGTGTGCTGGCTGCCTATCTCGTTTTGCGATTTCGCATGCTTGGCTCTTTTGCCATGCGCCAGCGAATTTGGGGTCTGACGAACTTTCAGGTCGGCTTGAACGTCTTTCATCTGTTGGCGCAGTACTGGTGGAAGCTCATCGCTCCTGTCCATTTGAATGCCTATTATGTGTTCACTCCAGTGCGCTCCATCGCAGATCCCCGGTCAATAGTCGGCATTCTCTTTGTGGCTCTCGCCTGTGTTGCTATCGGCTATGCGTTTGGGCGCGCTCCGATTGGTCGCGTTTGCGGGGTTGTGGGTGTTCATAGCTTTGCTGCCGGTGATGAATATTTATGCTCTGGGTAGAAACGTCTTCGCGGAACGTTATCTGTTCCTTCCGTCGGTGGGCTTCTGTCTCCTTGCGGCAGTAGTCGCGGCTTCAGCTGTGAAGCGATTGCCCGAGAACATCCGGAAGCCTCTATCCGCTCTTCTTTTGGCGGCCGTCGTGGTGTGGTTTTCCGCGGAAACGTTCGCCCGGAACCCAGACTGGCACGATGACGCGACACTATTCCGTAAGACTCTGGCTCTCTCACCCGATGCGCCTTTTGTGCATTTTATGGTTGCCGCGACGGAAAGCGAGAGCGACCACCCAGCGGAATCCGAATCCGCCGAAGCGCACTATCTGCGGGCGATTGCCTTGGCGCGGGATGAGAATCCGCCCGATTCGCTCGATCTGGTGCGCAGCTACGGAGGTTTGGCGTCTCTTTATTCGGATCGCGGCGATTATGCCCGCGCTCTCCAGGTCCTGCGCCAGTGGCGCGACAGTGTTCCGAGCGATCCGGAATTGGATGTCGAGGAGGGCCTCATCCTTTTGAAATTAGGACGTTGGCAGGAAGCCGAGCCGCTGCTGAATCGGGCCTACGCGGCCCACCCCAGGGACGAAAACGTCCTCAACGCACTCGGCCTTCTCGCCTGGGAACACAAGCGAAATCTCGATGAAGCCGAGGGCTACTTTACGCGCGCGCTCGCCGCACACACTGCGAGAGACGATTTCCAGGCTTCGCTGCACAACAATTTAGGCGGCGTCTACGGCGATCTCCAGCAGTTTCCCTTAGCCCTCAAGCAATTTGAGTCCGCGGTCGCCATTTCTCCCGAAGACGCGGAATATCACACGAACATGGCGGTCGCGTTGGCGGAAATGAATCGCTACGAAGAGGCAGCGGTCGAGGTTAAGATCGCGCTGAGAATCGCTCCCGATTATCCCCCGGCGCGTGCCGTTCTCCAGCGACTGCAGCGTCGCTGAGCGTTTAGCCGGCCAGAGTCTCGATAGCCCGCACCGCATCAGCCTCCACCGCCCGCTTTCTGTACAGGTTGCGAACTGGACGCCTACAATGCACATGCTAGAGGTCCGAATCGGAATTCTGGTTCAAGAACTACAGAATTGGTTCCCATTTCAGATCGAGCCGAAGAAGGAGCGGTCATGCGACCGGCAAAGGCTATCTACTGCATCCTTAGCATTGTTGGCGTTTGCACCCTGGCGCCTCGAAATCCTGCACAGACGCTTGCCTCGCGGCACCCCATAGTAATTGCCGCCAGCGTGATGATCGATGGCAAGGGTCACATGCTCCATGACGTTCGGATCGTGATCGAGGGCTCAAAGATTGTTGCGATGGGTCCTATTGTCGAGGGCCCGGTGGACTATGATCTTCGCGGCCTGACGGTGTTGCCCGGCTGGATTGACGCGCACGTGCACATTACATGGATCTTCGGCAAGGACGGGAAAAACGCAGGCACGGAAGGGACAAGCCAGGAGGATGCCTATCAAGCGGCATCAAATGCGTGGGTGACGCTGATGGCAGGCTTCACGACGGTGCAAAGTGTGGGTGCGCCCAACGATATTCCGCTGCGCGATGCCATCGCGAAAGGAATACTGCCCGGCCCACGTATCCTGACGGCCAACGAACCGCTCGAAGGGCGAGGTGAGGCGACCGGCACGCCCGATGAAATCCGCGCTTACGTGAGGAAGCAAAAGCAAGCCGGCGCGGACCTGATTAAAATCTTCGCGTCGAAGTCCATTCGCCAGGGCGGGGGAATGACTCTTTCGCAGGAGCAATTGAACGCGGCTTGTGATGAAGCAAAGAAGCAGGGACTGCGCACGCTTGTGCACGCTTACAAAGAGGCGGTCCGCGCCGCAACTCTCGCTGGCTGCACCGAGGTTGAGCACGGCACGCTGGCCCCAGACGACGACTTGAAATTGATGGCAGCGAAGGGCACCTATTTCGATCCGCAATGCGGGCTGGTCATCGAGAACTACGTACAGAACAGGGAAAGGTATCTCGGCACACAAGGCTACACTTCCGAGGGATTTGCTGCGATGGAGAAGATCCTGCCGATGGATCACGAGATCGTGGAACACGCAGCAAGAACTCCGGGACTGAAAGTCGTTTTTGGCACGGACGCCGTGGCCGGCGCGCACGGGCGCAATGCCGAGGAGTTCATCGATCGCGTGCGTGACTGCGGTGTAGACCCGATGGCAGCAATGGTCTCTGCCAACTCGCTGGGGGCCGAGGCGCTGGGCTTGGGCGATCAGATTGGTTCGATCGCCCCAGGCTTTGAAGCAGACATCATTGCGCTCGATGGAGATCCGTTGAAAGACATCACCGCTGTTCGGCGCGTTGTGTTTGTAATGAAGGGGGGCATGGTTTACAAGAACGCCACGCGCAGCGCGATTCCTCTTTACGCAGGCGTCCAGCCTTGATTCGACCTTGAGAGTCGGCGTGGCTTGGCTGAGGATCGATTACTATCATCTCACTCTGCTTTAAGCCAATGCGTAGAGATACTCGACGAAGGATCGCGCTGCTCCATCAATCCCCGCTACCTTTGCATTCGTGGAATCGATCAGATAGTACTCATTCGGAGCATGTGCCCCGGTCCCGTGCCCCACTCCAAAATGTCCAGCGGGAAGATTCAGAGGTTCGGAAGTGAAGATGTATCCCGGCCAGGAGCCGGCGGATCGAGGCCACAGCACGGGATCCAGACCCAGCTTGCGGTAAGTCGAAATTTGCGCCTGGATAAGCTTCGAATCCTGCGAGGTCTGTGTCGGATCGTAGCCACCACTCATATTAACCTCGATATCGCCAAAACCGTGCTTGGCAAGATGATCCTTCAGAATCGCCAGTGTCCCGGCAGCCGTCATGTCAGGCACCAGCCGCATGTCGATCTTTGCGACGGCGCGATGCGGCAGAATGGTCTTGCCACCAGGACCCGTGTATCCACCGACCAAGCCCTCGATGTTGATCGTGGGCTTGGATTCGAGCAGCACGAGCGAGTCAAGCCAGTTCGTGTCGTGCACCCAATGCTCAACGCCTAGCTGCTGCTTAACCGTGGCTTCGCTGCGGCGAGCGGCGGCCTCCTGAATCATCTTCATTTGTGCGGGACTAAGCGGCTTGGCCTTGTCAAAAAAGCCCGCCACAGCCGGCGTGTGTCCATCGGACTCGACGAGCGTGTTGAGTGCTTGCACCAGGTGCCACGCGGGGCTGTCCACCTGTGCCTCAAGGCTCGAGTGAACATCGTGTTTGGGCCCTCGTCCCCATCGTTCTCCACTGGAAACCAATTCGAGCTCAACTACCCCCTTCGCGCCCAGTGATATCTGTATGCCTCCATCCGCGTCCTGGCCCGCTTCTGGGATGAACACGCCCATGCATTGCTTCAACGCAGCGGTGACCTTGGGTTGGTGGATAACCTCCGGAAAGTGGGTCGACCCGATCTCTTCTTCACCTTCACAGACGAGCACGAGATTTACAGGCAACTTTCTTCCTGCTGCCTTGAAGGCATGAAGGGCGCCGAGGAAGGCCGTTTCAGGACCTTTCTGGTTCACCGCCCCCCGACCGACGCAGATCCTGCCCAGCCCTTCTTTGTCCACGATGCGCCCTTCGAGTGGTGGCGAAGACCACTCCGAAGGGTCAAACTGTTTCACGTCGTACATAAAATAGATGCCGACGGTGGTTGCCGCGCCTGCATCCAGAATGCCGAAGACCCCCGGCTTGCCCGATGTTGGCACGATTTCAACATTCGCGAATCCTGCATCGCGAGCGAGTTGCGCCATGTAGTCAGGGCCCTGCGGATAGTTACGGTTCTCGGCCGCGATCGAGGGCAAAGCGATCCAGTCCTGCAGCCGCTTCACATTCTCATCATGCATCTTCGGTATCTGGCTCAACACCGACCCGATGCCGGGATCGTCTAAAGAGAAAGCAGAGATGGGCAAAGCGGCGAAGGCGGCTCCAGCAAGCGCGCCGTTGATGAACTCGCGACGATTGAAAACATTATGGCTTGAGTCAGTCAATGCGTCCTCCGTTTTGAACGGATAAAGAAGACTATCCTTGATTCGCCTCAGGCTCACTTCCAGAAAGAGAACCAACTGGCTTTTGTCGAAGGTCATCATACCAGTTGGTTCCCCACAGACCAGCGATCTTTTCTAATGAATGCAGCGAGATAACGTTAGGTCTGTCGGCTACCGGGAAGCTATCCAGAAACTGGCTTGTGGAAAACCATTCGTGGACACAAAGGCGTTTCTCGGTGCTAATCTCTTCGGAACACGTTCATCGAGGTCCCCTCTTTTTGGGGGTCTCTACGAATCGCCCGGACCGTCGAGCCGTGCTGGCGTGATGGTCAGGGGCTGACGGAGTGATCAAACCGATAGGTGACAGACACGCTTGCATACGAAGGTATGCGCACTCCTACAACTTCCTGAATAGCGGAGGGGTAAATGTTTTCCGTTGTCTGCCCACTGTAGCCGCGGGCGATTAGGAAGTTCGCGCCGACATCCAGGCGTCCATTCATGAAAGGGCGAACCACAGCGCCGCGAAACTCCTTCACCGGAGTTCCGGTGCACTCCGCATTCAAGTTGGGCAGGCATCCAGTACCTAACGGTTTCGTGCCTACGTATTCGAACTCCCCTCGTGCTTGCAGACGAAAGGGAAGCTTCTGAATCGTTCCCAGCAGATCGAAGAGGGTCCGTGGCGCTTCCGGAGTCGGTTCTCCCGAGTCCAGGTCACGAGCGTCCGCCTTCGAAAAGGTTGCCAGAACTGATCCATAGCTGAAGTTTTGCCGCACCGCGAAAGTCATAAAGCGAAGGCGGCTGGGCCCTTGGTCAAACTGTAGTCCCGTATCAGGGTCAATTTTTGCCAGTTCCGCGCTGCTGGTAACGTGGCCAAGGGTAAGTCGCATCTCGGTTTTGTGAATGGTCTTGCTCGTGACAAGTTGATAAGAATGCGAAGTCGCCACCGGCGTTCCGGCGGCAGTACCAGTGCCGATCCGAGGGTCTTCCGTGAAGAAAGCTTGGCCGAAACTCAGAGAAAAGAGCGGAACATACCACGATTGCCTGGGAAGGAAGGAAACCGTAGCTTTCGGCGAGTTCACGCCCACCCACTTCTGAAACGAGTTCTGCGACCGCAGCAGATCGTCGTTATCGAAATTAATTTCATCGTGGCGCCAGCCGAGATAGTAGCGAAAACGAGGGGAGAAACCGCCTTCCGCGGCAACGTAAGGCGTTACTGATCCGATGGTGACGTTATTTCCATCCACGGGAGTGAACGGGCCGTAATAGGCTGGGGTGGCGGGACTAAAGAATCCATAGTGGTCCAGATCGTCACGTCGCGGCGCTTCGCGCTCGTAGTCGAGCCCTCCCAATAGAGACAGGTATTCGGAAACCTTGTTCACATAGTTCACGCTGCCACCCGCTACAGTGCGAAACTCGCTCTGGCGGATCAAGCCCTGTCCAAAATCCGAAAACAAGGAAAGATTGTAGGTACGAAAAAACCCGGAGAGTTCCAGTTCTTGGCCTCTGCCGAGTTGCCACACGTCGTTCAAGGCCACGAGCGCGGTGTGGGTCTGGTCTTTCTGCCGCGGGTCGACGGTGTCGCCATAGTTGAAGAAGTCGGCATCAGCGGAATTCAATGTAAATAGAGGCACAAGTCCCGGAACATAGGAAAAGCCGTAGTACCCAACTCCAAACAGCGTGAGCCGATGGTCGCCGACGTGCAACACTCGCTCGCCATTGAATTTGTACTGTTGCCGGTGTTCCAGCCGATCCAGGAATCCGTTGCCATAGGAGCCCGCGAACGCCACCCACGATTCGGGAGTGGGACTCAGCCCCGCCACCACATCAACGTCCCGGTAGTCTCCGGTAAGAGTAATGAAAGGATCGAGGCGAGACCGCAGCCCGTACGTCGCTGCCAGATTGACGGAATGGTTTCCTTCCCGAACATTGAACGCTCCACCATCAATCTGGACGCTTTCTAAAACTTCCGGAATAAATATGTTCGGATCAGAATAACCATTGCCATGGGCATTGGCCGACAGATTGTTAGGCACGAGGTAGCTGCCTACGGCGATGTACTGCGCAATAGGTTCGCCGTGATCTCCCGCAACACCCGGCGCGAAATACTGTGGCGCTTTGATCCCGCTGGAGGCGGTTTCAATCGGGTATCCGGGAATCGACACCGGTGCGCCGGGGCGTCCGGGATTCGCGTCGAGCAGGTCCGCACGAACAAACACTTTCTCGGCGGGATCCGGAGAGAGCACATCCGTGCCGTTCACATCGGCAGTGACGGTCACGGTCTCCACGCGGGAGGAAATCTGGCCCATTTGGACTCTAATCTCGGGATTTCCGTCCGGATGAATGGTCTGGGTCACGATGACCTGTCGGAATCCCTCAGCATCAACCCTGACGTCGAACTCGCCGGCGGATGCCGCTCTGATTTCGAATTGACCGTCCGGCCTGGAAATAGTTTCGCGCAGAGCCTGACCTTTTCCACTGGGATCGTGACGGATGAGCTGAACCGAAGCATTGGGCAGTCCGTTGCCCTGAGGGTCGGTGACTTGGCCCCTCAACGCAATCTCCTGAGCCACGAGAGGAAGAGAAAGCCAAGTCAGCCAGACGACAAGAATTGCGAGGTTTTTCCAGTGTGAGATGATGGTCGCCATGACGTCGCCCTAACGTTTGGCGTTCGGCGCTGAGACCTGGGCCAGGACAAGCTGCGCATGTTCTGATCCGATCGCGTGCAGCGACACTGCTTCCTGCAAGTAATTCTGAGCCGCGGCCCGGTCGTCCAGCTTCAGAGCGATCTCGCCGGCATGCGCGAAGATTTCGGAATCGCGGATTCCGACCGCCAAGGCAGCCTCGATCTGCTTGCGGGCTTCTGCGTCCTGACCGTTGACGTGCAGCGCCCAGGCGTAAGCGTCCAGTGTGTATACGTCATGACGCCAGGCGTACTCCTGCTTTGCCACCTCCAGCGCCTTGGCCGGCTGGTGTGCGTGATCGGCATAGTAGAAGACTAGTTCGCGGTTGGAATTATCCTTACGGACAGACTCCTCCAGTGATCTGGTTTCGAAGTCAGCAAATGCCTTCTTGGCTTCTGTGTCGCGGCCTGCTAGCTGCAGGGTCTCGGCCAGATCATAGAGGTACTCGGCATGCGTTGCGCCCTGATAGCGTTGCTGTAAGAGGACTACCGCTTCCGCGTAACGTTTTTGCGTGATGCGAACCTGGGCTAGATTACCCAGGGCAAAAGGAAATCTTGGAGAAGCTGTCAACGCCTGCTGGAAGAGTTTTTCCGCCGTGTCGGTGCTGCCGGAAGCCAACCGAAGATGGCCCATCTGAGTGAGTATCGATGCACGTTCTCCAGTTTCGGTCGGGGACGTCGACTGATAAGCCAACTCCATCAGTTCATACGCACCGTCCGTATCCCCGAATAGCTCGCGCAAATGGGCTGCCCGAGTCAGGGCAGGCAGGTTGCCGGGGCGAAGATTGAGCATCCACTGGGCGGCGTTCTCCGCATCGCCGTAATTGCCGAGCTCGACATCTGCGTCGGTCAACAAACCGTAGACCATGACATCATCAGGAACTCTCTTGTTCAGCACCTTGGCAGCTTCCAGCGCAGCAGGATACTCATGTTCGCCCAGGAGGATCGAAACTTGTATTTTCGCGGCGTCAAAATTGTTCGGCGCTATTTCCAGTGATTTCTTTACCGCGTCCTCAGCTTGGGCATAGAAAATAACGTTGCAAGTCTCCTGGGCGCTGCGAACCAGTGCCGTCGCGAGCAGGTTGTACCCCGTATATTCTGTCGGCTTGTCACCGATCGCTTTGCGGGCGGCTGCGATGCTTTGCGCCGACGGGGAAAGATCGATACTTGGGGCGCCGGCTATGCTCTGCCCGGCCGCGAACGTAGCCACCGTCGTTATTGCGACCATCCTCAGCACCGAAATCATTCTTTTCATGGCATGCCTCATTTTTCGAATTCGAAGAGAAATCGTGGCCGCCGCATTCAGCACAGCGGCCACTAGGGATGGTTAGTTCACAGGGCAGATACCGCCGGGTTGTCCGGTGCAGCCTGCCTGTCCCGGTCCAGTGTGAGCGCTGTTGCGTCCACTGTTGGCCGGCATTACGTAAGGGAAGGAATTGTTGAAGCCTTCGGTTTTGGTGTTTACGCCATCTCCCAGCGCCAATCCGAACTTCGAGGAATCCACGAGGATGCCTTCGATGGCTCGGAGAGAGATGTCAAACACATCGTCGATCGGTCTGCGTCCGTTGGGATAGCCAGCCACGTCGCCGGCGATGAAGCCGAGTCGTTTCTGACTGCCGACCGGAGTCGGGGGAATGCCGGTATTGAGCCGCAGAAGATCCGCGACCGGTCCCGCATCTTTTGGCCCGCACCCAGGACAGATGGGAGGCTCGTACTGCACCAGAAGGAGCAGGTCAGTGCGAGGATTGGGTGGAACGGGAACGCCCAAGGAGCTTAAGACCCCTGCCGCCACCGGCTCCAGAACGAAGTTCGCGAACTGCGAGTCGTGGATCGGAAAATCCATGCTGAAGCGGTCTTTAAAGCCGGTGCCGATGACCGCTTCGTTAATCAACGAATTGCCTTCACGGTTCACCTGCTGAAACGTACCGAAGTTTTGATCTGGATTCGGGGAGCGCCGCACCGTGATTTCATGGCGCGCCGTGCTGCCATACGTTCCGATGACAGCATCCTTGTCGGTAGCAGGGTGGATCTTGCCGTCCGCCGTCAGCATCGTGATGGGAACTTCCAGCACAATGGAGTTGACGTTGTAGCCGCCCACGGCGTCGGGAGCGTAGTTGTGGGTATTGTCGGCATCGATTGTCGGCGAAAGGACGGGACCGACTCCGCTGCGGAAATTCACCGAGTCGAAGAAAGCTCCCAGATCGATAAAGAATGGGTCATCCGCGGTTCCGGCCCATACGGTGATTCCGTTGCCCAGGCTGTTAATCCCCTGGTTGAACAGCTCGTCGTAGTTCGGCATGGTTAACGGACCCACGTTCGACGGAACAGCGTAAAGCGTTTGTCCGCCGTTCAGACACGTGGATTTGCCATTCTTGACCATGGTTACGGTATAGGTCTGGCGCAGGCTCAAGCCCTCAGAACCGGAACCGGTCAGTGAGGTGATTGGCGGGATCCCGGCGATGCCGCCGACGAATCCAGTGAACAACTTAGGGTCGCGGATTTCGGTATTGAACCGGAATTGAAAGGTAACGTCATCCAGTCCATCCCGGTTGTTGTCAACGTGCATCTCGTAAAGCACGCTGGGATCGAAAGGGAAATAGTTGGGCCCGTTAGCCGGCTCAAGCAGCGGGTCAACGTTCAAGATGAAGGTGACATTGTGGGGATTGTCATAGCTGACGAAGGCGTACCAGTCGGTGACGTCCGCGCTACGGTCCAATGCCGTGATGGGTGCTTCGCGATGACTCGACGCGAACAGGCTGGCAGGTGCCAGCATGAACAGCGACATCGCGAGAGCCACGATTGATTTCAGTTTTTTCATTGAAATGCCTCTCTGCAGAATTCGTCGACATCGCCATGGATCGAACTGCTCGTGAGTAAGCCCTCGCGCAGTGGTTCTGGCTAGCCTACGTATCCAAGTTACGTTGTCGCTGCTGCAATCGGATTTCGCAAAATGAAAGTTATTTAGGCCTTATTGTGGAATCCAGCGTGCCTGAGCTCTAAATAGCCCGTCGACAAAACCGATGTGGTAAACCAGAAAGATGCCGAAAGCCATGCTGGCGAAACCGGAGATCGCCGTTAGGTGCCGGTTGATTTTGAAGAATTTCTTCCCCGTGTAGACCAGGGGTATTGAGATTGCGGCGGTCATGAGCATCATTCCCACCATCGTGCCCAAACCAAAAACCAGCAAGTAAGCCGTGGACCAGATAGGGCTCTTAATAGTGGAGAGGACTAATAAGGCGACCGCAGCCGAACCGGCAAGGCCGTGTACGAGACCGACCACTAATGGTCGAATGGTCTGGTAGAGTCCGAGTTTCCCGATGGTCCTCTCAAAAAAGAGTTCAATGCTGCCCGACACCCTTTGGTCTGTCTGACCGGAGTTCTCGGAGATCTGATATACGGAAACCGCGGGTTGCGGCGTTGCGGGGACACTTCTCACCGGAGTTAGGCGCTCGGTAATCGAACGCATAACACCAGTCAGATTCAGTATCCCCAGCAGAATAAGCATCAAGGCAACGCAAAACTCCATCGACAGCCCAAGACGGGGCGGGATCACTACACCGAAAATAATGATTCCGGATCCTACAAGAAAAATCGTCAGCGTGTGTCCCAGTCCCCAGAGCAACCCAATCGTCGCCGAACTTCTGATGGATCCTTGGCGGCTCACGATGGTGGACACTGCAACGACGTGGTCGGGGTCGGTGGAATGACGCATCCCCAGGAACAATCCCAGGAGAATTACTGTCACGAAAGGAACCAGTTTGTCTTTGGAGAGAAAATCATGGGAAAGAAGACCATGCCAAATCTGAACTGATGCCACCGCCGATGCTGTTATTCCGACTCCCAGCAACACCATGAATGCAGATGACAAGAACGGAAGATAGCGAAGGGCAGTATTGCCAACCCGCACCCGAGAAGACATCAGGCTTTTGGCATAGACCATGGTTAGGCCTACGATCACCAGCACCGCTGCCAGTCCAAAGCTAAACCCGGTGATCAAAAACAACCCGAAGCCTATCCGGTGAAGCGAGAATGCGCTCAGTAGCACGACCAGCGCCGCCGGACAAGGCACGATTCCTCCTGTAATACCCAGCATGCAGAGTTCGCGCAATGACAGGAGGCGCTCGACGGGTTTCGAATCGGCCGGGATCGCAACGTGGTTCGCTAGCTCCGTGGTCGTGGCTTGCTTGAACATCGAGAGAAACCAGTGCGAATGCCTCTCTCCTGGGGCGTGCGAATGCTCTCCGGTTTCTCCTGTCCATCGTCTGAGGAAAATGAAAATGCCAAGGCCGGCAACGCTTAGACCGGAAATTGCTCCAAGCCATGGATAGAGCTGTTCGGGAACAATGTATCGTGACGCGTAGAGGGTCAAAGCCCCTAACAGGTACACGCCCGCGGTGTGTGCAGCGGTGACGACGATTCCCAGCAACACCGCATGTCTTGCCGTTCCGCGAGAACCCACAAGGTAGGCAGCAACGATGGTCTTGCCGTGTCCCGGCTCCAGCGCATGAAGTGCGCCCAAGCCGGCAGCGATTAGAGCAGCCGACAACAAAACCCAGAAGCTCAGCTTACTCTGCGTCGAGATTAGCTCGGTAAAGCGGTTGCGCGGCGTGTTCTGCGTGTGGGCCGCGGGGGACAGCAGAGCAACGACCGGTGCCGCGATGCCGCTTCCAGAAGAGTGCTCGGCTCTCAGATCAGGCGAAGTAGTTGCAGCCGACGATCGACCCTGCCCTCGATACGCGGGTGGATGTGCGGGTGCCTGATGTGCCGCCTTTTCCCCCCGGGGTATCGTTCCGTTGGAAGAGGTCCGAACGACCACTGAAGCATGTTTCTCCGGCTCAGAGAGCAAAGTACTGAAGCCGACTTGAGCCGATAGTTGCTGTGGGGGACTGTTCAACGCATCGCTCGAGTAGTTGGTCAGCTCCTGGCTGCGATCGGTGCCGGGAGCGGAACTGTCTAGGATCGCGACTCTATCGCCGAGAACCACCATTTCCTTCCAACCTGTCCGCCCTGGAAAGTTGTTATCGAAGTAGGAAAGTTTGTGAGCGCCCGCGGTGACATCAAACTTCCCTCGGAACACAAACCCGATTTTCATGGTAGGCAGACCGCCGGCACCGTCGGCAAATGCCACCTGGTGAGATATCGTATCTAGCCTGACAGCCTGGCCATCGCTCTCCAACAAGAGTCCTTCCTTCAAGAGTTGCTCCTGCCTGTCGAGGTAGCGGGAGGTGCTGGGGTCATCAGCCTTGGGAGTAAAGTCGTACTGCCGAATCTCCTGAAAAGTAGGAATTTCAGCCATATCGATCACATACCGGATCTCAATCGACTGTTGGCCGATCTTGATCTTCGAGTAATGATTGACGCTGAAATTTCCCATGGGATGGGCGAAGGAGGTCGCGGAGCTCAACATCAGCACAAACAGCAAGACGAATCCCGCCCGGCGATGGCTGCTCCGATCGTTGTCGTTATCGTTATTACTGCGCATTGCTTGACCTCAAACCCCGGTTGTGCGATTGGGCGATATCTTCTAAAGTGCGGGTCGCCACTTCGGCTTGAAACACGTGGAAGTGCGGGTTTGTTTTCAGCGCGCGACTGAGAAAGTCTTCCGCATCAGAATCTTTGTCCAAGCTGTGGTAAATCATCCCGGCATGAAACAGGAGCAGCGAATCATTGGTGTGCAAACCAAGAGCTTTGTTGATCGCTGCGGCGGCTTCCTGGAATCGGCCATTCTTGTAGAGAACCCACGCCAGTGTGTCCCACGTGTAAATGTCGTGCCGGATCTCGAGTTCCTTACGGGCAAGCTCCAGGGCGTCCGGCAACTTGATCCCTTGATCCGCATAGAACAGGGCCAGCTCCCGATTGGCCAGCGCTTGATTTAACTTGCTGAGGTGTCCGATGTACTCGACCAGGTCATACTGCTGCTGAGCCTCGTTCCCGCGTCCCACTTTCTTGTAAACGTCGCCCAACTCAGCGACATACACAGGAAACGGAATGATGGCAATCGAGCGTTGATAGAGCTGAATGGATTCTTCAAGCTTTCCTTGCGCGGCCCGAACCTTCGCCAGTCCGGCCAGAGAGCGGTAGTGATTCGGATCGGCGGTTATGCCTGACTGATATGACAAATCGGCATTCCCCAAGTCGCCGGCTTGAAAGTAGCGCTCGCCTATTTCGAAGTGGAGCCATGCAAGATTTTCCCGTGGAACATTGGTTTGAAGCGCGGCCGCGATGGCATTCTTCATCAGCCGGATGGCTTCCGTGGAGTCTCCACGCAGGTAGCACAGATACGCTAGGCGACTGTCGTTCATGTAGGCGAGTGCCAAAGGTGATGCGATCGTCCGGCCAAGGGTCTGCATGGTGTTATAGGCCGTCGCTGCCAGCTCGTAATCGCCCATATCGGTGTAGGCGTCCCCTTCGATGGCGAATGCCACCAGATTTCCGGAGCCTGTACCGATCGCCTTCTGCGCAAAGGCGAGGGCGTCTGAGAAGCGATGTTCGCCCATATACACCAATGCCATGTGAACCAGGGGATCGGCGGCTCGGAAGTCTTGCGGTGCCAGAGCGAGCGCCTGCTTGAGCGTCTGCTCGGCCAGGTCGTAATAGGCAATGTCGCCGGTCTCTCTGGCCTTCTGAAAGAAGGCGGATCCTAACCCGTCATATCCTGCGTAATCGCCCGGCACCTCCTTTACGTGATCTTGCGAGGTCTGAATCTGTCTGTCCGTCTCCGATGTATGGCTGAGGCGGTTCCCCGCGACGGATTCGAGAGACGCAGTCTGAGACCGTACGGATGCGGCACAAAGGATCAGTAGAACTAACAGCCACTTGGCCATTCAAGCCTCACAGGGTTGCAGATAAAACATTAAACGCCTTGCGTCGCGACATCGCCGCTAGTGCCTGGCGCCTTCTAGGAGCGTTAACCAGCGACCCGCCTACATTGTCAATACGGACAGGAGCGTAAATTGGATTTCCGCAGGCTTGTGGGAAATGAGGACCAGGGTTTTTGATGGATTTGGCCACAGGGAAGTGATCTGATGCTGGCTTACCGCGATTAGTACTGGGTAGTCGGCTCATCGGAAGTGATCGCCCCGGAAGTAACTGTTGTTAACAGGCGTTTACACTCACTGAGGGATGCGCCGTCTGGCGCCAATGAACCGGCTTTCCGGCTTGACGAACTCGCAGACGATTTTTCCGGCCTACGTCCGGTTCATATGATTCAGTGTATATTTGGTCCGCTGCCATGCAACGCCGCCCGGATCCTCGATTGCTCGGATTCCTTGAAGCCTACGACCGGCACATCTCGGATCTCGCTCTTGCGCTGCGAGAGGTGATTCTTGAGGAAGCGCCCGACGCCTCGGAGTCGATCTACCAGGTGTACACGGTTGCCATTTGGTTCGGGTTTAGCGGAAAGATGAAGGACATGTTCTGCTACATCGCGACCAACGCGGGGCACGTCAACTTGGGATTCCCGCGCGGGAGTACGCTGCCCGATCCGAATGGGGTGCTGGAAGGCGAGGGTAAGACCATGCGCCACATCAAGCTCAGGAGCCAGCGCGATGTGGAGCGTCCCTTCGTGCGGCGCTACATCCAAACGGCGATGGAGCAGGCGGCGCGGTTGTGTGCGAGCGGAACGGGCAAGAGCGTCGTCAAGAGCGAACGCGGAGCCCCATCGAAGCGCCACGCAAAGAAGCTCCGCAGGAAATAACCTGTACCTACTCATTGAAAATCGGGCGAGTCGGTCAATGAGTGAAATAGAGATGTTACGCTGACAGTCCCAACAAAGATGTTTCTCGCCGGTGATGGGAAGTGCTTCACATTGACGCGAACAGGGATTAAAATATCGCCCCTAAGCTACTCTGCCGTGCTCTGGAGAAGATCCGAAGGTCAGACTTTGGTAACTTTCCGTCCCTTGTTGCCCGTCTAGAATTAGTTTATCCCCAGAATTTCGAATTACCAAGTGTGACGAGGCGGCCATCCCTGTGAGTAAACAACCTGTGTCCGATGACTCAAAGCGCCCCGCTCTCCGAATGCGGCAAGTCGAGGGTCGGGAGTGGTGGCTTTGGGGTTCGGCCGTAGCGGTCACCCTGGTCCTGACCTTCGGCATCCTTTCTTTAACTTTTCCCGGTTTTCATTTACCTGCCGACAGCGCTTATTCACTGAACCTCAAAGAGTGGGTCCGGGGACTGGCCGCTCTCGTCCTGCTATTCGACATTTACACGGTGTACCAGCAGCGTGAGTTGCAGCGAATCCGCCGCCAACTGGGGGAGCGCGAACGCCTGTTTCAATTGATTACGGAAAACGCCGCCGACATGATTGCCGTGATCGACCGCAACGGACAACGCCTTTATAACAGTCCCGCATACCAGACAATCTTAGGATATGGCCCCGAAGAACTGGCAGCCAGTTCTTCGATGGATCAGATTCATCCTGAGGATCGGGCGCGCGTGCTCGAGGCTGCGGAGAAAGCTCGCAGCACCGGCCGTGGTGAACGCCTCGAATATCGCATACGCCATAAAGACGGTTCCTGGCGCTTCATTGAGTCCACAGCCAGTGCTATTCGTAGCCCGAAAGGCGAGACTGAAGGGCTGGTCATTGTGAACCGTGACATTACAGAGAGGAAGCGGGCCGAGGAAAAGCTGGACCACCTGTCTTTTCACGACGGCTTGACCAATCTCCCTAACCGCGCGCTCTTTCTCGACCGGTTGCAACGCGCGATTACTCAGGCGCGGCGGCACTCCGATTTCAGATTCGCCGTGCTGTTCATTGACATTGACGAATTCAAGGTCTTCAACGATAGTCTCGGCCATGCTGCCGGTGATGCACTGCTCATCCAGATCGCGCAGCGTTTAACCGTCTGCCTCCGCGGCGCAGACACTATTTCACGTCCCCGCCTGGGTGACGCCGCAGGGCCCCTGTTGGGCGAGAGCACGCTAGCCCGGCCCGGAGGTGACGAGTTCACGGTCCTCATCGAGGAGCTTCACGATCCCAGCGACACCATTCGCGTCGCCGAGCGCATTCAGCAGAGATTAGCGGTTCCTTTCGATTTGAATGGCCAAGAGATCGTGTTGACCGTAAGCATCGGTATTGCTTTCAGCGGCAACGCCGGGGCGGAGGCACAGGACGTCCTCGGCGACGCCGAGATTGCCATGTATCGCGCCAAGAGCGCTGGCAAGGGCCGTTGTGAAGTATTCGATCATGCGATGCATGCCGGCGCCATCAAACGTTTGCAGCTCGAAACCGACCTGCGCAAAGCTATCGAGTTAAACCAGCTCCGCGTTTACTACCAGCCTATCGTGTCTCTGCGCAACGGCCAGATCATAGGGTTCGAGGCGCTCAGTCGCTGGCAGCGCCCCGAAGGTCTGGTCATGCCGGGAGAATTCATCGCGGTTGCGGATGAAACCGGTCTCATCTTGCCCATCAACCGTCAACTGCTTTACGACGCTTGCCGGCAAGTCCGTGCCTGGCAGGCACTTTTTCCCTCTGACCCGCCGCTCACGCTTAACGTAAACATCACACCCAAGCAGTTTGCGCAACCTGAGCTGGCATCTCAGATTGGCAAGACTTTGCAGGAAACTGGACTGGATCCTCGCTGTGTCAACTTGGAAATCACGGAAACGATCGCCATGGCCGATGCCAAGAGGTCAGCCGTGGTGCTCTCCGAGTTAAAAGCGCTCGGCGTGAGTCTGGACATCGACGACTTCGGCACCGGCTACTCCTCCCTCAGCCGATTGCAGGGCTTCCCCGTGGACACGCTGAAGATCGACCGTGCCTTCATCTCGCGTATCGACACCGACCCCGCGACCCACGAAATCGTTCGCGTCATTGTCGCACTCGCCCACGGTCTCCGCCTGAAGGTCGTTGCGGAAGGTGTCGAAACAGAAGCGCAGGTAAACTTGCTCAAGGATATTGGCTGCGAACTTGCCCAGGGCTACTTCTACTCTAAGCCGGCCGCTGCCGAGACAATCGAGCAGCTTCTAAGTAACAACCGCGCTGCCAACGTCCCGGCCACGCGAGCGAAAACGGCGGCTTCCACGTCCGCATGAAACCTACCGGGCCCCCTTAAGCGTTAGGCAAATGTGACCGCCGGCGTGCGGTGTTGAGGTCAACGCGGTTTGCTTGAAAACGCCAGGCGATAGCGGAGTGCCCACTCGGCCGATCAACACTTGCCGCCTGGTTTACAAATGCGAAGCCTGCAGGGTGAGCTGGGCTTTCTGATATCCGCGCCCGGCTGCCTTTTCTAACCACTTCCTGGCTTCGTCACGGTTGGTCGGAGTTCCATCTCCCGCGACGTAGCGGAGAGCGAGGTTGTACTGCGCGGCCGAATTGCCCTCCTCCGCAGCAACGGCAACCCAGTGGGCTGCGTGCGTGCAACTTCGCGGGACGTGGCGCCCAATCTCATAGGCCATCCCCAACGTCAGAGCCGCGACGTCATCTCCGTACTGCGCCTGGTGGCGCACAGTTTGCATCTCGTAGCGGCTCAAGCCTTCCACGAGTGACGAGGCTGCAGGGTCCGTTACTCGCTGGTGGCTTGGTTCAGGCGAATTCGGTTCAGGCGAATTCGGTCCTGGCACGTTCGGTTCTGCACAGCTGGTTCAACTGCGCTGGTTCACTGCAGCCGGTGCAAGCACACCTGTCGGTTCGTGGGTGCTCGCTCCCGGTCGCTACAGAGGAGTGGGTCTGGCCAACATAGTCACGTGTTGGTGACTCATCGACTGCGATCTTTTCGATTGCGATCTTGTCGACTGCGATCCTGGGGACCAGAGGAGCGGCTTTCACCGACGTGAGGGCAGGCCGGTGAATTCCTAGCTGCGAAAATAAGAACGCGAGCATGATCAGCCAGCACAACGACGGGCCCAGCATATGCTGCCGCAACTTGTGACGCGCGTTTTAAATTGGAGGCAGTCCTCGTGGATAGGGAGGGTTCCTTCACGAGATCATCTCGACGCAGATGCCCACCGACTTTATCTCGGCCGACGGGTGGTCTCGCTTCTTCGCTCGGGCGGCCTTCCCTGAAAACCTCTGGTCCGGGAAACGGGATTGGATCACGCAGTGACGAGCATTGCGGTCTGCCGCCAGAGCCAGCGCTCCTGCAACTTCACCTTGCCGGTAAATCGGCGCGACTGTCAACGGATTTGGAACGACACTCGGATCTACGATTTCGCGAATCTGTTGTGTGTCCGCTTCGGCGACCGCTCTCGCTGGTTCAAGAACATTGCCCGGTGAACTCAGCGGAAGCAAGCCGTTCAATTCCTCCTTGTCGGAGGGGAACGTGAGGACAGTCACTCCATGGTGTGATTCACTGAGTCCAAGATCGCGCTCACATTGGAGAACCCAGGCCGCTTCCAACACTTTTTGAAAGGAGGGGACATCGAGGGTAAATCGGGCATTCATACGATTCTTTACAAGCGGCTGGCCAACTGTGCGATATTGTATTCGTCCGCTCGGTAACTGTCGAGAACAGGCGATTTACACTCAAAGCCCCCGGTTGCAGGGTCAATGAGTGTTATCGCGATGTTACGCAACTACCTCATAACTTCCGATTTGCCGGTAACCCCGGAGTCCTTAAATGACCTCAAGCCCCGTCTGTAGATAGTTTCCGCATTGCCGACGAAAGACCCGGAAAAACCACACATTCTGGGGAACTCAACGCAATGGACTATTTGTTGGAATTGACGGCGAGACTGTCCCGCGGGATTGCGTTTCCGTGTATGAAGACTGTCGTAATGCTGTCATAGGCGTCCACGGTTTCCAGCGGCGATTTCTTCATCAGGACGAGATTGGCAATTTTCCCCGGCTCGATCGTTCCGAGCTGCGAGTCTATCTTGAACTTCCGCGCATTATTGATCGTAGCGGCCCTAAAAATCTGTGCGGGGGACATGCCGGCCTTCTGCAGTTCCTTCATTTCCAGGTACCCATTCAACCCGGGTAAGTTTCCGTAGGTCGGGCTTGACGGCGTGTCCGTGCCAAAGACAAAGTTGGCATCTTTGCTGGCCAGGTACGCGACCACCTGTCGCACGCGCCGCAGTGGGCCTTGCTCGTACTCCTTGATTATCACGGTGTCGGGCGCACCATCTTCATTCAATTCTTTTCCGAACCACTTGCCTTCCGGAGACTGGAACCATTCCAGCATTTCCTTCGGCGTGACCTTCGAGATGGCATCCGTTTTCAGGTATTCAGGGTCAAAATACGCCAGCTCACCGTACAAAACTTGTATCGTTGGTTGATACCCAATTTTGTTTTCCACGATCTGATCGAGTAGCAGCTTGATCTCGTCGGGCAGTTCCGTCTTCTTATCCAGCTCGCCCCAGTGCCACATTCCATGTGCGATCACGTCGACATTTCCATTGACGGCAAACCTTTGTGCTTCAAACCCGTTAGCATGGATCATCAGCACCAGACCGTCCTGGGTCGCAGCCTTGCGGATCTCGGCCAAAACATCCGGACCCATCACTGGCAGATTCTTGTCGTCGGCAAAGCCGCGTTCGAAGTATGTTTTCACGCAAATCGCACCGGAACTTTTCACCCTTGCGACGGCAGCGGCAGGTGTGTGATCTTCGGGTTTATATTCCGACGGAATTCGGTCCGTTTGCTTGGCGTCGTAGATGAAATTTGGAAAAGGCTTGAATCGCACCGCCGGCGGCACGAACGACATTGGATATCCGTTCGCAAACGGTAGCGATCCGCCACAGTCGTAGATGTCCGGATGCAGAGGGGCATGTCTGAAGTCTTCCAACACTTGAGGGTGAACCACAGCGAGATCCACAAGGGTCGTGTAGCCGAAGTAGAGGTAGGAGCGTGGGAGTTGTTCGAAATACTCCTCGACCATCTTCCGCTTGCCTGCACTCTGATCAAAGGTCATTCCCGGAACAGAAGCCAAGTGGACGTGGGAATCAATCAGACCGGGAATCAGATATTGTCCTCTTCCGGAGACTACAACCGCGGCGGCTGGCTTTTTCACGTTCTGACCCCGCTCGACTTTCGTGATGCGTCCGTTTTCGATCAGCACACTCCCCCTCTCGATATGATCGAGCTGTTCGGGAGAGACGATGATGACATCAGTGATCCACGTTGCCAGTGAGCCTTGATTCGGAGGGGCGCCAGCGAAGGACATTGATGAGAAAAGCAAAGCAGAGAGAAGTGCAATTGCTTTTATCCCACGTAGCGGTCGGATCGCCGCGACGGGCATCAGTCGTCCCCTACTGCGGCAAGGAACTGCCGCCGCGGAGATCACGGAAGAAGATTCGCTGATGTAGCTGCTGTGGTTATTTGTGAATGCCACGGATGTACCTCCTGAAGGATTGTCGATAAAAGGCGCGGAAGCGGGAGGCAGTCATGTTGGTGCGCCCTCCCAGGTAGAGCATGATCAAACCGTGTGACAACGCGCCCATCGCAAAGACGATTTCCCACACATCGTCCTGACGAAAATGGCCTCCGTCCATGCCCTCCCGTACAACGTTCACCAGCAGGTTGGCGGTTGGGGAGTCGCCGGCTTTGAAGTCTCTTGGATAGCGGCGAGCGCCTTCACGCGGATTGAGAAACATGAGCTCGAACAGTCGCGGGTTCTGGAGTGCGTGATCCAGGTAGACCTCCAACATTCTCATGAGGCGCTCCTCGATGCCGCCGGAGAAGCGGTTCTCTTCAAGAAGGCTGGCCAACTCCGAAAAGCCTTGTTCCGCTAATGCGCTCAGGAGGCCATTTCGGCTCGGGTAGTGGCGATAGACTGCCATCGGCGTAATCCCGACGACCTCCGCAACATGCCGCATCGTGACGGCGTCCATTCCTTTGCTGTCGAGCAATCGCCGGGCGGCAACGGCGATTCTTTGAGCAGTACGGCGGCGCATGTATACACTGTATACTTGACCCGAGACAGCAAATCAAGCGTCGGTCGCCGTAAATTCTTTTCCGCGAGAGTCCCGCTACCGCCGGGCGACCTTCCCCGCCACTCCCTCCATCCGGTGGAAGCGCTAGGCATAGACTCTAAACCTGTGGAAGTTGAGTCTGGAACTTGAGGATTGGCCCCGGACCTGCACTGAGTCTGATGTAGGCCCCGCCATCGGGCAGATCATGTAAATTGTTCAGCACTCGCTTACAGGATTGGCACTTTCCACATAGGGTGTTCACACTAGCCCACCAACCTCGGACGTGCGCGCTGCTACGCGGCGCGGAGATATATTTCCGGCCCCCAGATTGCCGTTGGTTCCGAAATTGAGCGGAGGCGGCAAGAAGCCATCTCCGTCAGTATCTGCCCCCGAATCCGTCGTGGAATCAATTTACGACTGATTTTACGCACCTTTTCCATCCCCGGCATCGTGGGTTTGACGGCCAGACGGGGCGTCCTTAGCCAGCTTTCCGAGGCCAACTTCCTAATTTGGGAGGCCGCGGGAGTCCCTGCAAGTGCCTGTGGAAATGACTGTTTTTTGGTCACAGCCAAATTTGTCTCAAAATGGCATTGTGGATGCTACGCATTATGGAAACAACCCAGCTACACAAAGTTCTTAGTACCTTGGCGAACCAAACTCAGGGGGTGGTGATGGCGGAGCAGTCCGTTCGGCTGGGACCACGTGAACAACAAATTGTTGAATTGCTCTTGCAAGGCTGCGACAACGCCGAGATTGCCAGCCAGCTCAAGATGGCGCGCAGAACCGTGAAAGCTCATTTTAACCGGCTGTTCCTCCGTTTCGGAATCACCGGCGGAATCAAGCGAGTGAAACTCGCAACCCTGTTATATCGGAGACAACTATGTTCGCAAACGACCGCTATGGGCCCCGTACCCCCAGTGAGCGCGAAAACCGGGTCATCGAGCTTGTCGCGCAGGGCCTGAAGAACCACGAGGTGGCGAATGCCATCGGCACTACAGAACACGTGGTGAAGAATTATCTGCGTGTGATCTATGACAAGCTGGGGCTCTGGAACCGCGTGGAACTTGCCCTGTGGTATGAATCGCGCAGGCAGGAGCCGCAACTTCCGGCCTGAACCAGGGGGAAGGCTATCGCTTGAACTGAATTGAGGAGAACGCCTCCAGCGGGCCGCAGAGCGGTTTTCTGCGGCCCGCTTTCACTCACAGCCGAAGGCTTGCAGATTACGCAGCCGTTCCGCTGCGCCTTTCCCGCCTTTTCGCGCAGCCGCATCCAGCAGCAAACGCGCCTGGTCGCAGCTCTTCGCCACGCCGTCTCCGCGCGCGTACAAATCAGAAAGAGCCAGCGTGGCTTCAAGGTTGCGCTTCCTCACCGCCTTCCATAACCACTCGGCGGCTTCTCCGCTATCGCGAGTCGTGCCGCGGGTCGGATTCAAGTATTTCTGCGCCATGGCCAGTTCTTCCGCGCCACTTTGCGCCGGAGCTGCAGCGGCGGAGGAGCTTGCCACTACGGGCACATTCTGGGACGCAATTCGGGAATCAGCAGCTTGATCCTGTGGTGAATTCGCGTTTGTGTTGTTTTGGTTTTGAACCGGGGAAGCGCGCCCGGTTGTCGGCAAGGCACTCGCCGTTGCTCCCGGCGGCGGCGCGGGGTTCACTTGCGCAGGTTGCGCCTGCGGGACGGCGGGGGTGGGCGGAGAAGATGCCGCGCCCGAATGGGTGTCTCTTCCACGCCACGCTATGAAACTCACTACGGCAAGAAGGATCGCCAGCACTGCACCTGCGTAGCGCCGGTAAGGATAGGAAAGACGCTCAGCTTGACCGGGGCGCGGATCTTTTCTTGGCAGTAGTTTTGGCACCAGTTTCGGCCGCAGTTCCGGCAGCAACCCGCTCAGTTCGGTGGCCTCGCGGCGCGCTCCGGCGGCGGTAGAGCTGATCGCAGGCTCAATCGCGTCCTTGATCGCGTCTTCAATCGGGTCTTCACTAGGGCTACCGCTGAGAGTGCGTTCACACCAACTCTCGCCAATGGGTGCGGTCTCCGCGACATGCGGCAGACCTCTCTCCGCCCACTCCACCAAGGGAGCGCCGCACATCCCGCAAAATTCGTGTTCTGGTGAATTGTTGTAAGCGCACCCGTCGCAGGTGAGGACAGGCTCCGACACGGATGAAGACCAGTTCAGCGAGTCCTCAGCCTTCGTACTTTGTTTCGCGTGCTCGTCGCCGATGCCTTCAACCGAAGCAGGCTCGGGAGAGGAAACATTCTCCAGTTCCCTAAGCAACTCAGAAACCGCTTGTTCCCGCTTCTCGGGCGGATTGGTGAAATACACTTCCGCCCAGCGTCCCATGTGCGCCGCCAGTAGCGGATTCAGCAGGGGATTCAGTTCAGGATCGGGCAATGTGTTTGGCTCGGACTTATCCGTGGGGTGGGGCACCGGCATTCTCCGGAGGAAGCGGCGTACATATGATTGCACTACTGGGGAGGAAGGTTGTCAAATCCGGCAGCGCGAAATCCGGCTGGACTTTAACTAAGCCCCCGCGAAGTCAGTCGCAAGCCCTGCGATTGGCGGGCTCGAACTGATCCAACTGCGCGTCGCGCTGGCTGGTCAGCTTGCCTTGCGATGTCTTGCCATAAAGATCGGAACCCGGGCAGTAGTACAGAGCAGTGTGCAAGTCGACCCAAACCTGGGTGTCGGGATTGCCTTTGTACTCCGGAGCTTCCGGAGCTTCAGCCAGCCCGAGACTGATCAGGAGCTTGTCGAACGCAGAAAGATCAGCGTCCGGAGCTTGCCTTCCCCGAGCCGCGCTCCCGCTAACCGCAGTTCCACGGCCCGTGGCGCCCACCGAGTGGTTGGACCAGATCCCCCAGCGAATCACAACCAAAACCAGGATGACGGCGACCGCCAGATAGAAATCACCGCGGCGAGAACGCCAGAAGCGGGCGATGGCGCTGGGCGTACGCGCCGCGGCCAGCGATTCCAGGAAATCCCGCGCTTTCGCCGCAGAGGCCCAAACCATCTGCGATTCGCGCGACAGCTTCGGTGCTATAGCATTCTCGTTCGCGCTCGCGGCGACCAACCCCGGGTTGCTCTCCTCCAACTCCGGCAAAGAGAACGGTTCAGACTGGTCATAGCCAGCGTTCTCTTCTTCACGCTCCACCTCGTTGCCAGGCTTATTCACCGCTACCGGGCCCGTCAACTCTGTAGGCGAGGTTTCTCTGGGAAGCGCGGTCGCGACGGTTTCCTGACTGGCCTGCTGCATCTGCTGAGCTGCCGCCAGCTTGCTCTGCATGCCGGATGGTCCGGCGTCGCGGGTCCGTGGAGCGCCACACTTGCCGCAAAACTGTTCCTCGGCCAACAGCTTATTCCCGCACTTCCAGCAGGAGGATTTTGCCGCAGTGGCCGTAACTGCGCCCGTACTCGGAGCAGTGGACGCCGCCGTTTGACCCTCGGCCCAAGCTGCCAGGTTTGGTTGGAGCCTTTCGATCGCGGCCAGCATCGAAGATCGTTCCGCGGCCATGGACTTCTTCAACGTCAACTCGGCGTCTCGGCCAATCGCTTCGGTCACCAGCCCGGCCATCAGTTGGCAGGTGTGGATGTCCTGCTCGGCGAAGCCGTGAGTTTTGTCGAAGTAGAGTTCCAGTGCTCCTATGATTTCGTCTTCGCGATAGATCGGCACCACGGACAGCGATACGATTCCCCGTGGGCGGCACGTTTCCGGGTCGAACAAGAATTCGAGATTCACATCTTCGCTGCGAATCACCTGCCCGGTGCGCAGGCTGGCAGCGCAAACCGCCTTGTCCAGAGGCGCTTCGCTTCCCAGGGGCAAAGCCGCTGCGCCGGCTCCTGCACGATAGCGCACCGTGCTTCCCTCTAGAATTGCAATCGCTGCACCGCTCGCGCCCGTGATTCTTTTGACTCTCTCGGCCACCACCGCCATCGCCTTATCCAATTCGAGATGGCGCGTTTGAATCTGGCGCTGGGCTTCGACGATCTCCGCCAGAGTGAGCGTGTAGTCGCTGTCGGCGCGCGAAGCCTCTTCCGATTTTGCTTTGCCACGATCAAGAGGAGCCTGATTCGCCGACTCTTGCTCCCGGAGTCTTGCGCTCCGCGACTCTACTCTTTCTTCCAGTTCCCGCATTCCGCGGTTGTGCTCTTGCAGCACATAAGCCGCTTCCAGCAGCCTTTCAAAAGTCTGCTCGTCGAGAACTGGTTTTTTCTCTTGGTCGGTCACGATGTTTCCTGCGCGCCCTCGTGGCCAGCCCGCGGAGGCGGAGGTTGCCTTATCCGGAGACCAGCCTTATTCTAGTGCAATTCCTCCACCAAAGAACCTACGTTATAAAGTCGGTCCTGAGCCGCACCCAGAAGAAGGCAGTCGAAAGATCCGGTCGAGCTTGGAGCAATGATGAACGCGCAACCATACTGAATTCAACTGGCTACAGCGGACAGAACCGGCCTCCCGCACTCTCGGATCTGTGCGAGCCGCGTCGAAAGGTTACTCTCGTAAGCTGCAAGGGTATGCACACTTGGTGGCGGCAAACTCCCTTCATTCGCCCTACACCTCAACGTGAGTGTGATGCGATTTTGATGATAAGTGCCTCTCGCCGGCGCCGCTGCGCCTACACCCACAACTCGCATTTTTCCGATGCGCGTCCAGCCGCAAGATACTCTCTTCGGCTACGGACAGGCGAGCCTGTGCAAAAAGTGGGAGGGCTGCGACCATGAGAGTCAAAATGAACAGCGACGCCGTGCTCTGATTCCATTTTGGAACATCGTCATTTTCTCCGGTGGGGAGCAAGCCTGATCGTTCTCACATGCCATTTCGCGACCCATCCATTAAGTCGAGGACATGCCCAAAAGTCTGAAGGGAAAAGGCTTATCTTGACCAATCGGGTAACGCGACCACTATCCTCGCCGGCGGCATATCTCTCCTGCGGGGGCCGGTCAAGGCAACCCCCAGGTTGCGACCAGGCATTCGTCTCGGCCCGATTTGGAACAGGCTAACCGATCACGAAGTTTCTTACTCTCTTCCGAAAGTGCTGGTCTTGTCCCTAAGTGCAAGCCTGCGCTGGTCTTAGATCGTTGCCCGGAGACCAGGAGAAGGTTTGGCGAAGGATGTGCTTGACCGACTATGCGGATCGCAATCAGAAGAACGAAAGAAAAACGCGAGACCCCAGGAGAACTGACGTGATGGACCTTGAACGAATGAAAGTTACGCCCCGGGATCAGCAAGTTCTGGATTTGCTGGTTCAGGGTTGCAGCAACAAGGAAATTGCCGGCCAGTTGAGCATCAGCCCGCGCACGGTAAAGCAGCACTTGCGCACGCTCTTTCTGCGGGCCGGAATTCGCGATGGCCGCAAGCGGGTGCGGCTGGCTACCGCCGCCTTCGAAAAGGCGGAGGTGAAGTCATGATGCCGCGCGAGCGTTTGACCCCCAAGGAAATTCAAGTGGCTACCCTGGTTTGGGAGGGCCTCACCAATCGTGAGATCGGCAAGCTGATGGGCACGTCGGAGCAGGTCATCAAGAATCACCTGCGCAGCACTTTCGACAAACTGGGCGTCTGGAGCCGACTCGAGTTGGCCATGTACGTCGCCAGCCACGGCGGCAAGAATTGGCTGGAAGAGCCGGAACGGCCGGGCTTCGCACTGGCTCGCGCCGCCGCGAGCTAGGAAGCAGCGTCGGAACCAACGCAAGTTCTTGCGTGCTGCTCTCGGCGGCTGTACATCTGCTGCAAAACGTTTGCACTCCGAAGGCTCGGCATCCGTCCCGAAACTTGGGTAAGACATTGAAAAAACACCGACTTGTGTTTTGCTGCAGTCGGCCTGCAAATTGCACTGGTCGACCTGACCCAATAGAGCGGGCTCGCAAGCAGCCTCGAGCCGGCTCCGCAATCCCTGGGCGGGGCGGGAATGGACTACAAAGAGACCTTCTGGATGGCTTGCGACTCTACCGAGCAGTTGCGGGCAGAGTATGGCCCGTTTCACACTCGCGCCGAGGCGGAAGCGGAAGCCCGCAAACTGGGATTCAGTTACCTGCTGCGCTACGAACACATGCTCGACGAGAACGAGGAGATCCAGGAAGTCCGCTGCATCTTCATCGAATTGCCCGGAGCGATTTTCGTCGGAAGCAACTTCCATCAGCCTGCACACCCGCTGCGCCACTTGCGGCGATTCCGCCACCCACGACAAGGCCTGGCAGGCGGAAGTCTGGGCGGATATTCACGAGTTTGAACACTCCCGTCATCTGCGTGCGTCTCTTCGAGCACGCTCGAGGCAAGGGCTTGAAGGAAATCGGCGGCTGGCGCGGGATAGCCACCCCGGCGCGCTTTGCAAGCCTCTTCACGCCGCCGTTGACAGTTCGCTGGCTGCAGCCCGATCCACAAACCAGATCAGCTTGCCCTCACTCGGCTGCACTAACTTCGAGGGATACTTCTCCGCCGGGGCGTTGCCTTCCAGAACTTCATGCAGCGCCGCCGCCTTGTCGATTCCACTTACCAGGAACGCGACACAACGGGCCGAATTCAGCAACGGGCAGCGTGAAGGTAATCCGGCTGGTTCCCAGCTTCTCCACCCAGTTGGCCACCACCAGTCGCGATTTTTCCTGCAACGCCGCAGTTTCCGGAAACAACGACGCAGTATGTCCGTCCGGCCCGATACCCAGCAGGATCAGATCAAAGCGGGGAAATTCGCCGGGCGCCAGGGCGAAGAATTTTCGCAGCGTCTGCTCGTAGACCTCCGCTGCGGCGGAAGCGTCCGGGTTCTCAGCGGGGACGCGAAAGACGTTGGCAGGCAGGAATGGGAATCTTTGACAGAAGAGTTTCTTTTGCCATGCGATAGTTGCTGTCCGGATCGTCCGGGGGGACATGACGTTCATCGCCCCAGAAAAAGAACATCTGATCCCAGGGCAAGGTGGCGCTGGCGTTGGCCGCGATCAGAGTGTACAGGTTCTTGGGAGTCGATCCGCCGGAAAGCGCGATGGTGAAGCGCCCGCGCTGTGCCACTGCATCGGTAGCGCTACGTATGACTTCCTCCGCCGCCGCCTGAAAAAGATCCTGCGGAGTGGTCAGTCTGCGCAGTTCGACCGGCGCACTCACAACTCTCCCACCCGGCCGTTGCTGGATTTTGTGGCGGCACACCGCGCCGCGCCCAGCAGACCCGTCTTATCGTTGGTGATGACCTGCACCGGCATATTCTCGAGCAGCGTTCGCAATCTGCCTTTTTCCAGAAACGCCCGCATAAACAACGGCCCCGTGAGCTTGGAAAGAATCTTCGGCGAGATACCGCCGCCCAGAAAGATGCCGCCGGTCGCCATCGCCTTGAGAGCCAGATTCCCGGCTTCTGCTCCGTAAACTGAGACCCAGAGATCCAGCGCCTGCGCGGCTAATGGATTTGTGCCGTTCCAGGGCGGCATGGGAAATCGCCGCCGCCGCGTCTCCCTGAGAGAGTTGCGCCGCAAATCCGGCAGGTTCCTCTCCACATCCTTTTTCGCGAAGAAACTCGTACACGTTGACCAGGCCGGGTCCAGAGAGGACACGTTCGTAGCTGACGTGCCCGTAACGGCTCGCCAGGAAGCGCAACAGTTCGATCTGCAGATCGCCTTGGGGTGCGAAATCCACGTGTCCGCCCTCGCAGGCGAAGATTTCATGTTGGCTGCCGTTCCAGAATAATCCCGCTTCTCCCAGGCCGGTTCCAGGCGCGATGACTGCCTGATTGCCCACCGACGGCCCTACCCGGTTGAGAGGAACCAGATCCTGCGGGCTGAGAGCCCCGATGCCCCACGCGTTCGCTTCGAGGTCATTGATCAACAAAGTGGCTGGCAGTCGAATCTGTTTCGCCAGACGGGACTGTTCAATGACCCAGGGAAGGTTCGAAGTTTCGACTCGTCCATTGTGGACGGGCCCCGCAATGCCGAAACAGGCAACTTCGGGCCGGGTGGCAGCGCCTTCCAGGAATTTGGAGACAATATCACCCAGTTCTCTGTATTCGCGGCTGGGGAAGACACGCTCGGAAATCAACTGAAGATGGCCGTTCCGGGGCTGAAAATAGGCCAGTCGAGCGTTGGTTCCACCAATATCGCCGGCCAGTATCATTTCTCGAAGTTCCTCCAGCGCCGGCCGTCGCGCTCCAACAATTCGTCGGCCTCTTTCGGTCCCCAGGTGCCCGAAGCGTAATTGGGAAAGTTTCGTGGCGGCAACGCCTTCCACAGATCAAGCACCGGATTGACCACGCTCCAGCCCGCTTCCACCATGTCGGCCCGCTGAAACAGCGTCTGGTCGCCGATCATACAATCATGCAGCAGCCGCTCGTAGCCCGTGCTGGGCTGCTTCCCGAAGTATTCTTGATATTCGAAGTTCATGTCCACTGTTCCCAGGCGCATCACCGGGCCCGGCACCTTCGCCGCGAATTGCAGGGAAATGCCTTCTTCCGGCTGAATGTGCAGCACCAACTGGTTCGGCATCAGATGTTCCACGGAAGTATCGCGAAAGAGGACAAACGGTGCGCGGCGGAACTGGATCACGATGTGAGTGTTGCGTGCCGGCATGCGTTTGCCAGTACGAAGATAAAAAGGAACGTCCGCCCAGCGCCAGTTGTCGATCAGCAGCTTCATGGCAACAAAGGTTTCGGTCCGCGAATCGGGCGCGACATCGGGCTCGGAACGATAGGCTAAAACCCGCTCCCCCTCCATGGTTCCTTCCCCATACTGCCCGCGCACGGAGCGAGCGAGAACTTCCTCATCGTCGATGGGCTGGATAGCGTGCAAAATCTTCGCCTGTTCGTCACGCACGGCGTTAGCGTCAAACGAAATCGGCGGCTCCATCGCGGTCAAGCTGATCAGCTGCATGATGTGGTTGGGCACCATGTCGCGCAGCGAGCCCGCGTGCTCGAAATAGCTGCCGCGGCCTTCCACCCCCACGGTTTCTGCCACGGAAATCTGCACGTGATCGATGTAGCGCCGGTTCCAGATGGGCTCGAAAATTCCGTTGGCAAAGCGGAACGCCATGATGTTCTGCACCGTCTCTTTACCCAGATAATGATCGATGCGATAGATCTGGCTTTCCCCGGCGAGCTTCAGCAGTTTCTGATTGAGAGCCTTGGCTGATTCCAGGTCGTGTCCGAAAGGTTTTTCGATGATCACCCGGCGCCAGTGGTCGTTATCTTGCTCGAGCAATCCAGTGGCGGCGAGCTTTTCGACAATGGGCCCGAAGAAACTCGGTGCCGTTGCCATATAAAAGAAGAAGTTTTGATGCGTGGAGTGATCCTGGTCGATCTTCGCCAGGCGATCTTTGATCTTCGGATAAAGCTGATCATCGCTGAAATCGCCGGCGAAGTAATAGAAGCGGCGCGAGAAGCTTTCCCAGGTGGCATCGTTGATGCAATCGCCGCAGTACTCTTTCACATCCTCCAGGATCTGCTTACGGAAATCCTCGTCCGTCATCTGCTTCCGGGCCACGCCCAGCACCGCGAACTCCTTCGAGAGCAAGTCTGCCCGGGCCAGGTTGTACAGAGCAGGAATCAACAGGCGCGCCGTAAGATCGCCGGCGGCGCCGAAAATCACCATCACGCAAGGATCGCCCTGTTTACCAACGCGCGGTGTGGCTGCCGTGGGCTGTTCCGCCAATTGAGCCATGATCAGATCCTCGAATTCTCCCGCTGAACGACGTTCTGGCTACGCGCTCTTCTTCGCCGAGCTGGTTTGGATCGCGCCCGCCTCGATGTGTCCGCCGAACTTCTGCCGCATGGCAGAAAGCATCTTCTCGGCAAACGTGTGTTGCTGCCTCGAACGGAAGCGCACGTACAACGCCGCGGTCAGCACATCCGCGGGCACCGCTTCCTCCAGCGCCGCCTGAATCGTCCAGCGCCCTTCGCCGGAATCCTGCACGTAACCCTCATATTCAGATAGCGTCGGATTCTCGGTCAGCGCCATCGCAGTGAGATCCAGCAGCCACGAACTCACCACGCTGCCCCGCCGCCAAACCTCGGCGATATCCGGCAAGTTGAGATCGTAGCGGATATCTTCCGGCAAGTCTTTGCTGGTGGCGTTCTTGAAAATGTCGAAACCCTCGGCATAAGCCTGCATGATCCCGTATTCGATGCCGTTGTGCACCATCTTCACGAAATGGCCGGAACCTGAGGGACCGCAGTGGATGTATCCTTCTTCGGCCGAGCTCTTTTGAGACGACCCGTCAAGTTTTTCCCGCCCGGGCGTGCGCGGGATGTCGCCCTTGCCCGGAGCCAGCGTCTTGAAAATAGGATCAAGCCGCTGCACCGCTTCTTTCGGTCCGCCAATCATCATGCAGTAACCGCGATCAAGGCCCCAAACCCCGCCACTGGTTCCGACGTCCACGTAATGAATGCCCTTGCCTTTGAACTGGCCCGCCCGGCGCACGTCATCTTTGAAATAGGAGTTGCCGCCGTCGATGATGGTGTCGCCGGCTTGCATGCACTGCGCCAGCTTCTGCACGGTCTGCTCGGTGGGACCGCCCGCCGGCACCATGACCCACGCCGCTCGCGGCGGCTTCAATTTACTGACCAGATCTTCCAACGATGACGAACCGCCCGCCCCTTCACCGGCAAGCTGCTTCACCGCATCCGCACTCAGATCCGAGACCACAAGCTGATGTCCGCCGCGCATCAGACGGCGCGTCATGTTCGCGCCCATCTTGCCCAGACCCACCATTCCCAATTGCATGGATTGCTCCTTAAACCCGTAACCCTGAAGCCGCGCCGAATTAAACGTAGAACCGGCGCCCCGCCGGCTTCTCGCCGCTGAAATTATCCCAGCGCCTTTTGCACCGCCGCCGCCAGCGTCACCAAACCCGCATCCACATCGTGCAGATGCACGCGCAACGCACGCCGCCCACGCTCGGCCAGCACCTGGAAATCGCCGCGAGCCTGCGCCGCTTTTACCACGCCGAACGTATATTTCTGCTGCGGTACCGGCAGTTCGAGTGCATCGTCGCAAGTCACCTGCAGAAACACTCCCGAATTCGGCCCACCCTTGTAAGCCTGTCCCGTAGAATGCAGAAAACGAGGTCCAAATCCCAGGCATGTCGCCACATGTTTCTTGTCCCGCACCGCATGCCGTATGGCCTGCAGGATCTTTTGATGTTCATCATCCATCTGGATGAATCCCAGCACGGCAAAGTAGTCGCCCGTGCGGATGCGGCCCAAATGAGCCTTCAAGTATCCGGCGAGAGACTTGTCTGCGCCTGCGGCCTGCGCGAGCGCCACGGCGTTCTTCCCGTCAGTGAACAGTTTGATGCCGCCGTCCTCAACCACAGGTGTTTCCGCAGGCAGGGAACCCGTCTTTTCATACTCAGATGTCAAATTGCGAGTCGCAATCTTGCTGGCCTCAACATCGGGCTGGTTGAAAGCATTGATCCCGATGATGGAGCCCGCCACCGCGGTCGCAATCTCCCAGCGGAAAAACTCCGCTCCCAGATCGTAGATGTCGCCCATTGCGATTCGCAGCACCGCATGCCCCGCCTTTTCGAGCGCCGTCAGCTTCGCATCCTGCTTTACATCCGTCCCGTGTGCTGTGTGGATGTACGCAAACACGCGGTCGTTGCCGTAAACCTCCGGCGCAGCCAGTTCTTCGCGATCCACCGGGATGATGCCCTTTCCAACTTTTCCCTGTGGACTCCGCCAGCAATTGCTCAAGCCATGCGCCCAGATCAGAAATGTCCGGGGAAGTGATGATCGTAACCTTATCGCGGCCACCCCGTGCCGCCGTTCCCAGAATAATTCCGAGCATCGCGCCGGGATTCTCTTCGAATGGCACGGCAGGTCCGCAGGCGCGCACCATTTCCTGCGTGCGGTCGAGGAATTTCTTCGTGTCCAACCCCATTGCGGCCGCAGGCACCATGCCGAAGTTCGAAAGCGCCGAATAGCGCCCGCCGATGGATGGCCGGCCAAAGAAAACGAGCCGGAAACGATCTGCTTCCGCCACCTGCTGCATCTTCGATCCCGGATCGGTGATGGCGATGAAGTGGCTGCCGGCCTTATCCGCGCCCACCACCTGTTTCGTGCGTTCAAAGAAATACTGTTTGAAGATGTTGGGTTCGAGCGTGCTGCCCGATTTGCTGGAAACAATGAAGAGCGTCCGGGCAATATCAATCTTGTTTTCGAATGCCTTCACTTGCGCCGGATCGGTGGAATCAAGCACGTGCAGGTCAGGATACCCCGCAACCTTGCCGAACGTCATGCGCAGAACTTCCGGACACAAGCTTGATCCTCCCATGCCCAGCAGAAGAATATCCTTGAAACCCGCGCTCCAGACTTCCTTGGCCAGGCCCCGCAACTGGATGGGGTGCGCAATCTGGTCTTCGATAATGTCGAGCCATCCCAGCCAACTGGCCTCATCCTCGCCAGTCCAAAGCGTGGCATCGCGCTGCCAAAGGCGCTGCATCTTCCCGCCCGCCTTCCAATCGGCGATGTTGGTCTTTACCGACGCGGCCAGACTTGTCTGGCAGCGAAGTTTTCAGGCTGCTCAAGCGGTTTTTCCTTTGAGCTGAGTGCTCTTCTCCACTGCAGCCAGCAGCTTGTGGAACGCATCGGCAAACAGCTTTACTCCATCATCCGTCAGCTTCGTGGTGACGTCCTCGATCGAAATGCCGGTCTTCGCCAGATCGTCCATCACCTTCTGAGCGCCCGACACGTCTTCAGTCAGGCTATTGCGCAACTTTCCGTGATCGCGGAATGCATCAATCGTGGCGGGAGGCATGGTGTTCACCGTGTCAGGTCCGATCAATTCCTCGACGTACATCACGTCGCGATACGCAGGATTCTTCGTGCTGGTGCTCGCCCACAGAACGCGTTGCGTCTGCGCTCCCTGGGCCGCCAGCGCCTGCCATCGCGGCCCGCTGAAGATGCGCTGATAGCGCTGGTAGGTAAGCTTTCCATTAGCAATCGCAACTTTGCCGAGCAGGCTCTTCAGCAGCGCCTGCTGTTGCGGATCGGTGGTGGTCTTCAGCTTGTCGTTGATCATCGAATCCACCAGCGAGTCGATGCGGCTGATGAAGAAGCTGGCCACGCCTCCGATCTTCTTCAAATTGCCGCCGCGCTTTGCCAGATCTTCGAGTCCAGCGATGTGGGCCTCCGCAACCTTCTCGTAAACTTCCTGCGCGAACAACAAAGTCACGTTGACGTTGATGCCTTCGCCAATCGTCTGGCGAATTGCGGGAAGTCCCTCGGCCGTGCCCGGAATCTTGATCATCACGTTTTCGCGATTCACGGCCTTCCACAAGCGGCGGGCTTCATCGATCGTCTCCTGCGTTTTCAGCGCGAGCAGAGGAGAAACCTCCAGGCTGACGTACCCGTCGCGGGACTTCGAACTCTCATACACCGGGCGCAGCACATCGGCGGCATCCTGGATGTCGCGAATCGCAATCAGTTCAAACCGGCCGGTCGCGTCCAGATCACTGCGCGCAGCCAGCGACTTCAACATGTCGTCGTAGAGCGAGCTTTCGGCGATTGCCTTCTCGAAGATCGACGGATTCGAAGTCATGCCTCGAAGCCCGTCGTCTTCAATCATCGTTTTCAGTTTGCCGCTCGTGATCAGGTCGCGCCGGATGTAGTCCAGCCACATCGACTGCCCGTAGTTGAGTAACTCTTTGACAGGATTCGTAACTTTCGAAGTTTCCAGAACTCCAGTTGGCTGCATGATGATTTCTCCCTGATTATGTGGGGACAGCCGCCCTCGGCTGTCCGTCGAGCGAAGCTCGAAGATTTTCAGCGCCGCATGGCAAACCGAGCCACTCCCCAAACCGCTGCTATTTATCCGCAATCGCCTTGCGTGCTTCTGCAACGACCGCATCCGCCGTGAAACCGAAAAACTTCAGCAAGTCTTTCAACGGCGCCGAGGCGCCGAATCGATGCATCCCAATCTTTCGTCCTTTTATGCCGACATACCGTTCCCAGCCAAAGGTGGCCGCCATTTCCACCGAAACCCGTGCCGTAACGGCAGAGGGCAACACGCTCTCTTTGTATGCCGCATCCTGTTTTTCGAAAATATCCCACGAGGGCATGCTCACCACTCGCGCTGCCATGCCTTCCTGCTTGAGTCTTTCGTAGGCCTCGACGCACAGCGAAACCTCGCTGCCCGTGCCCATCAGAATCACATCCGGTTTGCCGGCGGGCGCATCGGCGAGCACGTACGCTCCTCTTGCCGTGCCCGAAGCCGCTGCATACTTCGTGCGGTCAAAAGTTGGAATCGCCTGCCGCGTCAGCACCAGTGCAACTGGCTGGTGTTGCAACTGTGCAATGATCTTCCACGCTTCGACCACCTCATTCGCATCTGCGGGACGCAGCACAACCAGATTCGGCATAGCACGCAGCGACGCCAGTTGCTCAATCGGTTGATGCGTCGGCCCGTCTTCTCCCAACCCGATAGAGTCGTGCGTAAAAATGAAAATGGAGGGAATTTCCATCAACGCAGAAAGCCGGATGCTGGCCCGCATGTAGTCGCTGAAATTGAAGAAAGTCGCACCGAATGCCCGGATTCCAGAAACCGTAAGCCCGTTCACGCTAGCGCCCATCACATGTTCGCGCACGCCGAAATGCAGATTGCGTCCCGCATACTCGCCCGGCTGAAAATCGCCTGCACCTCCAAACGTCAGCGTAGTCTTGTTCGACGTAGCCAGATCAGCCGAACCGCCGATCAGCCACGGAATATTCTGCGCCAGCGCATTCAGCACCTTCCCCGAACTTTCGCGCGTAGCTATCCCTTTCGCGTCCGCGGGGAACATTGGCAAATTCTTGTCCCAGCCGGCAGGAAGTTCGCGGCGTTGCATGCGATGCAACCGGTCGGCCAGCTCCGGATATTTTTGCGAGTACTCGGCGAACATTTTCACCCACCGCGCCCGGGCGTCACGCCCGCGTTTCCCAACGCCATCCTTGAAGTGTTCCCGAACCCCCTCCGGTACCAGAAACTTGGCATCCTCCGGCCAGCCATAAAACTTCTTCGTCAGCCGCACTTCTTCTTCGCCGAGCGGCTCTCCATGAGCCGCATTGCTGTCTTGCTTGTGCGGCGACCCATAGCCGATGTGGCTGTCCACAATGATCAGAGTGGGGCGATCCGTCGTCTTCTGGAATGTTTCAAACGCCCGGGCCAGCATCTCCAAATCGTTCGCATCGGCGACGCGGGTCACGTTCCAGCCGTAACCGACAAAGCGTGTGGCCACGTCTTCGCTAAACGACCAGTCGGCAGGGCCATCCAATGTGATGCCGTTGTGGTCGTACATCCAGCACAGATTCGACAGCTTGAGATGTCCCGCCAACGACGCGGCTTCACCGCCAATCCCTTCCATCAGGTCGCCGTCCGAGCACATGGCGTAGACGTTGAAATCAAAAACCTCAAAACCAGGCCGGTTGAAATTTGCCGCCAGCCACCGGCTCGCGATCGCCATGCCCACGCTGTTTCCCACGCCCTGGCCGAGCGGCCCCGTGGTGGTCTCGACTCCGGTGGCGAGGTGTGATTCAGGATGTCCCGGAGTCCGGCTCCCGAGTTGCCGGAAGCGCTTGATCTCCTCCAGGGGAATCGCCAGTTCCTTCAAAACTTTTCCATCTTTGTCGACCTCACGCACGCCCGCAAGATAAAGCATGGCGTAAAGCAACATGGAAGCGTGGCCGTTCGACAGCACGAATCGGTCGCGGTTCAGCCACTTCGGATCTTCCGGGTCGTAGCGCAGAAATTCCTGCCACAGGCAGTAAGTCACCGGCGCCAGGCCCATGGGCGCTCCGGGATGTCCGCTGTTGGCCTGCTGTACCGCGTCAATGGCCAGGGTGCGGATCGTATTAATGCACAGCGTGTCCAGTTGCTTGCCGGTCACCACCGCTTGTTCGCTGACTGCCATACGATGCGCGCTCCTCCCAGGGACAGCACTGCTACCTCACTTGTCCACTGGCTATTCTAATTAGAGTTCCCAGGACAGAAAGGGTTTCAGATACGCAAGGAGTGTACCAATTTCCTGCTGACCAATGTCGCGGGACCTGTGAAAAATGGACAGAGCTTGCAGCTTTTCGGGAAGAGAGAGACAGAAGGGAAAACGCAGTTAATTCTACTTCAGCAGTTGCAGGTAGCTGCTTTCGCTGTTCGACGCTTTCGTCGTTTCCTGGACATACTTGAGGAACTGGCGGAGATTCTCTTTTTCGGCGGGATCCATCCCCGCGAAGCGAACCCGCATTGCCCCTGCGGGCGCGCTGCGAGTGACCACTCCATTCAGCGCCAGACCCTTCACCCAGATCTTGCCACTCGCGACCCAAAGTCCGATTTCCACTTTGGCGCCCCCGCCGATGTGGCCGGCGGTCTCCACCTGGCATCCGCCCATGCTGGTGTTCGAGAGATTCCCCCAGATGGGAGCATCCCCGTCATTCACCCGCAGCTCCACCGCCACAAAGCATTTAATCCTGGGGTGCCGTCTTCGATCTTGTCCCCAGTTCGGGCTGAAGAGATCGGGCTCAAACGGAGGAGTGGCCGAGACCGGGGTAGGTACGGGCTGCGGCGAAGACTCCGTCTCCACCTTGGTTGAGGTTGCCGCGGCGGTCCCGCTGGAAGCTCCTTGTTTAATCTCGCGCATGGCCGAAAGCAGAGCTTCTTCTCTGCGTTCCGGTGGGGCATCGCGATACGTCTGCAGCAGTTTCCCAAGGTTCCGGGCCAGGTCCGGATCGGCCAGCAGCCCCGTCCAGTCTGTTCCCACCGCCGCGTTAGGCTTGGTGTTGCTCATAGAAATAGTGCTTCCCCTCGTTCTCGCGAACGAGTCCCCGGTACCAGCTTGAACCACAAGGTCACTCCTCCACAAGATGACGGAAGTCATCCGCTACCGAACCTCCGCCCGTCCCGACTCGAAAAGCATCAGGGTGTCGGTTCCAGCCCTTTGATGTAACTCTTCAGCGATTCTTGTTGCTCGCCCGTGAGCGATAGGAATTCGAAGCCGTATTGGTATCCCCGGCGATAGCGGACCACAGCTCGCACTTCCCATGGAACGGCTGATCCTGGGAGTAAGAAGCTCAAACCCGCCACCTCACCGCTATTCAGTTCTGCCGCCAGGAGTATGCCGATTCCAGCTTCGGCAAGATCCCTGCAGTGTCCTTCAAGATTCTGGTACTGATTCTCCAGAAGATAGCTCACCCCGACTCGGAAATCGGCGAAGTATCTTGGATGCCGTCTCCGGCGCCGGTCGCTCTGGTTGCGGGCGGATTTTGGAGTCGAGGCAGGCATGTGGCGGCTGGATGTTTTCGGGCGCTTAAGATTGCCGTTCGTGCGGCTCCTGCATGCGTTGAACAATCTCAGTGGCTTCTTCGGACGCGGTTTCAAACCTCCACTTGCGGACGGCAACGGTGGCCGATCTCCTTGTACTCTATCGGCACGCGGCGCAGAGCGGAAGTGTCGAAAGTAATGGTTCCACTCTAATTCTCATCGTCGGCTGCAATGCCCTATCCCGGCCTTTTGCGCGGTCATTTGCCGGTCACCTTGGCGAAACGCCATGCGCCGCGGGCTCTCGGCGGCGTCTGGATTCAGACCTGCAAGCCGCCGGGTTTTTGCATCGCGAGGTGTCTGGAAGGAATCAATAGGAGGACAATATGCCATGAATGAGACAGCTTGTGCCGAAGACTTTCTTTATAATGGGACTCTTTCAAAACCGAAAATGCCCCCCTCTTTACCTCATCCGGGCCGCCGACTGCTTCTTTTCGCACTGATGTTGCTTTCCGTCCGCGCCGGCCTTGCGGCGCAGAGTTCCGCGCCTTCGCCGTCCATCTCTCTGCCTGGATCCCAGAGTCCCTTCACCGGCAGCGAGCCCGAGGGCAAAGCCTCCCCGGAAGTTTTGCAACTGAATTTCCAGGAGGCCATCGATCGCGGACTCCGCAACAACCTCGGCCTGCTGCTCTCCGGTGATCAAACCATCATGGCGCGCGGCGAGAGATGGAAAGAACTCAGCAACCTTCTGCCCAACCTCTCGGCCCGGGTGCAGGAAGACGTACAAACCCAGAGCCTCACTGCCCTGGGCTTCAAGAGCAATGTTTTTCCCTTTCCAGTTCCCCGCGTGATCGGGCCCTTCAACTATTTCGATGCGCGCGCCTCCGTGAGCCAATCTCTCTTCAACTTCAAGGACCTCGAAAAGGAACGCGCCGCTTCCGAAAGCCTGAAATCGGCGCAATACAGCTACAAAGACGCGCGTGAGTTGGTCGTGCTTGCTGTCGGCAACGCCTATTTGATGGCAATTGCCACCGCTGCGCGTATAGAGACCACGGACGCCCAGGTTAAGAACGCCCAGGCCCTCTACAACAAAGCCGTCGACCAGCAAAGAGCCGGGTCTGAATCCAGCCATCGATACTCTGCGCTCTCAAGTCGAGTTGCAAACTCGCCAGCAGCAACTCATCGCCGCGCGCAACGATTTCGACAAGCAGAAACTGTCCTTAGCTCGCGTCATCGGTCTGCCTCCGGGCCAGGAATTTCTTCTGACCGAGAAAGCCCCGTATCAAGCCCTGACTCCCTTGCCGCTCGAAGTGTATCTGCAGCGCGCCTATGCCTCGCGCGCCGACTACCAGGCCGCGCAAGCGCAAGTCCGGGCGGCGGAACTTTCGCGCCGGGCCGCCACCGCCGGTCACTATCCCTCCCTCGACGTAAACGCGAACTACGGCGACATCGGTGTGACTCCCGCTCAATCGAATGGAACCTGGCAGGTGAATGGAGGCCTGAACATCCCCATCTTTGCCGGAGGCAAAATCCACAGTGATGTTCTCGAAGCCGATGCCCAGTTGAAGCAGGCGCGTTCTCAATTGGCCGACCTGCGCGGCCGCATCGACTTTGAGGTTCGCGCCTCGTTGCTGGACTTGAGCTCCGCCGCTGAGCAGGTCGAGGTTGCCCGTAGTTCCGTCGATTTGGCGGAGCAAACTCTTGCCCAATCGGAAGATCGCTTCACCGCCGGCGTGGCCGACAACCTGGAAGTGGTTCAGGCGCAGGAGTCCGTTGCCAGCGCGCATGAAACTTACATCCAGAGTCTCTACGCGCATAACCTGGCCAAGATCGAATTAGCCCGCGCCATCGGAGATGCCGAACAGGGAGTCAAACGATTCTTGAAAGGCGAACACTAACCCCTATGGAACAGACGACGCAAAGTCCGTCCGCCGCTCCGCCCGAGAGCGGTCAGCCCAGAAACGCTCAGCCCGAAAGCCGCACCCAGCCCTTGCCTTCCACCGAGCGGGATTTCCATACTCGTCCTTCGCGCACCGCCAGTCCTGGTTTTCGCGTCGCCGTCTTCATCGTGGTCGTGGTGCTGCTGGTGGTGGGATTTTTCGTCTTCCGCTACGTCACCAGTTACGAATCCACCGATGACGCCGAGGTGGACGGCCACATCAATTCCATCAGCACCCGTATTTCAGGCCACGTCGTGAAACTGAATGTCCTGGACAACCAGTATGTGCAGGCAGGTACCGTACTGGTGGAAATCGATCCGGCGGATTACCAGGTTGCTTATGAGCGCGCCAAAGCCGACTTCGATAGCGCCCGGGCCGCCGCCGCCGAAGCCGGCGTTGATGTGCCCATCACCGACGTCAGCACCAGCACTCAGGTATCAGCCACCGAGGCCGATGTGGGCGGTGCCCGTGCTGGCATCGCTGCGGCCAAGCAACAGTTCGAGGCCGCCAAGGCCCAGCTCCAGCAAGCCGAGGCGAACAACGTTAAGGCGCAGAACGATCTGGTCCGCTACCAGCAGCTCATAGACAAGCAGGAGATTTCACAGCAGCAATACGATCAGGCGGTGGCCGCCGCCAAAGCCGATGCCGCAGCCGTCGATGCGGCCCGCGCCACGGCCGATGCTGTCCGGTCGCAGGTGACTCAAGCCGAGGACAGGCTGTCCCAGGCCCAAGCCAACTGGCGCAACGCTCAGACCGCGCCCAGACAGATGCAGGTCATACGCTCCAAGGCCGACGCGGCCCTGGCAGAAGCGCAGCTCAAGAAAGCCGATCTCGATCAGGCACAACTAAATCTGCAATACACCAAAGTCGTTGCTCCGGTTGCTGGCGTAGTCAGCGATCGCACCGTCGAAGTCGGGCAGAACGTCGGCCCCGGCCAGGAATTGCTGAAGCTCATTCCTCTCAACGATATCTGGATCACCGCCGACTTCAAGGAGACCCAGCTTCGTGAGATGAAAGTCGGTCAACGCGTCACCATCGATGTCGATGCCAACGCAAGAAGTTATAAAGGGACGGTCGATAGCATCGCTGGCGCCAGCGGCGCCCGTTTCAGCCTGCTGCCTCCCGAGAATGCCACCGGCAACTACGTGAAGGTTGTGCAGCGCATTCCCGTGAAGATCGTGCTTGATCCTGGAGAAAACAAGGATCAGTCCCTGCGCCCCGGTATGTCGGTTGAGCCTAAGGTTTGGATCCGGCGATGAGCGCTGCTGCCGCCCCGCTGAGTGACGCCAATGCTGAAGCCTGGCGTCCGGCAATCAATCCCTGGATCATTGCCGTAACGGTTACGCTTGCCACCTTCATGGAGGTGCTCGACACCTCCATCGCCAACGTTGCTCTGCCCCACATCGCCGGCAGCCTCTCGGCCGGGCAAGACGAGAGCACCTGGGTCCTCACTTCCTATCTTGTCTCCAACGCCATCGTCCTTCCCCTGAGCGGGTGGCTCTCTTCCATCATAGGCCGTAAGAATTTCTACATGGGCTGTGTGGCTCTGTTTACGTTCAGTTCTTTCCTGTGCGGACTGGCGCCGAACCTGGCCACGCTCATCATTTGCCGCGTGCTGCAAGGTGCCGGCGGAGGCGGGCTGCAACCCAGCGAGCAGGCCATTCTTGCCGATACTTTCCCTCCCGCCAAACGTGGTATGGCCTTCGCCGTTTACGGCATCGCCGTAGTCACCGCACCCGCGATCGGTCCTACGCTCGGCGGATGGATCACCGACAACTTCACCTGGCGCTGGATTTTCTTCATCAATATCCCCGTCGGCATCCTTTCCCTCCTGCTTACCTCGCGGCTCATTCAGGATCCGCCTTTTCTTAAGCGCCGCAAGCTCAGCGAAACCACCATCGACTACGTCGGCCTGGGCTTCGTCGCCCTGGGTCTGGGAGCTTTGCAGATCGTCCTCGACAAAGGGCAGCGCGACGATTGGTTCGAATCCCACTTCATCGTGACTCTTTCCTTGATCGCCGCGGTTTCCTTGATCTTCGTCGTCATATGGGAGTGGAGGCACAAGGATCCCATCATCGACCTGCACCTGTTCCGCGATCGCACCTTTGGCATCTCCAGCTTGTTAATGTTCATGCTGGGATTTGCGCTCCTGGGCAGTACACTTCTGCTGCCCTTGTTCTCGCAGACCTTGCTCGGGTACACGGCAGAGCGAGCCGGCCTGGCGCTGATGCCGGGCGGATTTACCATCATTCTTCTGCTCCCCTTGGTGGGACTCTTACTCTCGCGCTACAGCCCACGGTGGCTGCTGTTTTTCGGCTTGGTTGTGCTTTCCAGTTCGCTGTTTCACATGACCGGCTTTAATCTGGATATGGATTTCCGCACCGTGGCCACGGCTCGCGTGTTTCAGGCCGCAGGGATGGCCTTTCTTTTCGTTCCCATTAACACGGCGGCCTATGCCTTTCTGCCCCGCGACAAAAACAACGCCGCCTCTGGCTTGATGAACCTGGCGCGCAATATGGGCGGCAGTGTCGGCATTTCCCTGGTTACCACCATGCTCGATCGCCGCACCCAGGTTCACTTGAATTATTTATCCCGCAATCTCAGCGCCTCCAACCCCGCCTTCCAGTCGATGCTGCGGGGCGCCACGCAGGCTATGCGTGCCCACGGCGCGAGTGCCGCCTTTGCCACCCAGCAGGCCTACGCTTTGATCGAAGGCACCGTGCAGCGGCAAGCCACCATGCTGGCCTATCTCGACGACTTCCGGCTTCTCAGCATAGCGATCCTGGTGATGGTTCCCCTTGTATTCCTGATGAAAAAAGGCAGGCCCGGAGGCGGAATGGCGGTACACTAATCCGCGGTAAACCCGACGAACCGGGGAAGGGCACGAGTTCAGTCGTGCCGTAAAAACGCAGCTCATCGATCGCGGCTTTAGCCGCTGAGGGACTTTAAAGAATGTTTCGTCTCATAACTATTGAGCGCGAGTACGGCTGCGGCGGCGGCGCCATCGCCGCTGAACTGGCCCAACGTTTGGGTTGGAAGCTCTGGGACCGCCTGCTCACCGAAGAGATCGCCCGCCTTGCCAATGTGGATGCCTCCACCGTGAAGCGCTGCGAAGAGCATGTGGATAGTCCCTTCTACCGCCTTTCAAAAGTCTTCTGGCGCGGCAGCTACGAGCCCACTTCCTCTCTTGGCAGTCAATCCTTTGACGCCGATTGCATGATGTCGATGATGGAGAAAATCACCGCAAGGATCGCCCAGGAAGGCAATGCAGTCGTGGTCGGACGCGGCACCCCGTACTTCCTGCGCGAGCGCCCGGATGCCTTTCACATTTTCCTCTACGCCCCGCGCGCCGAGAAGATACGCCGCCTGCTGCAAGACGGGTCCACGGAATCGGAAGCCGAGGATCTTGTCGATACCGTCGACCGTGAGCGCATGGCCTACGTCAAACACTACTTCGACGCCGACTGGCCCACCCGTTCCCTCTACCACGTGATGATCAACACAGCTGTAGGGAATGAATCGACCATCGAAACCATTCTCCACACTATGCATCTGGTCGAGGGCCGCCCAAAAGCCACGGACTACGAACGTCCCAAGGTTCCCAGTTCCGTCTAAGTCGCGTGCGGCCGCGACGGCCCCGGACAGCAATCCTCCGCGCAAACATCCGCCCGCGGTCCCAGCCGTCCCAACGCTCTACGCTCCGACCCCGGATTCATCCGCTCCAAAATGAGTTCGCGAATCATGCCAACAAATTTCGGATGCACGCCTACCGTCTTCGCCCGAGTCATCGCCAACCCCAGCGAATCGGAGAACTGCCGCGCTTGCACATCCAGGTCATACAGCACTTCCATGTGATCCGAAATGAAGCCGATCGGCGCCAGCACCACCGCCGACGCCAGATTTTCTGCCTTCACCTGGCGCAGGTGATCAAGAAGGTCCGGCTCCAACCATGGTTGTCCGGGAGCGCCGCTGCGGCTCTGGTAGACGAGAGCATCCTTCTTCTGACCGAGTGCCTCCGAAACCAGCCGCCGCACTTCCTCCAGTTGCTTCACATAATCACAGCCGTTAGCCATGGAAACCGGAATGCTGTGCGCCGTGTATACGATCTGCACGTTTCCCCGCGCGTCCTCTGGAACGTCATGCAGCGCATCACGCACCCGGTCGACCGTGGCCTCAACGAACGCTGGATGGTTAAAGAACGCCCGCAGCTTGTCCACTTCCGGCACGCCCGGCCCAACTTCGCTCTGCGCCCGCGCAATGTCCTCGCGATACTGCCGGCATCCTGAGTACGAGCTGTAAGCCGAAGTCACGAATGCCAGAGCCCGCCGGACGCCGTCCTGCCTCATTTTTCCCAGAGTCTCAGGCAGCAGCGGATGCCAGTTCCGGTTTCCCCAGTAAATCGGCAGCTTGGGCCCGTTCCGCTCCAACTCCGCTCCCAGAGCGGCGACCAGTTCACGCGTCTGCTGGTTGATTGGGCTCTTGCCCTCGAAGTGGTAATAGTGCTCGGCCACCGTCAGCATCCGTTCGCGCGGAACGTTCCGTCCGCGCAGCACGTTTTCCAGGAATGGAATCACCTCTTCCTTCGATTCCGGCCCACCGAAAGAAACAATCAGAATGGCGTCATAGCTCATGTCGAGAAGATCACGTCGAGAAGTTTGCCGAGACTTGATTGCGAGACCGAACTGTTGCGGTCGGCCCGCCCGAACCGCAAATCAGTCGCCGTGCACGATCGCCGTCGCCGGAGCCGCCGATTCCGCGTTCTTAGCCACAGATAACGGCCGATCCAAGGCAATATTCATCTCAGTGAACCGGGGCAGCACTACATCGCGTCCTTTACGCGATACGATATAGATTCCCGAGACAAAAGTCGCCGCGATTCGTCCCACGCCCGCGGTGGAAGCGTCCGTCGCCGTCGATACGAAGGCCTCGATAATCAACTGAAGGGTGTCATCCGCTTCTTTGGCGAGGCCGGCAGTCACGCCGATGTTAATCGCCATCCACGCCTTGCCCGGATGTTCACCTTGCAACCGGCCTTCGGGGTCAATCTTGGTGTGCGATCTTTGGTCCAGTTCTGCTCCCGTCAGCGATGCCGCGATGGGTATAAGGTTTCCACCCGGTAGTGTCAATCCAGTGAAGGTGAGGGATAGCGATCCGGCCCGGCTGCCCCAGCGTGGAGGAGTCTTCTTAACCACGGTGCCCCCAAACAGTGTGCCCGCCGGCAGGACAACTTTCGATTCCAACAGGACTGGCTCAAGCAGACGCGCCCGAATTGCGTCGCCGGGCATGCTCTTCGATGCGCTCACGTCCCCGAGCAGAAGAATCTTGCAGATCGTCCCCGCCGGAAGACTTTCCAGTGCAGACAATTCTGGCACTGGCGCGGCTGTCTCCCCGGCACTTGAGGAAGACAGATTCGAGTCTCCCGCCTCCACAGCTTCCATCACGACTGTGGCAGGTATGTCCTTCTTCGCTCCCGATACGCTCCCAGACTGACTCGTCTCGACGGCCCCGGCCTGCGGCCCTGATCCTTTCTTCTTTGGCTGCGCGTGAACGTCCCGCCTTCGGCTTATGGAAATCACTGTGACCTGCAGAGCGCTTTCACCGCTCGCCGCAAGCACGGTTGCGGTCTTGAACACCGGATAGTTCTGATGCCGAGGTGTGAATAGCTTAACTACGCCCGGCCAGTGATCGTCTGGAACCCTTCGCCTTTTTTCCAGGTGATCGACTGTCAAGTGCACGGCACTCCCCGCGGTGAACACTTCGCGGTCGGAAGAATAAACGTCCCGTGCCAGCTTGCCTTCAAGAACCTCTCCCGGCTTCAACTTCGACAGCTTCACCGGCTTGTTGAGTTGTACCTTAACGTAGAGGCCCGAATTCGCGGATGCCGGATCTTTTGCCCGGGCTGCCGGTTCATCCGCAGCGGAGCAAATTACAGAACCCGCCGCCACCGCGCCCGCCAATAACATGCCGCGGATAGCTTTCAACACGCCGCCACTTCTCATGATCTGCTCCTGCCCGCCCCAAATCTGAGGTGCCGACGAAATCGGGGATTTCTTGATTCTACCCTCAATTTGCGAGTGAGATCTCACCAGCCGACATGGCGAAAAGAACCGGCCAAGGGATAGTCACGCCCAACCCGCGAAAGCGCATGTTACGCTTCTGTGGAGACAATGAAGACGCTGAGCCGGGTCTTTAAAGCATTTCATTATCGCGATTTCCGCCTGATGTGGTTCGGCGCCTGCACTTCCAGCATTGGCACTTGGATGCAGATCGTGGCCCAGGGCTGGCTGATTTACCGGCTCAGCCACTCCGCCTTCTTGCTGGCGCTCGATCAATTTCTCGGCGGCATCCCCATCTTTCTGTTCTCGCTGATCGGCGGCGTAGTGGCCGATCGCGTGGAGCGTCACAAGATTCTGCTGGGCTCCCAGTATGTGCAGATGTTCACCGCCGCTGTTCTCACCATTCTGGTCGCGACCGGCTCCGTACACGTCTGGCACATTCTCTGTCTCTCCTTCATTTCCGGCTTCGCCCAGGCCTTCGGCGGACCGGCCTATTCGGCGCTGATTCCCACGTTGGTCGAAAAGGAAGACATGCCGAACGCCATCGCCCTGAATTCCATCCAGTTCAACGTGGCGGTCATGGTCGGGCCCGCACTGGCCGGGCAGGCCTTGGCGAAGCTGGGCGAGAAATGGTGCTTCGGCCTGAACGCACTGTCCTTCCTGGCTCCCATCGTGTCGCTGTCGATCATCACCACCCGCTTCCTGCCGGTGAAAACCTCGGAGTCAATGTTCACCAGCCTGAAGCAGGGCATTCGGTTTGCCCGCAAGCAGACTTCAATGGAGGCGCTGATTGTGCTGGCTTTCTGCATGACAGCCCTGGGCATGCCCATGCGCACCTACATTCCCGTATTCGTCAAGGACATCTTCCATCGCGGTCCGGAAACCTACGGCAATCTGCTCGCGCTTATGGGTCTGGGATCGATCTTTGGTTCGCTCGGGATTGCCAGCGCGGGCAATATGCGCAAGAAGGGAGTCGTAGCCCTCGCAGCTCTTTTCTGCCTGGGCGCGGGGATTTCCGGATTCGCTCTTTCCAAGTCATTGCCGCTGAGCGGCGTCATTCTGGTCCTGGTGGGCGCTTCCATGATGGCGGTCTTCGCCACCGTCAGTTCGCTGGTGCAGTTGATTACCACCAACGAAATGCGCGGGCGCGTGATGAGTGTCTACAACTTTGCCTTCCGCGGCGGCATGCCCATGGGCAACCTGTTGTCGGGATGGCTCGTCCCCCTGTTCACAGCACCGGTCGTGCTGAGTGTGAATGGACTGCTCCTCGTCCTGCTAGCCCTTTACTTCCTGCTGGTGCAACGGCGCTTAGCCGCTCTTTGAGGGGAGAAGATCTCTGGGAGGAAGGAAGATCTGGAAGGGAAGAAGATCTGGTGCGCCCGGAGAGATTCGAACTCCCGACCTATTGCTCCGGAGGCAATCGCTCTATCCATCTGAGCTACGGGCGCACACCAATAGCTTCAGTCTACACGGGAGTCTTTGGGAAGCATCAATGTGGTTGTCGCGATGCTGTGTTGCCCGCCCGGGCAGTCCGGACGCGTGGCGGCAACACATCGCCCACACGCACAATCGCTGGGCGTCCGACCCGAAATCCTACCAGCGCCCTCGTCCTCCGCCGCCACCGCCGCGCCCGCCACGGTCTCCGCCGCGATCTCCGCCTCGGCCTCCACGGTCGCGTCCGCCGCCTCCGGCATGCTCGGTCTTGGGGCGCGCCTCGTTCACGTTGAGCGTGCGTCCGCCCACCTGCGTGCCATTCAACGCCGTAATGGCCTTTTCTCCATCCTCGTTGCTGGCCATTTCCACAAAGCCGAACCCGCGCGATCGTCCGGTATCGCGGTCGGTCATGATGCTGACCCGGTCCACTTGCCCGAACGGTTCAAACATCTGCCGCAGTTCGTCTTCCGATGTGTTAAAGCTCAAGTTCCCCACGAAAATATTCTTCACGCATCTGCCTCTGCATTGAGCTGTCGAAGTGCAAGCTCGATGCGGCGGACTGGCAGGTCGGGGACACCTTCCTGAAAATCGGGACCGGAGCTGGCGAACAGTCGAATGCGGCCACGAAGTATAGCAGGTTTGTCAAACCGGGCTGGTTAAATCACCATTGCTAAATCGGGTATGTCCAATCGGTAGGTCAAATCGGATCGAAAGCCGAACCGCGCTAGCACTCATCCACCTGCCAGTATCCCTCGCGGTGATATCCCACCTGCAACAGCCGGTTCTTGGGGTCATGCCGCTTGCCGCAGCTCGGACAAATCAAATACCGGCTCCAGGCCGTCCCCTGGCGGTCATAGTTTTCCGGGACGGCGAACGTCGTGCCGCAACTGCACGGCACCAGAAACATTCGCAGCGGCGCGTCGCCTTTGGATTTTCTCGGATTGACTGCCGGACTTCACCCTTCCTCTACCGTCGCCATCGCGCTTCTTCTTGCGCTTGTTCGACTGCAGAACCTTCTTCCGCAGCCGCAGCGATTTTGGAGTGATCTCCACGAATTCATCATCCGCAATGAATTCGATCGCCTGCTCCAGATTCAACTTTCGGAACGGCACCAGGCGGATAGCCTCGTCGGCCGTCGAAGCCCGCATGTTGGTGAGCTTCTTTTCCCGTACCGCGTTGACGTCCAGATCGTCGTCCTTCGCGTTCTCGCCGATGATCATCCCTTCATACAGTTCAACGCCCGGCCCCACGAAAAGCTCTCCGCGTTCCTGCAGGCCCCACAGCGCATATGCCGTCGAAGTGCCGTCCCGGTCCGCGATCAACGCTCCCGTAAGCCGGTGCGGGATTTCCCCCTGCCACTCGGTGTATCCATCGAACAACGAATTCATCACGATCGTCCCGCGCGTGTCGGTGAGCAACTGGCTGCGCAGCCCGATCAGCCCGCGGCTGGGCACGCGAAACTCAATCCGCACCCGCCCGTAGCCGTGATTGTGCATGTTGGTAACTTCACCCTTGCGCGATCCCAACTGTTCCATCACCACGCCCACGAATGCCTTCCGGCACGTCCACGGTGAGATGCTCCACCGGTTCCATCAGCTTGCCATCAATTCGCTTGGTGACGATCTCGGGCTTGCCCACCATGAGTTCATAGCCCTCGCGCCGCATCATTTCGATGGTGATCGAAAGCTGCAGTTCGCCGCGCCCCAGCACCTTGAACGAATCGGTCGTGCCCATCTCCTCCACTCGCAGAGAAACGTTGGTGAGCAGTTCCTTCGCCAACCGCTCCCGCAGATTTCGCGACGTGACGTAAGTCCCTTCGCGTCCGGCAAAGGGCGAAGTGTTCACCGTGAACGTCATCGCGATGGTCGGCTCATCGATCACGATAGGCGGCAGCGGCGCCGGATTCTCGGCGTCCGTAATGGTCTCGCCGATAGTGATGCCTTCCACGCCGGCCACGGCAACGATATCGCCCAACACGGTTTCTGTGATATCAGTTCGTTTCAGCCCGGAGAACGAAAACAATTTCGTGATCTTGGTTTTGTGCATCGTTCCGTCGAGCTTTGCGATCACGACGTCTTCGCCCGTGTACATCGTTCCGTTAAACACGCGCGCGATCGCCAGACGCCCCAGAAAATCACTGTAGTCAAGGTTCGCCACCAGAATCTGCAGAGGCCCCGCTGGATCGCCCGTAGGCAGCGGAATCGTTTTCAGGATCGCGTCAAACAGCGGTGCCAGATTCTCCCCGCCCCCCTTGATATCGGTCGACGCCGTCCCCTCCTTCGCATTCGTGTACAGAACAGCAAAGTCCAGTTGATCTTCCTGGGCATCGAGATCGATAAACAGGTCGTAGATTTCGTTGAGCACTTCCTGCGGCCGCGCGTCCGGCCGGTCGATCTTGTTGATCACCACAATCGGCGGCAGTTTCGCTTCGAGAGCTTTGCTCAGCACATAGCGCGTCTGCGGCAGCGGACCCTCGCTGGCGTCCACCAGCAGCATCACTCCGTCCACCATCTTCAGCGCGCGTTCCACCTCGCCGCCAAAGTCGCTGTGGCCGGGCGTATCCACAATGTTGATCTTCACGTCGTGATAGAAGATCGCCGTGTTCTTGGCCAGGATCGTGATGCCGCGCTCGCGCTCCAGTTCGTTCGAATCCATCACCCGTTCGGCCACGGCTTCGTTGGCGCGGAATGTCCCGCTCTGCTTCAGCATGGCGTCGACCAGCGTGGTCTTGCCGTGGTCCACGTGCGCGATGATGGCGATATTGCGAATGCTCAAACTCAAAGTATGGTTTGTCCTTTATTGTATGGATCGGATTGACACGTGTATGCAGCCGTGCCTCGGCTGCAATGCCCCACCTATAACTTTACTATGTGCGGAGGCTTCTCAGGAGATTACATCGCACTTCGTGCAAGTCGCCGGTAACCAGACTCGAGGTGGACGTCTTGGGAATGGAAAGAGTTGGACGAGAACAACATCAACCCGCCACGGCCTTCTGCTTCGGCATCGGCTTTCCCGCCAGCCGCGCCTCCACTTCCTTCACGGCGCGCTGCGCGGCCAGGATTCCTCCATTGGTAGTCGATTCCGGACCCTCGGAGTCCGTGTTCGCGAAGAACACGCGATCCATGGGCTGCCGCACCAGCGGCTGCACCTGCGTGTACAACCCCGGCGTCGACATATACAAAGGATGCCCTCGCCGGTAGATGTGCACCTCGACTGGATCAACATTCATACTTGGCATCAGCTTCTGGAAGTCGCTCAATACGTTGGCGGCGATCCTGCGCGCCCCGGTCTCGTTCAACAGATGGCTGCGTTCCTCTTCCTTCAGCGGCGTGTAGCAACTGAGAATGTTGAACTTCTGCTGATAGCCCGTTTGCTTTCGAATCACCCAGTCCGCAACGATGAAGTCGGTAAAAGAATTGCCCGGGCACCACGTGTCGTAGCCGTGATTGAAAACCGGCTTGTCGAAAATAAGATTCACCACAGGATAGGGAATATAGCGAATCTGCTGCATGGCATCGCTTTGCTTGTCAGGCAGCCCTTCGACAATCCGCCGCGTGATGAACTTCGGCGTCGCCATGATCACCACCTTGGCCGCAACCGTCTTCAATTCTCCGCCCAGCATGTACGTCACCTGCACTTCTTCTTTTCCCGGGACCACGGCCACAATTGTCGCGCCGGCCTGCATGCGGTCCTTGTATTTCGGCTGGAGAATGTCCGCCAGTTTTTTCGTGATCGCGCCCAAGCCTCCGGGCCAGGTATAGCGATCGTCAGTCCGGCTCTCTCCACTCATTTCCTGCAACGCCTCAATGGCCACGGCAGCGGCTGTGTCTTCGCTGGCCGCTCCCCAGTTGGAAGGCCCGAAGTTGTCCCACCACTGCTTGAGCTCGTCCGGATAATCCTTCAGGAAATCGGAAAGAGGTTTCTCGTAAAGCTCTTTGCTTTGCTTCTCCACATCGATCGCGAGCATTTCTTTCTTGAACTTCTTAAAGCCCTCGCGCACCGCCGGAGGATAAGGCAGCTTATCGAGCCCATCGCCCCATGTGTCTGGGACCAGCTCACCTCGAATGATGCTCGCATCCGGACTGTTGACCGGCAGCAGCGGCAGTCCAATTTCCTGGGCGAAGCTGTAGGCGTACTCGTCCTTGGCCAAAAACGCCGATCCGGTGGCGTAAGTGCTGCCCTCATACTCCGTCGCGTACGCATTCCCGCCCCAGTGCGGCTCTTTTTCGAGCAGGAGAAAATCGTGGTGCTGCAAACGGTAAGCCGCCGTCAACCCGCTCACGCCGCCGCCCACAATCACCACGTCATGCCGCGCCGAAGCCGCGGGCCGCGTGAAGAAACTGCTGCCCTTGTCGCGCACCTGGTGGCAAATCCGGTTGTCCTCACCGTCCACCTCCGCAGCATGACTCTTCTGCGAGTCCGCCGTTTGCGCTGTGACCAGTGAAAGATCAATCGGACATCCCGCCGTCACCGCCCCCGCAACTACAAATTTGATGAAGTCTCTGCGATTCGCACTCACATTGATCTCCTGATATCGATCTCCTACGTCGCGCCTTCGCCACGCACCCGCAAGCGGTACCAGAACACAATCGCCACCAGCGAAAACACAAAGATGATGGTCGACACTGCGTTGATCTCCGGTGTGATCCCCCGCCGCAGCCGTCCCCAGATTTCCAGCGGCAGCGTGTTATCCCGCCCAATCAGAAAAAAGCTGACCGCGATCTCATCCATCGAAAGCGTAAAGATGAGCAATGCAGCTCCGATAATCGGCAGCTTCAAGTTCGGCACAGTGATCCGCCAGAATGTCTGCCAGTAATTCGCGCCCAGGTCGAGAGACGCTTCTTCCTGCGCCCGGTCGAGCTTTTGCAGGCCCGCGAATACTTCGGTCGTGGCCACGGAGATCAACGCCGTCCCGTGTCCCGAGAACAATCGTCAGCAGGCTGAGCTTCGTTCCCATCACGTTGAACAGCATGAGCAGTGAAAGCCCGGTAATAATGCCCGGCAGAATCAACGGCAGAAGCACCAATCGCCGGAACAGCGCCTTCCCCGGAAACTGCGCCCGCTCCAGCGCCAGCGCCGCGGGCACGCCGAACGTCAGTGAGATCACCATCGCTGCCAAGGCCACCTGCAGGCTGTTGAGCACCGAATCCCAGATCGGCCCGTCCGCGAAGAGTGTGCGATACCAATCGAGCGTCAAATGATGCGGCGGAAATCCGCCCACACCCTCGCCGTTGAACGAATAAAGGATCAGAACCGCAATCGGCAAATAGAGAAATGCGAATACTGCCACAGCATGGACGAGCAACCAGCGCGAGCCGGAGTCGAATCTGGTTTCGCTCACGAGAAGCTCCATTTCTTTTCCAGCCGTTCGGAGAAAACCAGCAGGGTCACCACCAGCAGCAGCATGCAGAACGAAATCGCCGCGCCCAGCGGCCAGTTGTAAGCCGCGCCAAACAGGCTAACCACAATGTTCGAAATCATGATGCCGCTCGGCCCGCCCAGCAGCAGCGGCGCAAGAAAATCCCCCAGGCTCAGCACAAAGGCAAACGTTGCCCCGGCCACAACTCCCGGAATCGAGAGCGGAAGAATCACCTTCCAGAACGTTTGCCCGGGCGTTGCCCCCAGATCGTGCGATGCCTCCACCAGATTCCGCGGAATGTGCTCCAGCGCCGCGTAAATCGGCAGAAATGCAAACGGCGTGTAGATGTGCGTCAGCGTCAACACCACGGCAAACGGGCTGTACAGCAGAAACTCCAGCGGATGCTTCGTCAGGTGTACATACTGCAGCAGAGTATTCAGCACGCCATCCGAGCCCAGAATCGTCTTCCACGCATAAGCCCGCACCAGGTAGCTGACCCACAGCGGAATAATCACCAACTGATAGAGCAGATCCTTTTTCTTTCCCGCATAAAACGAAAGAAAATACGCCAGCGGATACCCCAGCACCAAAGAGAAGACCGTCACCCGTGCGGCAATCCACATCGAGCGCAACAGCGTCTGCCAGTAAACGTCAACCCGCAGCAGTTGGCCGTAGTTGTCGAGATTCCACGAATGCACGATGGTCTGCGACGCCGATACCGACCAGAAGCTGTAGCAGAACATCAGCAAATACGGCATCAGCAGAAACACCGTCACCCACACCAGTGGAGGCAGGGTCACCGCCGCTTTGTAGGCCCGCGAAAACATCAGATTCTTTCCGGAGACTCGCGCACCAGAATCGCATCAGCAGCAGAGAACTCCAGTTCAACATCGCCCAGCGCTCCACCGCTGCCCGGAGTCCGCACCACCAGCACCAACCCGTCGCCGCATTCCACTCGGATCAACTCAGTGGCCCCATGAAACGCCTGGTGACGGACTTTTCCGCGAACCCGCACACTGCCAGCCGTCGCCGGATTTCCAGCGGCCAGCCGGATATTCTCTGGCCGCAGCGAGAACAGAGCCGGCCCATCCGGAAGCGCCGCTGCCCACGTCAACAGACCGCAGCGCACCATTCCTCCCCGCACTTCGCCCTTCAGCAGATTCGTATGCCCAATAAACTGCGCCGCATACGCGGTTGCCGGCCGTCCATAAATTTCCCGAGGCGTCGCCACCTGCTCCAGTTCGCCCGAGCGCAGCAGCGCGATCCGGTCCGACATCACCATCGCTTCTTCCTGATCGTGGGTCACGAAAATGAACGAAATGCCGACCTCGCGCTGCAGCGATTTCAACTCCACCTGCATCTGCCGCCGCAAATTCGCATCCAGCGCCGAAAGCGGCTCATCCAGCAACAGCAGTCGCGGACGGTTCACCAGCGCCCGTGCCAGCGCAATCCGCTGCTGCTGCCCGCCGCTGATCTTTGACGGCTTCGACTTCGCGTGCGCCGACATCTTTACCTTCTCCAGTGCTTCCTCCACGCGCGATGCAATCTCCGCCTCGGGTCTTTTCGCCACGCGCAGTCCGTAAGCCACGTTCTGTTCTACAGTGAGGTGCGGAAACAGCGCATAGTGCTGGAACACAGTGTTCACGCGGCGTCGATAAGGTGGCTGGCGGTCCAGTCGCTCTTCGCCCATCCACACCTCGCCCGCGCTCGCGGTCTCAAAGCCCGCGATAATTCGCAGCAGCGTCGTCTTACCCGACCCGCTTTCCCCCAGGATCGTGAGAAATTCTCCCTCCGCCACATCCAGAGAAATATCCCGCAGCACCACGTTCTTGCCGAAATTCTTGGCCACGTTGCGAATGCTGAGCAGAGGCGCTCGACCCGCTGTATCGGTAGCAGACGTCATCGTCATGGCAATCTCAGAAGTGGTCATCAATCCCAAGTCCTCACCGATTCTCGAAAGCCGAAGCCCGAAGCTCGAAAGCCGGCCGGTCTACTGCGCCGCCTTCACTTCGTTCCAGATCTCGTTGTACTTGGCGCGCCGCGGCACATTCTGCCAGAAATAAAGCCGCTTCTGATAGTTGTCGACATCGTCCAGATGCAGGCTCTTCACTTCCTCCGCCGTCATGAATTGCGCCGCCTGCGGATTTGCCGGAGTGTATCCCGTCACGTCCGTCACCTTCTTCTGGGTCTGCGCCTCAATCATGTACTCGAGAAACTCGTAAGCCAGATCCAGGTTCTCGCTGCCCGCCGTGATCATCAGGTGATCGATCCACCCCGTCGTGTTTTCCTTCGGAATCGTCTCGCCCACCGGGAAGTTGATCTTGCGCAGTTGATTGGTCATCAACGGCCATCCCATGGCCGCCACCACTTCATGATTCTGAAAAAGATTCGTCAACTCCCCGCCCGTCGACCACATCTTGCGGATATTCGGTTTCAATTCCAGCAACTTCTTCTTCACTGCTTCAAGCTGTTCGTCGGTCAGGTTGTAAAGCTGCGACGGATCGGGCTTGTCATAGCCCAGAACCTGCGCCGCCATGTAGACCGTCGACAGATCGTCCCACACCGAAATCCTTCCCTTGTATTTCGGATCCCACAGGACGTTCCAGCTATCGGGGGCTCGCGAAGAACCGAAGTGTCGTAAATCATCGGGTCCGGTCCCCACATGAACGGAACTCCATACACCTGGCCCTTCACCCGCACCAGCGGCAGGGAAGTGAGCTGCGGAGACAGTTGTCCATAGCTCGGAATCTTCGACAAATCCAGCGGCGCCGCCAGACCCGCCGGCTGCGATCGACGTCGCCACATCGCTCGAGGGCGAGATCACGTCATAATTTCCGGCGCTGCCGCCGCGCAGCTTGGCCACCAGTTCGTCGCTCGACCCCATGTACGACGCCGAAACTTTGCAATGATGCTGCTCCTCAAAAGCCTTGACGAACGCAGGATCGGCATAGCCCTCCCACACCAGCAAATTCAACGTGGGAGTTTTCTTTGTGCACGAACCCGGTGAACACCGATCACGGCCAGCAAAAGCAGCAAACCCGCTTGTCGCGCTTTCATCGTGCCTCCAGTACCCCGCTAGAACGTCGGCGGCGTATTTACCCACAACACCCAGGTTTCCGCCCGCCCGGGATTTTTCCAGTGATGCGGGGTCGCGCTTTCAAAATAAAAGCTGTCCCCCGTCTTCAACCGGTATTCTTTTTTCTCCAGCGTGATCGCCAGTTCCCCGCGCAACACATAGAGGAACTCTTCGCCCTCGTGCGTGTAAGAATCGCCGCTGCCCGCTTCCGGCGCCACCCGAAACAGATGCGGTTCCATCACCGTGGTATTCCCCCACGCCAGCAACTCCATCCGCACGCCGGGGCCGGCTTCCAGCACCTTTCTTTGTTCCGGCTGCACCTGCCGGCTGCTGGCGCCGGTGGCGTCAAAAAAATCCAGGATGTTGGTCTTATAAAATCGCGCCAGCTTGCGCAGCGTTCCCACCGACCCGCTCATCTGCGACCGCTCCAGCGCGCTCAGGAATCCCACCGAGATCCCAACCGACCGCGCCACCTGCTGCCAGGGACAGACGCCGCTTCGCGCGCAACTGCCGCAAGTGCGAACCAATCGCTCCCGCACTTCCGTCCGCTGCCGGACGCACCCGCCCTTCCCGCCGCAGCAGTTCGACAATCGCCGCCGCGTTCAATCCCCGCACCTTCCGCAGAAATCGCGCCCGCTTCAGCAGCTTGACGTCATCCGCCGTATACAGCCGGTACTTGCTCTCGGTGCGCCGCGGCCGCGTCAGCCCCAGGCTCTCCCACGACCGGATCACCGACGGCGACACTCCCACCCGCCGCGCCACATCTCCGATCTTCAAGTAAACTTCCGAGCTGGATGAATTCATCGCCTGCGCGCCGTCCGATAAGAATTTTCTATGAGAGGCAGCGCTTTTTTTATCCTTGACAGTACGCCTGCCCCTTCTCTAACCTTGCGGGATTATAGCAAGGTTGTGGCTGCACACAAGCTATAGCTTTCAAAGAAAAAACTTCTCTTCAGGATGCCTGGAGGCCCCATGCCGTCACTGCGAGCCCGCTGGTCCATGATGTGTCTGAAAACGATGTGTCTGGGAACGATGCGTCCAAACGGTTTGCCTGGTCGCAATTTCTCTTCTCCTCCCCACGCTGCTCCCCGCCCAAGGCGCCAGCGGCCGCATCCTGGGCCGCGTCGCCGATCCCACCGGTGCCGTCCTCTCGGCCGCCAAGGTCACTCTGACCAACGAAGCCACCGGCATCAGCCGCGACGCCAAGACCAACGACAGCGGCGACTACAGCTTCGTCGAGGTCGCTCCCGGCACCTACACCGTCCAGTTTGAGCTAACCGGCTTCAAGAAGAATGTTCAGAAAAGCGTCATCGTCGACGTCAATCAGGTGGTCACTCTCAACTCCACCCTGCAAATCGGTGGATCTCAGGAGACGGTCGAAGTAACCTCGGAAGCTCCTCAGGTCGACACCACCAGCACTCAGCTCGGCGCCGTAATCAACGACCGTTCAGTGAACGAGCTGCCCCTGAACACCCGCGATACCTACCAGTTCCTGCAGCTTCAACCCGGCGTGCAGTCCCAGCTCGGATCAAGCGGCAGCTTGTTCGCCGGCTCCGACGATCCCGGATCAGTCTCCGTCAACGGCGGCCGCACCCGCGCCAACAACTTCAGCGTCAACGGCGGCGACGCCAACGATCAGTTCGTGAATACCCCCACCATCGAACCCACTCCCGACGCCGTCGAAGAGTTTCGCGTAATCACCAATACCTTCGACGCCGAATACGGCCGCAACTCCGGCTCCGTCGTTAACGTGATCACCAAGTCCGGAGGCAATGCCTTCCACGGCAACCTCTACGAATATTTCCGCAACACGATTCTGGATTCCCGCGGTTACCCCGACACGACCAAGCCCCAGCTCAACCAAAACCAGTTCGGCGGCACCTTCGGCGGCCCCATCAAGAAAGACCGCACCTTCTTCTTTTTCTCGTATGAAGCGCGCCGGATGCGGAACGGCCAGCCCGGGCAGTTGCTGAACGTTCCCACCGGCACGCCGGGATCGGCGCCTACTGGAGAATTTCGTGGTGACTTCACGGCTGCGGGGGGCTTCGATCCACCTAGTGGTGCACTAGGGAGCGCCAATGCCAGTGCCGGTGCCGGAGGCATCGACGATAGCCAGGGCACTCCCTTCGTGGCTCAGGCCCTGGACGGGCGCTCCATCACAACCCCCAGCGGAACCGTTACCTGCGATAGCGCCCTCGGAATTGCGTCTGTGGCTGGCCTTCCCGTAAAAACGAACCCAGTCACGGGCACGCCGTTCATTCCGTGGAATGAGGTTTTTCCGACCGGTGTTATACCCACGGCCTGTCAGGACCCGGTGGCCTCCAACCTGCTTCAGAAGTTTGTTCCCGCAGCCAACATCGGGAGCAATCAGAATCAGGTCGTCCCGGTAGGAACCAACAACGCCGATCAGTTCACCGTCCGCATCGATCACAAGATCAATGATCGTCAGAATTTCACCGCCTATTACTACTTCAATGACGCCCGTGAACTCGATCCCTACGATACCTTCGAGGCGGCCGGCGCCAACGTCCCGGGCTTCGGAAACTTCAATAATCTCCGCAACCAGCAGTGGAACTTCACCCATACCTGGTCCATCAACAACGCGCTGGTAAACGAGGCCCACTTCACCTATATGCGTGAAGGCCAGCTCGGCTACATAAAGCCCCAAACCACAGGTGCGGTAACGTCGACCTGTTCCGGGGCGGCTGCTACTTTCTGTTTTACTGGCACGTCCGACTCCAACATCGGAGCCACTTCGATTGCTGGCACGTTTGGGACCAGTCCATCCCTTGGCATCACTCCAGGATTGCCCTCGACTCTGACCGGGGTTCCGTTCGTCAACATCTCCGGCGGCGCATCCTTCGGCAACAACTTCGAAGGCTTCCTTCCTCAGGTGGGAAACAGTTTTCAGTGGTCCGATGAACTCACCTGGGTGAAAGGCAACCACACCTTCAAGTTCGGCGTGGATGTCCGCCGCGCCCGCTTCGATCAGTATTACTACTTCGACGTGAACGGCGAATACACATTCGACAACAGTGGTCCCAGCGGGATCCTTCCGGATGACGGCGATGAGTATGCCGAGTTCCTGCTGGGATTGGCCGATACCTATACCCAAGGTTCCGGCCAGCGCGAAGACGTTCGCAGCTTTGCCGTCTATCCTTTCGTCCAGGACAGCTGGAAGATCAGGCCGAACCTGACCCTGAATTACGGCCTTCGCTGGGAATACAGCCCTCCTTTAACCGACATCAGCGGCCACGTAGAGACCTACCGGCCCGGACAAAATTCCACCGTCTACCCCTGCGGAATCACGACGAGCGCGACCTACTGGCAGAACTTTGCGCCGTGTCGCCGACTCCCACCTGTGCCAACACCGGCAGCGCGACCCACCGGTCTCGTGGTTCCGGGCGATCCGGGCGTCCCCGCGGGCATGACCTCAACCTATTACAAGTCCTTTGCCCCCCGCTTTGGCATCGCCTACAGTCCTAACTTCAGCGAAGGAGTCTTGGGCAAACTATTCGGCGGCAACGGCAAAACTAGCATTCGCGCCGGTTGGGGTCTCTTCTATAACCCGATCGAAGAACTGGTTCTGGCCCAGTTCGGCGCCGAGCCGCCCTTCGGAGGCAGTTCTTCGTTCTCCGATGTCTTCTTCAACACTCCATTCGTCACTCAAGCCTATTCCACCGACCCCAATCCCTTTAACGGGATTATCACTCCTCACAAAGGCCAGCTGACCGACCTGTCGCTGTTTCGCCCCATTCTTCTCTACGGCGAGTTCGGACCCCATCTGCGCACCCAGTACACCTCTCAGTACAACCTCACTATCCAGCGCGAGCTGAGCAATAGCTTGATGTTCCAGATCGGCTATGTCGGATCCCAGGGCCATCGTTTGCTGGCCACTCACGACATCAATCCCTCGAACCCGCAGACTTGCCTCGACATTAACAGCGTGCTTGGCGCTGGTACTTGTGCACCCACCAGCGAAGATGCCCAGTTTATCTTCCCGGCCGGTTCCCCGGCTCCGGCAGGCGGGTTCCACCTGCCCTACGGGCCGAACGGTCCACAGGTTATTCCCGCCGGCCAGCCGCTCGACGGACTGAATCTGGTCGGCCTTCGTCCCTACTCCTCTCCGAACTGCAATCCGTTCACCGGTGCTGGCTGTCCTGTAGACGGCGTGCCCGTCTTCACTGACATCTTCGCAGAGGACACCATCGCCAGCTCCAACTACAACGCGCTGGAGATGATGCTGCAGAAGCGCTTCTCTCGGGGACTGCAATTCCAGGCGGCTTACACTTTCAGCCGATCGATCGACGATGGTTCCACCTTCGAGGAAACGCTCGATCCTTTCAACTACCGCGCCAGCCGCGGTCTGTCGATATTCAATTCCAAACAACGCTTTGTGGTCAGCTATGACTGGGAGTTGCCCATACGCAAGTACTCAGGATTTGCCGGCAGAGTGCTGGATGACTGGGAGGTTTCCGGTATAACCCAATTCCAGAGCGGATTTCCTATCCGCCTTAACACCGAAGACGACACCGAACTCATAAACAGCCTGTTCTTCCTGGGTACCGAAGCGCCAAGTTTGGTAGCGCCCTTCCAGAAGCTCGATCCCAGAAAAACTTACACCAACCTCGGGCTTACCACGTCCGGGTACTGGTTCAATCCCAACGATTTTGCGACGGCTGCAACCCCAAATGGTGCTCCAGTTCCGCCGCTCGGCAGCTTCAACAACGGGACGCAACGAACCATCTGCTGCGGCCCCGGCCTCATCGATTGGGACTTCTCGGTTCACAAGAAGATCGCCCTAAGCGAGACCAAGTACTTCCAGTTCCGGGGAGAGATTTTCAACGTGTTCAACCACACGAATTACAACAATCCCGACGGCGGCTTCTCGGATGGTCCGACCTCGTTCGGTAAGATCTCACAAGCCGGAGATCCCAGGCTCTTGCAGTTTGCTTTAAAGTTCTTTTTCTAGCTTTACGTATTAAAATAAGAAATACCCCCGGGACGGCCCGTCCGTCCCGGCATTCTAATGGCCCGCAGCCTTACCAGGAAACCGCCGGCCTGAGTTCCCCGGAGAATTTCGATGTATCCCGATCTGCAGAAGGAGCTCGCAACTTTCGAGCGCCGCACCCCCAAATCCGCCGAGGCGCACAAAAAGAATCTCAAGCGAATCCCCCTCGGCGTAGCCAGCAATTATCGCCACTACGATCCCTGGCCCATCTTCGTGAAAGAAGCCAGCGGCAGCAAGTTCCGCGACCTCGACGACAACGAATACATCGACCACAACCTCACCTTCGGCGCTCTCATGGCCGGGCACTGCCATCCCGCCGTGATGAAAGCCGTGGAAAAGCGTCTCTCCACCGGCACCATGTTCGGCATGCCCCACGACATGGAATGGGAGCTCGCCGAAGAAATCTGCAACCGTTTTCCAGTCGAAATGTGCCGCTTCGGCAACAGCGGCACCGAAGCAACCATGCACGCCATCCGCCTGGCCCGCGCCGCCACCGGTCGCGACAAAATCGTAAAGTTCGAAGGCGCCTACCACGGACTGCATGATTCCGCGCTGGTCAGCGTAAAGCCGCACGCTCCCGACTTCGGCGATATCGACAATCCCATCTCCGTTCCCGGCGGACTCGGCGTGCCGAAATCCGCGGTCGCAAACGTGCTCATCTCAACCTTCAACGACCTCGCCACCGTCGAACGCCGATTCAAAGAAAATCCCGGCGAGATCGCAGCGATTATTCTCGAACCCATCCTCATGAACGTAGGCCTCTGCATGCCGGAACCAGGCTTCCTGCAAGGCCTGCGCGAGATCGCCACGAAAAACGGCGCGCTCCTGATCTTCGACGAAGTAAAAACCGGCGCCAAACTAGGCTGGGGCGGTGCCAGCGAATACTTCAACGTCCATCCCGACATGATCTGCCTCGCCAAATCCATTGGCGGAGGCTTCCCCCTCGCCGCGTTCGGCGCCAGCAGGTCCGTGATGGACCTCATCTCCCAACACAAGGTCTTCCACGGCGGCACCTACAACACCAACCCGGTTTCGATGGCTGCCGGCCTCGCCACGTTCCGCGAAGTGCTCACCCGCCCGAACTACGCTCACGTCGACAAGCTCGGCAAAAAGCTAGCCGCTGGATATCGCAAGACCATCGCGAAAGTCGGTCTGCAGGCCTACATCGCGCAAGCCGGCGTCAACGGCGCATTGATGCTTTACCCAAAGGAAATTCGCAACTATCGCGATTGGACCACCGTCGACATCGACCTCTGGCGTCACTACTGGTTCGCCATGGTCAACCGCGGCGTAATGCCGCAACCGTATTGGTGGGACGAGCAATGGACCATTTCCGTCCAGCACACCGAAGCCGACATCGACAAGCACCTGGCAGCCTTCGACGACATAGCGTCATCGCTAGCGAAAGCGCAGCAGGAGCGAATCGGCCAACCGGCGCTGGCCGCGCACTAGATTTGAATGTGTGGGGCGGGCGCCCCCGCCCGCCCCGCATGCATCAGCGAAATTCTTGCAGCGAAAAAGAACTTGTCATTCCGAACCGGGCTGAAAGCCCGGTGAGGAACCTGCTGTTCCGCGGCCCGGCGCACTAGCCGCGTTAGAAAATGTCCACCGCCACCCAACCCGCCCCGCCCCACCTGATCCGCGCCCTCGGGCGCCGCGATCTAATCCTCCTATTCGTAGTAGCCGTCTTCAACCTCAACGTAGTTCCCTCCATCGCAGCCAACGGCGGCGTCACCATCTGGCTCTGGATCATCTCCCTTCTTCTGTTCTTCTGGCCGCAAGGCATCGCGGTAATCGAGCTAGCCCACCGCTATCCCGGCGAAGGCGGAGTCTATCTCTGGGCCAAACAGGTCTTCGGCGACTTCCACGGATTCCTTTCCGGCTGGTGTTACTGGACCAACAACATGCTCTATGTGCCGACGATCATGCTCTACTTCGTCGGTGTCTCTGTTTTTATTCTCGGTCCCAGCCATGCAGCTCTGGCCGATAGCAAGTCTTTCGCGCTCATCGTGTCGCTTGCTTTGCTGGCATTGCTCACCCTGCTCAACATTCTCGGCCTCGGCATCGGCAAGTGGATCAACAACCTCGGCGCCATCGGTACTTTCATCGCTGCCGCAGTTCTGATCGGCCTGGGTGTATTGATCTACTCGCGCTTTGGCACCGTCTATCACCGCTGCCGATTTCAAAATTCCCGCCAACCCGCGCTTCGTCCTCAATTCCTTCGGCGTAATCTGCTTCGGCCTGATCGGCCTCGAGCTCGCGTCCGTCATGGGCGACGAAATCCGCGACCCCGCCCGCACTCTTCCCGGAGCCGTAGCCTGGGGCGGCCTGATCTCCGGCACTCTCTACGTCGCGGTCACCCTCACGCTGCTGATTGCTGTCGGCAAAAGCGTCAACGTGCTGCAAGGCGTGGTTCAAGCAGTCAGCGCAATGGCCGGTCGTGTCGGCGTCAACTGGATCTCCGTGCCCTTCGCCGTCATGCTCAGCCTGGCCATCGCCGGCATCGGTTCGGCCTGGATCGGCGGCTGCGCCCGCATCCCCTTCGTTGCCGGTCTCGATTCCTACATGCCCTCCTGGCTCGGCAATATTCATCCGCGCTTCGCCACGCCCTACGCCGCATTGATCGTTCAGGGCATGGTCTCCGCCGTGCTCGTGATTTTGAATCTTGCCGGCGCCGGCGTTCAGGAAACATTCCAAAAACTCTTGTCGCTGGCCGTCGTGCTCAATCTGGTTCCCTTCGTCTACATGTTCGGCGCGCTCGTGAAATTCGCAATAACTGAGCCCGTTCCCCGCGGCCACTACAGCCGCACCACGCTGTTCGTAGCCGGGACCAGCGGACTCCTGACCACGATCCTCGGCATCGCGCTAGTATTTTTTCCGGCCCAGCAGATCACGTCGCTGTGGTCCGTACGAATTTGGATGTTCGGCGGCACGCTGTTTTTCGTCGGCCTGGCCGCATTCTTCTTTTTCGTCTACGGCCGCCACAAGACGCGGCACTCAGAGATCGGGAAGGGCACGACTTCAGTCGTGCCGTTAAGCGACTAGGAAAGATCGGGAAGGGCACGACTTTTAGTCGTGCCGTTAAGAGCGAGAATTCTGGGCCTTTAGGCCCTGAGGTAAGCAGGAGGTCGAAACCAAATGCCCGGCGGAGTCAAAACCGAACGTCCGCACTTATCAGATGTACATCAACGGCGAGTGGGTCGCGAGCAAATCCACGAAGACATTTCCCGTCTACGATCCCTCCACCGAAGAAGTGATCGCCCAAGTCCCCGACGCCGGCCCGGACGATGTAAACCGCGCCGTAGCCGCCGCCAAAGCCGCATTCGAAGAAGGCCCGTGGGCAACCACCACTGCGCAGGAGCGTGGCCGCGTACTCTTCCGTCTCTCCGAGAAAATCCGCGCCAATCTTCCCGCGCTCGCCGAACTCGAATGCCGCAACACCGGCAAGCCCATCGTCGAAGCCGAATTCGACATCAACGACGCCGCCACCTGCTTCGAATACTACGGCGGCCTCGCCACCAAGGTAGTCGGCTACGTCAACCCCGTTCCCGACAATGCCATGTCCCTTTCGCTCAAAGAGCCAGTCGGCATCGCCGGACAAATCATCCCGTGGAACTATCCGCTCCTAATGGCAGCCTGGAAGCTGGCTCCCGCCATAGCCGCAGGCTGCACCTGCGTCCTCAAGCCCGCCGAGCAAACTCCGCTCACCGCTCTCGAATTCGCCAACTACTTCGCCGACTGCGGCTTGCCCCCGGGTGTAGTCAACATCATCACCGGCTTCGGAGAAACCTGCGGCGCTCCGCTGGTTCAGCATCCCGACGTGAACAAGATTGCCTTCACCGGCAGCGCAGCCGTCGGCAAGATCATCGTGAAACAGGCCGCCGACACCGTGAAGCGCGTCACCCTCGAACTCGGAGGCAAGTCGCCCAACATCTTCTTCGCCGACGCCGATTTCGAAGCCGCCATCGACGGCGCGCTCTTCGGCGTCTTCATCAATCAAGGCGAAGTCTGCTCCGCCGGAAGCCGCATCCTGGTGCAGAAGTCGATTTACAAAAACTTCGTCGAAGCGATGACCGAGAAAGCGAAGAAGATCAAGCTCGGCCCGCCGCTCGATCGCGAAACCAAGATGGGCCCGCTCGTCAGCAAAGAACAATACGACCGCGTCAACTCCTACATCGAGATCGGCAAGAAAGAAGCCAAGCTCGCCTCCGGCGGCGGACGCCCCGAGAAAATCGGCAAAGGCTACTACGTTCAGCCCACGATCTTCTCCGACGTCACCAACTCCGCCCGCATCGCCCGCGAAGAAATCTTTGGCCCGGTCGCGGCCGTGATTCCGTTTCGAAGACGAAAAAGACGCGCTCAAGATCGCCAACGATTCACCCTACGGACTCGCCGCCGCCGTCTGGACCCGCGACATCTTCAAGGCCATGCGCGCCGTGAAAGCCCTGCGCGCCGGAATCGTCTGGGTGAATCACATGCAACCAACGTACGTCGAAGCCCCCTGGGGCGGCTACAAACAATCCGGCTTCGGCCGTGAACTAGGTCCCTGGGGCATCGAAGAATATCTGGAAACCAAGCAGGTCTACATCAATCTGAACGAAGCCCCAATCGGCTGGTACTAGAAATGAAGAGATGCCCTCTCAAGTCTTGTCATCCTGAGCGAGGATTGATCTTCGCGCCCAAGCGCGAAGATCAACCGCAGTCGAAGGATCCCTGTACTTCGTGCAGCGCCGCCGCCGCGTCAGGGAGTTCTCACGAGAAACTGATATGAGCACAATTCGCATCAACACGCAAATCCCCGGCCCGAAGTCCAAAGCGCTCTCCGAGCGCCGCGCCCAAGCCGTGCCCCGCGGCCTTTCTCACGGCACGCCCATCTACGTAGCCAAAGCCGAAGACGCGTGGCTCGAAGACGTAGACGGCAACCGCTACATCGACTTCGCCGGAGGCATCGGCTGCGCCAACGCCGGTCATCGTCAGGAAGCCGTGGTCGACGCCATCCGCGGCCAGCTCGACAAATTCCTCCACACCTGCGTCCAGGTCACGCCCTACGAAGGCTACATCCGCCTCGCCGAGCGCATGAACGAAGTAACGCCCGGAAAGTTTCCCAAGAAAACTCTCTTCGTCAACAGCGGCGCCGAAGCTGTCGAAAACGCCGTCAAAGTCGCCCGCGCCTACACCAAGCGTCCCGCCATCATCGCCTTCGAAGACGCCTTCCACGGCCGCACCATGATGACGCTGGCTCTCACCAGCAAGACGCATCCCTACAAAGCGGGTTTCGCGCCGTTCCCCGGCGAGGTTTACCGCATCCCCTTCGCCTACTGTTATCGCTGCTCGTACAACTTGAAGTATCCGTCATGCGATCTCTACTGCGCGCGCCATCTCGAAGACACTTTCAAGCGCGTAGTCGCCAACGAAGAAGTAGCGGCAGTCATTGCCGAGCCGGTTCTCGGCGAAGGCGGATTCGTCGCTCCGCCGCCGGACTATTTCAAAGTTCTCATCGATCTCTGCCACAAGCACGGCGTCCTCTTCATCGCCGACGAAATTCAATCCGGCTTCGGACGCACCGGCGCGCTCTTCGCCAGCGAACGCTACGGCATCGAGCCCGACATTTTAGTCACCGCGAAATCTCTCGGCGGCGGCTTGCCTCTAGCCGCCATCACCGGCCGCGCCGAAATCATGGACGCACCCGGTCCCGGCGGCCTCGGCGGCACTTTCGCCGGCAATCCGCTTTCCTGCGCCGCAGCTCTGGCCGTGCTCGATCTGTTCGAACACGAGAATCTGTTAACCCGAGCCAACGAACTCGGCGATCGCTTCCAGCGCCGCGCCCGCGAATGGCAGCGCCGCTGGCCGATCGTCGGCGACGTGCGCGGCCTCGGCGGCATGCAAGCCATCGAACTGGTCAAGTCGCAGGAAACTAAAACTCCAGCCGCGGACGAAACCAAGCAGATCACGCAGTACTGCTACGAGCACGGCCTGATCACGATTACGGCCGGTTCGTACTCGAACGTGATCCGCGTCCTCGTCCCGCTGGTAGCCACCAACGAACAAATGGACGAGGGCCTCGACGTGCTGGAATCGGCCCTGGCCGCGGTGTGCGACAAGAAAGGCGCAGTAGCCCAATTAGTCTAAGAAGGTTGTCATCCTGAGCGAGGATTGATCTTCGCGCCCAAGCGCGAAGATCAACCGCAGTCGAAGGATCCCTATCAGCATTGGTATGATTGATTCTTAATTGCTCGGAACTCTTCGCGATCGTAGAGGCAATGTCATGACGTTAGTAGCCGCACCACCCACACTCCGACTCACCAACTTCATCAACGGTCGCTGGACCGACTCCTCCGCCTCGGAATGGCGCGACGTAGTCAATCCCGCGACTGGCGAGATCCTGGCCCAAGTCCCGCTAGCCGAGGCGGCCGAAGTCAATCAGGCCGTCGAAGCCGCGGCCGCAGCCTTCCCCGAATGGCGCCGCACCCCGCCCGAAGACCGCATCCAGCCTCTGTTCAAGCTGAAGATGCTTCTCGAAGATCACATCGACGACATCGCCCGCATCATCACCCAGGAAAACGGCAAGACCTTCACCGAAGCCAAAGCCGAGATGCGCCGCGCCATCGAGAACGTCGAAGTCGCCTGCGGCATTCCCATGATGATGCAGGGCTACAACCTCGAAGACGTCGCCCGCGGCATCGACGAGATGATGATCCGCCAGCCCCTCGGCGTCACCGCCGCCATCGTGCCCTTCAATTTTCCCGGCATGATCGCGTTCTGGTATCTGCCCTACGCCATCGCCACCGGCAACACCTTCATCCTCAAGCCCTCCGAGCGCGTTCCGCTCACCATGCGCTACGTTTACGAACTGCTCGAAAAAACCGGATTGCCGAAGGGCGTGGTGGGCCTCATCAACGGCGGCAAAGCCGCGGTTGACGCGCTGCTCGATCATCCAAAGATTCGTGCCATCAGCTTCGTCGGATCGACCCCCGTTGCGAAATACGTGTACTCACGCGCTGCGGCCAGCGGCAAACGCGCGCAGTGCCAGGGCGGAGCCAAGAATCACGTCGTCGTTCTCCCCGACGCCGACATGCCCATGGCCACGCAGATCATCAGCGACAGCGCCTTCGGATGCGCCGGCCAGCGCTGCCTCGCCGTCTCCGTCGCCGTCACCATCGGCGAAGCGCAGAAAACTTTCCGCGATTCCATCGCCGACGCCGCTTCAAAACTCAAAGTCGGCAATGGCCTCGACAAAGACGTGCAGATGGGCCCTGTGATCACGCCGCAGAGTAAAGAGCGCGTCGAATCGCTCATCGGTCTCGGCGAGAAGCAGGGCGCGAAGATCCTGCTCGATGGTCGCAACTCGAAGATTCCGAAATACGAAACGGGCAACTTTGTGAAGCCTACCATTCTCGACGATGTTCCCAAGACCAGCGATCTCGCCGACACCGAAATCTTCGGTCCCGTCCTGAGCCTCGTCCACGCCGACAGACATGGACGATGCCCTCGCCTTCCTCGAACGTAGCGCCTACGGCAATCAAGCGTCGCTGTTCACCTCGAGCGGTTCGGCCGCGCGCCGCTTCCGCTACGAAGCGCCCGCGGGAAACATCGGCATCAACATCGGAGTCGCCGCGCCCATGGCCTACTTCCCCTTCAGCGGATGGAAGAACAGCTTCTTCGGCGACCTCCACGGCCAGGGCCGCGATGCCATCGAGTTCTACACCGACAAGAAAGTCGTCGTCGAGCGCTGGGCCAAAGAGCACAGTCGCAAGTTCTGATTGTTAAGTCAGACGAAACATGAAACTGCTCACCACAGAGTCACAGAGACACAGAGAAAACGAGGAACAAAACGATCCCCGCACCTCACCGATCATTGGGGCAGCGATCGAAGTACATCGTCAGCTCGGGCCCGGATTGCTGGAATCCGCTTACGAGCAGTGCTTGTGCCATGAACTGCATCTTCGCGGGTTGCCCTTCAAGTGCCAAGTCGATCTTCCTGTTTCATATAAAGGCGTGCAGCTCGATTGCGGATACAAGATAGATCTAGTCGTTGGTGATGAAGTGATCGTCGAGTTGAAGTCCGTCGAGAGGATTCTGCCAGTCCATGAGGCCCAGCTTCTAACATACCTGAAGCTCGCAGCCAAAACCGTCGGGCTGCTAATCAACTTCAACACTCCATTACTGACGCGTGGAATCATCCGAAGAGTTCTATAAGGTTTTCTCTGTGTCTCTGTGGTGAATGATTTTCAAAGAGGAAATTATGACTACTACCATCGCCAATCCCGCGACCCAGAAGATGACCGGCAAGGAAATCGTCGACCTCGCGCGCAAGCACACACTTTACGAATGGTCGGCGCAGTCGAAAGTCGATCCCATTCCGGTCGCTAGTGCCAAGGGCATTTACTTTTACACGCCCGAAGGCAAGCGCTTCATCGACTTCAACAGCCAGCTCATGTCCGTCAACATCGGACATGGCGACGAGCGCGTCATCCAGGCCATCAACGAGCAGGCGGCGACGCTCGCTTATGCCAATCCTTTCATGGCGACCGAAGTCCGTGCGCGCCTTGGCGCGAAGCTTGCCGAAATTACTCCCGGCGACATCGACACATTCTTCTTCACCAACGGCGGCGCCGAGGCCAACGAGAACGCCATCAAGATTGCGCGCTTCTTCACCGGACGCCACAAGATCATCGCGCGTTACCGCTCCTATCACGGCGCGACTGCTGGAGCGATCAGTCTTACCGGCGATCCGCGGCGCTGGGCCGCGGAACCGGGCATCCCGGGCGTGGTTCACGTGCTCGATCCTTATCACGGCATCGAGCGCGGATGGGAATCGGCTGAATCGTCGCTCGCCATGATTGAAGAGACGATTCAACTTGAAGGGCCGCAAACCATCGCTGCGTTCATCCTTGAGCCTGTGACCGGAACCAACGGCGTTCTTGTTCCCCCGAACGGATATCTCGAAGGGCTGCGAAAGATCTGCGACAAGTACGGCATATTGATGATTGCCGATGAAGTGATGTCCGGCTTCGGGCGAACCGGCGCGTGGTTTGCCGTCGACCACTGGAAGGTGGTTCCCGATCTGCTTTGCATGGCGAAGGGATTGACGTCGAGCTATCTGCCGCTGGGAGCGGTCGGCATGCGGCATCACATCGCGCAGCACTTTCAGGACAAAGTTTTCTACGGAGGACTGACTTACAACAGTCACCCCATGGGATGCGCGGCGGCGCTGGCCACGATTCGCGTGTATGAAGAAGATGGGCTGATCGACAACGCGAAAAAACTGGGCGTGGTGCTGAAGGAACTGGGAGCGGAGTTGCAAGCGAAGCATCCATCGGTGGGCGCGGTGCGCTCGATCGGACTGTTCGGCATCGTCGAACTCATCCGCAGCCGCAAGACACGCCAACCCCTGGCCCCGTTCAACGGCACGTCGGAGGAGATGGCAGCGCTGGGACGCTTCTTCCGCGAGCAAGGCCTGTACACATTCGTGCGCTGGAACACCTTTTTCACCAATCCTCCACTGTGCATCAACGAGCAGCAGATGCGCGAGGCGTTTGAGATCATCGACCGCGGGCTGCTGATCACCGATAAAGCTGTTGTCGACTAGTAGCGAATATCTAGTGCTGACTTGCGCCACCGAGGTGTTTCGGGCTGCCCCTTTCGGTCCTCGATTCCAGATCGAAAAATTCACAGATCGAATCTGCTTAATTACATGGAATCAATAACTTGCGACCGACTGATCTGTAGTCAATCTGACTAAAATCCTGGATCTAAACGACTTGTCCGCAAAATATTGACCTGCTGGCACGTAGTGCCTTCTATTCTGTTGTCAAAGAGCGTGTAGATATTTGGGACAATCATCGTACAAATTCGATGTGAAGCGAAAGGTCAGATGTCACAAGGTCGCTGTGGAATTTTGCGGGAGCAGTTCTGGGGGCGCGTCGCTTCGCTCTGCTGACAGCCGAGGCGGCTGCCACATGAGTTGTGGCGCTGCACGCGACAGCAGGTTCCTCGACGCGCCTTCGGCGCGCTCGGAATGACAATACTCTTGAAGTGTGGGCAACAGGAGTTATTGTTGCTGTTGCTGTTCGTGGTCGATGCGATTGGGGCGGACGAATTGGGGGCGGGATTGGATTACCAGAGTCGGAGTTGGTTGTTCCGGCGGAGGAGCGTCGGAGGGGCTTACGGTTACTGCTACGCTTAATTCACTTTGGGCTTCGCCTTTGTGGACGCCGCGGGTGGGCGGGACGTCGGCGTAGTCGCGGCCGATGGCCACGCGAATGTGGCGGTCGGCGCCGATCAGGTTATTGGTGGGGTCGAACGCAATCCAACCTAAATTTGGCACAAACGCCTCGACCCAGGCGTGGGATGCCCCTTCCAGAGAGCGGTCTTTAGTTTCTTCACCTTCGTCGCTGTGAAACATGTATCCGCTGACGTAGCGGCAGGGAATGCGCAACGGACGCAGCAGGGCAATCATGATATGCGCAAAGTCCTGGCAGACTCCCTGGCGAGACTGAAGGGCGTCGTCGATGGGAGAATCGACCGTGGTGCTCTTGGGGACGTAGTCGAACGAGTGGTAGATGGCTTCATTCAGCTCGGTTAGAAGTTGCAGAGGCGTCTCCCGGCGCTCGCATTGAAGGTCTTTGGCCAACGCTTGCAGGCGGTCGCTCGACTTCGCAAACTGGCTGGGGAGCAGCATCTCCCAGTAATCTTCTTTTGCGGAGGGGTCGGCGATTACGCGGTCGAGGTCTGTCCAGTCACCCGCGTCGGTGGAGCGTGGAGGCGGTGCGGGCTGCACTTCGACGGAAGATCGGGCGGTGACCTTGAGCTGGGTGTGATTTCCGGCGATATCGAAATGATGCACGGTATTGCCCATGAAATCGCGGTATTGCATGATGTTGGCCGCCGGACTCACGTTCAGCTGGAAGGTGAGAAGGTGCTGCAGACCGTCGCTGCGCGGCTGCAGGCGCACTTCCATGACGCTCTCGCGGATTGCGGGCTGGTAGCGGAACGTGGTGGTGTGGATGACTGAGTAGATCACGGCATCTCCTTAGTTTATCGCCGATTTGAGTGAGGATGCGAGCCAAACGCGCCCTTCGGGCTGCGTTCTCAGGCAGGCTCCGTAGATTCGCAGCGGCTCGCCCGGATCCTTCTCCGCGCAAAATTGCTCGAAGGTTCAGATCGCACAATTCTCAATTCTCTTACGCGACCAGCGCCGACTCTACCGAGTAGTCGAAATAAATCTGGTGAATGGCGGCGTGGGCCTGACCGCATTGCCAGCGAATGCTGTCTACGAAAGCGTTCGCGCCCGAGGCCATGATTTCGTCGATCTGACTGAAGCTGAGGGCAGCGCGCAGACGGCCGGCGATGCGAACCGGCTGCTCGGCCTTGCGTTCCGTCAACTCTCCGATGGCGCGAAGGGCAGCATGCACCCGGTCGACGGAGAAAAACACGGAATGCGGGAATCCTGGATTCAGCAAGAGAAACTCGGCTACCCGCAGCGGCCGCAGCTCGGCCGTGTGCGCCTTGCAATAGGCTTGAAATGCGGCGCAGGACTTCAGCAATCCCACCCATTCGAGATATTCTTCGCTTTCGACAGCCTGATCGAGGGGATGAGGCAGGCGGCTGAAATGCGCGCCGATCAGCCGGGCCACGGCGTCGGTGCGTTCTACGAACCGCCCCAGCTGGATGTAATGCCAGCCTTCGCCATGCGCCATGGTGGAGTCGGTGACGCCTTGAAACAGGTGCGCTCCTTCCTGGACGGTGCGAAAGAACACATAAGAATCAAGCAACCCGGCTTCGCTCGATGCGGTGCTCTTCACATGCAGGAAGAGACGATTGAGCTGCTCCCACATGTCGGAACTGCACTGTTCGCGGACCTGACGGAGGTTTTCCCGCGCTGCAGCGACGCACGAAATGATTGAGGAAGGATTGGTTCGATCCAGGGTAAGAAGATAAGTGAGGGTCTCCGCATCGAGCGTGAGATTTTCAGGAGGTTTCACCTGCAGGGCCTCGAGAAGGCCGAGCCGGCGCTCCGAACCGGCATCGGGAGATTGATCGAGACGGAGCTGGAGGTCGACATCGATCAGCCGCGCGGTGTGCTCGGCGCGCTCCAGGTAGCGGCTCATCCAATACAGACTGTCGGCGACCCGCGACAGCATGGTGGTTTGCAAATGCTGGTTCATGCGCGTAAGACCCAGGTATCTTTGCTGCCTCCGCCTTGCGAGGAGTTGACCACTAGCGATCCGCGGCGCAGAGCCACGCGCGTGAGGCCGCCGGGAACGAGAGTCAGGTTCTCCCCATAAAGAATGTAAGGACGGAGGTCGACGTGGCGGGCTTGCGCTTCTCCGTCGAGGAAGCAAGGGGCACGGGACAGGCTTAGCGTTGGTTGGGCGATGTAATTGCGGGGCTCGGCCTGGATGCGGCGGCGGAAATCGTCGCGCTCCTGCGTGGTACTCTGCGGACCGATCAGCATGCCATAGCCGCCCGATTCACCCACTGCCTTCACTACCAATTGGTCGAGGTGGTCGAGGACATACTTCTGTTGCATGGGATCGGTCAGCAGGTAAGTGGGAACGTTGGCCAGGATGGGATCTTCGTCGAGGTAGTAGCGGATGATCTGAGGGACGTAGGCGTAGACGGCCTTGTCGTCGGCGACGCCGGTGCCGATGGCGTTGGCCACGCCGACATTGCCGGCGCGATAAGCGTTGAACAATCCTGGGACGCCCAGGCTGGAGTCGCGCTGGAAGCAAAGCGGATCGAGGAAGTCGTCATCGACGCGGCGATAGATGACATCCACGCGGCGCAGACCGGCAGTGGTGCGCATGTAGACGACGTTGTCGTGTACCAGGAGATCGCGGCCTTCGACCAACTCGATGCCCATCTGCTGGGCTAGAAATGTGTGTTCAAAATATGCGGAGTTGAAAACTCCTGGAGTCAACAAGACCACGGTGGGTTCGTGGCGGCTTGAGGAACTGGGTGGGCTGAGCGCTCGCAGCGTGGCCAGCAGCGCTTGCGCGTAATGATCGACCGGGCAGACGCCGTAGTCGCGGAATAGCGTGGGAAAGACCTGCTTCAGGACTTTCCGGTTGGCCAGCATGTAGGAGACGCCGCTCGGGACCCGAAGATTGTCTTCGAGCACGGCGAAACTGCCATCGGGAAGGCGGACCAGATCAGTGCCGCAGATGCTGACGTAAATTCCGCGAGGCACGGTGAGGCCGCGCATCTCCCGCCGGAAGTGGCGGCAAGTGTAGACGAGTTCTTTGGGGATTACGCCGTCTGCAAGGATCTTTCCGCTGTGGTAGATGTCCTCCAGAAATAAATTCAGGGCTGTAATGCGCTGGGTCAGTCCAGTCTCGACCTTGCGCCATTCGGCGTGGGGAATGATGCGGGGCAGAAGGTCGTTGGGGAAGACGCGCTCGGTGCCTTCTGAATTGCCGTAGACGGTGAAGGTGATGCCCTGATGCAAGAAGGACAGGTCGGCGGCTTGCTGGCTTTTGCGCAATTCTTCGGGAGGGAGCTCAAGCAACGTCTGGAAGAGGGCGCGGTAGTGTGGACGCGGCAAGCCAGGCGCCTCGAACATTTCGTCGTAAGCTTGGTCAAACTGATAATGGCGGAAAGGAGGCCGGGATAGGGTGTGGGCGGACTCAGGCATCGGCATCCGCCGCAGAACACTGCGGGATCGAGTACGGCTGTGCTGCACGCAAGGACTCTAAGGGGCAGGGGTGGTCAAGTCCAATCGAAATTGCTTATGGGGGTGATTCGGATTTTGGGGTTGGGGAGTTGGCGTCGCTGCGCTCCCTGACAGCCGAGGCGGCTGTCTCTACATGAGTTGTGGCGCTGCATGCAAACAGCAGGTTCCTCTCGCGCCTTCGCGCGTTCGGAATGACAAGAGCCTTAGGTGCGCCAGATGCGCTGCTGGGTGTCGAGGGAGGAGAACATTACGGGCTCGTGGTGGACGCTGGTGGCGTGGCGATTGATGGCGGTGGCGGCCTGGGTGCGGAGGTTGCCGTCGCGGGCATCGAAGTCGAGCGTGCTGACGTGGTGGGCGCAGCGGGTGCAGGTGAACTTCATGCCGCCCTTGATGCGTCCGATGGTGTAGTGTCGCTTCACAATTCGAGTGTAGTCGTTTGGCAAGAGAGTGGCGCGCACGTCGGTGGGGCGGCGAAGGTAATGAGGGGCCTGCGGCGGGGATTTCCACGGGTAGGGTTAGAGCATTTCTAACAAACTCCGAAGAAGTATAATCGTTCGCGAAATCGAATGTTTCTCGGGGGGAACATGGAAGGCTGGAAGAAGGCGGTGGTGGCGGGTTCGATTGGAACGGCGACGGTTTTGTTCTTGAAGAAGAAATATCCGGCGGGCGTGCTGGCTACTGGCGTAGGGCTGGCGGTGCTTGCGTCGGAGTTTCCGGAGAGCTTTGAGAAGGTGCGGCGGGCGCTGCCAGATTATTTTGATCGCGGCATGCAGGTGATGGAGATGGCGGCCCGCGCGGGCAGGCGGATTACCGATGCTGCAGGGCGATCGGCTTACAACGCCTGGGAAGAGATCGGCGGGTAGCGCCGCCGTCCCGGCGGCTTGCCGGCGAGATGCTGACGCTACTCGATGCCGAGTTGCTTTCTGGCATCGGGGCTTAGGCGGTCGGGAGTCCAGGGCGGGGTCCACACGACGTTGACTGCCGCGTTCCGGATGCCGGGCAACTGCTCGAGCCGTGACTTCACCTGGGCACTTATGTTGACGTGTTCGGGGCAGCCCTGCGCGGTCAGGGTCATGTCGATGACAACGTCCTGCTTGGCTTGCTCAGGCGCGTCGGCGGGGGCGGGCGCGAAATTCACTTTGTAGATGAGGCCGAGGTCGACGATGTTGACGGGGATCTCGGGGTCGTAGCAGCTTTTCAGGGCGCTCAGGACATCTTCTTCGGTGACAGCGGGCATAAGATTCCTTTTCGCATCCGGTTTGCGGAATCTCGCTTCCGGCGTGCGGAACTGGTGCTCGTGCTCTGGTTAAGATAATCGTCCAGTCCCTATTATAAATGGGACTCTTCCAGATCCCGCTCCCAGTTTGAAGAAGCTGATTTCCCCTACCTCTTCGCCGCCCAGGTGCTGGACGCTGACTTCGAGATCAGCAGGAGCGCTTCGGAGTCGTCCACCGGCTTCAGTCGCACTTGTCCGGTTTGCTCATTCCCAAGTTGGTCCCCGTGACCACTCCAGGGAATCGTCACTTCGGAGCGGTAGTAGTACGTCTTTCCAGCTTCTACCGTCAGGTCGGTTGCCCCGCTTAGTTTCTGCAGGCCCTTCAAACTCGATTGCCAATCCGCGCATACCCGGTGCTGGCCTGGCTCCGCGGCGAACGCCATATAGGACTGCCCGTGGTTCGCCCCCACCCAGTTCCCGTCCAAACCCACGCGAGTCGTCACCACCCCGAAGGTCATGGCGTGAGGGTTCGTCACATCTTCAATCACGTACACCAGCGCCTTGCCCGATTCCGGCGGAGTCACTGAATGTTGGTTCTTATCGGTCTTCACGTCAAATTCGGTTTTGGCCGGGCCGCAGCCCGCCGCCGTTCTTGGGTCTGCCGCCGCTTGTCCAAAAGCGGGTGCAGCTAAGAGCAATGCGAGGAACATGCACTTGTGCATAAGCTTCCTTTTCTACTACGCTCTGTTTGCCGCAGGCTGACTAATCCAGTCTACCTCAGACTCGATGCATAGGGCTGGTCCACCTGTTGCCCACGATCTGGTAGAGTTTTGCGCATGATGAGTGAAGAGGCGAAGCAGAGGATTCAGATTGCTTTGGCGCTGGCCGTGGTGGTGGCGGGAGTGCGCGCGGGATACATCCTCTATGAGCGGCATGAGGACTATGTTGCGGCGCAGAAGCAGGAGCTGGCGAGGAAAGCCGGCTACTCGAATGCCGACTACTATGTGGTGCCGAAGAAACTGTATCCATTTGATTTGAAGTCGGCGAAGCAGTTGACGCTGCAGCCGGTGTGGGTGAAGGAAGGATACCGCTATACCTATTACCGGTACGTCCCGGTGGTGAAGAACGTCGATTTTGCGCATGAGGCCGGATTGCTGGGGCCGATTGAACGGCTGGAGATTAAGGATGTGATGGCGGTCGCCGCGCCGGGTGGGCGGAAGCAGGTAGTGGCTACGTTTGACAAAGATGGGCACAGCTTCGCGGTTCCCATTGGATTCGAGATCGGATGGGCAATACAAGATTTATTCCGACGAGATGTTCTATGTGGAGGATCCGCACGAGTTGTACAAGCACTGGCCGGCGGAGGTTTGGCAGGCAGTCGAGCAGCATGAAGTGAAGCCGGGGATGAATGAACTGCAGGCGGATTTCGCGGTGGGGATGGGAGTTCCGGATGCGGGGGCGTCGTCGGAGGAGAAGACTGTGCGGTATCCGAACGGAGGGAAGCCGCTGGTGGTGATTTATCGGGATGGGAAGGCGGAGGAGATTAAGCCGGGGACTTAGGAGATCAAAATCCCCACTTCTCGCAAAGGACGCGAGAAATGGGGCACCCTCACGTTTCGTTGTCACTTCTGGATCTATTTCACTCCGGCCAACGCTTTCGAGACTTCGGCGATGTCGGGGACGACTGGGATGTCGTAGTTTTTGTGCCAGGCCAGGTTGCCGTTGCGGTCGATGATGGAGATGGCGCGGCCGGTGATGCCTTTGTCTTCCAGATAGACGCCGTACTTGGCGGCGACTGCGCCGCGAGGTTGGAAGTCGGCTAGCAGCGGGTATTGGATTCCCATCTTGTCGGCATAGGCCTTGTGCGACCACACGCTGTCGACGCTTAGACCGAGGACCTGGGCGTCGAGTTGCTCAAACTGTTTCTTGTCGTTGACGATGCAAACGTGCTCCTTGGTGCAGACGGGGCTCCAGTCGAGCGGGTAGAAGATGAAGACTACGCGCTTCTTGCCGCGGTAGTCGCTGAGTTTTACTTCCTTCTGATCCTGATCTTTCAATGAGAATTCGGGCGCTGGTGCGCCGATGGTTGCGGGCATGATTCCTCCGTGAGATTCCATTCTAACGTTTTTTTCGCTTTTGCCGCCTGGCCTTACTTCACCACTGGAGATTTCGCGTCGGCGGGTTTTTCTTCGTCGGCGTGGATTTTGCCGTCGTCTTCGGCGTAGAAGGAGCGGTGCTGGGCGTCGAGCTGTTTGGGCGTCATGGTCAGGATGAAGCTGTCTTTCTTGCCCTCGAAGCTGACGGTGTAATCGCCGCGGTCGGGGTTGACCATGCGCTTGGTGAACGAGCCGGAGTGGACGAGTTCGGCGAGCGAAGTGGCGAAGTGGTCGTACTGCTTGTTGAACTGGCGCTGGGCGCGGATCACGACCCGCATGTAGGCGAGAGCGGCAGCTTCGGAGTCGGAGCGGGCGGGGTCGCCGGGAAATTTCGGCTGGTAGGTGATGGGAGCAGCCTGCGGCGCGGCGGCCGGCGCAGCGGCGGGTGCGGCCGGGGGCGTCGGCTCCTGCGCGAACAGAGTGGAAGCGGCGATGGTGAGGCTGGCGATTAGCGGCAAGAAAGCGAGTGACATTTTTCTTCATGCTGAATCTTCTCCGCGAGTGGCGTCGAGAATTATCCGGCCAATCTCCGCTGTAGAGCGGGTTTTCGACCTTCTTTTTCATGTTACTCCCGTAATTTAACTTCGGTCACTTCTCTTTGCAGTGGGGAGAAATGCCGCTATGCTCTAGCTAAGACACTACGCCCTATAGGGAAAACTATGAAAGCAGCAGTAGCGAGAAAACCGATTATCAAAATTGCCGTGGTGGAGAGCGACCCGCTGAGGTTTGTGGGATTTCGCGCCCTGTTCGACTCTGAGCCCGAGTTCGAACTGGTCTCCGCCGGCCTGCCCGAGATTTCCACGTTGCAGAATGTCGACTTGATCCTGCTGGGAAACCGATCCGGACAAAACCTTTTTGATGTGATGGCGAGCCTGAAGGCGACGCGGCCGGATCTGCGCATTATCGTGACTGGGTCGGGAGTGGACGAAGAGACCATTCTTAAAGCGATCGCTTCCGGCGCCAAGGGCTATGTGGACGAGGCGGCTTCGCCAGCGGAATTTGCGCAGGCCATTCGCATCGTGAGTCAGGGGTCGGTGTGGGCGCCGCGGAAAGTGCTTTCGATGTTCATCGAGCGGGTGTCGTCGGCTCCGGGACGGATCTTTCCGGCGGGCCGCGTCACCTTTACAGATCGCGAAAAAGAAGTGCTGGAGATGCTGGTGGCGGGACGATCCAACAAAGAGATTGGCGCTCAGCTCGGCATTGAGGAGCGCACGGTGAAGGCGCACGTGGCGAAATTGATGCGCAAGGTGGGCGTGCAGAACCGGATTGCGCTGTCGGTGCATGCGATCACGCATTCGCTGGTGGCGGCGAAGTAGAGCTAGTACCCAGTACCTAGTACCTAGCGTCTGATGGGTTGGCAGATCCTTCGCTCCGCCTGAAGAGCGGCTACGCTCAGGATGACGCCGTTGGAAATTGAAGAGCGGCTACGCTCAGGATGACGCCGTCCGAATGAGTTACTTTGGGACACTGACCTCGGTAATCTTGTTGGGAAAGCGAGTGCCGAGCATACTCGCGTCACCTACCACAGAACCTGGGAGACGGGGTTGAGAGTGGCGATTAGGGTCACTACTTTCAGCCCCGATTTTTTTGTGCTCCAGGGTTATCCATGGTTCTCTTCCTGCTGATTCTGGCGTTTCTTCGCCGTCAAAGCGTTCCTGACACAACCTCGGCCCATCGTTTACAATCCAAGTCATTACTCCCAGAGAATCTTTAAGTGAATGAGGAACCATGAAAAAGCTTGTGCTGCTTGCGGTGGTGGTGTGTCTGTGCCGGTTTTCGGTTGCGGCTGACGATCAACCGAAAGAATCGAAGGCTTCGGACCGGGTGCAGGCTGCGGCCGACGTGCTGGACGAAATCCAGGGGGCGCCGGATAAGGGCATTCCGCAGGAAGTGTTGGGGTCGGCGGAGTGCGTGGCGGTGGTGCCCTCGATGTTGAAGGGCGGATTTATTGTGGGGGCGAAGTATGGCCGCGGGCTGGCCAGTTGCCGCACGCCGAAGGGATGGAGCGCTCCGGCATTTTTTGTCGTGACGGGTGGCAGTTTTGGGTTTCAGATCGGCGGGCAGGCCGTCGATCTGGTGATGTTGATCATGAATAAGGATGGCATGAAGCATCTGCTCTCGAGCGAGTTTGCGCTGGGCGCGGACGCCTCGGTGGCGGCGGGTCCGGTGGGGCGTCACGCCGAGGGGAATACCGACTGGAAGATGCGGGCGGAGGTGCTGACTTATTCGCGGGCCCGCGGGCTGTTTGCAGGAGTGACTCTGAACGGGGCCGCAGATCAAGCAGGACAAGGACAGCACGCGAGAGTTCTACGGGCGCATGGTTCCGTTTCGGACTTCGCTGGTTGGAGAGATTGATCCGCCGGCGGGGGCGAATGCGTTTTTGACGTCGCTGGCTAAGTGGGCGCAGGAAGCGGCGAAGTAAGGATGCGAGCCAGACGCGCGATTGTTGTGTCGCAAAAAGCGCGACACATCGGCGCGGCTCGCCCGGGTCCCCTTCGACTTCGCTCAGGGCAGGCTTTCGGCGGGCAAAGAGCGCCCGCCTCAGGATGACAATCCAACTTCTTCTCGTTTGACAAGTAATTTTTGACGGTGGTACCGTTCCGCTTCCCCTAATGCGGCAGCGACTTGAGTACGCGGCAGCCTGGCCGTTCATCAAAATCCTGGGTATTTTGCCGCGCCCGCTGGCTCGGGCCATCGGCATTGGCCTGGCCTGGGTGGTTTATCTTCTGCACGTGCGATTGCGGCAGGTGGGCATGCGCAATCTTGCCATGGCGTTTCCCGAAAAAAGTGAGGCGGAGCGGGCGCGGATTCTGCGCGGGGAGTTTGCTTCGCTGGGACGGCAACTGGCGGAGGTCTGCCACTTTCCTGAGTACACGCTGGAGAACGTTGATCAGGTTGTGGTGTATGACGGGTTCGAGAATTACGAACGGGCGCATGCTCGCGGCAAGGGCGTGCTGTTGTTTGCGGGACACTTTGGGGGATGGGAGCTTTCCTCTTTTGTTCTGTCGATGCATGGGCACTGGATGCACGTGATCATGCGGGGCATGGACAATGTGTATCTGGGCGAACTGATCCTTCGCTATCGCACGATGCATGGCAACAAAGCTGTCGACAAAGATGATTTTGTGCGCGGGCTGCTTTCGGCGATGAAGGCGGGGGAAGTGGTGGGGATGTTGATGGATACGAACATGACTCCGCCGCAGGGGATCTTTGTGGATTTTTTCGGGATCCCGGCATGCACGGCTAGCGGGCTGGCGCGGATTGCGTTGCGCACCGATGCGGCCGTGGTGCCGACGTTTACGATCTGGGACGCGGAGCTGGGGAAATACCGGCTGCGGTTTGATCCGGCGGTGGAGTTGGTGCGCACCGGCGACCTGGAGGCCGACATCAAGGCCAACACGCAGAAATTTAATTCGATCATTGAAGACTACGTGCGGAAGTATCCGGAGCAGTGGCTGTGGGTGCACCGGAGGTGGAAGACGCGGCCGCCGGGGGAAGCGCCGCTGTATTGAAGCGGCTTCGGGCTTCCGGTCGCGCATTAGTCTCTTTCGCTCCTTCAGGGCTTGTTTCTGATTCCGCTTACTACCCACGGCTTACGCCGTGGGCTGCATTCTTTCGCCGCTTCGCGGCTGAACCGTGACATCGCTGTGGATTGCCGCGCGAAAATAAAGTTTGGGGCGTGGTTGCTGCGGACGTTGGGATCGTTCACTTCTCGGCTGAAAATCGGGTACCCCCTCCCCCTCCCTATCTTTGGAATCTTCGTGTTAGCGCGAAATTCCCCGCAAAATACGGATGTCAAAGAGCTTAGATACTAAAATCCGTGAAACAAAGGACTTAGGTGCGCGGCGAGTTGGCTTGTGCCAACCGTCACGGCCTCGACCATGATCGCCGATTTGGAATTGGCAGACAAGGTTGGATGTCACAATGGCTTGTGGAAATTCTTGACGCGATGTTTGTCCGATGGCTGCAGCTCCACCCTTTCGCAAAGAACGCGAAAGGATGGGCCACCCGCCCGCGGGGCTGTATTGAATCTTACCCACTAGGACGCTTTCCTCGAACCCGCAAGCTCCAATTCCAATAGTTTGCTCTCAATTGGCCAAGTGGAATAGGCGAAGAAAAGCAACACGACGAGGTTCACGAGTGGAACCGCCATGACCAAGCCATGCCAGCGTGGATAGCCTGCCTTGGAAGAGATGCTGCCAAATACGACAAAGGCAAACACGCTCGAAAGAGCGAGCTCGATCCAATCCTTCAATGTGAAATCCATCGGGGCCTCCGGGCAATGGCTAACGCAGTTTCAACTACCGATCAAGGCCGGATTTTCCCTCTTTTGGAACGTATTTGTCGAGAGGAACTTGTGCCAGCTATGCCAAAACGCCGTTTGAATTCCACAGCTCCTCATGCAACCTCAACTCACTTAATCCGGTAGAATCTAATCTTCCTATGAAAACATTTGAACAGATTGCGGAGTTGGAGCGGCGGTATTTGCTGGGGACTTATAACCGGTATCCCGTTGTGTTGACGCGGGGGAAGGGCGTGTTTCTTTACGACATTGACGACCGGCGGTATCTCGATTTTGTTTCTGGCTTGGGGGTGAATGCGTTGGGGCATGCGCATCCGCGGATCGTGAAGACGATTCGGGAGCAGGCGGGGAAGCTGATTCACGTCTCCAATCTTTATTACCACGAGTATCAGGGGGCGCTGGCGGAGAAGTTGTGTACGCTGTTGGGCGGCTCTTTTGGAAATGCGCGGGCGTTTTTTTCGAACAGCGGGACTGAGGCGATTGAGGGGTCGATCAAGCTGGCGCGGCTGGCGGGACATCGCGCCGGGGGCGAGGCGAAGTCGCGGCTGGTGGCGCTCGAGGGGTCGTATCACGGGCGGACGTTTGGGGCGCTGTCGCTGACCGGGCAGGAGAAGCATCGCAAGGGATTTGAGCCGATGCTGGAAGAAGTGACGTTTGTTGCGCAGAACGACGTTGAGGGATTGCGGGCGGCGGTGAACGACAACACTTGCGCGATTGTGCTGGAGCCGATTTTTGGCGAGGGCGGAATTTATGAGTGTTCGGTGGAGTTTCTGCAAGCGTGCCGGGCGGCGGCGGACCGGCACCGGGCGGCGCTGATCTTTGATGAGATTCAGTGCGGGCTGGGGCGTACCGGGACTATGTTTGCGTTTCAGAGTTTTGGAGTGACTCCGGATATTGTGGCGATTGCCAAGCCGATTGCGGCGGGGCTGCCTTTGGGGGCGTTTATCGCTAAGGAAGAATTTGCTAACGCGATTTCGCCGGGGCAGCATGGGACTACTTTTGGTGGTGGTCCTTTGGCTTGCCGGGTTGCTTTGGAGTTTCTGGCGATTGTGGAAGAAGAGAAGCTGCTGGACAACGTGAATAAAGTTGGGGCTTATCTGCAGCAGGAGTTGAAGAGCGATTGTCGAGAAGAGTGCTGCGGCTAAGGAAGTGCGCGGGCGCGGATTTATTCAGGGGATCAATCTGGAGATTCCGGCGCGGCCGATTGTGGATGCGGCTTTGGCCGAGGGCGTGCTGTTTAATATCACGCAGGATACGGTGGTGAGGTTTCTGCCTCCGTTTTTGCTGGAGGAGAAGCATGTGGATAAGGGGATTCGGGTGCTGAAGAAGCTGTTGCGGAAGAAGCGGAAAGTGGCGGCGTGAGGTCGGGTCGAGCTGGTCAGTGGAAGCGTCCAGTGAGGCTAGGAGTCCGGCAGGTGGAGACGGTGGGATCCTTCGACTGCGTCAGCTTCGCTGGCGCGAAGCTGACTCGCTCAGGATGACAAGCTGCTCAAGATGACAGTCAAAAACGGGGAGCCGGAGCTCCCCAAGTGAAGTGAACAGAGGCGATGTTCACTTAAATAGAATCTGGTGGAGCGGGAAAGAGTTGTCCGGGTTTCGAGAAGATTCGGAGTGAGAAGATTTGGCTGTGATGGCGGCAGACCGGGAAGTTTCTACTCCGCTTGCACCGGCAGCTTCGCTCCGGCGCTGAGCGCGGGGGTGGAAGAGTGCTGGATGGACTTGATGGGGCGCGCATGCGCTACCTGCGCGCGGGGTCCGGGCCGGCGCTGATTCTGCTGCATGGGTTGCTGGGATATTCGTTTTCCTGGCGATATACGATGCCGGCGCTTGGCGCCTTACGCTACGGTTTATGCGCCGGACATGATGGGTGCGGGGTTCTCGGATCGGCCGGCTGGGATTGATCATTCCATGCGAGGGACGGCGCAGCGGCTTCTGCGGTTCGTCGAGCGGCTGGGAATTTCTTCGTTTGATCTGCTGGGGACTTCGCATGGCGGCGCGGTCGCGATGATGGCGGCTGCGGAGTGCCTGGGCGGGAAATGCCGCTCTTAGTCCTGGTTTGCGGGTGCGGCGGCTGGTGCTGGTGGCGCCGGTGAATCCGTATTCGGCGCATGGGCGGCGGCTGGCGCCGTTTGTCGGCAGCAAGTTTGGGACGGCGCTGTTCCGGCTGACGAGCGCGCACATGCGTTTTTCCTATCCCTATTGGCACTCTCGCATGTATGGCGACCGCGGCCGCATTCCTCGCGGGAACTCTGGAAGGCTATATGGCGCCGCTGGCTAAGCCGGGATTGTTCGAACACGCACTGAGCATCGTGCGCACCTGGACCGAAGACCTGCGCGAACTGGAGGCTACTCTGCCGAAGTTGGCTGAGCATTCCTACTCTTTTGATGTGGGGCGGCAAGGATTCTGCGGTGTATGCTTCGTCGGCTGCGCCGCTGGCGAAATACTTTCCGAATTCCGAGTTGATCATTTTTCCGGGCATTGGACATCTGCCGTATGAAGAATGCGCGGAAGAGTTCAATCGGGCGTTGATTGAATTCCTGACGCGTGAGAAGCTTCCGGCCTGAGCGGAGTGCGATAAGGAAGCGAGCCAAACGCGCGATTATTGCGTCGCAAAAAACGCGACGCACCGCGCGGCTCGCCCAGATCCTTCGCGAGACAAAGGGCGTCTCGCTCAGGATGACAAGCCAACGCGCTAGCCCGCGCCGCTTCGCGCGGCTCGTCAGATCTTCGCGAGACAAAGCGTCTCGCTCAGGATGACAAGCGCAAATGAGCCACCACATTTTTGAGCTGCTGCGGGGCGCGCTGGTGCACTATGGGTATTGGGCCGTGGCGGCGCTGTTGTTGCTGGAAGGCGCGGGCGTGCCTCTTGCCGGGTGAGACCATTCTGTTGCTGGCCAGCTTCCTGGCTTATTCCGAACATGAATTGCGGCTTCCCTGGGTCATTGTGGTCGGGATCGTGGCTTCGACGTTGGGCGGAGAATTCGGTTTCGCATTGGGGCGGCACGGCGGGCGTCCGCTGATCGAACGCTACCGGCATGTCTTCTCCGATTCGGGCGGAGACGGTGGAGCGGGGCGATCGGCTGTTTGAGCGGTACGGGGCAGCCACCGTTTTTCTGGCGCGATTCCTGTTCGGCATGCGCGTGCTGGCCGTCGCTGCTGGCGGGGGCGCTCCACATGCCGTGGCGGAAGTTCGCTCCTGTTCAACTTCCTTGGAGCCGCGGTTTGGGTGACCGCGATTTGTGGCGCGGGATATTTGTTTGGCGGACATTGGGGCCGACTGGCGCATGATCTCAAGCGCTTCGATTTGGCGGTTGCCGTTGTGATTGTGCTGGCGGGGTTGTGGCTGTGGTGGAGAAGCCGGAAGGCGGATGCGTCCTTAGCCTCACGGACGATCGTTTTGAAACCACGTTTGAGGCGAGCACCTTAAGAGTCAACTTATGCACAGGGGAGTTTTGCCGAAGCGCGGCTATACTGTGCGGGTGTCGCGGGAGTCCTCGTGCCAAGGCGGGGTCCGTGGCCATTGATCTTACCGGCGGCGTCCGCGCCGGAATTCGGACGAGGAGGAACGCATGAAGAATATCGGGTTCTTGACTCTGTTGATCACAGCAACGCTACTATTAACCCTGGCCTTCCCGGTGGGGGCGGCTGGTCCAAAGGCAGCGGCGGCACCGGTTCCGGCAGCAGCGGCAGTACCTGCGGCACCGGCGGCGGCTGCATCACCAGCGATGCCACCTCATCCGGAGATCGAGGCGGCGTTGGAAGCGATGCATAACGCCCACGCACCATCTGGAAGATGCGGCTCACGATTTCCACGGCCATCGCGTGAAAGCGATCGAGCATCTGGACGCAGCGATCCACGAAGCTGAGATTTGCATGCAAGAGCCGTAGGGCTTACGACTCGATGGAAAACCAGAAGGCAGCGTCCGCGGACGCTGCCTTTTTTATTCCTGGCGTCCAGGTTTGCGACGCCGCATTACTTGCCGATGGTGTATCCGACTGACGCGCCTATGCGAAACACGTTGCTGGAGTTGAACCCCTGATTGTTCTGGATGTGGTAGTAGTGAGCCTCGGGACGCACAAAGACGTGGGGCAAATGGTGCCAAACGTAATAGCGGAAGCCGGCGCCGAAGTCCTCCATGAAATGATTGCTGCTGGTGTAAGTTAATGCATCCCGGGCTGCTACAGGAGGTAAGGATGTCGAAGCGGTTGCTGGCAATGCCGATGCCGGCGATGAAGTCGAGGCCCATTTTCTTGTTGAGCTTGGGCTGGAAGAGCACGTTGACGTCGGTGAAGAAAGGGCGGTAATTTTCGTAACCGTAGTAGCTCGCCTGCTTATACTTCCAGGACGTTTCAACGTTAAGGCCGAGACGATGCGGGAAGGCGACGACGTCACCGCGCGAGGCTGAGGTAGAGTCCGCCCGTTTCGGTCAGGGGCTGGAAGGTCACTATGTCGCTGGGGGAGGCAGAGCGAATCGAGGATCGCTGCCGCCGACCAGGATGTCACCCTGCTGGGCCGAGGCGAAGTTGGCAAACAGAAGAAGCGTACACGTGGATGTGAGCAGCGCGAATTTTCTCAATACAAATCCCTCGTCAGTTCGTTCGGGCTTCTGGAATTCACCCGCCGACTGGTGGAACCCGGACGAAGCAGCCGCAGGTGGCTAGGGCGAGCAAGAGTCCGGGGTTGCCGGAATTGGCTGACCCAGCATACCAAGACTCGCGATGATCGGTGAAGTCGAAGGCCTAATCGTCACCGCCAATGGTGTAGCCGATTGAGGCGCCTACGCGAATCACGTTCGAGTTGCTGTAAACGTCGGTGTTATTCAGGATGTGATAGTAGTGAACCTCGGGGCGGACGAAGACGTGGTCCCCAAACGTAGTAGCGGATACCGCCGCCAAGGTCCTTCAGGAAGTGATGGTCGCTGCTGTAGCAGGCGCTGAAATCGACGCAGTTGGCAGTCGGCTCGTAACCATAGAAGCGAGTGGTCTGCACGCCGATGCCGCCCAGGAGATCGAGCGCCGACCTTCTTGCCGAGGTGGGGTTGGTACACGGCGTTGAAGTCCACGATGATGGGACGATAGGGCTGACCTTCGAAATCTCCCTGGCTGGCCCTCCACGTGGTTTCAAAGTTGAAGCCGATGCGTTTGTGAAAGATGACGTCGGCGCTGACACTGGGGTACAAGCCGCCTTTTTCGTGCAGGAGACATTCCCCGAATACGCTGCACGAGTTGGACCCGGGCGAAAGGACAGTGCCGAAGCCGAACATGATGTCACCCTGCTGGGCAGAGGCAAACTGGGCGAAGAACAAGACGGCGAAAACGGGTGCGAAAATCGCTAACTTTCTCAAGAGAAACCTCCTAATCAGTTCGTTGCAAGCGGTAAGATGCGTCCGCGAAATCATTAGGATGCTGCAAATTTTGTAAGGTCTCATCATAATTTCAGCCGAGGTCAGATTCAACTGGGGCCAGGTGCCTGTAAGGGTACCTCCAAGGGATCGCAAATCCTGTGTTTGAGGTCTGGCTGTAAGGATCGTTCTTGTAACTGCTTACAAACCCTGGGGCTGGTGATAAGTTGCGCAGCGGACAAGAAGATCTGCCGCCGGGGTTGCCAATGCCCGGAACCTCATCAGGAGGTAGGGGGCTAGCGATGATGAAGCCAGAAAAGCTACTTGGACTTCCCGCCGCCGGCGCCGGGGGCGCGGATGTGATCGAAGGCGATGGGGCCGCCGCCGAAGAAGACAAGGGCAAATGCGAGGGCGGCGAGAGCCAGAGGGAATTCGTATCCACCGTTGCCCATCATTCCGTTGTGGAAGTTCACCTTGGCGATGGCGACGGACACATCGATGCAGATGGCCAAAGCTGCAACGCGAGTGAACAGGCCCAGCACAACAAGAAGGCCGCCGAAGAACTCGGTGAAGGCGGAAAGGTAGGCGGTCCAGCGCGGGAGTCCGAGGCTGGCGACGAACTCGGCGTGGTGGTGAAGTCCGCCGAAAACCTTGTGGTATCCGTGGACGACCATGACAGCGCCAAGGGCGAGGCGCATAACGAGGAGCGCGAGAGGTTGCAAGCGATCGAGGTAGCGCAACTGGTTCCTCCGACGGAGAGAGGGATAGATTACAGCAGCGGGACATAAGGAGGGAAGCCGGGCCGAGCTGCGCTCGACCGGACAGCCGAGGGCGGCTGTCCCCACATAACCTAGCCGGAAGCTTGGAATTTCCGCGCAGAGGGGTTGCAAATCGGCAGGTCCTCAGTTGATTCGGGCGCTACCTTAAGATCGAAACGATTGCGCAAGGGGCCGACTTCTGGTAACGTTTTTTCGCCCCAAGATATGGTCTGCCGGTGGCGCTCTGGTCCGCAACCGGGTCGGGCGCGTCGTGCAGGCCTTCCCTCCGTTCTTGGAAACTAACTTAACCAGGCGTGCGAGATCGGCGAATGTCGTCCTTTGAAGCAGATGGAGCCAGAGCGAACCCGCAACTTCGGATGGGGGGCGGTGTTTCGGGAATGAAGGGTCGCAACAAGTTCTGGTGGTCAGGAGGCGGTAATGAATCGCATTTTGAAGGAGTGAAAATATGCTGCAGAAGTGGGTAGTGCTTCTGCTCTTGATGGCGGTTCCAGTTTTTGCCTGGGGCCAGAAGAAGACCGAGTCTGCTCCTAAGGCCGCGCCTTCGCATCCAGCGGCGCAGTCGCATGCTTCAACACCTTCGCATGGCACAACGACCCACACGGGCACAACCACCCACACGGGCACAACGACACACGCAGCCACGACCCACACAGGTACGACGACCCACACGGGTACGACGGCCCACACGGGTACGACCACGCACACAGGTACGACCGCGCATGCGGGCGGTACGACGACCCACACAGGTACGACTACGCACACAGGAACGACAACGCATGCGGGCGGTACGACGACCCACACCGGCACAACGACCCACACGGCTACGACCAGCCATACGCTCGCTGGCAGGAGCGTATCTCTGAAGGGCGGAGGAAGGGCCAGCCTACGTCCGAATGGTTCGGTGCGCTCAATTGACCGCAGCGGAATGCACATTGAGCACGGGGTCCGTGGCGGGCGCACGGTGGTGAGTGAACGAAACGGAGCGCGCATTGTAACCAGAGGGCATGGCGGCTATGTGCAGCGCGCCTATGTGACGAGCGGCGGGCACGCCTACTATTCGCGGACCTTCTATGACCACGGCGTCTACAGGGTTGGGCTCTATCGCGGCTACGGCTGGGGCGGACATATGTACTACGGCTACTACCCTGGCGTTTGGTACCATCCGGGATTTTATGGATGGGGCTGGCATCCTTGGGGAGCGCCGGTTTACTGGGGCATCGGAGCCTGGGGATGGGGAGGAGCGCCATGGTGGGGATTCTATGGCGGGTGGTGGAATCCTTATCCTGTTTATGCTGCTCCGTACTACTGGCTGACAGACTATCTGATCGCACAGCAGTTGCAGGCGGCGTATGCGGCCCGGGCTGAAGCCAACGCGGACGCGGTGGCGGCGGATGCGGCGGCCAGTGGCGGCGGAGGCGATGCTCCTGCTCCGGCGGCAGCTGCGGGTCCGGTGGCGTTGACCCCTGAAGTGAAGGAGGCGATTGCGCAGGAAGTAAAGGCGCAGTTGGCAGCACAGCAGGCACAGGCGGCGCAGCAAGGAGCGTCCGGCGGACAAGCCGCGTCGGCAGCTCCGGCGCCTACGACCAGCGACAACACGCCGCCCCCGGCACTCGATCCTTCACAACGCACGTTTGTGGTGGATTCCGACGTGACGGTGGTGGCCAACGGTCAGGAATGCGCGCTGTCGTCCGGTGATGTGATTACACGTCTGACGGACACTCCGGATGCAGACCAGAACGTGAACGCCAGCATCTCGGCGACCAAGAAAGGTGACTGTGCGTCGGGAGCGACCGTTGCCGTGAAGGTGGATGACCTGCAAGAGATGTACAACCACTTCCAGGAGAACATCACCAACGGCATGGGCGAAATGGCGAAGAAGCAGGGGACGGGCGGTATGCCGGCGGCGCCTGATACGGGCACGCAGGCCGGGGCGGTTGCGCCTCCGCCACCGGATACCAGCGCCGCGAAGACTCTGCAAGACCAGCAGGCTGCGGCCGACCAAACCGAGCAGCAGGTCAAGCAGGAAGCTGCGGGAGGCGGCGGGCAGTAGAACAGACCGCGGCCAGAAGGTAGTTCAAGCATCAATTGATCCGGGGAGCGTCGGATGACGACGCTCCCTTCTGCAATGGCACGGGCAATTTATTCTGGACGCTGCACACGGCGCGGCTGCCTTAGAACTTTTTTCGAGACCTGAACGGAGGGCTTTACGATGTCGAAGAAATTCCGCGACCTGATTCCGGCGATGGTGCTCCTGGCGGCCACGATCTTTCCGATGGCGCTGGCTAATGCTCAGGCGGTTTCCTTGCAGGAGCAACTGGCGGCGCAGTACAAGCTGGTGAAGATGGGGTCGGACACGAGCGGATATTCCGTGGTCGAGGAGGGCACGCTGCTGGCGATCCAGAAGGGCGGCCTGCTCGGCGTGCCTTATTCGGACACGAGCGTGCAGAACAATAAGTACGAGGGTGGAGTTGTTAAGGCTCCCAACGCGATGCTGTCGAAGGGCATCGGGTTCGGCATGAAGAAGTTCGGGAAGGAACAGACGACCAAGTTGTTCGCCAAGGGCGACAAGGTGTACCCCACCAAGATCGATGTAAATTTGGAGAAAGACCAGGTGACGATGGGCATCGTGGCTTGCGACACCTGCAACAAGACCGATCCGCCGACCTACAACAAGACGAACGTGATCTTTGTGTTTCCCAAGGGATCTTTAGCGACGGCGAGCGCGGGGCAGGTCGAGGATACGATCGGAACACTGCTCTCGATCAGCAGTGACGATGCGAAGCAGGGTGATAGTGGGCAACAGGGTGGAGATCAGCAGCAGGGCGGGGATCAGGGCGGTCAGCAGCAGGCCGGGCAGCAGCAGCCAGCGGCGCAGGAGCAACCGCAGGCCGAGCCTCAGACCGTTGAAAAGGGACAGACCCCCGACCAGGTGCAGGCGGCTCTGGGCAAGCCGGATAAGATCGTCAACCTGGGAACGAAAATGATTTATGTGTACAAAGATCTGAAGGTGACTTTTCTGAACGGCAAGGTTTCCGACGTGCAGTGAGTTGGCAAGCGTATCTGCAGCCAGAATGTGTAGCAGGAAGCAAGGTTCATTCCTCTGTCCGCCTTCCGCGGCAGTCAAGGGTTTCACTCTCATCCGGTCGCGCCCGTCGCGGGGTTAGCGGCGTCGTCAGGTAACCCCCTGGCGCGGCTCGCGGCGGCAAAAGTTAAAGTCAGCTAAGGCAGCAACTTGAGCGGGCGACATAGTACTTCCGTACCGTCTCTAGTACTTCAGTTACCAATTCGCGAGTGACCTGGGATGCCCCTTCGTAAAACCACTTCTAATTGGGCCTTCAGAGATATACACCACAACATATAGATGTGGTCTCAAAAAGGGCTTTCTGCGAATTCCAAAAAATGGGCATAAAACCGTGAAAAACACGGAGATTCGCTCTGAGGCGGGGCTTTTCAGGGCTGATATATGCTCTGGACACCGAGAGCCCCCGGACAGGCATTGGAGGGCAGGAGTTTCAAGGTAAGCCCCGCGGGCCGGAAACACCGGAGCGGGACGGTTCTGGTGGAGAGGCAAGGAACTAGGGCAAGGAAACATGGCCGACTCGCGAGAAGTGATGAACATACGCCAGGCATCGCAGTACCTGGGAGTGAGTCCGGACACGCTTTACAAGTACGTAGGGGAACAGAAGATTCCCGCCTTCAAGCTGGGCAACCGCTGGCGCTTCAAGAAATCGAAGCTGGACCAGTGGATGGAAGATAAGTCGAGCCAGATGGAGTCGGGGACGAAGCACAAACCGAAGGCAGCGACGAAGGCTGCCGGGTCACAGTACGAAAAGGCGGGCACACATGTTTGGAATGGGATCGAAGACGATAGTAGGTCTGGATGTGGGCTCTTCCAGCATCAAGGCAGTGGAGTTGAAGAAGAAGGGTGGACAGATTGAAGTGTCGCACCTGGGGCTGGAACCGCTGTCCTCTGACATTGTGGTCGATTCGATGATCGTGGACTCGGGAACGGTATCGAGCGCGATTTCGAAGCTGTTTGCCGACTGCCTGATCAAAACCAAGGCGGTGGCCACGGCGGTGAGCGGCCACTCGGTGATCGTCAAGAAGATCTCGCTGCCCTCGATGAGCGACCAGGAACTGGCCGAGACCATCGAGAAGGAAGCGGCCCAGCACATTCCCTTCGATCTGTCGGACGTGAGTCTGGACTACCAGATTCTGTCGGAGGAAGCGGGCAGCCCACAGATGGACGTATTGCTGGTGGCCGTGAAGAAGGACAAGATTTTGAACTACACCAACGTACTCTCGATGGCGGGACGCACCCCGGCTATCGTGGACATCGATGCGCTGGCTCTGCAGAACTGCTACGAGTACAACTACCAGCCGGCGCCGGGCCAGGTGGTGGCGCTTTTGAACCTGGGCGCCAGCGTAATGAACATCAACATCGTGAAAGGGACGACGCCGCTGTTCCCGCGCGACGTCAGCGTGGGCGGGCACCAGTACACGGATTCTCTGCAGAAGGAGCTGGACCTGAACTTCGAAGATGCGGAGAAACTGAAGCTGGGCGAGAAGGTGGGAACGGTGAGCGAGGACGCGAAAGCGCCGATCCTGCAACAGGTGACCGAGATCATCGTGCTGGAAATCCAGAAGACGTTCGACTTCTTCCGGGCGAGCGCGGCGGGCGAGCACATCGAGAAGATTTACCTGGCGGGCGGTTCGGCGAAGGTGCCGGGTTTGATGGAAGCGTTGCGGCAGGAATTTTCGATGCCGGTTGAATTGTTGAATCCATTCCAGCGCGTGGTGCCGCCGACGGACGGTCCGGGAGCGGAGCTGGTGGAGCAGAATCCGGGTCAGCTCGCAGTTGCCGTGGGCTTGGCTTTGAGGAGCTTTGAATCCCTATGATCAGAATCAACCTGCTCGAAACATCGAAGGGGAAAGGCAAGCGCGGCGGAAGCGGACCGTCGATGCCGGCCATGGAAATGGGCGACATGGGTTCGCCCAAGCTGAAGGTGCTGGTGGTGATCCTGGTGGCCGGTGCGCTGAATTTTGGCTACTGGTACCGGCTGGACCAGCAATCGAAGTCGATCGCCAAGCAGATGGCGGCTGCGGAGCAGAAAAACCGCGAACTCAGCGACGTGAAGGCGCGCTACCTGGAGCGGCAGAGACAGGCCGACAACTACAAGCGGCGGGTGGACGTGATTGATTCGCTGCGCGCCGGTCAGGCCGGGCCGGTCAACCTGCTGGCCATGCTGGGCGAGACGGTGAACGGAACGGAAGCGGTGTGGCTGAGCAAGATGGATGACACGGGCGCGAGCGTAAACCTTGAAGGCACGGCGCTGAGCACGGACGCGGTGGCCAATCTGATTGCGAACCTGCAGAAGACGGGCTTCTTCAAGACCGTGGAGATCAAGGAAACCTTCCAGGACGATTCGATCAAGGACATGCAGGCGTTCCAGTTCACGCTGACCTGCGAGAAGGGAAAGTCCTAAGAGGCGGGACCTTAATAGGCGGACCTATGGCGATGAATTTTAGCGAACTGTCGGGCATTAAGCAGTGGGGGGCGGTGCTGGCCGGAGGAGCGCTGGTAACGGCGGCGCTGTACTTCACGGAGTTCAAGAGCCAGAGCGATAAGAACGCGGTGGCAGTGCATGCAGTGCAGGACAAGGTTCGGGAAAACAACGAACTGGAATCCTACCGTCCCAAACTGAAAGACATTGAGCGGCAGCTGGCGAATTTGAAACAGCAACTGGAGATCGAACGGCGCATTGTGCCGGACGAGAAGTCGGTCGATGGCTTCATCGAGATGATGGATAGCGAAGCCACGAAAGCGGGCGTCGAGCTGCGCCGCTATACCGCCAAGCCGGTTGCTGCCAAAGAGTACTACTCGGAAGTTCCGTTCGATATGGAACTGGACGGGCCGTATTACTCGATGCTGAATTTCTTTGACCGGGTAGGCAAGCTGGAGCGCATCGTGAACATCAGCGGACTGCTGGTGGCAAACACGAAAAACCCCAGGCGGCGAAGGCCAAGCATACCTACCAGTATGCGCCGAACGAGAGCGTGGTAGCCACGTTCACGGCGACGACGTTCTTCAGTCACGATTTGGATCCGGCCGGGCCGGGGCCTGGAACCAAGCCCGCAACTGCACCGGCGGCGTGAGCAAATAGGAATCGCTTATGAAGCTGACGACAGGCATTCTGGCAGTAGTAATGATGACGGGGGCGGCCTGGGGACAAAACCCGGGTGCCATCGACAACACGCGCAGCGACCGCGAAATCGCTGCCGCAGACAAAGACCAACAACCAACCCAGTGCTGGTGGCGCAAGCGACCAAGCCAGCACCGGGCGCTCCGGCGCCGGCGGTGAAGCCGGCGACGATTCCGGGGGCAGCGGCAGCTCCGGCTCCGGCCAAGGCGGCAGCAAAGCCGGCGTCGGGCCAGAACAATACGCTGCAGCGGGTGAACGTCGTCCACAACGCGGACGATATTCAGATCGAGATCAGCTCCCGCGAGGCAGTGACTCCGAAGGTGAGCAAACTGAGTTCGCCGGCCCGCGTGGTGGTTGAACTACCGGCAACGGTCATGGCAACCCCGCAGAGCAAGATTGCGGTGGGTAGCGCCGGGGTCAAGGGCGTGCGCATCGGCATGGACGGCAAAACGCCTCCGACGACGAGCGTAGTCGTGGATCTGGAGCAGGCGCTCGGCTATGAGTTGACGCCGGGCCCAGGTAACAGTTTCGTGTTGACGCTGCATACGCAGGCAGTGGCGAAGAGCCTCCTGCGCCAGCGATCAAGCTGCAGACGCTGGCGGCCAAAGCCGGGCGCCTGCAGCGGCGACGCCGGTGGCGAAGAGCATCCAGGCTCCGGCGACTGCGGCTGCGAAACCGCACGATGCATTCGTACCCAAGAAACCAGCGGCATCAGCTCCGGTAGCAGTGGCCAAGGTTGAGGCTCCCAAGCGCGCGCGGCTCCGGCTCGCTAGCCAAGATTGCGGCGGATGAAAAGCCAGCGCGGCGCAGCGTAGATTGGGGAAGCTCCCAAGCCGCCGAAGCCGGAAGAGAAGAAGTGGGCGATGAACGGGAAGCGCGATCCCTTCTTCAGTCCGGTGGTGCAGCAGCCCACGGGTTCCGGTTGCTCGACCGGGAAGAAATGTCTGGAGATCGGGCAGATCAATTTGCGGGGCGTGGTGAATTCGGAAAGCGGCTTTATCGCGGTGGTAACCAACACCTTGAACAAGGCTTATTTCCTGCACGAAAACGATCCGGTGTTCAACGGCTACGTGATGAGAATCACGGGAGACTCGGTGGTTTTCGAGGAGACGGTGCAGGACAAGCTGGGCAAGCCGTTCACCCGGGAAGTGGTTAAGCGGATCATTACGCCGGCGGTTTAGCAGTGGGCGGCGGCGACAGCCGGAGAAGCCCGGAGCGCCGACAAAATCGAGTCTAGAAGAAGGACACGCGGGCCCGGCCCGCGGTTTGGGGAGAAGCGAAATGCGAAAGCAACTGCTGAGTGTGTTCCTACCGATGCTGCTCCTGGGGCTGGTCGCTTCAGCCGCCGAGATGCCGGCGTCACAACCGGCGAGCCAGCACAACGAACTGCAACGAGTGAATGTGGTTCGCGGCGCGGATGAAATCCGGGTCGTGATCAGCGCTCGTGGCGCAGTGACGCCCAAGCTGAGCACCGCAGACTCGCCTGCGCGTCTGGTGGTGGACCTGCCTGGGACCGTCATGGCGACAGGGCAGACCCACATCACGGTGGGCAGCGCCGGAGTGAAAGGCGTGCGCATCGGCATGGACGGCCAGACGCCTCCCACGACTCGTGTGGTGGTCGATCTGGAGCATGCCTTGCGCTATGAGCTCACTCCGTCGACGGATGGGAAGCTGGTGCTGACGCTGCACACGCAGCCTGTGGCAGCAGCGGCGAATGCAAGCGCCCCACAAACCGTGGCGGCGAGCTTGCCGACGCCGGCCAGCAAGAGTATCTCTCCGTTCGCGCCGCGAGTGATGGAAGCGCCGGCACCCAAGGTGCAGCCGGTTGCGGCCAGCGCGCCGGTGGCTCCGAAAGCGGCGACGGAGAGCGTTCTGCCAGCCACCACCGAAAAGTCGGAGACGGCTGCGACTTCGTCGAGTGATTTTGTGTTCGTCGAGCCGACGTTCCGAAGCCAAGAAGACGGTGGCTGACGCGACGACGACGTGATGCGACCGACGAGCCCGCGTGAGCGCGCGCAGGAAGCGGCGGCGAAGTTCGCCGACAAGACCGCTGCGGAACTGCTGCCGGTGAGCGCGAACGCTGCGCAGTCATCGCAGAGCACTTCTTCCAGCACGGGCGTGCAGCCCGCCGTCAATCTGGCGGCGGAGCAGAGGGCGCAGGCTGGACAGGCGCCGGCTGCGGTCGGTCCCAAGTACACGGGCGAGCCGATTTCAGTGAATCTGAAGGACGTCGATCTGAAGGACTTCTTCCGGTTGATCCACGAAATCAGCGGCTTGAACGTGGTGCTCGATCCCAACGTGCACGGCAGCCTGACTGTGGTGCTGGATGATGTGCCGTGGGACCAGGCTCTGGACATCGTGCTCAAGAATAACGACCTGGCGCGGGAACTGGAAGGCAACGTTCTGCGCATCGCGACCGTGGATACGCTGAAGAAAGAAGCGGATGGACGGCGCGCCCAGGTGGAAGCCGAAGCGCTGGCCGTGGAGAAGGTTTCGGTCACGCGTTTCCTGAGCTATGCCCACGCCAAGGACGTGATCATCACCGTGAAGAAGTTCCTCTCGGTGCGCGGCGACGTGGTCGCGGATGAGCGCACCAACGCCGTAATCGTCAACGACATTCCGAAAGTGCTTCCGATTATCGATCGCCTGCTGACGCAGCTTGACCGCAAGACGCAGGAAGTGGAGATCGAAGCGCGGGTGGTGGCGGCGACGCGGCAGTTCGCACGCGACATCGGCACGCAGCTTGGTTTTGGCTGGGGCAATGGCCACAGCGCGATCGGTGGCGCTTCCAGGCGGTAGGAAGCTCGCCGACGACTGTCGGTGGTTTGACTCCGGGCTACATTACGGTGCCGGGCGCGACGGGGCCAGACGGGAAATTCGATTCCGTTGTTCTCGAACCTGGGCTCGACCTCACCCACCAGCGGCTTTACCTTCTTGAACGCCAGCAACACGGTGCGCATCGATGCCGTTCTTACGATGGCCGAGTCGCGCGGATTGCTGAAGGTTCTTTCGCGGCCGCGAGTGGTAACCCAGAACAACATCCAAGCCTTCGTGAAGCAGGGCGTGCGGGTGCCGATCGTGACCCAGGCGCAGTTGGGTGGTCCTCCGACCGTAACCTACGTCGATGCGTTCCTGCGCTTGACGGTGACTCCGCAAATCACTTCGGAGAACACAATCTTCCTGAACGTAGACGTCGAGAACACGACGCCGAACTTCGGCCAGGAAGTGCAGGGCAACCCCGAATTGATCACGCAGCAGGCAACCACGCAGGTGCTGGTGACCGACGGCGGCACGGTGGTGATCGGCGGCGTCATCCAGACGCAGAACTCGATCAACATCACGCAGGTGCCGGTGCTGGGGAACCTCCCGGTCCTGGGCAACCTGTTCAAGCACACGGGGTGAACACGTCGAACCAGGAATTGATCTTCTTCATCACGCCGCGAATCATTCAGACGTAACAACGTCAGACTTAGCAGCGAGTTGAAGATTTAAAGCCGCCGGCGCCTGAAGAACCTGTCAGGGCCGGCGGTTTTGTTTTTTGGGGAGCACTTCAAGCCCTCGGGAAAGCAGACGATCAGCGAGCCGCGCCAACGACACACGGGAGTCGTCCTGTCTTCGAATCTGATACTGAAAATGGGTCTTAAATCGGGCTACCGCTCCTTTCGGACCTACTCCCCAGCCGTTCGTACTCTCAAAGGCGATCGCATTCAAGTTCAGCTTCTCCGTGTGCTGCCAATGAATGCCTTTGTCGTGGCTGATGTCTGTCCCATTTGGTCCGACCGCAGCAAAGTCGCCGTAAGAAAACGATGCTACGGCCGACCGGTAGCCGCCCGGCTGTGCCTCAGCGAGGTGCCATGTGGCTCCGGCGTCATCGGAGTAGATCGCGACGCGCTTGTCGTTATTCGCGTTCTTATAGTCTCCACCCACGGCCACAAGATCGTCCGGGCCGTCGCAAGCAATGCTAAAAATACCGCTGGAGGCCGTGCCGCTGACAATCGGCGTCTCGGAGACTGTCCATGACCGGCCTTGATCGAGCGAACGAAAGACTCGCGCTGCTGGCCCACCGGTCCCGAAATAGATTCCGCCACGATCGCACAACACAATCGCAGTCCCACTCGCCGCAAACGCACCTTCTTTGGCAAGCGCCGGAGGCATTCTGTCCCTGGGCAGCTCCGACCAGTGCTCTCCGTCGTTTGTACTCAAGACGACGAACTTGCCATCTACCGGATCGCTTAGCGCAACGCAATGCGTCTCTGAATCGCAGGCCATAGAGTCCAGAAAGAGTCCGGGTGTCGTCCCTGAATATTGCAGCTTCCATGTTTTCCCGCCGTCAGTTGTCTTGTAAACTCTCGACTTCTTGCCCTCGCCGCTCGACATCACGTAGGCTTCATCCGCGCTGAAGGCTTCAATGTCCCGAAAATCCAGGCCATCGGCGTTTGGAACGGAGATCTGCCTCCACGTACTACCTTCATCGACTGAGCGCAAAATGACCCCGTCCGATCCTGAAGCCCAGATAACGTATTGCAGTCGGTCGTTCTTGCCCGCATCAAGAACCACACTCACACCGCGGAGATTTGCATCGCTTACAGACGGTTGCACGGACCACCATGGTGCATTGTCCTTCAGGTACATGAACAATATTGCAATGAGAAGCAACATGGCGGATATTCTACCGTCTCTGCGGACGCCAAGATCGCAACTTCCTCTTATGAATCTACAGAGGATGTCTTCCTTCTGCGGCTGATACACTCGCCCTTGGGAATGGATTACAAGCTTCGCCAGAACGAGCTTCGCAAGCGCCTCGCTTCAAGCCGGCTTGACGGATTGCTGGTCAGCCATCTTCCCAACATTCGATATCTTTGCGGCTTTACCGGGAGCGCGGGTCTGCTGCTGGTGGAGGAAGCCGGGAGCACCTTCTTCACCGACGTTCGCTATGACACGCAGGCGGCGTGAGGAGGTGAAGGGCGCGAAAGTGATCATCGCGCGCAAGGCGCTACTGAACGCGCTTGGAGAGCGGATTGCAGACCGCCGAAAGCGAGGCGAAGGGATGGACGATCGGGATTGAAGCCGAACACCTCACGGTGGCGGAAAGAAAGCGGCTGGCCGATTTGCTGCCCTCCGGCGTGCGGTTACGGAATGCGCCCGCGCTGGTGGAGCGGGCGCGCATGGTTAAGGATGACGACGAACTTGGACTGATCCGAGCGGCGGTGACAGTTGGGAGCGACTCTGTTCGACCGGGCGCTCGAAGTGTTGCGACCGGGGGTCAAAGAGTGCGAGGTGGCGGCGGAGATGGAGTATGCGGCGCGGCGGGCGGGGGCGGAGGAGATGTCGTTTCCTACCATCATCGCTTCGGGGGCGAGGTCGGCACTGCCTCACGGCAGAGCTTCCGAGCAAGTGATCGCGTCCGGGAGGATTCGTGGTCTGCGATTTCGGTGTTATACTCGCTGGTTATTGCTCAGACCAGACCCGCACTGTGTGGGTGGGTGCGGCTCCAGAGGAAGCGCGCAACGCATACGAGTCGGTGCGGGAGGCGCAGGAAGCCGCGATTGCGGCGGTGCGGCCGGGCATCAGCGCCGGGGAAGTCGACGCGGCGGCGCGCAAGGTATTGCGCAAGGCCGGGTTAGGGCGCTATTTTACGCATTCCACCGGGCACGGAGTCGGGTTGGAGATCCACGAAGCGCCCAGGGTTGCCGCCGGGCAGAGGGAAGTGTTGAAGCCGGGCATGGTCATCACGATTGAGCCGGGAGTATACTTCCCCGGCAAATGGGGCGTGAGGATCGAGGACATGGTGGCCGTCAGCGAAGGCGGCTGTGAAGTGCTGACTCCGACCAGCAAGGATTTCCTGGCAGTTTAGGTCTTCTTAGATTCAGGACGACCAGTCTCGCTGCGTCCGGTGCGGAGCAGAGTGGCGAGCGGTCCCACCGTACACGAATGAATCAAAAAGAGCTGAAAGAACTCATCGAGTTCTTAATCGAAAAAGACATTGCCGAGTTCGAGTTGGAGCGCGGCGATGTCAAGGTGAAGATCAAGCGGGCTGGTGAGCACACCGTGGTGTATGCGCACGGGGAGATGCCCCGGCCGGCGGGCGGATCTGTCGCGGAGCCGCGGCAGACTTCAGATGCGATTGCTCCAGTCGCGCCGCCGGTTCCGAGTGCGCCGGCGCCGGAAGAAGACCTGCACATAGTGAAGTCTCCGATCGTGGGGACGTTCTACGAAGCGCCCTCGCCGGGTGCGCCGCCTTTCGTCAAAGGTCGGGGATGTGGTGGAAGTGGGGCAGGTGCTGTGCATCGTCGAGGCGATGAAGCTGCTGAATGAGATTGAGTCGGACGTGGCCGGCGAGATCGTGAAGAAGATGGGGAGCAACGGCCAGCCGATTGAGTATGGGCAGGAGTTGTTTGCCATCCGGGCGAAGAAGTGAGACGTGGCGTGACAATACTTTCTTTAACCAGGCGCGCACCTCGCGCGCCTTTTGCGTCTGAGGAGGCGCAGTTAGCGGAGTCGGGCCGCGCCCGGCGGACAGCCGAGGCGGCTGTCCCCACATTTGATCTGAAATGTTTAAGAAGATCCTGATTGCGAATCGCGGAGAAATTGCGCTGCGCGTTATTTGCGCGTGCAAGGAGCTTGGCATCCGCACGGTCGCCATTTACAGCGAGGCGGACCGGCATTCCCTGCCGGTGCGCTTTGCCGACGAAGCCATCTGCATTGGGCCGCCGCAACTGGGGCTGAGCTACCTGAATATTCCGGCGGTGATCAGCGCGGCCGAGATCGCCAACGTGGACGCGATTCATCCCGGCTATGGATTGCTGGCGGAGAATGCCAACTTTGCCGAGGTGTGCGAGACCAGCGGGATCAAGTTCATCGGGCCGCGGCCCGAGGTGATGCGGCTGATGGGGGAAAAGGAAAAGGCGCGCGCGGCCATGAAACAGGCGGGCGTGCCGATTCTGCCGGGTTCGGATGGGATCATTGCCTCCGAAGGCGAAGCCGTGGAGTGGGCGCGGCAGGTGGGCTTTCCGGTGATTATGAAGGCGTCGGCGGGCGGCGGCGGACGCGGCATGCGCATTGTGCGCAACGAGGAGGAACTGCCGGGGTTGTTCAAGGCGGCGCAGTCGGAGGCGGCGGGCGCGTTCGGCAATGGCGATTTGTACATGGAGAAGTATGTCGAGCATCCGCGGCACATCGAGTTCCAGGTGCTGGCCGATGAGCATGGCAACGTGGTGAGCCTGGGAGAGCGGGAATGCTCGATCCAGCGGCGGCATCAGAAGTTGCTGGAAGAATCGCCCTCGACCCAGGTCACCCCGGAGTTGCGCGATCAGATCGGCGGGGTATTGTGCAAGTCGCTGGCGGAGATCGGCTACACGAACGCGGGGACGATCGAGTTTTTGATGGATCAGGACCGACAGTTGCACTTCATCGAGATGAATACGCGGATCCAGGTGGAGCATCCGGTGACGGAGATGGTGACGGATGTGGATCTGGTGAAGAGCCAGATCATGATCGCGGCCGGGGCGCACATGCGGGACGTGCTGCAGGGTCCGATTGTGCATCGCGGGCATGCCATCGAGTGCCGGATCAATGCGGAGCATCCGGAGAAGTTCACGCCGTCGGCGGGGAAGATTACGGCATTTCATCCGCCGGGAGGGACCGGCGTGCGGGTGGACACGGCGGCTTATACGGAGGGCGTGATTCCGCCTTATTACGACTCGCTGATTGCCAAGTTGATTGTGCGAGGCAAGGACCGCAATGAGGCGGTCTCGCGCATGTCGCGGGCGCTGGAGATGTTTATCGTCGAGGGCGTGTACACGACGATTCCGCTGCACCGGAAGATTCTTGCCGATCCGGACTTTCGCGCGGGGAAGTTTGATACGGGGTTTATCGAGCGATTTCTGGCGGCTGGCAAGAAGGATTCGGCGGCGTGATCTCTGTTCCGCGTCTTTACGCCGTCGTGGACGCGGCGTTCTTTTCCACGACTGATGAATTGGCGGTTTTCGCGGAGGAGCTCATTGCCGGCGGGTGCACGCTGCTGCAATACCGCAATAAGAGCGGGGATGCGCGCGTTATGCTGGAGCAGGCTCGCGAATTGCGCCGGCGGTCGCGGGCGAGGGCGCCCGCGCCACAGCTTGCGGCTGATCATGAATGACCGGGCGGATTTGTGCCTGGTGGCGGAGTTTGACGGGGTTCATGTCGGGCAGGATGATCTGTCGCCGGAGTCGGTTCGTGGAATCATTGGTCCGCGATGGCTTGGAGTTTCCACGCACAATCCAGAGCAGGTGAAGGAAGTGGATCAGACTTCGGCGGACTACCTTGCCATTGGGCCCGTGTTTTCTACCTCCAGCAAAGACCAGCCTGATCCGGTGGTGGGGCTCGAAGGGGTGCGCCGGGCGCGGCGGTTGACCCGCAAGCCGCTGGTGGCCATTGGGGGGATTACTCGTGCCAATGCCGCTTCCGTGATTGAGGCCGGGGCTGATTCCGTGGCGGTGATATCTGATCTGTTACGGGATCCCCGGAAATCAGCAGAGGAATTTTTCCGCATTCTGAGGTAAAGTCATGGGGCTTCGATAAGCTTCGGGACAAGCGGGGGCAAGGTGCCCTTGCTGCCTGCCCTGAGCTTGCCGAAGGGAAAGCCGGCGGGCCGCCGGCGCTACCGAATTCTTGGGGGGATCCTGGGTACACCGACAACGCAGCCAATCGCAGGCAGCGACTGGGAACTTCATAGTTCTCAAGATAAGGAACTGGTCAAGGGCCTGGGCCTGACTAGCGCCACCATGCTGGTCATGGGATCGATGATCGGCTCGGGCATCTTTATTGTTTCGGCGGAGATTGCACGCGAAGTGGACTCGCCGGCGCTGCTGATTGGGGCGTGGGCGGTGGCGGGGTTCATGACCATCGTTGGCGCGCTCAGCTATGGCGAGCTGGCGGCGATGATGCCGCGGGCCGGCGGGCAGTACGTTTATCTGCGCGAGGCGCTGGGGCCGTTGTGGGGGTTTCTCTATGGCTGGACCTTTTTTCTGGTGATTCAGACGGGGACGATTGCGGCGGTGGGTGTGGCTTTTGGCAAGTTTCTGGGAGTCTTCTTTCCCGCAATTTCGTCCTCCAGTTGGATCCTGCACATTTGGAAAGTTCCGCCGATCCGTCTGGGGCCCATGGTTCTGGGCAACATGGATGTGGGAATCAACACGCAGAACCTGGTGGCCATCCTGCTCGTGGTTTTTCTCTCGGTGGTGAATATCTTTGGGCTGAAAACCGGAGTCGCTCATTCAGAATGTGTTTACCGCGGCCAAGGTCCCGGCATTGCTGGGGCTGGTGCTGCTCGGCCTGGCGCTGGGGCGAAATGCGCAGGCGCTGGCAACAAACTTCAGCGGACATTTCTGGCGGAATGCGGGATGGGGCGCGCAGCATGCCGTGCAAGTGGGAGTGGGCGGCCCGATCGTGATGGTGGGCACGCTGACCATTCTGGCAGTGGCGCAGGTGGGTTCGCTGTTTTCCGCGGATGCCTGGAACAATGTGACGTTCACGGCGGGCGAAGTAAAGAATCCCAGCCGCAACCTGCCGCTGTCGCTGGCGGTGGGTACGGGTGTGGTGATCGCGCTCTACATTGCCTGTAATTTCATTTATCTGATGGCTTTGCCGCTGGACGGAGCGCAGCGGGAGCGGCAACGATTCTGGGACGCGGAATCAAGTATGCCGCGGAAGACCGCGTTGCGACGGCGGTGATGACTCAGATGTTGGGGGCCGTCGGCGGACTGCTGATGGCGGCGGCCATTCTGATCTCCAGCTTCGGCTGTAACAACGGGCTGATTCTTTCCGGCGCGCGCGTCTACTACGCCATGGCGAAGGATGGGCTGTTCTTCCGCAGCGTGGCCAAGCTGCATCCCACGTACAAGACGCCGGCGGTTTCGCTGATGGTGCAGATGGTGTGGGCGTGCCTGCTGTGCGTTTCGGGTAGCTACGGGCAGCTTCTCGATTACATTATCTTCGCGGTGCTGGTGTTCTACATTCTGACGATTGTGGGGTTGTTCGTGCTGCGGCGAACGCATCCCGACGCGCCGCGGCCCTATCGGGCGGTGGGTTATCCGGTGCTGCCGGCGATTTATATTGTGATGGCTTTATTTATCGATGTCGTACTATTGCGCTACAAACCGCAATTCACGTGGCCGGGGCTGATTGTGGTGCTGCTGGGCATCCCGGTATATTACGCGTGGTCGAGGAGCGCGGAAGCGAAGCGCACGTAAGCGTAGCGCCAAGGAGAAACCAAACGAATGGCAAATCTGTTCGCAACCAAGCCGCTGAACCTGCTGATGGAGGAAGCCCGCGAGACGGGCGAGCACAGCCTCAAACGGACGCTGGGAGTTTTCCAGCTCACCGCGCTGGGCGTGGGCGCGATCATCGGGGCGGGCATCTTTGTAATGGTGGGGCTGGGCGCGCAGTATGCCGGTCCGGGGCTGACGTTGTCGTTCGTTCTCTCCGGGTTGGGATGCGCGTTTGCGGGACTGTGCTATGCCGAGTTCGCGGCCATGATTCCGCTGGCGGGCAGCGCCTACACCTACGCCTACGCCACGCTGGGCGAGTTGCTGGCGTGGATTATCGGCTGGGACCTCACGCTGGAATACGCCATGGGCGCCAGCACGGTCTCTTCGGGTTGGTCGAACCACTTCATCGAGCTGCTGAATATCTTCCATATCAAGATGCCGCTGTGGCTGGCCTACGATCACTGGACGGCGCTGAAGACGGCGGAGAATGTTGTTGCGCGGCAGATGGCGCAGGCGTCAGATTCCTCGCTGGTGCCGGGCACGCAGACATTTCCTCGATAAAGTGACTGCGATCGTAGGCGCGCAGTCTCCTGAATTGTTGCAGCGGGCGCACGATCTGCTGGGCGCGCCACATCTGTTTGGGACGGAGATCGGTTTGAACCTCCCGGCCTTCCTCATCGCGCTGGTGATTACGGCGATTCTGGTGGTTGGCATCAAAGAGAGCGCGCGGTTTAACGCTGGCGATCGTCGTAATTAAGGTGTCGGTCGTACTGTTCGTGATCGGGCTGGGCTCTCACTACATCAACCGCGCAAACTGGGGAATGGACTGGCACTCCTACGCGCCGCACGGCATGAGCGGGATCTGGCAGGGCGCAGCCTACATATTCTTCGCCTACATTGGTTTCGATGCCGTCTCGACCACCGCGCAGGAAGCCAAGAATCCGCAGCGCGATTTGCCCATCGGCATGATCGCTTCGCTGGCGATCTGTACGGTCTTGTATATTGCCGTGGCCGGCGTGCTGACGGGTATGGTGCATTGGCAGCAGATCAACATCGAAGCGCCGGTCGCGGTTGCATTCCTGGACCGGGGTCTACCCGTGCGGCGAACATCATTACGCTGGGTGCGCTGGCTGGGCTGACCAGCGTGATGCTGGTGATGTTGCTCGGCCAAACTCGAGTGCTCTATTCCATGGCCAATGACGGCCTTTTGCCGAAGAAGTTCTTCGCCGCTGTGCATCCGAAGTTCCGCACGCCGTGGAAGAACACGATTCTGGTGGGCTTGCTGGCGGCGATCGTGGGCAGCGTCACGCCGATTGACGAAATTGGGAAGATGGTGAACATCGGTACGCTGCTGGCGTTTGTGATTGTGTCGATTTCCGTGATGGTGTTGCGCTATACCAATCCCAGCCAGCCGCGGCCGTTCCGTACGCCGTGGGTACCGCTGGTTCCGATCCTCGGCGTGCTCGCGAACGGGTACATGATGCTACAACCTGGGAATATGGAACTGGATCCGGCTGATCGGCTGGCTTCTCATCGGCTTGATCGTGTACTTCAGCTACAGCGTGAAGCACAGCCGGGTGCAGGCGCTGCAGAAGGGCAGTGGCCAGTGATCAGTGGCTAGTGGCCAGAAAAGTCAAAAGCCCTTCGCACGGCGCGGAGGGCTTTTGTTTTATAGTCGGAAAGAAAGTGGTCAGTGGCCAGTGGTCAGTGACCAGTGAAAGGCAAACAAATAGTGCAGAGTGTTTCACTGGCCACTGGTCACTGAACACTGAATACTGGCCACTGATTTTATGAAAATCGTTTCCGCAGAAGAGATGCGAGGCATCGATCGCGCTACCACCGAGCGCTTCGGCGTGCCTTCGCTTACGCTGATGGAGAACGCGGGTACGGCGGTCGCCGACTACGTGCTCGCGCACTATGCTGCGGCAGGTCGGATCGTGGTTTTCTGCGGCAAGGGGAACAACGGCGGCGACGGCTTTGTGGCGGCGCGGCGGCTGCATCAGCAAGGGAAGAAAGTCCAGGTGATCCTGCTGGCGGATCCCGGCGACCTGCGGGGCGATGCGGCTGCCATGTTTGCCAAGTTACCGTCTCCGGCAATCGCGGTGCATTCCAGCGAAGAGTTGAAGAGTGAGCGAGTGCAGCTTTCCCTGCACGGAGACTTGTATCTGGATGCGGTGCTGGGCACTGGCTTCAAGCCTCCGGTGAGCGGACTCTATGCCGACGCAATCGCGATCATGAATGCGAGCCATGTTCCTGTGATCGCGGTGGACATTCCTTCCGGCGCAGATGCTGACGCAATGAGCCCAACAAAGCGGGACGATTGCCAGGGCTGACGCCATTGTTACTTTTACCGCTCCGCGTCCGGCGCATGTGTTCAGTCTGTTGACGGCGGGGCCTACCTTTGTGGCTGAGATCGGGTCGCCGGAAGAGGCGATTGTTTCGGCGCTGCAATTGAACGTGATTACGGCACGTGACATTGCACGGCTGATTGGGCCGCGTCCGGCAGAGTCGAACAAGGGCAACTACGGGCACGTGCTGGTGGTTGGAGGATCGCTCGGGAAAGCTGGAGCAGCGGCGATGGCGGGGATGGCTGTGTTGCGCGCGGGAGCCGGGCTTTCGACGGTGGCGACGCCGAGGTCGGTGCTGGGAACCGTCGCCGGATTTCATCCCGAGTTGATGACCGAGCCCTTGCCCGAGACGGATGCGGGCACGATCTCGACCAGCGCGCGGGATCGGATCGAGGAGTTGGCGAAAGGGAAGACCGTGCTCGCGATCGGGCCGGGAATTTCGCGGGACTCGCAGACTGCAGAGATGGTGCGGAGTCTGGTTGCGCGGCTTCGACTGCCCATGGTTGTGGACGCCGACGGCCTGAATGCGTTTGAGGGCCGCACCGATGAAATTGAACGGCAAGGGCCGGACGCTGGTGATCACTCCGCATCCGGGAGAGATGGCGCGGCTGGTCGGATGCACGATTGCGGATGTGCAGAAAGATCGATTGGGAGTGGCGCGGAAGTTCGCGCGCGAGCACGAACTGATCGTCGTGCTCAAAGGGCATCGCACGCTGGTGGTGCGGCCGGACGGCGAAGCCTGGGTGAACACGACGGGGAATCCTGGCATGGCGACCGGTGGCACGGGAGACATTCTTACGGGAATGGTTGCGGGATTGATGGCACAGCATTCGACAGACGTGCTTTGCGGCGGTGCTTGCGGCGGTGCATCTGCACGGGCTTGCCGGCGACGTGATGCGCGAGCAGGTGGGTGAGCACTCGCTGGTTGCGACCGATCTTCTGCAGGGACTGCCGGAGGCTTTCGGGCGCACGCGAAAGACGGCGCGGGAGAAGCTGGTGAGCTGGAGCGGCTGAAACGCGCTCGCGGTTCCATCTCGACGCCGGCAAGCGAATGGTCTTTCCTGAAGTCGCGGAACGCCGCGCGGCGTCGAGAATCTCCGTCACGGTGAGATTGATTTCGAGGGATGAAGGTCCGTCCGGCTTCATTCCGTTCACGACCACTGCCCTGAGATAAGACAGCGAGTTATCGTAGGGGGCGGGCACGGCTTCGGCTGCGACCTGCTCTTCATGGCTGTTCTGGCTTGGCCGCGCACCTGCGTTGCGCGCGCACGCGAATGTCATCCCGCTGCACCGTGATCACGTATCCCGTCTGCCCGTAGACTTCCATATCTTTGCGGCTCGAAAGGCCAGTTCCACGAGGCCTGCACGATGGCCTGCGCTTTGGGATAAGTCAGGATGATCGTCGCTTCATCGTCCACTCGCGGGTAAATGTCGGGCTTGATCTGCTGCGTGACGGCTGTGACGGTCTGCGGGCGTTGGCCGTCCATCAGCCAGGTCATCAGGTCGGCGCCGTAGCATCCGAAGTCGAACAGGGCGCCGCCGCCATCGAGTTTGGGATCGGTGAGCCAGGCCAGGAACTCGGGCCCGACGCCGATTTCTTTCGGACCGCTGTGGCCGTCGTGCACCACGACCTTGCGCACGTCGCCGAGCGCATTTTCGTGCACCAGGTCGTATGCGGCGCGGTTGCTGGGGTACCAGGTGGTCTCGTAATTGACCAGAACCTGAATCTTGCCGAGATGTGCCGCTTTCTCGATCGCCAGCGCATCCTCGAAGCTGACGGCCAGCGGCTTTTCCATCATGACGTGGACGCCGTGCCGGGCGCAGATCTCCACCACGCGCCGGTGATCGTAAGTATTCGTGTAAACCAGAACGGCTTGCGGATGCGCCTTGAGCGAGCATTTGCTTCCAGGTCGGTGAAAAAGTAACGCTCGGATCGAAGCCGTACCGCGTCGCGTATTGCGCGAAGCGAGTTGCCCGTCGGGCTCGGCAATCGCCGACGATCTCAATCGCGGGACTGTGGAGCGACTGCTCGCAGGAATCCCTGGACGTGTCCGTGAACCAGGCCAACGATGCCGACGCGGAGTGGGACGTGAGTTGCGCAGGCGCAGTCTGGCCTTGGCAATGTGCGGCTGCGAACAAGGCAAACGCAAGTACGGATGCTACCGAAACTGGTGATGCAGAATCGACTCATGATGATCCTCCGAGGGTGGACGTCACTCCGTCAGGAACATCGTAAACGCCGCCGCTACGAACGAGAACATTGGGCACTCTCGCGGTCGTCCTAGAATCTTTCGCTGTCGCTGTGAAGGACATTATCAATAGTAAATGCGCGAGCTAAGTGCTTCGTGTTGCACGAGCTTTGGCGGCTCCGAAACAGGCTAGCAGCGCGGGAATCCGGACAGTCGGCTTCCGTAACCTATTACCTACTGGGACGCGTGCGATAGTGCAGATAGATTATGACCCACTTCCCCCAACCGCACCCTTCGCGGCGCGCGGCCCGGGTCCAGCTAGGAGATTCTGTCCTGGCTGCGATTCGATTAGAAGACGGCCGGCGCACCAAAGCTAAACTCCAAACCATTTCCGCGACCGGTGGCCTGCTGCAACTGCCGCATCCGCTGGCGCAGGGCGACTTCGTCGAAGTTGCCTTTCAGACGCAATCCGGCCCGGTGCACGGCATGGCGGAGATCCTCAGCCCCACGCGGAAGACGACGGATGGCGTGCTGCAGCCGTTCCGCTTCGTTGCGCTCGAGGACGACGACCACCGCCGCCTGCGCACGTCGCTCGATCACGTGGTGGACCGGAGTCTGCTGGGCCTGAAGTCGTCCGCGTATTCAACGTGCCGAAGACGATCTAGAGTGCGACTCGCGACCGCTGAAGGGCTGCAGGCACTCGCGCTACGCGGCCTGAAGCGCCGCTCTCCCGTTATACTGATCTGGTGTGGCGCGTGCCGCGACCAGTTCGGAGATGACGCGGGAAATCACCACACACTCTGCCGAGGAAACGATTGCCTTCGGGCGCACGCTGGCAGAGTTGCTCGCGCCGCCGAAGCTGGTGCTGCTGCGCGGCGATCTGGGCGCGGGGAAGACCACGCTGGTCAAGGGAATCGCGGCGGGCTTCGAAGCGGCTGCCGAAGAAGACGTCACCAGTCCCACCTTCACGCTGGTGCACGAGTATCGCGGGCCGCGAGCCAATCTCTACCACATCGATCTGTACCGCGTGGACACGCCGCGCGAATTGGAGACGCTGGGGCTGGATGATCTGCGTGCCGAGAACAGCATTCTGCTGATTGAGTGGGGAGAGAAATTTCCGCGGTTGCGTGCGGGAGCGGGATGTGGAGATTTCGCTGGAGCGGGACGGGGAGAGCGGGCGGCGGATCAGGATCAGCGACTAGGTCTGCTTGTTGACGCGCAAGGGTTTTGAGTATAACGGCCTCCGTTTCGACAATCTGGTTTCAGTGACCACTCTAAAATCCGTGGTCGTCACCTTAAAAGTGTGCGCTTCTCTGAGCCGTGAGGTGTCTAATAGAGGCATGCGGCAAATGATTCTCGTCCCGGCGTTCTGCTGCTGACCGTCTGCTCTGTGGGCGCAACCGTTGTCAACCAATAAGACGGAAACAAGCTGCTATTCGCCGCGCAAAGAGCCTAACAGTGTCTTCATTTGATCGAAGCTTGCCGAATGTGAGTCTGGAATTTTTCCTGAAGAACGAAGGGGGAGGCGCACCGATCAAGTGGGAAGTGAACGACTGCGGGGAACAGAACGGGAGTCCTGCGACGGATGACAGGCGCGATCCTCCCATGTGCGTCGAGGCCGACTTTGAAGCCAAGAACCTGACCGCCGTAACCGTCCTGGTTTCAGTCGGAACGTTTAAGGTGGGACCGTCGGGCGTTCCAGCGCTCCGGAGGGTGACAATTACCCTGAGCGGTATCAGGCGTTCCGTGCGTCACCTGGGCGATTTGCCCATGGAGTTGCATCGCCCGGCGCCCAGACTTCCACGAGACCTACCTGACCCTGTGGGTGCGCGGTCGTCGGTCCCCAATCTCGGGAGGATCGGATCCTCCGCTGTGTAACTGTTGAAATATCGCCGTAGCACCGATTGGAACCAGAGACTGAGATGGACTCGGTCTATGTCTCCTTGATCCCGGTGCCGGCGATAGCCCGCTTAAAATCCCATGATGTTGTAGCCGCAATCTACGTAGATCACTTCGCCGGTGATGCCGCTGCTGGCGTCGGAGGCGAGAAAGACTCCGGTCGAGCCGACTTCGTTTACGTCGACGTTGCGGCCTAGCGGGGCGCGCTCGGCGTGGGATTTCAGCATGTCGCTGAGGCCGGAAATGCCGCGCGCAGCGAGGGTCTTGATGGGCCCGGCGGAAATGGCATTCACGCGGATTCTTCTTTTTCCCGAGGTCGCTGGCGAGGTAGCGCACGCTGCACTCGAGGCGCAGCCTTGGCGACGGCCATCACGTTGTAGTGCGGCACAACTTTTTCTGCGCCGTAGTAGGTCATGGTGATGATGGAGCCGCCGTCTTCCATGAGCGGGGCTGCGGCGCGCGAGACTGCGATCAGCGAATACACGCTTACATCGTGCGCGATGCGGAAGCCCTCGCGCGTGGTGTTGACGAATTCTCCCTTCAGTTCTTCGGCGGGAGCGTAGGCTACCGAGTGCACCAGCGCGTGCAGCTTGCCGTGGCGCTCTTTGAGCGTGGCGAAGAGGCGGTCGATTTCTTCGTCTTTGCTGACGTCGCACATGTAGCCTTCGGCGCCGGGCAGAGAGAGGATGAGGTCTCTCGCTTCCTGCTCCAGACGCTCGTTCTGGTAGGTGATGGCGAGCTTCATGCCGGCGGCGTGCAGTCCCTGGGCGATGGACCAGGCGATCGAGCGCTTGTTGGCGACTCCGAAGACGACGGCGTTACGGCCCTGCAGGTCAGAGGACATGAGTGCTCCTTGGAAGGGGAAAGAATAACAGCGGAAGGCTTGGATTTACCACAGAGGCGAGGCAGTTAGCAGCAGTCGCGTCTCAGGCTAACGCTCCACGATCGTGCTGGCGGAGATCCCTCCGCGCGCGAAGCAGAGCGCGCGCTGTCGGGATGACATCGCGATGGTTCCCTCTAAGTTTGTGTGGTGATCGATCTCATTCCACTGCGCTGACTTCTTCTACCGCGGCGGCCGTTCCCACCGGCCAACTGGCGGCCACGAACGCCAAGCCCGTAGACGCAGGCGAGGATCGCGAACGCCGCGACCAGGCTGACTTTGTGCGCGACCGCGCCAACGCTGAGCGCGAGCACCAGCTGGAGAAACGTTCCGCAGAAGTAGAACGCGTTTTGCACGCGTCCCATCAGATGTTGCGGGACCATCTCCATGAGGCTGGTGTTCATGGCGATGCCGCCGACGCCGCGGGCTGATCCCATCAATCCATAGAGCAGTATCGCGGCGACCAGCCAGTGCGAAACTGGAGCGCAGACTACGCACGCAGCCAGCAGCGCCATGGAGAAGGCAACCGATCGGCGGCCGCCGAGGCTGGCGATCACGGCGGGAGCATACAAGGCGCTGAGAAATGCGCCGGTGCCCCAGCCGGCGTTGAGCCATCCGTAGCCGACGGCGCCGGCGTGGAAAACGCGCTCGCTCAGCGAGGGGGTGACCACGACTCCGGTGATCATGGCGCCGAGAAACAGAGCCCAACTGACGCCGAGCAGAACGACGGAGCGATGGTCGCGGAGAAAGTGCAAGCCCTCGCGCATCTCGCGCCAGAAGCGCTCAAGCTGAGTTTCAGCGGCGAGAATGTCGGCGCGCAACTCTTCGGGGCGCAACACGACGTGGCGTCCCTTGCGCACGCCGAAATAGCACAGGAACGAGACCACGTAGGTGGAAACGTCGATCAGCAGCACGCCGCCGAGGCCGATGTGGTTGTACATGAAGCCGACGATGGAGCCGGCGATGAGCCATCCGCCTTGAATCCCGGCTAAGAGAAATGTATTCGACTGCACGAATTGGCCTTCGGGCGTGAGTTCCTGGATGAGCGCGGTGATGGTTGGCCAGAACATCCAGAAACCGGCGGCGACGAGCGTGTTCATCAAGTAGAGTTGCCAGATCTGCACGCGGTGCCGAAACGCGAGGATGGCCACGGTCACGATGATCACCGCGCGCACGGCATCGAGCCACATGACCAGGCGGCGGCGATCTTCGCGGTCGATGAGGACTCCGGTGAAGGGAAGCATGAGCATGGCGGGAATGGTCTGCAGAACGGCGAAGGTGCCGAGCGCCATTTCCGAGTGCGTGGCTTCGAGGATGTACCAGGCCACGGCGGCCGAGTTCATCCCGCTGCCCAACATGGAGATCACGTTGGCGGCAAAGACGAAACGCAGCGGACGCTGGCCGAGGATGGCGCGCATGCTCTTTAATTTAACTGAAGAGGACGCGCGGCGGAGAAAAGTGGTCAGTGGTCAGTGGCCAATGGCCAGTAAAACCCTGCTGCTCGTCTTCCAACGGCGGTTACTGATCGCTGACCACTGGCCACTGACCACTCGCTCACCCTTGCTTCCGGCCTGCGTTCAGCGCTAGGATTCGCCTGCTGTTTGGAATGGATATCCGTTCTTGCTCGATGCGGAGGTGACCTATGAAACGTTATGCAGGGTCGCTGGTGCTGGTTGTTGTCTTCTGCTTTTTCTTTAGCGTGCCGCGAGCCGATGCTCAAGCGGACAAGATCGTGATTCCCGCGGGCACGCCCGAAGACCATGATCTGCAGGCCATTTCGAACGAGCAAGACGCGGCGAAGAAGCTCGCCATGTACCAGGACTTCGTGCAGAAATATTCGTCGAACCCGGCGGCCGTGGCTTATGGGAACTGGCAGATTTCGCAGACGTACCAGGCCACGGGCGACTTGAACAAAGCGCTTGAATACGGAGACAAGGCTCTGGCCGGGGCTCCGCGGAACCTCGATATCCTGGTGTCACAGGCCAGCATCGCGCAGCAGGCGAAGGACAACGCGAAGTTGATCGACTATGCGGCGAGGGGAGGGGCGGTCTGCAGCTCCATCGGCAAGCAACCCAAGCCGGAAGGCCTGAGCGACGACGATTTCAGCCGGCAGGTGGAGGAAGAGAAGAGCGCGGCCAAGAACAACTGCGATTTTCTGGAGTCGGCAGGTTTCAATGTGATTGCCGGCGAGAATGATGCGAAACTTCGGATGGCCGACATCGAGAAGTTCTCCGCGGCGTTTCCGGACTCGAAGTTTCAGGATCAAGTCTCAAGCTACGCCATGTATACGCTGGGCGCCGGGCAGTTGAACGATCAGGCGCGGCTGGTCGCTTACGGAGAGAAAACGTTGGCGGCGAATCCTAACTCGCTGCCTGCCTTGCTGCTTCTGGCGGGATCTTATGTTGACGATCCCAAGCCTGGGCAGCGTTGCCAAGGCGGTGACCTATTCGCAGAAGGCGATTGCGGTCGCCAAGGCAGATGAACCCGATGCCGATAAATCGCGCAAACTATCGGCGGGGGTGGCGCATTCGATCTTGGGAAACGCCTACCTCAAGCAAGACAAGACGGCAGCGTCAATCCCAGAACTGAAGTCAGCGGCAGAATTGCTGAAAGGGCAAGACGATCAGCAATACTCCATCGCGCTTTATCGTCTGGGTTTTGCCTACGCCAAGCTTAGCCGGGTGAACGAAGCCCGGGAGGTGTTGACCGAGGCCGTGAAGATTTCCGGTCCGGTGCAGGCCATGTCACAGGATCTACTGAACAAGGTGAACGCGGCGCGGGCGAAAGGGAAGTAACGGTGGAGAAGAACTCCTCACGCATCTCATCTAGCAGCGGCGGCGAGGGGTGCACACGCTTTCGCACTGGGATAAAATCATTGAGCACATTTGGAAGCGGTCTCGACCTCTGAGTCCGGAAAACACTCTATGCCGGCACGCAAGATTCTAACGCCCGTGACTGCCACCATCGGGGCCCTGCTTCTGGCCTGCTTGGGCGGGCTTTTCTGGCTCCGGCTGGGCAGACCGGGTGGCCGTTCAAAGATCAGCCCGGACGACATTATTCTCAGGCTGAGCGGGTCTAACACGATCGGAGAGGGTCTGGCACCCGCGCTGGCAGAAGAGTTTCTCAAGCAGCAGGGAGCTACGCAAGTGAAAACCCTCCCCGGGGATCGGGATGACGAAGTGCGTGTGCAGGGCGTCCTGCCCGGTGATCGTGCTCCCAAAGTGATTGAGATTCATGCCCACGGCTCGGCTGTGGCCTTTCAAGACCTGACCAATGGCCGAGCTGATATCGGTATGGCCTCTCGAAGAATCAAAACTGACGAAGCGGCGCAGTTAGCCGGTCTCGGAGACATGACTTCTCCTGCGTGCGAACACATTCTTGGGTTGGACGGGATTGCCGTTATCGTCAGCAGAAAGAATCCAGTGGAGGCGCTGGAAAAAGATCAGATCGCGCAAATCTTCAAAGGTGAGATCGGGAATTGGCAGCAAGTGGGCGGGCCCGACGCCGCCATACACCTTTATGCTCGCGACGACAAGTCGGGAACCTCCGACACATTCAGGACGCTTGTGCTCGGCGAGGCTGCGTTTGCACCCTCTGCGAGGCGTATCGAAGACAGCCGCAAGCTCTCCGATTCCGTCGCCCAGGATCCCAACGGGATCGGTTTCATTGGGCTGCCTTACATACAGGAGACGAGAGCCATCGCGGTTTACGAGAACGGCGCCGCGGCGCTCTTGCCTACTCCCTTTACCGTGGCCACCGAGGACTATGCTCTTTCGCGGCGTTTGTTCCTTTATACGGCCGCGAACCCCCGCCACGAACTGACTCGCAGATTTGTCGACTTTGCTCTCTCCAGCATGGGGCAAAACATCGTAGCGGAAATCGGCTTCGTGGGCCAGAACGTCTCGGCGGCCGCGGCCGCTGCCGGCTCGAGAGCGGTGCCTGCAGATTATCGTCGCCTGACCAGCGGCTACGACCGGTTGTCGCTCGATTTCCGTTTCCGCGAGGGCAGCTCAGAGCTCGACAATAAAGCTGTGGCTGATCTCACCCGGGTCGTTACATTTGTTAGAGACCTGCACTATAGCGGCGACAACCTGGTGCTTTTGGGTTTTGACGACAGCAAGGAAGCCACCGAGAATCTGTCGAAAGCTCGGGCCGCCGCCGTGGCGCAGCAATTTGAGCAGCGGGGCGTGAAGGCGGCTACGGTGGTGGGATTCGGCTCGCAACTTGCCGTGGCCTCGAACGACACTCCCGAAGGACGGCAAAAAAACCGAAGAGTGGAGATCTGGTTGAGAAGGTAAGCGATCAACACTAGCTGGAAATTGCCAGGTGCCGGTTCAGGGTTTAACCAGCTCGTCGGAAAGCAAATTAGCTTTCAAGGCGAGATTGTGCCCACGCTCCAGATCACCCGCAGCGACGGCCGCCTTTGACTGCTCCATGAACTCCTTGATCTGATTCACCATCTCCTGCTGGCTGGAGCTGAGCTGGAGTCCCGCAGCTTTTTTCAGGTTCTCTTCGGTCGCTGCCTTGAGTTGCTCGGTCGAGGACTTGTCCGAGGCCCGTTGAGCGGTTGTGCCGCCCGTTAGTTGAACCTCGGGTTCGTTCGATCCGCCGTTGCGAACAACTTTCTTGGGTGGTGGACAAGGTTTTGAAGCCTTAGCGCCTGCATATCGTTGAACCAGCGTTAGTCGACCCAGGGTCCGTCGAATTCGAAGAATCAACAGGCTTGGCGACCGCGGTATTCAGCGCAGTTGGGGCGTTCGAGCAATTCGAAGGCGTCTTCTTCCGATGGCGGGGCCTCGAGGCAGATGGCTTGGCTTGAGCTGGAGGATTCGCCGTCTGACCACTTGGCGAAGGCGTGGACTTCTCTGACGGGGTTGCTGCGGGCGACTGGCCCGCGGTTTGCAGCAGAGGTCCACGGACCGCCGGAGGTGACCAACCGGCGCTCAGCAAGTAAAGCCCAAGGATTGCGGCCAAACCCATATTTAATTCCGCTCTGCGGCGAAGCCTACTCGAATGTTACGCCGTGCAGGGTGCCTGAAAACATCGAGTTCCAACTTGCCAGATCACTTGGTCGAGTGGGCCGCGGCCTCATGCTCCGAGCGCAGACTCGATGCGGCCAGAGGAAGGCGAAAGCGGAACGTCGTCCCCTCACCTTCCGCCGATTCAAATTCCACTGACCCGTAATGCCACTGCAGGATCTGGTAAGTCTGCGCCAGGCCGATGCCGTTGCCGTCTTTCTTGGTGGTGAAGTAAAGCTCAAAAATCTTGTCCTGCACATCCTGAGCAATGCCCATGCCTCGGTCGCGGATCTCGGCGACGGCCGCATGCTCGTCGCGGCGCGCCGAGATGGTGAGATCGCCCCCCTGAGGCATGGCCTGGATCCCGTTCAGCACAACGTTGAGCAGGGCCTGCTTCATAAAGTCGAGGTCTGCCTTGACGGGAAGCGGCTCCTCGGCCATGTCACGCTGGATGGTGACGCCATGCTGTTCCGCGTCCGGAGCGGCGAGCAGCGCGACCTCCTCGAGCAAACGGCGGAGGTCCACTTCCACCAGGTGCAGCTCGCGAGCCCGCATGAAGTCGACCAGGGTTTGCACCACCCGGTCGAGCCGGTGAATTTCGCTGCCGATGATGTCCATGTGGCGCCGGGTATCGGGGTCCAGTTGCGCCAGCTTGTTCTGCAGCAGTTGCAAATGAAGCACGATGGCATTGATGGGATTCTTTACCTCGTGGGCAACGCCGCCGGTCACGCGTCCGCTGGCCGAGAGGCGGCGGGACATCTCGATTTCGTCTCCGATGCGGCGCACGGATTCGGCGTCGCGCATAATCAGCAGGGCGCCGATCTGGGTGCTCTTTTCCTGAACAAAATCCAAAGAGACCTGGACGCGCCTGCCAGCGGCCGCGACGAACTCGCGTTGCGAGAGCGTGCGCCTGTGTTCAAAAGCATCCAGTACCGTGGCTCCGAGCGGCGTGTCTCTGGAAAAAACCTCCTTTACCGTTCTGCCCAGCAGCTCTCCTCGAGGCCGGCCGAGGAAGCGCTCCACCGGCGCGCTCACCAGCACCACGCGGGAGTCGCGCGCGAACAGCATCAGGCCGTCCTGCAACTTCGACATGAGCTGGTCCACGTTGTCTTTCAGCGCGGAAAAAATCTCCCTGCTGTCGCGCATCTGCCGGCCCAGGTTGGCGATCTTCAGCGTGACCAGGCCGAATTCGTCGTATTCCGATTCGTTTCCCGAGAGCTCCTCGGCCGCGCCTGAACTCACGCTATCCAGATTGCGGCTGATTTCCTTCAGCGGTCCGAGAGCGAGATTGGACAGGAAGAAGGCGAGCAAGAAAGAAACGAAAATCGACGCAATTGAATAAATGCCAGCGTGCAACAGCCGAGGCGTGATTTCACTCTTGAGAAAGACCGTGGAAACGCCGATGTGGATCGTGCCGAAGGGCGCATTATTCAACTGCAGCGGGAAACTTACGTCGTAAACTTTGGCGGGTCTGTACACCAGGCGAAGCTGCTCCCGGGAGCGAGCGGCGATCACAGTGCGAAAATCCAACCGGGACACAACCGGCTTGCCCACCAGTTGAGGATTGGTGTGGAGCAGTGCCTTGCCGTTCGCGTCCACGATGGAAGCATCGTAGACGAAGGGCCAAAGATCGACCTCCGATTGCAGACTGTTCAGGATGTTCGTATCCATCGGCAGGTATTCGGCGAGCGCGCGCCGCACTGCTGCAGGATCATTGGTATCGACGCGGGTGCTGCTCAAATCCGGCAGATCATTTGCGGCGAAGTAGGCGAGTTGCTGGGTCAGGCGGCTGGCGCTTTCGTAGGCATTGGTAATGCGCTGGCGAAGAATCTGCGAGATGTAGAGATAGGAGAACGCAGTCACCATCACTGTCACCATGAAGGTGATGCCGAGCACGATGATGGTTTTGCGTCGCATGGGAAAACAGTGGCCAGTGGTCAGTGATCAGTGGCCAGTTGAAGTGGGGATAGCAGACGAAATGATGAAGTGGCAGAGGCTTTTCACTGACCACTGGCCACTGGGCACTGGTCACTGCGCTTGTTCCTCCTTGCCAGAGGCTGCATCCGGGGCGCTGCCGTACTCCTTAAGCTTATTATGCAGGGTTTTCAGGCTGATGCCGAGAATTTCCGCGGCCTTCGTCTTGTTATTGCTGGTGGACTCCAGAGTCTTGAGGATCAGCATCTTTTCCGCCTCGCCGACGGTCGTGCCCACGCCCAGACGCACCGCGTCCGGGTCGTTGGCGGCCGTGCGCAGGGGCGCGTGACCGAATCCCGGAGGCAGATGCTTGGTCTCGATCATGCCGCTGTCGCAGACAATCACCGCGCGTTCAATCGTATTGCGCAATTCGCGGACGTTTCCCGGCCAGGAATAATTGTTGAACTGATTCAGCACCGCCTCGCTGACGGCAGCCACCTTGCGGGAGTGCTTGGCGCTCATTTCCGACAGAAGAAGCTGCACCAGATCGGGAATATCTTCCTTATGTTCCCGCAGGGGAGGCATGTGGATGTTGAACACGTTGAGCCGGTAATAGAGATCGCTGCGCAATTCCCCGCTGGCGACGGCATCGTCGGGAACTTTATTCGTGGCAGCCAGCACGCGCACATCCACCGAGGTTTCCACTTTGCTGCCCAGGCGGCGCAGTTTGTGGTCCTCGAGCACGCGCAGCAGCTTGGCCTGCGTTCCCACCGGCATTTCCCCGATTTCGTCGAGCAGGATCGTGCCGCCTTCGGCCAGCTCAAAACAGCCGGTGCGCCGCTCCAGCGCTCCGGTGAAGGCGCCTTTTTCGTGGCCGAAGATCTCGCTTTCGATCAGCGTTTCAGGAATGGCCGCGCAGTTGATGGCGACGAAGGGCCGCTCGCGGCGGGGACTCAGTTGATGGATGGTGCGAGCCACCAACTCCTTGCCCGTGCCGCTGGCGCCGGTAATCAGCACCGACGCGGTGCTGGGCGCAACCATCTCGATGAGCCGGAAAATCTCCTGCATCTTGCGCGATGCCCCCCGGAGCGTGCCCAGCGAGCCGGAATCCCGCAGCTTGCGGCGGGCGCTCTCCAGTTCCGCGCGCGTTCCCACCAGCGCAGATGCGTTTTGCAGCATCGTGCGCAGGCGGTTGGTGTCGATGGGTTTGGTGATGTAGTCATACGCTCCCATGCGCATGGCCTGCACCGCGCTGTCGATCGTGCCCTGTGCCGTCACCAGAATCACCGCCATGGCCTCGGATTGTTCCGCCAATCGTTCCAGCAGTTCGATGCCCCCCATGCGCGGCATCTTGAGATCGGTGATCACGATGGAGGGGACCCATTGCGCGGCCTTCTCCAGGCCCTCCACTCCGTCGCGGGCGGTTTCCGCGCGATATCCCCAGGAGGACACGAGCTCGGCCAGGCCGGTGCGTTCGTTTTCTTCGTCCTCAACAATCAGTACTTTTTCGTGGCTCATCCCTTGGTTCTGTCCACTTCTTCTGATGTCTTGCTTCCGCGATTGCTCGCGTCAGACAGCGAAACTACAACCATACGCGGCTAGCTTCCTGTGGGGCAAGGTCTGGAGGCCACGTCCACAGCCATTTTCGGCGCAGGCGCGACATCCGGGCCAGGTCTCGTGATCGTCATATCAATTTGAGACAAGGATTTCATCTGCAACGATAATTGCAAAATTGGTTGTCAGATAAGCAATTCCTGAAAATCAGGCTTTCGCTTTAAGATTGCAGTGCGATAGAATTGCCCGTTTCCCGGGAGAGATCCAGATCAAGCTGTTAATCCTGCGTTATCTTTTGCGCGGCCAGCACCAAAGCGCAGGCAAGCGCGCACACATTAATTGGAGGATGGAATGTCAGCTTGTTCAAAGGTAAGCAAGGGCCGTGTGGTAATGGTCCTGTTGGCGGTTCTGGTAGTATCACTCATCTCGAGTTCCGCGCTCGCACAGAGCGACTCGAATCCGAAATATGACGTATTTGTGGGATATCAATGGCTGCATCCCGGCGGCACGGTTCCTGCGCCCAGCGGCGATCCCAACAATCCCACTCCCTTCAATGTGCCGGATGAGCCCAAGGGATTTGGCGCCGCCTTCACCTACAATTTCGATCGGCATTGGGGAGCGGAGTTCGACCTCGGTCAGAACTGGGGGGACAGACAACTACGAAACCACATATTCGATCGGGCCGCGCTTCATATGGCGCACCGAAGATGCGAACTACTTCTTGCATTCTCTGGTAAGTCTGAATCGCGTTAGCGTCAGCGGTCTGACTACAGGAGCAATGGAATCGGAGCGATCCTGGGTGGAGGAATGGATCTGCCCATCCAGCAAGGGATTGGCATTTCGCTTGTTTGAAGCCGACTACGTCTGGGCCCGGCACAACTATGCCGATTTTGCGGCTCCCGGAGTTTCCTGATCTGCGGCGTCCTTCGTTCGAAGGCGTCCGCCTGCGCACCGGGCTTGTCTTCAGTTGGGGTGGCGCGCCGCCGGTAGCGCCGGCTGCCGCTTGTTCCGTGCAGCCGGGTGAAGTGCTGGTGGGTGAGCCTATCACCGCGACTGTCGCCGCCAGCAACTTCAACCCGAAGCATACCGTCACGTACGCCTGGAGCGGCAATGGAGGCCAGGTGACCGGGAAAGACACGACCGCGCAGATCGACACCACCAACGCGGCTCCCGGCAGCTACACCGTCACCGCGCATGTGACCGATGCCAAAGAGAAGAACAACAACGTGGCGAGCTGCTCGGCGAACTTTACCGTGAAGCCGCTGCCGCCGAAGAACCCGCCCACCATATCTATCTCGGCCAGCCCGACGAGCCTGCAGGCTGGTGGAACCGTGAACTTGTCAGCCAACTGCACCAGTCCGGACGGCGTTGCGGTCTCGGTCGCCAACTGGACGGCCAGCTGCGGAACCGTTTCCGGCAGCGGCAGTTCGGCCACGCTGAACACCACTGGAGCATCGCCGGGTTCGATCACGGTCGGTGCGACCTGCACCGACACGCGCGGTCTGACCGCCCAAGCCTCAACCGAAGTGATGATCGAGAACCCGCCACCGCCGCCGGTCAATCCTGAGATCGTCCGACTGGAAGCCCGGCTCTCGTTGCACAGCGTTTACTTCGTAACCGACTACCCGAAGCCGGCGAATCCCAAAGGCGGTCTGCTGGCCAGTCAACAGAAGACGTTGATCGAGCTGGCTTCCGACTTCAAGAAATATCTCGAAAGCAAACCGGATGCGCACTTGATTCTTGGAGGCCACGCTGATCAGCGTGGCTCCGTGGAATACAATCAGGCGCTCTCCGAGCGTCGAGTCAACCGCGTCAAGAGCTTCCTGATCGAACAGGGCGTTCCCGAAGCCAACATCGAAACCAAGGCGTTCGGCAAGGAACAAAACCTGACCGACTGAGGAGGTGAAAGGTGAGGTGGAGAGCAATCCCGAGCTGACTCCAGAAGAGCGGCAGAGGGTTCTCAGGAACATAGTCGACGATCAGGATGGCGAGCAATCGCCGGGTGGACGTCACTTTGAGCACGACGGGCCAAACCTCGGTTCGCCAATTCCCCTTCAACGCCACGGATGCCTTGACGCTGATCGGCGGCAGGGAAGCCGAGGCCAAGAAGAAAGCAGCGCCGAAGAAGCCCGCTACGAAGCCGAGCACCAAGAAGCCGTAACGGCGCGCAGTAAGGCTGGGAAAACTCTCGCGGAGGACGCTAGCGTCCTCCGCGATTTTCTTTTGAAGGAAATCGATGTTCTTGTTCCCGCCCAAGCTGCTTAAGTCAAGCAACTTCTACACGGCTGGTCTGTCCTATGTCTGTATGTGCTTGATTCCATGAATCTGGATCTGGTACTTCACTTGCCACTATTGCAAATCAGAAACCCGCGCGACCATGTATGCGATGACGAGATTTCGCAGGTCTCTTCGATCCCTCTCCGCTTTCGGGATATTGTCTGTTGCCCTGATCTTGAACCAGGGCTGTGCCCGCTCCGAGCCCTCAAATCAGACAAACACAAGTTCGCCGGTCGCTGAACAAAAGCTTCCGTTTCGTCCGGATGCTGACCAGGCCTCGGCCAGCGACGGCATGCACCCGCGGTTTCAGCCGATTCCAAACTGGCCATCGGTCTGCCCTTTCGGGCCATGTCACATCCGCGCATTCTGCCCTCTGGAACCCTCCTGACCGTGCAACTCGACGACTCGCTTTCTGCTGACAAGGTTCGTGCCGGCGACGCATTCACCGCATCGGTCGCGGCGCCCCTTACCATTGACGGGGACACACTCATCGAACGTGGCACGGCGGTGACGGGACGCGTCGAGTCCGCGCAATCGCAGGCCGACCGTCCCGGCCTGATTCCCGGTTCAGGCTATTTCCGGCTGACTCTGAACGCGATCACAGTCGAGGGCAGACAACTAGCCCTTCAGACATCCAGCCTGTTTGCCCGGGGAACCCTCCCGCCGTTGAACGTTTCGTCCCCTGCTAGCCCGCCAGATCTTCGCTTGGACAGCCTTCAGGTCCAAAAAGGACGCCGTCTGACCTTCCGGCTGACAGCTCCGGTCGCGCTTGACGATCCGAACTCAATGGCCAATCGTCAATCCCCTGACCCATCCCCGAATAAACTGGCTGGATTCCTTCCGCTTCTCCTTTTTCGAATGGTCTCAACTGCTTATTATTTTCCCTATGTAGCAGAAACTAAAATCCTCCCAGGTTTTCCACAGACTTTTCCTGATTTGAGTGACGTGTGCCCTTCGCAGCGTCAGATTTGTCCTCCTATAGTGGGATCGAAGTAGCGGGGCGATTTGCCACTGCGCATGCTTTCCCGTTTCAGGAGCACCGAGGTATCGGTTAGCCCATCGTGGGGTTCCTTCCGGGAATCGTCCCGCGCCACAGTATCTGTATGAACACCGCAACTCCATTTCCGTGGCCGGAGCTGGTACCAGGAGAGAACACCAGAACGACGTTCCGTGCCATTTTCGAACACGCTCCCCTTGCCGCGGCTCGATGCAATCCGCAAGGAGTGATTGTCGAGATGAATCCGGCCTTCGAGCGGATCCTTAACCGTGATGTGGCCAGCAGACGCGAGTTGCGACTCTGCGAATTGGTTCGTCCGCAAGAACGTGACAAAGCTGAGATGTTGCTGCGCGACTTGCTGGATTCCCGGTGCGACAGCTTCTGCGTCGAAGCCAGAGGCGCGGACCACGGGCAGACAATCTCGCGGTGGACCGCATGGCGCCAACCCGGTGGCGGAAGCGAGCCAAACCATGCATTGCTCATCGCCGACGAGACCAGCGATATGGTTCCCGCCGAGGAAGGCCGGCTTCAAACTCAGAGATGGGAGGCCGTCGGCCGCCTGGCAGGGGGTGTGGTGCATGACTTCAATAACCTGCTCGACCGGCGTCATGCTGTACTGCGATCTTCTACTCTCCAGTCTGGATGCGCGCGACCGCCGCCGGCGTTACGCGGAAGAGATTCGCTCCGCCATCGTGCAAGCCACCGGTCTGGTGAAGCAGTTGCTTGTCTTTGCCCGGCCCCAAGCCACGCCGGTTCGGACCCTGTGCCTCAACGAAATTGCCGTGGCCATGCGCGATCTGCTGACCCGGCTCATTGGCGAAAACATCGCCCTCGATCTGCATCTCGATCCGGAATTGGGCGCAGTCAAGATCGACCAGGCGCAGGCACAGCAGGTCTTACTGAACCTCGTTCTCAATGCTCGCGACGCGCTGCCCAACGGCGGCCGCATTACGGTCGAGACCAGCAACTGCCAATTCCAGCCCATCGCCGGGACCACGTCACCAGCCGGTCTCCCCGCTTTTCCCTGCGTGCTTCTCGTGGTGGGCGACAACGGACACGGCATGGACGCCGAAACCCGGCAACGCCTCTTCGAGCCCTTCTTCACCACCAAGAACGCCGGCCTAGGGCACGGGCTTGGGATTGACCACAGTCCGCAGCATCGTCACCACCAATCGCGGGCTGATCCACTTCGAAAGCGAACCCAGCCGCGGTACTCGCGTGATGATCCTGCTCCCCCGAGCATCTCAACCTGTTTCCGATCTTGTGGACACAGCCAGCCCAGATTCAGGGAACCCGTCAGCAACACCATCTCAGGAAATCAAGAAGGAATCACTCTTATGACGTCAGCCGCCGTAACGCACACCCTCGCCAATCCTCAGATCATGGCCGCAAACTTCCTCAATCTTCTCATCGTCGACGACGAACGCTCCATCCGCGATGCCTGCCGCGAGGTCGCTCTGTCCCTGGGTTTCATCGCCCATGTCGCCGACTCCGCCGAGCACGCCTATCGCCTGCTGCAAACCCAAAGCATCGACGCCATTCTGCTCGATCTCCGATTGCCCGGTGCGAGCGGGCTGGAAGCTCTCCGCCAGATCAAAGCCCAACGCCCCGAAGCTCTCGTGATCGTGGTGACGGGCTATGGCACGGTGCAGTCGGCCGTGCAGGCCATGAAGCATGGCGCTTACGAATACGTGACCAAACCCTTCAGCGCCGAGGAACTCAAGCTCTTGCTGCAGCGTGTGTCCAACCACCTCAAGCTGAAAACCGAGAACCGCATGCTGCGCGAGAAGCTCAAGTCGAAGCAGGGCTACGGCGGCATCGTGGGCCGCGCTCCCGAGATGGAGAAGCTCTATCGCATCATCGCCAAAGCCGCCAACAGTTCCCATCCCGTGCTGATTCTCGGCGAAAGCGGCACCGGCAAGGAAATGGTCGCGCGCTCCATTCATTACTCCGGACCTTTCCACGACAAGCCGTTCATCCCCGTCGACTGCGGCTCGCTCGTGCCCACGCTGATCGAGAGCGAGCTGTTTGGCTACGTCAAAGGCGCATTCACCGGCGCCAATCAGGCCAAGGACGGACTCCTCGCCATCGCCGAAGGTGGAACCGTATTTCTCGACGAAGTCGGCGAGCTCCCCGTCGACCTCCAGGCCAAACTTCTGCGAGCCATTCAGGAAAAGGAAATTCGTCCGGTCGGCAGCACCCGCCGCATCCCCATCAACGTCCGCATCCTCGCCGCCACCAACCGCGTCCTGGAGCAGGCCGTGACCGAAGGCACTTTCCGCCGCGACCTGTATTTTCGACTCAACGTGCTCAGCCTGCGAATTCCCCCGCTGCGCGAGCGTCGCGAGGATATCCCGCTGCTCATCGCTCACTTCATGGAGCGCTCCTCCCGCGCCTCGGCCCAGGAAAAAATACTCACCGACGAAGCCATCAAGGCCATGTTGGCCTATGACTGGCCGGGCAACGTCCGCGAGCTGGAAAACTGTCTGGAACGCACCTGCGCCTTTACCAGCGGGCCCTTGATCCATGTACCGGACTTGCCGCCGGCCATCGCGGGCGCGCATGTGACGGTCCCGTCGAATGGAAATGGACATAGCCAGGCCAAGATCGTCCCCATGGCGGAGCTTGAGAGGCAGACCATCCTCAACGCCATCGCGGAACTCAACGGCGACAAGTTACAAGCCGCGCGCCTTCTCGGCATCGGCAAGACAACTCTGTACCGCAAGCTGAAGGACTATGCGGCCCAGACCTGAGAGGCTGAAAACTCCGATCGCCCGTGCTCACGGTGGGGACAGCCGCCTCGGCTGTCCCGCCGAGCGCAGCGAGGCGCTGCAGCCTCAAGCGTCTCAGGCTGACTGTCGGACGATAATCGCATCCGGCAATGAAAAGTTCGCTTATGAAATGAATTCGAATCCACGAACGTCCCGCAACGGGAACAGGGCATCGGCATCGCGCTCTAACCCACGGCTTTTCAATGTCTGGGGTATTGGTGCCTCGCGTGCTATCGAGAAGAGCATGATTCTACTCATAACCCCTTCGGCACGCGGCCAAGAGTGTGCTGCCACGGTAAAAGATGCCACCGGCGAGGAAACCCACTGGGCAGCAAATCTGCCGCAAGCGGTAGCCCGGTTGCGCGAACAGCTGTACTCGGCCGTTGTCCTCGATCAATTCCTTTTAGAGAACGAGCCCAGCGAAAGCGACCTGGTGCTCGAGCACCTGGGCACCGCTTTCCCCGTCTACCTCAACTTCGCCGTCAGCGGCATGGAGCGGCTGGTGCGCGAGGTCCGCTCCGCGCTGCACCGCCGCAAACGCGAGGAAACTCAGGCCCGCCGTTCCGTCGAGCAACAGATTCGCAGCGAAATCTGCGAATCGCTCACCGCCATGCTGCTTTCCTGCGAACTGGCCATGGCCGTTCCCGAGGTTCCCGGCCCCGCCGTCGAAAAGATCCGCCTCATCGACAATCTCGCCCGCGACATGCGCCTGAGGCTGGGTGCGAACTGATAAGCGATTTCGAACGCCATGGCCGTCGCCTCTACTGCGGCAGTCCCATCTTCTTCAAGAGCGCGGCGTAACGTGGGTCTGATCGCAGGCTATCCGCGTCGGGGTCTGCCTTGATGTAGGAAATGGCGTCCGACTTTTCAGAGTATGCCTTTTCCAGCCAGACGAAGGCCTGGTCTTTGTCTCCGAGAACGGCATAGTCCACTGCGATACCGCCGGGGTCTACGTAGCGCTTCTTGGCCAACTGCAGGTAAAGTTCGAGGATCCGCCTCCGGGCGGCCTGCAGTCCAGACTTGGCGTACACCCGTGCCGCTTCTTCGGCGATGGCTAGCTCGGCGGGATTATTCATCAGCGCCAGCGCCTTCTTCCAATTCTCCAACCATAGATCGTATTGGTGCAGAGCGTAGTAAGTGATGCTGAGATTCATGACCGCCGAAGCGAAGTTGGGATCCATCTCCAGCGTCTTTCGTAACTGTTCGAGACTCAGTTCATTTTGACCGGCGGAGCGATACATTACACCGAGCGTGTCGTTGTATTTAAGATTCAAAGGCTCAAGTGCGATGGCTCGTTTTGCCTGCTCCACGGCTTCACCAGTGCGCCCTACCTGTTCCAGCAAAAAAGCGTACCAGTTGCAGGTGTTGGCATCATTCGGGTTCAACTCAATCGCACGCCGAAACTCTTGTTCCGCAGTATCCCATTCGAACAGGTTCTCGTGAATCCCCGCCATCACCGCATGCGGCTCCGCGAGGCTGTCGTCAAGCGCCAGAGCCTTCTCGGCCGCAGCGCGCGCCTTTGGCAGGGCCTCCGCATTCGATACCGGGGCATATTCCGGCAGAACGTAGTAATCCGCTGCCAGCCCCGACCACGCCATGGCGTACCCCGGATCTTTCTGAATCGCCTGATTGAAGTAATCTCGCGCCTTATCCAGCGAGTCCTGCGTTCGTTTCTCGAAGTAGTATTCGCCCTTGAGATAGAGCTGGTAGGCCTCGGGATCGCGCGTCCCGCCTTTTGCCGCTGGCGTTCCCGTCTCGCCCGACAGGCGCTCGCTCAGTCGCGCCGCAATCGCGCCGCTGATGTCCTGCTGCACGGCGATCAGATCCGCCATCTTGCGGTCGTACTGTTCGCCCCACAAATTGCGGTTGCTGCGCGCATCGATCAACTCGGCGCTGATTAGCAGCCGATCGCCACGCTGCAACACCCGTCCCGTGATCACCGCGTCCACCTTCAAATCCTTCGCCACGGTCTGTGGGTCGGCGTCGCGTCCCTTGTAATGAAAAACCGAAGACCGCGACATCACCGCCAGCTTGGGCAACTTCGAAAGATCGTTGATCAGGCTCTCGGTGATGCCATCGCTTAAGTATTCTGTGTCCGGACTGCCGCTCTGGTTGGTGAACGGCAGGACCGCGACCGATGAAACCTCGTTCGCAGGGCCGTGGGACTTCCATCCAAACCAGCCGGCCGCGGCCAGAATGAGCACCACGACTGCGCCGGCGACCCACTTCCACGCAAATGGCTTCGCGGCGGTTTGCACAGGCGCTGATGCTGCAACGCCCACTCTCGCGGAACTCGAATCCCTGCGCAGCCGTTTCATATCACTCAGCAAGTCGGCAGCATTCTGGTAGCGCAGCGCCGGATCTTTCTCGAGTGACTTGCTGATAATGCGCTCCAACTCCGCCGGAAGCTCCGGATTCAGCCGCACCGGCTGCCGTAGGGTCCTTGTGCAGAATGGCATCAAACATGAGCGCCGAAGTGTTAGCGCTGAACGCCATCCGCCCCGTCGCCATTTCGTACAGCACCGCGCCAAACGAAAACAGATCGCTGCGCCGGTCCAATTCCTGGCCCCGCGCCTGTTCCGGCGACATGTAAGCCACGGTGCCCACGGTCGTTCCGGGGCTGGTGAGGTTTCCGTCCAGCGTAGCGCCGTCGGGAGCGCTGGCCGCCGCTTCCGGCGCTCCACTCAACTTCGCCAGCCCGAAGTCGAGCACCTTTGCCTGCCCCCGTTTGGTCACGAACAAATTCGCTGGTTTGATGTCGCGATGCACAATGCCTTCGCTGTGCGCCGCATCGAGTGCGTCCGCGATCTGCACCGCCAGTTCCAGCAGTTGTTCCAGAGGAATCGCCCCCGCCGCCAGCCGGTGTTTAAGCGTTTCCCCAGCCAGCAGCTCCATCACGATGAAGTGCTTGCCTTCATACTCAGCGATTTCGTGGATGGTGCAGATGTTGGGATGATTCAGCGCCGAAGCTGACCGCGCCTCACGCCGGAACCGCTCCAACGCCAGCGGGTCCTTCGCCATTTCTTCCGGAAGGAATTTGATCGCGACATGCCGGCCCAGGGTAAGATCCTGGGCCTCGTAGACCACACCCATACCGCCTCCGCCGAGTTTCTCCAGGATGCGATAGTGCGAGATCGTCTGATCGATCATGCAGGATGTGTGGCTCTAGAGTCGCTCCATCTTAAGGACGCGGCAACAGCTAGTCAACGAACGACCATGTGGTGACAGCCGCCCTTCGGCAAGCTCAGGGCAGGCTCTTGGCTGTCCAGCCTTCGGCGCAGGCCGGCTGCACCGGAAGGAGAGAACGCGAAGCGACGAGGTGTGCAAGATCTTGCGGAGGCCTATCCCTCAAGAAAAGTTGTTCGCCGTTTCACCCAGTTAGCACTAGAATAGGCCGACGCAACACCTCAGACCCCGCATCCACCGCGGGGCAACACTCCCGGAGGCCTCTGTGCACGTTCTGGTCACAGCCGATACCATGTCCGGCTCCTGGACCTACACCCGCGAGCTGGTCACAGGACTGGTCACACGCGGCGTCCGAGTCACGCTGGTCAGCTTTGGAGAAATTCCCCTTCCCGAGCAGACCGCCTGGATGGACCTTCTTCACGGTCTCGAGTATCGCCCCACCGCTTTCCGTCTGGAGTGGATGGACGAGGCCCCGCAGGACCTGCCCGAATCCTCAGAGTTCCTGGCCAGCCTGGTACGCGAAGTTCAGCCGGACCTGCTTCACCTCCACCAGTTCTGCCACGGCGATCTCCCGGTCGACATCCCGCGCGTGGTGATGGCCCACGGTGACCTCATCAGTTGGGCCGAAGCCGTGCAGGGTTGCACGCCGCGCCCCACGCGCCAGCTGCAGTGGTATTGCGAAGTCGTGGTCCGCGGCATCGCCGCCGCCGATGCCGTGGTTGCGCCCTCGGCCTGGATGCTCGACACTCTTCGCGCCACCTACACTCGCCCACGCCGCGAAGCCGTGATTTATCCCGGCCGCAATCCCATTTTCTTCAATCCCTACATCAGCAAGGAAGACTCCGTGCTCTCGGTCGGCCGCTTGCTCGATGCCGGCAAGCAGGTCTTCCTCCTCACCCAGCACACCCATCCCTTCTCAGTTTGCATCGTGGGGGCGGAGCAAACCTTGCCCGTCCCGCGCTTTCCCATCCGTGCCAACGTGAGGGTCTCGACCGACGAGAGTTGCGTTGCCGTCCGCGGTCCGCAGACTGAATCCCAACTGCGCGCCCTCTACAGCCGCGCCGCCGTCTACGCTGCCACCGCGCGTTATGAACCGCTCGGCATTGCGCCTCTCGAAGCCGCGTTCTCGCGTTGCGCCATCGTCGCTAACGATATTCCCAGCTTCCGCGAAGTCTGGGGTGACGCCGCCCTCTACTTCCGCACCAACGACGCCAGCAGCCTGGCCGAAACTCTTCGCCAGCTCGACGCCGACCGCGCCCTGCGCCAGGCCTACGCCGACCGCGCCTACGCCCGCGCCCGCGACCGCTTCACCACCAAACGCATGATCGACGACTATCTGGAGCTTTACCGCAGCCTGGTCTCAGCCGGCACCCTGGCCGCCTGAACTCCCGGTCACAAGCCCTGTCCTGTTTTGGCACTCCGAGTGAACCCGGGCGCGTGGTTGTGTGATCCGGATCACAGACCTGTCCAGGCCTCCTACCCGACAATTGGCCTGCCGACTACTTCCACAAATCAACAAACGAAGGAAGGCAACGTGCATTACCAGGGGTGCATTACAGGTCTAGTCTCTGTGTGACTCCTGAAAGTGTGCAGTATTGAACAGTCGTGGCACCGTGAATTTCTCTACCATGATTTGCTGCTCAAGAGGTGCTCACCAACAGCGAACCTCGTTTCTGAGAACGGCGATTGGAAACGAATGTCGGCTAACTTCAGACTGTGAGGGTGTTCGAAGGGACGTGCTAATGCCACCGAGCTCCGGAGCCTCTCGATCGCTTCTCTTCTCGGTTCTGTTTCTTCTCGTCGCCGCTTTCGCTCCCCATCGGGGAAAATTCTGGGAACTACAACGTCCACCAGTCCGTGGAAGCCGGCTTCCGGAGCAGGCGCTTGGGGGCACGGACCCAGGCATCGGCCATGGTTTAATGTCTTAAAGAACCAGGAGAACCCCATGCCGCAGAGCAGTCACAACCGAATCGCAGAACTCCACAACCTCGCCGCCCACGCCCACACCTCCGCCGCCGTCGCCCACGGCAAAGGAGATCATCTAACCGCTCACGAACTCAGCAGACAGGCGCACGAACACTCCATGAATGCCCTCAAGCTCGCCGAAGAGCTAGCCAGGGAAGCCAAAGAGTCCAGCAAATCCTAAAGCGCATAATTTAAGGGGCACGACGAACCGGGAGGGCACGACCTCCAGTCGCGACACTGAGACCCGCCCGTCAACCGCGCCTTCAGGCAAGGGGGCGCCCGAATGAGCGCTAACTTAAGAATTACTTCCGGGTTGTCCGTTAATCAGGACTTGTGCGCACTCCAAGAAAGTTCGGGGTAAGTCACCGGGAAGATATAATCCCCGCGTGCGACAACCTATGCGGCATGTAATGGCGCTTCGCGTTTCCAAAGCGGTTCTCGTTCTTGCAATCGCACTTTTCTACACGATTCTAGTCCTAAACAACATCACGGATTACGGCTCCAACTACGAGTTTGTCCGCCACGTCCTGATGATGGACTCAACCTTTCCGGGGAACCACGACATGTGGCGCGCCGTCAATTCGCCCCTAGTACATACGGTCTTCTACATCGGCATCATCGCCTGGGAATCAGTCACTATGGTTCTATGCTGGTGGGCTGGTGTTCGGTTGCTGAAATCGTATCGTGCGGACAGGGCGCAGTTCGCCGCTGCGCTGAACGTCGCCGTGATTGCTCTGACGACGAGCCTGCTGATGTGGTTGGTGGCATTCCTCGATGTCGGGGGCGAATGGTTTCTGATGTGGCAGTCGCAAATATGGAATGGGCAGGAAGCGGCATTCCGAATGTTTACCATTGTCGGTGTGGTGTTTTTGGTTGTGGTGCAACGCGAGCCAACTCCCGATTAGTCGGTAACCCTTCCCTAATCAGTAAGGTAAGGTTTGCCCGTCATCCAGGAGTTTCTGGAATCGATTCACACAAGCCCGGCTTACTGTTATCGATGCTCCAGCAGAAGCGACAGACATCAGAGTTACAAAATATTTGACTTTACACCCCAGAGTTCGCTCAATGCTTCTTCCACATTGCAAAGGTCTTTTGCATGCGCGGATCGGTAAAGAGTTTCACGCAAACCTCGCGCTCGACCGGCCCAGCCACCACACATTGCAGGTCGGTCCGCCGGGCTACCTCTTTCGCCGGGATCCTAATCTGTGAAACGAACCGGCCCGCATCGGCAATCGTGGCACCGAAGACCAGTCGGTCTAGGTCCGACCAGAGAGCGCAGGCCATGCACATTGCACACGGCTCGCACGTCGTATAGAGGGTGTAGCCCTTGAGGGATCCCGAGCCCAGCTTTGCGCAAGCGAGTCGAATTGTCAGGGTTTCGGCATGCGCGCTGGGATCGTGGTCGGGGCCCACGCGATTCACCGCGCGCATCAGCCGCTCACCGGTAGCCGTGCTCACAATGTCTGCGCCGAACGGCACCGGATGATCCGTGCTCAGCGTCTCCGCCGTGAAGGCAGCCACGGATCGCATCCGCTCGCGATCAATTGCGCTCACGCCATCCGCAGCCAACGCGTGTGTGGCCAGAATCCTTGTGTTGAAGGACGCCGCGCCAGCCTGCACCAGAAAACTCCGCCGATTTACATTCATGCGCTCGTCTCGATAGCGGCCATGCAGAAATCATACAGCCTGGGCATTCCCCTAACCAGAAACGACCGGCTCGCTTGTGATGAATCACTGACCACAAGACGACTTATCGTTACTAATTGCAATAATTGGTCCTCTTGTGACCATTAGTCCTCGCAAACGCGGTCATCGCCATCAACTTTCAGAATCGTCGGCCACTCGGAAGTTGCCGCCCAGAAACCGGCCGGAAGGGTGTCAGCTTTAAGCGGGCTCCGCCTAAGTTAGCGCTTGTGCAGGTTCGTCGCTCTCGTGTCCCCCCGCGACACCCACCCCCGCTTGGTGGTATGTTCTTAGGCTTACTAGAAACCCGTAAGGTTGGAGGAATCCAAGTCATGGCTCAGGTAAAGATCACAGTCCGTCCCAATGGCCCCTACCGCGTGGAGGCACCCGAGGGTTCCATCGAACTCGTCGACGTCAACGGCAACCAGTTCGACCTCACCGGCAAGCCCGCCTTTTCTCTCTGCCGCTGCGGCGGTTCGGTGAACAAACCTTTTTGCGACGGCACCCACAGCCGCATCGGATTCCAGGGCGCAGAACTGGCGGTCAAGAAAGCCGACGGCTAGCCGCAGCGGCGAGGGAAAATCGCGCCAAACTCTGAGGGGGCTGTTTGAAGTGGTCTTTGTCAAGAGGCCGTTCGCGCTCGGAAACTGTGGAAGCCTGTGGAAAAAGCCCCTCGAGAGGCTCGGGACTGAAGGACGCAGAAGGCTCCTACCCCCTCTGCAAACGGTTGATTCCGCGCGTCTTGCAGGCTGCAGGACATGAATATGGTACGCATAAGCTAGTACGTACAAATGTTCCAGTTGGAACATTCAGCGCTATGTTCCGGCTGGAACACTCAGCAATTCGGAGGCACCTTGAGCGACCGTGAACTGGGTGATCGTGAATTAGGCGATCGTGAACTGGTTGATCATGAGTTAGGAATGAAACGTAACATCACCCGCCGTGACTTCCTCAACGGCGTGGCTGTGACCGCGGGCGCTGCCTTCATGCCCTGGCACCTGTTCGCCCCAGGCGACAACGATCCCGAGAAGTCGCCCGGCTACTATCCTCCCGCGCTCACCGGACTGCGCGGCAGCCACGCCGGCTCCTTCGATGCGGCGCACTCCTTGCGCGACGGCACCTTCTGGGACTCAGCCGGCACGCCGCAAGACACCGGCGAGACCTACGACCTCATCATCGTAGGTGGCGGCATCAGCGGCCTCTCCGCCGCACACTTCTATCGCAAGGCTGCAGGAGCAAACGCGCGCATTCTCATCCTCGACAACCACGACGACTTTGGCGGACACGCCAAGCGCAACGAGTTTCGCGTGGGCAACGCTTTCCGCCTTGGTTTTGGCGGCACGTTCTCCATTGAGAGCCCCGCGCCCTACAGCAAGGAAGCCCGCGGCCTGATCGAGGAACTGGGCATTGATGTGGCGTCCTATCCCAAGTATCACGACGCAACGTTGTACCGCTCGCTGGGTTTGCGTCCCAAAGTCTTTTTCGATAAAGAAACCTTCGGCGTGGATCGGCTGGTCGCAGGTCCGGCATCGTTAGGCGGAGGCGAAAAGGACTACTCCGCCTCTGATGACCTTGAGACGTGGAAGCAGTTCCTGGCGGAGGCACCGCTGGCTGCGCAGGCCAGGAGCGATCTGGATCGGCTGCATCACGAGGCCAAGGACTACCTGCCAGGCCTGAGTTCCACAGAGAAGAAAGCCAGGCTGGCACGCATGAGCTATGCCACGTTCCTCAGGGACGTTGTCAAAGTTCATGAGGACGTGGTGAAGCTTTACCAGGCCGTGCCGCAGCCGCTGTTCGGCTTAGGAATCGATGCCGTGCCGGCACAGGATGCCTGGGGATTCGACCTGCCGGGGTTTGAAGGGATGAATCTCGATCCCGCGCCGGGCAAGGGAATGAACCGCGACGCGATTCCGAATGAAGAGGCGGAGAAATATTTCTTCCACTTCCCCGATGGCAATGCGACTGTCGCGCGCTTACTGGTACGCAAACTGATTCCGGATGCGATTCCTGGAAACTCAGCGACGGACGTGGTTCTGGCTAAGGCGAATTACGCCAGGCTGGACTCGGCAACCTCACCCGTGAAGCTCCGGCTGAACAGCACTGCGGTGCGGGTGAAGCATGTGGGCGAGGCGGGCGCGGCGAAAGATGTGGAGGTGGCGTACGCGAGGGGAGGCAAGGTGTACACCGCCAAGGCAAAGGCCTGCATTCTGGCGTGCTGGCACGTGGTGATCCCCTACATCTGCGAAGAGCTGCCGCAGAAGCAGAAGGATGCGCTGGCTTCGGCGCAGAAGGTTCCACTGCTCTACACCAATGTCGCGCTGCGCAACTGGACTTCGTTTCAGAAGTTGAATACGAACACTGTGTATGCTCCCGGGTGCTATCACACGCGCGTGGCTCTCGATTTGCCGGTCAGCATTGGCGGGTATGAATGCGCGGGCAAGCCGGAAGAGCCGATCGTCATTCACATGATGAAGACTCCGTGCAAGCCGGGGAGGCCGTCACGGGAGCAGCACACCGCTGGCCGCATCGAGTTGTATAACACGACGTTTGAGACCATGGAGCGCAAGATCCGGGAGCAGCTGGCGCGGACGCTGGGCGCGGGAGGGTTCGATCCCGCGCGCGACATTGCTGCGATCACTGTGAATCGCTGGCCGCATGGCTACGCTTACGAATACAACTCGCTGTTCGATTCGTTCTGGCTGGAGGGTGGCGAGACTCCGTGCGAAGTGGCGCGGAAATCTTTTGGGCGAATCGCGGTCGCCAATGCGGATGCCGGGGCTTACGCTTACACAGATGAGGCGATTAATCAGGCTTGGCGGGCTGTGGGGGAGTTGAAGAGCTAGTTACGTGTATCGAGTACCCAGTAACTGGTACCCAGTGAATGAGACTCGTATATTGACGTACATCGATATGACTTACTGATTCGCTCGCTGGGCGAGAAAGTCAAAGGCCGCGGGCAAGAGTGCCCGCTCCACATTGTCAAAATCCTTATAGGGATGGAGCCGTGGAATTCCACACCTTCGCAACGAACGCGAAAGGATGGGGCACCCTCTTCCATGGCGCTGCGAGGTTTGAGGAGTGCTCGAGATTCACTCGTCCGAAGCGCAAAGGCACGCCGTAGTGGTCTGCCGTTCCGATGGCGCCACCGGCTAACGCGAGAAGCACAACAACGAAGATGGCGGCGCGGCGCGGGGCTTGGCCTTGCTGCGGAGCGATTAGCGCAACTAACGCGCCGACGATTAGTCCGGTGATCAGGCCGCCGATGTGGGCGGTATTGTCGATGCCTGGAAGTGCGAATCCGAAGATTAGGTTGTAGACAACGAACGCGCCCAGGCTGCGCAATGTGCCTGAGAGGGCGGGGCGCGGCACCGAGAACTCGCCTAACTTAAGAGCGGTGATGAGCGCGCCGGCCAGGCCGAAGATGGCGCCGGAGGCGCCGACGCTGGGTGTGTAGGGATGCCAGGCGGCGCTGGCGAGACTGGCTCCCAGGCCGCAGATGAGATAGACGGCGGCGTAGGTCCAGCGTCCGTAGAGCGATTCGCAGAGCTGACCCAGATTCCACAGGCACCACATGTTGAAGGCGATGTGGATGATGCCGCCGTGAACGAAGATGTTGGTCAGCAGGCGCCACCATTCTCCCGAGAACGTCAGAGCGCCTACGTTGGCACCCCATTGCACCAGCTCGCGCACGGGGAAGTCCATGAAGGTGGAACTGGAGAGAGCCATTCCGAGGAATACGGCGACGTTGATGCCGAAGATCACCTGGGTGAGGCCGATGCTGGATTCACGGCGGACCCAGGGGGTGGGCATGACGGTTTGCGGCGCGTCATCGGGGACTTCGCCGCGCTGGTAGGCTTCGTGCTGCACGCACCACTGGCAGATCTTCTTGCCGAAGGTTAGACCGGGGAGTTGTCGGCCGCATTTGATGCAATTTGCCATGGGTTGTTAAAAGAGTATCAGCAGTCGGAGGCGGACGACAAAAGTGTCAGCGGTGCAAGTACGGTGCCGATCGCCCTTCGATGCGCGCGAGATCCCTCCTCCGCCTGAAGAACGGCTACGTTCGGGATGACGCCGACAAGGGGGTCCGCGACTGGAATCCGGTGCGGCTAGTGAATCGTTTTTGTCTTTCTCGACATGTAATCCATCAGCAGGTATTGGCCTAGGGTGTAGGGGGTGGTGAAGTAGGCTTTGCCGCGGCACATTTCGGTTACTTTCTGGACGAATTGGACCAGGCCGTAATCTGAGGCGAGCATGAAGGTGTTGATCAAGACTCCGGCGCGTTTGCACTTTGAGACTTCTTCGAACGTCTGGCTTACTACTAGCGGATCGAGGCCGAAGGCGTTTTTGTAGATGCGTCCGTCTTCGAGGGTCAGGGCGGAGGGTTTGCCGTCGGTGATCATGACGATCTGCTTCATGTCTTTTTTCTGTCGTTGCAAAATCCTCTGCGCCAGGCGCAGGCCTTCACGGGTGTTGGTGTAGTAGGGGCCGACCTTGACGCGGGCCAACTGCGAGAGCGGGACTTCTTCGGCGGAGTCGTGGAAGAGCACGAGCGAGAGCGAGTCGCCGGGATACTGCGTGCGGATTAAGTGCGAGAGCGCCATGGCGACTTTTTTCGCGGGAGTGAAGCGGTCTTCGCCGTAGAGGATCATCGAGTGCGAGCAGTCGAGCATCAGGACCGTGGCGCAGGAGGATTGGTACTCGCACTGGTGGACTTGCAGATCGCGGTATTCGATGTTTAACGGCAGGGTTAGGCCTTCGCGCTGGATGGCGCTTGAAAGCGTAGCGGTGATGTCGAGGTTGAGGGTGTCGCCGAACTCGTAGGTGCGGGACGCGCCGCTGGCTTCGATGCCGGTTGAGAGGTCGCGGGTATCGTGGCGTCCGAAGCTGGATTTGCCGAGCGAGCCGAGCAAGTTGCGGAGGGATTTGAAGCCGAGGAAGTCGAGGCTCTTGTCGGTGATTTCGAATTTGGCTTGCGGCTGATTTTCGCCGGCTTGGCCGCCGACTCCGGAGGGGCGTGACGGGTCTGGAGGTTGATCGATTGAAATGTAATCTTCCTGCTGCATGCGCTCGATTAGTTTTTCGATGAGTTCGTCGAGTTCGCCATCCGCCGCCATTTGCTCGAGGCGTTCGCGCATTTCTTCATCGAATTGATCGCCTTCCATCAGAGCTTGTTCGATGGCGCGGCGAAGGTCGTCGAGAGATTGCTCGCCCTCCGGCATTTCGTACCACATGTCGCTTTGGAAGCCGCTTTGCAGCAAGTAGTCGGTGAGCGCGCTGAGCAGGTCTTCCATGCTCATTTCACCGGCGGGGTCGGGGACGTATTTGCTGTAGCGGACGCGTTTCATAAGCAGTGGCCAGTGGTCAGTGGCCAGTAAAACCCCAATGCCAAATGGCTTTTTCTGACCACTGGCCACTGGTCACTGGTCACTGGCCACTCAATTAAACTGCCTTCTCTGGCGGTACGGTGGTTCTTCTTTCTCGAAACTCTTTTCCCGCTGCGGTTCGGGCTTTTTTTCTCCGGCCTTGAAGACTCGCTCTTCGTTGCGGCCTATGCGCTTGTGGGCGTGCAGGCCTTCGAGGATGAATTCGGCGGCGGAGACTTGCTGCTCCGGGCTTTCTTTTTGCGAGACGCCTAGCGGGCCTAACTTGTCGATGAGGCCTTGGATCTCTTTCAGGTTTTCCAGAGCTTCGAGAGCGGGAACGGAATCGCTCAGCTGAATCTCGCCGCCCAGGTCGAACCACTGCACGATCTGTTGCACGTTGGCGCCGGTGAAATATTCGTCGTACGTTTTGGCGATGGCGGCGCGGATGAGTTCGCGGGAGACGTGGTCGGCACCTTTCATCTCGCCTTCGTATTCGAGTTCGAGTTTGCCGGTGATTGCGGGGAGCGCGGCGTAGACGTCGCTGACGCGGGGCACTACCAGTTTCTCGTCGTTGCGGAGGGCGCGGCGTTCGGCATTCGAGATTACGTTCTCCATGGCGGAGATCGGCAGGCGTTGACTGACGCCGCTGCGCTTGTCGATTTTTTTGTCTTCGCGGGCGGCGAACGCGATGCGTTCGATTACTTCCTGAATATAGGTGGGCAGGTGCATGGCCTGCGCTTCGCCAGGAGTGCGGCGGCTGGTCGTAGCTCGGTTGGTCCAGGCTTCCTGCGCGGTGATGGCGATGCCCTCATCGACCGTAGCGGGGTAATGCGTGCGAATCTCAGAGCCGATGCGGTCTTTGAGCGGGGTGATGATTTTTCCGCGGGCGGTGTAGTCTTCGGGATTGGCGCTGAAGACGATGGCTACGTCGAGCGGCAAGCGGATGGGATAGCCCTTAATTTGTACGTCGCCTTCCTGCATGATGTTGAACAGGCCGACCTGGATTTTTCCGGCAAGGTCGGGAAGTTCGTTGATGGCGAAGATGCCGCGATTGGCGCGGGGAAGCAGGCCGTAGTGAACGGTTAACTCGCTGCCCAGTTCGTGGCCGCCGCGGGCGGCCTTGATGGGATCGATGTCGCCGATCAGATCGGCGATGGTGACGTCTGGCGTGGCTAGCTTTTCAACGTAGCGATCGTCGGGAGTCAGATAGGCGACGGGAGTTTCATCGCCAAGGCGCGCGATCTCTTCGCGGCAGCGGCGGCAGATCGGCGCGTAGGGATTGTCATGGATTTCGCAGCCTGCCAGGTAAGGCATATGAGGATCAAGCAGCGTCGTCAAGGCGCGCAGGATGCGGCTTTTGGCCTGGCCGCGCAGACCGAGCAAAATGAAATTGTGGCGCGAGAGAATGGCGTTCACGATTTGGGGCACCACGGTGTCGTCATAGCCGACGATGCCGGGGAAAATGCCCGTGTCGTCGTGTTGACGCAGGCGGGTGATGAGGTTATCGCGGAGTTCGTCTTTCACGCGGCGTGCGCGCAGACGTTCTTCGGAAAAGGCGCTGCGGCGCAATTCTGCCTAGCGTGCGCGGAAGAGGCATAGAACCCCCGAAAGAAACTCTTATAAATTATACGCGGAAGAGCGGGCTTCGGGCTTCCGGCTATCAGGCTTCGGCACGATCGCCGAAGCCCGCAGGCCTGAAGGCCTGCTCAACCGTTTCAATGCACGTGGCCGTTGCCGCCGGCCTTTTCGCGGGCGCTGGCGGCGCGGCGGAGGTTCGGGACGATGGTTTCGAGATAGCTGATGAGCAAGGTTAGACGTTCTGGTTCGGAGCGCAGGGAGAGCAGCTTTTGTTTGAAATCCAAATCGAGGGGCACGGAGCCGGCAAGATGAAAAGAAAGCAATGAGGGGTCGGCGGCGGAGAGATCCTGCGTAGCGCCGGCAATGGCGAGGAGTTCGGAGTGCAACTGAAGGGCGCGCGCGGTGTCGGCCTGCGGCGTAGCGCCGGGTTCGTCATCGATCATAAGGACTTCGGCCTGGAGGAAAGAACGCTCCTGGTTGACGCGGAGGAGTTCGAAACGCTGGCGGCCTTCGGTGACGAGGTCGAGGCGGCCGTCGGGGTACTCTTTCACCACGGTGATGATTTCCGCGGTGCATCCGATCTCGGCTAAACCTTGCTCGACGGCGCGCACGACGCCGAAGCTACGATGCTGGGCGAGACACTCGCCAATCATCTCTTTGTAGCGCGGTTCGAAGATGTGCAGGGGCAGAGGCAGTGCCGGGGAACAGGACGACGTCGAGCGGGAACAGGGGATAGAAGGGCGTCCAAGCAGTCTCCGGTGGTGAGCGCGGGCGCGTTCTGTCGCAAAAGCCGCGAGAACTGGCGCGCTGCCCTCGATTGTACCGCAGCGCTTGACTTCACAAGTTACAGAGGAATAGAAGCGCGCTATGGAACTTTCAGGGAAAGTTGTGGTGGTGACGGGTGCTTCCATGGGGATCGGGGAAGCGATTGCGAAGATTTTTGCCGATCAGGGGGCGAGCGTGGTGATGCTGTCGCGCGACGCGAGCCGGGTGGAAGCGGCGCGAGGGCGCGTGGGACATGGCGAGCGGACGCTGGCGATGGCTTGCGACGTCCGGCATCGGGAGGATGTTGACCGCGCCCTGGGGCTGACGCTGCATCACTTCCAGAGGATCGATGTCTGGGTGAACAATGCGGGGCACGGGCTGCTGGATTCGGTGGCGCAGATGGATATGGCGGCGTGCCGGGAAATGTTCGAGACGAATCTGTTTGGAGCGGTGGGGGCGATGCAGGCGGTGATTCCGGTGATGCGGCAGCAGGGCGGGGGGACGATCATCAATATTTCGAGCGTGGCGGGGCACATTCCGATTCCGTTTCATGCGGGTTACAGCGCGACCAAGTTTGCGCTGAATGCGATGGGCAAGGCGGCGGGCGTGGAGTTGAAGAAAGATGGGATTCATGTGCTGACGGTTTGTCCGGGCTATGTGCGGACGGCGTTTAGCGAGAATGCGGTGCGGGGGAATGAGTTGAAGCGAGTGCGTCCGGGGTCGGTGCGGGGGATCACTGCCGAGCGCGTGGCGCGGGCTACGCTGCGGGGATACTTGAAGCAGAAGAGGGAAGTGATTGTGCCTTGGACGATGTATGTGCCGGTGAAGATTTATCAGCACTTTCCGGGGTTCGTGGAGTGGGCTATGGGACGGATGGCAGGATGACGATCGGCAATTATCCCAGCTCGGCCAGCATGGCTTCCATCTCGCCCTGGGCGTGGAGGTTTCCGGTGCGGCGGGCGGAGGCTATGCCGTCGGTGAGCATGGTCTTGGCGTCGGCGATTCGGTCGGCACGGGCCAGCGTCTGGGCGGCCATGAAATAGCCGGGAGTGTAGTCGGGATTGGTCTTGAGCAGGATGGAGAATTCGGCGAGGGAGCGGTCGAGGTCGCCCTGCTTGGAGTATTCCATGGCCAGGCCGTAGCGGGCGAAGGTGTCGTTCGGATTCTGGGTGAGGACGTCGTTGAGGGCGGCGATGCGGTCCATAAGGCAGTGGTCGGCGGCCAGTGGTCAGTGGCCAGCTCAGACGAGGTTACTACAAACTGCGTTTTCGCTTCCGGATTCCATGGCGGGTTTGTGTTGGCTTGCATTTGTTGAGGTGAGTAGAATGGACAGTCCTTAACATTTCATGCGCTGCTGGAGGGTGTTGTGGCTTGTCCGTTTTTCATGCCGGTGGAGAGGTTGGAGAACGGAAATTGGCTGCATGCGGCGCGGCTTCCGCTGGGATGCGGGTGGAGTGGGCAGTGCACGGCGCCGGGGCACGAGGGTGAGACTCCATCGCAGGAAGAGTTGCGGGAGTTCTGCAACCTTGGGCTACGCGGAGGGTTGCGGACGGTTGCCGCGGGAGCGAGTGTGGGATTCGGTGCGGTTTGCGGCCAGGACCGTGAGCAGTGACGGGAACGGCGCTGGCAGAAGCATTCAAGTTCGCTACGTTTGCGAGCGCGAGCATCGTCCCGCCGAGCATGGGAAGCTGGAGTTTGATGCGTTCGAGGCGCGGTGGGTAGAGCCGCATGGCGACAGCCGCGTGCAGCGGATGGCGGAGTGTTTTCTGGAATCGTACATGGAGAAGAAGAGAAGGCAGGAAGTCGCGCGCGCGGCTAGTTAGCGGTGACCGCGGCAGTTGCCGGGCTTCGCCCGGCGGACAGCCGAGGCGGCTGTCCCCACATTTCAGAATTCCAGGATTACGTGCCACGGAAAGAGGAAGCGACTATGAGCGACGAGAACTTGACACCCCGGCTCGGTTCGGGACTCGCAGTCGGAGATGACGGAAATTGTTCTGCCCAACGATGCCAACCCCCTGGGTGCGCTGCTAGGAGGCCGGTTGATGCATTGGATCGACCTGGCGGGCGCGATGGCGTGTCACCGCCACTCGCGGAGTTACGTAGTAACGGCTTCGGTGGATCACATTGACTTCCTGGTGCCGGTGAAGGTCGGGGATCTGGTGATTTTGAGATCGTCAGTGAACCGCGTGTTTCACACCTCCATGGAAGTGGGCGTGAAGGTTTGGGTGGAGAATTACATTGCGGATACGGCGCAGCACGTGGCGTCGGCCTACCTGACATTTGTGGCTATCGATGGCAAGGGGAACCACTTGAAGGTCGCGCCGGTGGTTCCGGACACGGATGAGCAACGGCGGCGCTACGATGACGCGGGGCGGCGGCGCGAGATCCGGCGGGCGGAGCTGGAGCGGCGGCGCAAGGCGAAACGGTAATCCGCAAACGGATGTGATCGGCGTCACATCCCGCCCTCGGCAAAACAGATAGTCTACACGGTTCCCCTGAGGGGTTCTCATGGATAGTGCGCTTCTGGTTCATCGCATTCACTTCGCATTCACGGTTACCTTCCACTATCTCTTTCCGCAACTCACCATGGGTCTGGCGCCGCTGATCGTGGTGCTCAAGACGCTTGGCCTGCGCCGCAATGATCGATGAGACCTACCACCAGGCGGCGCGTTTCTGGGCGCGGATCTTCGGCATCAACTTCGTGCTCGGCGTGGTGACCGGAATTCCCATGGAATTTCAGTTTGGCACGAACTGGTCGCACTTCTCGCGCTTTGCCGGAGGCGTGATCGGGCAGACGCTGGCCATGGAAGGCGTGTTCGCTTTCTTCCTGGAGTCGGCGTTTCTCGGCCTGTTTCTCTACGGCGAGAAGCGGCTCGGCCCGCGCGGCGCACTGGTGGTCGGCGGTGGCGGTGTTTCTGGGATCGTGGCTCTCCGGCTTCTTCATCATCGCCACCGATGCGTGGATGCAGCATCCCGTGGGCTTCGTCGGGGCCGCGGATGGCTCGGTGCAACTCTCCAGCTTCTGGGAACTGGTGCTGAATCCCTGGGCATGGTGGCAGTATGCGCACAACATGAGCGGGGCCGTGATTACGGGCGCGATTGTGATGGCGTCGGTGGGCGCGTTCTACCTGCTTTGGGGAAAGTTTGAGGCGCACGGGCGGATTTTCGTACGCGTGGGCGTCGTTGCCGGATTGATCTTCAGCGTTTTGCAGCTGTTTCCCACCGGCGACGGCCAGGGGCGAATGGTTGCCCTGCATCAACCGGTCACGCTGGCAGCCATGGAAGCGCTGTTCGTGAGCCAAACGGGAGCGCCGCTGGTGATCCTCGGGCAGCCGAATGTGGCTGAGCGCAAGATCGATAATCCAATTGAGGTTCCCAAGGCGCTCAGCTTTCTGACTTACCGGGCGTGGAAGGCCGATGTGCAGGGGCTCGATGCGTTCCCGCCGGATATGTGGCCGGAAAACATCGCGCTTCTCTATTACAGCTACCACATCATGGTTGGGCTGGGGACGATCTTCATCGCCATCATGCTGGTGGCGGCGTTTCTGTTGTGGCGTGGAAAGTTGTTCTCGGCGCGATGGATGCTGTGGATTCTGATGCTGGCCTTGCCCTTCCCTTACATCGCCAACACGGCGGGATGGATGACGGCGGAACTGGGCCGGCAGCCCTGGCTGGTTTACGGCTTGATGCGCACGGCAGACGGATATTCGAAGATGGTATCGGCGGGCAATGCGATGTTCACGCTGCTGGGATTTCTGGGGATGTACACGGTGCTGGGAATCTTGTTCCTGTTTCTGGTGCGGCGTGAGATTGAGCGTGGACCGGTGGCCGAAGTGAGTTCGGGGCACTAGGGCTCATTGCCTGGTGAGGAGTGCGATGGAAACCTTATGGTTCATGATCGTCGCCGTGATGGTGGCGGCTTATGTGGTGCTGGATGGATTCGATCTGGGCGCCGGCGCGATTTACCTGGGCGCTGGGAAGACGAGCGACGAGCGGCGGAAGATTTTGCGCGCCATTGGTCCGGTGTGGGATGGCAATGAAGTATGGCTGCTCGCGGCCGGCGGGACGCTCTATTTCGCTTTCCCGTTGCTCTACGCCTCCAGCTTCAGCGGTTTCTACCTGCCGCTGATGATGGTGCTGTGGCTGCTGATGCTGCGCGGGATTGGCATCGAGTTGCGCGCGCACATGGAGAATCCGGTTTGGGTGGGCTTCTTCGATTTGATCTTCTGCGTTTCGAGTGTGCTGCTGGCGATTTTCTTCGGCGCGGCTCTGGGGAACGTGGTGCGCGGCGTGCCTCTGGGGGCTGACGGCTATTTCTTCGAGCCGCTGTGGACGAACTTCCGGGTGGGCGCGAATACCGGAATTCTCGACTGGTACACCGTGCTCACCGGAGTGATCGCGCTGGTGACCCTGACTGCGCACGGCTCGCTCTATGTCGCGGTCAAGACGGACGGCGAGTTGAATCAGCGCACCCGCGGCATCGCGTTGTGGGCGTGGCCGTTGCAGGTTCTGTTGACGATCGTCGGCCTGGTGGCGACTTGCTACGTGCAGCCGACCGTGCTCGACAACTACAAGCAGCATGCCGATCGGCTTCCTGATTCCCGTGGTCGTGTTTGGCAGTCTTGCCGTGATGATCTATGCCATCCGCAAAGGGCAGGACAAGCTGGCTTTTGTGGGCTCGGCTCTTTACATCGTGGGGATGCTGGTGGGGGCGGCGTTTGCGCTGTATCCGGTGGTGCTGCCGGCTAGCACCGATCCTGCCCACAGAAGCCTGACCATCTACAACACGGCTGCCGGACGGCACGGGCTGACGGTCGGATTTACGTGGTGGAGTTCTGGGGATGGTTCTGGCTTTGGGATACTTCACTCTGCTGTTCCGCATGTTTCGGGGGAAGGTGCGGCTGGAGGGGGAAGGGTACTGAGCTTTTCTGAGAGCCTGACGATTTCCGTGATTGTCGCCTGGCTTCGCCCAGGCTTTGACAGCCGAGGCGGCTGTCTCCACATCAGCATCGCTGGCCCACTGTATAATCGAACTGTTTGATCCATCCTGATTGATTCTTGGAGTGTGATCCCTTGAGTGCACATATGCCGTCTCATCCCGGGCAGGCCGCGCCGGGGCCGCAACCGTTGCCCGGAGTCGATGCCATCATTGCCGTGGGTTCGGGCAAGGGCGGCGTGGGCAAGACCACGCTGTCGGTGAACCTGGCGGTCGCGCTGGCGAAGATGGGACACAAAGTTGGCCTGCTCGACGCCGATGTGTACGGGCCGAACGTCCCGCTGATGCTGGGCGTGAGCGGGCAGCCGAAGACGGTTGGGGAAAACCGCATCCAGCCGCTGGAGGCGTTTGGGCTGAAGGTGATCTCGGTTGGATTTCTTAATCCTGGGGACAAGCCCATCATCTGGCGCGGCCCGATGCTGCACCAGATCGTGAAGCAGTTCCTGGGGCTGGTGGAGTGGGGGCATCTCGGATTACATGGTCGTCGACCTGCCGCCGGGGACGGGCGACATCGCGTTGTCGCTGGTGCAGTCGGTGCCGCTGACCGGCGCGGTGGTGGTTTCGACTCCGTCCGACGTTTCGTTGCAGGACGCGCGCAAAGCGATCGAAATGTTCCGGCAGATGAAAGTGGATCTGGTGGGCGTGGTCGAGAACATGAGCTTTTTTACGTGTCCGCACTGCAACCACGAGATCGATATCTTCTCGCGCGGCGGGGCGGAGAAGATGGCGCAGCAGTTTCAGCGTGCCATTTCTCGGGAGCATCGAACTTGATCCTGAAGTGCGCAAGTCCGGGGACGGCGGGAAGCCGATCGTGCTAGAGGGCGAGAACTCGCCGCATGCCAAGTCGATCTTTGCGTTTGCGCGGAATGTGATTGCGCGCGTGGGAGAGATCAAGGCCGGCGAAACGGCCAGCGTGATTCAGATTCAGTAGAGAACGTCCGTTCAACTTGCTTGTCGCTTCGAGAACCGTGACAGTCGCCAAACGGCGTTGGGTTCGTCATCTTTCAGGATCAACCCTGCCATCATCTCCCCCAGCGCCGGCCCGTGTTTGAAGCCGTGTCCCGAACCGCCGCCTAACAGCCAGACGTTCTCCATCCGAGGATGGCGATCCACGATGAAATTACTGTCGGCAGTCTGCTCGTACTGGCAGACGCGGGTCTCGACCAGCGGAGCGTCTTTCATCGCGGGAAAGCGGAAGGCAATATATTCGCGAACCCGCTTCAGCGTTGCCTGGCTGACCACTCGCTCGCCGGACGTAGGATCGAACGCGCCGCCGCGCGTATCGTCGGCGACCTTGAAGCCGCGGCGGTCGTTGCCGGGGATGCCGTAGAAGAAGCGCTCGCCGTGGTCGCCCCACACGGGAAGATGCGCGTCGGTGAAGCGGGAGTCTCCGGCGGGCGTGCCGAAGAAAAAAATGTCCTGCTTGGTGGGGCGGATTACGCTGCCTAAAGTTTCAGGAAACAGCTTGCCCAGCCACGGGCCGCAGGCGAAGACGTAGTAATCGGCTTTGAGCCGCGAGCCATTCGAGAGCGCGATGCTGCGAAGACGCGCACTCTGTCGCAGTATCCTCCAGACCTTCGGGTGAGACTGCGAGCTGCCGGTACATCGCCGCCCTGCGCAACGAACGCGTCGAACCACGGCCTGGCAACTGGCGCGGGCGTCGAGGTATCCGCACTCCGGTTCGAAGATTCCCCAGTGGACGTCCGTCGAAGTTGACCTGCGGCCAGCGTTTCTTCATCTCGGTCGTGGAGAGTTCCTGAAACTTGATGCGGGCCTGGCGCAGCGGTGCGAGCGAGCCGCGCTCGTAAGCGTCGTCGCGGCTGCTGACCATCCAGAGAACGCCGGTGCGGTGAAGAAACCGCTTCTTCCAGCGCCGTTCATATTTCGTCCACAGCTTGAGGGCGCGGGCGGCCAGTTCGGTGTAGGGTTGATCGGGGCCGTAGGTGCCGCGCATGATGCGGGTTTCGCCACCAGAAGACGCGCGCGAGTTGCCCGGACCCCAGGCGTCGAGCAAGGTGACGCGGGCTCCGCGTTCGAGAAGATGAAGGGCAGTCCAGCCGCCGAAGGCGCCGGCTCCGATGACTGCGATGTGAGGTTTGGATTTCAAGGTTTGGATTTCATTGCGAATCGATTTGCCACGTGCGAGTTGAGGATACCGGGGATGGCTCGGCGGGGGAAGAGCGAGCGACAGATTCTGACTCGCTGAAGCCTGGCCCTGCGGTCCTTGACAGGAAGGTGGAGCGTTCCTAGAATCCAAGCAGGACGCGGCGTTTGCGTCCAAAGCTAAGTTTCTGCATCTAAAATAGTTAGCTGGAGATTGTGAGCTGGCCGCGAGCCCGGCTGATCCCTTAACACAACATGCCATCTGATCCCAATATCGGCAAGCGGGAACGCGAAGTTCTGACGGCGATCGTGGAGACTTTTATTTCCACGGGCGAGCCCGTCGGTTCGCGCACGCTGGCGCGGTCGAACCGCGAGGGCTTGAGTCCGGCATCGATTCGCAATGTGATGGCCGACTTGTCAGACGCCGGGTTTCTGGAGCAGACCCATGCCTCGTCGGGACGCGTTCCGACCACCGATGCGTACCGCTATTACGTCGAGCAGATTACGGGAACGGCACGGTTGGCGCCGCAGGAAGAAAGCCTGATTTCTGACTCGCTGGCGGGCATTACCGATGTGCCGGAGTTCATGGAGCGCACCTCGCATGTGTTGTCGCTGATTTCACGCAACGTGGGCGTGACCGTGGCCACCACCGGCGCCAAGAATGCGCTGGAGCATGTTTACTTCTCGCGCCTGGGCGATCAGAAAGTGCTGGCCGTGTTGGTGACGCGTTCCGGGCTGGTGCGCGACCGCGTGTTGAAGCTCGATCTGCCGCAGGCGGAACTGGATCTTGCGGCGCGCTACATCAACGAGAATTTTCGCGGCTGGACGATGGAATCGATGCGCGCCGAACTGGGGCGCAGGATTGAGCAGGAACGCAGCGAGTACGACCGCCTGATGAATTCGATCGAGCAACTCTTCAAGCAAGGCGCGCTCGCTGCCGAACCCGGCTCGCAGGTGGTTTTCGTGGAAGGTGCGGCCAACCTGGTGACGGGGCAGGAAGATCGCAAACGTCTGCAGGAGATGCTGAAGACGCTCGAGGAGAAAGAGAAAGTCGCGCAACTCCTCGGGGCCTATCTCGACGTGAAGCAGGAAGCGGTGAGGGTGGTGATCGGGCTGGATGATGCGCTGCCTTCGATGCAGAACTTCGTGCTGATCGGAGCGCCGGCGCGATCGGGAACGGATATGTTTGGATCGCTGGCGGTGATTGGCCCGACGCGCATGGATTATCAGCACACGATGACCGCGGTTTCCTACATTGCGCGGCTGTTTGACAAAATTTTGAATGAATCGGAGTAATCACAGTTGTTTATGAGCAAAGTGAACGGAAAATCAGAAGCAAAGAATGCGGGGCTGGATTTGGATCACGAACTGCCGGCGGGAGCGGGCGATGGAGATGAGTCTACGGTCGAGGCGAGAGGCGGAGAATCGTCTGTCTCGGAATCGGAATTGCAGAAGTTGAAGGCCGAGCGCGACTCGCTGCTCGACCGGCTGGCGCGGGCGCAGGCGGAGTTCGAAAATGCGCGCCGGCGGGCCGGCAAGGAACAGCAGGAGTTTCGCGATTACGCCGTGGCGGATGCGATCAAGTCTTTATTGCCGGTGGTGGACAGCCTGGAGCGCGCCCTGCAGGTGAAATCGGATGCGGCCGAGCTGCGGGGCGGAGTGGAACTGATTTACAAGCAGCTGCAAGCGGCGCTGGCCAAGCTTTCGGTGCATCCCATTGTGTCGAAGGGCGAAGCGTTTGATCCGCGCTACCACGAGGCCGTCGAAATGGTAGAAACCACGGAGGCTCCCGATCATCAGGTGATCGAGGAGTTGCAGCGCGGCTACAAGTTCAAAGACCGGCTGCTGCGGCCGGCGATGGTGAAGGTGGCCAGCAATCACGGGAAGTAAGCTCCGATAAGGTTGAGTATCTGTAGTTCTTTCACTGAGGAAAGGCGCCTATTCTGGCCACGAACGCAAAACGCGATTATTACGAAGTATTGGCGGTGAGCCGTACGGTAAGCGATCAGGAACTGAAGAGCGCTTATCGCAAGCTTGCCATGCAGTACCATCCCGATCGGAACCCGAACAATCCGGAAGCGGAAGAGCGCTTCAAGGAAGTCACGGAGGCCTACGCGATACTGGCCGACTCCGAGAAGCGCTCTCTCTACGACCGTTACGGCCATGCCGGAGTGGGCGGTGCGACTGGTCCGGGCGCGGGCTTCGACGGCACGCCGTTCCAGGACTTGGGCGAAATCTTCGGCGAGTTCTTCGGCTTTGGCGATGTCCTCGGAGGCAGCGGACGCCGCCGCAGCCGGGTGCAGCGCGGCGCGGATTTGCGCGAAGACTTGACCATCGAGTTCGAAGAGGCTGCCTTCGGCGTGGAGAAGCGCGTCATGGTGCGCCGTCACGAAGCCTGCGAGGATTGCCGAGGTTCTGGAACGGCGCCGGGCAAAGGTCGCTTCCACCTGCCGTTCGTGTGCCGGCCGCGGGCAGGTGCGGTATCAGCAGGGATTCTTCAGCATTGCGCGGACTTGCCCTTCCTGCCAGGGAACGGGCAGCGTGATTACCGATCCCTGCCCGAAGTGCAAAGGCGAAGGCCGGCTTCTGCGGCAGCGCGCGGTCGACGCGAAGATTCCCGCCGGCGTGGAGGACGGCACGCGCATCCGGTTTACGGGAGGCGGCGAAGCCGGACCTTTCGGAGGGCCGGCGGGCGATCTCTACCTGGTGCTGCACGTGAAGGAGCATCCGTTTTTTGTGCGGGAAGGGAATGATCTGCACTGCGCCGTCCCGCTATCGGTGACGCAAGCGGCCATGGGCGCGGAGATTCGCGTGCCCACTCTCGAAGGCGAGCATATGCTCAAGATTCCAGATGGAACCCAGCCCGGCACCACGTTTCGCATCCGCAACAAGGGAGTGCCGGTGTTGAATGGACACGGCAAAGGCGATCTCTACGTGGAAGTGCGGGTGCAGATTCCGAGCAAGCTGAGCAAGCGCCAGAAAGAGCTGCTACAGGAACTGGAGACGACGGCGAAGGTGGACAATCAGCCGATGATGCGGTCTCTGCTGGGTAAAGTGAAGGATATGTTCGGGTAGAAAGCAGTTCTCAGTTCTCAGTTCTCAGAGCTCTCCCGCCTTTGTTATTCTTCCCGGTGCTGACCGCCATCGAACTTGATCTGCAGGCACGGAATCGTGTGAGCTTTTCTGAGAACTGAGAACTGAACCCATGACCCGCCGCCGTTTCATTGCCGACGAAGTCTCGGGTGATCGCGCTGCCCTGGTCGGCGAGCACGCGGATCATCTGGTGCGCGTGCTGCGCGCCCGCGTCGGGCAGGAGTTCGATATTGCCACCGGCGAAGTCGTGCGCCGCGGACGAATTACTTTTGTACAGAACGGCCGCGTCGAATTCGATTTGGGCGAAGAAGTTTCCGGAGCGAGCCTGGCCGAGATCACTCTGGTTCTCGCCGTCTTCAAGTTCGACCGCATGGAGTGGGCGATTGAGAAGTGTACCGAGCTTGGCGTCTCGCGGATTGTGCCGGTAATCGCGCGGCGCACGGATTCGCATCTGGCTGCGGCGTCGGCGAAACGAGCTGAGCGTTGGCAGCGCATTGCCCGGCAAGCGGCGGAACAGTCGCGCCGCGCCGCGCCGCCGGAGATTGCCGCGCCGCTAAAGCTTGCAGAGGCGTTGAACTTTCCCGGCAGCCTTGCGGATCGTGCTGGCGGAATCGGAAGAGCAAACCTTGCTGCGCGACGTTGTGAAATCTGAAGCACGCCGAACGACGGCGTTGTGCTGGCAGTTGGTCCCGAGGGCGGCTGGACCGAAGACGAATTGCAATCATTTCAGCAAGCCGGATGGACTTCGGCCTCGCTCGGCAACACCATTCTCCGCGCCGAGACAGCCGCCATGGCTGCCACGGCAATCGTGGCTTCCGCGCTGTACTCGCGTCTGAGTTTCCTGCCGGTTTCTTCCGCCTGCTCCGCTTCCTGCGCGCTGCTGATCGTGGTGGTATTCTGAGCCGCGATGGCTGTTTCCAAATCGCAATCTCATCCTGCTCCGTTCGTTCCCGACGATCGCCAGCGCGAAGCCATTGAGCATGTTCACGGGCCGATGCTGGTAGTGGCGGGAGCCGGCACGGGGAAAACTTCGGTGCTGATTCACCGAATTGCCCGCCTCGTCGAGCAGGGACACGCGAAGCCCGAAGAGGTGCTTGCCCTCACCTATACGGTGGCCGCAGCCGGAGAGATGCGCGACCGCGTTCGCGGCGCTGCTCGGCAAACCGATTCATTCGGCGACCTTCCACGACTATTGCCTCGACCTGCTGAAGCGCGCCGGCAAGAAGACTTTGGCGTGCTCGACGAAAAAGATCTCTGGATTTATCTGCGCAAGAGAATTCACGAGCTTCATCTCGAACACTACGTCCGGGCAGCGAATGTGGGGCAGTTTCTCAACGATCTGCTGGGCTTCCTCAGCCGGTGTCACGACGAACTGGTTACGCCCGAAAGGTACGCGGAGTACGTTGCGCGGCTGGAGCGCGGCGAAACGCCGGTTCCCCGGGTTGCGAAATCGAAAGATCAGTTGAGCGATGCCGAGGTGATCGGACGCTGCCAGGAAATTGCCCGCGTCTTTGCCACCACCGAGCGCTGGCTGCGCGAAGAAAATCTGGGCACATTCGGCCACATGATCACGCGGGCCCACGAGTTGCTGACGAGCGACGAAAAGATGCTGGCTGCGGAGCGCGCGCGCGTCCGCTTCATTCTGGTCGACGAATTTCAGGATGCCAACTTCGCGCAGATCAAGATTCTCGCGGCGCTGGCGGGAGCCGAGGCGAACGTCTTCGGCGTCGGCGATCCCGATCAGGCCATCTATCGCTTTCGTGGAGCATCCAGCGCGGCGTTTCATCTTGTTCCGCCGGCATTTTCCTCAGACCAAGCTGGTCGTGCTGGGCCAGAACCGGCGCTCGACCACTCCGATTCTGCAGTGTGCCTTTGCCGTGGTCGACAAGAACCCTCCGGTGTTTGCCGCGAGCGACGCGCTGGCCTACCGGCGCACTCCTCTGCAGTCGGCGCGCGAAGACGAAGCGAAGAAGGAAGGAAAGACGCTGGCCACCTTTCCCGTGGAAGCGATCTCCTTTGCCGGCAGAGATGCCGAAGCGCCTGACGTGGCCGCCATCATCGAGGAGACGCGCCGGCGCTTGCGTTGCCGCTGGAAAGACTTTGGCGTCCTCTACCGTTCGCACATTCACCGCGATGACGTTGTGCAGCAACTGGCCGAGCGTGAAATTCCTTTCTCCATCGAGAACATGGACGTCAGCGACACGCCCGAAGTGCGCGATCTTGTTTGCCTGCGTCGCGGTCGTGGTGGATCTGGGATCCGATGCCAGCCTTTTTCGCGTAGCAGCGTTGCCGCAGTTCGATGTCGATCCGGAGCAGCTTCGGGCGGCGCTGCGTGCGATTGCAAAGGAATCGAGAGAAAGATGGGGTCGTGATCCCGCTGGCCTCCGTGCTGGACGAAGTTGCCGGCGGCCGCGCAGTGCTGGAGTCCGTGCGGCAGGCGCGTGAGGAAGTCAGCCGCAAGAGGCAAAGACGCGCGCGGCTCTGCAGTTAATCGCAAAACAGTTTCAGCTCAATCTCAATTCCGCAGTCCTGCAGGCAGCTCTGAAGTTTGCCGGCGATTGGGAGAACAAAGCAACCACAAAATCCAAAGAACTCGGCGAATGGATCGAGTACCTGAATTACTTTCGCGAGGCCGGCGGAGTGATTCCGATGACTTCGAAAGACGACGAGGATGCGGTGCGTCTGATGACTGCGCACGGAGCCAAAGGTCTCGAGTTCGCCCACGTTTTCATCCTGCGCGCGACCAGCCCGTCGTTCCCCGCCAGCTACCGGGAGACGCTGGTGGAGTTCCCCGGAGAGTTGCGCGATCCGGATTCGGCCGCGGGCGGCGATGACAAGACGTCTGAACGATCAGGAAGAACGCCGGCTTTTCTACGTGGCCATGACCCGAGCCAGGGATTCGCTGCACATTTATGGAAAGCAGGGAATCGGACGCGTCGACAAAACGCCCGCCGGGATACATGCGCGAACTGATCAACAACCCTAAGCTGCAACCATGGCTCAGAGCGCGGCAGGCGCTGCCCTCGCAGCCTGAGTTGATCGAAATTGCCGCCGCTGTGGATGCGGCGCATCCCGAGGGCTCGCGGTCTGGCGGCATGGCTTGCGCTCCCTGCCATCGAAGGGCTCGACGCGCGCTTGAGTGCTACCGCGGTTGAGACCTATGAGACATGTCCTTTGCAGTTCAAGTTCGAGCGCGAGTGGAAGTTGGCGCGGCAGGTCCACGCCGCCATGCAGTATGGGGCGGCCATGCACCGCGTGCTTCGTACCTACTACGATTCTTTGCGCCTGGGAAAGACCAAAGAGCGACGACGAGTTGCTGCAGCTTTTTCGTGACGACCTGGCTGCGTCCGGAATCGAGGACAACTATCAGCGTGAACTATACCTGAAGCAGGGACTGGAGCAGTTGCAGGACTTCCTCACCGGGCGCGCTCAGTTCCTCCAACGGAGGTTCTGCACACCGAAGAATGGTTCGACCTGCAGATCGCAGGGACCAAGGTTGCCGGACGAATCGACCGGATGGATCGGGCGGCCGATGGGAGCGTTGCGATCGTCGACTACAAGACCGGCAAGGCTCGATCGCAAGAAGACGCGGACGAGAGTCTGCAGCTCTCCATCTACGCCATGGCCGCACGCGAGAAGTGGGGATACCACGTTGGCGCATTGGTGTTTCATAATCTCGAAGGCAACGTTCCGGTTGTCTCCAGGCGCTCGGAGTTTCAACTCGAGAGCGCACGGGAACAAGTGCTGGATGTGGCGCGCGGCATTGCTGCCGGCAACTTCGATCCTAAAGTTGGACTGCACTGCAACTTTTGCGCGTTTCGCGGATTATGCCCCGCGCAGGAGAAGTGGATCCCGGATCTTTCCTCGAATCAGGCCAGGAAGCAAACGAAGAGTTGAGGCAAGTCGCTGGATTAAATCGCTCGATTAAATCTGTCAGGCCTTCGCACTAGACCTCTGCACAAAAACTTAGGGGACGCTTTCGGCGTCCCCCTTTTTGACTTCGTACTGACCTTCTTAATGCTTCTTTTTCTTTTTTGCCTTTTTCTTGGTTGCCATTGTTTCTATTCTCCCTTCCATTGTTCATGGAAAAATCTGCAACGATCATTTGTTGCGACTAATTGATTGTATAGAGTTAATGAAAAATGAAGTCAAGAAAAAAATGCACGCGTCGAACGGGTGGTGTTGTACCAAAGTCACAGAGAGATGAGAGTGAGCAAGAGAATTTTAATGTTGCTCCATCAAAACACGCCGCCGTTACGCTATCGCAATCGAGAAAGACGCAGCGGCAATCCGGCGTGCGCATGTCCAGCGTTCGCGTGCAAGCGATCGAACGACGCCGCAACAACTCCGCAGAAGTTCATCGTTTTCGAGCCCGGCTGCATCTATAATGAGAGTGCGAAATCTTCGCGGGAGCATGATCAATGGCGGCTTTCGACGAGGTTGTCATCATTTCTGCTTGTCGTACGGCGGTAGGAAAATTTCAAGGCAGTCTCGCCGATTTGAGTGCTCCGCAGCTCGGTGCGGTGGTGGTGCGCGAGGCCGTAAAGCGTGCCGGATTGAACTCCGATCAGGTCGATGAATGCATCATGGGCAACGTTCTCCCGGCCGGTTTAGGACAGAATCCGGCTCGGCAGGCCGCAATCTTCGGAGGATTGTCGCCGGCGACAGGTGCCATGACAATCAACAAAGTTTGTGGCTCGGGATTGAAAGCAGTGGCTCTCGCGGCCCAGGCAGTGCAGACCGGAAACAGTTCCATCGTGGTGGCGGGCGGCATGGAATCCATGACCAACGCCCCTTATCTGCTCCCGCAAGCGCGCAAGGGATACCGCCTGGGCAACGGTCAAGTGATCGATTCCATGGTGCACGACGGGCTGTGGGACATTTACAACGACTATCACATGGGCATCACCGGCGAGAACGTGGCCGAGAAATACGGCATCACGCGCGAAGAGCAGGATGAGTTCGCGGTGCACTCGCACCGCAAGGCAGTCGCCGCAATGAAAGAATGCCGCTTCAAGTCGCAGATCGTGCCCGTAGAAATTCCTGCGAAGAAGAAGGGCGAAGCCCCGCTCCTTTTCGAAAAAGACGAATCCCCGCGCGACGATACGACCATCGAAGTCCTCCGCGCGCTGAAGCCTGCCTTCAAGAAAGACGGCACCGTGACTGCCGGCAACGCTCCCGGAGTGAACGACGGAGCGGCGGCCGTGGTGGTGACCAGCGCATCGCGGGCGAAGGAACTTGGCGCACAACCCATGGTGCGAATTGTGGCGCAGGCCACCAGCGGCGTCGAACCCAAGTGGGTGATGATGGCTCCCGTGGGCGCGGTGCGAACCATCTGGGAAAAGACTGGCTGGAAGAAAGACGACGTTGATCTCTACGAACTCAACGAAGCTTTCTCGGTGCAGGCGCTGGGCGTGATGCGCGAGCTTGGACTCGATCCCAACAAGGTGAACGTGAATGGCGGCGCAGTCGCCATCGGGCATCCCATCGGAGCCAGCGGCGCCCGCGTGCTGGTGACTTTGATTTATGAAATGACCCGCCGTAACGCGAAACGTGGAATCGCAGCGCTCTGTCTCGGTGGAGGCAACGCCGTGGCTATGGCAGTGGAAAGAAATTAGGATCCGCTAGCTTGAAGAGGCAGAAGCGGCAGACGCCTGCAGCGTCACAGTGAAGACCGCTCCCCCGCCGGGAGCATTGGCGGCTTCGATGGTGCCGTTGTGTTCCTTCATCACCGCCTTGCAGATGCTGAGGCCAAGGCCGGTTCCGCGCCCCGGCCGCTTCGTCGTGTAAAAGGGATCGAAGATGCTGCCCAGAACTTCGCCGGGGATCCCCGGACCGTCATCGTGAAAGCTGGCCCAAACCGATTCCCCGTTATTTCCCAGGCGAATGCGTAACGTACCCCTGTCGCGAGCCTCGCGAATGGCCTGCTCGGCATTCAGGATCAGGTTCAGGAACACTTGCATCAACTGGTGCGGGTCGCCTTGCACATAAGGCAGTCCCGGCTCACGCAGAAAGTCCACCGTGATGTTGTTCTTCCGCAGCGAGTAGGCGTGCAGATTGAGCGTGCGTTCCACGACCTCCCCAAGATTGACGGGAGTTTTCCCCGGCGCCGGCGGCCTCGAGAAATAAGTCAGGTTGTGAACGATCTCGGCCGCCCGGCGCGCCTGCTGCTGCAGAATAGCCGATCTGCTTGCGCGCGGCGTCAGTGGTCTGGCTGTCTTGCAGAAGCTCGCTGACCCCCAGAATGCTGGTCAGGGGATTATTGAGTTCATGGGCGACGCCGCCGATCATCGCGCCCATGGCAGCCAGGCGTTCGCTCTGCACGATCTGGTGCTCCAGCTTCTTTTCCGTCGTGATGTCGCGTACGGAAACGATCACGCCGCCGGGCTTGGAATCGGCGTCAAAGAGCTGGCTGGCCGAAGCCCGCATGGTACGCCAGCTTCCGTCGCGGTGACGCGCGCTGTATTCCGCCGCGCCGAAAATCCGGATGCCGGAAGCCACGTCGTGGTGCAGCGCCGCCAGTTCCGGCGAATGGTCCTCGGTTTCGGAAATCTTCTTGCCCACCAGATCCTCGGGTTGATACCCCAGCAGGTCGCGCACACGTGAGCTCACAAACGTGTAGCGCTCCTGCAGATCGACCACAAGAATCAGGTCAGGGAAGCTCTCCAGCAAGTGCCGGCGGAATTCCTCCTGCTGCAGCAGTTGCCGCTCCAGTTTGCGCCTTTCCGTCACGTCGACCAGCGTGCCCTGGTAACGAATCAACTTGCCTGCGGCATCCCACACAGCGCGCGAAGACTCCAGGAAAACCGCGGGAGTTCCATCCTTCTTGCGCAGCGTGATCTCGCGCGCCCGCACCCCGCCGCGATCGTCGGGAGCCCGGCCCAGCACCGGCTCTTCTGCGGGATCCACATTCAGCTTGCTCGGATCAAGCGCCAGCAGCTCATCTTTCGTCGCATAGCCCAGAATGCTCACCAGCGCCGGATTGGCGTCCAGCAGCCTGCCCTCCGGCGTGCTGAAGTAGGCGCCTTCCTGCAGAGTCTCGAAAAGTTCGGTGAAACGAAGCTCTTTTTCGTGCTGTCCGGTCACATCCCGTCCCAGCACGCTGACCCCAACCACTTCGCCGCTCTTGACGATCGCATTGAGCACGCAATCGAAATAAAGAGGCCGGGAGTTGTTCTTCAATCGCACGCGGACTGTGCCGGTCCAGTGTCTCTTCTCCAGAAAGCGCCCGAGTCCAGCTTCCAGGCTGCTCCGGGTTGGTTCTTCGAGGAAGTCGAAAAACTTCTTTCCGACGATCTCGGTGAAGGGAAGCCCGACCAGTTCGCTCACGCTTTTGTTGACCGTGCGCAAGGTGCCGTCCAGAGAAACGGCGCAAGCGGCATCTTCGAAGGAATCAATCAGCTCCTTGAAGCTGCGCTGCGAGCGCGCAATCATCTCGTTGAGCTGGTCAAGTTGCTGCTCCGAGGGCGCCGCACCCACGTGTTCCTGCAAATCCTGCAGCAACATCTTCAGCTCGACAACTTCCTTCCGCCGGCCGTAGGCATAAACAGCCAGCAGCATGGACAACAGCAGTACGCCCAGCGCCGCCGGGCCTAAATGGTAAGGCAGGGTTTCCAGCCGCTCCCAGGCGAGGTAGGCAAAGCCCGCCGCCAGCAGGACCATGAACAAAAGAATCCATCGCCACAGCTGGGATTCTTCGCGCTCCAGATTTTTCGACGGACGGTTCTGGGGAGCGCGGGGATGTCGTGTATCGGAAGTGCCCTGGGTCATGAGGGAGAACACCCGGCTTCGCGTTCAGGGAACGGCAAAACCGTCAATCATTCAAACCATCCGCAATTATACTGGCGGGGGCGGAACATTCGTGGTTGCGGTTAGAGAATTCAGTTACTTCGGTGTCGATCTTGCCACAGCGCCGCCTGCAACGCACTAACTCGCCGAAGTCTGGCCTATCTTCCGGCCTTGTCATTCCGAGCGTAGAGGAGCGACAGCGACGGCGGAGCTGTTCCCGCGTGGAGAACAATACGGTTTAAGGCTAGCGGAAACCAACCAGAGCGACCACCCTCTGTATCCACAGCCCCACCCTGTGACATCCGTCACAGCGCCCGCCCGCCTCCGCGCGCGTACTGTAGCTACATTCCGGAATCAGGCCTTGGTGTGCCGACGGCGGCACGAAGCAGGAAGGAAGTGTCGCCCGGAGCACCCATGCTCTACAAGACCCTCAGCGCCGCGGTCTACGGCATCGACGCCAACATCATTCAGGTCGAAGTCGACTGCTCCGGCATCAAGACCGACCAGGACCACTTCCACACCGTCGGCCTGCCCGATGCCGCCGTGCGCGAGAGCCGCGACCGCGTCCGCGCCGCGCTGAAAAACTGCGGCTACGACATTCCTCCCACCCACATCACCATCAACCTCGCTCCCGCCGATATCAAGAAAGAAGGCTCCGGCTTCGACCTGCCCATGGCGTTAGGCATCGTAGGCGCCTACGGCGGCCTCACGCAGAAGACCATCGAAGACTGCCTCTTCATCGGCGAGTTATCCCTCGACGGCGGAGTCCGCGGCATTCGCGGCACCCTGCCCATCGCCCTCGAAGCCCGCACCCGCAAGATTTCAAAGCTGGTCGTCCCCGAAGCCAACGCCCGCGAAGCCGCCATGGTCGGCGGAGTCGATGTCTACCCCGTCCGTTCGCTCCTCGATGTGATCCACTTCGTGAACTCCGGCAACGGCATCGTCCCGCTGAAAGCCGATGGCGACGCCCTGCTGAAAGAATCGCAGGAATTCCTCGTCGACTTCAAAGACGTCCGCGGCCAGCAAACCGCCAAGCGCGCCATCGAAATTTCCTGCGCCGGAGGCCACAACATCCTCATGATCGGCCCGCCCGGCTCCGGCAAAACCATGCTAGCCAAGCGCATGCCGACCATCCTTCCCCCGCTGACTTTCGAAGAAGCACTCGAAACCACCAAGATTCACAGCGTAGCCGGAGTCCTCGACCCCGGCAGCGGCCTGGTCGGCAAGCGCCCCTACCGCGCCCCGCACCACACCATCTCCGACGCCGGCCTCATCGGCGGAGGCGTAATCCCGCGCCCCGGCGAAGTCTCGCTCTCCCACAACGGCCTGCTCTTTCTAGACGAACTCCCCGAGTTCCCCCGCAACGTCCTCGAAGTCCTGCGCCAGCCGCTCGAAGATGGCTCAGTCACCATCGCCCGCGCCGCCATGGCGCTAACTTTTCCCGCGCGCTTCATGCTCGCCGCCGCCATGAATCCCTGTCCCTGCGGCTTCCGCAACGACCGCACCCGCGAATGCCAATGCACCACCCCCATGATCCAGCGCTACATCTCGAAAATCTCCGGCCCGCTCATGGACCGCATCGACATCCACATCGACGTCCCCGCCGTGAACTACAAAGAAATGCGCTCCACCAACGAACCGGAAAGCTCCGCAAAAATTCGCGAACGCGTCATGCGCACCCGCCAAAAGCAGCTCGAGCGCTTCGCCTCATCCCGCGAAAAGATCTATTGCAACGCCCAGATGTCATCCCGCCACATCCGCACTCTTCTGCGAACTTTCCCCCGACTGCGAACGCCTGCTCGAGCGCGCCATGACCCAGCAAGGCCTAAGCGCCCGCGCCCACGACCGCATCCTGAAAGTAGCCCGCACCATCGCCGACATCGAAGACGACGCCATCCATCGAACCCAAACACATCGCCGAAGCCATCCAGTACCGTAGTCTGGACCGCACCTACTGGACCTAAGGTCTTGCTTATGTGGGGACAGCCGCCCCCGGCTGTCCGTCGAGCGAAGCTCGATGGTTTCTTCGTCCCGCACGGCAACCTGACCCACTACCGCCACCCGTTAGTGGCAGCTTAAATCTTGGCGGCGTACAATGTTCGAGTGCCGGGAGTGAATGCTGGTGAAAATCCAGCCGCCAACCTGAACGACTTGGTTGGGCCGTCGTCTAACTCTTAGGACATCCCGGTTTTCTTTTCGTAAGGGTCATTGTCGGTTTCGGCATGCCCCCCGTCCGATTGACCCTTTCCTTCCAACATGTTATAAACACATGTTTTGCACTGGGATGCCCGGATCGCAGTCTTAATCTCCCGCCAGCCCAGGCGCAAACTCCGACGCGGCCAAACTCCAACTCTCCGTTGAAGGTTTGCGGTGGAAGCGTGTTCGGAATTCCGGCAACTGAATCCCTCGTAGGCTGCACTGGCCGTGCTCGGACCTGGGATGCTTCGCCGGAAGAAAGTGCCCAAGCACGTTTATATATTCCTGAAACGCTATCTATTGGAGGGACTCATTATGCGCACCTGGCTCGCCACCGCTGCGTTCCAAGGACGTCGTGTGGTATCTGGTTTCCTGAAAAATACTTTCCTGAAAAAGACTCTCGCTCTGGCCACGCTGCTCACCGCCAGCGCCGCCACCGCCGTAGCTCAATCCTCCGGAGAAGCCGGCGGCGAAGCCTCGCTCAAGCTCCCTGACCTCTCCTCAGTCAGCTTCCTCAACGGCGCCATCAACGGCCATAACCTGCTTGAGATAGGGATTCTCTTCTGCATTTTCGGACTCGGCTTCGGCATGGTCATCTACCTGCGCCTCAAGAACCTCCCCGTACACCGCTCCATGCGCGAAATCTCCGAACTGATCTACGAAACCTGCAAGACCTACCTGATCACCCAGGGCCGCTTCATTTTGTTCTTGTGGGTGTTCATCGCGGTCATCATCACCTTATATTTCGGATGGCTCAAGCCCGTCCCTGGCAAATCGGTCGCACTCACGCTTCCCATCATCCTCTTATTCAGCCTGGTGGGAATCGCCGGCAGCTACGGCGTAGCCTGGTTCGGCATCCGCGTAAACACTTTCGCCAACTCCCGCACTTCCTTCGCCGCCTTGCCCGGCAAGCCTTTCCCGGTCTACGAGATTCCCCTCGAGGCCGGCATGAGCATCGGCATGATGCTGATCAGCGTCGAGCTCCTCATAATGCTCATCATCCTGCTCTTCGTCCCCGGAGACTACGCTGGCCCCTGCTTCATAGGATTCGCCATCGGCGAATCCCTCGGCGCAGCCGCCCTCCGCATCGCCGGCGGCATTTTCACCAAGATCGCCGACATCGGCTCCGACCTCATGAAGATTGTCTTCAAAATTAAAGAAGACGACGCCCGCAACCCCGGCGTAATCGCCGACTGCACCGGTGACAACGCCGGCGACTCCGTCGGACCCTCCGCCGACGGCTTTGAAACCTACGGCGTAACCGGCGTAGCCCTGATCACGTTCATTCTTCTAGGCGTAAAGAACGCCGACGTGCAAGTCCAGTTGCTGGTCTGGATCTTCGTCATGCGCGTCATGATGCTAGTCGCCAGCGCCATTTCCTACTTCCTCAACGCTGCCATCGCCAAAGCCCGCTTCGGCAATGCCACTGACATGAATTTTGAAACGCCGTTGACCACCCTGGTCTGGCTCACTTCGATCGTCTCCATCGCCCTAACCTTCCTGGTCTCCTACTACATAATTCCCGGCCTCGGCAACGACGCTTCCCAGTGGTGGAAGCTGGCCGCGATCATCTCCTGCGGAACCCTGGCCGGAGCGCTGATTCCCGAACTCGTGAAGTCGTTCACCTCCACCGAATCACGCCACGTAAGAGAAGTCGTCACCTCCGCCGAAGAAGGCGGAGCATCGCTGGGTATCCTGTCCGGATTCGTCGCCGGCAATTTCTCCGGCTACTATCTCGGCCTCTCGATGGTCCTTCTGATGTCCATCGCGTATTACTTCAGCACGATGGGCCTGGCCGCAGCCGCCACCATGTTAGCTCCCGCAGTATTCGCCTTCGGACTGGTAGCGTTCGGATTCCTCGGCATGGGCCCCGTAACCATCGCGGTCGATTCCTACGGCCCGGTCACCGACAACGCCCAATCCGTCTACGAACTCTCACTGATCGAGCAGATTCCCAACGTCGAAGCCGAACTCAAGAAGGACTACAACATCTCCGTCAACTTCGAGCGCGCCAAGCACTTGCTCGAAGCCAACGACGGCGCCGGCAACACCTTCAAAGCCACAGCCAAGCCGGTCCTCATCGGCACCGCCGTAGTAGGCGCGACAACGATGATCTTCTCCATCATCATGGCGCTGACCAGCGGCCTCACCGCCGACGTCGACAAACTCTCCCTGCTGCACGCCCCGTTCTTCCTCGGCCTGATCACCGGTGGTGCCATGATTTACTGGTTCACCGGCGCCTCCACCCAAGCCGTAACCACCGGAGCCTACCGTGCCGTCGAGTTCATCAAGGCCAACATCAAACTCGATGGCGTCGCTAAAGCCTCCGTCGAAGACAGCAAGAAGGTAGTAGAGATCTGCACCCGATACGCCCAGAAGGGCATGCTGAACATCTTCATCGCCGTCTTCTTCGGAACGCTAGCCTTCGCCTTCGTGGAACCATTCTTCTTCGTAGGCTACTTGATCTCGATTGCGATCTTTGGCCTCTACCAGGCCATCTTCATGGCCGACGCCGGCGCCGCCTGGGACAACGCCAAAAAAATCGTAGAAGTGGAAATGAAGCAGAAGGGAACTCCCCTCCACGACGCCACGGTGATCGGCGACACCGTAGGCGACCCGTTCAAAGACACGTCGTCAGTAGCCCTGAATCCGGTAATCAAATTCACCACACTGTTCGGCCTGCTCGCAGTCGAACTGGCGGTAACACTGACGCGAGACCAGGGCGCAACCATCACGAACGTACTGGCGCTAGTGTTCTTCCTGATCTCCTTCTTCTTCGTCTACCGCTCCTTCTACGGCATGCGAATAAGAAGCGGCCACGCGGAGTAGTGCTCTCCAGGAAAAAACGCCATCCGGAAGACTGGATGGCGTTTCGTCTATTGCCGCCAGACCCGTTCGACGCCGATACCATGGTCACTCTCGGCCACGGCACGCTCGGGAAGGGCACGACTTCAGTCGTGCCACCAAGATCGGAAATGATCGTGGGCTTCAGCCCCTGAGGGACATTCATCCATCCCTCCGTTAAGTACGGCGAGCTACAAGGGTCTCCGGCTCGGTTTTCAAATTGCAAAATTATCCGATCACCGAATCACCCAATGCACCTCTACTTCCGCAGCCCAGCCGCCCGTTCCACCGCTTCTGGAAGCGTCGCCACAAACCGCGCGCCGCGCAGATGCGCGCCCTCAGCGGGACCGAACGCGACCACCACATCCGGCTCTATCCCCATCACTTCGTTCGAACCGTCGGCCCGGAGTCGCGCGCAATCGGGCACCTCCAGCGTAGCCTTGCTATTGGCCAGCGTGGTTGGCGTGCCGCCGTTGGTATGGCCGCAGCCCGCGCCTGCCGGTTCTCCCATGATGATCGCCGCCCGGTTGTCTTGCAGCACAGCCGCGAATTCCGAAGCCGCTGACCCCGTGTTGCGATCCACCAGCACGATCAGCGGTCCGTGCCACACTCCCTCTTCGTACGGAAATTCCATGGGACGTGAACAACATCGAGGCCCACGGCTTCCCGCGTAACTGGGATGGATCGGCCGATGCCAAAAGTCCCGAGCCGTAAAATCCTCGCCCCAGCCAACTGCAGGCGGGAAGCGCGCCGCGCCACAACGGCGCGGAATCGCACGGTGTAAGCGCCACCTTGCGTCTGGCTTCCACCTCGTCGGCCAGGTTGAGCAGCAGGGCGCGGTCCGGCCCGTTCGCACTATCCGCAAAGTGGCGCAGCGAGGCTTCATCGTCCGCAAAAGATTTGGCCCAATGTTCGCCGCGCACAAATTCCATCTCTTCCGATCGCAGGCGGATCGACGTGACCATTCGTGCCACCGCTTCCGCCCACTCCGTGCCCCCGCCGTTGCCGACGACATCGACCACCAACACTGCGGCGCCCGCTTTTTTGAGCGCCCGGAGTTGCGCCGTGAGATCGCGTGTGAGCTGATCCGACGCCCAGGTGTGAATTCGGTCGCTGCAGGCATCATCGCAAGGCTTGTCTGCGGCGATGGCGAGTTCTCGCAGCGCCACTCGACATAGTGCGGGAAAGCCCTGCGGCGTAAACACGCCAATCTGAAGAACACCGATCTGAAGAACCCCGACGCGCTGCGAGCTTACGGAAATCACCCCCGCCGGAAATTCATCCGATTGCGGCGTCGAAAGCGGCTGATAGCCAACCGCATTCGCGGCGAGCGGCGCGGCGCGCATTCCCGCATCGTAGCCAGAGGCTGTGCACTGTTCCTGCGGCGTGTTCGCCGCCTCCGTCGCATGAACACTCCTGGGCCAGTCGAACACAACATGCTCGTCCCCCAACTTACGCGCCAACCTTTCAAAAGCCGATCGAGCCTCCCAGTCGTTGCTTGCCCTTTTAATCCGTGCCTCGGTGTCAGCAAAAAGCTTCGGCAGATCGGCTTCACGCTGAAAGACCGCCCATTCAAGATTGGCGTATTTCGTCAAGAATGTTTCATGGACTTGATCAAGGTCTGCGATCCAGGGTTTAGGATCGAAGGGTTTGGCATCGAAGCCGGCGGGAGTGTCGGCAGCGAAAAGCCCAACGACGACGACGGCCGTAAACAACGGAAATATTTGTCTCATGAGAGTGCGAAAAAGATTTTCAAATCGCAAAATCACTCAATGCCGCTAGTTCGGCCCTTTCATCTTGTCCTTCACGCTGTGCGCCAGCTTCTCAATCTCTTCCGCTTTCTTGACCACGTCGAGCGACAAAACGCTCTCATTCGATTTGTCCACATAATCTTTCAGTTCCACCGCCAGCTTGAGCAGCTTGTCGGTATCGGCCTTCAGCAAGGCCTGCCGCGACTGGTTAGCTTTCTTCGCCAGGTCCCGAGCCTGCCGCTCCCGGCTTTCGTCCGCGTCAGCGGTTGCCGGCGGAGATTCGATTCTGCCGGGTGCCCTGGGGTTTGGCGGCGTGTTCTGCGCCTTGCCGGGAATCGCAAACAGCAAGCAGAGAGAAAGTGTCCAAGCCATTCGTTGGGGTCGCACGGTGTCCTCGAAAACGGGCGCGAACCTGCCGCCCGTTCCCCAAAGTATGACACTTTCAGCGCGGACGGCAACGCAAAATGTTCGGGACAAAAGTCTATGGAAAAGTACTAGAACTCGGCTTATGTGCCAGGTGGCGGGGTACCAGTGAAGACCTGCTGAACGATTTGCCAACTCCCGTTTTGCTGGCGTTTGAAGATGATTAGGTAGCTGCCTTTGGCGCTAATCTTAGCGCCCGTGGCGATGGTGGTCAGGGTTTCCTCGAAGTCTCCGCTGTCGTAGGCGAGATCGCCGGAAGTCTCGAGGTTCTGGCTGTGCAGGGTGAGGTCGCTGTTGAAGGTGGCCATTATGGTCTGGAAGAGGCTGCGGAGCCCCGCAGAGCCGCTGATGCGTTCGCCCGTGGGTTGGAGGAAGACGGCGTCCGGGGCATAAAACCTCAGGATGGGTTCCAGCTGTTTGGTGCGAAGGTCTTGCACCCAGGCCTCGCGGATTTTAGCCAGAGTTAGCAGAGGGTTTGGGCTCTGGTCCTGCGCCCCGCTGGAAATCGCCAACAGCAAACAGATAGAAAGCGTCCAAGCTTTTCGTTGGGATCGCATAGTATCCTCGAAAAACTGAGGGTGAAACAGCAACAGGCTGGAAAGTCTGTAGGGTTTCGCTAGGTACTAGCTACTGGCAACTAGGTACTTCTGCTTACAGCGCGCTCATATTCGCCAAAAACTCGCCATTCGATTTCGCCTTGCCCAACTTGTCGATCAGCAACTCCATGGCTTCCACCGGAGACAGCGGATTCAGCACCTTGCGCAGCACCCAGATCCGCGACAAATCCTCCCGCGGAATCAGCAACTCTTCCTTACGCGTGCCCGACCGCTGAATATCAATGGCCGGAAACACTCTCTTATCCACCAGCTTGCGCTCCAGGATAATTTCCGAGTTACCGGTTCCCTTGAACTCTTCAAAGATCACATCATCCATGCGCGACCCAGTGTCAATTAAGGCGGTGGCAATAATGGTTAACGACCCGCCTTCTTCAATATTCCGCGCCGACCCAAAAAATCGCTTCGGCCGCTGCAACGCATTCGAATCCACGCCGCCCGACAACACCTTGCCCGAAGGCGGAACAATAGTGTTATAAGCGCGCGCCAACCGCGTAATCGAATCGAGCAGAATCACCACATCGCGCTTGTGCTCAACCAGCCGCTTCGCCTTCTCAATCACCATCTCCGCAACCTGCACGTGCCGCGCCGCCGGCTCATCGAAAGTCGAAGAAATCACTTCGCCCTTCACCGACCGCTGCATATCCGTAACTTCTTCCGGCCGCTCATCGATCAGCAGCACCATCAACACCACTTCCGGATGATTCGTAGTAATCGAGTTCGCCACATTCTGCAGCAGCATGGTCTTGCCCGCCCGCGGTGGAGAAACAATCAACCCGCGCTGCCCCTTGCCGAGCGGCGTCAGCAAATCCATCACGCGAGCGCTGGCATTCTCCCGCGTAGTCTCCAGCTTCAGCCGCTCCTGCGGATAAAGCGGCGTCAAATTGTCGAACAGAATCTTGTTCCGCGCCTCATCCGGCGACTCAAAATTCACCGCCTCAATCTTCACCAGAGCAAAATACTTCTCGCCCTCATGCGGAGGCCGCACCTGCCCGCTGATCGTGTCGCCAGTCTTCAAATCAAACTTGCGAATCTGCGACGGCGACACATAAATGTCATCCGGACCCGGCAGGTAGTTGTAATCCGGCGACCGCAAAAATCCATAGCCGTCCGGCAAAATCTCCAGCACACCCTCGGCGAAGATGTGTCCTTCTTTTTCGCTCTGCGCCTGCAAAATCTTAAAGATCAGATCCTGTTTCCGCAGCCCGCTGGCCCCGGGCAGCTCCAAGGTCCTTGCGATCTTGGTCAGCTCGGTAATGTTCTTTTCTTTTAACTCAGCAATGGTCATGATTTATCCTAGAAACGATTCACCTAAACCCGGCCACTTAAACGTATTCGTTTTAGCGTTGTCGGGAGATTTTCAAAGGAGGGTATTCAGGGAAGACAAAACAACACCGGGCAGGAAGGCGGGACTGTCTTAAGCAGCCCGCCGTTGTGCCTCAGCAAAATTCTCCGGCTCCGACAGAACATCCTGTCGCTCCGCGCCCGCGATCCGGTCCAACACACCATTCATCGTTTCCTGGATTCTGGTGCTGGGCCGGTGGAACTTCCGCGTGGCCTTGGAGGCGAGCTGGCATAACATATAACGATTCCGCAAGGTTTGTAAAGCGTCAAACACCCGATCAGAGCGCATGTCTGTCTCACTCCTTCCTTATAAGTATGGGCATTTCGCCTTCGCCCTTTTCCCAAGAAAGCGGCCAGAACCTCAACGGCCGTCCTAACCCGCTGATTCTACTGAGGTTGTAAAGGAGTTAGCGCAATTCCTACCAGAATAGATGCGCCACCGGAGTCCAAAGATGCTCGTTTTTCCTAGTTTGGGAACAAAGGCCGAGGTATCTCTCAGAACAGACCAGAGACTCCGAATGTCCGTTGAACTTGATAATGTATCCGCAATCCAAAAAGAGGTCAACACATTTCTACCACCTTTACGTATCTTTACCGTTAACCCCTAAAGCAAGTGGCCAGTGGTCAGTGCCCAGTGCTCAGTAAAACCAATCCCAAAGTCGCAATCCGGATTTCACTGGCCCACTGGCCACTGATCACTGACCACTGCTCCTCATCCACTCCCAACTCTCCCGATACCCCTCCCACCGCGCCCTCCGACTCTTCAACTCCGGATAGAAATCCGGATAAAATCTCAAACTCTTCACCCCGGCAAACGCCGCGATCGGCAGCAAGTACCAAACCTCTTTCCCCGGCATCTTCTCCGACCGCCCATCAACGACCACACGCGCCGCCAGCCCATCAATATCGGCAGCCGTATAAGTCTTTTTCCCTTCCCCGCGCGTGGAGTAAACCGGCTGCACATCATATCCCCCGCAGTTTAACCGCCCCGTAGCCTTAACCTGCACCCGCAACAGCCGCCCCTGCGGCCGCGCCCAAACAATAAAGTCATACCTCTCGCTGTCGCCCCAGGGCAACGCCAGCCCAAATCCCAACGACTGCGCCTTCACCAAAAACGCCGCCTGCGCCAACTCCCCCATCCGTTTAGGATTCGATCTCCGCCGTTCCCACCATCCCGCATCAGGATCCGCCGCCGCGAAAATCCATGGAACATATCCCGGCACCGGCGCGTCCTCCGGAACCACCTTCCCATCTTCACCCCAATCACGGCCCGCCATAACCAACCCTCCAACCCCGCGCTACCAACCACTCGCCGGAAGCCTCAAACGGACAAACTTCCCGACCTATAATCCAGTAGATCGCCTGCGTCAATCGAAGTCCAGGTCATCCCGCCCAATATTTTCAAGGATTTCCACAACGGAACGCCGAGACCGAACCAGAAAAGTCCAAGGCGGAAAAAATCCAGACCAAGAACTCTTGTCATTCCGAGCGAGGAATCTGCCTCCCGCCGGAAGCCGCCACATCTCGCGTAGAGCGGGCGTCCTCGCCCGCTGCCTTTGACGTTGTTCTTGCTTTCGACTTTGATTTCGAATGCGCGCAGTAACGCCTGGGGAATGCACGCACCACCGTGGAAGAGCGGCGCTTCAGCGCCGCGTAAAGCGGCAAAAACTCAACCGGGCTTCAGCCCCCGAGGAAGCTCCTCCAACCTAACCAACACAGCCACATCAAACCCGGAATAATACTTCTTAACATCCCCAGCCCCATACTTCTCTCGAAACTTCTCGACCACAAGCTTCACCGCCTTAGCCCCAGTTACCGGCACGGCCCGAAACTCCGCCTCCACACCCCGCGCATCAATCCCAATCGCCGGATTCTCCAGCACGTTCTTGTACCACTGTGACTCCGATCCCGCCACCGGCAGCAGATGAAGTTCGTCGCCCTCCACCACAAACCAAACCGGAATCGAAATCCTCCGCCCCGTCTTCCTCCCAATCACGCGAATCGTGATCTCCCGATACCACCCCAGCCGCTCTTTAAGAGTATGAGTCGAAGTGGCCACGGCAACCCTCCTGTACCGCTCAGCAAAACTATTCTACGTCCGAGGGGACTCTGACTAGGTTGCGTGTGGAAGCGGGCGACTCGCCCGCTTGCTTTTGACTTTCGAGGATTCGTATCAGGGCATGCCTTCAGGCATGCCGAAAGCCGATACCACCGTGGAAGAGCGGCGCTTCAGCGCCGCGTATGCTCCATAACTCCGCGGAAGCGAACGCGGGTGGAGCAGGCCTTCCAGGCCTGCGTCAAAGCCCAGCATTCCTTTGAATCGGGCTTCAGCCCCCGAGGGCGCAGCCGCCAATCGACGGCGCGATCGAACCACCCCGTGGGAATCGCTCAGTCAGTTTTCGAAACAGCCTTGTTGGCAGCCTAGAAACGCCGTCAGCAGTTGTGCTAGACGCCAGGATTCGCGACCTCCGAAATCTAATGACCACACTGGGCATCGAAGTGCCCTGAAGCTCGAAATAGAGCCTCTTCACTTCACCCCCAACTGCCAAAACAAAAACGACCACACATCCGTCCCTTCCTCAATCTGCTTAGTGATGGGTTTCCCCTCCCCATGCCCCGCCTTACTCTCAATCCGCAAAAGAATAGGCCGCGTGCGACTCCCCCCATTGGCAGCCGATGCCTGCATCAAAGCCGTCATCTTCTTAGCATGCATAGGATCAACCCGCGAATCCGAGTCCGCAGTCGTAAACAAAACAGCAGGATATTCCACCCCCGCCTTCACACGATGATAAGGCGAATAAGCATAAAGCCACTTGAACTGCTCCGCCTTCTCCGCGTTTCCATACTCCGGAATCCAAAGCTTGGCAATCTGAAAGTCCTGGTAGCGCAGCATGTCAAGCAAAGGCACCTCGCAAACCACAGCCCGAAACAAATCAGGACGCTGCGTGATCATCGCCCCCATCAACAACCCGCCATTCGACCCTCCCTGAATAGCAAGATGATTGGGGGACGTGTATTTTTCCGAAATCAGGTACCCCGCAGCCGCAATCATGTCGTCAAAAACATTCTGTTTCTTGTCCAGCATCCCAGCCCGGTGCCAGTCTTCCCCAAACTCCGCCCCGCCGCGCAAGTTGGCGACCGCGTAAACCCCGCCATGCTCCAGCCACAGATAAATGTCGCTATCGAACTCCGGCGTGAGGCTGATGTTGAACCCGCCGTAGGCCGTAAGCAGTGTGGGATTCTGTCCGTCCTTCTTCAATCCTTTCTTGGAAATGACGAACATCGGCACCCGAGTCCCATCCTTCGAGCGGTACCACTCCTGCTGCACTTCATAGGCCGCAGGGTCTATCCCAGGCGCATCCACCTTGGCCCAGAGCGTTGTAGTCCGGCTCTCCAGGTCGTAACGATAAATCGAGCGCGGGATGGTGAACGATTCAAATCCGTAGAAAACCTCGTTGCGATCCCATTTTCCTTTCGAGTCAAAAACCGTCCCAATCGCCGGCAGCGGCGGCTCTCTCAGCATCGCGCCCGCGATGTCGAAAACCTTGAGTTGCGAAGTCGCATTCTGCTCGTACTGCACGAAAATCTTTCCACCCCACAATTCAGCATCCTTTAAGACCCCGCCCGTCTGCGGAATGATTTCCGTCCAATCGTCGCGCTCGTAATTGCCGGCTTCCGCCATGAACATGCGGAACCGCGGAGCATCTTCGTTGGTCACGATATAAAGCCGTCCGTTGTATACAGTCCCGCTGTATAGAAAATTCTTCCCGGTGGTGATGCGCTCGAGCGCTTTGTCTCTCTTTAAATCCTTCAGAAACAGCTCGGTCTTGGTCCAGCCCTGCTCCACCGTGATCAACAGCAACCGGCCGTCGTTGTCCAGACTCACCTCCGGCCAGTCTTCAGGATCCCGCCCTTCGCCAAAGATCGGATCGTCGGTCGCCGGATCCGTTCCCAGCAGGTGATAAAACACATGCCGGTTGTAAACCTCCTGCCCCTCAGCCACGTCCCCTTTCTTCGGATATCGTGTGTAGTAAAAACCGGAGTTGTCGAGCGACCAGGCAATGCTGGCCGCGCTCGTCCGCTCAATCGTGTCAGGCAGAGCATTTCCCGTCTTGGTCTCAACAATATGCAGCGTGCTCATCTCCGACCCGCTCGATGAAGTCCCATAAGCCACATATTTCCCATGCTCGGAGGGATAGAACCAGTCCAAAGCGATAGTCCCATCAGCGGAAAGCTGGTTGGCATCCACGAGAATGCGGTCTTTTCCGTCAACACCCTCCCGCGCATAAAGCACCGGCTGGTTCTGCATCCCCTCCCGCCGCGTGTAGAAGTAATACTTCCCCCCAATCCGCGGCACGCCAATGTCCCCAATGCGAAGCAGCTCTGTCAGCCGCTTGTGAATCGCATCACGCCCCGCCAGAGGATCGAGCACGGACCGCGTATAAGCCATCTCCTCCGCCACCCACTTCTGCGTCTCCGCACTCGTTCCGTCCTCCAGCCACCGATACTGATCAACAATCTTCGTCCCATGCAGATCCTCTTCAACAGCCCGCACCTCAGCCTTAGGAGGACCAGACGCCGCAGAACCCTGACCGCCATCACCCGCACAAACCACAGTAACCACAAAAAACAGAAAAGCAACAATCCAACTCAACCGAACCCCTCCACCCATAACCACCTCACAGAAACCCAAATCGAAGCCCGTCAGCGAATGTCGCGCCAGTCCATCGAACTTTCGTTAGAGTACCAAACTCCCCATCAGCCGATTCCCAGGGAAAAGCCAGCAGCCAGCCAACGCAAGCGTTCCCGGCGGTGAAAAGCTTCGTCACGGAGAGCCCGGTAGCGGCGCAGTCTGATGCTCCCCACCAACTGCCTTCAGTATTTTCAACCCAGCATCGGGATGCTATGATAACCAAAACAAGCGCGCGCTCCGCGCGCGCTTCACACACTCCTCAGTAGCTCAATGGCAGAGCATTCGGCTGTTAACCGAAGGGTTGTAGGTTCGAGTCCTACCTGAGGAGCCATTCTTTTTCCCGCATAAAACCTAAGTAACCTTGACTTCGCTCTCCGAATTGTCCCTACGATTGTCCTAACTTCCCGTGGGGGTTTCCCCAGAACCCAGTATTCGGCAGGGGAGGAGACCTCATGACATTCACCGTTTGGAGGCGTCACAACACGGACGTTTGCGACAGCACCAACCGCTACGACCCCCGGTGCGGCTGCCCGTTGCATGTTCAATTCGTCTGGAAGGGGGCACCCGGCGTATTCGAGGGCAAGAAGCTCACCTACCAGCCCAAATGGTCTTTGGAGACCCGTAGCTGGTCTGAAGCGCAGTCCAAAGTCAAGGACTTGGAGAAGCGCCTGAAGGACTTCGCCGAGGGCAAAGTAGTGCCCAAAGGCATGACCGTCGAAGCAGCAGTGCAGGAGTGGTACGAATTCCGTGACCAGAACGAATTGGACAATACCAAGGCGAAACTGATGGGCGGCAAGCTCGTGGAGTGGTGCGAGAAAAACAACATTCTGCTCCTGACCGCTTTCACCACCGACAAGGTCATCAAATGGCGTCTGACGCTGCCGTTCCGTAGCGGGGACAGCAGTAGCTTGAGCGTCCACTGGTCTGTGATTAGTGGATTCTTTTCGTGGGCTGCGGTGATGGGCTACATCGAGAAGTCTCCAATCCCGAACCCCAAGACGAATCCACAGTTTCGCATCCGCTACAAGAAGGCGGAAGTTAAGCCGCCAACCAAGAAGCAGGTCGAGAAGATTCTGGCGACCACCACGGGGCAAGTCCGGCTCTTGTGCCAGTTGATGCGTGAGACAGCGATGGCGCTGGTCGATGCCATAAAGTACGGGATGTCGCAGGAGGACGCCGAGAAATACGGGATGTCGAAGCCGGAGCGTCGTCCGGTGATTCAGGACAGGGTCATTCGTGGCAACCGCACCAAGACCAACGAACGCTACCGGGTGCGCATCAGCGAGTCATTAGCGAAGCAGCTTGAGGCTCTGGGCGAACCTGCGTTCCCCGGCACATATACCCAGTGGCGTGAGCGGGTCAACAAAGTCATCAAGGATGCAGGCGTCAAGACGACTCCGCATGGCTTTAGGCACTACAGAATCACTGAGTGGCTTTCGGCTGGTGTGCATGTTGACGACGTGGCGGACATGGTGGGCACGTCGTCCAAGGAAATCCGCAAGACGTACCGTCACTGGATTAAGGAAGCTGAAGACCGCTTGGACGAAGTACAGCGTGAGGCGTGGTTGAAGATGGGGCTGGACGAGAACGGGGACCCTAAGAAGCAGCAAGTGCAGTAAGCTACGTCGATTCTTGTTCAGCCGATATTTCCGGCACGTTGAGTCGCGACTGCTTTGCATTGGAACCCTCGCCACGCGTTCAGACTCGCACGCTAGACCATTCCCCGACTTTCGTCACGCGCACACTCCCATCCGGCTGCCCGCGCACTGAGACCTTGTCCAACCGCACAGCCGCATACAAGCCGGAGCGAAATCGGTTGCGGCTCCGCTCGTCCGTGCCGACGCCCGGAACATCGAAGTGCTGACCGATTTTCAGCCTGTGAACACGCTCGGCAATCTTGGGGTACTTGCGCGGTTGCTCAACTCGCGGACGGAGATAGGAGTGTTTCAGCGCGATGCAGTGTCCATTGCCGCATGAGGCGTCGACAACCTGACTGGGAGGAACGGAACCGTGGGCGTCAATCCAGTTGCGCCGTCGTCGACCATAGGCTGTTGACGGGTTGGCGATCTCCTCGCAGTCGCCGTTCAGCTTTGTGGGCGAGAATTTTCCCATTGCGATTCCGTTGCTGGACAGCACTACCCGTTGCGACCCAATTTATCGCACTGCGCGGTCGGGGCGCGTCTCCGGGTCTTCGTCGTGCTCGTGGCAGAGCATCATCATCGGGATCAGGCATCCGCCGTGCTTGTCGTCGTTGACAAGCTCAGCCCAGCCGTCGTGGCGCATGAGCGTGCCCCGCATGAACCCGTGCGCCCAGTCGTTGCCCTGAAGCTCGCCCCCCTCGTCCTCCAGCAGCAGCGGGACGTAGGGTTCGCCCTTCGATAGCGTCCCGGCGATGGTGTTCCAGTGGCGCATCATCAGATTCAGGATTTCGTGCGCTTCGTCGAGACTGGCAAACTCCACCGCTTCCGACAACCCGCCGCCGAAGACCTCTCGGTTGTATTCGCTGGGCATCACAACCTCCGGCCCGGCAATCAGCGCGGAGAAGAATCCATCGAGTTCTTCAAGGTTCATCGCCTTGCCGCCCTTGCATGATTTGAGGAAATCGCCGAGTCGGTCGAGTTCGGCGTCAGTCAGGGGTTCGGGCTTAGAGAACGGATTCATCGAACGCTACAGGGAGACCCTTTCGTTTTCGCGAATATTTCTCGGCGTTGACATTCGTCCGGGGTAGGATTTTGCATCAACACGCCACGTCTACGCGGTTACAACTCTTCGCTCTTGTCGGCAATACTCAGTTTGAACTGCCAACCTTCAAAGCTCATCAGCATGCGCCCAAACTCATCCCAACCGATCTCTCGACCATCAATAACCAGAAGGGGTGCACGACCATTGTGGTCTTCGTCCCATTCAATCCGCCCGCGAACGACTCGGTGATCCGCGATCTGCATTCCGTGCTCGCTCTCCGTGAGATGCTTTGTGGACAGAGCACGGCGCATCTTCTCGATCAGTCTCCCGAACACAGCCAGCGAGTCTTCCTCCGGATCGGCGATGATCTGAAATTGATAGCCAGACGGATATCCATCACGAAGCTCAAAGGCGTTGAGCGCAACCCCGGTGCCGAACAAATGGGTGCGAAAGTGAAACTCGTGGAGTTCTCCAGCGGAATCGACTAGACCCACAGGGTCGAACTTGACGTTTTCGAATCCGGTCAGACCGCATTCATTCGCCACTTCCTTGTTGAAGCACTGGCTGCAAAGCTGCCTGTATCCGCTTTCCATGGAACCGTAGTTGACGATGTCGTAGCTTGGCGTTATGCGGGCACAACTGTGACAGCGAACGTCCCGGCTTCGCATCGGTTGAACTGGATAGCCCATGTCCAGTGAGCATAGCAGACCGTAGAGCGGAGGAAACGGACGCACTTCAGCAGTCTGTCACTCACGGCTCCGCTTGCCCGGTGGCTCGTTGCCGTTCGACCCTCAGACTAGCCAGCAGCCCCGAATACCGCCTCTGCGGACGATCATTATGCACGGATGCCCAGCGCCTTCTTCTGCCCGATCATCACGAGCAGCCTCTTGCCCCGCGTGATCCCCGTGTAGATCAGGTTGCGCTGGAGCAGCATGTAGTGCTGCGTGGCGAGCGGAATCACGACTGCCGGGAACTCCGATCCCTGCGACTTGTGGATCGTGATCGCGTAAGCCAGCGAAACCTCGTCCAATTCCCCAGAGTCGTACTTTACACGGCGCTCCAGTTCCGCCATGGGTACAGGATCATGCGCCCGACGCGGGTGAACGGCGGTCCGCCGTTGAAACGCCTCGGACGTGCACTATTTGACTCAAGCTGGAAGCCACCAACGAACATTGACGCTGAGTCGGCTGGGGCGTAGACTCCCCCCAATTTAAGGGGTGCTCCATGGCAACGCCACAGGTTTCCGTATCATTGTCGAGGGGCAAGAGAACGGTCGGTCGAGTTGTTTATGTTTTGCTTTCCTATGCGCTTGCTCTCGGAATGTTGCTATACGCGGTGAGCAAGATCATGGCGATGCAGTTTCAGGTTTTTGCCTCAAGCTACGCTAAGCCCCTAACAGCCCGTGGTGGAAGTCTGGGTACGTGCGACGGAAAGATGGTGTGATCCACAGGGCTGCCGGATAGACTGCAGGTATGGCGATGAGCAAGCGGATTGGCGGGGAGAAGCAGGAAGACATTTGGATTGCGCACAGGGAGTTGGCGCGAGCGCCGGGGCATCCGTTTTATGAGCGGTTGAACGAGTTGTTGGAGGGCGCGGGGTTCGACGAGTTTGTGGAAGGGTTGTGCGCGCGGTTTTATCATGCGCGGCTGGGGCGTCCGTCGCTGCAACCGGGAGTGTATTTTCGGGCGCTGTTGATCGGGTATTTCGAGGG
>CAVYOW010000013.1:0-255024 GCA_963770235.1 uncultured Acidobacteriaceae bacterium | reverse complement strand
TTCGGGCTGCAATACAGCCGGCTTGAGATGACCTGCCCGGCGAACCGGACGGGCTCAAGAATTGCAAATGTGAGCGTGTAGTAGGGCTTTTGTGTCTGCCAATGAAAATGGACTCGCTGCACCCGAACAAGGAAGACTCCGTCGGGGATCTGGTCGGCGGCACAGCGATCGGCGGCGTGCAAGCCGGTGATCTGGCGTTTCATGCGGCACCTTCTTTCTGGCCCGGATAGCTGTTGAGCTGGCAGAGCAGCGCATTGCGGTCCTTCTCGGCCCAGTCGGCCAGGTGCTGCGACGAAGTTTTCGACCTGTTCGCGGGTGGCATCGCGAAGCGCCTTGACGCCGCAGAAGTCCGTAGCGTAGGCCTTGACCAGGTTGGGATCGAGCTGATGCTGACGAATAATCTGGCAAAGACGATCGCGAACTTTCGGGCCGCCGTGGTTTCCGTTGGGCAGGTTGCGGCGGGAGCTTCTTCGACTCTCGGGAGGATTGCGGTGGTTCGGCGAACGACCCGATTTCCTCAACTGAGCAGATGCCGATGCCGTAGGCCTTGCGCAAGGCTCGATTGACAGCACGTGTCTCCGCGACTCGCATTTCGGCACCGTGAACGAGTGGAGAGACATTGGAAGGGATCAGCATCGCCGTAGCCGACAAAACCTCGACAGTTCCGCGATTTGAAGACTGTTGCCGCAAACGCCCAGCGCTGTGCCGCAGGATCACAGAAGGAGGGCAACTGGTTGAACATTGATACCGGCGCAGTTGTTCCGCCGTGCGAGTCCTACAAGCCCGTGTGCGACACGTACCATCGACCTTCAAGAAGGAGTAAATCCCCCTAAGGCGACGGAGAACTGATGTTCGGAGGTAAGCTGCTTTAGAGCGAGTGAGCTAACCGGTGAAATACGATGCCACAATTGCGTGGCCAACCGTCGATTCGCTTCAAATGTGACTAGTTTTTTCCCCGTCATCGATGCCTCCCCTCCAAGACGGCTCGTGCCCCGTGTGGACCAGTCTTTTAGGCCTCGGCCCCCTAGACGCGGTCCCCACAAAGAGCCGGTATCCTGCTCCGCTTCCGCCCTTTGAGCGGTAATACTAAGTAATACTTTATATCACTACGTACTTCCACGTCAAGAAAAAACACCTTTCATTGCACTTGTCGGGGCGTGAGTGTCGGATTTACCATCCGGGTAGTGAAGGACACGGCTGTATCGTTCAAACTTGACCGAACACTGAAAGCGAGGCTAGTTGCTCTCGCGAAGTCGGAAAACAGAAGTCTGTCTAATTTCATTGAAAAGGTGCTGAAAGAGGAAATTGTTCGACATGAATCAAAGCAGACGCGCGGCAAGTCTGGTTGACAAGTCTGGGAAGCCAGACTGCATGAGCGAGGGCCGGTAAAACAAAGTCGGGAGCCTTTCTCATACGGGTTCCGGTTATTCTTGGCGATCATGGCCAAGAAGCGCCCCCGTTCCGAGCGCGATACCTCCTAGAAGGCGCGCTTCCTGCGAAAAAGGATGGGCCTAAGTTTATGGAGCACCTGTCGCGAAGCAGAAGATCAGAGTCAAAGCCCCATAATGTGGCATATGAGACGCTTGCGTAGGGTTGATCCACTGTCTCATTCGACAAAATAGGGTTGTCACGCGATTACTTCCGCAGTTACTTGGGTAGTGGGTCGTCGCCGGCGCCAATCCTAAAGTTGCGACGTGTCTTGGAATGGTACCTGTTTCTGAAAAACAAGGGCCTATAAAACAGAATTGGGAGCCCTTCTTTGTCCGGGCTCGCGTTGTTTCTCGGCATGTTGAATATCTACGCGACTACTGTAAGGTGCGAGTATATATATCTTTAAGTTAATATTACGACTCCAAGCGGACAATAATGGAGAGCCATTTTACGAAACGAACCCAAAAAACCCTTTGTTTTCAGTACGGTGGTTCCGAAATGGAGCCCATCCGACTAAAGTAAAGAGAGGGTGGAGGCCGGATGGGTGAAGGCAAGTTCATCGCTTTCGACTCTCTTCCGCGAATACAAGGGTGCTGGTCCCCCAAAACCGTCCTACATGGACCGCCTAGCTTATGTTCCTGAAATGCAAAGCGAAGAGTGTTGCACAAAGACAGTCTGCGAAAAAGACAGTCCGCGAATAGGAAAGGCCAATTGCAAGAACGGTCGCGGACTCTTGAAGCCTAAAGTTGACAGTCCCCGCCGCTGCGGATCAACCTCGAGCGCGAACCCTGAACGGCGTGCTGCCGGTGACGGTGACAAGCGAGAATTTCGACAAGGAAGGCCTGCTGCCGGTCTTCATCCTGCGCGTGAAAGACGACAGCGGCAATGTCAGCGAGCGCAAATACAAGCTGAACACACCGATTGTGCGCAGGGTGCTGGCCCCAGGCGAGCAGAAGCAACCGCAGAGGCCGGCCGCGAAGCATCGGCAGCGCTAGTTGGCGGGTCTAACCCTTAATTTTTATCGAAGCCGCACCCAGAATTTCCCGGCCTTTCTTTTCCTGGACGAAAACCATCACGTGCAGATTCTCAGGATTCCAATGAGAGTTGAATTTCACAACCGGATCTCCTGCGAACGACACTGATGCGCCGTTCGCGTTCGCGACCCCTATCTTCTGCAGCGAACGCAGCGTAGCTATGTGATGCAGGACGTGCCCGGCATTCTCTCCCAGACTCACCGACGAATGGAGGCCGTCCTCGGTTACGGCCAACCAGACCTCGGCAACATCGCCGGCCGTACTTTGCGCAAGCTTTCCCACCGACACGGTGAAGCGCTGCACGCCCTTCGCCTGCGGGCTGCCGGAGGTGATCGCAACCTCCGTTTTCACGCCGTGTGCCGCCTTTTCGATTTCGAATTCGGCCTTTCGCCCATTGTTGCCGACGAACTGGCTGTGCCCGTTCACCACGAGCTCGGGCGTGTACGGGTCATTCTTGAATAAAGCAGCATAGTCCTGTTGCCGTAGTGTCCATTCTGACGAAGAAAAAGGATCGATCCACCCGTCGTGATTCCAATAATCCACATGTTCTTCCAGCGCGATGATCTCTGCCCCAGCCACCGGTTGTTGCTGCTCCAACTGCTGCAGCAAAGCATCCGCCGGCGGACAACTGGAACAGCCCTCTGAGGTGAATAGCTCAACCACCACGGGCTGGCGGCCGGCGTCCACGGAGGTTTGCGCTTTCGCCTTTGCCGCGAAGGGCGAACACACAACCAGCAGTGCGAAAGATAGTCTTACCGCCGCGGCTGAAGATTGCATCATCGTTTTCATCTCATTCATGCAAACAGAGTGGATGCCCACCCCGCTCGAAAGTTACACGAGTCAGACGGGCAGCTAGCAGTAGAAGTCCGCGATGCTTTTCACCACCCAGCGCTGTTCGTCTTCGGTCAGCTCGGGGAACATGGGCAGAGCGAGCACTTCTCTTGCCGCGCGCTCGGCTTCGGGGAAGTCGCCCTCGCGGTAGCCGAGATAAACGAAACAGGGCTGCAGGTGCAGCGGGATCGGATAGTAGATCTCAGTCCCGATCTTGCGCGCGGTGAGGAACTCGCGCAGCTCGTCGCGGCGGTAGGCGCGCACGACGTACTGATGGAACACATGATAAGCGCGCCCCGAAGTTCGTGGGAGCTGAATGGGCGCAGCATTCTCAGGACGCTCGGCCTCCGCTTGCCCGCCGGTGGATGTCAGGCCGGCTGCGGCAAAGAGCTGGTCGTATCGCTCCGCGCGCTGGCGGCGTGCTTCGTTCCATCCTTCCACATATTTCAACTTCACGCGCAGGATGGCTGCCTGGAGGGCGTCGAGGCGGCTGTTCCATCCCAACTCTTCGTGAACGTAGCGGCGCGGGCTGCCGTGATTGCGCAAGCGGCGCATGTGCGCCGCCATCTCGGGGCTGTTTGTGGTTACCATCCCGGCGTCGCCGTAAGCGCTGAGATTCTTTGTGGGATAGAAGCTGAATGCGGCGGACACGCCCATGGATCCTGCGCTGCGGTTGCCCGCGCGCGCGCCGATGGCCTGCGCGGCGTCTTCGATCAGGGGCAGATGGAACTCGTCAGCCAGACGCTGCAACGAATCCATGTCCGCGCACTGGCCGTAGAGATGAACCGGAAGCAGCGCGCGCAGTTTGTCGCGCTGGCCGCCGCGCAGAAAGGACTCCACCTGAGCGGGATCGAGATTGAACGTGCGCGGATCGATATCGGCAAACACCGGACGGGCGCCGGCCCGCGCGATGGCGCTGGCCGAAGCGAAGAAGCTGAAAGGCGTGGTGAGAACCTGATCTCCCGGCTGCACTCCCGCGGCGACCAGAGCCAGCCACAGACGCGTCGGTGCCGGAGGCGCAACCCACGGCGTCGCTCGCTCCGCAGAACTCCGCCAGCTCGCGCTCGAACGCCTCAACCTCAGGCCCCAGAATGTAATGCTGCGAAGCGCACACCCGGCCCACCGCGGCCAGCACTTCGGCGCGCACCTGCTCATACTGCCGCTGCAGATCGAGCATCGGCACGGAGTCGAGCGGCGTTGACGCGCGGCGAGCGCCTCGCCGAATCCGGCTTGGCCGGTTCGGGCTTCGTGGAAGAAGTGGTCACGGAAAGGGAGATTGTAGCAGGAGAAAGGCGAATCGCGCGACGCTGGCTTCGTGGATCCTGCAGAATCCTACCAATTTTCATAGATGGCTCCGCAAACCAGATTTGTAGTACATGCTGCCAACACCAGGTCTGCATGTCTATGTTAATATATATGTTATGCCGACTCTGTTTTGGTATGTCAGCTGCTTCGAGTCTCGCTAACGCCAACGCAATCACCCTGCTCGTTCGCTTTGGCATTTAAAGCTTTGCACAAGAGACAAAAGAGCCGAGGGGCGTCTTCAAGAGGCCGGCTACTTTGAGGAGAAAGCTCAATGGAATCCGCGGTTCGTCCCGTTGTAACCAGAATCCTGCTTGCTTCCCTGGTCGTGGCGCTGTTCCTCGGCGTGCCCACTTTTCTGGCCGCACAGAGGATGTGGCCTCTTTCACCGGCGTGGTCACCGACCCGAGCGACGCCGTGCTCCCCGACGTCACGTGAAACTCCAGACACAAAGACCAACGTCAGTAGCGAAGGCGTGACCAACGCTCGGGTCATACACGTTCAACAACTTGCACCCGGGACCAGGGCTACAAACTCGACCTTCACGCAAGCATGGCTTCAAGGCACGCCTCGTTTCGCGGCCTTTACCTGACACATCGACGCCATCGACACTGCAGAACGCCCGCATGGAGGTCGGGAGGTGCTACCAACAGTCGAAGTGCCGGCTTCCGAGTCGACTGTCACGCTCGACACCACCGACACCAGCGTCGGCAACAGCGTGGATATGAACATGGTTCGCGAGATGCCGATTCAAGCACGGGACACCCCGTTGGCTCTGGTGGGGATGCAGCCCGGAGCAGTTACCGTGGGTGAGGGCAGTCCAGACGATCCGATGGGCAACCGGGAGGGAGCGGTGACGGGGGCGCGGAGCGACCAGAACAACGTAACTCTCGATGGAATGGACGTTAACGACTTCAGTACTGGCCAGGCCCTGATCGCAGTGGGAAATGCGCCGGTGGATTCCATCCAGGAGTTCCATGTGGAAACCGCCAATCCGCTCGCCGCCGAAGGCCGCGGCAGTGGAGCGCAAATCAACCTGCTGACCAAAAGCGGCACGAATCTCTGGCATGGATCGGCCTCGGAGTACAACCGGAACACTGATTTTGAAGCCAACACGTTCTTTAACAACCGGACCGATCCAGTTACTCCCCGCGAGAACCTCATCCGCAACCAATTTAGCGCCACTTTCGGTGGACCGGTTAAGAAGGACAAACTATTCTTTTTCTTTAGCTATTTCGGACGCCGGGATCATACCGCCGACTCGGAAGAGAGAATTGTGCCCCTGGATTCGTTTCGCGCGGGGACCGTCTCATACATTAACGATGGCAACGATGCAAACGGGAACCCGTGCGCGCCCGGGAGCCGATCCAACGACCCGGTTACCGCAGGCTGTGTATCAGCGTTAACGCCTACCCAACTGGCGGCCGCCGCCGGCCCGTGTGGTGCCACAGCCTGTGACCCGCAATCTCTGGGCACGAACGCGGCCTTTTTTTCCTTCATTGACGGGCGTTATCCCCATGCCAATGATCTGACCGCGGGCGATGGTGTGAATACGGGCGGATTTCGTTTCGATGCTCCGGCGGGCCTTACCGAGAACGACTACGTGGCGAGGATCGACTACAACCTGAGCAACAAAATGAAGCTGTTTGGCCGACTCAGCATCCAGCGCCAGTTCGCTCCCGACGACGTCAACTTCGCGGGGGCGGAACAATTCCCCGGCGATCCGACAACTCACGGGATCGTGCAAAACCCCTGGGCGTTCGTGATTGGGCACACATGGACACTCAGCAACACCAAGATCAACCAGTTCTATGCTGGAGAGACCCGCGCCGTGCTGCAATTTCCTACCCTCTTTAATCCCAATGGCACAACGAACTACAGTGTGTTCGGGCCGATAACCGCCCCATTCCAGGGCCAGGGGAATCAGGGCCGCACGGTTCCGATCCCAGTTTTCCGTGACGACTTCACCTGGACTCACGGTAACCATACCTGGCAATTTGGTGGTACTTTCAAACCGATTAAGACCAATGCGCAGATCACCAATGACCTCAACTTCGTGAGCATGGGATTGGGCGGAGGTCTGTCTAGCTTGCCTGCCAATGAGCGGCCCTCCGACATACTTAACGATCAAGGTAACGTAGTGCCAACTCAGTGGGACACTGCCTTTGCATTCGCCTTGGGGAGGTTCGGGAGTATTTCGAGTAACTTCGACAACGGTCACAACCTCCAGCCTTTAACCCAAGGCTCTCCGGCAGTCCGCCATTACAGGTACTGGGAGTCCGAATTCTATGCGCAGGATTCCTGGCGCATGCGCAGTGACTTCACTCTCACATACGGTCTGCGTTACCAGTATTACTCTGTGCCCTATGAAGTCAATGGAATCGAGGCGATACCCAATCAGGACTATCACGCGTTTCTGGATCCGCGCATACCCGCTGGCATAGCCGGGATACCCGGAGCCGGAAACCTGGTGAGCTACAATTTCGGCGGCAAGGCGAACCCTGGCGCCCCTTCATTGTACGGAGCCGATTATAACCAAGTGGGCCCGCGGCTGGCGTTTGCCTATAACCCGGTGGAAAAGGACGGATTCCTGGGCCGGTTGTTGGGTGATCGCAAGACGGTCATTCGTGGTGGCGGAGGGGTGGTTTTCGATCATCCGGTCACGAACACCCTCAACTTCATCCAGGATCAGGTCTCCTACGTTTTTGAAAACTCATCGGCCGTGGAAGAACCAAACACTCTGGGTGCGGCTTCCCCTCGTTTCGCAACTCTGGACACCATTCCAGCGATCGCGTCTCCCTCCACTGTTACCGTCCCGTTCACACCCTTTACGCTTGCCAACGGCTTTCCCTTTGGCACGGCGGAAGGCCAACCCAACTACGCCATTGACAACAATATCAAGAACCCCTACGCGATTACATTCACGTTCGGAATCCAGCGCGAGCTGCCCCGCGAACTTCCTGCTGGAAGTGACGTACGTCGGGCGTCTGGGCCGACGGCTGATTTCACAGTCCGATGGGGGACAGGTGGTCGACTTCACCGATCCCGACCAGCGGTCACACCCTGGCTGGCGACTTCGCCGCACTGTCGAGTCAGGTCCGCCAACCAGGATTCAACGGCCAAACGACTCCGGTTACACCGCTGCCGTTCTTCGAGAACCAGATGGGCCTCCCCTTCGGTCAGGCCAATGGAACAGCCTTCTGTCAAGGTTTTGACCTTAACTGCACACAATTTCTCTACGATCAAGACTCAGGACAGGTGACCCGTGGCGACCTGGGCGATGCTACGCAGCTGATGCAGGAGTTCCCGGTATTTTTTGGCGCTCCCGGGCTTAGCGGCGGCGTGGGTTTGAACCCTCAGTTTGGCAGCAACGTTTACATCAGCAACCAAGGTTCCTCCAACTACAACGGTTTGCTGGTCACTTTGCACAAGAAGTTGTCGCATGGGTTGCAATTTGATCTCAACTACACCTACTCGCATTCGATTGACAACAGCTCGACAATAACGAATAACGTTTTTGGCCAAGCCAATGACGCGGGTGGCGTTCTCTGCGACTCCATTAACCTGCGGGCCTGCCGGGGCAACTCCGACTTTGATGCAACTCACTGGATCAGTCTGGGCGGATTGTATGAGCTGCCGGTTGGACGCGGCAAAATGCTGGGCGGCAACATGCCAGGATGGCTGAACGAAGTCATCGGCGGCTGGCAAATCTCGGATGTCACGGTTTGGCACACGGGGTTCGCGTATTCCACCATCGCGCAGGCGTTCCCCGTCAGTTTCGTTGCCAACACTCCGGGAATCTTCGACGGGGACAGGGCGGCGATCAAGACCAACGTACACACCACTGCGACCGGGCAGGTGACGGCATTTGCGAATCCGACAGCAGCGATTGGCGCGTTCGCCGGGCCACTCGGACTGCAGTCGGGCAACCGCAACATCCTGCGGGGACCGCGCTACTCCGACTTCGACATCGGCCTGGGCAAGCATTTTCCCATCAAGGAAAGGCTCGTGATGGAATTGCGGGGGGATGCGTTCAATGTGTTTAACCACACCAATTTTGGCATTGCCGCAAGGCGGCTTTACGGACATAACCAACCCGAGTGCATTTGGGGTAATCACGGACACTTCCGCCCCGCGGCAACTGCAGGTAGCTTTCAGGCTGGATTTCTAACCCGGCAACGGGGAAGGCGGTACTGAGAATCAAGTAATAAGAAGAGCTTCCCGAAAGGGAGGCTCTTTCTTTACTGCACGTGACTCGCTGCAATGACGTGCGACGTTTCAAAATTGAGACATACTTACTTTCCGAACATGGGGTAGTGACTTGCTGCGCCCATGAAGAACAGCATTACTACCGACAGAAAGGCGTTGGCTCGCGAGGCCAGGAAGGCCTGGCGGGCCATGGCCTTTGGCTTTGTCGGGCATGGGCGTGCCGTTGGTGGCGTTGTCGCGCGTCCACTGAATCAGGCGCTTCTGGATGCGCCAGATCACTCCCCAGACGTTGAGCAGCATGACCCAGCCGATGCCGCCGCCGATGCCGATCGAAAGCAGGCGATTGCTCTCCCAGCCGTGGCTGTTGAGGCTCAGGAAGAGCCAGGCTGCGACGGCGACGACCACGGCATAGACCACGCCGACGAATGCGCCTTTGTCGAAGATTCCTTTGCCGGGGATGAGGCAGGCGTAGAGCACTCCCCAGACGATCGTCCAGATCAGAAAGAAACTGCCCATCGCGGTGCCGCTGGAGCCGCCTCCGTTCTGCGCGTCGGTCGCGACGATTTTCCCCCAATAGATCAGACCGGCGAGCACGGTCAGCGCCGCGGACATGCGGAACCACCACAGAGCGCGCGTCATCAGCGCGGGCATGACTTTGCCCTTGGTGGTGGCGTCGAGTTCCTTCATCAAGGGGACGTTCACCAGGTTAAAGAAATAGAGCAGGCCGATCCAGGTGATGCCGGCCAGGAAGTGGATCCAGCGGACGAACATGAGAAAGTTGGTGTTGAAGTCCGGCGGAAAGTTGATTTGGGGTCCAAGGAAAGTTGCGAGAGCGGCGCTTGCCATGATGCCTCCTGAGATTTCACCGGTACCTTTGCCACTACCGCATAACAAATAGCGAAAGTCACGGTGCGTTACGCCGGGCGCCGAAATCGCCCACGCCGGGGATTGTACACAACGGCCGGGGAGATGGGATGAAGAACGACGCGCAGCAAATCTTCACACTGTGAAAGAAAACCGGTTTCCACAGGTTCCCGGTTGAAAAGCGCGAGGGGACACCGTATGGTACTCGCAGCTACCTGCCAGGCGGCGCAGCCTTGGGAAACCGGGCGGCGAAGAGGCAGGTTAACCCCCCGTGTTCCTGATGCGGAAAGACCGCGAGGAACATGCTGTTGTTCATGAACTTGCCCTTGAAGCGACTGCGGACCAGGCAGGTTGGGTGGCACAGTTCAAAAGAACTTAAGGAGATCGGCTATGGAAAGCAGCAAGCCGGCGCAGAACATCCAGGATTCCTTCCTGAACACGGCCCGCAAGGAGCGATTGAGCATCACGATCTACCTGCTGAGCGGAGTGAAGTTGACGGGCCGGATTCGTTCCTTCGACAAGTATTCCGTGGTGCTGGAGGCCAACGGACAAGAACAATTGATCTTCAAGCACGCCATCTCGACGGTGGTGATGGGCCGAACCGGGTCGCATGTGGCGCACCTGGCGCATCCCGAGGCGAAGGCCGCGGGCGCGTCCGGGGCGGCGGCGTCATCGTCATCTTCGTCATCATCGTCGGGGCCGACGGCGGTTTCGGCGGCGAGCGCCTCGGGCACCGAAGGGTAAGGCGTTTTCGGCTTGCGCAGTTCTCATCCCAAGAAGACCCGCGATCGGGCGTTCGGCAGGCGGACGTGTGCCTCTCGGCGCCGAGGCGGCGCGCAAAAATAAGGATAAAGGCAAAGAAGACTCGCAGGAACGCGCGTTTCTGGTGGGGATTGACGTGCGTACGCGCGGACGCGGCGCCCGAGGCACGGTCACCGCGCAGGCGCAGGCGGCCCGGGATGCGGCGTCCGCTGCGCCGGCTGCGGCGCAAAGCCGCAGAGTTCGGGACAAGGAGGGGGGAAATCCGGCACCAACAAGCCGAGCATTCCGGAGTTTGACGCGGAAGAGTCGATGGCGGAACTGCGCACGCTGGCGGGGAGCGCGGGCGCGAAGAGTTGTCGGCGAAATTCTGCAGCGGCGCGACCGGCCCGATCCCGCAACTTTGATCGGCGCGGGCAAGCTGGAGGAAATTGCGGGCGCGGCCGCCTCGGTGAATGCCGACCTGCTTCTGTTCGATCACGACCTGACCGCTTCGCAGCAGCGCAACATCGAAAAGATTGTTCACCGGCGGGTGATCGACCGCACGCAGTTGATCCTCGACATTTTTGCCCGGCACGCGCGCACCCGGGAAGGCCAGTTGCAGGTGGAGCTGGCGCAGTTGCAATACATGCTGCCGCGGCTGGCGGGGCGCGGCGTGGAGATGTCGCAACTTGGCGGCGGCATTGGCACGCGCGGTCCCGGTGAAACGCAGCTTGAAACCGACCGGCGGAAGATTGCCCGGCGCGTGCGGCACGTGGAGCAGCAACTGGAGAACGTGCGGCGCATCCGGGCGCAGCAGCGGCAGCGGCGGGAATCGGCGCCGGTGGCGACCGTGGCGCTGGTGGGCTATACGAACGCGGGGAAGTCGACGCTGTTCAATGCGCTGACACGGGCTGCGGTGCTGGCTTCGCCGCGCATGTTCGCGACGCTCGATCCGACGATTCGGGCGGTGGTGCTGCCTTCGAAGCGCAAGGTGCTGCTCTCGGATACGGTGGGATTCATTCGCAGCCTGCCGCACACGCTGGTCTCGGCGTTTCGCGCCACGCTGGAGGAAGTGCAGCGGGCGTCGCTGATTCTGCATGTGTCCGACGCCAGCAGCCGGCTCTCGGCGGAGCAGGACGCGCAGGTGGAGATCGTCCTGAAAGAACTGGAAGCGGAGAAGAAGCCGCGGCTGCGGGTGATGAACAAAGTCGATCTGCTGGACGAAGAAGTGGCGGAGAGTTTGATGCGATGCGCTGCGCACGACGACAGTGTACGTGTCTGCGATGGAGGGCACGGGGCTGGATCGGCTGCTGGCGCGCATCGACGCCATGATCGAGGAAGACCAGGTCAGCCGCGTGCATCTGCGCGTGCCGCAGAAAGAAGGGAAGACGCTGGCCATGCTCGAAGCCAAGGCGCGGATTTATTCGCGGACGTACAAGGATGGGGCGGTGCTGCTGGAAGTGGAGGCGCCGGAGTCGGTGGTGCGGAAGGTGAGGGAGTGGGTGGTCAAGGCTTGAGGTTGAGATATGTACTCAAATAGGGTACGACCGGACCCATTGTGGGTTCGGGTGCGAGTCCTTTTCGAGTACAAGGGAGTGGTTGGTGACGCAGCGGTGATTCAGGGGGCGTGTCATGCTCGTAAAACGGCAGAGTGTCATCTTCCGCATTGCGCTTGCAATCTTCTTCTCGGCGTCCATGCTGTTCGCCAGCGATACTCTTCTGATCCACGGCCACATCTACACCGGCAATCCAAAAGCCCCGTGGGCACAGGCGCTGGCCATCACTGGCAGTCGCATTGATGCCGTGGGTACCGACCGGGAGATCCTGGCCCGAAAATCCGCCAAGACGAGAGTCATCGATCTGCAGGGACGCACCGTGGTCCCGGGATTCTCCGACGATCACACGCACCTGTGGCAGGGCGCCCTGGCGCTGCACGGGCTGAATCTTTCGACCCCTGAAGCAAGCATCACTCCGGAAGACGATCCCGAGGTTCTGGTCAAGCAACTGAAGGCTTATGCTGCGAGCCATCCCAAGGACAAAGTTTTATTTGCCCGGGCCGACTTCGGCACGGAGCCGCCGGCGACGCCCACGCACGAGTTGCTGGATCGTGCGGTCGCGGACCGGCCAGTCGTGGTACACAACTCGGCGGAGCATGCGCTCTGGGTGAACGCCAAGGCCCTGGCCCTGGCCGGAATCACGGACCAACCCCTCGCCAATGAGGAGGAGGAGAAGTACATCGTGCGCGACGCCAGCGGACATCCCACCGGGATGCTGCTGGAAGCGGCGATGCAGGTGATGGAGCGCGCGTTGGCGAGTCAATTGTCGCAGGATGAAAAGCTCGCCTGGCTGCGGGACGCGTCGCACCACCTCAACCGCTACGGCGTTACCAGTATCAACAACGCCAGTGGAAGCCTGGCCGAGATTGAACTCTATGCCGCATTGCGGGACCGCGGCCAGCTTACCGTGCGCATCAAGTCTGCGTTCGGCGCAATCGGTAAGAAGCACAATCTGACGCCGGCATTCCTGGCCGATCTGGACCAGGCGCGCACCTTGTACCACGACGATTGGGTTTCGGCGAACCTGGTGAAGTTTTTTGCCGATGGAGGCACCGGAGCGATCCCGCCTCTGATCTATGAACCGGCGGAATACAAGAAGCTGGTTCTCGAACTGGACAAACGCGGCTACCAGATCATGACGCACACCTACCGTCCTGACACGTCGCGGATGGTGGTGGATACCTACGAAGAGGTGGAGAAGATCAACGGGCCGCGCGACCGGCGGTTTCGGGTGGAGCACGCCGACTTTGTTTCAGGGCAGGATGTGCCGCGGATGGCGAGACTCTCTTTGATCGCGAGCATGCAACCTCAATTTTGCTGCGACGTGAATGGCACGAACTACGATCCCAACGAGCACGCCACCACCGACCTCTGGAAGAGCATGGAAAAAAGCGGAGTCACGCTGGCATTCGGCAGCGACTGGCCGTGCAGCTGGCCGCCTGATCCGTTGATTGCGATTCAGGAAGCGGTGACGCGCACGATCTGGCAGCCGGGCAATGGCCGTAAAGATTTTCCCGGCGGAGTTTTCGATGGGGCAGGCCAGGGCGGAACGGTGGCCACGAAAGACACGTACCATCCCGAGGAGCGGCTCACGGTGGAGCAGGCCGTGAATGCGTATACCCAGGGTTCATCCTACGCAAGATTTTCCGACGATCGGATTGGAACGCTCGAAGCAGGGAAGGAAGCTGATCTGGCGGTGCTTTCGCAGGATATCTTCTCAGTGAAGCCGGAAGAAATTGGGAAGACGAGAGTGGTGATCACCATGGTCGGCGGAAAAGTTGTTTTCACGGAAGGGAAATGATGCGCCGGAATTTAAATGGGCCGGCAACCAAGAAGCGGTGACATTCCTTGGCTATCGGCCCATTCGATCCTGAATTGGATCGGAGGTGATACTTCAATGCTAGTCCTCTTTACCGGGAAGTCAAGGGTTAGTTGCAGGTTTCTGCATGGGCTTGCCGGTAAGGGCTTGACAAAGGGATTGCGCCCATTTTGAGACCTGCTATCCGTGCCCGAAAATCGCCTGAAAATCAAGCCCCTGCGTTGACATAAACTCCTGCGGACGTTAGACTTAACAGTTTTCATAGCCCTCATTTTCCTGTATAGCCGCCATCAATGGATCAAACGCTACGACAACTAGGCGAATTACTGCTTGGAGCGGTGCCGACGGTGATTCTGCTGGCGCTGCTCTACGCGCTCTACACGACGATTGTGCACAAGCCCTTGCGGCGGGTGCTGGAGGAGCGGCGCAGCAAGACGGAAGGTGCGGTCGAGAAGTCGCGGGCTGACATTGCCGCGGCCGAGGCGCGCACGTCAGAATATGAGCAGCGGCTGCGCGAGGCGCGGGCGACGGTGTTCCGCGCGCAGGAAGCCCGGCGCAAGTCGGCTCTGGATGCGCGGACTGCGGCACTGAACGAAGCTCGCAACAAAGCGCAGGCGCAGGTGCAGGCAGCGAAGGCTGACATCCAGAAGGATCGTGACGCGGCGCTGGGCGGTTTGCAGAAAGAGGTGCAGTCATCTGGCGGCGGAGATCATGCGGCGCGTGCTGGAGCCGGCCGGAGCGGGACGTTGATGTCCAGGTTGCGCGATGACGAAGGAGCTGCGATTTCGAAGAAATGACTTCCGTGAAGAAAATTGTCCGGGCTGAGTCTGCTGGCGTGTGCTCGTCGATGAGTCTTGCCGGGGCGATAGGATCGCTGCGGGCGCAGGAGCAGCCGGCAACACCGCAGAAGCAACAGCAGTCCGGGGACTCGGACGAAGCAGCGGGGCATCGGGCAGCAACTGGCGCATGAGACCCGGGAAGCCGCGGGAGAAGAAAAAGACGAGAAGGCCGAGTTTAAGCAGTCGCCGTCGGTGCGGCTTATTGCGCAGATGACGGGCCTGAGTACGGGCAACGCCTACCTGTTGAGCGTGCTGCTGAATTTTGTCGTGATCGCGGGGGTGATCATCTGGGTGGGCCGCAAGTATTTGCCGGGAATGCCTTCAGCGCCCGCACGGCGGCGATCCAGAAAGCGATGCAGGAGGCGCAGAAGGCCAGCGAGGAAGCGCGGCGGAGGCTGGCTGAGATCGAATCGCGCCTGATGAAGCTGGACGTGGAGATTGGCATGATGCGCGATGCCGCCGAGAAGGAAGCCGGAGCCGAGGAAGCGCGCATCCAGGCGGCGGTTCAGGAAGATGCGCGGAAGATGGTGGAATCGGCGCAGCAGGAAATCGCTTCCGCCGCCAAGACTGCGCGGCGTGAACTCACCGCTTATCGCTGCCGATCTGGCGGTCGGTCTGGCGCAGAAACAGATTCATGTGGACGCTGCGACCGATCAGGTGCTGGTGCGGAAGTTTGCCGGGGAGTTGGGTGTCTCCGAGGCTTCAGGGCCGGGAAAGGACGGGCGCTAGAGCATGGCTTCGGTCGCCAGCACTTACGCCCGGGCTTTCGCAGATGTGGTTCTCGAGCAGGCATCTCGACGCAGATCGCTCGATTGCGGAATTGCGCGTTGTCGCCAGCTTGCTGGCCGAGAGTTCAGAGTTGCGGCGAGTGTGGGAGAATCCCGCGATACCCGCAGATCAGAAGCGGCGCGTGCTGGACGTAATCGCACAGCGTGACGGACATTTCCACGCAGGTGAGGAACCTGGTCGCGGTGCTGATTGATCACCGGCGCGTACATTTCCTGGAGCCTATCATCCGGCAACTCGAGAAGGAACTCGACGCGCGGCTGGGATTCGCCGAGGCCGAGATCACCAGCGCTCGCGAATTGGGCGATGCGGAAAAGCGCGAGTTCGAGGCTCAAGTCGGGAAGCTGACCGGCAAGAAAGTCCGGGCGCGCTACGCGCAGGATGCGTCGCTTCTGGGAGGCGCAGTGGTCCGCGTGGGCAGCACGATTTACGATGGTTCGGTGAAAGGGCAGTTGGAGAGGATTAAGGAAGCTATTAGCTCCTAGCTGATTCTATGGCACAAATCAAGGCAGACGAAATAACCAAACTGATCCGCGAGCAGATCGAGAACTACGAATCGAAGATCTCCGTGGACGAAACCGGCACCGTCATCACGCTGGGCGATGGCATCGCGCGCGTGTACGGACTGGACAAAGTGATGGCCGGCGAACTTCTTTCCTTCCCGCACGGTGTGGCCGGCATCGCTATGAACCTGGAAGAAGACCAGGTGGGCGTGGTGCTGCTCGGCGAATACACCGAGATCAAGGAAGGCGACGAAGTGAAGCGCACGGGCCGCATCATGAGCGTGCCCGTGGGCGACGCCATGATCGGGCGCGTCGTGGATTCGCTGGGCAGGCCCATCGACGACAAAGGTCCCATTGCGACCGATAAGTTCATCGCCCTGGAGCGACTGGCGCCCGGCGTCATCGACCGGCAGCCGGTGCGCGAGCCCATGGCGACCGGACTGAAGGCCATCGACAGCATGATCCCGATTGGCCGCGGGCAGCGCGAGTTGATCATCGGCGACCGGCAGACCGGCAAGACGGCGGTCGCGCTCGACACCATCATCAACAGCAAGGGCAACGACCTGGTTTGCATTTATAACGCGATCGGGCAGAAGCGGTCGTCGATTGCGCAGGTGGTAAAGATTCTGGAAGACGCCGGCGCGATGGAATACACCATCGTGGTGGCGGCGTCGGCGTCGGAACCCGCGCCCATGCAGTACATTTCGCCGTATGCGGCAACTGCCCTCGGCGAATATTTCCGCGACACCAAGCGGCACGCGCTGGTCATCTATGACGATCTTTCGAAGCACGCGGCGTCGTATCGTGAAATCTCGCTGCTGCTGCGGCGGCCGCCGGGACGCGAGGCGTATCCCGGCGACGTGTTCTATCTCCACTCGCGGCTGCTGGAGCGCTCCGCCAAGTTGAGCGACAAGAACGGTGGCGGATCGCTGACCGCACTCCCCATCATTGAGACGCAAGCCGGCGACGTTTCCGCTTACATTCCGACCAACGTGATCTCGATTACCGACGGTCAGATCTATCTGGAAACCGACTTGTTCAATCAGGGCGTGCGCCCGGCCGTAAACGTAGGTCTGTCGGTGAGCCGCGTCGGCGGCAGCGCGCAGATCAAAGCCATGCGGCAGGTTGCGGGAACACTGAAACTGGAACTCGCGCAATACCGCGAACTGGCAGCGTTTGCGCAGTTCGGCAGCGACCTCGACAAGGCCACGCAGGCGCAGCTTAATCGCGGGCAACGGCTGGTTGAGCTGCTGAAGCAGAACCAGTTCTCGCCGCTGCCTTTCTCCAAACAGATTCTGATCATCTTCGCGGGCACCGGAGGATTTCTCGACGACCTGCCGGTCAATCAGGTCCGCGACTTCGAGAAAGAACTTTACGAGTATGTGGACGCAACTCAACGCGGGCTTGCTGCGCACCATCATGGAGAAGAAGATTCTCGATGACGGCCTGAAGGCGCAGTTGACCGACTGTAATCAAGCAGGCGAAGCAGCAGTTCGTAGCGTCGCGGGAAGCGGTGGCGAAATAGTACCTAGTACCTAGTACCCAGCGCCGAGTGGATTCGGCTTTTACTAGGTACTGGGTACTGGCAACTGATCCATGGCTAACATTCTCGACATTCGGCGGCGGATTCGCAGCGTGGTGAACACGCGGCAGATCACCAAGGCGATGAAAGTGGTGTCGGCGGCCAAGCTGCGCCGCGCGCAGGATCGCGCTTTGTCGGCACGTCCCTATGCGCTGATGCTGACGAACGTGCTGAAGTCCCTGGTGGCGCGGGCGGAGATTTACGATCCGGAGACAGGTGAGCCGAAGCATCCTCTGCTGGCGCAGACGGGCAGAGAAGACCATTCTGCTGATCGTTGTCACCGGCGACAAGGGTCTGGCGGGCGCGTTCAGTGCCAACATCACCAAAGCGGCCAGCCGGTTTATCGAGTCCAAGGCAGGAAAGAATATCGACATTGAAGCGATTGGCCGCAAGGGGCGCGACTTTCTGCGGCGGCGCTATCCGGCGGCCGCAGTGCAAACACGCAGCCTGGCCGAGACCGAAGAGTCGCTGGAGACGCAACCGGAGGCAGGGAAGCGTGCTGGGGCGATACAAATTACGGGAGAGCATGTTGGAGTTCTCGGCAAGTTGGAGTTTTCGCAGGCCCGGGCTTTGGCGGAGAGCGTGATTCGGCGTTATCAGCGCGAGGAGATTGACGCGGTCTATGTCGTTTTCAACGAATTCAAGTCGGTGATTGCGCAGCGGCTCATCGTGGAGCAGATTCTTCCCATCGAACAGATTGGCGAGCAGGCGGTCCGCCTGGCCGAGGAGATGACGGAAGAAGAAAAGAAAAAAGCCAAGGAAGCTGCGATCAGCGCCGGAGTGGGCCTGCGCAGCTCTGAGCCGGCGGGCGAACAGCCGCGGCGCAATTCGGAGCTTCACTCGGCTCAGGGCAGGTGGATTACATCTACGAGCAGGCCCCGGAGGAATTGTTCCGCGCGTTGCTGCCGAAATATGTTGCCATCCAGATTTTCCGCGCGCTGCTGGAATCGGTGGCGGCCGAACATGCCGCGCGCATGACCGCGATGGATTCCGCCACCAGCAACGCCACCGACATGATCGACTCGCTGACCCTGGCCATGAACCGGGCGCGGCAGGCGAAGATCACGAAGGAGATTATCGAGATCGTGAGCGGCGCAGCCGCGATGTAGCGAGTACCCAGTTACCGAGTACCGAGACGAGTTCAAAACATATGGCAGAAAACGTAGGACATGTAGTTCAAATTGCCGGGCCGGCGGTGGACGTGCAGTTCCCCGAAGGCAAGTTGCCGCCTATCTATGAGGCGGTGCGAGTGGTGAGTGACGGCTTCACCGTGCCCAGCCCCGTCAACGTGATTCTCGAGGTCCAACAGCACCTGGGCGAAGGCCGCGTGCGCTGTATCGCGATGGAAGCCACCGAAGGCATGGTGCGCGGCATGAAGGCCATCGACCAGGGCGGACCGATCTCCGTGCCCGTGGGCCGCGGCACGCTGGGACGCGTGATGAACGTGATCGGCGAGCCTGTCGACCAGCTTGGTCCGATCGAGTACAAGGAGCGAATGCCGATTCACCGCCTGGCGCCGGCATTCGACGAGCAGGCCACGACGGCCGAGATGTTCGAGACCGGCGTGAAGGTCATCGATCTCATTCAACCGTTCTTGAAGGGCGGCAAGATCGGCTTGTTCGGCGGCGCGGGCGTGGGCAAGACCGTCGTCATCATGGAGCTGATCAACAACGTCGCCAAACAGCACGGCGGCTACTCGGTGTTTGCGGGCGTGGGCGAGCGCACGCGCGAAGGCAACGATCTGTGGCTGGAGATGACGGAATCTGGCGTGATCAAGCCGGGCGATCCCGCGCGACTCGAAAGCCGCGCTCATCTATGGGCAGATGACGGAGCCTCCCGGGGCGCGCTTGCGCGTTGCGCTGACCGGACTGACGGTCGCCGAATACTTCCGCGACGCCGAGGGTGCGGACACGCTGCTCTTCATCGACAACATTTTCCGCTTCACGCAGGCGGGTTCGGAAGTGTCGGCGCTGCTGGGCCGCATGCCCAGCGCCGTAGGCTACCAGCCGAACCTGGCGACGGAGATGGGCGAACTGCAGGAGCGCATTACGTCGACCAAGAAAGGTTCGGTCACTTCGGTGCAGGCGATCTATGTTCCCGCCGATGACTTGACCGATCCCGCGCCGGCAACGACGTTTGCTCACCTCGACGCCACGACCGTACTTTCCCGCGCATTGACTGAGATTGGAATTTATCCCGCGGTCGATCCGCTGGCTTCGACGTCACGCATTCTCGATGCGCGCATCGTCGGCCAGGAGCACTACGACGTGGCGCAGTCGGTGAAGAAGACGCTGCAGACCTACAAAGATCTGCAGGACATCATCGCGATTCTCGGCATCGACGAACTGAGCGAAGACCAAAAGCTCACCGTGGCGCGGGCGCGAAAGATTCAACGCTTCCTGTCGCAACCCTTCCACGTGGCCGAGCAGTTCACCGGCGCAGCAGGTCGTTACGTAAAGATTGCCGACACAGTGAAGGGCTTCAAGGCGATTGTCGAAGGCAAGTACGATGACATTCCCGAGCAGGCGTTTTACATGAAGGGTCCGATTGAAGAAGTGCTGGAAGCGGCAGAGAAGATGAAGACGGCAGCGTAAGAGCAGTGGCTCAGTAGCCAGTGATCAGTGGTCAGTCAAACCTAACTGATTCACGAATTCGCTGAGCCACTGAGCTACTCGACGCTGATCACTGATGTCCGATACTTTCCAACTCGAGATCGTCACGCCGGAAAAGAAAGTCGTGGACACGACTGCGGCGGAAGTTCAGATTCCCGGCAAGAACGGGTATCTGGGCATCCTGCCGGGGCATGCGCCGCTGATCACGGAACTGGCTGTCGGCGAAATCACGTTCCGCGCCGGGGCTGAGGAGCAGCGGCTTGCAGTGGCCTGGGGATTTGCAGAAGTGTTGCCCGACAAAGTGACGATTCTGGCCGAGATCGGCCGAGCGTCCTGCCGACATCGATGTGGAGCGCGCGCGCAAAGCCAAAGTTCGCGCCGAGCAGCGACTGGCGAGCGGCGACGCCAATGTCGACGTGGAGCGGTCGCTGAATGCGTTGCACAAGGCGGAGACGCGGCTGGAAGTGGCCGGAAAGAAATAATACCAACCCGGTGCGATCTTTAAAGAAGCTGCCGGCTGCGATGCGGCGGCTTTTTTGTGCTCACGGCACATTCACCGAATCCCGATTCTCCGACGGCACATACTTCACCGCGGCGGTGCGCTCCAGCTTGTCCCAGGCGAACCTGCGACCTTCAAGCGCGCGCTTCAACGTCCTGAACAGGACCACCGAAAACAACTGGCGATAGGCGAAGCGCTGCAACCAGACCTGGGTCAGCAGCCAGCCGTCTTCTTTATCGTCGGGACGGCGGCGCTCCAGCGCGAACGCCAGGGCTGAGGCCAGGAAGTCAACCACCAGGAAGACGAAGAAGAACGCCACCAGCTTGTGAAAGCTGGCGGGGTCGGTGGAATCGGGGTGGAAGCGTTTCTGGATGAAGTACCAGATGGCGCCAACGGCGAACATGATGTCGATGAGCGGAGACACCAGCGGCAGCAGAATCTGGAAGATCACGATGTTCGGCAGCGCCACAAAGCCCAGCGCTCCCTTGCGCGCGAATACTCCACTGTGTTTGTAGACCGCCTGCAAAATGCCGAACGACCAGCGGAAACGCTGGCGCATCAACCCATTCGCGTTGGTGGGGGCCTCAGTGTAGGCCAAAGCCATGTCTTCGTATTCCACACGGTAGCCGCGGCGCAGAAGTGCCATGGTGAGATCGGCATCTTCGGCGACGGTATCGATCTGGTACCCGCCCGCCTCACGCACTGCCGAAACGCGCCACGCTCCGATCGCGCCCGGGACCACGCTGACGGCGCCCAGAACATCCAAAGCGCGGCGCTCGAAGTTCTGGCTGGTGATGTATTCGAGGGCCTGCCAGCGCGTCCACAGATTCACGCGGTTCCCCACCTTGGCATTGCCCGCGATGGCGCCGACTTTAGGATTGATGAAATGCGGCACCAGGCGCGAGATGGCATCACTGGCGATGACGGTATCGGCATCGATGCCGACGAAGAGTTCGGCATCGCCAATGTGTTCGATGCCATAGTTGAGAGCTTCGGCCTTGCCCGAGTTCGGCTTGGTGAGGATAAGGACTCTTCCCGCGGCCTCCTCACGGGCGAAGGCGTCGCGCGCGACTTCGAGCGTCCGGTCCCGGGAACCATCGTCGATCACGATTACACGCAGGTTGGGATAATTGGAGTTGAGCGCGGCGCGCACCGTGCGCTCAATGACTTTTTCCTCGTTGTAGGCGGGGATGAGAACCGCGACCTTGGGTTTGTAAGAAGCGACTTCGGCGGGCTTGCCGAAAATCTTTTCCTGCAGGCGGTCGTAGACCGCAGCCGTGCCGATAAAGAGCAGGCGCCCGGTCATCAGCAAGTCGCCGAGGAAAAAAATCCATGTAATTCCGATTATGCCTGCCTCGAATAGCCAGAAGCCCAGCCCGTCAAGGCGTGCGGCCCAAAGCTCGGGGGTAGTCAGTGGCGCCATGACGTCGGCCCGGGTCTTGCCGAGTAACTCGTAAACCGGTGCGACCTCGTACCCGCGGGCTCGGATGCCCTCAATGATCATGGGCAGAGCGCGGACAGTTTCCGTCGCGATTCCCGCCCCCGTCATGCAGCAACACGATGTTACCGCATCGCAAATCGTTGGGCCCACACGGTGGCAGGTGAGCCAGCACATAGGCCGAGATCTCTTCGGCGGTGTGGTGTCGCGGCTTATCGCTCCAATCGTTGGGATCGATCCGGTTGCCAACAGTGATGTATCCCATGTCCTGCGGGATCTCCAGCGGCCGGACCTGGTCGGCAGTGTCAGGCTCTTCGTCAATCGCGTAAGGCGGACGCATCAGCATGGCGCGAACTCCCACCAGGCTGGCGAAAAGCCGCTCCGTGAGATTCAGTTCCACCTTCATGTACGTCGCCGAGATATTGCTGACGTCCGGATGCGTGAAGGTGTGGTTTCCGATGGTGTGGCCTTCCCGGTAAATGCGTTGAGCCAAACCTGGAAACTTGTCGGTCTGTATGCCGATGAGGAAAAACGTCGCCGAGGCGTGCTCCCTCTTAAGCACGTCGAGAATCTTTGGAGTCCACTCCGGATCGGGCCCGTCATCAAACGTGAGGACCACCTTGTTGGGACTGTAGCCGTAACGCGCCACCCGGTAAGGTTCAGGAAGAGACTGAAAATTCTCGTCGGTGATCACCTTCGTGTTGGCATCGATCGTCAAGTCACGCGTGCCATGAGTGGGGCGCTGTTCGATACGAAGGATTTCGCCCTGTCCCTCCATGTCCACGTCCTGGCCGGGAGGCACGTCACGCAGTTTGTCGGTCGCTCCAGCATCCCCGGGAACGTCCCAGATGCGCCACAGCGTGCGATCCTCGCCCCCCAGTCGCCACAGGGCGAAAGTCTGGATGCCCAGCGTTTGCGCGGCGCGCATGTGGTTCAAAGCCGTAACTGCATCGAGAAACCAAACATCGTGCCGCAGGCTGTGTTCATCGAGATAGCTGAAATGCGGATTTAACGCATCATCGTCGAAGGTTACATCTTCATCGGAATCGCGCGCTTCCAGCCAAGCTTCTTGTGCAGAGACGGTGTGATCTCTGGCATCGGGAGGCAGCTTGCCCTTCTTCGGTTTAAGCACCCAGTCGTAGCCATAGTTGGCGATGGCGCAGATCACCTTTTCCTTGGGAACGGCCTTCACGATGAACTTGAGATTGTCGACGAACCAATCCTGGGAGGCGACCGGGCCCGACGCCTCGCCGGGATAGTGCTCGTCGTAGTTCATGACCACCACGCCATCCGCCGGAGCTGCGATTGCAGCGTAGTTGAATTCCTGATTGTGCGCGGGCACGCTGACGTAGAGCTTCATCCCGCGGGCATGAAGGTCCGAAGAAAGTTCATTCAGCAGCGCCACATAGCCCGGCTGCCCCACGCTGGGGAACGCTTCAAAATCCACCATCAACCCGCGAAAACGGTCCGACGAAAGATATACACCAACCTGCTGGCGAAAGACCGCGCGGGCGCTGGGATTGTTCAGAAAATCCGTTATTCCTCCCACCCACTCGGTGCCGTCAAAGTTATTCACCATGGGAAAAACTTCCATAGTGGCGTCCTCCGCCTTGAGAAGAGGCATCACGCGGTCGTCGACGGAGCGGACGCGATTGTTCTGCACGACGTCGAAAAACGTATTGGTCTGATCGTCCACTCCCTGCAGGCGGCCGTCGGCAGTGAGCACGTGCAGCCAGTCGGGATACAGCAGATCGATCTGGCGGGAATAATCGCGCAGAGAAGAGAAGCTGGCAGCGTCCCAGGGGACGTAGAATGCCGCGCGGATGCCTTCTTCCTGGTTTAGCTTGACTTCCGAAGCCGGCAGTTTCGACTTGCGATGGGATCGGCTGGCCAGCTTCTTCTGGCGCTCGCGGGCCTTTTCCTTCTCATTTTCCTTCAAGGCTTTAAAGGCGCGCTTCTGCGGCGAAAAAAGCAGCTCAGGCAGGCGCTCATCCCGCAGAGTGGTGTACACAAAGAAAATGACCAACGCCGAAATCGCCAGAACCAGCGCGTCCACTAGACGTCTGAGGCGCTTCCAACGGGCGCGTTGCGGATCGTAAAAAACGGGTTCGGCCATGGAGGGCTAATCGTTCATCGTATGCTGTGGGCGGCAGCGGGTCAATTCTGGTCGTCCAAGTCACGGCATTCCTCCCGCGGCAGCGACGATGAGCTTTCCCGGTCCGAAGATGACTCCAAACGCGCTATATTCTCATCGTGCTGGAACTGGTGCGAAAGGATGCTCGGTTCTTTTTCGCGGCGAGCCTCGCGGCGCTGGCCTTGCGGCTGGTTTTTGTGCTGCACTTTCCTGCGGTCGTGGATGATTCGCGGCTCTATGCCGATATCGCCGAAAACTGGCTGCAGCATGGCGTGTACGGCATCACGAATTCGGGCCAGGTCATGCCGACGCTCTCCCGCTTGCCGGGATACCCGGGGTTTCTAGCTGCGGTCTTCGCCCTCTTCGGCTGGAGCAACTTCCGCGCGGTTCTGCTGATTCAGGTCCTGTTCGATCTCGGGACGTGTTTCCTTGTCGCGGATCTGGCGCGCCGCTTTGCATCCGAGCACGCGGCGAAGGCGGCGTTCCTGCTCGCAGCACTTTGTCCGTTCCTGGCCAACTATGCCGCGGCGGCTCTCACCGAGACGCTGGAAGTTTTTTTCACAACTTTGACATTGGATTTGGCCCTGCGCGGGATTGCCGCTTTTCCACGTGACCTCGAGTCAAACTCAACGCCGGTACCGCTAACGTGGGTCGGCTGCGGTCTTTCCATCGGGGCGTGCATCCTGTTGCGGCCAGATGGCGGCATTCTGTTCGGCGCCATCGCTGGATACTGGTTCCTGGTTTTCCTGCGAAGCTTCGTGGTGAGGCTGGAGCAGACATCCGGGATCGTGCCCCGCTTGCGCCCCATGCTACGTGCGGGAGTAATTCTAACCATCTGCACTTTCGCGCCCCTGGTTCCCTGGACGCTGCGTAATCTTCACACCATGCACCGCTTCCAGCCGCTCGCACCCCGCTACGCCAACGATTCCGATGAACGCGTGATGCCGGGATTCAATCGCTGGACCAAGACCTGGATGGCGGACTACACCTCGGTGCAGGAAATTTACTGGAGGATGCCGGGCGACCCAATCGATGTCACGCTCTTGCCCCGGCGTGCCTTTGATTCGGCTGCGCAGCGCCAGGAAACGGAGCAACTCTTCGCCGACCACAACCGGGATCATGACATAACTCCGGAACTCGATGCGCGTTTTGCGGCGCTGGCCGCGGCCCGCATCCAGGCCGCGCCCTTGCGTTACTACGTATGGCTGCCGGCCCTGCGCATTGCCGACATGTGGCTGCGTCCGCGCACCGAGCTGCTGCCCTCTGACCCGCGCTGGTGGGAGTTCGATGACGACCCTGCGTGGCTCACGGTCAGCATCGCCTTCGGCCTGATCAACCTCGCCTATGTCGCAGCAGCCGTTGCCGGACTGCTGCGCTCACGCCAATTATTCGGCATCGGATTATTTGTTTTGTTTGTTGTTATGCGGTCGCTCTTCCTCGGAACTCTGGAGAATCCCGAGCCCCGCTACACCCTGGAATGCTATCCCGTGGTCATAGTCATGGCGGCCGCTCTATTCATCGGGAAATCGAATCGCAATGATCGAAAACCCGCATGAACAGGCTCCCAAATCTGGAACCTCGTATGTGAAAAGACGTATTCAAACGTTTCACGATGCTCAAGACCTTGAAGATTCAACTTGAACATTGTGGCCCGGCAGTTGCACAATAACGCCCTATCTGGTTCCCGGGTATGGACTGTCTTTAGTGTTTCCGGGACACACCATCCGAAGTGTGAGGCCCGTTGTGGCTAAAGGGGGCTCTATGCGTTCTGGCGCACGTGTATTTACTCTACTGGTGGGTTTTTTCCTCGCCTTCAGCACTTTTGTCTGGGCGCAGACTGCAACCACGTCATTGCGCGGTACGGTATACGACCCTAAAGGCGCCGTCGTGTCTGGTGCGACACTGGCCATTACCAACCCAGCCACCGGGTTCTCCCGGAAGACCAAGAGTGACAACCAGGGAAATTACCAGTTTCTCGAACTGCCGCCCGCGAAGTATGAACTCGCCGTCGATGCCCCAGGCTTCGCCACTATGAAGCAAAGTGGGGTGGAGCTTTTGGTGGCTTCTCCCGCCAATCTGAACGTTACCATGCAAGTCACCGGCGGAACCGTGACGGTGGAAGTCAGTGGTTCGACCCCGCTGGTCAACACGCAGGATGCCTCCCTCGGACATGCCTTTGGAGAGGACCAGATTGCCGACCTTCCCTTCGAAGGGCGCGATCCCGCCGGCATTCTCAGCCTGCAGACGGGAGTGGTATTTACCGGCAACAGCACTCACATTTCCAGTGCAGTCCGACAGTCGATCTGGCTCCGTGAACGGTGCCCGCAGCGACCAAACCAACATCGTTCTCGACGGCGTCGACAACAACGACGAACTTCTGGGCACGGCGTTCACGGGAGCTGTCCGTGCCCCGCTCGATTCCTTGGAAGAACTCAAGGTAACCACCAGCAGCTCCGACGCGGACACCGGCCGCTCTTCCGGTGGACAGGTTTCTGAGGTGACCAAGAGCGGCACCAACAAAGTTCACGGTTCGCTTTATATCTACAACCGGCCCACTTTCACCACCGGGAATGATTGGTTCAACAAGGCCGCGCAACTCCAGGCCGATGAGCCGAACTCGCCGCCGTTCTTGTTGCGCAATACGTTTGGCGCCAACGTGGGCGGCCCCATCATCAAGGACCGGCTATTTTTCTTTGCTGCCTACGAGGGCCAGCGCAAGCGCGAAGACCTGCAGGTCACGCGCGTTGTTCCCAGTGCGAATCTTCGTGCCGGGAGCATCAGTTACCTTTGCACGAGGATCCAACGTGCCCGGCTGCGGAGTAAACACTCTGACGGCCAGCCAGATCGCCACCATGGATCCTAATTGCGGCAACAGCGCTAGTCGAGGACCCCATCACCTGCCCTCTGGGACCTGGACCGAATCCTCTCATCGCCTACCTTCCGGGCAATCCAAACTCCAGTACGAGCTCAATCTTCAATCAGTACCCCAGCCCAACACCATTACGGTTGGCGATGGCCTCAATTTTGTGGGTTTCACCTTTCCGTCTCCGCTGCCCGCGAGTCTGGACGACTACGTCTTGAAGTTCGACTACAACCTCACCAAGGACGGCAACCACCGCTTGTTTCTAAAAGGCATCATGGACAACGAGCGCTCGGCCGAGCGCAATTTTGTTAACTCCCCGAATACCGTCACCGGCGACGGCGGTGAAGAGTTTCCCGGGCAGCCCGAAGGGCAAGTCGAGCGCGATAACAACAAGGGCATCACGCTGGGTTATACCGCCACTCTCAGCAGCTCTCTGATCAACAGTTTCCACTTCGGGTATATCAGCCAGCTGATAAACGTCCAGGGCTTGGAGACGCAAGCCTACAACGACTTCCGCGGCATGGACAACATCAATGCCTTTACTCCCACCATCAACACCCATGTGCCGGTGAAAAACATCGTCGATGACGTCACCAAGGTGATGGGCAGCCACACCTTCCAGTTCGGCGGAAACTACCGGGAGATTGACAACCTGCGCGAATCGGACGCGCAGAATTTCTTTCAAGGTCAGACCAACGTCTACTGGCTGAATGTCTCCGGTATCTCGAACACCGGCAGCAGCCTCGACCCCGCGGCGTTTCCGAATCCTGCAACACCCGGATCCAACTACCCAGCCGTCGACCCAGACTTCAGCGCCAATTATGACTTTCCCATGGCGGCCTTGGTCGGGATCCTCACCCAGGTCAACGCGAACTACGAGTTGACCAAGAGCCTGAGCGTCATTCCTCAGGGCCAACTCGTTCCTCGCCATTTCCGCAATCACGAATATGAGTTCTACGGGCAGGATCAGTGGAGGGTCAAACCCAACTTCACGTTTACCTATGGTCTGCGTTATTCGATTCTGCAGCCGCCCTATGAGACCACCGGCACACAGGTTTCGCCGACCATCAGCCTGAATGGCTGGTTCAATCAACGCTCGATAGCCGCAGCCAACGGACAGGTCTATGATCCAGCCATCGGGTTTGGTCTGTCAGGCCAGGCCAACGGCAAGCCACCTTATTGGGCCTACGATTACAAAGACGTTGCCCCGCGCATCGCTTTCGCCTATTCCCCTCAAGCCGAGAGCGGTTGGTCCAAGCGCCTGTGGGGCGGACCGGGAAAAACCTCGATTCGTACAGGCTACGGCATCTATTTCGATCACTTCGGAGAAGGAATCACCAACACTTTCGATCGCGAAGGCTCGTTCGGATTGACCACAGCCGAAGTGAATCCTGCCGGAATTCAGACCGTAGACGGCTCGGCCCGGTATTCGGGACTCTTCAACATCCCCACCAGCAGCAACGACGGCACCTGCGCCACACCTCCTTGCTCGCTCATCGGACAGCCGCCTACTGGTCCGTTCCCGGTTTTTTCGCCCTCCGGTGCCGCCACTCCCGGCGGCTTCGCCATTACCTGGGGACTGGATGACAAGCTGAAAACTCCCTACTCGCACCTCATCGATTTCTCGATCACGCGCGAGTTGCCTTCGAGTTTTGTCTTCGAAGCTTCCTACGTTGGGCGTTTTGCCCACCGCCTGATGCAGGAAGAAGATCTGGCGTTGCCGACCAATCTAAAGGATCCTGCGAGTCATACGACTTACTTCCAGGCGGCGCAAGCGCTGGCCAGGCAATACTATGCCGGAACGCCGATTCAAAACATCAGCGCTGCGACGTCGGCACCAACTACTGGGAGAACCTCTTTCCCGCGGCCAGGGGCAGGCCGTAAACCAGCTTTTCGGAACGGTTACCGAGGCCCCAGGAACCACACAGCCCTGCCTTGGAAACGCGCTCCCAAACGCGACGTTGTGACCGCCACCCAGGCGATGTACGATCTGTTCTGCAATTACGCGGGCAATGAAACCACCGCGCTCGAAACCGCAGACTCGCCGGGCATATTCTCCTTCGAAGCGGCGAATCAGTGTTTCCCAGCCTGTGCCACCATCAACGGGGTTCAAACTGCGGGCTACGATTACTATTCCCCGCAATTCTCTTCCATGGACGCCTGGAGGAGCATCGGCAACAGCTCCTACAACGCCGCCCAGTTCAGTCTGCGCCATCGCGCCAAGCGGTCTGGAATTCGATTTGAATTACACCTACTCCAGGTCAATCGACGACGGCTCCAACGCCGAACGAGTCAGTACGTTTGAGGGACTCGGTTTTGCCAGCCAGATCCTCGAATTCCTGGTTCCCCAGGCAGAATCGTGCAGTTTCGGATTTCGACACCACTCAAATCATCAACGCGAACTGGGTCTACCAACTGCCGCTCGGCCGCGGCAAGCAGCTTCGGTGCAGGCATGGGAAGCTTTGCGAATGCGATTATCGGCGGCTGGACGTTATCCGGTCTCTGGCGCTGGTCCACTGGATATCCGTTCAGCCTGATCAGCCCCGAGTGGGCCACGAACTACGACCTTGAGACTCCCGCTGTACCGATCAGCAACGCGCGTCCTAAGACCGGGGGCTACATCGTAGCTCAGGCAGGCGGCGGAACCGGCCCGAACGTCTTCCAGGATCCTGGAATCACAGATGCCGCCACCAACCCCAACGCCGCCATCAATCTTTTCCGTCCCGCCTATCCCGGCGAGGGAGGACTGCGGAATGGCCTGCGCGGTCCGGGCACATTTGATATCGATACGACGGTAGCAAAAAGCTGGTCCATCCACGAAGGCCAGCTCGTGAAGTTCAGCTGGTCGATGTACAACGTGACGAATTCCGCTCGCTTCGACGTGGGGACGATGCAGTTGAGTGGCAACAACTCGCTCTCCACCAGCAGCAGTTTTGGAAACTTCAGTTCCACGCTTTCCAATCCGCGCGTCATGGAGTTCATGCTCCGTTACGTTTTCTGATCGTGAAAAGAATTCACTCCCGGGGCGGCGTTCGCCGCCCCTTTTGTTTGCAAGGAACGGCTCGGAGAGCTAGTCAACCACGGAGGCATTGAAGGAAAGCTACGCCAGCGGCGAGTCGCTCATGCGGAAGCGCGTGCGCACGTGCTCGGAGATGAGTTCAATTGCGGGGCGGTTCGACACCGGATCGCTCTGGGCCAGATACTTCATGGCCTCGACCAGCACGCGCTGTCCATCGACGTAACGAGGATCGGACGTACGTTCTCGTCGCTTACTGCCAAAATTGGGCGGAACAGGAATCGTAAAAACCTTGGCCATGAATAAACTCGAAAGATGAACTCGAAACAGATGAACTCGACATGGATGAACTCGAAAGCGAATCCTAGGGCAGTATAGCGCCCGCGTTCCCTTTTTGGCACACATTCTTGCGCTTTAGATTCAACTACTTACCCGCGAGGCGAGACAAACTGCGTCTTCTTCGTGGTCTTCAACTGAAACACGTCGTTGCCGATCTTTGCCTTCAGCTGCACCGCAGAATACTTGGCCAGGCGATAGTCGCCCTGGCTTTGGAAGAACTGCTGCTGCACCGAGATGCCCCGGCTCAAGTCGATCCAGAGCAGAATCTTTGAGACGTTATTGCGGAATTTCTCGCTCTTGGGAATCAGTTGCAGCTTCGCGGTTGCGATGCCGCCCACGGTCTCCTCGCCCAGGTAGCTCACCTCGAACGACTTCGTCAAATCCTGCCCGCTGCCCCCGAAGCCCAGCACCAGATAGCTCTCAATCTCGCTCTGACCGGCCGTGGGATACACGATGACCTGCTCGATCTTCGGCTGGTACACCTGCAGCTTGCCGTCTTTGTAGAGCACGAACTTCGAGTCCGGTTCCTTGATCTCCGCCATCATCTCGATTTCTTTCCCCGCCCGGCGGTAATAAACCGTGCCCTTCTGCGTGTCGGTTTCGTCCACCACCTTCTGATACTGGTCCCAGACGAAATCGGCCTGAGTGCTGTGAAAGTTGGCGGCGGCCTCGTCCATTTTCTTGAGCACGCACTCCAGAGAGGCCGCTTCCTGCAGCTGCAAAAGCATGCTGAGGGAGAGGAAGAAAATGTGGAGAGAAATCATCATGGCCAGCCGTGACGTTGATCGCAGACTGTTCAGCCGAAAGTCCGTCTCACTGTTTTCGTTTCACCAAAACTCGGTAGGCCTGCACGTGCCCCTTGCCATCGGGAACGCCTTCGTATTTCACGATCGTGACCTCGCCAGAAATCGGTTGGATGATGTGCAGCAACTGATCCCGCACCGACTGATCGTCCCCTGGCGTAATCGCGCTGGCCGAAATCTGGTAAAGCAGGCCACCCTGCGCATCAGGCGTGACCACCACATCGCTGGGATGCGGGCTGCGGAGCGCAGGTTTATCGTTGAAGTTGATGACCCGGGGCGAGAAGAAAACAAAGATGAGAATCAGCGTGACCATGATGTCGTAGTGCAGCGTGCCCCGCTCATGCTGCCACAGGACGTAGCTGCGAATTGTGCGCCAGACGCCGTTCATTGGTAGGGAAGGCGCGCCCGTCGCGGTCGTGCTGATGTCCACACTTTGCAAGTTTAGTCTCCAGGTTTCAAGGTTTCAACGTTTCAAGGTTTCACAATTCCATCCCAAGCGCCAGGACCTTGAAACCTTGAAGCACTGAAACCTTGAAACTTCTGCTCCTCAAAAACTCTTCCCCGTAATCCTCTCTGCTCCAATATAAGGCCGCAACACCTCGGGAATCACCACGCTTCCGTCAGCCTGCTGGTAGTTCTCGACAATCGCCACCCAGGTCCGGCCCACAGCCAACCCGCTTCCGTTCAGAGTATGCACAAACTCGGTCTTGTTCTTGCCCTCCGGACGATAACGGATATTCGCCCGCCGCGCCTGATACGCTTCAAAATTCGAGCACGACGAAATCTCGCGAAACAACTGCTGCCCCGGCAGCCACACTTCAATGTCGTAAGTCTTCGCCGAAGACGGCCCCATGTCGCCCGTGCACAAAGTCACCACGCGATAGTGCAAGCCAAGCTTTTGCAGGACGGTCTCGGCATTCCGCGTCAGCTTCTCGTGCTCTTCATACGAATTCTCCGGTCGGGCGAACTTCACCAGCTCCACCTTCTGAAACTGATGCTGCCGGATGATTCCGCGCACGTCTTTGCCGTACGAGCCCGCTTCGCTGCGAAAGCACGGAGTGTAGGCGGTGAGCGAAATCGGCAACCGCGCCGCGTCGAGAACTTCGTCACGATAAAGATTCGTGACCGGAACCTCGGCCGTGGGAATCAGCCAGAGATCCCTTTCGCCGTGAGGCACACGAAAAGAATCAGCGGCAAACTTCGGCAACTGTCCCGTGCCGTACATCGACTCGGAATTGACCAGGTACGGCGGCAGCACCTCGGTATATCCATGCTCGCGCGTGTGCAGATCGAGCATGAAGTTCGCCAGCGCCGCGTTCGAGCTTCGCGCCCAGATCCCAGTAAACGGCAAAGCGCGCGCCCGTCAGCTTGACCGCGCGTTCCAGATCCAGCACGCCAAGTTGTTCGCCAATCTCCCAATGCGGCTTGGGAGTGAAGTCGAACTTCGGCGGTGTGCCCCAGCGGCGAACCTCCACATTCTCCTCGGCACTGTGGCCGACCGGCACGCTCGAATGCGGCATGTTGGGAATTCCGGCAAGAATGTCCTGCAGGCGCGTATCAAGGTCGGCAGCAGTCTTCTCCCGCGTCTGAATCTGCTCGCGCAGGTCTTTCGTCTCGGCGATCGCAGCAGTGGCATCCTGGCCGCTTTTCTTCAGTTTGGAGATGTCCTCGGAGGCCTTGTTCCGCCGCGCCTTCATGGTCTCGGCTTCGGTGATGGCCTGGCGGCGCTGCGTGTCTACGTCGCGGAAATCCTTGAGCACCGCAGCCGGATCCATCCCGCGCTGGCGCAGCATCTCCTCCACCCGGGGCAGATTGTCGCGAACAAAGTTCAGATCAAGCATGGGAAACAACTACTTTATCGGAAAGCGGGCGGGGAATGCACGTCAGGATGCGGGTACGACGACGACTTAGATGAGCCGTCTCCGATTTACTTTCCCGGCGCCAGCGACTTCAAATACGCCACCACGGCTTCCGCATCCGGCTGGTTGAAACGGTATTGCGGCATCGGCGGACGTCGCGGCAGTCCGTTATATGCAACGCCAGTCATCAGGAACCTGATGGCAGCTTCTTTCTCCCAGCCGGGCAGCCCGGCAATCGCCGGCGCCTTGTCCGCCCACACCGGCATGGGCACGTTCGGTTTGAAGGCCAGCGTCGCGCCCTGCAGCCATTGCTCTTTAACCGGTTCCCCCTTTTCGTTACGTGGCGTGTGGCAATCGCCGCACAAACCGACGTTTTCGACCAGGTACTTGCCGCGGGCCAGCGTGGCAGCGGAAGCGGTTTTCGGACGCGGCTTTTGTCCAGCCAGTACAGGCACAAGAAACAGCGCTCCCACTGCTACCGCAGCAATCGTCCTCCGCATAAACGACCCCATCGTCAAAGTAATTGCTAGTTGCGGCAGTTTACATAGTCTGCTAACCGCTGTCGAATCGAACAACTTTCACGCGGGCCGCTCAACTGTGTACACTACCTTGCGATGAGATTCTTCCCCCGCTTGAGGGCTGTGGGCCGGCGTGTTGTGCCCGCGCTCCTGGCCGTCCTCATGCTGGCTTCCGTTCCCGCCAGCTTCGCCTCCGCCTACAACGCCCATCCCAAGCTGGTGGTCGTGATCGTCATTGACCAGTTTCGCGGCGACTATCTGGAGCGCTACCGCGACCAGTTCGGCGAAGGCGGATTCCGCCTGCTCCTCGACCACGGCGCCAACTTTACCGATTGCAATTACGACTATGCGACCACCCGCACCGCTCCCGGCCATGCCACGCTGTTCACCGGCGCCTACAGCAACGGCCACGGCATTGTGGCCAATGAATGGTGGGATCCGAAGAAGAAGCGAATGGTCACGTCGGTCGAGGACGACGATACCAAGATCGTCGGCATTGCCCCAGATCAAGCTAAAGACAAGATCGGCGCGTCGCCGCACAACCTGCTCGCCGATACGCTGGGCGACGAACTCAAGCTGGCAACCCAAGGCAAGGCGCGAGTCTTTAGCGTTTCCTTGAAAGACCGGGCGGCCGTCCTGCCCGGCGGCTTCGCCGCTGACGCCGCCTACTGGATTGACCCCAAGAGCGGCGCGTGGATCACTTCCACCTACTATCGCCGCGACTTGCCCAAGTGGGCGCAGGATTTCAACTCCGGCAATCGTGCCGCCAAGTATTGGGATCGCGAGTGGAAGAACGCCAACGGAGACGTTCTGCGCTCAACCGCGCATCGCAAGGGGAAAGACGGCTCCGACGCAGGCTTCTACGAAGTGGTCGGCTCCACGCCTTTCGCCAACGAGTACGAACTGGAATTCGCCAAGGAGTTGGTAGTTTACGAGAATCTCGGCGCCGGACATGCCACTGACCTGCTCGCCATCAGCCTTTCTCCGAACGATATTCTCGGTCACCAGGTCGGGCCCGACTCGCCGGAGATGGCCGCCATGGCCCTCGCACTCGATCGTGAACTCGCCGACTTCTTCAACTTCCTCGGTCATCAGGTCGGCCTCGCCAACATCTGGATCGCACTGTCGGCCGACCACGGAGTCTCAGCCTTGCCCGATGCCGCGAAGAAGCTCCGCATTCCCGCCGCCAATCTCGACGCCGGCAAACTCGAAGCCCAGATCAACAGCGCGCTGACAGCGAAGTTTTCGCCCGGTCACGCCGCCTCCTACATAAAGCTCGATTACCCGGACGCCTGGCTCGATCAGGACGCCTTCGCCGCCGCTCACGTCAAAGAGCGCGACGCCGAAACTGCCGTCGGCGAGGCAATGAAGCAGGCCGGACTGCGCGACTACTTCACCAAGTCACAACTCGCGGCAGGCGAAGTCCCCGATACCGCTCTCGGCAGAAAGTTCTTGCATAGCTACTCGCCGCGAAGGCGGCTGGTATGTGATGGGAGTTCCCAGAATTTATACCGTCGGATCGTCCAAAGGCACGGACCACGCATCGCCCTACACCTACGACACGCACGTGCCCCTGGCTTTCTACGGACTGCCATTCCGCCCGGGAACATATCGCACGCACGTCGAACCCGTCGATCTGGCCGCCACGTTGGCGTCGCTGCTTGGCATCAACGCTCCCACCCACGCCGTAGGCCGCGTGCTCACCGAGGCGCTTGCCCCAGCGCATCACGCAGACAACGCTGCGGGATCTCCTAACGCCGCTCCCCACGAAAGGCCGCAGTGACCTCATCCTCCGAAAACGGCGGCAAGTCTCCCCTCGATCTCAGCGTCAGCTTCGCCGGCATCCAGCTCAAGAACCCGATCATCGCCGCCAGCGGAACCTTCGGTTACGGCGTCGAGTTCGAGGATGTCGTCCACCTCGACAAGCTGGGCGGATTCGTCGTCAAAGGTCTCTCCCGGGAGCCGATGATCGGCAACCCGCCGCCGCGCCTGTGGGAAACTGCGGCCGGCATGCTCAACGCCATCGGCCTGCAGAACATCGGCGCGGCCGCATTTCTCGCAGAGAAGCTGCCCAGGCTCCGGCAGCTCAAGAACATCGTGGTTTTCGCCAACGTCTTCGGCTACACCCGCGAGGACTACGAAAGAACCATCGAGATTCTCAACGACGGCGAAGGCATCGCCGCCTACGAACTCAACGTCTCCTGCCCCAACACCACTTCCGGCGGACTGCAATTCGGCAGCGATCCCCGCTCGCTCGACGAAGTGGTGACCACCGCGAAACGCGCCGCCCGGCGGCCTCTGATCGTCAAGCTTTCGCCCAACGTGACCAGCATCGCGCAGATGGCCCACATCGCGCAGGAGGCCGGCGCCGACGCCATCTCGCTGATCAATACTTTTGTGGCCATGGCCATCGACGCCGACACGCGCAAGCCGCGCATCGCCAACGTCACCGCCGGACTCTCCGGCCCCGCCATCAAGCCCATTGCCCTGCGCATGGTCTACGACGCCGCGCACGCCGTGAACATTCCAGTCATCGGCATGGGAGGCATCTCAACCGCGGCCGATGTCGCCGAATTCATGCTCGCGGGCGCCACCGCCGTGCAGATCGGCACGGCCAGCTATTGGGATCCCTGCGCCACCGAGAAGATCGTCGACGAACTGCAACGCTGGTGCCAGGATCGTGGCGTAACCCGCCTGGCAGACCTCACCGGCGGCATGATTTTGGAGTAGAGGAACCTCAGCGCTGAGTCGCGCCAGCGACGCCATTCATTAGCCCCGCACGTAAGTGCGGGGTAGGCTAGCGAGCGAGGAACCGAGTCCCTTCAGAGCCCGCCCTGAGCGAAGTCGAAGGGGACGGCACAGTTGCGACACAGCCTCTACCGCCAAGCCCCCAGGATCGCTCCCATCGCCAGGTAGCACACCAACTGATAGCCTGTGTTGATCGCATACAGTTTCGCCGGCTGCCGGCTGAAGAGAGCATTGGTCAGTTGCACCGTGGTCACGAATCCCAGCCACACTGCCAGCCCCACCTTCATGCCATACAGCGGCGAGTGAATCGTCGCGATGACAATTATTTTCCCCAGGACCACCGCCGAGACTAAGCTCGCCACCAGCGACAGCCCGTAAGATGGGCCTGCACTCTTCTGCATCTCTGCAAGCTTCGCTTTGTCATTCGGGTCGTAACCCATCAGCATCGTCCACGGCCGCGCAAACAGCAACGGCGAGTACCACACAAACCCCACCACCATCGTGGCCAGCGCGCTTACCAATACCGCCCACAGGTTCACACCTATGAACTTCATGAAAACCTCCGTTGAGCACTGAGAATCGGGTAAGTCGCCCGTTACGAACGCATCTATGCGGATGATGAATGACCAGGATCGAATGAAAGGACGCACTACGACGCCGTTAGCTAACGCCCGTGAGTGTACCAGATCGACCCCGGAGACTTGTAATTGCGCCCCTCTCCCCACACTGCATGGGTGTTTCCGAGGTTATCGATGGCGATCGAGAAGTAATCGCCGAAGGGAAAGCGGAAACCATCGGGCCGAATGTAGTCGTAGCCCGGCGCCGGGCCTGAGAGCTGGCTTTCCGGCCGACCAGGTCGCGCCGCCGTTGCTCGAACTGCGATGGAAGACATTCCACAGAGAGGATACTCGCGCGTGTCCATCCACGCGATGCGCACGTCGCCGCCGTCCCGGCAGTGATCGCCGGAAAGCAATGCTCCACTTGATCATCCGCGGCCGAGACGTCCGCTCTTGCGGACCAGCTTGCCCCGCCCGTGGTGGAAGACGAAAAATAAATGCGTTCGGGTCCGCCGTGCGCCGTGCCCGCGTTCCACAGCGCATAGACAGTTCCCGCCGCATCAGAAGCCAGCGCAATCTGCGCCCCCAGATACTCAGCCTCGCATCCGCTGGGCCGCGCAGCCCGGCGGCGCGCTCGAAATGTCCAGCAGAACCGTGTTCCAGCTCCGTCCAGAATCCGCCGACCGGCTCACGTAAATGCTCACCGGCCGAGTGCTGAGGTTCCTGCCGCGCATAGGCCGTCCACGAGAAGTAGACATCGCCGCTCGGACCGACAGTAGCGCCACCAGCCAGCGACCAGCCCGGTTCCGCGTTCGCATTCACAGCTCACGCGAAGAGAAGTTCTGGGCATAATCATGCGAAGCGGCGACCACGAACGTCTGCTCGTGATTGAATCCCACGTATACGTCGGCGCCGTGCACCGCCAGCACCGGCTTGTCGGCATCGTCGCTGTCGGACGACCGCTCCGCCACCGCAAAATACCAGGTCCGCCCGAAGTCCTGCGACCTCGCCACCATCACATCCCGCTTGTTGTTCTGCAGCCAGGAGGCATAAACCGTCTGCCGGTCCACGGGATCAACCACAATCTGCGGATCAAACTGGCCGGTCGAGGAAGCCAGCAGCGCGATGCGGCGCTTGCCAGGACAAGCCGTTGTCATTGCTGACCAGCAGCGCCATCGTAGGCGCGGTGCAGGCCGGGCAATCGCTCACCGCCCCATACTGCGGAAATAGAATGTAGATGTGTCCATGGCCGTCCGCTGCCAGCGCGGGTTCCCACTGATCCCCGGTGTCGTAGCCGACGCGACGCGGCGGAGTGAAGTCCGGAACGGCCAGCGCCGCCTGCGCGGTCGCCAGTGCCAAAAGCAGGCAAAGTGCAAACTTCTGCACACTCCGGACGCGGCTGGACCTGCAAACCCACAGAACTTCTCCTGGGACATCCCTGCGACAACCTTGCCGCACTCTATAATGAATTTCTAAGACCGTCAATTACCCGATAAGGTCACAGCATCGACGCCTCCGCGGTCGTGACCTTCTGGCAGATTCGTCATCCAATAACGACGGCTCTCAGTCAAAGCGTGATTTGCGAATTCGGGATAAGGTCCACAAGGAGCGATCTTACAGATGGAGAAAGCCACATTTGCAGCAGGATGTTTCTGGGGAGTGGAAGCCACCTTCCGGCAGATGCCGGGAGTGCTCGTCAACGCGCGTAGGCTACACCGGCGGAAACACCGACAGTCCCACCTACAAAGAAGTCTGCACCGATCGCACCGGCCACGCCGAGGCCGTAGAAGTGGAATTCGATCCTGCCCAGGTTCGCTACACCGACCTGCTGAAGGTCTTCTGGGAGAACCACGACCCCACGCAACTCAACCGCCAGGGACCGGACTGGGGCACGCAATACCGCTCCGCCATCTTCTTCCATACGCCGGAACAGCAGGCTGCGGCGCAAGCCTCGAAGGAAGCGCTCGAGAAGGCGCACCGCTTCTCAAAGCCGATCGTGACCCAGATCGTCCCGGCCGTGACGTTCTATCCCGCCGAGGACTACCACCAGCAGTATCTGGAGAAGCGCGGCCTGGCCAGCTGCCACATCAAGGCGTAGCGGGCGCAGTTGCGCCAGGTGTAGTTCGTGCCCGATCCATCACGGATACCCGCTCCTGAGGGGATTAAATCGGGGGTTTGATTTCAGGCACCGCCCCGTAGGAGCAGGTGATGGTCTCACGGTTCTCAATGCCACCCATCCCTGGGGACGTGTCCTTGGTCAGCATCTCGATCTTCCGGAGAAGATTATCGGTAGCTCCAATCCAGAAGTCGATTGTCCTGTCCGTGAATGCCACGCCGCCCGGGTGAAACTTGGTCTCGTACAGAAAAGTTGGCGAGCCCGCAATGGCATCGCGGCGGACCAGCTTGAGTTCCCCGCTGCCGTATTCACCTATCAGCGCTTCGGGAAGCCAGGTGAACTGTGTTCCAGTAGGGCTCCCTGCCGCCGAGTCTTTCCTCCAGGGTCCAGTGCCCGTTCGGCTGTACATATTGTCGCCGATAAGGATGAGTTCGCTGCGCCCTGGATCCATGCCACCCCGCCGCGTGACTACGAGGTGCGCGCGCTCGGGCCCCGCACTTTCCCTTACGCTTTCGGCAGACGAGCCCGGCCCGCTATTGTTACTAACTTCGTGGCGGCAGGTAGGCGGGGCAGCCGCCATCCAGGCACGCCGGGCTTTGTTCACCACCTGCGCCGGATCGTCCGTCTCGGCGACAGGGGACAACTGCGGGCCCAAATCTTCATCCGTTACTACCTTGCTCGCGCGCGGCGCCTGAGATTTTTCGGTCCGCGCCTGGCGCGCCACGTCCCCCATGGGTGTGTCTTGCGCAGACAAGACTTCTGCAGGAACAAGGATGCCCGCAACCATCAGCACTATGTGGACCGCTTTTCTGATTTTCATATGTCTCATTTGCCTCCCCGCCAGCGCTGCCCCTCGCTCTCCGCTTGCTTCTAGCTCCCGCCGCACGGTGCAGGACGCATCGCGCACGGCCGCAGGGCGGTCACTTCGATATGAGTTCCGCCGTCAGGTACCGGGTATATGTTGAAAAGATGCGCCTCGTGCGTTCCCGCCTGCACAATCGAAGCTGCGGCCACACCGATCGAGTTCTGTTGAAAGGTTCCCACGCCGTAAATCTGGTCGTAAAACTTCACCACGTCGCCGTGGGCATCGCTGGTCGCGAAAAATGAACGCTGCTGGTAATAGTTCCCTCTTTGTACGGCGTACGGCATCGAATAAATCTGCGCCCCAGGGTACAGCTTGACGCCAATTTTTTCGGCTTCCTTTTCCGGATCGTACCCGCTCATGTCCTCAGCCGGCCGCGGGGCGCGGCTTTCGTCGCACGGCGCAGGATACATCTCGCACGTGCGAATTTCGGTAACTTCGATATGCGTTTCGTCGTCGGGTGCGGTGTGTATGTTGAAAAGATATGAGTCGCGTGACCCCGCTTGCACGATCGAAGCTGAGGCGACGCCGGCCGCGTTCTCTTGAAAAGTTCCCACGCCATAGATCTGGTCATAGAACTTCACCACATCACCGCGGCCATCGGTGGTCGTGAAAAATGCACGCTGTTGGAGGTAGTTTCCTCTTCGTACCGCGTACGGCATGGAAAGGATTCGCGCGCCGGGATACAGCTTGATGTCAATTTTCTCCGCTTCTTTTTCCGGATCGTATCTGCTCGTATCCTCAGCCGGCCGTGGGTACCCCGGAGCCAACGTTCCGGGCGGGGCAGGCAGTTGTGGAGTGGATGCCGCCTGCGGGCCGGCTGGCGCGGCCGTTTGAGCGGTCCTCTGTGAGCGGCCCGAACATCCCGCCGAAAGAATCAGGGCGCCCAGCGAAATCGCACCGACGACGGCCGCATAGACCCTTCCGATGCCAGTTCCGCGCTCACTTCCGACTCGCGGCTGGCCGCCAGCGTCTTCGCGGCGCTTCCGGATGGCGCTATAATCCGTCGGCATTTGTTCAGGCTAGCGCGGTCAACCCACCATAGCTAGTTACTAACGGATGCCCATCCCTATGCCGCCGTCAGCAGCATCGGCGCACCCTTCGTGATCACGATCGTATGCTCGTAATGCGCCGACGGCCTGTGATCCGCGGTGACCACGGTCCACTTATCCTGCGCTACAAATGCCCTTCCGGATCCAGCCGCAATAATGGGTTCCACGGTAATCACCAGCCCTTCGGTGAGAACCTGATTCGCTTCCGGATCGGCAAAGTTTGGAACCCGAGGTTCTTCATGGATCGTGCGTCCGATGCCGTGCCCTCCCAGGTCACGAATCACTGAGAATCCACTGCGTCTTACCTCGCGCTCGATCACACGCCCAATCTCCAAAACCCGAAACCCGGCTCGCGCCACCAGCATGGCCTTGGCGAACGCCCGTTCCGCGCAGTCGATCAGGCGTTGCCGCTCTTCCGTCACTTCGCCCACAGGAACGGTGACCGCGGCGTCCGCCATGAATCCGTCTTTCTCGACCGTGACGTCAAGCTTGACCAGGTCGCCCTCTTGCAGCGCGCGTATGCCGGGAATGCCATGGACAGCCTCATCATTAAGACTGATGCAGTTCACCCCCGGGAATCCGTAAACCAGGGCGGGAGCGGACCGTGCCCCGTGCTGCCGCATCACACCTGCGCCCACCTCGTCCAGTTCCGCCGTCGTGATCCCCGGTCGCACCGCGCTTCTCATCGCCCCCAGCATGAGGCAAACCACGGCGCCGGCAGCCCGCATCCCAGCCAATTCTTGCGGTCCATTGATCGACATGACGTCACCTCAGGGACATGATACTTCCACGACACATCTTCAGGGCGAGCGCATCAGGAACTGACAGGTTCTTTAGGTCCGAAGAAAAAAAGCAGCACAAACCCGCCAACGTAAAACAGCAGGCTCTGCTGAAAATTGAAACCCAGCAAGCGCAGGGCGAAGCCAAACAAGGCCAGAGCCTCGCACAACCCATAGGTCGCAAAGTACCCGCTTTTCCAGTGGCGCAGAGTGATGGGATCGTCGGGGCGAGCCGCCAAACTCTCCGCGGAACGCAGTACCAGAGTGCGCCTCACCACAAAGATCGCACCCACCACGGCCACCGCGGCGGTTGAGAAAACATAGCTAAGGGAGGGATCCACGGCTCTGGCGCCCGAGCCCACAACTTCGCCCAGGAGGGCAAAGAGTACTATGCTGACCAGCATCGCCCACTGCACGACACGCAGTGTCCGCAGAGCCGACTTCATTACATGAATATTTTCCCGCAGTTCCGGTAGGGCGATCATCTATCTTTCGGCCAGAATCCGCCTAGGCAATACGCCTTTCTCGGGCTAATGATCGTTGCTTCCTGGCCCGCCCCGGACGCACCCGCAGAAAGATCTGAAACGATACAGGATAATTGCCATACGCCGCATCCAGCGCGCCTGGCTTTGAGTAAATCGTCACATCCGCACCCAGCCCCAGTTGGTACGCGCGTGTCTGCACCAGATCGCGCGTGCCCCCGAAGGTATAGGCGCCGACGCGGTAGGACGGTTGCTCCGCCGGCGGAAACAGTTCGTTCTTGTCCACCAGTTCCATGCGGGTGAACACATAATCGCGCCGCAGGAAGTTCAGCGTGGATTCCAGCAGGTACCCGTTGAGGTGGATTCCCGTGCCGATCTCGTGCACCCGCCCCCACACCAGTGAAGTCGCCCAATTGCCCGCCGCCAGAGGATGGTTGTATTCCACCGAAGCCGTCTGCCGCCACTGGTTCCATGGCTCCAGCGCCTCAGGGTGATCGAGGTGCCCGATGCTGTATTGCGCCGTCCAGTTTCGGTCAGGGGCAACACTGCCGCGCACTGACCAGGAGTCCAGCGCAGCCGGCTGGATACTCCAGCGTTCTTCGTTCGGTTCGTGTCCGTTAAAGGCCGACCCTTCCAGCTTCACCCGGTCGATGACGAACCCGGTCGTGACCACCCCGAAGCTGGTATGCGTCGAATCCTGCAGGTGATGGCTGAGCGGCGCCAGCGGCAGCTCCGACGCGGAAGTGCGGTGAATGTAGGTGACCGGTCCAAGCGCCGGCTCCGCCGATGGTCCTCCATACAGCTCCCACGAGATTTTCTCCGAAAGCGGCAGCATGTACAGCGCCGAAAGTTCCGCGAACACATTATGCGGATGCTGGTGGTCGACCAGCGCCTCTCCGTGATAAGTCTCCCCCGTCTGAAACAGCTCCGGAAAGCCGGGATGCGGCGAAGTCAGCGACTCCGCCGAGAACATCTGCCGCAACAGAATCGTTCCGCGGCCCAGCCGGTGCTGCTCCATCAGCATGCCCCAGTTTACTGACTCGGCTTTGCCCTCGCCGCGCGGTCCGCCTTGCTGGTTGTAGTCGGCGAAGATCACGCCGTGCGCCATCAGTTCCCATCCGCCGCGCATCAGCATCCACTCGTGCCCTGGCACCGAAGCCGGTTGCCAGCCCGTTCCCGACCCGGCGTGCGGCGACGGCAACTGCGAAGCAGCGTGCGGCTCCATGTCCATGTTCATTCCGGCCATGGAATTGTCCTGTGCTGAGGCCGCGCATAACAGTGCCCCGACTGCAACCGAGCAGGCGAGGATGGAACTCCAGAAAGTTCTGCCCACAAGAACCTCGTTACTCCCAAAAAAGAAAGGTGTGAGAGATCAACACACGCACGTGAGTACATCCCGATGAATAATGGGGAGAGGGTTGTAGATCAGATCCTGAGGATGAAGCGGCCAGGCGGGCTGCCGGAACCTGCGAGGGCAGAGGAAGATGCGTTGCCGGAGCTCAGAGCCACAAGAACAGCGACCTGCGCCGTCGTCCAGTGCCAGCGGTGCAGGGCGCGGCGAAAAAATGCTAGTCAGCAGAGCGGAGGGATGACGCCCCACGCAGCAACGATAGTCAGCGGGATGCGGATTAGCTGGCACTCGGGCGGGATGACACCCGGCGTGGTGCAAAGGCGCAGCCGCAGCGACGGCAACAGGCAAACCGTTCCTGCAGAGGCAACAACCATCGTACTCAACAGCGCCACGGCAACGATTCGTGAGAAAGGCTGGGTCACAATTACGTCCCGGTGATCTTCACGCGGAGCTCTTCCGGCAGGCGCTCCCGAATTTCCTGCGGCAGCCGGTCATGCACCCGCCGTGCGCCTTGTTTGGCCGCATCCAGCACCGTGACCGGCGCCGGCGTAGCCACTGCCACCACCAGCCAGATCAGCGCCGACAAGAGCAAAGCCGGCCAGCGCCGCAATCTCCAGCCAGAAGGCATGCCGCGGAACAAAGTGGCGAATCACTCCAAAGGTCAGCAGAAACACGCCGCCCGAAACCGAAGCCAGCGCGATCAGGCCCACGTCAATCGTGCGGTGCATACGCTGCCGCCCGCGGCAGTGTTCGCATTCCGCGAAATGGCTCTCGTAGTCGCTGCGCATCTCCGGCGCCAGGCCGGAAATGTCATAGCGCCAGCCCGCCAGAATCTTGCCGACAATCGGATCAATGCACTGCTGACTCATAAGTGATTACATCCGGATCGGCGGCAACACCTCGGACTGCATCGCCACCAGCACCTGGTTCTGAAAGAGACGGTTCTGAAACAACCCACCCCGCTCGGCCAGCGCCGTTTCCGCCTCTCGCCGCGCTATTTCCGGATGATTGTTCTGCTCCGACAGATGCGCCAGCACCACAAACGCTGCACTATTATCATAGTCGTTAATGAAGAAATCCGCGAGTTTCTCGTTCGACAGGTGCCCCACATTGCTCGCCACCCGCTGCTTCACCGCCCACGGATACGACCCCCCGCGCAGCATTTCCACATCGTGATTCGATTCCATCACCAAAATGTCAGACCCGCGCAGGTGGTCGCGCACATTAACTGGCAGGTACCCAAGATCGGTAGCCACGCTCACCTTCGCGCCTTCCACCCGAAATGTGAATCCCACCGGATCGGCGGCGTCATGCGGAATGGTAAAGGGTTTCACCTCAATATCGCCAACCTGAAAGCGATGCCCCGACTCGAAGCGTTCCAGCTTCTCCAGTTGCGGCCGCTCGCCATTCTCGTCACGCATGGCCCGCGCCCAGGCCGCGTGCGTTGCCCCCGTCATAAAGATTGGGATGCGCAACTTCTTGGCCAGAGTTGCTAAACCGTATATGTGATCGGAATGCTCGTGGGTAATCAGAATCGCCGAAAGCGACTGCGGATCCTCGCCCAGCGACTTCATGCGCTTGAAAGTCTCGCGGCAGGAAATGCCGGCATCGACCAGAATCCGGGTGCGCGCGCTGGCCACAAACGCACAATTCCCCCGGCTCCCGCTGGCCAGCATCGAAACCGTCACACCCATCCCCGCAGCATACGCGCCCATCCTGTGGATTCGGGAGTAACTTTGTGGTTATCCGATACCTAAGGGCAGTGGCCAGTGCCAGGGTTCAGGGTTTGTTCTGGCCACTGGCCACTGGCCACTGACCACTGGCCACTGCCTTTCACTTTCCCTGCCGCAAATTATCGATAACCCCCCGCATCAGCGACCCGCCATAAGCCCCCGCAATCCCCGGCAGCGCCGCCAGAAACGATCCATACACCTGCGCCCGCGTAGGCTTCACCGTAAGAATCAGGTAGGCTGCAAGTTCGCTCAAAGGAACGAACACGCCCACCACCACCACCCACCGCCACGGCCACCGCGGCCGCAGCAGCCCCAGCAGCATGCAAGCCATCAGCACCAGCAGCGCGGTGAAGAGCAAGTCATCGATCATGACGTCCGCCCACCCCGTACCGATCCCAGCCAGCGCGGCCAGAACGTAGAACGGCGCATCGCTGCGGCCCGGCGGAGAGACTGTCTCAGTAGTCATGGTCTGCGGGTTTACAAGGTACTAGGTACTAGGTACCGGGTACTCCGAATCCTCAATACCGATAAAACCCCCGCCCGCTCTTCCTCCCCAACCACCCCGCATCCACCATCTTGATCAGCAGCGGACAAGGCCGGTACTTGGGATCGCCCAACCCATCCTGCAGCACCCGCATAATGTCGAGGCAAACGTCGAGCCCAATAAAGTCAGCCAAAGTCAGCGGCCCCATGGGATGCGCCATCCCCAGCTTGAACACCTCATCCACTGCCTCAGCCGTAGCCACGCCCTCCATCACCGCATACATGGCCTCGTTCAGCAAAGGCATCAGCACCCGGTTCGAAACAAATCCCGGCGCGTCGTTCACCTCAACCGGCGTCTTGTCGAGCTTCACCGACAGATCGCGCAGTTTCATGCAAAAGTTTCCGGCGAAGTAGCCAGCCCGCGAATTACCTCCACCAGCTTCATCACCGGCACCGGATTAAAGAAGTGCATCCCAATCACTTTTTCGGGACGCTTGGTCAACGCGGCGAGTTTGGTAATGGAGATCGAAGAAGTATTCGAAGCCAGAATAACATCCGGCCGAGCCACCCGGTCCAGATCGCGAAAAATCTCCGCCTTGATCTCAATCTTCTCGGTAGCCGCTTCGACAATAAAGTCGCACTCAGCAAGCTTCGAGCGATCAGTCACTGCCTCGATCTCGCCTCAGCGCCGAGGCCTTGTCTTCTTCGGAGATCTTGTTCTTCGCCACCTCGCGGTCCAGATTCTTGATGATGGTCTCGAGCCCGCGCTCCAGAAACCGCTGCTCCACATCGCACAAAACAACCGAATAACCACTGCGCGCAAATACTGAGCAATGCCGTTGCCCATCGTGCCCGCGCCGATCACCCCTACACGCTTTATTTGCATAAGGTTCGCTCTATGAAAACGCTTGAGTCTACCACCACACGCGGAAGGTCCGGTATGTCTTCCCACGGCTTGCAGCCCCTTCGGCAAGCTTAGGGCAAGCCGTGGGCTGCATTCTTTCGCCGCTTCGCGGCTCGCCGATCTTCTCACGCCTGAGCGGTGTAAAATAGCTAGGCTAGCCCTGATGCAGACGCTAGGTCTGAAAGGATCTCCCATGGCAACCCTCGAACTCCCCATCCGGCCGCCGCGCACATCCTCCCATCAAGGCCCCTTCATCAACGAGCCCTTTTTCGATTTCACGACACGAAGACAACGCCCGCAAGATGCGCGCCGCCATCGAGCGAGTCCGCGGCCAGCTCGGCCGCGAGTATGACCTCATCATCGGCGGCCAGCGCGTCAAGACAACCGACAAGATCAAGTCCCTGAACCCCGCGAAGCCGTCGCAGATAGTAGGAATCCACCAGAAGGCCGGCAAAGAGCACGTGGAGCCGGCCATGGCCGCCGCGCTGAAAGCATTCGATTCCTGGAAGCGCACTCCCATCGAAGAGCGCGCCGCGCTGCTGTTCCGCACCGCCGACCTGCTGCGCGACCGCAAAATGGACTACATGGCCTGGCTCGTCTTCGAAGTCAGCAAAAACTGGGGCGAAGCCGACGCCGACATCTCCGAGACCATCGACTTCTGCGAGTTCTACGCCCGCGAAGCCCTGCGCTTCGCCAAAGCCGAACCGCCGGTGCAGATGCCCGGCGAGCGCGACTCGCTCACCTACATCCCGCTAGGCGTAGGCGCGGTGATCCCGCCCTGGAATTTCCCCTGCGCCATCATGGCCGGCCTGGTGGTCGCCTCCATCGTCAGCGGCAACACCGTAATCCTGAAGCCCTCGAGCGATTCCCCCACCATCGCCGCGAAATTCGTCGAACTGCTCGAAGAAGCCGGCATGCCCGAAGGCGTAGTGAATTTCTGCCCCGGCGCCGGCGCCAGCTTCGGCGACGCGGTCGTCGCGCATCCCAAAACGCGTTACGTAGCCTTCACCGGCTCCCGCGAAGTCGGCCTCCACATCAACAAAACCGCCGCCACGCAAGCTCCCGGCCAGCTCTGGATCAAGCGCACCATCCTCGAAATGGGCGGCAAAGACGCCATCATCGTCGACGCCGACGCCGACATCGACTCCGCGGTCGAAGGCGTCGCCCAGGCCGCATTCGGCTTCCAGGGCCAGAAGTGCTCCGCCTGCTCCCGCGCCATAGTCGACGAGCGCATCTACGACAAGTTCCTCGAGCAACTCAAAACCCGCGTAGAAAAGATCACCGTCGGCGATCCCGCCGAAAACGCCAACATGGGCGCAGTAATCAACGAAGGCTCGATGAAGACCATCCTCGCCTACATCGAGCAAGGCAAGAAAGATGGACGCCTCCTCACCGGCGGCGAGCGCGCCACCGAAGCCGGCGAAGGCTACTTCATTCGCCCCACCGTGATCGCCGACATCCCGGCCAAGTCAAAACTCGAGCAGGAAGAAATCTTCGGCCCGGTGCTCGCAGTAATCAAAGCCCGCGGCTTCGACAACGCCTGGAAATCGCCAACGACACCGAGTTCGGCCTGACCGGCGCCATCTATACCAAATCCCGCGACAAGATCGACCGCGCCAAAAGCGAGTTCCACGTAGGCAATCTCTACATCAACCGCAAATGCACCGGAGCCATGGTCGGCGCCCACCCCTTCGGCGGCTTCAACATGTCCGGCACCGATTCCAAATCCGGCGGCCCGGATTACTTGTACTTGTTCACGCAAGCCAAGTCGGTAGCGGAGAAAATCTAGAGAATCAGTACCTAGTACCCAGTACCAAGTGAAAATCATCGCGTGCGGGAACTAGGTACTGGGTGCTAGGTACTTTTTTCAAGTGCCACCGGCGCCGGATTCCTCTCCAAAAACTGATGCTGATGCCAATACGGATAAACCGGCGTCACATCGCTAGCCTTATCCAACTTCGCAACCTGCGCGGCAGACAAATTCCATCCCGCTGCCCCCAGGTTCTGCCGCAACTGCTCCTCATTCCGCGCCCCAAAGATCACCGTCGAAATCGACGGCCGCTGCAGCAGCCAGTTCAGCGCCACCTGCGGCACGCTCTTTCCCGTCTCCGCGGCAACCGCATCCAGCGCGTCCACCACTTTGTAAAGATGCTCATCCGAAACCTGCGGACCGAGCCCACCGGTCTTGTGCAGCCGGCTCTCCGCCGGCAACGGCTGCCCGCGCCGGATCTTCCCCGTCAACCGTCCCCAGCCCAGCGGACTCCACACCAGCGCCCCCACTCCCTGATCCAAAGCCAGCGGCATCAGTTCCCATTCATACTCCCGGCCAATCAGCGAGTAATAAACCTGATGGCCCGAGTAGCGCGCCCAGCCAAACTTATCCGCAACGTCGAGCGACTTCATCAAATGCCATCCGGAAAAATTCGAGCACGCAATGTATCGAACCTTCCCGCTCACCACCAGTTGATTGAGCGTGCTCAGCACTTCCTCGACCGGAGTCAGCGCATCAAACCCGTGCAGATGATAGATGTCGATGTAATCCGTGCCCAGCCGCCGCAAGCTGGCCTCACAAGCCTTGATCAGGTGATAGCGCGACGACCCCAGATCGTTCGGCCCCGGCCCCATGCGGAAAGTCGCCTTGGTCGAGATCAAAACATCGTCGCGCCGTCCGGCAATCGCCTTCCCCAGAATTGTTTCCGAGAGTCCGTCCGAATAAACGTCCGCAGTATCGAAAAGGTTGACGCCCGCTTCGAGGCAAATGTCGACCAGCCGCGTCGCCTCAGCTACGTCGCTAGCGCCCCAGGCGCGAAAGAATTCGTTCGACCCGCCAAACGTTCCCGTGCCAAAACTCAGAGCAGGTACCTTCAATCCAGAGCGTCCCAACGTTCGAAATTCCATGAGCAAGTAGATGCATCCGCAATCAGAACGATGCGGTAGAAACCCACGAAAACGTCAAGACGTACTCTGTGTCCCCTGTGTTAAAGACTTGGCTGCGCTGGACACAAACAAAAAAGCTGCCCACAAGGGGCGGCTCTCGAATCCACGATTCTTAAGGCATAACTCCCGCCGGAGGCTGCGGCGCCGGCCCCGCGGTAGTAGCGGCAGCCGCCTCATTCAAAATCCGGTGATGGATGGTGAACAGCGCCAACTCCAGCCGGTCCGACACGCCGATCTTGTCATACACGTTGCGCAGATAATTCTTGATGACCTGCTCGGTCGTCCCCAGCTGCGTGGCAATTTCTTTGTTCTTGTAGCCCTGCACAATCAGCGCCACGATGCGCAGCTCTTTCGCCGTCAGCCGGTCGCGCACCCGCAACCCGACCATATCGTTTTCGGTGAGCTCGCTCGGCACCGCGACATCCTGCACCCAGGTCTCGCCGCGCGCCACCTTGCGCACGCAGTCCACCAGCGCCGCGCTGGTCACGTTGCGGTAAACCACGCCATGCGCCCCGTTCGCCATGTGCCGCTGCGCGCTCTCGCCAGTATCGGCCAGCACCACCACCCGGGTCTTGGCGCGGTTCGCCGACTGAATGATCGCCGCGAAATCGTTGTGAAAGCCCGCAGCCACCACCAGCACCGCGGCGCGGAATTTGTCCAGAGCCATGAACATCTGCTCTTGCGTCTGGGCTTGCGCCACAATCCGCATCTCGTCTTCCACGGCCAGCACCTTGGCGATGCCCGCGCGGAAGATTGCCTGGTTATCGGCCAGAATCAGTTTGAGCATGTTATCGGTACCCCAAAAGTTCCATTGTCATCCTGAGGCGGGCGCTTTTTGCCCGCCGAAGGATCCGGGCGAGCCGCGCGAAGCATCGCGTTCTTCGCGATGCAATAATCGCGCGTTTGGCTCGTTTCCTTATATCAAACTCTGTCACTCTAAAAAGTCCCGCTCCAACTACGAGTTCCTGACGAACTCATACGAATCGATCACGCAGGCCACGCCGCGGCCTTCTTCGCTGGTCCCAGTCGGGTCGGCGCGCACCACGCGCCCCTTGCACTGAATCACCACGTTCTCCTGTCCCCCGGTGACGTCGGGTGGCAGCGTGATCTCAAACTCCACCGGCGAACCAATCTCCAGCGACGCGTCGGCGCGAATGTAAACTCCCGCCGCGCTCAGATTTCCTGTAAGCCCTTTAGTGTCGCCGCTGGCATGCTCATCGTGAATCTTGATCGGCAATTCCAGCGGAAACCGTTTTCCGGTCCGTGCTTCGGACACAGTGCCTCCTAGTTCGTGGCTTAATCTTTACGACTCTCGCAAGCCCAGCCAACCCCACCAGAATACGCCACTGGCAGGCGGATCAGCCACTTTTGTTGCTCAGGGCCGGTTATATCACGGATGCAACCCGGATAAAAGCCTGATTCCGAGTTAGTTAAGGGTAGAACCTAGATTCCCCCCTTTTGGCCACTGAAGCAGATTCGCTCAGTCGCCACCCGCGTGCGCGGCCCATGAAGCAGCGCCTCCCGAATGCTGCATGGCATGCTCGATAGCCAATCCTAACTTTGAACCCATAGCCTGCAATACACTCAGATCCTCAGCGGTAAACGCGTCCGGTCGCACCCGGTAGACCGCCAGCACCGCGACCACGCTCGAGGTTCCTTCCAACGGCACCGCCATCGCCGAGCGCAGCGTGCTGTATTTAGTGGGGTCATTAAGATAGCCGGGTTCGACCGACGGATTGCCGTTCAGAATCGGCTTGGCATTCTGCGCCACCCACCCCGACAACCCCTCCCCCATCGGAATTCTCAAGGAAGAAAACAGCCGGAAATTATCCCCGCTTACAAACTCCGGAATCAGCACTTCGTTCCTCAGAACGTACACCGCCATGGAGTCGTGCGGTACCAGTTGCTTCACCCGCACCGAAAGCAGGGCGATCGTGTCGTCCAAACCGAGCGAAGTGCCAAGCTTGTAGCCAAACTCGCAGAGCTCCTGGGCTCCCTGGCGGGCCGCCGCCATAACCGTCACGTGCCCCTTGCCTGGCTCTTGGAAAAGAGGTTTTTCCGACTCCGCAAAACCCGCTGCGGGAGCCAATCCCCGCTCCACCTTGATGTCGGTCGACAATTTCGGCGCAGCCTGAAAGGGCTGCTCCTTGGCAAGTTTCTCAAGTTCTACATAGCGCCGCTGCAGAATCCCCACCACCCGCGGGTCGAAACTGATACCGGCTTCCGCGGCTACCTTGGCCATCGCTTCGTCCAGCGGCAGCGCTTTGCGGTATTGCCGGTCAGAAGCCAGCGCGTCCAGGCAGTCAACGGCCGCCAGAATCCGCGCCCCGATCGGTATCGTCTTCGCCTTTCAGTCCATTCGGGTAGCCACTGCCATCCCATTTCTCGTGGTGCGCGCGCACGATGGGCACGACCGGATAAGGAAAGTCGACCTGCTCCAGAATCTCCGCTCCCACGATGGGATGGATCTTCATCTTCTCGAATTCTTCCGGCGTGAGCTTGCCCGGCTTGGAGATGATGTGTTCCGGCACGGCCAGCTTGCCGATGTCGTGCAGCACCGAAGCGGCCCGCAGTGCTTCGGTTTCGTCTTCGGTCAAACCCAGTTCCCGCGCCAGTTCCATGGCGTAAACGCGCACCCGCTGCAGGTGCTCGCCGGTGGTTTGATCCTTGGCCTCGATGGCCAGCGCCAGAGCTTCGATGGTTCGCAGGTGAAGATTGGAAACTTTCTCCGCGTGCTGCTTTTCCGCCTCCAGCTTGCCCAGATAAAGACGATACGAGCGGTACATGAGATAGATCGGCGGCAAAACCAGCAGAGAAGCTTGCCATCCGATGTGCCGGTTCAAGAAGCTGACTAACCCGGCGATCGCCGCTCCCACCAGGTAGTAGGGAAATAACCACAGATAGCTTTCGGTCCAAACCTTCGCAGACTGGGTTTATCTTCCGTCAGCCCGATGATGATTGACATCGCCGCCGTGCCGAACAGGAAGATGCGTGATCGCCGCCGCCAGCAAGGCGAGCGGTCCGGGACGATGCAGAACATTCACGGAAACCAGTTGGTATGCCCCGTAAGCGGCCGCGCTGCAAACCGTCACCTGCGACAAATTGAACACCAGTTGCACCAGCTTCGGCTGCCGCGCCGGCTTCCAGTAAAACTGGCCGAGCGTGCTCACCAGGCCGATGAGCAGCGTCTCCGGCAAACTCATTTCCAGAATGCCGAGCAGCGTGAACAGGAAATTCATCGACATCGTGCCTTCGATGCCGGGCAGGCTTACTTTCAAGGACGAAGCCAGCAGTGCTGCGGCCAGGTAGCAGACGAACTTAACTGGGTCGGTGGACTGCCAGTGAAAGAACGCGAAGGCGAAGCAGCCGAAGGCCGCGAGCGCCATTCCGGCGATATACGCACGTGCGCCAATTTGTCGTGCCCATGACATTTGGAGTCCCTTTAGATTCTTGCCGAATTGCGAGGTCAATGTCCGCGCAAAACCGTGCCCACGGGTTACCATCGTGTTCCAATCCAGTCAGTGGTTGCCGCGGTTGAGCGATTCTCGGGCCAGATCTAAGGCAAAAACATCGAGGTGCAGCTTATCGGCGAGGGACAAGCTGTCCTCGCCCCAGCCCGATGGGACAAGCTGTCCCGCAGACCGCCAACGTCGGCCCGCTAACTCATTGATTTGGAAGGATGATCCGCCGTCCAGCTTTGGCCCTCCGGCTGCACCTCTACCCGCGGAATTCAGCTCCATCCCCATGGGCGGCTGTGTCGCTGCCCCTGAGGGGATATGAAAAGACTTTTAGTCGTACTGCTGATCGTCACCGGATCGCTGGCCTATGCCGAGAACTCGAAAATATCTCCCGAATTGCAGGGCTATACCTCCACCCAGCAGGTCCAGGTCATCGTGCAGTATGCGCCCGGAACGAAGGTGAATTGCACCGGACTGCTCGGCCTTGTGGATTGCCTGGTAAACGACGTATTCTGAACCTCGGCGGCAAGATTCTGGCAGATCTGCCGCTGATCAATGGCGTAGTTGCTCAGCTCGATGGCAACGGCATCCAGAGCCTCTCGAATCACTCGAACGTCGTCTACATCAGCACCGACCGGCCCTTGTCGCCGTCGCTCAGCAACGCCGCCTATGCGGTGAATGCACCCTTTGCGTGGCAAGTCGAACTACATCGGGACCGGCGTTGGCGTGGCGCTGATCGACAGCGGCGTGACCAATCACCCGGATCTGGATCTGGGTATTCTTCCTCTCTCGCGAGTCGTGTATCAACAGTCCTTCGTGCCGGGAAACTCGAGCACCAATGACCAATTCGGTCACGGCACTCACGTCGCCGGACTGATCGCCGGCGATGGTCTCAGTTCCACCGGCCTTTCCTACACCAAGACTTTCAAGGGGATTGCGCCGGGCGCAAGCATCGTCAACCTGCGAGTGCTCGATCAGAACGGCGCCGGCACCGATAGCTTGGTGATCGCTGCCATCAACCAGGCGATCTCTCTGAAATCGAGCTACAACATTCGTGTGATCAACCTTTCGCTGGGCCGCGCGGTGTACGAGACTTACAAACTCGATCCGCTCTGCCAGGCCGTCGAGCAGGCCTGGAAGAATGGAATTGTGGTGGTTGTGGCAGCCGGCAATAATGGCCGCTACCAGCCCACCGATGGCTACGCCACCGTCACTTCACCCGGCAACGATCCTTATGTGATCACCGTGGGCGCAATGAAGCCCATGGGCACGCCCACGCGAGTCGACGACCTGATCGCCAGCTACAGCTCGAAAGGCCCGACCGTGGTCGACGCAGTCGTGAAGCCCGACATCGTTGCGCCCGGCAACCTGCTGGTCTCGCTGGAGGCGCCGAATTCCACGCTCTACACCGAGTATCCCGGCAATCAGGTGCCCTACAGCTACTACGTGAAGGGAGGAAGCAGCGCATCTTCTTCCACCTACTTCCAGCTTGAGCGGAACCAGCATGGCGACAGGCATCGTCAGCGGAGTCGTCGCCGATCTGCTGCAGAAGAGTCCGAAGCTCACTCCCGATCAGGTCAAGGCCCGGCTGATGCTGACGGCATACAAGACCTTCCCTGCCAACCAGCAGCACCACCGATCCAACCACCGGCATCACCTACACCGACCAATATGACGTCTTCACCATCGGCGCCGGCTACGTGGATGTCGAAGCCGCCCTAAACAGCACCGCCGTGGCGAAAGGGACGGCAATGTCTCCTATCGCTACTTTTAACGCGACCACGAATCTGGTGTACTTCTCCGACGATCCCTCGGCGGTTTGGAACACATCATCCACCTGGTCGAACGCAGCCGTGTGGGGTTCTTCGCAGTTCGTGACTGGCAATTCGACAGTATCGAGCGGCACCGCATCGAGCGGCAGTGCGCTCTTGGCCAACGATGCCCTCTGGGGCAGCGACGCACTGTGGGGCAGCGACGCGCTGTGGGGCTAGCGACGCGCTCTGGGGTAGCGATGCCCTCTGGGGTAGTGATGCGCTCTGGGGCAGCGATGCACTCTGGGGCAGCAACGTAGTCGGGCGGAGAGAACTAACCTCCACCCTTAATGAGGTAAAAAGGGAGTGTTCCCCGAAGGATGTCATTCCGAACGGTGAGGAACCCGCTTTTCGCCGCCCGGCGCCTCGACCTATGTGGTCACGGCGCCGCATGCAGCACCCGCAGCCCAAACACCTTCTCAAAGCAATCGAAGTCGTGATCCCGGTGCAGTAGTTCGTGCCTGGCCTGCAAACAAAAAGTGGCAATGAGACAGTCGATGGTCTTGTAAACGGTATAGCCTCGCCGGCGCAGCTCTCGGTAGTTCCGAGCGGCGTCAACGGCCAGATCGCTGCCGCCTGTCGGAAAAACCTGGAACTTCAACAACTCGGCTCGCACCCGTGCGAACGCTCCCTCATCCCGAATACCTTGCAATACTTCGCAGAGGATGAGATCAGTCAGCCCCAGCCGTTGCCGTTGCAGTTCCCGGTCCAGCCAGCGTGTTTCCGCGTTCTCGGTGCCGCGCAGATAGTCGATCCACACCGTCGTGTCGATGATGACCATCGCCCGGCCTACTCCCGAACCCGCGCCAGCCGCGACTGATGAAGATCACCCTCCCAGACTACTTTTCCACGCAGCCGCCGGATCGCGCCTTGAGCGTGGGTCTCCGCCAGCAGCCGCAACCCGGCTTCCACAGCGGCCCTCTTGGTACGAGCCCCGCTGCTCCGCATGGCCTGCCGCATCAAGCGGTCGTCGATATCAATATTTGTGCGCACGCGTAATCTCCGATGTGTAAGTATTTCATATTTATGTGTATCGCACAATCTGTTCTGATTTGATTGTCACCCTGAGGCCCGCGTTCTTTGCGGGCCGAAGAGCCCGAGCCTGAGCTTGCCAAAGGGTATGCATTCGCTTGCAGTTCCAGGTGCCACGCTCCTCGCCCGTGTCCAACACGAAGCGCGTCAGTAGCCTCGGATCCTCAAGACTTACCGCCGCACTGCAACCAAACCCCGCGTGGTACCGTTTGATGTAAGCTTCTTCTCCCAGGAGACCTAACTCATGCCCGGTTCATTCTTCTCCTCCGTCCACGCCATTCGTCGGTCGCGCCCTTTCATCTGCCAAGTCGCCGCCCTTGTTGTGGCCGTGGCCACCTGCCTGCCGGCCCAGCAGTCGACGGCCCAGAAGCCCACCAACGACGACCCCGCGTCCGCATCGCGCCAGACCCTTGCGCAATTCAACGATGCCCTCGAGAACCTCGCCGCCAAAGTGTCTCCCGCGGTAGTTCAGATTTTGGTAACCGGCTACGGCCCGCTGCACGAAGAGAGCCGCTCCGAGACCGCTCTCATCGTGCGCCAGCACGCCGTCGGCTCCGGAGTCATCGTCGATCCCATGGGCTACATCATGACCAACGCACACGTAGTCGAAGGCGCGCAACGCATTCGCGTGGCCTTGCCCCTGCCCACCGATACCGGCCACTCCGTGGCCGCTGGGAAACGCCTCATCCTCGAAGCCCGCCTCGTGGGTATGCACAAAGAAACTGATCTTGCGCTCCTTAAGATCGACGAGAAGGACCTTCCCACCTTAGTCCTGCTTGCGCAACAGCGCCCCCGCGTAGGTCAGTTGGTATTCGCCATCGGCAGTCCTGAGGGCCTGCAAAACTCCGTCACCATGGGAGTGGTCAGCGCCGTGGCTCGCCAGGCCGATCCCGACAAGCCGCTCACCTACATCCAGACCGACGCTCCCATCAACCCCGGCAACAGCGGCGGACCGCTGGTCGATATGAACGGATCGGTGATCGGCATCAACACTTTCATCCTCTCAACCGGCGGCGGCAGCGAAGGTCTGGGCTTCGCCATCCCCGCCCGCATCGTCGATTTCGTCTACCACAGCCTGCGCAAGTACGGCCACGTTCATCGCGTCGAGATCGGAGCGGTCGCGCAGGAAATCACGCCCACGCTGGCTGACGGCCTCAAGCTCGCTCAGCACTGGGGAGTCATCGTAGCCGACGTCAAGCCCGACGGCCCCGCCGCTGCCGCCGGCCTGCAGATTCAGGATATCGTTCTCACCGCCGACGACCGCCGCATTGAAACTCTTCCCCAGCTTTCTTCAGCCCTGTATCTTCACCGCCTCGATCAGGTGCTGAAGCTCGAAATTCTCCGCGGCGACCAGAAGAAAACTCTCTACGTCCCAGCCATTGAGCATCGCGACCAGATGGATCAACTCTTCGACTCCGCCGATCCCGAAAAAAATCTCGTCCCCCGCCTCGGCATTCTAGCCACCGATCTCACCGACGACCTCCGCAATCAAGTCGGAACCCTGCGCATTGCATCGGGCGTAATCGTACTCGGCCGCGCCGCCGACCTCATCATGCCCGACACCGGCCTCCAAACCGGCGACGTCATCCACGCCCTCAACACCACGCCCATCACGTCCATGGACGCCCTCCGAACCGCCGTCCTCAGCCTGAAGACCGGCGATCCGGTAGTCCTGCAAGTCGAACGCTCGGACGGCCTAACCTACCTGAGTTTCGAGATGGAGTAACCTCGGGGGTGCCCCATCCTCGTCTCTCCGTTCTTTGGAGAGACAGGGTGGGGATTTTGATCTAGCAGATAGAAAACAGGGTGCCCCATTTCTCGCGTTCTTTGCGAGAAGTGGGAATTCGTGAAGTATGCAGCAAAGGCTTTAGATCACCAGCCCCCACCGCAAACTCGGCTTCGCGAACCAAATTTGCCGTAAAATACATCCACGCGCCCGTAGCTCAACTGGATAGAGCATCTGCCTTCGGAGCAGAGGGTTGGGAGTTCGAGTCTCTCCGGGCGCACCACGTTTCGCCTTCCTGATTGCTACCCGGACCAATCACTAAGATTTAAGATCAGAACTTCACAGCCACCGGCTCGCGGTCGGCTTCCGTGGTCTCGAAGAATTGGCGGCCCTGGAAGCCGAACATGTTGGCGAGAATGCTATTGGGGAAGGACTGGATCGTTGTGTTGAGGTCGCGCACCACCTGGTTGTAGTAGCTGCGCGAGTTCTGGATGGAATCTTCGGTCTGGCTCAGCGCTGCCTGCAATTTAGTGAATTGTTCGGAGGCCTTCAACTCCGGATAATTCTCGGCCACGGCAAACAGGCTCTTCAACGCTCCAGTCAGCTGATTCTCGGCCACCGCCTTGCCCTCGGGCGTGGTCGCCTGCATGGCTTGGGAGCGGAACTTGGCAATGTTTTCGAACGTGCCTTTTTCGTGTGCGGCATAGCCTTTGACGGTCTCCACCAGATTGGGGATAAGGTCGTGCCTCCGCTTGAGCTGTACATCAATGTCGGACCAGGCGGAGTCGCAGCGCACCCGCAACTGCACCAGGCTGTTGTACATCCCCACAAGCACGACAGCGATGACGACCAGGATTACGAGAAAGATGATGCCGAACATTGGCGTCTCCTTGGGGAGTTGTAGGAATTGTCGGAATCTAAATCCTTAAAACAATGGGACGTTAGCACAGGGGGGGCGGGGGTGCAAACGAAGTCTGGCGTGGTTAACTCGGTTTCTGCGCGGTTCTCAATGGGATGGTGAGTGTAATAGTGATTTAACGCCAATCATCCTTTTGAGGCGCTTCCAACCCCATCGCTTTCATTGACTTGATTCTGCTTCGCACGTAAGATTCGCCAGTGATCGGCCAGACCATCTCGCACTACCGCATCATCGAGAAACTTGGCGGCGGCGGCATGGGGGTCGTCTACAAAGCGGAAGATACTAGGCTGCACCGCTTCGTCGCTCTCAAATTTCTTCCCGATGAAGTCGCGCGCGATACGCTGGCGCTGAGCCGTTTCGAGCGCGAAGCGCAGGCTGCTTCCGCCTTGAACCATCCCAACATCTGCACCATTCACGATATCGGCGAGCAGGATGGAAAAGCCTTTATCGCCATGGAATATCTGGAAGGCTCGACGCTCAAGCACCAGATCGGCACCCGGCCGCTGGAAATCGAGTTCCTGCTTTCGCTGGCGATGGAGATTGCCGACGCCCTCGACGCCGCGCATGCCAAGGGAATTATTCATCGCGACATCAAGCCTGCGAACCTCTTCGTGACCGAGCGCGGGCACGCCAAGATTCTTGACTTTGGACTGGCAAAAATAACGCCCTACGCAGGCCGGCCGGAGCAGACGGCAGCGACATCGGAACTCACAGCGGTTAATGCCGAGAACCTTACAAGCCCCGGTTCAGCAATCGGCACCGTGGCCTATATGTCGCCGGAGCAGGCGAAAGGCAAGGAACTGGACCGCCGCACGGATCTGTTCTCTTTTGGCGCGGTGCTTTACGAGATGGCGACGGGCATGGTCCCGTTCCGCGGAGACACTTCGGCTGTGATCTTCCATGCCATCATCGAACGCGCGCCCGCGGCCCCGACTCGGATCAACCCTGATATTCCTCCCAAGCTGGAAGAAATCATCCTCAAGGCTCTCGATAAGGACCGCGAGTTGCGCTACCAGAACGCAGCCGACATGCGAGCGGACCTGAAACGAGTTCGCCGGGAGATGGAATCCGGGCGAACTCCGGTTCAGGAGAGTGGCGATGCCGCCCTGCCGCCTAACCATCCGAGCGGATCTGGGATTCGCCCCGCAGCGGCCAGCGGATCGGCGGCGGTAGCCGCGGCATCCAGTGGCAGTGTGGCAGCGGCACCGGGAAGTGCGCAATTAGCAGCCGCGGGTTCCGCGTCGGGCGTTATTCCTGTGCCGGTTGCGCGGCCGAAATGGCCTCTCAACTTAGCCCTGGCGGCGGCAGTGTGCGTGATTGCCGTTATGGGTCTGATTCTGTATCAGCGACGCGCACGTGCGATTACGGAAAAGGACTCGATCCTGGTCACAGATTTCGTGAACACGACCGGCGATGCGGTATTTGACGGCACGCTGAAGAAAGCGCTGGCGGTCGATCTGCAACAGTCGCCATTTCTCAACGTGGTGCCCGACCAGCAGGTGCTGAAGACTCTGAAATTTATGGGCCGCCCAGCCGATCAGCTCGTTACCGCCGACATCGGCCGCGAAATATGCCAGCGCAACGGCATCAAAGCGATGCTCACCGGCTCGATTGCGCTGGTCGGCAGCCAATACCTGGTCACGCTCGAAGCCATCAACGCCTCCTCTGGCGATTCGCTCGGGCAGGAACAGCAGCAGGCCTCCGGGAAAGACGCGGTGCTCGGCAGCCTCGGCATTGCGGCAACGAAACTGCGCGAAAAACTGGGCGAGTCGCTGGCTTCGGTGCAGAAGTTCGACAAACCGCTTGATCAGGCCACCACGTCTTCACTCGACGCGCTCAAAGCTTTCACGCTTGCCGACCAGCTGCACAGCAAATTAGAGGACATCCAATCCGTGCCGCTTTATCAGCGGGCGATCGAACTCGACCCCAACTTCGCTTTCGCTCACCTCCGCCTCGGCGTCGCCGCTGGGAACACCGGCCAACCATCCTTGTCTCAAAAAGAGGTGGCCAAGGCGTTCGAGCTGCGTGAGCGCACCAGTGAGTACGAACGGCTATACATTACCGCCTACTACTATTTCAATATCGGACAAGTGGAGAAAACGATTGAGGCGTGGGAGTTGATGAAGCAGACTTATCCACGCGACGAGCCTTCCCGCATCAATGTCGCGGTGGCTTATCAGCAAATCGGGCGGTTTGAGAAAACTGTCGAGAACTGTCTGGAGGCGATCCGCATTGAGTCCGACACGCTGAACTGCTACCTAATCGGTGCCCAGGCCTACGGATCCCTGGGCAGGTTCGACAATTCCGATGCCCTGCTGGCGCAGGCACAGCAGCGCAACATTAAAGGCAGCTCTCTTTACCTCAATTTAGCGCGCTCGGCGCTTCTCCGCGGGGACGCCGCCACGGCGGCACAGATGCAGGATCTGGCCAAAGCGTCTCCTGAAGGCGAGCTGCGAGTACTGGGGCAGCAAGCGTCGTACGCCGCCGCACTCGGCCAGGTGTCGCGGGAGCGGGAGTTGCGAGCGAGCGCCAGCGAGCGGGCGAAAAGTCTGGGTATCCCGGACTTGGCCGCCGGGCGGTTGATGGATGAAGCGGAAACTGACGCCTCACTCGGATACTCCTCCCGCGTCGCCGAGGAGATCGATGCCGCACTCGCGTTGTCGCGTGCTCCCTCTCTGGTTGCGGAGGCGGCCGATACCGCTTCTGCCGCCGGCCAGGATCAGAAAGCCGAGTCGCTGCTGGCGGAAGCCCGTCGCGAGCGCCCGGAAGACACGTTCATCCAGAGCGAAGTTGCTCCTCGAGTGGAAGCGCGATCTCTGATTCGCCACGGCAAGGCCGCGGCCGCAATCCAGACGCTCGCGGCTGCGCAACCTTACGAAGATGGGCTCTATATCAGCAATCATCTTTTGCGTGGGGAAGCGTACCTCGCCAGCGGTCAGGCCGGCGACGCCGTGCTGGAGTTTCGCAAGATCGTGACCCGCCGCGGCCTGTCCGTGGGGTCGGAGACGTATGCACTGGCTCAACTCGGCCTGGCGCGAGCCCTCGCTGCCCAGCACGACACGGCGAACGCCCGCACCGCCTATCAGGACTTCTTCGCGTTTTGGAAAGGTGCCGATCCGGACATCCCGGTCCTGAAGGAAGCCAAGGCGGAGTACGCGAAGCTGCAATAGCTGGATTAAAGTCCTGCCTGCCCGGTTCACTGTCTAGCGATAGTCGTTGGAGGGAACGGACGTCGAATCCGTGGGACATTCGCCCGCGGGCTGCGCCCGGCGGACAGCCGCGGGCGGCTATCCCCACATAAACATTGACGCTTGGCTTCCGAGAATTGGGAACTGGGTTGCTACTGCTGCGGGGCGAAGTAGCCTTTGCGGGCGCGGACTTGCAGGTCTTTCTTGAGGGCGGAGATTTCGATGGAGCGGTAGCGGCCATCGGCATCGAAGTCGGCGGGTTTGTAGCTGACGATGTACTGGCTGCGGAGCTCGTCTTCGATGGCGGCGAAGGAACGGGTGATGTCCTTCATCTTGAAAGGGAAGAAGGCGCGGCCGCCAGTGGCTTCCGCCAGCTGTTCGAGAACTTTGTCGCCGCGCAGAATGAGGCCGCTGTCGTCGGTGGAGATGGCATAGATGATGACTTCGGCGCGCTGCGCCATCTCGATGGCTTGGGCGCGCGAGTATTCGCTCTGGTTATCCTCGCCGTCACTCACCAGCACGATCGCCTTGCGCGCGGGATGATCGGGACGATCCTTCAAGAATTTATCTTTGCAGGCGCGGTAAATGGCGTCGTACAGAGCCGTGCCTCCACCATCCTGCAGCTTGTGCACGCCGGTGGACAGCAATTGGACATTGTCGGTAAAATCCTGCGTCATCTGACTCTGGGTGTTGAAGCCGACCACGAAGGCTTTGTCGAAGCCGGCGCGGACTGAGTGCATCAGAAAGCTGGTGGCCGCATCCTGCTCGAAATCAAAACGGCCGTGGACCGATCCGCTCACGTCGATAAGCAAGCCGAGGTGCAGAGGCAGATCGGTTTCGCGGCGAAAATTAAGAATGGACTGCGGCGGCTTGTGATCGTCGAGAATGGCGAAATCGTCTTGATTGAGGTCGCGGACAAACTTGCCGTGCTTGTCGGTGGCGATGAACAGCACGTTCACTTCGTCGACGCGCTTGCGAATCGTGAAGCTGGCCTGGGGATCGTCGTCGAGGTGCGGAAGGGTAAGCGCTGAGACTGGCCGTGCTGGTCGCCTCAGCATCCGACTGGGCGAGCACAGGTGCAGTGCAGGCCAAAGCGAATGCGGCCAACAGCGCCAGCAGGCGACAGGTGGGGTGCGTGTACTTCATTCCTAAAGAATCCAAAATTTTCACTCCACCAGGGCCCAGACGGTACTTCCAACTGATTAGATGCACGCCGGATGCCGAACGCCGGGCGGCCATCTCCCCTGCTCTGACTTTGACTCTAGAAGGGCGTAAAGCGGAGTGCCAAGTTACAAAAGGAGCACACGTATGGTCATGGACGCAAACGCAGCCAGCGCCTAGGGTTACGGCGTTTGCGAAACCGTCCGATTTCCACAACTGGGGAATTACAATTTCCGGGGAGGGTTTAAGATGGTGGGCCGTGTGCAAGGATATGACTAAAATTAAAGACAGTCCGGAGGAATTATGCCGATGAAGATGAACAAAATTGCAGCGTGGTTTCTAACGCTCTGCCTGTGTGCATCCCCATTATTCGCCGCCAATGACGAGAAGGAAGAGGACCGGGTGCACGATGCCGGCGTGGTGTTGAAAGAGATTCTGAACATTCCCGACGACATTCCCCAAGACCTGCTGGATAAGGCAGAGTGCCTGGTGATTCTGCCTTCGGTAAAGAAAGGCGCGTTCGGGGTGGGAGGCAGCTACGGCCGCGGCATTATGATTTGCCGCAGTGGCGAGCACTATACCGGGCCGTGGGGAGCGCCGGCTCTGTACGCCCTGGAAGGGGTCAGCATCGGGTTCCAGTTGGGCGGCCAGGCCACGGATTTTGTTCTGCTGGTGATGAACCCCAAGGGGGCGCGCTCGCTGCTCTCGAGCAAAGTGAAGTTGGGGGCGGACGCGTCGGCCGCCGCTGGTCCCAAGGGACGCACCGCCGAGGGCGCCACCGACATCGTGATGAATGCGGAAATTCTCTCCTACTCGCGCAACAAGGGCCTGTTTGCCGGAATATCGCTCGAGGGCTCAACCCTGCGATCCGACGGCAGCGCCAACGAGAAGCTCTATGGACAGAAGCTGGACGCGAAGGACATCATTGTCGATCACAAAGTTGCGATTCCTGCTTGCGCGAAAGATCTGGTCTCGCTGCTGGATACGAAATCGCCCAAGAATCTGTCGGATCCGAAGTCGCTGGAGTAGCTAAATCTGGCAAGTTTTTTGTCAGGGCGCGGCTTCCAGCCACGCCGCAGCATCTTGTGCCTCGGAAACAATTCCGCTGCCGGCATTCTATGGTCAGAAAGAGTGAAGACAAGCTATTGGTTCGTTGCGCATGGGCGCGCAGCGAACCGATGATTCGCTATCACGATGACGAATGGGGCGTGCCGGTGCATGATGACCGCACGCTTTTCGAGTTTCTCATCCTCGAGGGCGCACAGGCCGGATTGAGCTGGGAGACGATTCTCAACAAACGAGAGAACTATCGCGTTGCGTTGGATGGCTTTGATGCGCGGCGGGTCGCGCGCTACGACCGCCGGAAAGTGGCGCAGCTGCTGAAAAATCCGGGCATCGTGCGCAACCGGTTGAAGATCGCATCGACGGTGCGGAACGCCCAGGCGCTGCTGCGGGTGCAGGAAGAATTCGGCAGCTTCGACCGCTACATCTGGCAATTCGTGGATGGCCGGCCGCGGGTGAATTCGAGGAAATTGCAGCAATCGAATTCCGGCGAGCACCGCCGAATCTGATGCCATGAGCAAAGCGCTGAAGAAGCGCGGCTTCAGTTTCGTGGGATCGACGATCTGCTACGCGTTCATGCAGGCCGTCGGCATGGTGAATGACCACGCCGTCGAGTGCTTCCGGCATGATGCCATCGCAGCAAAGTAGATTTCACCGACATCGGTAAGCTAAGATAGACATCCCCGAGCCGGGATGGCGGAACTGGCAGACGCAGCGGACTCAAAATCCGCCGGTACTTAGTACCTTGGGGGTTCGACTCCCCCTCCCGGCACCACAAATTCCTTGTGGTTTTGAGAGACCTGCAGGTGTCCAGAGCGTGTCCGACCACGAATCCTGCGTGGTAGCTCCCTGGATCACTTCACTGGCTCCCAGCCCTCCGGCAGCATATCGAATGCCAGTGTGTCACGGTAGGCGTACTGATTGCCTTCCAGTACTGCCACTGGCGTCAGCATATGCCAGATGCGTTCATCGTCGAAGACGTAACACTCACCCGATTCGCGCATCGTGAAGCGCTCCATCTCGTGTTTGTCGTTGTCGGTTATGATGACTTCGCCACCGTGAGCGCCGCAGCGGCCAAGCAGATGCGTTGCGATGTACTTTTCCCCGTCCTTATGCAAGCCCGGTGGGCTGGTGTCACAGGGCCGGCCCGGCGTAGCCGTGAACCTTATTAGATGGCTGTTGACCAAATACTTCGTACCCACCGCCGAGAGCGGCAGGTGATGAAGGTGGTGAGCAATCATTTTGCGAAGTCCTATGGAACCGGCGATCGCCGGAGGCAGCGGAGCGTACTCTCGCGGCTGGTCGCCCAGCGTTGTGTTGTATTTTTTCAGCTGTACATAGGGCGTGCTCTCCTCGCTCAACCAAACGTTTACGCCGCCCTCAACAATCTCGGCCCGGAGACGATTTAAGGAACGATACCTGTCGCCCCCATCGTAGTACTTGTCCTTTGGAATGGACCAGGCTGCATGCGATAACGCTTCCAACGTGCGCGCGATGTCTAGATCAACTTTGAGCGGCTGACGACTAAACCCGCGCTCGACCAGGTCATTTCGCGATCTGGCGTTGGTTGCAACCGGAATAAAGCTATCTTGACCCACGATTGCTCCTGACAAATGTTCGACTCCCCCCTCCCGCCACCAATCGTGTTAATAAGCTGTCACTTCGCTGCTGCGCCTTCACCCGTGTGTCGCGGGCCGAACTTCTCCCCGAAGAAGTCGCCCTTGTCCCAGGTCGGGGCTGCATCCTGCTGCGCCACGTCATAACCGACGAGGAAGTTGACTCCCGCCGCCCTGGCTCCCGAGTCGTAGTCGAGCGTTTGATCCATGTTGTCGAGTGGAGTGTGATAGATGGTCACTAACCAGTCCTTCAGTACTTTCATGCCATCCACTTTTGGGTCGCTGCTTTGTGACCCATCGGTGATGTTCACCGCTGGAATGCCCTGCTGAACGAAGGAATACTGGTCGCTACGGATGAAGAAATTCTCTTCCGGCATAGGATCGGGACTGAGAGAGTAACCAATCCGCGTGGCGGCCGATTGCACCTGCTGCTCCAGGCTGGAGTGCTCGATGCCGAGCACGATCAGGTCCTTCATGGGGTAGTACAGACCGGGTGCGCCGTCGATGTTGATGTTTGCCGCGATCGCACTTCGTGGGACAGTAGGGAAGGTGGCAAAATAATCAGAACCCAGCAAGCCCATCTCCTCGCCGGTGACAAACACAAACAGGATGGAGCGGCGAGGCGCCTTGGGCAAGCTGGCGAAGGCTCGCGCGATTTCGAGCTGGCTGGCGACACCGGAGGCGTTGTCGAGAGCGCCGTGGCAAACGTTATCACCATTCTTCGGCGGGCAGATGCCCAGATGATCGACGTGCGCGGTGTATACCACGAATTGATTGCGTAGCGCCGGGTCGGAGCCTACGACCTCGCCGATGATGTTCGGGCTGTCGGCCGAGGTATGCGAGCTGATGGTGTGGATGCGCGCGGTGACGGGCAGAGCAAGCGATTGCGGCTGGCTGGCCCGGGCCGCTTCGAAAAGCTGGTCGAGCGTCTTGCTGGCGCCGGCGAACAGCTTCTGGGTTCCGGATTGATTGAGCACCACCCCGCTGCGAAACTCAGGGAATGCGTTGTGGGGGCTGCCATTCTTCTCCAGCCACTCCATGAGGCCCATCTGGACTTGCGGCATATTCCAGTCCCACGGATTGCGCTTTTGATCTTCAGGCAGCTCAACGCCGATCCACCCCACCGCACCGTGCGCAACCGCGTTCTTTGCCTTCACGTTGTAATCGGAATAGTAGGCTCGCACCGTCGAAGGAAACTTTGCCGGCGCACCGTCAAGCACGGCTACGATCTTGCCCTTCACGTCGGCGCCGGCGTAGTCATCGTAATCGCGCTCGGTTGCGGTTACGCCGAATCCTACGAACACGACCGGAGCCTCAACGCTGGTGTCGACCCTGTTCAAGTCGCCATAAAGCACGTAATCCTTCAATGAAACCAGGGTTTGCTTGCCGCCTTTGGTCACCAGCACCATGGAGCTCTTGCCGTCATCCGTCACCGACTTGCGGAGCGGAACCATTTGATACCAGGTTCCGTCCACACCGGCGGGACGCAAGCCCGCGGCCTCCAGTTGCGTCGCGACGTAGCGGGCTGCGATCTGGTAGCCTGGCGTTCCCGTGCCTCGACCCTGAAGGAGCGAGTCGGAAAGGAAGCGCATGTGAGCTCGAATGGCTTCCGGGCGGATTGAATTCATCGCCGACTGCTCAGGCGCGGGCGACGATCGCTGTGTACAAGCGCAAATACCAAGGCAATTCAAGAGGACGAAGCAAGGAAGGCAGTGTTTCATGGACAATGAAGCTCCTGACTCGATTTAGTCTGGATTCAGCTGTGCAGAGGTTGTAGTCAAGGGCAACATGATGGACCTTCCCGGCGAGGTTAGCAAGCGTCGGGTCCGGATCCGTGGCATAGGCAGAGTAGTTGGGGAGAAGCAATTGCTCGGCAGCAGCGGCTAAGCCGGTGGTTTTGTGATCGCCCCTTGCGAAGCCGACGACACCAGAGCCGCATACTTCGCAAACACGCCGGCGGGATAGCGCGGCCGCGGCGGTTTCCATTGTTTCATGCGCTGGCGCAAAATCTTATCGCTGATCTCGACTTCGAGAACCCGTTTGCTGACATCGAAGTGGATCATGTCGCCGTCGCGTACCGCCGCGATCGGGCCGCCCAGCGCGGCTTCGGGCGAAACGTGGCCGGCCATCAATCCATGCGTGGCCCCGCTGAACCGGCCGTCGGTCAATAACGCAACCGACGATCCCAATCCTTCACCGACGATGGCGCCGGTCACGCTTAGCATTTCGCGCATGCCGGGTCCGCCCTTGGGGCCTTCGTTGCGGATGACGACGACGTCGCCCGGCTTGATTTTCTTGCCGGTAACCGCGGCCATGGCATCTTCCTCCGACTCAAAGACGCGCGCCGGACCGCGCTGCTCCAGCCGTTCATGCCCGCTGATCTTGGCAACGCAGCCTTCGGGAGCGAGGTTCCCCTTCAGAATGACGAGGCCTCCGGTTTTCTTCAGGGGATGGTCGAGCGGCGCGATGACCGGCTGCCCGGGAGTTTCCTTCGCGTCGTTGGCTTCCTCGGCGAACGTGCGGCCTGTCACAGTAAGCGTGGAGCCGTCCGCGCGCTTGGCGTCAAGCAGGCGCTTGGCGATGACCGGAATGCCGCCAGCTTTGTCAACGTCGGCGGCCACGTATTTTCCGGAGGGCTTGAGATCGGCCAGCAGAGGAGTGCGCTCGCTGACTGTCTGAAAATCGTCGATTTCCAGATCGACTTCGGCTTCGCGCGCGATGGCCAGCAGATGCAGCACGGCGTTAGTTGAGCCGCCGGTCGCGGCCACGGAGGCAATCGCGTTTTCAAAGGCGGCGCGGGTGAGAATGCGGCGGGGCAGGATGCCATTTCTCAGCAGATTCATCACGACCTCGCCACAGCGGAAGGCGACTCCGTCTTTCCGAGCATCCATCGCGGGCACGCTGTTGAAGCCCATGGGAGAAAGCCCGATCATCTCCATCACGGTTGACATGGTGTTGGCGGTGTACTGCCCGCCACAGGCGCCCGCGCCGGGGCAGGCCACGTTTTCAAGATCGTGCAATTCCTGGTCGGTCATTTTTCCCGCGGCGTTTGCGCCCACAGCTTCAAAAACATCCTGAATGGTGACGTCTTTGCCGAGATAGCTGCCTGCTGCGATGGTGCCGCCGTAGAGCACCATGCCGGGAAGATTCATGCGCGCCAAAGCCATGGCTGCGGCCGGTATCGTCTTGTCGCAACCCACCACGCAAACCACGGCGTCGAACAATTGGCCGCGGCAGACCAGTTCGATCGAATCGGCGATCAGCTCGCGGCTCACCAGCGAAGCCCGCATGCCTTCCGTACCCATGGTTTCGCCGTCGGAAATGGCGATGGTGTTGAACTCCATCGGAGTGCCGCCGGCAGCGCGAATGCCTTCTTTCACTTTGGCGGAGAGCCGCCGCAAGTGAAAGTTGCATGGCATGGTTTCGATCCAGGTGTTGGCCACGCCGATCAGCGGCTTGCCCAGGTCAGCGTCGGTGAAGCCGATGGCTTTGAACATGGAGCGCGCCGGAGCCCGGTCGCGCCCGTCGGTAATTCCGCGGCTGCGATGTTTAAGATCCATGATGCGTAACACCCATGGCGAAAGATTACAACAGAGGTGGAGGTAGCCGTAAGAGTGCGAGCAGAGAGATCGTCACAAAGCGGGAAAAAACGGGGAAACCTGCGGACTGAAGTGATGCCAAAGAGCCGCATTCCAAACTGCAGGTCCCCCAATCGCATGATGCTTACCTGCGTAGACTCGGGTTGCTGACGCTGCCAAAATCGGAACCCAGACCTTAAGCCAACGCTGCGCGGGACGACTGCTCCGCAATGTTCTCCGAGGCCGGCGGATGCGGTCCCCACGCCGGTACTTCCTGCTCATGCAAAACCGCTCGCGAGCGCACTTCGATGACATCGACGATTCCATACCACTCGCGGTAAAGCTGGCCGATCTGCTTTTGCGAGACCTCCAGCAGCATGGTGACCGTGTAATCCTGCCCGGCGGCCTCCGCGTGCACTGAAGTCAGATCGAGTCCTCGGCGCGAAATCGCGTTGAGGATGCGCATCAATGTGCCTTGCGTGTTGCGATAGCGGATGTGAAAGACTTGCATGGTCGTTCCCTCTCTCAATTCTGCGATTGGGCGATTGAGTGATTTAGCGATTGAAAACCAATGAGCTTTTCAAATCGCACAATCACCCGATCGCACAATGACTCAATTCTTCACTCGTCTTCGTACACCATCTCCGAAAGCGCCGCTCCCGCCGGAACCATGGGATAAACGTTCGCTTCAGGAGCGCAATCAAACACCAGCAACTCCGGCCCCGGCGAGCGCAGAAAATTGTCGATCAGATCGCCTGTTTCCGCCGGCACCGGATACTCCACCATGGCAGCCTCATTCAGCCGCCACCCGTGAATCTTGTAAGCCTTGGCAATCTCGACGAAATCCGGGTTATCGCTCAAATCGGTTTCAGCATAGTTGCGCGCGTAGAAAAGCTGCTGCCACTGCCGCACCATGCCCAGATATTTGTTATCGACGATCACCATCTTTATAGGCAGGCCGAGCCGGTGCACCGTGGCCAGTTCCTGGATGTTCATCTGGAACCCGCCATCGCCGGAAACGCAGAGCACGCAAGTCTCCGGCTTCGCCAGTTGCACGCCCACGGCAGCGGGCAGGGCGAATCCCATCGCTCCCAGTCCGCCCGAAGTAATAAAGCCGCGGGGTGAGGAAGAACGGTACCGCTGCGCCGCCCACATCTGGTGCTGGCCTACGTCGGCAATGATCACGCTGTCTTGCGGCAGGCGGCTGAAAAGTTCATCGAGAAAACGAATCGTCGGCTGCGCCAGTCCCCGCGGATCAAGTTCCGCGCGCTCGGCTCCGCAAGCTACTGCGCGCCAGCCGTTCCAGTCCGGCACGGAAGCCTTGCGCAGTTCTGCGTGAAATGCGGGAATCGTGTCGGCGAGATTGCCAATCACCGGCAGCTCGCAGGCCCGCACCCGGTCCAACTGAGCCGGATCAATCTCAAAGTGGACGATCTTCGCGTTGGGGGCAAAGCGCGTGGGATCGCCGGTCACGCGATCGTCCAATCGCGCTCCGAACACCATCAGCAAATCGGTTTCGTGCAGCGCAGTGTTGGCGGCGCGCGTCCCGTGCATGCCCACCATGCCCAGGTAATACGGTGATTGCGGCGGAACCGCACCCAATCCGTGCACCGTGGCGAACGTGGGAACATTCAGGTCGTCGAGCAGCCGCCGCAACTCCGGAACCGCTCCCGAAAGCTTCGCTCCCGCGCCCACCAGCGCCACCGGCCTTGTAGCGCGTTGGAGTAACTCGATAATCGTGTCGCTGAAGGCGCCTTCCGCCTTCGCATCGGCGGGCCGGGCGTGCGGATTGAACTTCACGGGACCGGAGAATTCCTTCTTGGCTTTCAGTATGTCAGTAGGAATGTCGATCACGACCGGCCCCGGACGTCCGCTGCGCGCCCAGTAGAAGCCCTCAGCAATTACGTCCGGGATTTCCTCGATCGTGCGGACCAGCCGGCTCCACTTGGTCAGCGAAAGCGTCACTCCGAATACGTCCGTTTCCTGAAAGGCATCGGTGCCGATCATCGCCGTCCGCACTTGCCCCGTGATGCAGACCAGAGGAACCGAATCCATCTTGGCGTCGGCGATGCCGGTAACCAGGTTGGTCGCACCCGGCCCGCTGGTAGCCATGGCCACGCCCACTTTCCCCGTAACCCGCGCGTAGCCCTCCGCGGCAAACACCGCGCCCTGCTCGTGCCGCGTGAGGACGTGCCGCACTCCGCTACCCTCCAAAGCGTCGTACAACGGCATGATCGCGCCGCCGGGATAGCCGAACACCAGGTCGACCCCTTCGGCGCGCACGCACCGCAGAACGATTTCTGCTCCCTTAAGCATTCACAACCTGTTTCGGCTCCGGCTTCGGCGCTTCGCCCGGCTTCTTCGAGTCGCGACCTGGCAGCCAGCTCATCATGCCGCGCAACTGCGCCCCCACAATCTCAATCGGATGCTTCTGTTCTTTCTCCCGCAACGCCGCAAAGTTGTAGCCGCCGTCTTTGTTTTCCTTGATCCACTCCCGGGCGAAGGTTCCGTCCTGAATGTCAGCCAGAGTCTTCTTCATCGCGGCCCGAGTGGCATCGCCCACAACTCTCTCGCCGCGCGTCAGATCGCCATACTCGGCCGTGTTCGAAATCGAATAGCGCATGCGCCCGAGCCCGCCTTCGTAGATCAGGTCGACGATCAGCTTCACCTCGTGCAGGCACTCAAAATAAGCGATCTCCGGAGCGTAGCCGGCTTCGACCAGCGTCTCGAACCCCTTCTTGATCAGCGAAGTCAGACCGCCGCACAGCACCGCCTGCTCGCCGAAAAGATCGCTCTCGGTTTCTTCCCGGAACGTAGTCTGCAGCACGCCCGCGCGGGTCGAGCCAATGCCGTGCGCGTAGGCCAGCGCAAACTCGTGCGCCCGCTTGCTCGAATCCTGCTGAATCGCGATCAGCGACGGCACGCCGCGCCCTTCGCTATAAACCCGCCGCAGCAAATGGCCAGGGCTCTTGGGCGCGATCATCACCACATCCACATCGCTGGGCGGGACGATCGTCTTGAAATGAATGCTGAAGCCGTGCGAGAACCCCAGAATCTTTCCGGGATGCAGATAAGGCTGAATGAATTGCTCATACACCGCCGCCTGAGTCTCATCCGGCGTGAGCACATGGATCCAGTCGGCGCGCTTGGCCGCCTCATCCGGCGCCACCACCACCATGCCATCGGCGCGAGCCTGCTGCGCGCTGGGGCGGTTGGGATCGAGGCCGACGATGACCTTGTAGCCGCTGTCGCGCAAGTTCTGCGCCTGCGCGTGTCCCTGGCTGCCGTAGCCCAGGATGGCGATGGTTTTGCCCTTCAGGGCCTCGGGATTAGCGTCGTGCTCGTAGAAAATAGTAGCCACCAGCGTGCTCCTCTCGTTGCGCTTATCGCGTTCCACAAGGGAGGAAAGATGCCCTTGCTTCTTGGGGTGGATTCCAGAGGGAATCCTGCCGCAAACCGACCGGTCGGTCGGTTACTGAGAAATGCTACCTTTGCCTACCCCCCATGTCAAGCGGGAAGTGGAATTGCGCGTAGAATCCTTCATCACCAAACGGAGGGTATATGGCGATTCAGGTTCACGTTGCGTCGTTGCTGCTTCTCGCGGCCATCCCGTTATCTGCACAGACCACGTCAGCAATTGCACCCAGCGCAAACAGTGTCCAGGCACCAAGCACGAATTCGAAGCCCGCGCCAAAGCAGCCGACTCCAACGGTTTTTCAAGCGGACGAGGGTGATCGGTGGATGCTACTTGGCGACAAGCCGCTCATTTTCAAGGTTGATCCCGCCACCACTGGGTCGGACGCACTCGTGGTCGGGACGGAGGAATTGCCCCCGGGAAACAAAATTCCGACGCACAAGCATCTTTACGAAGACGAAGTTATCTTCATCCACAAGGGCTGTACTGCGAGTCACCTTGGCTGGGCGTCAGTACGACGCAGGAACGGGAGCTACCGTTTTCATTCCGCACGGCAACTGGATCGGAGTGGAAAATGCGTCAGGTGAGCCCGCAACGATTCTGTTTTTCTTTAGCAAGCCTGCCTTTGAGCAATGCCTGCGAGCCATGTCGTCGCGTCCGGGCGAAGCATTCGCCATGCCCGCGCCCGAGAAAATGGCGGCTGTCCGAACCGAATGTCACGAAGTAATGAAGGACTGAGAGGCAAAGCCGAGCCGAAAATTTGGCATTCCAGTCCCGAAGTATTTACCATGTCACCCGATGACCCGTGAGACCGTGGTCGACTCCCGCCAGGAAATCCTGCGCACCGCCGCCCGCCTGTTCCAGCAGCGCGGTTATGATGCGACCTCCATGAACGATGTGGCAGCCGCGCTCAAGCTGAGCAAAGGCGGCCTCTACCACCACTTCCAGAGCAAAGACGAAATCCTCTTCGAGATCATGAATCACGCCATGGAGATCACACAGGAGCGCGTGCTCAACCCCGTGCGCGGCATCGCCGATCCCGAAGAGCGCCTGCGGGCCCTTATCCGGCTGCACATCGAGGTCGTCCTAAGCCCCCGCGACCGCGAAATCACGGTGATGCTGCACGAAAACCATCCTCTGCCGCCAGCCCTGCGAAAGCGCATCAACGCACGTAAGAAGGACTACATCCACTTTCTCGAAAGCCTGATGACGGAGGTCCAAGGCAAAGCTCAAAACCAGGTAAAAGGCAAGGTAAGCCCCCGTGCCGCCGCCTTCGCCCTGCTCGGCATGATCAACTGGATTTATCAGTGGTACAAGCCGGAGGGCGAACTGCAGGCGCAGAGCCTGATCCCGCAGTTTACCGACCTCATTTTCGGAGGCATCTTCGCGTGAAAGAGTCGCGTGAAAGAGTAAAGAGCTATGAAGACCCTGTTCGCCAGCCTTCCGGAGATCGCCGAGCAGCGCGCGCGGAGCGGCAAGCCCTACCGCGAGTTCCTGCGCGTACCGGCGATGAGCGCAGGCCTCTACGTCCTGCCCGCCGGAGGCACCGACCATCAGAAGCCGCATCGCGAAGATGAGATTTATTACGTGGTCCGGGGACGCGCCCGCTTCAAAGCCGGCCCCGAGGACCGGGATGTCTCCCCGGGCAGCGTAATCTTCGTCGCAGCCGAAGTTGGCCACCGCTTTTACGATATCGCGGAAGAACTCGAGGTACTGGTCTTCTTTGCTCCCGCCGAAACCTAGCTCGCGCACCCCATGGATTACCAGATCACACCCATGCAGCCCGCAGATTGGCCCGCCGCTCGCGAGATCTACGCCCAGGGCATCGCCACTGGCCAGGCAACGTTCGAAACCCAGCTTCCGGACTGGGAGAAGTGGGACAGCAGCCATCGCCGGGACTGCCGCCTGATCGCACGCAAGCGCGGTCAGGTCTTGGGCTGGGCCGCGCTCAGCCCGGTCTCCGCGCGGCGCGTCTACTCGGGAGTCGCGGAGGTCTCCGTTTACGTGGCCGCCTCCGCGCGGGGCTGCGGCGTCGGCACGGCGCTTTTGGAAGCGTTGATCGAGGAATCCGAACGGTGCGGTGTGTGGACACTGCAAGCCGGAATTTTTCCCGAAAACTCCGCCAGTATCGCGATCCACAAGTCCTGTGGGTTCCACCAGGTTGGGAAAAGGCAACGCATCGGCAAGCTGGGTGAGACCTGGAGAGATGTGCTGCTCATGGAGCGACGAAGCACGGCGGCAGGCATCTAGTCGAGAACTGGTTTACTAGGAACTCGGTACCAGGTACTGGGTACTATTTCGCCGGCACCCAATAAATCTCTTCCTTGATCGCCGCCTTGTCCAGGAATCCGCGCCGCTTCAGGATCGCCTTGCTGTTCGCGATCATGTCAGGATGCCCGCACAAGTACGCCGTCGTATTCGTAGGATCGAGCTCCCAGTGATCGGCATACTTGCGCAGAATGTCGTCGGCCCGGCCGATCTCACCTGGCCAGTCCGCGTGATCCCACGGACGGCTCACCGTGGGCACATACTTGAACCACGGCAGTTCCGCATCGAAGTGGGTCAACTCCTCTTTGTAGCCGAACTCCCACGGCCGGCTGGCGCCGTTGAGCAGGTAGAGCTTGTGGCTGCCGTCGAAGCGTCCTTCCTTCCAGTCTTTCGACAGCGTGCGGACAAAACTCACGAACGGTGCCACTCCGGTCACGGTCGAAACCAGCAGATGATTCTTCCGTCCGCTCTCTGTGTCGAGCGTGAACCTCCCCTTGGGAGCCTTCCGCATCAGCAATCCGTCGCCCGGTTGCAGCTTGTAGAGACGCGGCGTGAGCGCTCCTTCGGGCACCAGTTCAAAGAAGAACTCGATCTCACCCTCAAAAGGCGCCGAGGCAATCGAATACGGACGCTCCGTCCGCTTGCCGTCGTGTTCCACCCCCAGCGTGGCGTACTGTCCGGGAGCGAACTTGAACTCCCCACCCGCCTGGATGCGAAACATCCACAGGTCAGGAGCGAAGTCCACGCGTTTGGTAACCCGCGCCTGGAAAAACTTGTCGTCCGGGACGGTCATTTCTCAAAAATCCCACAAACCCCACGGCAATTTAGATGACAAAGCGCAAGCCGGAGAATCCCGGTCGGCAAAGTGGAGAGATAATACACGCCAAGCGGAAAGTTGACAACCGAACGGTCGTTCGATATTGAACGGCCGACCTACCACGGAGAGACGGAGAGAAAGAGCATATCGATTAAAGATTCTGCAGATCGATTAAAGATTCTCTCGGTGACTACGTGACTCCTTGGTGAAAAGGGTCTACTTCCCCACCACCAGCACCACAAAGCTGTCAGGTAAAACAGTCCGCCGCGGCTGCGGATTATCCGCCGTAGCAGCCGGAGGCGGACCAAACTTCGCCGTCACCACGTACACATTGTGCGTCTTCGAGTCGAGCGCCAGCGTGCGCGCCCCCAATTGTGTCGGAACGTTTTCCGCCACGCTGAACTTGTCCGCCGACTCCTCCCGCACCACCGTCAAAACGCCTTCCCCGCACGAAGCAAACGCCAGCCCGGTTTCGTTGTCGAAGGTGGTTGCATCTACGCCGTCACCGATGGCCGGTGTAGCCAGAACCTTGCCGGTATCCGCATTCACCACGGCCATCATTTTGTTCTCGCAGCCCACGAAGAGCCGCCGATTCTTCCGGTCCATCGCCAACCCTGAGGGCGATTCGCAAGGCGCCAGCGGCCACTTCTCCTTGACGAACAATCGGTTCGCATCGATTGCCGCCAGTTCGCTCTTATCTTCTATGTTCACGAAGATCTTACCCATGCCATCACTGGCAGCGAATTCAGGTTTTCCATCCAACTTGATCGTGGCCAGAACCGTGCCCGTGGCTGCGTCGATCGCAGTCGAGTCCTGGCTTCGCCCATTGAACGTGAAGACGCGTCCGGAGAAAGGTTCGTAAAGAATCGCATCCGGATTATCTCCCACCTTCACTTTGCTGACAGTTGCCAGGGTCTTGAGATCGAAGATGCTGACGGTTCCCTCGCGCCCGTTGCTGGTGAATCCGCGCCCCAGCTCCGGCGCCAGCGCAATGCCATGCACTCCCGGAGTGTCCGCAATGTCGCCCACAGACTTGCCCGAATCGAGATCGAGCACCATGACGTGGGTCGCGCGCGAAATATAAAGCCGCCGCGCCGCCCCGTCCGTCGTCAAATAATCCCAACCCCCATCGCCGCCTACCTTGTATGTGTTCACAACCTTGTATCCCGGACCCCCCGCCGCCAGAGCGACAGCCGCGACCATCAGTACCAGCGAAGCCGGCAAGACGCAGCGCATCAAATTCCCCTTCACAGCCATGATTCCCTCCGAAACCCACACGTGGCCGCGACCTCGCATCTAACCACAATTGGGCGGGCCCAGAAGTAACTTTACCCTAATCCGGGCCGTCCCTAAACTCTTGTTATGGATGTATTTCGACCGAACCTGCGGGCAGAAAACCTGCCGGAGCAAAACCCGCCGGAACAGCGCCTGCGGCCCGCGACCCTGCGCTTACTTCATTTCGTCGCTATGCTAGCGGGAGTCGTGTTCGCGGTCCTGGTCTCGAGCGGCGGAGGCCCGGTTGCCGTCTGGGGAAAAACCACCGGCCTGTTCTCGTCGCGGCAGAATTCTGAAGTCTCCGCCGCGGCGCTCTCCGAACCCGAACTGGATCGCCAGAGACCGCAGAAACAAGCCGAACTGCTTCTGGAGCGCGCCGTGAGCCACTCCAACGGAGCCCCCAATCAGATCGAAGCCCAAATCGAAGCTCGCAGCGATGCCTGGCGGGGCAAGCTCCAGTGGGATTCGCAACTCGGCGACCTCACCACGGTCGCGCTCAATTCCAACGATCTCAGCGTGCGCGCCTCCGCCATCGAAGTGCAACTCGCGGCCTACGGACTCACCAAGACTGAATCCACTGTCGATGCCATGGAGCGGCAGGCCGACTCCCGCGATCACCAGAAAAAGATTTGGGCCCTGTGGGCTCTGGGCTTGCTCGGGAACCGCGGGGTTGAGCCTGATCGCGTGGTCCAGGTGCTGGCCGCACACCTGAAAGATTCCGGCAAGAATTCCGGAGGGGACAAAAATAAAGACGACAAAGAAAAGAAAGAAGACGCGCGCCGCTGGGCCGTCGAAGGCCTAGCCCTGGTTGGAACGACGCCAACCATCGCGCCCTTGCTCGAAGCCATGCGCGGTGATCCATCCCCGATGGTGCGCGAACACGCCGCCTGTAGCCTGGCTCAATCCGGCATGTTGAGCCACCAGCAACGCCTCATCGCCGTGCCCCAGCTGATCGACTACTCCGCGGATCCCGCTCTCGATACTCAAACTCGCGGCTGGGCGTTCCAGGCCCTCGCTGATATCACCCAGCAACACCTGCCCAACGACTCCGCCGCCTGGCGAAACTGGTACCAAACGTCAGTGGCCAGTGGCCAGTGATCAGTGGCCAGTTGGTTCTTTCTGGCCACCGACCACTGGCCCCTGTCTTTCACTCCGCCATCTTCGCAATGTGTAGGTCGAAACCGGTCTTGGGCAACAGCGAAGTCAGCGCGAACGCCTTGAATCCATCACCGTTAGCCTCGGTGTGACGGTAGACTCCCGGTTCAATCTCAATCGTTTCCCTCCGCCCTTCCATGTCCGCGAGAAACGCCTCCGCCTGTGCCGAACCCGCCTCTCCACCTTTTGCTCGTGTCACCACCGCTTCTGACGCATAGGAGCGCACCAGCTTCGGCCAGTATCGTTCCAGCAGCTCTGTGCTGGCGAAGACGTCGGCCCAAATGATGCGTCCATTCACGGCGACCACCACTCCCACGGCCTTGCGGTCGCGCAGTTGCCTGATCAGGCTTTGATAGTCCTGCTGGATGGGTGCGGCAATCTCGTCCACCTTCTCCTTCACGTCTTTGTTCTCCATCACCCGGGCATACGAACTAGTGGATTGGATCTCCTGGGTGCTCGCGGGCGAGGCCGTTGGTGCCGCCGCAACCTCGACTGTCATCGACTGCTGCTGCTTCCGCACCTCCGCCCAAACCTGCGCTTGATCTTTATCGGCCATGGCTTTGGCGCGCACCGAGGGCTGGGCCATGAGCGTGCCGCCCGCTACTCCGCCGATCGCCTTTCCGTACGTCGCCCCCGAAGTCCCGAAGTGCTCGCTGCTCGCGACCCACCGTCCGGGCTCCACGCAGAACACACTAAGATCCACGGGATCACTCTCCGCCGGCACAATGCGATCTTTCCCGATCACCCGGTCCTGCTTGCCTCCGGTAACAATCTCGCCCGCCAGCAGCAGCAGCGGACGCTTCGCGTTGTTGATCAGCACCAGCCGGTTTACTTCGGCGTTCTGCACTTGCACTGCGGGTGTGGGACGCCGTCGCATAAGCCCACGAACATTTCCATACTCGGTCACAACCACCTCTCCTGACCGCAACCCTTCATCCAAAGTCAGGAATTCGCTCGTAGCGTAAGACCTGGGCGCGACCACCGGAAACACCGTCAAGCTTCCGTGCCGGATCGGCTCCAGCACCTTGTAGCCGGAAGCGGATGGCTCCTCCCCGGCATGAACCGGCCGCAGGTCCAGGCAAACCATTCCGGCCACTACCACCAGCGCGCTCACCGCCACAAATAATCTCGGACGCATAGCTCTCCCCCTTGGCGAGCAGGCGCGCCCCGGTCTCAGGAGGACGAAATACCAGATACGGGGCGCGCCAACCAGCCCGCACCGCCCATCTCGACTGCGTCAGAAGAACGAAAAAGAAGTTAGGCCTTGCGGCCAAAATTAATCTTTCAAGCGTCTAATGTATTGGTAGCATCGGGATCAGCAGTCGTCGCAGTCACTTTTCTTCTAAATGCGCGCCACCAAACCGATCTCCGCTCCCGTGCAGTCGGCAGTCGCCGATCTCTTAGCGGAGCTGCACGACAAGAGCGGCTGCGAGCAGATCGGACTCGCCCCAGAATCTTTCGCCGTAATTCTCTGCGAGGTGGCCACGAAGTATTTGCCCACCAGCGCGACCCACGCGGACGCCCGCACTTTCCTCCTGACCCTGCGCATCGAGGAACTCGCGCTAGCCCAGGCCTGCGCCGCCGGCAACAACTCCGCCTGGGAGCTTTTCCTCACGCGCTACCGCGAAAAGCTGTATCAGTCGGCGCTGCGCATCGCACGCGAAGATTCCGCCGCCCGCGACCTCGCCGACAGTCTCTACGCCGAGCTCTACGGCACGACAACGCGCGACGGTGAACGCATTTCCAAGCTCGCCTCCTTCACCGGCCGCGGATCGCTCGAAGGCTGGCTGCGCACCGTGCTGGCGCAAGAGTTCGTGAATCGCTACCGCCGCACCAGGCGCCTGGTCAGCCTCGACGAAGAAAGCGAAGACGGCGCGCAGTTCGCCGCTCCCCAGCCCGAGCCGGTTCCCTCCGCCGACTCCCGCCTGGAATCCGCCACCGACGCAGCCCTGGCCTCGCTCGACAGCGAAGACCGCATGGTGCTCGCGGCGTATTATCTCGATGGACGCACCCTGGCCGAAATTGCCCGCATGCTGGGCGTGCACGAGTCCACCATCAGCCGCAAGGTCGACAAGCTGGCTAAGTCGTTGCGCAAGAAGATCCTCACGGGCATGGTGCAGCAAGGCATGGCCCGCCGCCAGGCCGAGGAGGCATTGGAAGTGGACGTGCGCGACCTCCAGGTCGACATTCGCCGCAGTCTGGCGCAAGATTCCCCGGCAGCAACGTTCTCAGAAAAGAAGAGTCGCGAAGGTCAGAACCCGCGAAGGCTCCGGATAGGCTGGCCGCGCCACTTGAGTCGGTTGAAAGGGCTAGTACTGTTCCGCTGGAACTTGGAAGCTGCAAATGCAAAGCGTTCCCAAAATCGTCGCAAAGCGGTTGCAGTCGCGAGGCGCAGACCCGCATCCCGATGCCGATCTGCTCACCGCCTTCGCCGAGCAATCTCTAGCCGGCCCCGAGCGGGATCATGTCGTCGAGCATTTGTCTCGCTGCGGCGATTGCAGGGAAGCAGTGTCACTCGCTCTACCCCCGCAAGTCGAGGCACAGCCGGTGGCGCACAGCAGCGGAAACTGGTTCCGCTGGACGCCTCTTCGCGGAGCAGCCGTGCGTTGGGCCGCGGTAGCTGCGGGAGTGGTCGCTGATCGCGTCGATTGGAATCCTGCAAACCACCGTCAACGCCACATGGAGTTGGCTGTGAATGTCTTCCAACGAAAGCAAGCGACGGCCACTCCAGCCCCAAGTCCCGAGCCCTCTTCGCGGATGGCTGTTCCTCAGACCCGATTGCCGAAAGACGAACTGGCCGTTCCTCACGCTCGAAATCCAGTTAGTCGCGATCAGCAGACCTCTTGGTGGCGCTGCAATTCGCCTCCGGTGAATCCATCAGGCCCGCTGAACGTTAGCCTCGGCCGCGGCTTTGCCTCAGCCCCAACGGCGCAGAACCCGCCGCCCGCGGCGGCTGCCAGGCAGAATCCAGCCCCCAGCCAGCAGTTGGCTGTAGTGGCCGGCCCTTCGCAAACCGTCGAAGTGCAAACGGAGACTGCCCAAGTCGCGACCCAATCCACCGCACAAAGCCAGATTCAAGACCAGCTCATTCAGAGTAAAGCTGCGGAGCAGTCGCCGGCCTACGCGAACCGTGTTGACAAAGCAAAACCCGCATCGCCGCCGGGCTCTCTTGCCATGGCGCCAGCGCCCTTGCTGCGTGCCAATCCCAATCTCATGAAAGACCTGGCCGCGCCGCGCTGGACCATCAGTGCCAGCGGCGCGCTGCAGCGTTCCCTCGACGGCGGCCAAACTTGGCTGGATGTGAACGTCGCGGCGGATGATTCAACGCGTGATCGACGCGTGAAAACCCAGATGGCGACCGTCGAAGTGCAAGCCGAAGTAACCTCCGAAGTCCAGCCGGAACCGCAACCCGAAGCAAAAAAGCAAGCGAGGTTAAAGAATAATGAGAAGCAGACAGAGCTAGCAACGCCCCTGATCTTTCGCGCCCTGTCCGTATCCTCCAACTCCTCCGAAGTCTGGGCTGGAGGCTCGGGTGGAGCGTTGTATCACACGGTGGATGCCGGTAACAACTGGACCCGTGTGCTTCCGTCTGGCGCCGGCCTCTTTCTGACCGGCGACATTCTCAGCGTTCGGTTCTCCGACCCCCAGAATGGAACCGTGACCACCTCGACGGCAGAAGTCTGGACCACGCTGGATGACGGCCAGACCTGGCAGAAGCAACCGTAGATTTTCGTTGTCTGTATCGGGACAGCCGCCTCGGCTGTCTGCCCTGAGCTAAGCCGAAGGGTCCCGGAGAGCGGAGCGATCAGAAGGCGCCAGGAAATTGCCGGGCTTCAGCCCCTGAGGTACCCAACCGCACCGATTCGGCACCCGTTCGAAAACCGGCGAAAACCCGATTACCAAAGTGACGTTTACACTCAATCACTCGTTCACTAACATCCATTTTGTGGTTTGGCAGTTCTGGGGGAGGGCTGCCGAGGCGTCCTGAACTGAAAAGTTCGGGGCGCTTTTTTATCGTTGCTAAGGGCTCATGTGGGGACAACCGCCCTCGGCTGGTCTGCCGGGCAAAGCCGGCTCTTGGCTTCTGTCACTCAGCAGCAAATTGGCTTCGAGCGCGCTGCTTCCTCAATCCCCTACTTCGAACACGCCGCGCAGTACCCGCCAATTTCCAGCCGCGACACCACAATCCGGAACCGGCAGTCCTTCTCCACCTGCCCCTTCAGCTTCTCGAAAATGTCGCTGACGAATTCCATGATCTTGCCGCAACGCAGGCAGGCCATGTGGATGTGGTCCCGGTTCAGCTTGCGCTCGTAGTAGTGCCCCTCGCCGTGGATGTGCATCAAGTCGAGCTCGTCGATCAGCCCTTGCCGTTTAAGCAGCCGCAGCGTCCGGTAAACCGTGCTGCGATCGACCGTCGCATCCAACTTCTGCGCCTTGCGCAAAAGCTGGGCCGCATCCAGATGCTTGGTCGCGGTCTCCATCACCCGCAGAATGGCCCGCCGTTGCTCCGTCATGCGGATTCCGCGGTCGGCAAAGTGGGCCTGCAGCCGGCCCGGAATTTCGGTTTGCGGTAATGGCATGGAACCCCTCCTCCACTGTCGCAACTGGTCGCAATCGCCCTGCGACGGAATCTTCGGCCAGTTCTTGACGGCGTACAGCAACATCCGTCAACATGAAGACGCTACTTCAGATGCGACTCGATTGCAACTACCTGTAGATTTACCCGCTCCCTGTTCCGCTCGACAGGATTGGCGATCGAGGACAAATCATAACCCCAGATGCGACTGGATTGCAACTGAAGGCGATTCCAAAGCACCATGCGAAGCTTCTCCAAAACACCGCTGCGCCGCCTCTGCCTGCCCCTCTGCTTGCTCGGAGCAGCCTTTGCCGGCGTCGGCGGAAGCATCTCGGGCACCGTCAAAGACCCAACCAGTGCGGCCATTGCGCAAGCATCCGTCACTTTGGTCAACAGCAGTACAGGGGTCCGCCAATCCGCCGCCACCGACGGTCGAGGCTACTTATACTTTCCCGTCCTTCCCGTCGGCCGCTATGTTCTCGAAGTGAACCACCCCGGCTTCAAACCCTACCGCCGCACCGGAATTGTGCTCGACACCAACAGCGCGCTCCTGCTCGATGTAGTGCTGCAGGTCGGTGAACGTACCGATGCCGTCACCGTGAGTGACAGCGCGGTGCATCTGGAGACTTCCAGCAACCAGATGGGCGAAGTCATCAACAGCGATCAGATGAGTGCCGTGCCCCTGGATGGCCGCAGCTATACCGATCTTCTGTCGATTCAGGCCGGAGTCGCTCCTGCCACCTCCATCACCTCCAACACCGTGCAAGACGTGGGCGCCAGCGCGCTCTCGCCCTCTGGCGATCTCAATCCCGGCACCATTTCCATCCATGGCCAGCGCGAATTCGCCAACGCCTTCATCGTGAACGGCAGCGACTCCGAAGAAGACGTGAACATGGGCACCGCAATCATTCCCAACCTCGACTCCATCGCCGAGTTCCGCATCCTCACCAGCAATTTCGACGCGGAGTACGGCGAGTTCAGCGGCGGCCAGATCAACGTCATCACCAAGTCAGGCGGCAACGCATTCCACGGCGACCTTTTCGAGTTCCTCCGAAACACCGATCTGGACGCGCGCAATTACTTCTCCCCCACCCGCGGCACCTTCATCCAGAACCAGTTCGGTGGAACCTTCGGTGGCCCCATCCAGCGAAACAAGATCTTCTTCTTCTCCGACTATCAGGGAACGCGCCAGCGCCAGGGAGTCGATACCGGCCTGATCCCGGTGCCTTCCACCGCAAGACCGAAGCGGAGATCTATCCGACCTGGCCAGTTCCTTCTACACCACCGAAACTCGTGAACAAGCAAACGGTCATAGTGCCCACCCTGGTGAGCGGCTCCGCCTGGGCCAACACGTTGTCGCAGCTCAAAGACTCGGCTATAAGATCGACCCCGGCGAGCCTTACTATTTTCCCGGTTGCACCAACACAAACTATTCTCCCGGAAGCACCACGGCCTGTGTTCTTCCTACGCTGCAAATCCCTAGCCAAGCATGGTCTGTTCCCGCCCAGAATCTGTTGCAGTACATTCCAGCGCCGAATGCTTCCGGCACCGAATTTGCAACCTCCGCCCACAACCAGGCCCTCCGCGACGATAAAGGATCCCTGCGCCTCGACGCCAACACAGGCTGGGGCCTGATCTCCGGCTATTACTTTCTCGACGATTATTCGCTGAACAATCCCTATCCCGTCGCTCAGGGCGGAGCCAGCGTGCCCGGCTTCAACGCGCTGTATCTGGGCCGGGCGCAACTATTCAGCGTGGGCGATACGAAAACGCTGAACCCCACCTCGGTCAACGAGGTCCACTTCAGTTATCTGCGCGCATTCAACGACCTGGGCAAACCGCAAGGCGGCCTCGGAGTCAGCCTGGTATCGCAGGGTTTCGTCACATCCTCGGGAGCGCCCAGCATCGTGGCCCTCGCCCCTCAAAACGAAGGAGTCGAAAACCTCGTCTTCAACAACTTCTCCACCGGTACCAACACCAACGAACTGAAGCAGGCGAACAATACGTTCCAGTGGCTCGACAACTTTTCGAAGGTTGTAGGACGCCACACCCTGAAATTCGGCGGCGAGTTCCACTACGATCAGGTCAACGTGAATCCGATCGCCCAGTTCAACGGCAACTTCCTGTTTACCGGAAGCGAGACCGGCCTCGATTTCGCCGATTTCCTGCTCGGGATTCCCAGCCAGTACAACCAGAGCCAGCTCAATCCGTTCTATGGCCGGAACAAATACGCCGGCATCTTCGCGCAGGACAGTTGGCACTTGAAGCCCAACCTCACTCTCAACTACGGCCTGCGCTGGGACCGCATCGAGCCCTGGTATGAAAAGTACAATCAGATTTCAACCACCGAACCCGGCAAGCAGTCGGTAGTTTTCCCGGGCGCGCCGGCGGGAATCTTGTATCCCACCGATCCCGGAGTGCGGCGCACGCTCGCGCCTCCCGGCGACGAATTCTCGCCGCGCATCGGCCTGGCCTATTCGCCGGATGTATCGGCCGACACTTTCCTCGGCAAGCTCTTAGGCGGTCCCGGCAAAACCAGTCTTCGCGCCGGCTTCGGAATGTATTACACCTCCATCGAAGCCCTCACCATCGGAGTCCTCGCGGCCAACGCTCCCTACGGCACCACTTACAGCAGTCCCGCTCCGCCGCTGTTTTCCAATCCGTTCGTGACCGCTTCCACTGGACAGACCCTCGGCCAGTATTTTCCCGTCACTTTTGCGCCGTTGAACTCCTCCAGCAGCCATCCCGACTCCAGCCTCGACTGGTCGCAGTACATCCCCATCAGCGGCATTCCCGCGTATCCCGTCAGCAACCGCATTCCTTACACCGAGCAATACATGTTCTCCATCGAGCGCCAGCTCGGGGAGCAATACTGTGTTCAGCGCCAGCTATGTGGGCAATCAGTCGCATCGCCTGCTGGTGCTGGTGGAATCGAACCCCGGCGACCCCGCGCTGTGCCTCAGCTTGCCTGGCTGCGGACCTTTTAAAGAAACGGAGAGTGGAACCCGCGGACCTCTGGGCTCGAATTTCGGCAGCGATACCAATCAGTCCACGATCGGCAATTCCAACTACAACGCGCTGGAACTCAGCCTCCGCCACACCAGCAAGCGCTTGCAATTGTTCGCCAGCTACACCTTCAGCAAATCCATCGATCAGTCTTCGAACGTGGGCGAAGAAGTGAACCCAATCAATCCCGCGCTCAGCCGCGCTTTGTCCGCCTTCGACGTAAAGCACAACTTCGTAGTGAGCTACGCCTACGAGCTTCCCTTCGAACATCTGTTCGGCGTTTCCAACCGCTGGACAAAGGGTTGGACGATCTCCGGCATCACCCATTTCAGCAGTGGTTTTCCCGTGACGCTTGCTCAACTACGGCGACAATTCCCTGCTGGGAGCCGAGCCCAACGGCATCAACAACTATGGCGTCGATGAGCCGCAATACACTCCCGGCCCGCTCGACCTGAATTCCAATCCGCGTAACGGCCAGCCGTACTTCAATACCAGCCTCTTCAGCCTCCAGCCCTTGGGACAGCCCGGCAACGCCAAGCGCCGCTTCTTTTACGGCCCGGGCATCGACAACTACGACATGGCCCTGCTGAAGAGCGTTCCTCTCACTGAATCCAAGTCTCTTCAGTTCCGTTTCGAGGGATTCAACGTCTTCAACCATGCCCAGTTCTACGGACCAGCGTCCGTGAACGGCAACATCAACGACAACCTCTCGTTTGGAAAGGTGGTCAGCGCGGCCCCTCCGCGACTGATGCAGGCTGCAGTTAAGTTCATCTTCTAGAAGCCGATTTCCTGGTCCAGCCCGTGCCGATCCCGGGGAGGGCGCCGCACGGCCCCCTCCTTTTTGCGACCTTCGCGTCGCCCCACGCATCGAATGGCAGTGTTACCATAATGAGTTGCCCCCAGGTTGGGGCAGGCATTTATAGAATCGTATCCATTAAGATCGTCCGGGTCCCGGCCACGACTGCTCGTTGTTTCCGAAACATGGGAGCATCCGCCGAACAACGCGACGTTACAACGAGGAGAAAAAGATATGGCAGGCAATGGAATCGTCGAAGTCACCGATGCGAACTTCGACCAGGACGTTCTGAAATCAGACAAGCCCGTGCTGGTGGACTTCTGGGCAACATGGTGCGGTCCCTGCCGCGCCATCGCTCCCATCGTCGAGGAGCTTGCCAAGGACTATCAGGGCAAGGTCAAAATCGGCAAGATGGACGTGGACTCCAACAGCGCCACCCCCATGCGTTACAGAATCACCGGCATCCCGACACTGCTGGTGTTCAAGGGCGGGCAAGTAGTCGAGCAACTCGTCGGCGGCAACCGCTCCAAGGACTCCATCGCGCAAGTCCTCGACAAATACCTCGGCTGAGGCAGCTTCTAGCCACTAGCTGCTAGCTTGAATCTCAAACGCACGCGGACCTTATGAGCCGCGTGCGTTTTGCTTTCTTGCCGGCCTTTGTCGAATTTGGATTGGCTAGAGCTAGAGGCTAGAGGCGCCTTTACGGCGTTTCCGGCAGCGTGTACTCGAATTCGTATGAATGCTTCCCCTCGTTGATCTTGATGGTCATCGTCCCCGCAAGGCCGGTCAGTTGGCCGGTGCCGGAATCCGGCACAACCGTGACGCTCAGTTGCGGCGCCCCCCGCGTCATGGTGCCGCTGTGTTGCAGGACGAAGCTGCCCGTGCGGCCTTTCAGGGTTCCAGTGACTCGCTCCATCGCGACGTAACCCGCAGAGCCCTTCACGCTGCCCATCGCGGAGAGCATCTGGCCCTTGCTGGTTCCCTCCAGATCGCCGTGAAACTGTTTATCGCTTGACATTCTTCCCAGGCCTGCGTCGGCCCCGTCTTCGGCCGCCTGCGGCGTCAGCTTTACCTCAAACGTTCCACTTGCATGACTCGTCTCCACTTTCTCCTTCGCGGGCGCGCTGTGCGCCGCCGGTTGGTTCTGTGCGCGTCCCAGAGCGGCGAGGCCCAGGCACAGACTGATCTTCGCAATCAATTGAGTTCGGGACCGAGATCGGCGTTTCATCCAGTTTGCAGCTTTGTGGAGCGCTCGAAGTCCCTCAGTACTTCCTCAGCACGCCGATCACTCTGCCCTGCACTTCCACCGACGCCGCCGGCACGACAATCGGCTTCATGGTGGCGTTCGAAGGCTGCAGGCGGATGTTGTCGCCTTCCCGGAAGAAGCGCTTCAGCGTGGCGTCGCTCCTGATCTACCAGTGCGACTACGATGTCGCCGTTGTGCGCCGTCTTCAGCTTCTCGACCAGAACGTAGTCGCCGTCGAGGATGGCTTCATCCTGCATGGAATCGCCGCGCACCTCCAGCACAAAAACGTCTTTCGAGCGCACGAAGTCGGCGAGCGAGATGGTCTCCGGGTTCTCGACGGCCTCGATGGGCTGGCCGGCGGCGATGCGCCCGACCAGCGGCAGGATCACGCCGGTGTTCACGCTCATGGCCTGCTTGAGCCGCCCCTTGGGCGGCAGCAGGTCGATGGAGCGGCTGCGGTTGTAGTCGCGGGTGAGCAGTCCCTTTTTCTCCAGGTTCGTGATGTGCTTGTGCACCGTGGCCAGCGAGCTCAGGTCGAGGCCGTCGCCGATCTCTTCAAACGACGGAGCGTAGCCATGCTCCGCCACGAAGCGGGAGATGAAGTCATACACTTCGCGCTGCCTGCGTGTGATCGCCATGCCGGTATTGTTGGCGAATATAAAGCGAATGTCAAGGGGAATCAGCGATCAGCCGGGTGCCCCATGTTTCGCGTCCTTTGCGAAACGTGGGATTCCAAGGTGCTCACGCTCTTGGGCATTAGATCGCCATCAAGGCGCGTGTAGAGCGGACACTCCCGTCCGCTGTGTTTGACGTTGACTTTGATTTTGTCCGGGTGCCCCATGTTTCGCTTTCTTTGCAAACGTGCGATTCCACGGCGCGATCCCCGTTAGGATTTCGATATCCACACCCACCCTGTGACACCTAACCTTGCCTCCCACCTGAAATCAGTTCATCATGATCGAGGCGAAGGCAGTATGGAGAAAGCGGACGAGAACGGTCCTAACCCGTTTGTTGTCAAGATTTTGACCCCTAACTCATGTGCCCTCAAGATTTTGCAGACACCTTATTGCGAGCCCCGCGCCCAGCAAGCTCTTCAGAAGGTTGGGGGGGAGGGGGGTACCCCGAAAAGAGAACAAGTTGCCCAGATGGTCATGCCACTCAGCGGCAGCGCTCGAAAGTTTTTTCTCGGCAGAAATCCACAGGTTCATATTGTTTGTTCGCATATGAGCTTGGACTTTTACTCGCGGACTTTTTGAGGTAGGCTTAGGCCGATTGTGGAGGAGGACCTCTATGGCACAGAACACCCCGGGTGAGATGGTGCGGCATGCTTCGACGGTTTCGATTTTGTGGGGAGCTTTGCTGATTGTATTTGGCGCAGTCGCGATTGTGTTGCCGTTTCTGGCCGCGGTGGCGGTTAGCGCGATGGTCGCGTACCTGATTATTTTGGCGGGCATCGTCCACCTGATGCTGGGCTTTCGGGCGCATGGTGCCGGGAGCAAGACCTGGAAGATCCTGGTCGGGATCGCGTATCTGTGCTTCGGCGGATACTTAATCGTGAATCCCGGGCTGGCTGTGGCGTCGCTTACGCTGGTGCTGGCATCCCTGTTTGTAATTGAAGGCGTCCTGGACTTTGTTTTGTTTGCGAAGATGCGTCCCATGCAGGGATCGAGCTGGGTGCTGGTGGACGGGATCGTCAGCCTGTTGCTGGGGCTGATGATTTACCTGCAATGGCCGTCGAGTTCGTCGTGGGCGATTGGCACTCTGGTGGGTATCAGCCTGATCTTCAGCGGAGTGGCGCGGGTGATGATGTCGCTGGCGGTGCGCAACGCCACGGATACGATATCCCCGTCGGGTTCGTCGTTAGCGGCATAGTGGGACGCTTGTGAAAACTTGCTTGGCGAAGCGTGGAAGGGTTCGACGCTCGGGGAAAGCCACACTCGCTGGAACCCGCGTTTGCCGGAGCCGGTGGAGGAATACGAAATGGGGGGATTGATCCCGCTCGGGGACGCATCGCGGCGGCCTATGCGGGTCCCGGTCGTCACGATCCTCATCATTCTGGCGAACGCCTTTGTTTTTGTGCGGGAGCTGATGGGTGGCGAGGCGTTCGTGACCCGGTGGTCGGCGATTCCGGCCCAGATTTTTTCTGGACATGGCTGGATCACGATTTTCACGGCGATGTTCATGCACGCCAGCTGGTCACACATCATCGGGAACATGATCTTCTTGTGGGCGTTTGGCCCGGAGATCGAAGATACGATGGGGCGCGGGCGGTATCTGGTTTTCTATCTGCTGGGCGGGACCGTCGCCATGCTGGCCCAGGTCGCAGCCAGCCCGCATTCCACCGTGCCGAACCTGGGCGCGAGCGGGGCGATTGCCGCGGTGATGGGCGCTTTTCTGGTCACCTACCCTCGCGACCGGATTCGCTCGATTCTGCTGATCGTTGTGTTTGTGAAGATCACATTCATCCCGGCCGCGCTGCTGATTGGCTTCTGGTTCCTCACCCAGCTCTTCAATGCCGGCCAGGTGGCGCACGCGCAGACTGGCGGAGTGGCGTACCTGGCGCACGTCGGTGGATTCATCTTCGGGGCTGCCACGGCGCGTCTGTTTGAGAGCGCGGGGCGGCGGTCTGCGGAGTCCAGTATTTGAAAACCAGCCTCTCTAACATCCGAAACTTCCTTTCGACTCGTAACTCTAATTGGAGGAGAAAGACGGCGGCTTTCGGCCGGGAGGAATGGCTATGTCCAGAGTTTCGGTTCGGATGGTGGCGATGATGTTGACGGTGCTGGCGGGGACGCTGGCTTGCCGTGCCGGGAGTGGGGCCGCGGTGCCGGCTCCGGTGGTGGACGAGGCTAAGGCCGCCGCCAAGGGGAAAGAGACGGCGGTGGTGGCTGGGGGATGCTTCTGGGGAATCCAGGCGGTGTTTCAGCATGTGAAGGGCGTTCACAGCGCGACCTCGGGATACTCGGGCGGGACGGTGAAGAATCCCGATTATGAGATGGTGAGCAGCGGCGAGACTGGGCATGCGGAGTCGGTGCAAGATTGTTTACGATCCGTCGCAAGTTACTTATGGAGAGTTGTTGCGGGTGTTCTTCTCGGTGGCGCTGGATCCGACGGAAGTGAACCGGCAGGGGCCGGATACCGGCACGCAGTACCGGTCGGTGATCTTCTACAGCAATGACGAGCAGAAGCACATTGCCGAGGCTTACATTGCGCAGCTCGACCAGGCCAAAGTGTTTCCGAAGAAGATTGCGACGCAGGTGGTGCCGCTGCAGGCGTTTTACGAAGCGGAGGGTTATCATCAGAATTATGCGACGATACATCCGAACGATCCCTACATCGTTTATAACGATGCTCCGAAGGTGGCGAACTTGCGGAGGGAGTTTCCGGACCTCTACGGCAAGTAGTACTTCTGAGTTCTCAGTCGTGCGGTGAAGGTCTTTGGCGGGAACTGACTAGGTAGCGGAGGAGTTATGTTTGATTCGGTGAGTCGGACTAATGAGACTGAAACGAATGTCGGGCGGCGTGTCTTCCTCGCTGGCTTGGGCGCGGCGCTGGGCGGGGCGCTGCTGTGGAAGTGGCGGAAGCCTTATGTGATTGCAGTCGCGGCGAAGACGGAGCCGGGAGAAGTGACGATTGTGCAATTCTCGGATGACGGCAAGCGGCTGGCCAAGGTGAAGGTCGCGAAGGTGGTGAAGACGGAGGAAGAGTGGCGGAAGCAGCTTCCGCCGGGAGTATTCGAGATCACGCGGCACGCGGATACTGAGATTGCCTACACCGGGAAATATTGGAACCTGCACGATAAGGGAATCTATCGCTGCATCTGCTGCGACAACGCGCTGTTCAGTTCTTCGACGAAATTTGAGTCTGGAACGGGCTGGCCCAGCTTCTGGGAGCCGATCGCGGCAGAAAATGTGCGGGAGATACGCGACACCAGCATTGGGATGGTGCGGACCGCGGTTGCATGCACGGAATGCGATGCGCACCTGGGACATCGTCTTCGACGACGGTCCGCAGCCGACGGGGCTGCGCTATTGCATGAATTCGGCTTCGCTGCGGTTTTTGAAAACGGCTTAGGGCGTCGCGAATGAGTCGACGAGTACGAGCGCGACAGTACAATTGCGTGTATGAATTCCAGCCTGCCGGTTTTTCGCGAACCTACTCCGGTTGAGAAGATCTTTAACCGTGTCTTTGGATTTCTGGTCGGGATCGGCCTCCCATTTCCCAACAAATATCTGCTGCTGGTGCGTGGGCGCAAGAGTGGCAAGCTCTACTCGACTCCGGTGAATCTGCTGGAAATGAAAGGCAAGCGCTTCCTGGTGGCGCCGCGCGGACGCACGCAATGGGTGCGCAACGCCGAGGCTGCCGGCGAAGTCACCCTGAAGAAGGGAAGCGCACAACTCAAGTTCCGCTTGCGTCCGGTTGCCGAGACGGAGAAGCCGGAGGTTCTCAAGGCCTACCTCGACAGCTTCAAGAGTGAGGTGCAACGCTACTTTCCCGTGGCTGCGGGTTCGCCTGCTGAAGCGTTTGTCGCGCTGACGGCGAGCTATCCCGTATTTGAACTAGCCGGCTGACTTTCCTAAGACCGGCTCTTCCTAAAAAGACAAAAAATGGAGGACGGGCGATGAGCCCGTCTCTCCATCTTTCGGTGGTTCAACCCGAGGGTTGAGTTCGAGGGGGTTATTTATCGGTGCCAGTTTGGTTGCTACCCGTGCTTTTCAGCGTGACCGTGTCCGAAGGTTGCGGACTGCTCTTCTGCTGCGGGTGCTGAGGTTTTGGGACAGCCGGTTTAGGGGCTTCGCTGGCATGGCTGACGTTCGCGCTGATTGGGTTGAGCATATAAGGGAAAGATCGGCACTGTCCGGAGAAGCATTAGTTAAAGCGGACGGTGTTAGGGATTCTTAACAAGAGTTTAGCGAGCCTAAGTTAAGACGCCATTCTGGGCGTCGACTCTCCTGATAAGTACCTCGGGGCTGAAGCCCGATTTCACGCACCGGTTACGAAGAAATTCTGGTCTGGCTTGCTGTCGGGTTTGTCTGGGGTCACGTCGGCAGTGACGTCCTGGACGAAGTCGCGACGGCGTTCCTGGCCTTTGCGCTCAATCACGCGCACGCGGCGGGCCGGCATGTTGCTGGGTTCGAGGCTTAGGATGCGGCCGTCCCGTACTTGTATGTGCGAGCGAAACCAGTCGGTGCGGAACATTCGTCCGGAGCAGTAAAAAGTCATGGAGGCGGCGATCGGGCCTTCGAATTCCTTTCCCGTGCAGGCGAGGATGCGCTTGCCCATTTCCTGGCTCCACGTCAAGCCTCCGACCAACGGATCGTTGAGGCGGCAGCGCTCGAAGGGAACGGCGTGCGAGATTTTGCGCAACTGCAGCAATTGCAGCAGGACGGAACTCTTGGCCAGGTTGGTGACGATGACCTGGGCTTCGGTGCTGGACACGCGCTCGAGCTTGATGTGCAGATCGGGCGACCATTCACGCTCAAATTCTTCGCGGGCTAGGGCCAAGCCTTTGTCGGTGGCCTCCACATAACGCAGCGTGGCGCGGGCGAGGATCACGCTGAAGAGGCAGGTCACGATGGTCGCGATGATCGGTATGTAGCTGACGAGCGTGGTGAACGGGATGCGGAACGAGTTGATCCACGGCACCGGCATGCTGGTTTGGCTCCTCGCTGCGCCCCGAGGCGCGGCTGTGGTTCAAACGTGGTTCAAAAAGGGGAGGACGCTGAAGGCGCACGACTGATTTTCGCCCCCATTTCCCTGGCCTCGTTCTTTCGGGCTTAGAAAAGTCTAATGAGAGTGAGATAGGGGCTCCAGATGCGCATGGTGCTGGGGCTAGATCGTGCCGGATGGGGCGACTTTGGTAACTGGGCAGAGGCTTTTCACCACGGAGGCACGGAGGCGCGGCGGCACGGAGAAGAACAACAAGAAAAAACAGGAGCAATTTAGAGATTTTTCTGTGTGTCTCTGTGGTGACAACGTTGTTATTCGAGGACGCTGTCGTCCAGTTTCTTGCGGCCCCAATCGGCTGCGGCCTGGACGAAGGCCAGGACTATGGGATGGGGTTTCTTTTCGGTGGAGGAGAGTTGCGGCTGGAAGAGAGTCGCGATGAAGAAGCGGTGGGTGGGGGATTCGATGGCGCGGATTTCTCCTTGGGCGCCGCGCGCTACGACTGGGAAGCCGGCTTCCATGGTTGCCCATTCGTATTCGGGATTGACTTCGAAGTTGCAGAAGAACTCTTCGGTTACGACTTCCTCGTCCTTGCCATAGAACGATTGCAGGTAGGAGCCGGGGCGGAGACGGATTTCGGGGACCTTGCCGGACAGCTTCGGTGCGTCGCCCTTGACGCCGGTCACGGCGCAAGCTACGGGATAGATCACGATGTTCTTTGATTCGGCATGGGATCCGGAGTTATTTTCGGCGCTGTCGGCATCGGCGATGCCCAACACGTTGCGGGCGAACTCGATCAGGGCGTACTGAAAACCGCCGCAGGTGCCAAGAAAGGGCCAGTCGCGGCGACGGGCGAATTCGATTCCCTTGAGCATACCGTCGAAACTCTTGTAGGGGCTGCCGGGCGAGGCCCAGAGGCCGTCGAAGCTTTCGAGAATCTTTTCCGCGCCGGCGGCGGTTAGTGACGGCGTTGGTATCCATTGGGACTCGAGTTTCAAATCGAGTTTGCGGGCGGCGTGCTGCAGGGCATCCGCGGTGGCGGGATGGGAACGGAATTTAGGGTTGAAGTCACCGATGATTCCGATGCGAACAGCGTTACTCACGTGGTCATTGTACTAGAGCGTGCGGGTAGGGTTGGAAGCTCGCGGTTAGAGTCGTGGTGCGGGAGCGGGGTGCCCGGTTCTACCGGTGTTGGGGCTGCGCCAGATGGAGTACACGATCGTGGTGAGAGTGGTCGAGATGGACGCTGAAAGCAGATTCCTCGCTTCGCTCGGAATGACAAGGATTGTCGGAATGACAAGGATTATTGGAGGGTTCTAGAGCAAATGCGATATGGCTAGCAGGGCGTAGAGACTTAGCAGAGCCAGGGCGGGGCCGCCCCAGATCATTAGAGTGCACTTCCAGCCCAGGGAACGGGCGAGGTCGCGCTGGCTGCGCCAGGAGATCAGGAAGGTTGGGTTGTTCTTGCCCTTCATCAGCACTACGGACGGGCGCGCGTCGAAACCTTCGGGCGGTGCGGCGGGTGTGGTTCCGGCTGCGGCGGCGGGGGTTACTCGGGCGGCTGCCCAAGCTGCCGGGCCGGAGATGCCTGCTTTCACAAGCGCGGCAGCGACTGCGGCACCGTCCGCTGCTTTGCTCGTGCCTGGAGCTGTCGCAGGGTGGGCTGCCCGGACCGATGCGGTGGAGATTGCTTTGTCGTAAATCGGGTCGAACGCGGGATCATGCTGAAGGCCACCCGACAGAGATAGACCACTGAAGCCGGTGCTGTCTCCGAGCACGGGCGACAGCGCGGTTCGTACTACTTCTGGGTTCAGAGAGAAGGAAAGCGCATTGCCAACGATCAACGGCCCGGTTTCGGAGTCGTGAATTGGCTCGGGGGTGAGTTCGAGGCCAGGATTTTCGTCGAGCGTGCCGAGCAGGAAGAGTGCGTTCTTGGGCTTGATGCAGAACTCTTCTACTTTGATTTTGTTGGTGGTGCTTATGCCGTGGCGTGAGAGGAAACTGCGAACGTTGGGGGGAGCTTCTTCTTTGGTGGTGAAGAAACCATCGCAGAATTCCTGGTGGAAATCCTGATGCAGGTCGAGATCGGCGCCGCGGGGGTCGACTAGGACCTTGCCGGTGTTGTCGTCGAGAAAGAAGGGGACGTGCATGCACTCGGCGGCCACCTTGACCCATTGCTTGTTCTTGCCGCGCTGCTTCCATTCCCAGACGAAAGTGCGGTAGCAGTAGCAAGCGCGGGTGGTGATGGGAGCGACCATGGTGTAGGGTCCGACCGCGAGGCCGTTGAGTTCGACCATTCCCATGGAAGCGCTGCGAATTTTGGAGGCTGGGGTGTTGAGGATTAACTGGCGGCGCTGGAGCAGGCGGAAGCCTTGGACGAACAGATAGACTCCCGCGCAGATTCCGAGGAGGCACCAGAGGATGAATCCGCCGGGGTTCGAGGAACGGAGGAGCAGGGCTGAGATGGTCACAGTTGAGCCTTGTTGGATGGGGAATCCCTTGTCGAGGCTAGTGTAGCGGGGTGGGCTGGGGTAGCGCAAAAGCGCGCAGCGGGCTTACGTCGGTAACGGAGGCTGAGGCGTTTTGTTGAGGTACCTCAGGGGCTAAAGCCCGCCAACTGTGGTGCCTTTGACGCAGGCCTTGGAGGCCCGCTCCACCGAGGCGGCCGTCCCCAGATTGCATTTGCACGGGAAATGGGGACGCTTACTGGGGTTGGTGGCGGCGTTTCAGGAATAGGTAGGCTGCGGTTAGCGCGGCGAAGAAGACTGATCCTCCTACTGCGTTTATGCGGGTGGCGAAGAACGTGTGGAGGACTGTGATGGAGGCCAGGACGAAGCCTAGCATCGATCCCCAGGCTCCGAGTGGAGAGCGCATGGGCAGGGCCGCAAGCTGCTCCGGGGTGAGGCGGCGGCGGAAGCTTACGTGGGCTGCCAGGGACACGACCCAGGAGAAGATGAGGCCGGAGAATGCAGCTCCCATGATGTAGACGAAGGATTGTTGCCCGGCCCAGTGTTCGATGATGAGCGCAGTCACGATGCCGTAGGAGGAGACCAGCAGCGCGAGGCGGGGCGAGCCGGAAGCGTTTAGTTTTCCTAAACTTGCGGGAGCCCATCCGGTGCGTCCCATGGAGAAGAGCAGGCGGGAGGCGGCGTAGAGTTTGGCGTTGGCTCCGGAAAGAGCGGCGGTCAGGACTACGAAATTCATGAGATAGGCCGCGGCTGGAACCTTGGCGAGGCGAAGCACGCTGACGAACGGGCTCTCGGAAACGCCGGTGTGGTTCCAGGGCATGACGCCGACGAGGATGGTGATGGCGCCGAGGTAGATACCGGCCAGCAGGAAGATCGAGAGGCGAGCGGCGCGGGGGATGTCCTTCGAGGAATGTGATTCGCCGGTGGTGACAGAGAGCATCTCGATGCCGCCGAAGGCGTAAATGGCCCAGAAGACAGCGAGCAGCGGCGCGATTGGACCCTTGGGAAAGAATCCGCCGTGGGCTGTGAACTGCGGGGCTACACGGCCGCTGAGGAGCAGGGCTGCGCCGGCCAGGATGAAGGCCACGATGGTGGCGAGCTTGATCATGGAGAACCAGAATTCGAAGCGTCCGTAGGAGGCTACACTGCGCAGGTTGACTAGAAGAAGCAGGGCTGAGAATACGATGACCCAAAGCTCGCCGGGTATGGCGGGGAACCAGTAGGTCATGTAGGTGGCGGAGGCGGTGAGTTCGGCTCCGATGGAGAAGGCGATGGCGGCCCAGTAGGCGGCGCGGCAGAGAAATCCGAGGTACGGATTGAGGTAGAGCTCGCCGTAGAGGCCGAAGGAGCCGGCGGCGGGGTGCACGCTGGCTAGTTCGCCTAGAGCCATGGCGACGGTGTAGGCGATGAAGGCGGCGATGATGTAGCTCACGATGACGCTGGGTCCGGCGACTTCGAGGGCGGCGGCGGAGCCGAGGAGAAGGCCGGTGCCAATGGAGCCGCCGACGGCGACCATGGTCATTTGACCGGCGGTGAGTTGATGGTGGAGACCTTGTTCGTGGACGAGGTCCGGGGCTGGGGGCATGCGGCACGATATCAAATGGGGAAACAAGTGGCCAGTGGTCAGTGACCAGTGGCCAGTCTGCAAACCTGGGTCTTCCGGCCACTGATCACTAAGGGCCGGTGGCACGGCTTGCAAAATCCCACCTGGGATTGGACTTGGGCGCTGCTGCGACTCGCTGCGCTTGTCTGGACCCTTCGGCTTCGCTCAGGGCAGGCTCCCGAGGCGGCCGTCCCCACACTTTCTCCTTCAGTGACTTTCGTAATCGGGGGCGGTCCTTACGGATTGCTGGGGCCGGGAGTGGCTCCTAGAATCGAGGGAGCAGTACTCTGCCCCGAACTGACCCATGCCTGAGATCACAAGACGTCTCGACCGAGCCGAGCAAGGCAAGCGCATCGAGCGCGCCGAAAAGCTTCTGCAGAAGGGGAAGGCCGCGGAAGCTTTGGAAGAATATCTGCTGGCCCTGCGCGACAATCCGGAAAACGACACGGTGCGGCAACTGGCGGCCGATTTGTGCCTGTCGCAGAACCGGACGCACGATGCGGTGCGGCTGCTGGGGGAACTGTTTGAGCGGCAGGTGAAAGCCGAAGACGCGACGCGTGCCAGCCTGACTTACAAGAAACTGGCGAGGCATGGCAGCCCGACCTGGGAGCAGAAATTCCGCTTCGGACAGTTGCTGGAGGGGTCGAACAAGAAGCTGGCGGTGGGCACCTATGAATCCGCATTGAGCGATCTGGCGAAGCTGGAGAACAAAAAGGGCGCGCTGGAGGTGCTGGGGCGGGTGGTGGCGCTGGAGCCGATCCAGGCGAATTTTCTGCGGGTTGCGGAATTGTCGTCGGAAGTCGGCGACAGCAAGGCTGCGGCGGCGGCGTTCAAGCGGGTGGCGCAGCTGGCAGGCACAGGGGGCGGCGATCCGGCGCCGTGGTATGAGCGCGCTTACCAGGAAGATTCCTCGGATGAGGAGATCACGCTGGCCTACGGCAAGAGCCTGCTGGGGCAGGGGCAGGTGGGAGCTGCGATTTTTATTCTTGAGGCGCAGGTGAACGCGGGGAAGAATTCGCCGCAGCTGCGGGAGATCTATGGCGAGGCTCTGCTGGCGGCTGGGCGCTATGCCGACGCAGAGCCGCTGGTGTGGCAGCTGTTTGAACAGAATCCCAACCGGATGCCGCAGGTGACGGCGCTGATTGGACAGTTGGCGGATGCGGATCAGGATGAGGCGGCGGTGTCGCTGGCGCGGAAGCTGGGGCAGTTCCAAGCCAAGCGGGGCGAACGGCGGCAGTTTGTGGCAGTGATGCAGGAAGTGACTGCGGCGCGGAAGGCGTCGCCGGAGATGCTGGAGTTTCTGGGCGAACTGTTCAACGCGTCGAACCGGGAGGGCGACTACTGCCAGACTCTGCTGAAGCTTTTCGATGTGTACTGCGGGACGGGAGATTTCGCGAAGGCGGCGGAGTGCCTGGACCGGGCGGCGGAAGTGGATCCTTATGAATCCGGCCATAAGAAGCGGCTGGAGATGTTGAAGGGGAAGGTTGACGATAGCAAGTTCAAAGCGATTGCGGCGCGGTTCACACAGGGCAACGCACCGGTAGAGTCAGTGCAGGCGCAGGAAGCGACGCTGGGGGCGTCGACACTGCAGGATCTGATGCTGCAGGCGGAAATCCTGGTGCAGTACGGGATGCGCAACAAGGCGGTCGAGAGGCTGCAGAGGATTCAGGAACTGTTTCCGCGGGAGGAAGAGCGCAACGAGGATTTGCAGCGGCTGTACATGGCGGCGGGGATGACTCCGAGCTATGCGGGGTCGACGCCGCTGCCGGCAGCGGCTACGGTTGCGGCTTCGTCGCCAGCCGCGGCAGCGGCAGCGACGCCGGCGGCCGATCCGGCGGCGGAGATGCGCAATGTGACCCGGGTGGCGGAGATCACGCGCAAACTGTACCACCAGGCGACGGCGCCGGCGGTGCTGACTACGGCGGTCAGCGAGATTGGCGGGCACTGGGAGATATCGCGTTGCGTGGCTTTGATGCGTACTCCGGGCTCGGCGCCGACGGCGGTGCAGGAGTTCTGTGGCCGGGGAGTGAAGGCGGGCAGTTCGGGGGCGATTAAGGAAGTGATGTGTGCCCTGCAGGATATGAGTTCGACGGAGCCCATTATTATCGCCGACGCGCAGAAGAGTTCTGAGTTGAAGACTGCGCACAAGGCGCTGGCGGAACTGGGAACGACGGCGATCCTGGCGTTGCCGCTTAGCAATGGCGAAGATTCGGTGGGGATGTTGGCGCTGATGCACAACCGGCCGCGAACCTGGCCGCATACCGATGCCGTGGTGCTGAAGACGCTGGCCGATCAGATGGTGATTGCGCTGAATAACGCGGGGTTGCGGCGACTGGTGAAGAATCTTTCGGTTACGGAAGAGAAGTCGGGACTGCTGAAACGGGGCTCTTATCTTGATTTGCTGCTGGCGGAGAGCAAGCGGGCGGTGCAGAATGCGGCGCCGCTTTCGGTGCTGCTGCTGCAGTTTGGGCGGAGCGCGGCGCTGATCAAGGAATACGGCGAGGCTGCGGTGGAAGGCGCGATGGAAAAGATTGGGCAACAGTTTGCGGCCAACATCCGGACCAATGATTTGGCTTTCCGCTACGACACGACCACCATCGCGATCATTCTGGGGGAAACGGCGGAGAAAGAAGCGATGATGGCGATCGAGAAACTGCGCAAGATCATCGCGGGAGTGCACTTGCCGGCTAAAGAAGGGTCGCAGAAAGGCCACGCCATGGAGTTCTCGGCGGGCCTGGCTGAGGCCGTGGTGAAGGAGAGCTACGATCCGGTGGACATTGTGACAGAAGTGATCAACCGGGCTGAGCATGCGCTGGCTACTTCGCTGGGGCAGGGGCATGGGAAGGTTGTGGCGCTGGCGGCGGCACGGGCCGCGGGAGCAGTGGCGTAGGAACTTCGCCGCTAGTCCGGAATTCGGATGCTTCCATCTTCTGCCATCGCGAATCCTGGATTCCACGCGACCTCCCATAGAAAGCCGTCTGGATCAGAGAAGTAGCCGGAATAGCCTCCCCAGAAGGCTTCCTGGGCGGGCTTGACGATCGTTCCTCCTGCAGCTAGAGCCTCTTTGAGAACCGAGTCAACTTCGGTGCGATTACGGGTGTTGTAGGCCAGCGAGATTCCATTGAAACCGTGGCCTTCGGAAGAGACGTTTGCATCCTTGGCGAGGTCGCGGTGCGGGTACAGGGCTACGGCCATGCTCCCGGTCTGGAAGAATACGACGCCTTCTGCTTTGGCCATGGAACGGCGCCATCCGAGGCGCTCGTAGAATTCGCGGCTGCGCTTTAGATCCGACACTCCTAGGGTGATTAGGCTTACGCGCTGTTCCATGGGAGTCCCTCGTTGCTGGCGATTTGACCACGATATCGGCTGGCTGGGGTTAAAGCAAAAGGAACTACCCAAATCGCCAGGCGTTGATGGAAGGGGCTTTCGAGCTGTGCTCGAATGGACAGCCGAGGGCGGCTGTCCCCACATGGGCATGTCCGAAAACTACATGCTGCCCGGTGATTCCGTTAGTGGTCAAATCTGTTCGGGCGCTGCTACACTAACCAGTTTGCATCAACGTTTTCTGTCTACTCTGATGCGTTCTGATCAAGAGATTCTTTCGGGAAAATCATGTTGAAAACGGGTGATATCGCTATTGTCAGCGGGGCGCGCACGCCTTTTGGGCGCTATTGCGGGAAGTTGAAGGACTTTACGGCGCAGGAGTTGGGCGCGGTTGCGGCTAAGGGCGCGATGGAGCGGGCGGGGGTTGATGCCAAGGAATTTGATCATGTCGTGTTTGGGAATGCGCAGCAAACTTCCGGCGATGCTTTGTATGGGGCGCGGCATGTGGGGTTGCGGGCGGGTTTGCCGATTGAGACTCCGGCGCTGACGGTAAACCGGCTGTGCGGGTCGGGGATGCAGTCGATTGTCTCGGCGGCGCAGATGATTATGGTGGATGAGGCGAAGATTGTGCTGGCGGGTGGGATGGAGGCAATGTCGCAGGCTCCGTTTGTGATTCGCGGGCGCGATGGATTTACTCTGGCTCCGGGCGGGAAGCTGGAAGATTCTTTGATGGTGGCGCTGCTGGACAGTTATTGCGGGTCGTACATGGCAAATACGGCGGAGTTGTATGGGTCGGAGCATGGCATTACGCGGGAGATGCAGGATGAGTTTGCGCTGCGGTCGCAGCAGAAGGCGGATGCGGCTTACAAAGAAGGACGCATTCAGGAGGAACTGGTTCCGGTGGCGCTGAAGAATTTCAAGGGTGAGGCTACCGGCGAATCGTTTACGGAAGATGACCACCGGCGGCCGCAGACGACTTTGGAAGGGCTGGCGAAATTGAAAACTGCGTTCGGCAGGAGCGGGACCGTGACGGCGGGGAACGCCAGCGGGATTGTGGATGGTGCGGCGGCGGTGGTGTTGATGTCGCTGGAAGAGACGCGGAAGCGGAATCTGGTGCCGCTGGGGCGGATTGTTAGCTGGGGCGTGGCTGGGGTTGAGCCGAAGGTGATGGGGCGGGGGCCGGTGCCGGCTACTAAGATTGCGTTGCAGAAGGCTGGGCTTTCTTTGGACTACATTGATTTGATTGAAGTGAACGAGGCGTTTGCGGCGCAGTATTTGGGCGTGGAAAAAGAATTGGGGTTGGATCGCGAGAAAGTTAACGTGAATGGCGGGGCGATTGCGCTGGGGCATCCGCTGGGGGCTACTGGGACTCGGCTGGTGATTACTCTGCTGTATGAGTTGCGGCGGCGGAAGAAGAAGTATGGGCTGGCTACGGCTTGCATTGGCGGCGGGCAGGGGATTGCGATGATTGTGGAGACGCTGCTGAATTTTTAGCAGGTATAGATAACAGGGAGGGCGTTGCTTCGGCGAGGCAGTTATGGTCGCAAGCGGAAGTGGCACGATTCAAACTCTGATCAGCGGAATTGTCGTTGGTGGTGCCTACGCCTTCGTTCTCTGGCGAGTTGCTAAGCACCCAGGCGGGAACAGGGTCATGCAGTGCGCGGGTCTTGCGATCGGGGTCGTCTTCGTGTTAGGTGCAGCGATGAAAGTTCCAGGCGTCCCCGACTGGGTCCTGCTGGGTTTGTTCTATTTGTTTCTTCTTCTCGCGCTGCTTATGGTGTTCTTTTTGGTGCAGCGGGGGTACGACGCCATTCGTCATAAAGAGGGTGATTGAAGATCAGGTAAGGAATTCACATGGTGATCAAGAAGGTTGGTGTTCTCGGTTGTGGATTGATGGGGTCCGGCATTGCGCAGGTTTGCGCTACGGCTGGATTTGATGTGACTGTGCTGGAAGTCGAGCAGAGGTTTCTGGACAAGGGTTTTGCCGGGATTGAGAAATCTTTGGCTAAGTTTGCCGAGCGGCCGGTCGAGAAGGGCGGGATCACGGCGGCGCAGAAGGATGCGATCCGGGCGCGGCTTAAGGGGACGACTAACAAGGCGGACCTGGCGGATTGCGACATTGTGATTGAGGCCATCATCGAGAATGTGGATGAGAAGAAGAAGATGTATGCGTCGATTGATGGGGTGGTGAAGAAGGACGCGATCTTTGCTTCGAATACTTCTTCGATTTCGGTGACTGAGCTTTTGACTTCGGTGAAGCGGCCGGAGCGGTTTATCGGGCTGCACTTTTTTAATCCGGTGCCGCTGATGAAGCTGGTGGAGGTGGTGCGGACGATCGCTACGGCGGACGATGTTTACGAGACGGCTTACGAGTTTGGGAAGAAGCTGGGCAAGGTTCCGGTGCGGACGTCGGACAAGACGGGATTCATTGTGAACCGGCTGCTGGTGCCTTATTTGCTGGATGCGATCCGGGCGTATGAAGAGGGCGTGGGGTCGATTGAGGATATTGATAATGCGATGAAGCTGGGGTGCGGGTATCCCATGGGGCCGTTTACTTTGCTGGATTTTGTTGGGCTCGATACGACTTATTACATTACGCAGGTGATGTATGACGAGTTCAAGGAGCGGCGGTTTGCGTCGCCTCCGCTGCTGAAGCGGCTGGTGATGGCGGGGTGGTACGGGAAGAAGACGGGGCACGGGTTCTATGATTATTCGGACCCGAATAATCCGAAGGCGAATAAGCTGTAGAGTTGAATTTCGGTCGCGGGGACAGGCATGCAGGGAGATCCCCCTCGGCTTCGCTCAGGGCAGGCTCTCGCTACGCCTGAAGAACGGCTACGCTCGGGATGACGCCATCCGTTTTGGGGATCTATAAAAGTTATGGAGAAACGACGAAAAACTGATCAGATGCCGGATGAAGGCAGTCCGCAAGATGTCGCGGTGTATCGCCGGGCGTGGCGGAGCTACGTGGCGCGGCGGAATCTGGTGGTGGTGCTGTTTCTCAGTTTTATATTTCTGGGCTTCATGATTGGGAAGCTGAAGCTGGGAGAGCCTGCTGATCTCGCGATTTTACTGGGCTGGACCGGAGTGTACCTGGCGGGGGCGTGGTGGCTGACGGAGTGGAAGTGTCCGCGGTGCGGGAAGGTGTTTGGGCACCGGCTGTGGACGCAGAGCTGCATCAGTTGCGATTTGAGCAAGGATGATGTGGCGGCGATGGCGCGGGGGAAGAGCTAGGGAAGAACTTTGCCACGGATTTGCGCGGATCGACACATATCTAGAATCTTCACCACAGTGCCACAGAGAAGAAATTCGACGGAAGCCGAGACGATGACTCAGCATCTCGGCGCCGAAGGCAAGTTGCACAGGTTCTTCGCTTCGCTCAGAATGACAACACCGATTGCTCCGCATGACATTTCGAAATCCGTGCCGATCGGCCTGAATCCGTGGCGGGTTTGAACTTATGAACTTCGAAAACATACTTCTGGAAAAGAAAAACTCGATTGCTTACGTCACCGTGAACCGGCCGAAGGTTTTGAACGCGCTCAACATGGCCACCATGGAAGAGTTGCGGGCGGCATTTCATGACATCAAGAATGATGCGTCGATTCGCGTCGTTATCTTTACTGGCGCGGGCGAGAAGGCGTTTATTGCCGGGGCGGACATTGGCGAACTGGCTAAGAACGACGCGGTTTCGGGCAAGGAGTACACGCACCGCGGGCAGAACGTGCTCAATCTGATCGAGAATCTGGGCAAGCCGGTGATTGCCTGCATCAATGGATTTGCTTTGGGCGGCGGGTGCGAGATTGCGATGGCTTGCACGATGCGGCTGGCCAGCGAAAATGCGAAGCTGGGGCAGCCGGAGGTGAAGCTGGGGATTATTCCGGGATATGGCGGGACGCAGCGGCTGCCGCGGCTGGTGGGCAAAGGCATTGCGATGCAGATGGTGCTGGCGGGGGAGATGATTACGGCGCAGGAAGCGCATCGCATCGGGTTGGTGAACGAAGTTACGGTGGCGGCGGAGTTGATTCCGCGGGCGGAGGCGATTGCGGCGAAGATTATCGCGAACGCTCCGCTGGCGGTGCAGTATGCGATGGAGGCCGTGAACAAAGGGCATGGAGATGACTTTGAGCGAGGGGTTGTATCTGGAGGCCGTTTTGTTCGGCGTGGCTTGCGCTACTGAGGATAAGAAGGAAGGGACTGCGGCGTTTTTGGAGAAGCGGGCGGCGGGGTTCAAGGGGAAGTAATCTTGGCCACGGATTTTCGCGGATCTGTACGATGAAGAGCGAATTCACCACGGAGGCACTGAGTCACGGAGAAGAAAGCACAATAAGGATTTTGTTGTGGAGCGTCTTCCAGCAGCTGATCTCGACGCGCTCGAAGGCGCGCTGAGCGCTTCGGGCAGGCGCTTTGCGATTGTGGTTTCCCGGTTTAATGCATTTATTACTGAGAGGCTTTTGCTGAGCGCGATTGACGGACTGGTGCGCTCTGGCGCTGACAAGAAAGAGATTGATCTTGTGCGGGTGCCGGGGGCGTTTGAGATTCCGCTGGCGGCGCGGACTTTGGCGGAGACGGGGAAGTACGATGCGATTATTTGTCTCGGATGTTTGCTGCGCGGGGATACGGCGCACTACGACGTGATCGTGAATGAAGTGACGCGGGGGATTGGGCAGTCGGCGCAGGAGACTGGGGTTCCGCATGCGTTTGGGGTGCTTACCTGCGAGAACCTGGAGCAGGCGATTGATCGCGCCGGGCTGAAGATGGGGAACAAGGGGTTTGAGGCGGCGCTGGCGGCGGTGGAGATGGCGTCGCTGAAGACGGCTATCGGGCTTCGGGATTCCGGCTCCGGCAAGGCAGTGGTTCGGCGTGCGCGATCGGGTGGGAGCCGGCAGCCGTCAGATGGCGGCAAGAAGCAGGTTCCTCGCTTTGCTCGGAATGACAAGCTTAAAGAGAAGCCCAAGAAGAAAGGTCAATCCAGCAGCACCAAGCGCAAATAATTCCTCCTCTACAGTAAACTGACAACGGCAACTGGCTGCTGACGACTGCTTATGGGTACGCGCCGCAAATCCCGCGAACTGGTGCTGCAGATGCTGTTTCAGGCGGACATGGGGAAGCAGACGGTGGATCAGGTGCAGCGTACGTTCTGGGCGGAACATGGAGGGACCAGCGCCGAGGTGCGGGGATTTGCGGAAGATTTGTTCCGGGTGGCTTCGGAGCGGGTGGCGGAAATCGACAAACTGATTGAAGGGCATGCGGAACACTGGCGCATGGAGCGCATGGCGGCGGTGGACCGCAATCTGTTGCGCGCGGGGGTGGCGGAGTTTCTGGGGTATCCGGAGACGCCGCGCGCGGTGGTGATCAATGAAGCGCTCGAGATTGCGCGGAAGTTCTCCAGTTTGGAATCGGTGCAGTTCGTCAATGGGGTGCTGGATAGCGTGGCGAAGGATTTGGAAAAGACGGCTTGAGCCGGTGCCGCTTCCACCGGGGCTAAAGCCCTATCCGGTGCTTGTCGCGGCGCTAAAAGCGCTGCGCCACCCAAAATCTTCGCAGATCTGTGCCCAAAATCCCCTCACACGCGCTGGTTTATTCCGTATGCGATAGTGTCCCGCACATTCTATCTCCATTTGATCCAGTCGGCGGCCTTGTTACGGTCTTACGGCAACCACGTTCAGCGCGCAGTTGGATCCGGTAAAGCAAAAGCTGTTGGAGGAGTTGACGAGGGGCGAAAAGGAGATATCCATCCGGTCGAGGGCCAGCGCGGTGTTGACCTCGTGCAGGAGGCCATCGGAGCCAGCTACGTAGATCAGCGAGCCATCGACGGTGATATCGGCGGCAACAGGAGTCGCGTTGTTGAGGAGGGGGATTCGGGATGTGGAGGTGGTGTTGAAGTCATAGACCAGGACGCCGAGATCGCTGGCAATGATGTAGGCCCGGGTGGCGTCGGGAGAGAGGAAGAAATTGATGGGTTGGAAAGTGCCCTGGCCGATATTGACGTGAGTAGGCAGGAAGGATGTGGGCGGCGTGGTCTGGGTTTGGGCGAGGGTGACTTGCTGCGGACAGAGTGTGGTGAGCAGTCCCATGGAGGAATTGGTGGCGATGATGTCGATGCCGGTGTTGTCGATGCCGAAGAAAAAGTCGAGGCCCTGGGTTTGAAGAGCCGGGATTATCGTGTTGCCCATGGGCACGTTGCCCGAAGGAACCATCCTCAGGAACAGAGGAGGACTGAGAATGTCTGGGGCTAACAGGTACGGGAACACCAGAGAATTGTCGCAGGTGTTGTAGACGGCGAGGCTGCCGGCAGGACTTCCGCCGGAAAGCAGGGCGAACGAGCCAGTCGAGTTGAAAACGATGGACGTGGCGGGAGCGGGCAAAGGAGGCTGCAGCAGCTGCAAGTACTGCAGAGTGGAAATGGAATACAAGGCGTTGCCGCCATCGCCGAGGATGAAGGCTCTCAAGCCGTCGGGCGAAAATGCCGCCGCCGTTGCGCTATTAATGTTCAGCGGCGTCGATGAGGTCCCATTGACGACATATACCTGATTGGGAGTGGAGACTGAATCCGAGAAGATGGCTTCCGCGCCATTGTGCGAGACGGCGAGAACGTTGCCGGTTACCAAGCCCATGGTGGTACCCGGAGCGGCCAGAGATGCGAACGGACTGGTGGAGGTTCCAAAGTTGGCGAGAGTGATGGCGACCGCGCCGAATTCACTACCCATGTAGGCTTTGTCTCCCGGGAGGTCGAACATCAGCGAATTGGGTGGCGCGGGCAGCTGGGAGGCGCCGCCCGGGAGGTTGGTTGACGTCGAGACATCATAAATGCCCACGTCGCATAAAATGTTGCTGTAACAGTCCTGACTGGTGACCAGGACGCTGGTGGATGAGGGTGCGCCGGTTACCAGCCCCGAAATGGCAGTGACGGGATAAACCGGTTGCGGGATGTAAAGCTGTGCAACCGTGGGATTCAAATTCAGTGGGAAACCGACGTTGCAGGCTGGTGGCGTACAGGATGCCGAGATCGCAGATAGCCCCGGCTGAGTAGTAGAAATGGTGCAGGCGGTGGTGCCCGAGGCGCATCCTGCGGCGGCGCTGCCTGCGGCGAGCGCCGCGGGCTCGGAAGAGATCCAAGTCAGCGGGGGCTTGGGTACGATGCAGCCTTGCACGTCGACGGCGGTGGCTGTGACGGTTTGCGATGTTCCCTTGTTGACCACAAAGCTGGTCAAGTTGCTTTGTTGTGAGCCGCTTACGTTGAGCGCAAGCGAAATGCACTGCACCGGGCAGGTTTCGAAGTCGAAGGGCTGGCTGGCGACGCCCGAGGCCGAGGCGATCACCCGGGTTTGTCCCGGCGTGTTGGGTGATGCGGTTACCTGGTTGGTGGGTACGTTGTCGTAAGTCACCGTCACAATCGGAGTAAGTGTGGCGACACCGGCATTGGACTGGCTCCAGGAAAAGGGGCCGACCGAGGCGGTAATATCGCTTCCCTGGTTGTCTAACGCAGATGCCTGCAAGGTGAGTATCTGGTTCTGTGAGAGGCAGGAATTGGTAGGCTTGAACTGGAGGTCGCAGGCGGCGGGAAGCGCAATCTGCGTGGGACAGGCGGGCGGGGGGGAATTGACAGGTGGAACTATGCTGACCTGAATGCTGGAGATGAAGGGATGGACAAAGACCAGGGTGGGAGCGCTGGTCGCTCCGCCGGATGAGGCGGTTACCTGAGCTACTCCGATGCCGCCGGGCGTGCAAACAGTATAAAGCGGGGCGTTCCAGGTGCCAGCACAGGCGAAGCCGTTGGGAGCAAGGTCGACGATTCCGGGATCGCTTGAGACGTAGGTGAAAGCCGCCCGGACGTTTGAGTTGCCTGCATTCTGGGCACTGGCGGTGAAAATAGCGACGGTCCCGAGTTGCATGGAAACACTGGTGGGGGGGCTTAGCAGGATTCTTGCCGCGATGGGGGAGGTCCCAGGGGGCTTGTGGCCGCCGCACGCCGGAAAGAACATGAGGCAGGAGATGCTGACGACTATCCACGCCCACTGAGCGAAACGCAACCTTCCCATGCATCCTCTCGTCGCCTCACGATGGTATCCGAAGAGGCGAATTGTTTCATTGGAATGGAAAACTTGTAGTTTAGAGGCTGGAGACGGATTCAGCAAGCTAGCACCTTGCGACGTTGCCAAACACTTGCGAACGAGGCGTGGCTGAAGCGCTCCGGATTCTCCGGTTTCGACAGTGGGATGCAAAAAGATGGGTTGACGATGTTTCGACTGAGTTGCTATAGTTGTTGAGTTCCGCGAGTTAATCCAGGCTTGCTGTGTGCCGTGAGTTCCGGCTGAGGTGTGCGGGAACTTGCAGTAGAGCTTTTGAGAAATGCGTTTCCGGTGAAGCAGTAAAACGCTGGAGACTTTCCTCGCTGAAACGTTCCTGCGCTGCCTTTCGCCCTCACGAGGGCTGCTGGAGCGCCTGAGTCAGGCGCGAAAGTGGTCTGCGGAAGGATATGCAGGACAGAGCTGGCGATACGGAGCACCCCCGGAGTCTTAGCCGGGTGCCACCGTCGGCAGCATAAATCTAAGTTGGGACCCAAGAATCTCTCTCCGTGATTCGTGTGCGGCGAGAAGCATGGCTGGCCGATTGTGCCTGCCAGCCCGGATCGCATGTTAAGCGGCCGGGAAAGCTGATGGCGCCGCGCGCTGCCTGCCTGCAAGGGCTCGTTTCGGTGTGCGACCTTCAGTATGCGAGAAGGAGCAGCATAGAGTGCCTACTTTTAATCAGTTGGTGCGGGATGGACGGAAGCGGCCGCGGTATAAGACGGCGAGTCCGGCGCTGCAGGGATGTCCGCAGAAGCGCGGAGTTTGCACGCGCGTGTACACGCAGACGCCGAAGAAGCCGAACTCCGCGTTGCGGAAAGTGGCGCGGGTGCGGCTGACCAACGGGATTGAGGTTACGACTTACATCCCTGGCGTAGGGCACAATTTGCAGGAGCACTCGATTGTGCTGATCCGCGGGGGACGCGTGAAGGATCTGCCGGGCGTGCGCTATCACGTGATTCGCGGCACGCTGGATGCGGTGGGCGTGGCCGGGCGCCAGCAGGGCCGGTCGAAGTACGGCGCGAAGCGCGCGAAGAAGGGGTAGTAAGGCAGGTTTCAAAGTTTCAGAGTTTCAAAGTTTCAGGGTCCAACAGGCCTGGGGAACTTTGAAACCTTGAAACCTTGAAACTCTGAAACCTTGAAACCTGGAACTTGGAGTTTTGAATGCCTCGTAAAGGACATACAGCAAAGCGGACCGTGCCAGCCGATGCCGTTTATGGCTCGAATCTGGTGACGAAGTTCATCAACTCGATGATGTGGCAGGGCAAGCGGTCGACCGCCGAGGGCATTTTTTATGAGGCCCTGACCAAGGTGCAGGAAAAAGGCGGCGACGAGGCTTTGAAGCTGTTCACGAAGGCGGTCGAGAATGCCAAGCCGCTGCTCGAGGTGAAGACGCGGCGCGTGGGCGGCGCTAACTATCAGGTGCCGGTGGAAGTGAATGCTGACCGGAGGACGTCGCTGGCGATCCGATGGCTGTTGACTTATGCGCGGGGACGCGCGGAGCGCGGGATGGTCGACAAGTTGAGCAATGAGTTGCTGGACGCGGCTAATGGTAAAGGCGCGGCCATCAAGAAGAAAGAAGATGTGCACCGGATGGCGGAAGCTAATAAGGCTTTCGCGCATTACAGATGGTAAGGAATGCATAGGTCCTTCGCGGCAAAGAAGGCCGCTCAGGATGACAAGATTTAGGAGCTGACGGCCGAGAGCTGACAGCTGATTTTTGGAGCCCAGAAAGAGTTAGAGAGTCGTGCCTAGAACAGTCCCATTAGAACGCTGCAGGAATATCGGCATCATGGCGCACATTGATGCCGGGAAGACCACTACGACGGAGCGCATCCTGTTCTATACGGGAAAGACGCACCGCATCGGAGAGGTGCACGAAGGCACTGCGACTATGGATTGGATGGAGCAGGAGCAGGAGCGGGGGATTACGATTACGTCCGCGGCGACGACCTGCACCTGGCGCGATATTCGCATCAACATTATTGATACACCTGGGCACGTGGATTTCACGGCGGAAGTAGAGCGTTCGCTGCGCGTGCTTGACGGCGCGGTCGCGGTGTTTGACGCGGTGCATGGGGTGCAGCCGCAGTCGGAAAAAGTTTGGCGCCAGGCTGATAAGTACGGCGTTCCGAGGATTTGCTTCATTAATAAGATCGACAAGATGGGCGCGGATTTCGAGCATGCCATTGATACCATCCGCAAGCGGTTGAGCGCCAAGCCCGTTGCCATTCAGATTCCTATCGGCCAGGAAGATAAATTCAAGGGCGTCATCGATCTGATCAACATGAAGGCCATTGTGTGGCAGGACGACACGATGGGGGCCGAGTACGTCACCGAAGAAATTCCCGCCGAACTGAAGAAGAAAGCCGAAGCGTTTCACGCCCAGCTGGTTGAGAGCATTGCCGAGAACGACGACGAAATCCTGCACAAGTTTCTGGAAGGTGAAGAGATTACCGCGGATGAGTTGCGGGCGTCGCTGCGTAAATCGACGATTGCTTTGAAAGTGTTCCCAGTCGTGGTGGGGACGGCGTTCAAGAATAAAGGCGTGCAGCCGCTGCTGGATGCGGTTGTCGATTATCTGCCTTCGCCGCTTGACCTGCCTGATACCAAGGGTTTGAATCCTGACAATGGAGAGCCGATTGTCCGCAGGGCTGATGACAAGGAGCCGTTTTCGGCTTTGGCGTTCAAGATTATGGCTGATCCATTTGTCGGCCAATTGACGTTTATTCGGGTTTATTCCGGCCAGCTTAAGACTGGGGACTCGGTGCTGAACACCGGGCGGCGCCGGAGTGAGCGCATTGGGCGTCTGCTCAAGATGCACGCCAATAAGCGGGAAGAGATCAGCGAGATTCTGGCGGGCGATATTTGCGCCGCGGTTGGACTGAAGGGCGTCAGCACGGGCGACACGATCTGCAGCGAAGATCATCCCATTGCGCTTGAGAATATTACGTTTGCGGTTCCGGTGATTTCAGTTGCGGTTGAGCCTAAGACGAAGGCCGACCAGGAAAAAATGGGCATGGCGCTGGGACGGCTGGCGCAGGAAGACCCTACCTTTAAAGTTCATACCGATCCCGACAGCGGACAGACCATCATCAGCGGCATGGGCGAGTTGCATCTGGAAATCATCGTCGACCGCATGATGCGCGAGTATAAGGTTGAGGCGAACGTCGGCAAACCGCAGGTGGCTTATCGCGAGACCATTCGCAAGCACTCGGAAGCCGAAGGTAAGTACATTCGGCAGACTGGCGGGCGCGGACAGTATGGGCACGCCAAGATCCGGCTGGATCCGCAACCGGCGGGTACGGGCTACGAATTCGTCAACGACATCGTGGGCGGTTCGGTGCCGAAGGAATTTATCAAGCCGATCGATCAGGGGATTCAGGAAGCGCTCGAAGGCGGGATTCTGGCGGGCTACCCGATGGTCGATGTTAAGGCTACGCTGTATGACGGCAGCTATCACGACGTCGACTCGAACGAAATGGCGTTCAAGATTGCCGGGTCGATGGCGTTTAAGGAAGCGGCGCGGAAAGCTTCTCCGGTGCTGCTGGAGCCGGTGATGGCGGTTGAAGTGGTGACTCCTGAAGACTACGCCGGTGTGATTATGGGCGATTTGAGTTCGCGGCGTGGTCGCATTGAAGGCATGGAGCATCGCGCCGGATCGCAGGTGATCAAGGCCATCGTGCCTTTGGCAGAGATGTTTGGCTATGCGACCCACATGCGTTCGTCGACGCAGGGGCGGGCGGAGTACTCGATGCATTTTGCGCGTTATGAGGAGGCTCCGCGGTCGGTGGCGGAGGAAATCATCGCCAAGGTGCAGGGGACTACGAAGTAGAGGCGCTCGCGTGAGCGATGTGCAGATTAGAGATCCTTCGGCGCCAAAGAACGGCGCCTCAGGATGACAAGGTAAAGGTTGAGGAAAGAATATGGCGAAAGAGAAATTTGATCGGAATAAGCCGCACTGCAATGTAGGGACGATTGGTCACATTGATCATGGCAAGACTACGTTGACGGCGGCGATCACGAAGGTGTTGCAGAAACACAATCCGAAGATTGTGTTTCGGTCTTTCGACAGCATTGATAACGCGCCGGAAGAAAAAGCCCGCGGGATCACGATCGCGACGGCGCACGTCGAGTATGAGACGGCGAACCGGCACTATGCACATGTGGATTGCCCCGGGCACGCCGACTACATCAAGAACATGATCACGGGCGCGGCGCAGATGGATGGCGCGATTCTGGTGGTTGCGGCGACCGACGGTCCGATGCCGCAGACTCGCGAGCACGTGCTTTTGGCGCGGCAGGTGGGCGTGCCTTACATTGTTGTGGCTTTGAACAAGTGCGACGCTGTGGATGATCCGGAGTTGCTGGACCTGGTTGAGCTCGAAGTGCGCGAGTTGCTGAAGAGCTACAAGTTTCCTGGGGACGATGTGCCGGTGATTCGGTTGTCGGCTCTTGGGGCTTTGAATGGGGAAGAGAAGTGGGAGAAGCAGATAGACGCGTTGATGGAGGCGGTGGACAAGAGTGTGCCGCAGCCGGCGCGGGAGCTGGACAAGCCGTTCCTGATGCCGATTGAAGATATCTTCTCGATTCAGGGGCGGGGCACGGTGGTGACCGGACGTATTGAGCGGGGCAAGGTGAAGGTGGGCGAGGAAGTTGAGATTGTGGGCTTCCGGGAGACGCGCAAGACCGTCGTCACGGGCGTCGAAATGTTCAAGAAGCAGTTGGACGAAGGGCTAGCGGGGGACAACGCTGGCCTGTTGCTGCGCGGCATTGCGAAGGAAGATGTGGAGCGTGGGATGGTGCTGGCGAAGGGTGGATCGATTACTCCGCATACGAAGTTCAAGGCGGAGGTTTACATCCTGACGAAGGAAGAAGGCGGGAGGCATACGCCGTTCTTCAAGGGATACCGTCCGCAGTTTTATTTGCGGACTACCGACGTGACCGGAGTTGCCGAGCTTCCGGCAGGAACCGAGATGGTGATGCCGGGGGACAACGTTTCGCTGGTGATTGAGCTGATTACGCCGGTGGCAATGGAGAAGGGGTTGCGGTTTGCCATTCGCGAAGGCGGGCACACGGTGGGCGCCGGGACGATTGCGGAGATTGTGCAGTAGGGAAGCGCACCAAACGCGCGAGTTTGCATTCTCGCAAAGAACGCGAGAATGATCGCGCGGCGCGCCCGGGTCCTTGGCGAGACAAAAAGCGTCTCGCTCAGGATGACAACTTAAATGATGCGGCTTGCGGCCTGCCGCTGGTTCTTTCCTTCCGGAGACGCCGGGAGGGGTTAGAGAGAGTGAAACGTGATTGGAAAAGAAAGAATTCGCATCCGGTTGAAGGCTTACGACTATCGCATCCTGGATCAGTCGACGGGCGAGATTGTGGAAACGGCGCGGCGCACTGGGGCGCAGATTGCGGGGCCGATTCCTTTGCCTACGATGAAGAACAAATACTGCGTGCTGCGGTCGCCGCACGTGGATAAGAAGTCGCGGGAGCAGTTTGAGATCCGCACGCATAAGCGTTTGCTTGACATTCTGGAGCCAACGCAGCAGACGGTGGACGCGCTGATGAAGCTGGATTTGCCGGCGGGTGTGGATGTGGAGATTAAGGCTTTCGGGAAAGAGCATAAATAAGCTGTCATCTCTCAGCCTTCCGCTGTTAGTTACTAGGTAAGGCGAGAAGCTCCCAGCCAATAGCCGTTGCTTTCAAAGAACGAGCCACGCTGGATGGAGATAGAAATGGCAACTCGAGTTACCGGGATTCTGGGCAAGAAGGTTGGCATGACGCAACTGTTTGACTCGAAGGGCGATGTCCGCCCGGTCACGGTGCTGCAGGCTGGTCCTTGCGTGATTACGCAGCATAAGTCGGCTACGCGGGACGGGTACGAAGCGGCTCAGATTGGGTTGGTCGAGTTTGTCAAGGAGTCGCGGCTGACCAAGCCGGCGCGCGGACACTTGGGGAAGAATAATCTTCCTCCGGTGAAATTCATGCGCGAGGTGCCGCTTGAAACCGACGGCGCTGCCGACAGCGACGTCACGGTGAAGGTTGGCGACCGGGTGCTGGTCGAGATTTTTGAAGGCGAGAAGTTTGTCGACATCGTGGGAGTTAGCAAGGGTAAGGGTTTTCAGGGTGTGGTGAAGCGGCATCATTTTGGTGGCGGTCCGAAGTCGCATGGATCGATGTTTCAGATTACGGGATCGATTGGATCGTCGGCGTTTCCTTCGCGCGTGTTCAAGGGAATGCGCATGTCGGGACACATGGGGCATGCTCGGGTGACGCAGCGCAATTTGCGGGTGCTGGGTGTGGACAAAGACGAGAATCTTTTGGTGGTCGAAGGCAGCGTGCCGGGACCGCAGGGTGGATATCTGGTGATCATGAAAGCTAAGAAGCCGCCCAGAGAGCGGCGGGGATTTGCGGGTTCGGCTACCGTCGATCCGTTGAAGGCGGCTAAGAGAGCGGCTAAGAAAGCATAGTACTTAGTACCCAGTACCTAGTACCGAGAAGCAATATGGCAACCATTGATATTTACGATTTGAGTGGTAAGAAGGTCGGGACCTTTGACCTTGCCGATGAAATTTTTGGCGCGGTGAATGAGGATCTGCTTTGGGAGGCGGTGAAGCATTATCGCGCCGGGCAGCACCGGGGCACGCACGCGACCAAGGCCCGCTGGCAGGTTTCCGGGTCGGGCAAGAAGCTGTGGAAGCAGAAGGGCACGGGGCGGGCGCGTATTGGTTCGATCCGGTCCCCGCTGTGGCGGCACGGCGCTACCGTGCATGGTCCGACACCGCGGTCTTACGACTATGCTTTCCCGCGCAAGAAGCTTCTGGGGGCGCTGCGTTCGGCGCTGGCGGCTAAGTTTGCTGACGGCAAGCTGACGGTGGTGAATGCGTTCGAGTTGAAGGATGCGAAGACGAAAGCGTTCCGGGCGGCACTGGACGCGCTCAAGGTTGAAAAGACGGTGCTGATTGTGGAAGCGCCGAACGCGGCGAACCGCAACCTGGAGTTGAGCTCGCGCAATATTGCAGGGCTGGAATTGATTGCGGGGAATGAAGTTCATCCTTATCACTTGCTGAAGTATGATCGCGTGATTTTTTCTCATCCCGCCATTGAGAAGTTGCAGCTTACGTTGAAGGATAGTTTGCCGAAGCGGCAGCGCAAAGCGAAAGAAGAGGGCGCGAAGAAGGCGTCGGCGGCTCCGCGGAAGCGTGCGCGGCATGAAAAAGCGGCGGAGGTGGCCTGATGAAATCCGCATATCAGATCATTCGGCGTCCGGTGATCACGGAAAAAGGTTTGGCGATCAAGGAAAACCAGAACACGCTGGTGTTTCAGGTTGCGCCCAAGGCTACGAAGACGGAGATCAAGCAAGCGGTGCAGACGATTTTCAAGGTGAAGGTGTTTTCCGTGCGGACGGCTACCTATCCGGGCAAAGAGCGGCGGAGGGGGAAGTTTGCCGGCTACCGCCCGGACTGGAAGAAGGCTTATGTGCGGCTACGGGCCGGGGAGAAGATGCCGGAGTACGCGCAGAATTTGTAGGGCGCGAAAGCAGGTTCCTCACCCGCGCTTTGCGCGTGTTCGGAATGACAAGAGATTTGGGCTGAGAGCAGATTATGGCAATCAAGACTTATCGACCTACTACGCAGACGTTGCGGTATCGGACGACGATCGTCAACGACGATATTACGACGCAGCATCCGCATAAGCCTCTGGTGGAGAAGAAGCAGCGCACCGGCGGACGGCGGAATTCGGGCGACATTACGAGCTGGCACCGGGGCGGCGGACACAAGCAGAAGCTGCGCATTATTGACTTCAAGCGGGAGAAGGCGGGCATCCCGGCTACGGTGACTACGATTGAGTACGATCCGAACCGGTCGGCGCGGATTGCGCTGCTGGCTTATGCCGATGGCGAAAAGCGCTACATTCTGGTTCCCGAGGGAATGAAGGTGGGGCAGAAAGTTGTGAGCGGGCCGGAAGCGGACATTCTTGTGGGCAATGCGTTGCCGCTGCGGAATATTCCGCCGGGCACTTCGATTCATAATCTAGAACTGAAGCCGGGCAAAGGGGCGCAGATGGTGCGCTCGGCGGGCGGAGCGGCGCAGTTGATTGCGAAGGAATCCGATTACGCGCTGGTGAAGCTGCCTTCGGGCGAAACAAGGAAGATTTCGCAGGATTGCATGGCGACTATCGGGCAGGTGGGGAATCTGGATCACGAGAACATTACGATCGGCAAGGCGGGGCGGATGCGCTGGATGGGCTGGAAGCCCGTCAACCGTGGCGTTTCGATGAATCCGGTGGACCATCCGCATGGCGGTGGGGAAGGCAAGACTTCGGGCGGACGGCATCCGGTTACGCCCTGGGGACAGCCGACGCGCGGGTATAAGACGCGGAATAACAAGCGGACGGATAAGTTTATTGTGAACCGGCGGACGAAGTAGCGCTGCCGACGGAAGCAGATTCCTCGGGTCGCTTTGCGACCTTCGGAATGACAATTTGAGGGTGAGAGTTTATGGCACGTTCAACCAAGAAGGGCGCGTTTGTGGATGGCTTCCTGATGTCGCGGGTGGAAGGCATGAACTCGCGCAATGAGAAGAAAGTGTTGCGCACCTGGTCGCGGCGGTCGACTGTGGTTCCGGAGATGGTGGGGCACACCATTGCGGTGCACAACGGGAAGAAGTTTATTCCGGTGTACGTCACCGAGAACATGGTGGGGCACAAGCTGGGCGAGTTCAGCTTCACGCGCAACTTCAAGGGCCACTCGATGCGGGCGGCTACGGAAGTGGCGGCGAAGCCGGCAGGCATTCCGGGAGGCCCGGGAGCGATTACGCCGTCGGCCCCGGCAGCGGCGGCGCCGGCGCCGAAGGCATAAGGGGACACTTATGGAATTCCGAGCGGAAATGCGTTACTTGCGAGTGTCGCCGCAGAAGGCGCGCCTGGTGCTGGAGTTGATCAAAGGGCGCAAGGTGGAAGAAGCGCGCAACACGCTGCTGTTTACCAAGAAGCGAGTGGCGGCGCATGTGGGCAAGCTGCTGCAGTCGGCGCTCGACAACGCTAATTTTCTCAGCGCCGAGAAGAATCTGGATATTGAGATCGACAACTTGTATGTAAAGAGTGCGATTGCGAATGATGGTCCGAGGATGAAGCGGATTCGTCCGGCGCCGCAGGGACGGGCTTACCGGTATCAGCGGCGGATTTCGCATATCACGCTGGTGTTGGCGGAGCGGGGGAATGGTTCGGCTCGGGTTGCTGGTGAAGGGCGGACGGCGGTTGCGGCTCCGGCTAAACGGCGCGCGCCGGTGGCGAAAAAATCCGCGGGCGCTCCGAAGAAGAGCAAGGCGGCCGCGAAGTAGGGTTAGAGTTCCCACTTCTCGCGCAAAGAACGCGCGAGAAATGGGCACCCGGTGAAGTAAGGCAACAGCAGGTTCCTCACCCGCGTTTAGCGCGGGTTCGGAATGACAAGTTTTGCGATTGAGGAGAAGCAATGGGACAAAAAGTCCATCCTTATGGTTTTCGGCTTGGCTATACGAAGCCGTGGAAGTCACGCTGGTTTGTGGAGCGGGACTACGACAAGTTGCTGTTTGAAGACATCAAGCTGAAGAAAGAACTGAAGGAGAAGCTGAAGTCTGCGGGCGTGAGTTCGATCGAGATTGAGCGTCCGGGCAACAAGCTGCGCGTCATCGTCAAGACGGCGCGGCCGGGAATTATTATCGGGCGCAAGGGCGCGGAGATCGACAAGCTGAAGGCCGACTTGCAGAAGCGGACGTCGCGCGAAGTGTTTGTCGACATCCAGGAAGTGCACAAGCCTGAGCTCGATGCGCAGCTGGTTTCGGAAGCGATCGCTTTGCAACTGGAAAAGCGCGTGGGCTTCCGGCGCGCCATGCGCAAGGCGGTGGATTCGGCGCTGCGCTTTGGCTGCAAGGGAATCAAGGTGCGGGTGAGCGGACGGTTGAATGGAAATGAAATCGCGCGCTCGGAGTGGTACCTGCAGGGACGTTTGCCGCTGCACACGCTGCGGGCGGATATTGAATACGGTTTCTCGGAGGCCAGGACGACTTACGGTGTGATTGGAGTGAAGGTCTGGGTTTATAAGGGCGAAATTCTTCCGGCTAAGAAGCGGGAGCAGCAGACGGGTGTGGGAGCGTTTTAAGTAGGTGGCCAGTGGTCAGTGACCAGTGGCCAGTAGGATCAAAAGCGCGAAAAGATTTGGCTAAGAGCCAAGAGCTGACTTTATGTTGATGCCAAAGAAAGTTAAGTACCGCAAGCAGCAGCGCGGGCGCATGACCGGGAAAGCCTGGCGTGGGAGCACGCTGGCGTTTGGGGACTTCGGGCTTAAGGTGCTTGAGCCTGGGTGGATCACGGACCGGCAGATTGAAGCCAGCCGGGTGGCCATGACCCGCTTCGTGAAGCGTGGTGGAAAGATCTGGATCCGTGTGTTTCCCGACAAGCCGGTGACCAAGAAGCCGGCCGAAACCCGTATGGGTAAGGGCAAGGGCGCGCCTGATCATTGGGTTGCGGTGGTGCGTCCGGGAAAGATTCTGTTTGAGATGGAAGGGGTCACGATCGTGGATGCGACCGAGGCCATGCGGTTGGCGTCGCACAAGCTGCCGCTGCGGACGACGTTGGTGAAGCGGGAGACGGCGCACTAGGGACCGGAAACTAGAAACTGGGAACTGAATTTATGAAATCCGACAAGATTCGCAATTTGACCGACGAGGAGCTCCAGCACCAGGGGCAGGATCTCGCGGACCAGTTGTTCAAGCTGAAGTTTCAGCTGAACATGGGGCAGAACGAGAGCCTGAAGAAGATTCGGGGGCTGCGCAAGGACATTGCGCGAGTGAAGACAATTCTGGGCGAGCGCACGCGCTCGGCCGCAACGGAGAAGCGCTGATGGCGGAAACCGCAACGAAGAAGTCCGCAACGCCGCCGAGCGAGCAAGTGCAGGGCCGGCGCAAGGAAGTGGTGGGCGAAGTGGTCTCGAACAAGATGGCCAAGACCATCGTGGTGCAGGTGACGCGCAAGAAGGCGCATCCGTTCTACGGGCGGGTGGTGGCGCGCAACAAGAAGTTCTACGCGCACGATGAGAAGAATGAGGCGCACGTGGGCGACGTGGTACGGCTCGAAGAGACGCGTCCGCTGTCGAAGTTGAAGCGCTGGAAGTTGAAAGACATTGTGCGCAAGACGGCGCTGGTGCCGGAGATCGTGCTGGAGCAGGACATTAAGTAAGGAAGTGATCGGACACGCCCTTCGAGGGGATGGGTCCGGTGAGCCTGAGATCCTTCGCGAGACAAAAGGCGTCTCGCTCAGGATGACTAAGCGAGACAAAAAGCGTCTCGCTCAGGATGACAAAGCTCAGGATGACAGAGTGAACGGGAGATTGCCATGGCTGTGATGATGAGAAGCATGCTGGAGGTGGCCGACAACTCCGGCGCCCGCAAGCTGCAGATGATTCTGCCGCTCGGCGGCTCGACCGGGCTGAATGCCGGCCTCGGCGACATAATCACCGCTGCGGTGAAGGAAGCCGCTCCTGATGGGCAGGTGCAGAAGGGCAAAGTGGTGAAGGCGGTGATTGTGCGGACGCGCAAAGAACATCGGAGGCGCGACGGAACTTATATCCGCTTTGACCAGAACGCCGCAGTTTTGATCAACGATGCGGGTGAGCCGGTGGGGACGCGCGTTTTCGGTCCTGTGGCGCGCGAGTTGCGCGAGAAGAAGTTTTTGAAGATCGTTTCCTTGGCGCCTGAGGTTATTTAGCACAGGTTTCAAGGTTTCAGAGTTTCAAGGTTTCAGGGTGCCTTGAATAATTTGAAATCCTGGAGAGCGGTGGTTTGATTTTGAAACTTTGAGACGTTGAAACCTTGAAACTTTGACTTTATGAGAATTGTCAGCACAGTACATAAGCGAGTGGATATCCGCCGCAACGATACCGTGAGGGTGATTACGGGGCGGGACAAGGGCAAGGAAGGGCGCGTGCTGCGCGTGTTTCCTAACGACACCAAGATTCTGGTGGAGCACGTGATGATGGTGAAAAAGCACGTGCGTCCGAACCCGCAGCGCAACATCAAAGGCGGCATTGCCGAGCAGGAGAGCCGGATTGCGCTTTCGAATGTGCAGCTGGTTTGCCCGACCTGCGGGCCGGTGCGCATTGGACACGAAGTGCGCGGCGACCGGAAGGTGCGGGTTTGCAAGAAGTGCGGGACAACGCTGGATAAATGATTGCGTGATCGGGTGATTGAGCGATTGGGAGTCTTGGGTTCTTGACTTTCAATCGCCTAATGGCTCAATCACAAAATCGCTCAATTCTTACGGAGTTGAAGAGACGAAATGGCAAAAGATAAGAAATCATCGAAGGATTCGGGGCAGGAGCAGAAGGCTCCGGAGCAGGCGCGGCACAGCGCCAAGGAGCGGCCGCGGTTGCGCACCCGGTTCGACAAGGAAGTGGCTCCGGCTCTGTTGAAGGAACTGGAACTTAAGAATGCGATGGCGGTGCCGAGGCTGAACAAGATCGTGGTGAACATGGGCATGGGCGAAGCTACGCAGAATTCGAAGGTGATGGATCCCGCAGTGAATGAACTGGGGCAGATCACTGGGCAGAAGCCGATCATCACCAAGGCCAAGAAGTCGATTGCGGCGTTCAAAGTGCGCGAAGGGCAGGCGATTGGAACCATGGTGACGCTGCGCGGCGACCGCATGTATGAATTTTTCGACCGGCTGGTGAATATTGTTCTGCCGCGGGTGCGCGACTTCAAGGGAGTTTCCACCAAGTCGTTTGACGGACGGGGCAACTACACGATTGGGCTGCACGACCAATTGATCTTTCCGGAGATTTCCTATGAGAAGGTCGACAAGCAGAAGGGCATGAACGTCACGATTGTGACGACAGCGGCGAATGACAACCAGGCGCGGACGCTGTTGAAGCATCTGGGGATGCCGTTTCGAGCGTAGGAATTGAGCGATTGAATCATTGAGTCATTGAGAGATTGACAAGGAGTTGGAAGCTACATGGCAACAATGGCAAAACGAGTTAAGGACGGCGTTGAGCAAACCCAACGCCCAGGGAACGTACGGAAGCCCAAGTTTTCGACGCGCAAGCACAATCGCTGCAAGCGGTGTGGACGGCCGCGCGCTTATCTGCGGAAGTTCGGCTTGTGCCGCATGTGCTTCCGGCAACTGGCGCTGCTGGGGGAGATTCCAGGGGTGTCGAAGTCGTCGTGGTAGAAGCGCGCGATGGATGGGCGGATGGATAGTTCCTTGCCGGCTGAGATCCTTCGCGAGCCAAAGAACGTCTCGCTCAGGATGACAAGGCGAGACAAAGAACGTCTCGCTCAGGATGACAAGCGCGGTAGGGATAAGTAGCAAGAGGTAAGCAAGCCGCTGCAGGTTCTCCGCTGAATGCGGAGCGAACGGGTGGCGAGAGGAGAAGCAAACGATGAGATTGACCGATCCGGTCGCAGACATGCTGACAAGGGTGCGCAACGCGCTGCAGGCGCGGCACCAGAAGGTGGACGTTCCGGCTTCGCGGCTGAAGGTGGAGATCGCCCGCATCCTGAAGGAAGAGGGCTATATCTCGAATTTCAAGGCCACGGAGGAAGAAGGTCACAAAGTCATCCGGATCTATTTGAAATATGGCGCACACAACGAGGCGGCGATTTCGAAGGTGGAGCGCGTTTCGCGCCCCGGCTGCCGGGTTTACGTGCGCCGCAGCGAGATTCCGCGAGTACTGGGCGGCATGGGGATCAACATCCTCACGACGCCGCGCGGGGTGATGACTGGCCGGCAGGCGCGCAAGGAAGGCGTGGGCGGCGAGTTGTTGTGCGAGATCTGGTAGAGAAGCGACAGTCAGCCTTCAGCAAGGGCACGGTTGAAGAAGCTGAGAGCTGGAAGCTGAGAGCTGAAAACTTATGTCACGAATTGGAAAAAAGCCGATCCCGATCCCCAAAGGGGTGACGGTCAAAATTGAAGGCAATACGGTATTGGTGCAGGGGCCGAAGGGCAAGCTGGACACGGCTCTTCCCGCCGGCATCAAGGCGGAGCAGAAGGACGGCAACATTATCGCCATCCGCGAGAACGATTCGCAGGCTGCTTTGCACGGGCTGGCGCGGGCGCTGGTGAACAACGCCGTGGAAGGTGTAACCAAGGGCTGGACGCGCGATCTGGAGATCGTCGGTATCGGCTACCGGGCCGAGATGAAGGGCAAAGGGACGGTGGTGTTCAACCTGGGTTACTCGCATCCCATCGAGTATCCGCTGCCTACCGGGGTCGAGGCTGCAGTTGATCCCAAACAGACTAAGATTTCGCTCACTGGAATTGACCGGCAGCAGGTGGGGCAGGTGGCGGCGGAAATGCGTTCGCTGCGTCCGCCGGATCCGTACAAGAACAAAGGCGTGCGGTATGCGGGCGAACGATTGAAGAAGAAAGTGGGTAAGACCGGAGCGAAGTAAGCCGTAATCGTCAGTACCCGGTAGAGGACAGATTTTATGTTTACGAAGAAATCGAAGAATCAGAAGCGCGGGCACATTCACGACCGCATTCGCAAGAAGATGCAGGGCACGGCGGAGCGTCCGCGACTGAATGTGTACCGTTCGCTGAATCATATTTATGTGCAAGTGATTGACGACCTGCACGGCAAGACGCTGGTTTCGGCGAGTTCGGCCGAGGGCAAGAAGGAAGACCGGCGAACCGGCGGCAACGTGGCAGCGGCGAAGACCGTGGGCAAGACGATCGCGGAGCGGGCCAAGGCCAAGGGTGTCAGTAAGGTTGTGTTTGACCGCGGTGGCTACATTTACCACGGGCGAGTAAAGGCGCTGGCGGATGCGGCGCGCGAAGCGGGATTGCAATTCTAGACGAAACTTAGGGAAGAAGAAATCAGGTTTCCAGAATGCCAACTGTAATCAAGAAGCTCGATCCAAATTCGTTTCAGTTGAAAGATCAGGTCGTAGCCATCAACCGCGTGACCAAAGTGGTGAAGGGTGGCAAGAACCTTTCGTTTGCCGCGCTGGTGGTGGTGGGGGATCCGTCGGCGGCGGTGGTGGGGCATGGCGCGGGCAAGGCCAAGGAAGTTCCCCAGGCCATTCGCAAGGCGATCGAGGCGGCGAAGAAGAATCTGATCAAGGTAAACCTGACGCAGACTTCGATTCCGCACCTGATCGTGGGACGCTATGGCTCTGGGAGAGTGCTGCTCAAGCCGGCCCCGGAAGGCACGGGAGTGATTGCCGGCGGCGCGGTGCGCGCGGTGATGACCTCGGTGGGAATCCAGAATGTGCTGACCAAGTCGATCGGCACGACTAACCCGCACAACGTGATCAAGGCGACCTTTGATGCACTGCGGCACCTTAAGAGCCGGGAGAGTGTTGCAGCTATGCGTGGGAAGTCGATGCAGGAACTGTAGAAAGTACCGAGTACCTAGTACCCAGTACCTAGTAAAACGTGCCTCGGAGATTGAGGAATTAACGATGACGACGAAGAAACCGAAGGCGGTTGCCGGAAAGATTCATCTGAAGTGGGTGGTTTCGGCCATTTGCGCCCCGGTGCAACAGAAGCTGGTGGTGAAGGGATTGGGATTCACCCGGCTGAACCAGGTTATCGAGCGTCCGGACAATGCGGCGATTCGCGGCATGGTGGCCAAGGTTCCGCATCTGGTCGAGATCTTGAAGTAGGAATGTTTCAAGGTTTCAGAGTTTCAAGGTTTCAAGGTGAATTCAGTTCCTCGAAACGTTGAGACTTTGAAACGTGAAACTTTGAAACCTGAGCTTACTTATGAATTTATCGAATATTCGAGCACCGAAGAAGGCGTCGGAAAAGCGCAAGCGGGTGGGGCGGGGTATGGGCTCCGGCATGGGGAAGACTTCCACTCGTGGACACAAGGGGCAGCGCTCGCGAACTGGTATGCGGCTGATCCGCGGGTTTGAAGGCGGGCAGATGCCTTTGCACCGGCGCATGCCGAAGCGCGGGTTCACCAACATCTTCCGCAAGGAATTCAACATCGTCAGCCTGGAGCGGCTGACGGCGCTGGGCGCGGAACTCCATGCGGCGCCGATTACGCCTGAAGTGCTGCGCAAGGCGGGAGTGATCAAGGCCAAGCTTCCGGTGAAGATTCTGGGTGATGGCGAGTTGACGATTGCGATTACCGTACACGCGCACAAGTTTTCGAAGTCGGCGCAGGAAAAAATTACCAAGGCGGGTGGCAAGGTTGAGGTCTTGCAGTAATGGCTGCTGAGAGCGGAGTGTTTCCGATCTGGGGGAAGATGGCCAACATCTTCCGCATCCCTGACCTGCGGAAGCGGGTTCTGTTTACGCTGGCGATGCTCGCGGTTTACCGGCTGGGCGGACATCTTCCTACTCCGGGCGTGAACTTCCTCAAGCTGGAAGACTTTTTCAATCAGAACCGGGGATCGCTGCTTGGCTTCGTCGATCTGTTTTCGGGCGGGAACCTGCGCCGGCTTACCATTTTTGCGCTGGGCATCATGCCGTACATTACGGCATCGATTATTTTGCAGCTTTTGACCGTGGTGTATGAGCCGCTGGCGAAGCTGCAAAAAGAAGGCGAGCTGGGACGCAAGAAGATTACGCAGTGGACGCGCTATATCACGGTCATTCTCAGCGCGGTGCAATCGTTCGGCATTGCGATTGGGCTGGAGAAAGCTGGGGACTTCGTTCTTAAGCCCGGTCCCGGATTCATTCTGATGACGATGCTGACGCTGACTACGGGCAGCGCGTTCATCATGTGGCTGGGCGAGCAGATTACCGATCGCGGGATTGGGAACGGCATGTCGTTGCTGATCTTTGCCGGAATTGTGGTCGGCTTGCCGCGTGGCGTCCAGGATCTGATCGAGAAGGCGAAGAACGGGACCTGGGGAGCGATTACACCGGTACTGATGGCAGGCCTGGTGATCTTTATGATTGCCGTGGTGGCGTTCATCGTCTACGTGGAACGCTGTGAGCGGCGAATTCCGGTGCAATATGCCAAGCGTGTGGTGGGACGTAAAGTGATGGGCGGGCAGTCCACGCATCTACCGTTGCGCGTGAACGCCGGGCGGCGTGATGCCGGTTATCTTCGCGTCTTCAATTCTTACTTTGCCGCAGACTATCGGTTATGGGCTGAAGAACAGCCGCTACTTCGGCGACATGATTCGCATGCTGGGGTGGGGCGAACCGCTCTATACATTGTTGTACGCGGTGGGCATTATTTTCTTCGCGTACTTCTATGTGTCGATTGTTTTCAATCCCAGTGAAGTCGCCGACAACATGCGGAAGTACGGCGGGTTTATCCCGGGTATACGTCCGGGGAAGCGCACCGCCGATTACATCAACGAGGTTCTGACCCGGATCACGCTGGTGGGCGCGCTGTATCTGATCATCATTTCATTCATTCCCGAGTGGATGATCACCGGCATTCACTTGAACCATTTGCCGTTCTGGCTGGGAGGGTCGCTGTTTGAGCGGCTTCCGGTGTGGGTGACGAACGGGCTGGGAGTGAATTTTTATTTTGGCGGAACGTCGCTGCTGATCGTGGTGGGCGTGGCCATGGATACGGTTACGCAGATCGAGGCGCAGTTGATCATGCGGCATTACGATGGATTCACGCCGCGCAGTGGGCGGATTCGCGGGCGCCGCAACTGGTCGTGATATTGAGCGATTGTGCGATCGGGTGATTGTGCGATTGCGGAATTGGTTGATTGAGGAGGGTTGGATTCGTGATCTCTGTCGGAGATTGTCAATCACTCAATGGCTCAATCGCCCAATGACTCAATGTCGAACTCGATGGCGCAGGAAACCTCACGTGACGTAGGTCCGGTGGTTCTGCTTGGACCGCCGGGCGCCGGTAAGGGTACCCAGGCCAAGCGCATCATGGAACGGTATCTGGTTCCGCAGATCTCTACTGGAGATCTCCTGCGGCTGAACGTAGCCGAGGGCACGGAGCTGGGAGTGGCTGCCAAGGCGGTCATGGCTCGGGGAGAATTGGTCTCCGACGATTTGGTTTGTGAGATGGTCCGGCAGAGGCTGGTGCAGCCGGATTGCAAGCGCGGTTACGTTCTTGACGGTTTTCCCCGGACGGCGGCTCAGGCCGGATGGCTGGATGCGTTGCTGGACGACAGGCTCTTTGACAACTCGCGGCCGACTCGGGCCTGGCCGATTGTGATCCGTCTGGACGTGGACTATAATCAACTGTTGCTCCGGATTACTGGACGCCGTTCTTGTCCTTCCTGTGGGCGGATCTATAACGTCCACTTCCAGCCGCCCCGTGTCGATGAAGTTTGCGACGTGGACGGGTCGAAGCTGGTGACCCGCAATGACGACCGGTTGGAAGTAATTCAGCCCCGTTTGGCGGCCTACCAGGAGCAGACCGCTCCCGTCGCGGATTATTACTTGCGCACGGGGAGATTGATCTCGGTGAACGGCGACCTGGCAATGGACGAGGTCACGGAGCAGATCTTCAGGATTCTTGAAGATCATCACGCTTAAGAATGGCGATTGTGTGCAAATCGGCGGCGGAGATTGAGCGGATGCGGCACAGCGGCCACATCGTGCGGCAAGTTCTTGATGAAGTGCGCTCGATGGTTGGGCCGGGCGTTACAACGATGGATCTGGAACGCGCCGCTGAGAAGAAGATTGCGGAACTCGGGGCCAAGCCGGCGTTCAAGGGGTATTACGATTATCCCTGTGTTTTGTGCACGTCGGTGAATGAAGAGATTGTGCACGGAATCCCGTCGGAAAAGCGGGCCCTGAAGGATGGCGACATCGTCTCGATTGATTGCGGCGTGGTGTTGGACGGGTACTATGGCGACGCCGCGATCACGGTTCCGGTGAGCGACGCGGTGAAGCCGGAGTTGCGCAAGCTGTTGACGGTCACCGAGGAATCGCTCTACCGCGGCATTGGCCAGGCGCTGATCGGCAACTCGGTGGGTGATGTAGGAGCGGCGGTGCAAGAGCACGTGGAGGCTGCGGGCTTCAGTGTGGTTCGGGAATTCGTGGGACATGGCATTGGAACGCGCCTGCACGAAGAGCCGCAGGTGCCGAACTTCGGAGCGCGGGGACATGGCGCGAAGTTGCGCGAGGGCATGGTGCTTGCGATCGAGCCCATGGTGAATTGCGGCAAGCCGGAAACGCGAGTGCTCGGGGACAAGTGGACGGCGGTCACGGTGGACGGCAGTTTCAGCGCACATTTCGAGCACTGCGTGGCGGTGACGAAAGATGGGCCGATGATTTTGACGAAGTAGAACTGATTTCTTAAGGAGTCGATGAGTAAAGAAGACGCGATTGAAGTGATGGCAGTGGTGCTGGAACCGCTGCCCAACGCCATGTTCAAGGTGGAACTGGAGAACAAGCACCAGGTGCTGGCGCATGTGTCCGGGAAGATGCGCAAGAACTTTATTCGCATTTTGCCAGGGGACAAGGTGGCGGTGGAGCTTTCCCCTTACGATTTGAATCGCGGCCGGATTGTTTACCGGTACAAGTAAGGCAAACACATTTTGAAATCAGAAACGGAATTATGAAAGTACGAGCATCGGTAAAGAAAATCTGTGACAAGTGCAAGGTCATCCACCGCAAGGGTGTGGTGCGGGTGATTTGCGTCAACACGAAACATAAACAGCGCCAGGGGTAGATATTTTAAGTTCGGCCCCTGCCGCACTCGGTTTTATTTAAGGACGGATTATGGCACGTATTGCGGGCGTCGATTTACCGCGCCAGAAGCACATCAATATTGCGCTGACTTATATCTACGGGATCGGGCATCCGCGCGCCGGCAGCATTCTTGACGAGGCCAAGGTGGATCCGATGAAGAAGGTTCAGGACCTCAGCGAAGAGGAAGTGAACCGCATCCGCACCGTGATTGAGTCGCAGGGGATGGTGGAGGGCGATCTGCGTAAGGAAGTTTCGATGAACATCAAGCGGCTCATCGAAATAGGCTCCTATCGCGGGTTCCGTCACCGCCGCAATTTGCCGGTCCGCGGGCAGCGCACACATACCAACGCGCGCACCCGCAAAGGTCCGCGCAAGGGAACGGTCTCGACCAAGAAGAAGGCGACGTCGAAGACATAAGAGCAGGTTTCAAAGTTGCAATGTTTCAAGGTTTCGAAACCTTGAAACCTCTGAAACTTGAAACCTCGAGCGAAACTTAGGAACCGAGAAGCTCTCTATGGCAAAACCAGTAGCAGCGGGCGGCACTGCCGCACCGGAGAAAAAGGGCAAGAAGAAGACGTTCAAGAAGAAGGAGCGCAAGCACGTTCCGCATGGGCTGTGCTACGTGCAGGCTTCCTTCAACAACACGATCGTGACCATTACGGACATGAACGGCAACGTTCTGTCGTGGAAGAGTTCGGGATCGCTGGGCTTTCGCGGATCGCGCAAAGGCACGCCGTTCGCGGCGCAGCAGGCGGCTTCGAATGCGGCCAACCTGGCGCGCGATCACGGTGTGCGCAGCGTGGACGTGCGGGTGAGCGGTCCGGGTTCGGGACGCGAGTCGGCGGTGCGCGCACTGGCGTCGTCGGGCGTTGAAGTGCGCTCCATTCGGGACGTGACGCCGATTCCGCATAATGGGTGCAGGCCCCCGAAGCGACGAAGAGTCTAAGAAAGTGGCCAGTGGTCAGTGACCAGTGGCCAGTTAGGATCAAAGCGGTTTCTGCCACTGATCCTGATCAACCTGGCCACTGAAACACTGTCGTCCGGGATGAAGGGTGAAGCCAAACCTGTAAACCGGTCATCTAAAAGGAGAACAACTTGGCACGTTATACCGATGCAGTCTGCCGTCTATGCCGCCGCGAGGGCATGAAACTTTTCCTCAAGGGCGCAAAGTGTTTTAGTGATAAGTGTCCCATCGAGAAACGGAATTTCGCTCCTGGACAACATGGGAAAGACCGCAAGGCCAAGATTGTTGGCTACGGTCTGCAATTGCGGGAGAAGCAGAAGGCGAAGCGTATCTACTTCACGCTGGAAGGCCAGTTCCGCAACTACTTCGAAAAGGCCGCGCGCTCTCGGGGCGTGACCGGCGAACTGCTGCTGCAACAGCTGGAGCGGCGGCTCGACAATGTGGTTTTCCGGCTGGGCTTTGCGCAATCGCGGCGACAGGCGCGGCAGTTGGTGCGTCACGGGCATGTCGCTGTTAATAATCGCAAGGTCAACATTCCGTCTTACGAAGTGAGTGCGGGCGAGGAAATCTCCATTCGCGAGAAGAGCCACAAGCTGCTGGTTCTGGAATTGGCCAAGGAATTTGCCAGCCATGGCACGCTGCCCAACTGGCTGGAAGTTGATCGCGACGCTTACAAGGCGCGAGTGTTGTCGTTGCCCAAGCGCGAGGATATTCAGCTGCCAGTGAATGAGCAGTTGATCGTTGAGTTGTACAGCAAGTAAGGTTTCAAAGTTTCGAAGGTTTCAAGGTTTCAAAGTCGCTGCGGTTTGCTGAAACATTGAAACCTTGCAACTTTGAAACCTCGGTCTAGTACACATTTCGAGCCAGATCAGCCTTTTCTGACGTCGAGCTGAGTTGGACCGCTCAGCGAGTCGGGATTGAGCCAAACGGCCGAAGGAGAAACAAATGCTTTGGAAAGGTTTTCAGAAGCCGAAACGTCTCGCAGTTGACACCTCCACCCTCACCGACAAGTACGGAATTTTCTGGGCGCAGCCTTTTGAGCGCGGCTTTGGCACGACCGTGGGCAACGCCCTGCGGCGCGTGCTGCTGAGTTCGATTGAAGGCGCCGCGGTTACCGCGGTGAAGATGGAAGGTGTTCTGCACGAGTTCCAGTCGATCCCCGGCGTAGTGGAAGATGCTACCGACATCATCCTCAACCTGAAACAGATCCCGTTCAAGCTGGCAGGCGATGCGCCGAAGGCGATCTATTTGCGCGCCGATCAGCCGGGCGTGGTTACGAGCGGGATGATCGAAGCCGACGGCGACGTGGAAGTGCTGGATAAAGACGTTTACATCGCCACGGTCAGCGAGGGTGGCAAGCTCGATATGGAAATGCGGCTGAAGCGCGGCCGCGGTTACACTTCTGCCGACAAGAACTTCGACGAGGATCTGGGTATCGGATTCATTCCGATCGATTCGGTGCACTCGCCGGTGCGCAAGTGCAACTACACGGTCGAAGCGGCGCGTCTCGGCCAGATTACCGACTACGACAAACTTACTCTCGAAGTGTGGACCAACGGCTCCATCACGCCAGCCGATGCCATCGGCCTGTCGGCGAAGCTGATGAAGGACCACATGAACATCTTCATCAACTTCGAGGAGGAGATCGAAACCGGCGTGTCGTCGTCGGACGATCGCAAGCCTGAGATTCATAACGAGAACCTGAACCGGTCGGTTGAGGAGCTCGAGCTCTCGGTGCGCAGCTATAACTGCCTGAAGAACGCGAACATCCAGACCATCGGCGAGTTGGTGCAGAAGACAGAATCGGAAATGCTCAAGACCAAGAACTTCGGCCGCAAGTCACTGAACGAGATCAAGGAAATACTTTCCTCGATGGGCCTGAGCTTGGGTATGAAGATCGACGAGCACGGGAATGCCGTGCCCGGGCCGACTTCGAATCTGGTGCTGCCGGCTTCGGCATACGGACCGGACGATCAGCTGTAAGAACAGTGGTCAGTGGCCAGTGGTCAGTGGTCAGAAGGCAGACCCCAAAGACTGGCCGCTTGCCACTGACTTCAACATCCAGGACTGGCCACTGACCACTGGCCACTGACCACTGAGGTTCACGATGCGTCACAAAGTTGCAGGATACAAACTGGGACGGAACACGGCGCACCGGCGCTCGCTGCTGCGGAATCTGGTCACGTCGGTGATCGTTGAGGAGCGGGTGGAGACGACTGTTCCCAAGGCCAAGGCGGCGCGGCCGATCGTCGAGAAGATGATCACGCTGGGCAAGCGCGGTGATCTTGCCGCCCGGCGTCTGGCTGGGGCTTACCTCATGACTGACGAGGCGCTGGTGAAGCTTTTCGACACCGTCGGACCACGCTTTGGCGATCGCGAAGGCGGGTACACGCGGATCATCCGTACGGGATGGAACAAGGGCGACGGCGCCGACAAGGCTTTTCTCGAACTGCTGGGCAGCGAAAAGGTGCTGGACGAAAAGCGCGAGAAGCGCGCCGAAGCCCGGGCCAAGAAGGTTGCCGAAGCCAAGAAGGCGATGGAAGACGCCGAAGCGCAGGCGCAGCACGATGGCGGCGTGGAACCGGTCAAGGAAGACGCCGAAGATAAGAAATAGCAATTGTCATTAATGGCAAACGAGGCGCGGCTTCCGGCTGCGCCTTTTCTTTTGCCCGGGCTCTGCCTCTTGACGCGGCGGTACATGTACTCTCGCGGCTTCCGGCGGTAATCTTGCCGTAATTTGCCAGCCCTATAAAATTCCTCTCAGGATGGGATTTACCCGTACACAGATCGGCATCGCTGTTGGCGCTGCGGCGCTGCTGGTGTTTGGATTTCTTGGCTACATCTGGTGGCTGAGCAATCAGGGACCGGTGCTGGCGCGGTCCGAGGATCACGATCCTTTGACCGGGCTGCCGGTCAGCATCCGGATGAACCCCCTGCGCGACCGTACGATTGAGCACAGCGCCAACCTCTTTCTTCGGCAATTGCGCGATGGCCAATGCGACGAGGTGCTCTCCGGGTGGGAGCACGATTATCGCAAGAAGTATGCCCACTTCATCTGCAATTCCGAGGCGCAACATCCGCTGCTTTCGTGGGACTTGGCAGAGTGGGAGAGCGCGCCGCCCCTGACGATTCTTCACTACCGCGGCAAACGCCTTAGCAGCCCAAGCCAACCCGGCACCTACAGGGAACTGTTCACCGTTACCGAGGAAAACAAGGATGGCCAGTGGGTTGTGACCAAGTACGACGCCATGTACTGAAGCGCAGTTCTCAGTTCTCAGTTTGTGATCCGATGCATTAAATCCGTCACCTGATGCTAGATTGTGTTGTCTCTCCGTGCTTCCGTGGTAAAACTTCTTCATGTCTTTTCCCGCCGAGCGTGAGCCTTCCGCTGCTCGGAACATCTACGCTTTCGGCATCACATCGTTTCTGAACGACACTGCTTCGGAGATGGCGTACTGGGTGTTGCCGGCGTTTCTGGCGTCGCTGGGCGCTGGGCCGGCGCAGTTGGGGCTGATCGAGGGCATTGCCGAGAGCGTGGCGTCTTTTGCAAAGCTTTTCTCCGGGTACCTTACGGACCACATCCGGCGGCGAAAGCCGATCGTGGTTGCCGGATACGTCGTCGCGAACGCGGTTAAGCCGCTGCTTGCGATTGTCACTGCGTGGCCGCAAATTCTGCTGATTCGCTTCACCGACCGCCTGGCCAAGGGCATGCGGGGAGCACCGCGCGACGTGATGGTGGCCGAGTCAGTGCCGAAAGAGCGGCTGGGATCGGCGTATGGGCTGATTCAGTCGATGGATTCGGCTGGAGCGATCGCGGGGCCAGTGGCCGCTCTGGTTCTGCTGGCGCGTCTTGGAATTCGAAGCGTGTTCTGGGCTGCCGCAGTTCCGGGGGCGCTGTGCGTGCTGGTTGCGTTGGTGGGTATCCGGGAGACGCGCCGGGCTGCGCCCGGCGGACAGCCGGAAGCGGCTGTCCCCACACTTGAAAAGCTGAGGAGTGCGGCGTTGTCATCGGGGGAAGGGATGGCTCTGCCCGCGGCTTTCTACTTCGTGCTCGTCGCCGTAACACTCTTCTCCTTAGGGAACTCGAGTGACATGTTCCTGATTCTGCGAGCGCAGAATGTTGGGATCCGGGTCGCGCTTGCGCCTCTGCTGGGTCTGGTCTTCAACATTACCTACACGCTTGCATCCTGGCCGGCGGGATGGTTCAGCGACCACGTCTCGCGGCGGCTGGTGGGCTCGGCGGGCTACGTAATTTTTGCGGTGGTGTATTTTGTTTTCGGGCGGGCGCCGTCTACCCTGGCCATTTGGACTGCGATGGCTGTGTATGGCTTCTACTACGCGCTGACTCAGCCTGTGCTGAAGGCTCTGGTGGTTGAGACTGTGGGCGAGCAGGTGCGCGGACGCGCGCTCGGGATTTATTTCTTTGCGACCAGCGTCGCTACTCTGGCTGCGAGCTTGATTACTGGCGAACTGTGGAAACATTACGGGGCTGCGATTCCGTTTTACTTTTCGGCGGCGATGGCGCTGGCCGCGGCGGGGATTTTGCAGGTAGCGGGGCGCGGAAGCGAACGTCCCCTCAGGAGCTAAAGCCCGATCCGGATGCCGGCCCTGGACGCAGGAAGGCCAGCTCCACCCGCTAAGGGCTGCTCCGGCCGCTAAGGGCTGGAGGCGCGCTCTTCCCAAAACTTCTTATCCACAACAATACGAGCACTTGCGCTGCGATGCCCGCGCAGGTGTCGAGAACGACATCTCGCACGCTGCCGGTGCGCGACGGGATGAAGGTCTGGTGCCATTCGTCGAGGCTGGCTACGAGAGCGGTTCCCAGGATGGCGATGTTGGCCCAACGGAAGGTCCACTGCACATTGCCCGAGGCGGGCAGGGTGGCGCGCCAGGCGCGGAAAAGCAGGATGCTCAGAGTGCCGTAGCCGATGACGTGACCTGACTTGCGAATGTAGAAGTGCCAGTATCCGAAGCGCATCCGGTCCAAGCCAAAGAGGAAATGCAGCAGGGGATAGAGAATCCGGCTGGTGTTGTGGGCGGAGAGCAGGGCGCTGGATTCGACGGCAATGACGATGAGCCAGAGGATGGCGGCGATCCACGCCTTCAGAACTTCATGTCGATCGGAGCTCAAGAGTATAGATTATTCGACGCCATAGTTGGGAGCCTCGCGGGTGATCATTACGTCGTGGACATGGCTTTCGCGGAGTCCGGCGCCGCTGATGCGCACGAAGCGGGTTTTCTGCAGGAGTTCGGCGATGGTGGCGCAGCCGCAGTAGCCCATGCCTGATTTTAATCCGCCAACCATCTGGTGCACGATCATGGCGACCGAACCGCGGTAGGGGACGCGTCCTTCAATGCCCTCGGGAACAAGCTTGCCGAGGCGGTTGGATTCGCCGTCCATCGAAGAGACTGCGGCGGAGGACTCACCTTCAGTGTTTTGGAAGTAACGTTCGCTGGAACCTTGCGCCATGGCGCCGATCGAGCCCATGCCGCGATAGGACTTGAAGGAGCGGCCTTGATAGAGGATCAGCTCGCCGGGGCTTTCATCGGTGCCGGCGAAGAGCGAACCGATCATCACCGCGCTGGCGCCGGCGGCCAGCGCCTTGGTGATGTCGCCCGAGTACTTGATGCCGCCGTCAGCGATGATGGGAATGCCGGCGTCTTTAGTGGCGCGGAAAGCTTCGGCAATGGCGGTGATCTGGGGCACGCCGGCGCCGGTGACCACGCGGGTGGTGCAAATAGATCCGGGGCCGATGCCGACCTTGATGCCGTCGGCTCCGGCACGAGCCAGTTCGCAGGCGCCGTCGAAAGTGGCGACGTTGCCGGCCAGCAATTGCATCTCGGGAAGTTTCGACTTCACGAGCTTCACGGCTTCGAGCACCTTGGTGGAGTGGCCGTGGGCGCTGTCGACGGCGAGCACGTCGACTTTGGCTTCGGCTAACTCCTGGGCGCGCTCGAGAAAATCTCCGGTGGCGCCGATGGCCGCGCCTACGCGCAGACGTCCCTGAGGATCCTTGGCGGCGTTGGGATACTTCAATTTCTTCTGAATGTCTTTTACGGTAATCAGTCCCTTGAGGTTGTATTTGTCGTCGACGACGAGAAGTTTTTCGACGCGGTGCTCGTGGAGGATTTCTTCGGCATCTTCGAGCGTGGTGCCTACGGGCACGGTGATGAGATTCTTCTTGGTCATGACGCGATCGATGGGGATGTCGAAGCGGGTCTCGAAGCGCAGGTCGCGGTTGGTGAGAATTCCGACGAGCTTTCCGTGCACGGTGATGGGTACGCCCGAAATCTTATATTTGCGCATGATTTCGAGCGCGTCGCTGACTTTGTCGGTGGGCGACATAGTGACCGGGTCGACGATCATGCCGCTTTCCGAGCGCTTTACCTTGTCGACTTCATTGGCCTGGTGCTCGATGCTCAGGTTGCGATGGATGATGCCGAGACCGCCCTGCTGAGCGAGCGCAATCGCCATGTGCGATTCGGTGACGGTGTCCATGGCGGCGCTGACGATGGGAATGTTCAGGGTGATGCTGCGGGTGATCTGGGTCTGGGTGGTGGCGGTCGCGGGAATTACATCGGAGCGCGCGGGTAAGAGGAGGACGTCGTCGAAGGTGAGAGCTTCGGGTACGGGAAAATGAATCATAAGGTTCTCGGAAATTCTCCCTGGCGTGGGGTGAATCTTCATTCTAGAGAGAGTGCGGGGTTGAGGCAAATCTTCGCTTCCACCACGACCGAGGAGCGTCCTGCCTATGCCCACCCTATACCCACCAAGCCGTGCCGACTGAGATTCCTCCGCGCGTGAAGCAGAGCGCGCGCTGTCGGAATGACAGAGACTGCGTGCGACGGTCACACTCTTGGTATCATCGCTAATCTTTGACTGGACGAACGGAGCAATTATGCGCAGGCTGATTTTCGTTCTTCTGTTTTCTGGGCTTCTTAACGACCATCGCGGCGGCGCAGCAGTACGATCTTGTGATCGAAGGCGGGCGCGTTCTTGATCCTGAGACTGGGCTGGATGCGGTGCGCAACGTCGGCATTCGTGACGGGAAGATTGTCCGCGTCTCGGCGGAGCGCTTTGAGCGGACGGCGGGTGGTTCATGCTGGCGGGCTGGTGGTTGCGCCCGGGTTTATTGATCTGCACCAGCATGGCCAGGACATGGCAAGCCAGCGCGTCAAGGCGCTTGACGGGGTAACTACGGCGCTGGAATTGGAGATTGGCGCGCCTGACGTCGCGCAGTTCCTGAAATCTAAAGAAGGGCACTCGCTGATTCATTACGGCACGTCGGCCAGCCATGTGGCGGCGCGGGCTGCGGTGTTCGGAGCGCCGCTGCCGGCTGAGGTCATCGGGCCGAAGGCCGGTATTCCTGACATTCTGCCGAAGAGCGGAGCCGCAACCGATCTGCCAGCCACGCCCGAACAAATTGAAGCTATACAACAGCGCCTGCGCGCGGAGCTTGATGCGGGCGGATTGGCGATTGGGATGGGAATTCAGTACACGCCGGGGGCGACGCGGCTCGGAAGTGATTGACATGTTTCGTCTGGCTGCCGAGCGCGGGCTGCCGGTTTATACCCACATGCGCAGTGCGGGACGGATCGAGCCGGGATCCGCGATTGAGGCGGTCAGCGAAGTGATCGGCGCGGCGGCGATCACGGGTGCTGCGCTGCACATCGTGCACATCAACAGCACTTGCGCGCGGGATGCGATGGAGTGTCTCGCCATGGTGGAGGGAGCGCGTGCTCGCGGACTGGATGTGACCACCGAGGCCTACCCTTACATCCCTGGTATGACGTCGATAAACTCAGCGCTCTTCAATCCCGGCTGGCGGGAGAAATTTGGCATCGGCTATGGCGATCTCGTGCTCCCCGAAACGGGCGAGCACCTCACCAAAGAGCGCTTTGAAGAGCTGCATAATTCCAGCACGGCGCACTCGGTGCTGGTTTTTTCCAACACGCAGGAGATGGTGGACAAAGTGATTCCTCATCCTCTGGTGATGATTGCGAGCGATGGAGCGGAAGGGCATCCGCGCAATGCCGGGACTTACTCGCGGGTGCTGGCGCAGTATGTGCGCGGGAAGGGAACGGTCACGCTGATGGATGCGATCCGCAAGATGAGTCTGATGCCGGCGGAGATGCTGGAGCGGTCGACGCCGGCGGGGCGGCAGAAAGGCAGATTGCAGGAGGGCTGCGACGCTGACATTGTGGTGTTCGATGCGGCGACTATCAGCGACCGGTCTACTTTTGAGAAGCCGATGGAGCCGAGTGTGGGCGTGCGGTATTTGGTGGTGGGAGGGACCTTGGTGGTGGATGAAGGCAAGATTGTGCCGGATGTGTTTCCGGGGCGGGCGATTTTGGGGCCGGGGAAGGTGGTTCGGTGCACTGGGCGTTGATGAGATCCCTCGGGTGCTGAAGACCCAATGCAAATAGGCTGCCGTCAACGCAGGCCTGAAGGCCTGCTCCACCGCGCTGCGCGGGTTTGTCTTTTACCCCACTTCGGGCGTATATTAGAAAACTGAGAACTGTTGTGTAATACCGGCGTTTGGCGAAGCACACCAGTGGGCGCAAGCCCACTTTTTCGTTGCAGAGGAATCGGCTGGGTGGGCTGGGCTGCAAGTTATTGGATGCATGGCACTTGAGCTTGATCGGGTACGAGAGATAGCGGAGCGGGTAGCGGCCTCCAGCGGGCTGGAAGTGGTCGACTTGGAGTTTCGCGGGAGCGGCAAAGCCCGCATGCTGCGCGTGTTTCTGGACAAGCCCGGAGCGGCGAGTGGCGATGTGCTGGCAGGAGTGACGCACGGAGACTGCGCCAACTTCAGCCGCGAGTTTGGCACCATCCTCGATGTCGAGGATGCGATTCCGACCAGCTACACGCTGGAAGTTTCATCGCCGGGGTTGGACCGGAAGCTGACGAAGGCGGCTGAGTTTGAGCGCTTTGTCGGCAGCCGGGTGAAGCTGACGACGAGGAATCCGGTGAACAACAACCGGTACTTCGAAGGGCGGCTGGAAAGTTTTCGCGACGGGCGGCTGACGCTGGATTTGAGCGTGGCGAGCCACAAGTCGCGCCGCAAGATGAAGGCGCGGCGGCGGAGCAAGGGCAGAAGATCGGGATTGAATTCGCCAATGTGGAGAAGGCGAATCTGGTGCCGGAAATCTAGGTTTCAAGGTTTCATAGTTTCAAGGTTTCAAAGTTGAAGATCAACGGCGGCGCACGGTTTTGAAACATTGAAACTTTGAAACCTGATGCACGCAGCAGTCTTCTTAACGGAATACGTCCTATGGCTAGTGAGCTTTACAACACGATCGACGCGTTGAGCCGCGAAAAAGGGATTGATCCGCAGATTGTGGTGAGCGCGGTGGAAGACGCCATTGTCATGGCTACGCGCAAGTACTACAAGACGCAGGAAAATCTGCGCGCCGAACTGGATAAAGAAACCGGCAAGATCAATGCCTTTGCGGTGAAGACGGTGGTGGAGACTCCGGAGCAGGTGGAAGATCCGCTGCTGCAGATCACGCTGGAAGATGCGCGCAAGGTGGATCCGAACCTGGAAGTTGGCGGAGAGTTGCGGACGCCGAAGGTTACGGAAGGGATCCTCGGGCGTATTGCGGCGCAACTGGCGAAGCAGGTGATCTTTCAGAAGGTGCGCGAGGCGGAACGCGACACGGTTTACAACGAGTACATCGGACGCGTGGGCGAAGTGGTGAATGCGACCGTGAAGCGGGTGGAAGGTCCGGATGTGATCTTCGACATCGGCAAGGCGGAAGCGCGCATGCCGCGCAAGGAGCAGTCGCGGCTGGAATCGTTTGCGATCGGCGAACGCGTGCGGGTGGTGATTGCGCGCGTGGAAAAAGCTTCGAAGGGACCGGGCGTGGTGGTGTCTCGCGCCGTGCCGGACCTGGTGCAGCATTTGTTCCAGACGGAAGTGCCGGAGATTTATGACGGGACGGTGGTGATCCGCGCGATTGCGCGCGAGGCTGGAGAGCGCACGAAGATTGCCGTCATGTCCAAGGACAAGGACGTGGATGCGGTGGGCGCCTGCGTGGGCATGAAGGGGATGCGGGTGCAGTCGATCATCCGCGAACTGCACGGAGAGAAGATTGACATCATCGAGTATCACGAAGATGCGGTGACGTTCGCCGAAAAAGCTTTGCAGCCGGCGAAAGTCAGCAAGGTCACCGTGGTCGATTCCGGCGGAAAGCATCTGGAAGTTGTGGTCGACGACAGCCAGCTTTCGCTTGCCATCGGCAAGAAGGGGCAGAACGTGCGGCTGGCGGCGAAGCTGCTGGGCTGGAAGATCGACATCAAGAGCGAGGAAGAGAAGCGGCAGGAAGTGGAACAGCAGATGTCGGCGATGGTCACGCAAACGGCTACGCCGCTGGAGAGCGTGCCGGGCCTGGGTGAGGGGCTGGTGGAGAAGCTGAACGCCGCGGGCGTGAGCACGGTGGAAGCGCTGGCCGACATGACGCCGGAGCAGCTTGAGGCGATTGAGGGCATTGGGCCGAAGACGGTGGAAAAAATCAGTCTTGCGGTGAATAATTACTTTGCCAGCCTGGAGCAGGGTGCGGCGGTGGAAGGCGCGGAAGGTGAAGTGGCGGCAGAAGGCGAGGCCGTGGTGGCGAGTTGTCGAGGCGGCGGGAAGATTTCTGAAGCAGCGGCTGTCGGAAGACATCTACTGGCGGAGAGTTCCTGCGGCGACCGAAGAAGGCACGTGTCGAAGCAGATACGCTTGCTGCGGACGAGAACGAAGGGCAGGCGGAGGCTTCCGGGGAGCAGCCCGAACCGGAAGCGGAATCCGCTTCCGAAACCAGAGAATAATCATGACACGCTGGCATAAGTTCGACGGCGTGGGACCGAAGAAACTGACTCCGTGAGGTCGCAATGATGACCTAACTACAGCACGGAGAAACGAAAGGCCGGATGAGTAAGGTTCGAATCAACGATCTTGCCCGAGAGCTGGAAGTCAAGAGCAAAGCCATTCTCGACACGCTTCCGCTGGTCGGAGTGACCGAGAAGAAGACGCACTCCAGTTCTCTGGAAGAGCACGAAGCGGAGAAAGTACGTGTATACCTCCGCTCCTCGGCGGAAGGTTCGTCCCCGGCTGGGCAAGTCCAGTTCGCGCGCGCTTCGCGGCGAAGAAGAAATCAAGACCAAAATTGATCTGTCGAACATTTCCCGTCCCGGGGATGTGCTGAAGGCGATTACGCAGCGCAAGGAAGCTGTGGCGCCGGCAGCGCCGCGTCCGACGACGTGCCGCCGCTCCGCATGCTCCGGCGGAGAAGCCTGCAGTGGTTGCGCCTCCGGCGACGAAGCCAGTGGTGACGCCTCCGGCGGCATCGGTGGCTGCGCCACCGGCGGCTCCGGTTGTTCCGGCGCGCCCGGTCGTTGCGCCTCCGGCAGTATCGTCACCGGCTCACGTGCCGTCAGCGCCGCCGGCGCGCCCGGTGACACCGCCCCCGGCGGCACAGGTTCCGGCCGCAGGAGCTCCTCCGGCGGTTTCGGCGAGCGCTCCGCCCGCGGCTCCGACTGCGGCGCGTCCGGCTGCTCCTCCCTGCCGCCTCCAGTGCCGCGGATGATCGTTCCGCAAACCGGGCCGCGGCCGGTGTACAAGGCTCCGCTGCGGACGGCTCCGCCGCCGGTGCAGCCGGGAGTGCCGATCGGCGGCGCTTCGCGTCCGGTACCGGGACGTCCCGTGCCTGGCCAGCCAATTTTTCAACGCCGTCCGCCGGTGGCGGGCGGAGCTCCCGGTGCGCCGCGTCCGCCGCTGCGTCCGGGCGAGCGGAGACCGATGCATCCCACGCGGCAGTCGCCGGCGGGCGCGCGTCCGTTGGGTGTGGGTCCGGCGCTTCCACCTCCGGGAACGACGCGGCCGGGCAGCCGTCCGGGTGGGCCGGCGCGACGGCCCGGGTCAGCGCTATGTTCCGCGCGGCGTGAAGGAAGGCCCGATGAAGGGCTACACGCCGCCGCCGCGCATGGTGGTGTCGAATGAGCCGCTGCCGATCACGCGCAGCATCACGATCACGGAAGGGATCAGCGTGAAGGATCTGGCGGAGAAGCTGGAGATTCGCGCCAAGGATCTGATTTCGCGGCTACTGTCGAAGGGCGTATTCGCCACGATCAACCAGACGCTGGACGCGGAACTGGCCAGCGAGATGGCGCGCTTCTTCGGCGCCGACACGAACGTGATCACGTTCGAAGAGCAGACGGCGAAAGAGATTGATGCGGCCGCCGCCAGCGAAGAGTTGGTTCCGGAAACCGGGATACGTCCGCCCGTGGTTACGATCATGGGCCACGTGGACCACGGCAAGACCACGCTGCTCGACTCCATCCGCCTGACCAATGTGGCGGAAGGCGAAGCCGGAGGCATCACGCAGCACATCGGCGCCTACAAGGTGCGGATCACCGACAAGGAATCGCCGGCGTTTGGACGCGAGATTGTGTTCCTCGATACGCCTGGTCACGAAGCTTTCACGCGCATGCGGTCGCGCGGGCGCGAAGGCTACCGACATTGTGGTGCTGGTGGTGGCGGCCGACGACGGCGTGATGCCGCAGACGGTTGAGGCCATCGACCACGCGCACGCCGCCGAAGTTCCCATCATTGTGGCGGTGAACAAGATCGACAAGCCGGACGCCTTGCCCGACCGGGTGAAGAAACAGCTTGCCGACCGTGGCTTGGTGCCGGAAGAGTGGGGCGGCAAGACGGTGTTTGTGGACGTTTCGGCGAAGAAGAAAACGAATCTGAATCTGCTGATGGAAATGATCTGCCTGGTCGCCGACCTGGGCGAATTGAAGGCTACGCCGGAACGCGCGGCGACCGGCGTGGTGCTGGAAGCGAAGCTGGATCGCGGGCGCGGTCCGGTGGCCACGGTGCTGGTGCAGAACGGAACGCTGAACGCGGGCGACAATTTTGTGGTGGGCAACGTGTACGGGAAAGTGCGCGCGATGTTTGACGACCGCGGCGCGCAGTTGCAGACGGCTCCGCCTTCGACTCCGGTGGAAATCATTGGTATGGAGGCGCTGCCGCAGGCCGGCGATCAGTTTGTGGTGGTGGCCGATCGCGACAAGGCGCGCGGCATTTCGGAATACCGCGAACAGAAGTCGCGCGAGGCGGCGCTGGCCAAGAGTTCCCGCGTGTCGCTGGAAGGACTGGCGGAGCAGATCAAGGCTGCGGGCACCAAGGAACTGAACGTGATCCTCAAGGGCGATGTGCAGGGATCGGTGGAAGTGATCACCGACCTGCTCACCAAGCTCTCGAACGAGAAGGTGCGGCTGAAGCTGCTGCGGTCGGGCGTGGGCGCGATTACGGAGACCGACGTTCTGCTGGCTTCGGCGTCGAATGCGATCATCATTGGCTTCAACGTGCGGCCGGAGCGCAAGGCGCAGGAAATTGCCGAGCAGGAAAAAGTGGACATCCGCCTGCACTCGATCATTTACGAACTGCAGGATGAGATCAAGCGCGCCATGAGCGGCTTGCTCGAACCTACCATCAAGGAAACCTATCAGGGCCGCGCCGAAGTGCTGAACGTTTTCCGCATCCCGAAAGTTGGGACGGTGGCCGGTTGCCGCGTGAGCGATGGCTTGATCAAGCGCGACTCCGAAGTCCGCCTGCTGCGCGACAACGTGCAGGTGTTCAAGGGCAAGGTGGGATCGCTGCGGCGCTTCAAGGACGATGCCAGAGAGGTTACGAACGGCATGGAGTGCGGCATCTCGATCTCCAACTACGGCGACATCAAGGTTGGCGATGTGATCGAGGCGTTTGCCACGGAGCGGATTGCCGCGGAAGTAATTGCTTGAAAATGCAGTTCTCGAGTTCTCGGTTCTCAGTTCTCAGCTCGTTAGTGCAAGCGTTTCTTCAGCTGAGAACTGAGCAACTGGGAACTGAGAACTCTGAATGCCCATCGCCCTGGGTCTCGGTTTTTACTGACCACTGACCCTAGCCCTGACCCTGATGATCGCCTTCCTCACCCTCGAACTTCACATCGAAGCGGCGCAATCGCTCAAGGACAAACGGCAGGTGGTGCGCAGCCTGAAAGACCGGCTGCGCGCCAGTTTCAACGTTTCTGTCGCCGAACTCGAGGCCAGCGGCCTGTGGAATCGCGCTACCATTGGCGTGGTTGCGCATCTCCGATTCGCGCGACTATCTCGATGGATTGATGAAGAACGTGGAGCGGAAGGCTACGCGCATCGCCAACAACCACGGGGCTGAAGTGGCCGATTCGTTTGTGGAGTATCTGTAGACAGTTCCGGAGTACGGTCAGTGCGATCCAGAATGATCGCAATGACCACTGACCACTGACGCACGGCTTCTATCGCATTGTTACCTCTGTACTTACCCGGATCACTCCTTTGTGCGCGACAATAGCACTTCAGGGCCAACATCTCGGGCCGGTTTTCTGATATTCTCATGCGTTTTACTTCGAGGTGAAGGGTGGAGAAGCGCGGGGTCAAGTACCATCGCGGGCGGTTGGGCGAGGCCTTGCGCGAGGAGATCGAAACGCTGGTGGAAGGAGAGCTGGCTGATCCGCGCATTGGGCTGGTGGGCGTGACTGCGGTGCATGTGGCCGACGATGGCCGCTCGGCGCAGGTTCTGGTGGATGTGGATGGCGACGACCGGGAAGCGGATCGCAGCCTCGAGGGCTTGATCGCCGCCAAGGAATATATAAGGCACGAACTGGTGGAGCGTTTGCGGTTGAGGCGCGCGCCGGAATTGTATTTCCGGCTGGACCGTTCGGAGCGGGAAAAGGCGCGAGTGGAAGAACTGCTGGCACGGGCGAAAAAGAGAATGAAGTCTCGAACGAAAACCGGGTTGAGAAAAGGCATAGCGATGCTGCAGGATGTTCTCCAGCAAATCGAGCAGCGCGACCGATTCGTGCTTACGTCGCACGCGCGGCCCGATGGCGATGCCGTCGGATCGGCGCTGGCGTGCTGCCAGGTTTTGCGTGCCATGGGGAAGCAGGCCGACGTGGTGCTGCACGATGGCGTGCCGCGGATTTATCGCACGCTGCCGTTCGCCGATCAGGTGCTGCAGGCCAATCGCGTGGCCGGCAATTATGAGGCGGCGATCATTCTGGAGTGTGACAGCATTCACCGCACCCGGCTGGAGGGTCTGGAAGACCGCTTCCTGATCAACATCGATCATCACGTCAGCGGGCGGCCGTTTGCCAACGTGAACTGGATCGATCCGCATGCTGTGGCGACGGCGGAAATGGTGTTTCGCCTGGCGCGCGAAGCGGGAGCGCATTTTTCTCCGGAGATTGCTACCTGCCTTTACACCGCGCTGATGACCGATACCGGGTCGTTCATGTTTCAGGGAACGAACCAGCATACGTTTGCTCTGGCGCGTGAGCTGGTTCTGGCGGGCGCCGATCCTTCGCACTGCGCGCGCAGTATTTATTTTGCCCACTCGGTAGCCAAGATGAGGCTGCTCGGCGAAGCTTTGCGCAACCTCAACACCGAAGGCCACGTGGGCTGGACCTGGGTGACGCAGGAGCAAATGGACCGCTGCGAAGCGAAGGAAGAAGACTGCGAAGGCCTGGTGAATTACGTGCTTTCGATCGGAGAAGTCGAAGTGGCGGCATTTTTCCGCGAGCTTCCCGGCGGACGTTTTCGGGTGAGCCTGCGCAGCAAGGGCAAGCTTGATGTGGCGCGAGTGGCCGAGCGCTTTGGCGGCGGCGGCCACGAGTGCGCCAGCGGGTGCTCGCTGGATGGTCCGCTGGCCCAGGCGGTGCGCCAGGTTCTGGATTTGTTGCGCCGCGGTCCTTCCGTACAATAATCACCAGGTTTCAATGTTTCAAGGTTTCAGCGTTTCGAAGGTTAATTCGTCCGATGTAACTTTGCCTGCCATCGCTTTGAAACCTTGAAACTTGTGAAACCTTGAAACCTTCCTTTCTCCAATGACGAATCGAACCCGTACCGACTCGCTGTTGCTGGCGGGCTTCTGCGCGTTTCTGTTTTTCTATGGATTGGGGCAGTTCGGGCTGATCGGAGCCGATGAACCGCGCTACGCGCAGGTGGCGCGCGAAATGCTGGAGCGCCACGATTGGATCACGCCCGTGCTCGGCGGCCAGCCCTGGCTGGAGAAGCCTCCGCTCTATTACTGGCAAGCGATGATCGCGTACCGGATCTTCGGCGTTAGCGACTGGGCAGCGCGGCTGCCTTCGGCGCTCGATGCCACTTTCCTCGTGCTGGCCGTGTACTTCTTTCTGCGCCGCTTCCGGCCTGGATTTGAGCTGGATGGCGCGCTGATCGCGGCTTCCTCCGCCGGGATTGTCGGCTATGCCCGCGCCGCTTCGATGGACATGGCGCTGGCCGCGGCTTTCACCATTGGAATGCTCGGGTGGTGGGCCTGGCGGGAGAGTGGGAAAAGAATTTACCTGGCGGTCTTTTATGGCTTCATGGCTTTGGGGACGCTGGCGAAGGGGCCGGTCGCGCTGTTTCTGGCCGCGGTGGTGATTGTCCTCTATGCGGCTGCGGTTCGCGAATTGCGGCTGGTCCTAAAGACGCTCTGGCTGCCGGGGATTCTTCTGTTCTGTGCGATCGCCCTGCCGTGGTATTTCGCGGTGCAAATGCGCAATCCCGGAGTTCTTTCGTGAATTCATTCTCGAGCACAATCTCGGACGGTTCTCGACAGAATCTTTATCACCATACCGAGCCGTTCTGGTATTACCTGCCGGTAACGGCGCTGGCGCTGGTTCCGTGGACGGTCTTCGTGATTGCGGCTTTCGTTCGAGCGAGTTCGCTTTGTGGTGGGCCAAACGAAGGCCGGCGGAACGCAGCCGATTGTGATTTCGAAAATCAATTCGGCGTGTTCGCGTGCTGCTGGCTGATCGTGCCCGTGCTATTTTTCTCGATCTCGCAATCGAAACTGCCTGGCTATATTCTTCCCGCGATTCCGGCGGGAGCGCTGCTGTTAGCGGATTATCTGCGGCAACATCTGGAGCAGACGTGATGCCGAGCCAGCCCCGAACCGGCCTGGTGGTGCTGCACGCGCTGCTGGCGGGCGGCCTGATCATTCCGGCGTTGCTGATTGGCTACCTGATCACGCAGCATCGTCTTCCGGGAGGGCAACCGATGCTGGTGGCGCTCGCCGTCGCGTTTGTGCTCTGCGCCGGAATTGCGCTTACGCTGGTCCGCAAGGCGGGCCTGCGCATGCTGCGGTTTGTCACGGTGATTCCGGTTCGTGCTTACGGTGGGAATCGTGTTGAGACTGGGTTCCGTGTCTCTGGACCAGACGCTTTCGGCGCGGCCACTGGCCTTGGAGATTGCCGGCATCGAGACCCATCCGCTGCCGCTGGCGGTCTACCATGTTCGACGTGAACTGGAATACGGGCTGACTTTTTATCGCAACCAGCTAACCTTCAACTACGACTGGGGCAGCGTTCCACGCGAAGAGCACTTGCTGGTGGCGCCGGAGAATTCGCAGGTCGAGATTGCGAAGCTGGTGGCGGGCCGCCGCGTCTCTTACCTTGGGCACTATGCTGCGCAGCATGTGGATTATTACTGGGTTGCGCGCGGCGGGGGCGGCTTCCACGCATTAAGACTGCTGTTGCCGCCCTGTGTTCCGCCGGTTTGCCTCGCGTCGGGAACGCACTAAACTCGGAGTTCTGCCGTCGCGAATGACGCCGTGGAGTTCGTTTGGCTGACTTTGCAGGAGCCCCGTGGAGATTCTCGACCTCAGACATTTTTCTTCGGTGGACCTGCGCCCCCTGCTCGACGATGAGACGCGAGCCTGGGCGAGCCTGCTCTCCTGGGACTACAACGGATCGGCGGAGATGATTCTGCGCTACGTCGACGCGAAAATCCTTCCGGGATACGCGGCCATCGAGCGCGGCCGCATCTTTGGCTACAGCTTTTTCGTGTATGAAGGCAGCAAGGGAGTGGTCGGCGATCTTTTCGTGGCGAACGGCGGCCGCCTGCCCGACGCGCGCGAAGTCGAAATCAAGCTGCTGACGCATGTGATCGAGACGCTTGCAGCAGTCTCCTGGAATTCACCGGGTCGAAGCCCAGTTGCTGGCGCATGAAGCGGGGAGCGTTGCCCGGCCGTTTCTCGACCAGGGATTCCAGCGGCATCCGCGGCTGTTCATGGTTCTTCGGCTGGACCGCACTCGTGCCGCAGGCGTCGACGACGTTTCCAGATGTCGAAATCCGGCGCTGGACCGAAGCGGACTACCAGCCTGCCGCCGCCGTGATTACCGCGGCGTATCGCGGGCACGTCGATGCCCAGATCAACGACCAGTACCACACGCTGAGCGGATCGCTGCGCTTTCTGAATAACATTGTGCGTTTTCCGGGGTGCGGGTTGTTCGATGCGGAATCGTCCTATGCCGCCGTGGATCGGAAGGCGAAGAATTTGATCGGGTTGATCCTGTGCTCGCGGGTTCGCAACGATGTGGGCCACGTGACCCAGGTGTGCGTGCTGCCCGAATACCGCTCGCGCGGGATTGGCGAGGCGCTGCTGGCCGCGACCTCCGTTAATCTGCGCAAGCGCGGCTTTTCCATGCTCTCGCTGACTGTGACCGAGGCCAATGCCGGAGCTGTCGCTCTCTACCGCCGGCTGAATTTTGAATCGAAGCGAGTGTTTGATGCGTTCGTGTGGGAAGGGTAGAGACTCTTAGCTATCTTCGCACCAGCCACATGGCCCAGCCCGCGGCCAGAATGCCGCCCAGAAACATGGCAAAACAATACAGGCCGTAGCGGACCATATCGCGGGTGGTCTCGCGGTGCGTGATGCCGAAGACGATGGAGGCAAATAGTGCGAAGACAAAAGCGGCGCTGAAGTGAGTGAGTTGGATGGTCATTGTTTTTTCCCGATGGCGATGTGGTAGGCGTCGGCCACCGCAATGAAGTTCAGCAATCCAGCGACGATCATGAACTTGGTTCCATAGTCGGCGATGGCGAAAGCGATCGCGCCCTGGCCCCAGTTCATGGCGAGGGTGACAATATACATTCCGCCGGCGCCCAGGTCGCCGATGAATCCGAGAATGTCGAGGATGTCGCCGCCATTGGCTTTGTAGATGTGGCCCTGCATCATCAGGCCGAGTACGAAGAGGGTTGCGATGGAGACGAACAGCAGAGCCCCGCGAATCCAGCGTTTTTGGATGATGTGACCGGCGCCGGGAATCAGCCAGCCCAAGGCGGGCGCGATTACGGACATCGTGCTGGCGGGCTGCGCCGGCTCGGCCGCCTTAGACTTGGCTGTGGTTTGATTTGCCATCAGATAGTTACGATCTCACGTTGAATGTTGCCGGTGACTTCCGCCGACTTGGGACGGATCAGCATGTTGACCTCGCTGCGCACGCCGAACTCCGGCAGATAAATGCCAGGCTCGATGGAGAAGCAAGAGTTGGGAAGGATCTGGCGCTCGTCGTGGATTTCCAGATCGTCCATGTTGGCCCCGTTGGAATGGACGTCGGTGCCGATGGAATGTCCGGTGCGGTGAATGAAATAATCGCCGTAGCCTTTCTTCTTGATGTGGCTGCGCGTGGCGCGATCGACTTCCCATCCGGCAATGCGGCGGCCGGCGTTGATCGCGTCGATCACGGTCTTCACACCGGCGTCGCGGGCGTCGCGCACAATCTCGAACACCTGGCGCATGCGGTCTGATGGTGCCTTGCCGACGAAGCCCATCCAAGTGATGTCGTAGTAGACCGCTCCTGGAACGTCCTTTTTTCCCCAGACGTCGAGCAGCACCAGATCGCCTTCGCGAATGGAAGCGGAATGATCGGCGCGAGGCTCGTAGTGAGGGTTTCCGGCATTGGCGTTGACGGCTACGATGGGCGGATCGTCGGTGAGCAGGTTCTCGCGGCGAAATGCTTCCATGAACCATTGCTGGATTCCGTGTTCCGTAGTTCCACCGTTGCGCACGCGCTGTCCAATTTCCTTGAAGGCGGCCGCCACGATTGAATCCACGCTGTCGCGGGCGGCAAAGTGAGTCTTGATTTGTTCTTCGGTCCAGGTGGCTTCGAACTGCGCTACCAGGTCGGCGGAGCTGACCACGTTCTTTCCCAGGCCGCGCAGAAGTTCGATGGTTCCGCCATCGACCAGAGAAATGGTGAAGACGATGTTGTTGGGCGAATACTGCATGGCGATGTCGCGGTAGGGGGCGAGCATCGATTTCAGGCATCGAAAAGTTCCTGCCAACCGGAATACTGGCGCTTGCTGCCAGGCAGGGAATCGAGGTGGCCGGCTTCGATCTTGTGGACCAGCTTTACGGGTTCGCCCTGCGCCGGTATCAGGTAGAACCAGCGACGCGTGACCATGGTACCTGCCGGCAGGCCGAGGACACGATAGGCGATGGGATCGCGATGATGGTGGTCGTAGAATAGCCACCCGTCGATGTTGCGTTCGCGCAGCGTAGATTGGATGGCGGCCAAGTCCATGGGCAAACCCTTATTGTAAACAATGGGAGGGATTTGGGCGAATCGGGCCAGAGGAAGAGGTCTAGGCTTCCAGAATCCTTTTTCTGACTCCTGCAGGTAGGGTTTCGCAGGCCGTACGCAACACCAGTCGCGGCGCACGTCCGCGAATCTTCATCAGATACGGAACGGTACGTTTGGCATCGAACTTCGCGGTTTCGCGCAGCAGCCAGCCTAATCCCTTTTGCACCATGTCGTCTGCGTCGGCGAGAAGGAAATCGGAAAGCTTCGTGATCTCCGGGAAGAACATCTTTGCCCGTGATCCCCGAATCAGGGCTACGCAGGCTGCGCGGCGATGCCAGCGGTTGGGTGACTTTGCCCAGCGGAAAACAGCTTTTGCGCGTGCAGGTTTGGAAACGATCATGGGAGCAATCAGATCATGCACCAGAGCGTCATGATCGGCCCAACTGCTGATGCGGTCGAGCCAGGACTCGAACAATTTGAACTCGTGGTCGCCGAACTCGGCATCGAGTTTCTCCAGCAAGAACACCGCGGCGGCTTTTTCTTCCAATACCGAGCCGGAGAAAAGATGATCGGCGACTTCGACCAGGAATTCGAGCCCCTGTTCTTGCCTCACTTCGCGGCGCAAACCGACAGCCGCGCGGCGCAAGTCTGCCGTGTACCAGCCGTGCGATTTGATTTCATGTTTAAAGAACCACTGCACTCCGGCGGCGTGTTCGGCGGAACCGCCGTTTTTCAGTGCGCGGCGAAGTTGAGCGGCGACGATGGCGGGTGTGATCTTGAGTTGACGCATGGTTCACCGGGCCGAAGTTTCGAGTCGAGGTTTTCTTCAGAATAGACATAGGCGGCCTGTCGAGGCCGCCTATGTTCTGCATTACTGTTGGTGCGATCCGGCTTACGCGGCGCGAGTTTTACCGTTACCGGCCGATAGCCGCATTCCCCGGCTTTCTTGAAGGCCCGCAACAGCTTCCTCCGGGGACATCAGCGGCGTGGTTTGCACAGCCTTGCAGGCGCCACCGCCGGCAAACGCGATGGAAATCGCCGCGGCGCTCACATTGTCGGGCAGTTCCGTAATGACGACTACGTCGTACTCTCCGAAGGCGAACCAGGCGGTTTCTATTTTGCCTCCCAGCTTCTCGATCGCGGGCCTTACTGCCTCAATGCGGTTCTGGGGATGCGCCAGCAGCGCTTCCCACCCCTCGCGGGAATACGCGACTTGGTGAAGATAATGTGGCATAGAGCCTCCTTCGATTCACTTGCTGGGAGCGAATGATTCCAGAGGCGGGACGCGAAGTCAAGCGGACGTGGAGCAGGTCTTAGTCCGCGTGAGCAGTGCCTCGCGTTCTGAACGCCCGGTCATAAATCCACAGCAGCGCGGTGGTCGCTATCCCTACGCCAGTTACCACCCACCATATGCGTTCCGGCTGGTGGGTGACTTCTCCGAAATGATGCATGAGCGTGCCGCCGAACCATCCGCCGATCAGCGATCCGATTCCGATGGGCAAGAATGCAAAACCCATATAGGTGCCCTGCTGTCCCGGAGGCGCAAGCAGCGCGATGTATTCGTAGTAGCGCGGTTGCTGGATGATCTCGCCCAGCGCCAGGACAAACAGCGAGAGGATTGCTCCCCAGATGGTTGGCCGGAAAACAAGAATCAACCACGAAACGGAAGTGATCGAGGGTACCCAGGATCACGGCTTGAAACGCCGGAATCTTGCGCGTCACAAAGATTTATTGCGAGGGTGAGGCAGATTACGGTCAGTCCGTCGGTGACCAGAATCTTCTCGACGTCGGCATGCGGGTCGATGTAGCCGTGAATGTAGCCGGGCAAGCTGATGTACTGCTGCCAGAAGACGATCCAGTAACCCGTGAAGAGCACGAGAAACCACATGAAGCGGCTGATGCCGGCGAGCACCAGCACGAGGAGCCCGACCCAGATCCACCAGGGCACGGTGAACTTGCGGATAAATCCACAGGCCGATGCGGAGCAGCAGGGCGATCATGAGCACGGGCAGAACCAGCCGGTAGTTGCCCACTACCACGCAGAAATTGCGCGCGACGGTCGCAATCGAAGGTGGAGGCGCATCTCCGGGCTTGCGCGGTTCGCGAAAGAAAAACAGAACCACGAAAAACATCGCGAAGACGAAGAGCGCCGCAACCCGGTAAACACTCTCGACGCCCAGATGGCGATGAGCCCAGGACGCGAACAAGGGTCCGGCGGCGCCGCCGATGTTGACCATCGTGTAGTAAATGGAATAGCCGATCGAGCGGACGTTCTCCTTGGAGGCGCGGGCCGTGGTGCCGACCACGCAAGGCTTCACCAGCGCGATGCCGAGTGCGGGGAGAATGAGGATGAAGCCGACAAACAAACTGAGCGGCACGGCGTTGCGCACCGGCGCCAGCCAGGAGGCTCCGATGGAGCCAATCAGGAAATACGCTGCCGCGAGGATGAGATACGCCATCGAAAGAGCGCGGCGGAAGCCGAGGCGGTCGGCGGCGGCTCCGCCGAAGATGGCGAGAAACCAAACCATGCCACCGAAGATGCCAGTGAGCGTTCCGGTCTGCTCGCGCGGAGAAATTCAGCCGCTCCTGCAGGTAGAGGGCAAGAGAAGCGAAAGCTCCGTAGTAGGAGAGGCGCTCGAAGATCTCGCTGATATTGGCGACCCAGAAGGGGCGCTCGAACCCGGTGCGAATCTCCTGCAAGCGTTCGGAAAAGCTCAAGAGTGGCTCCCTGAGAGACGGGCTATGTTCCAATCCGTCTGCGTACTTCCTCGGCCGAGAGCCCGGAGACACGAATCACTTTTTGGCGGCTGGTCTGGCCGGAGGCAATGGTAACGGAAGATCGCGGTACCTTCAAAAGTTTTGCGAAGAATTCGATGCAGGCCTCATTGGCGTGGCCATCGACGGAGGCGAGGTTAGAGAGAGCTTGAGCGTGTCGCCGAGTTCGCCGGTGATGGCGTTTTTCCTGGCGCGGGGATGGACCTTGACCGCAAAGGTCACTCCGCCGCTCGATTCTTGAATGGGAATCAATCGTTCTTCCCCAGCGAAAATGCAGTCTCGGCCAGCAGCAGCGCTCCAACCAGCGGTATTTGCGGGTGCTGTAGAGTGCGTGCCTTTCCGATGCTCGCCATCAGCGCGATCGCGAACACAAGCATGGTCACATTCGCCGTGATGCAGAACAGCTTCAGACCTCGCACCCCGCTGGCCGTTGCGAAGGCGCAGCACATTCAACATGGCGGTGAACAGCAAAGCCAAGCCCGTTCCGAAGATCCAAATCCTGCCCGTGTAGGTTCTTGGCACGAGCAGGCAGTCCACGATCGCCAGGACAGAAAGGATTCCCGCGCAAAGTCCGATCAAAAAGTCTCATGTTGCTCCGTGTCCCTGTGCCTCAGGGTTCGTCTTCGCCTTTCCCCGAAGATCGCGGTACCCACGCGCACGCAAGTCGAGCCTTCTTCAATCGCCACTTCGAAATCGTGCGACATGCCCATGGAAAGCTGGCTCCATGGCGATGGCAGGCAGCTTGCGGGCGGCAATCGCATCGCGCAACTCGCGCAGCTTGCGAAAGTAGGGCCGTGCACCCTCGGGATCGTCGGTGAACGGGGGCACGGTCATCAGTCCACGGAACACGAGTGCTTCCAGCCGCGGCGCGGCGAGCAGCAATTCTTCGAGCGCGGGCGAATCCGGCGCGACGCCGCTCTTCGCCGCTTCGCCGCCGACGTTGATTTCGATGAGCACATCCAGCTTCCTGCCGAGCTTGCGCGCCGCGGCGTCCAGCTTCTCGCGCCAGCTTCAACGAATCGACCGAATCCACGGCGCGGAATAGCTCTGCGGCCTTTGCGGCCTTGTTGGTCTGCAGGTGTCCGATCATGTGCCATTCGGCGTCTTGCAAATCCTGAAGCGCTCCGCCTTGGCCGCAAATTCCTGGACGCGGTTCTCGCCGAACAGGCGCTGTCCCGCTTCATAAGCTTCGCGGATGCGCTCTGGCGGCTGCGTCTTGCTGACGGCCATCAGAGCAATGTCGTCCGGGTTGCGTCCAGCGCGGCGGGCTGCAGTGGCGATGCGCTCCTGGATCGATGAAATGTTTGCGGCGACCGACATTAGAAGAGTAAATCACGAAAGCCCTTCGCTGCGCGAAGGTCGCGGGCGAGGAGTGCCACGCGCCACACAAGCGTTACATCATTGCGGTCGGCGGCGCTGGTTCGTTGGGATCGCCGGCGGCGGAAACGGGCACGAAGATCATCAGAGCCGCCAGGCCGGCCAGGACGATCATGCCTCCCACCAGGTAGGACGGATGCTGAAGATTTGCGGCGGATGGTTGGGCGCGCCCCACGACGGGGACGAACTGCAATCCCGCCCAAACCAGGCCCAAAGAGGCTTCGCCGGCGATCAGTCCGGAAGCGACTAGAACTCCGGCATTTTCCACTCGTGCCTTCTGAGCGCTGTTGAATCCGCGGCGGTTGGCGACCCAATCTCCCAGTGTGCGAAACACTCCGCCCACGAAGATTGCGAACGTGGTCCCGAACGGCAAATACATACCAACCGCCACCAGCATGGGACTCTTCACCTGCATCATGATCATGGCGATGCCGAAGAGAATTCCCACCACCACCAGCGGCCAGGGCATATCGTGACCGACGATGCCCATGGCCAGTGTCGCCATCAGGCCAGCCTGCGGCGCTGGAAGCTCCGGGCCGCCAAAGCCCACGCCGCCGGCTTTGATGCTGCCCTCGTGAAGCAGCATCAGAGGGAAATACATCACCAGGCTTGCCACCACGACCGCGATCAGCTCAGCCAGTCTGAATCTTCTGCGGCGTGCCGCCTAAAATGTAGCCAACCTTGAAGTCCTGCAACAGCTCGCCGGCCACCGCGGACGAAACGCAGACCACCGCCGCTACTCCCAGAACCGCGGCCACGCCCGATGTACCAGAGACTCCCAACGCGACCATCAGGAGCGCCGCGATCAGCAGCGTCGAGAGCGTCAAACCGGAAATCGGATTGTTGGACGAGCCGATGAATCCCACCAGATTGCCCGATACCGTGGCGAAGAAGAATCCGACCAGAATCATCACCACGGCTGCCAGGATGGCCGGCCACACCAGGCCCGAGATCTTGATATAGAGCAAACACATCAGCACGAACATCACGGCAATCAAACTGAAAACAGCTTTCGAACTCATGTAGCGTTCGGTCCGAGCCAGCTGGGCTTGCTGATCGGCTGTCTGGCGCAGGTCTGCGAATGCCTTGCCAATTCCAGCGGTCAGGCTTGCCCGCATTTTGAACAAGGTGTAAGCCGCGCCGACCAGCATTCCACCGACGGCGATCGGACGCACGATATATCTCCATACCGCGATCCGCCATGGTCGCCCAATTGTCGGGAGTGTCGGCTGGAAGGTATGCTTTGAGTTGCGGTCCGAGAAAAAAAATCATCAAGGGCACCAACAGTCCCCAGGCCAGCACGCTGCCGGCAAACTGGATCGACGCCAGCCTGACGCCAATGATGTAGCCCACACCGAGATAGGCCGGACTCACGCTAGGGCGCCGCAAACATGGTGGTCCCTCCAGTGGCTACGACACGCGTGCTTCCCGCCGTACCGAGACGAACCTGACTGTGTCCAAGACTTCCGACACCGACGTGAAAGTCAGTGTCGGCGGCGAACAGCCCAAACTTCCCGAGGATGTATACCACGCCGCCAATGCCAATGTTCCAGAAAAGATATTTCGCGGCTTGTGCGCCCCGCTGTCCGGCTTTGTGAATTTCCGATGCCGCCAACGACTCCGGGAAGGGCAATTCTGGATCTTCCACCATGCCGCGCCGCACCAGGGAAATAAAAAGCACTCCCAGAATGCTGCCCACCATGATCAGCGCCGTGGACTTCCAATATGCGTCGGCAATGCGGAAAGAAGGCCATGCCTTGGCGAGGAGGAACGCCGGAATCGTGAAAATTGCACCTGCTGCAACAGACTCTCCAATCGACCCGGCGGTTCGAGCAATGTTTTCTTCGAGCAGCGATCCCTTCCAAGCCCGCATTGCCGCCATCGCAATGACCGCGGCGGGATATGTGGCCGCAATCGTGATACCGGCACGCAGGCCCAGGTAGGCGTTGGCTGCTCCCAGGACAATCGTCATCAGAAGTCCCAGCAGCACGGCCCGCAGGGTGAATTCCTTCATCTCCATGGTCTCAGGCACAAAAGGGACGTGTTTCTTGACACCAGTTCCTGATTCGGGGACTGGACTACTCATAAGTGGAATCCTCGTAAGGCGTGAGATGAAAGCAATGTCGTGCCGTAACTTATTCAAAACACTAAACGGCGGCACGTTAGCATGGCGGACGGCCTGCATTACAAGTGCGGTGCGGGTTCCAGCCTGGGCCCACCGAGTCAGACTCCGATTGGCTTGCTTCGCGCTTAGGGGTAGAATGGCGTTAATCGGTCGCTCGCCCCTTCGTAGTCTTGTCGTTCCGAGGTGTAGTGTGGTGAACAACTCTCCCGACCAGCTCTGGTTTCAGCGATATCTTGAATTTCACTGCGACGATTGCGGCAGCGACACCGGATTCCGCTCGCGGCGCCGGACGTTCTTCGAACGCTGGCTGCTGCCGATTCTTCTTTTGCAGCCGGTGCGCTGCGCGGAATGCTTCCGGCGGGACTATCGTTTGTTATTCGTGCCGGTGAAGGAGCGGCTGCCGGAACCGGTCAAGAAGGTCGCAACCCCGGAGCCTCGACCCAATCGTAACGTTGCCTAGCGGACCCGGCCGCCGTTATACTGCTGGTTAAGCAGGCAATCGCTGAGTCGCCCTCCCAAGTAGGATTTCCTGCGGGCGACACGGAGGCCGTCTTCAGCAGTAGTGGGGACAGAACTCGGGCTAGCCAGGCCAAAGCTGCAGTGGCAGGCCCTTCTATTGCTTCCGGGACCGTCAAGGTCCGGGCCGACCGAAGCTGGGCTGGCCAGATTGCCGAAAGTTTCTTCGCCGTTTTGTTTCCCTCCGATTGCCGCATCTGCGGGACGCCCCTGGTGAGGATTTCGCGTCTCCCAGTCTGCCAGGAATGCCTCGATGCCATGCCCGCGATCGCGGGCGGAGTCTGCACCATTTGCGGCGAGCGGTTATTTTCTTCGTACGCCTTTGCTGGCGGTCCAGACGAGCCTCGGTGCGGGCTATGCCGCCGCATCGAACCACCCTTTGTGCGAGCGGTCGCGTACGGCAGCTACGAGAGCGGACTGCGCGAGCTGATTCATATGCTGAAGTATGGCGGCGTGCGCCCGGCGGCCAACGTCCTCGGACGAATGCTGGCTGAGGCGATCGCAACGCTCGAACCGGAATTTCCGGCGGACGCGGTGGCTGTGATCCCTGTGCCGTTGCACCGTACCAAGCTTCGCCAGCGCGGCTTCAACCAGGCGGAACTGATTGCGCGCGCCGCAATGAAACTCAGCTCTCCAGGAATCCGCTTGCGTTTGGGCGCGGGAGTGCTCGAGAGAAAGCGTGATACGGCGTCACAGATTGGCCTCACCAGCCACCAGCGCCGCGAGAATCTGCGGGGCGCTTTTGGAGTGGCGCAGCCCGAGCTGGTGAAAGGCCGTGAAGTGCTGGTGGTGGATGACGTTTACACCACCGGCGCCACCGTTTCGGAATGCGCGCGGGTCTTGCGCCGCGCCGGCGCGACCAAGGTCTGGGTCGCCACTGTGGCGCGCACCCTGAAAATCTCGGCGCAGCATGCCGAGATCGGGACCAGGCCATGAAGACAGTCAGATAGACGGAAGAATCGGAGCGGAGCCGGTTCCATTGGCTAAAGCCGTAGGAACCTAGACTGCAGAAACCCAGATTGTAGAAACCAGATTTATGTCAGCCAGGATCGAAACCGAGGCAGGACCACCGGGACGGCATGCCGCCGGCCTGTTCGCGGCGGCGGCGATGCATCGCGACAGCAACGGCAACGCGCTGCACGCGCCCGTGCTGGTGCTGAATGCCTCCTACGAGCCCATTAATGTTTGTGCGGCGCGGCGCGCGCTGGTGCTGGTGCTCAAGGGCGTGGCCATGACGGAAGAGGAGAATGGACACTTCCTGCATGCAGCGCGCATCGCCATGCGCGTGCCCTCGGTGATCCGCCTGCTGGAGTACCGCCGCATCCCGCACCAGAGCCGCGCTCTGTCGCGGAAGAATATCCTGCTGCGCGACCGCAACACCTGCCAGTATTGCGCCACCGTGCTGCCCTCCGGCGAGTTGACACTCGATCACGTGATCCCCCGCTCCCGCGGAGGCTCGTCCACCTGGGAAAACCTGGTGGCCTGCTGCCATCCCTGCAACCGGCGCAAGGGCAACCAGTTTCCCCTCGAAGCCGGCATGAAGCTGATGCGCGAGCCCCGCGCCTTCAACCTCCACACCAGCCGGCACATCATGCGGCTGATGGGCCGCAGCGACGATAAGTGGCGGAAGTATCTGTTCTACTAAGTTTCAAAGTTTCAGAGTTTCAAGGTTTCAAAGTGGGAACAAGGCCAGTGCTTTTCTGCCTTGAAACCTTGAAACTTTGGAACCTTGAAACCTAGACTTAGCTGTGGCGCGTTCCTATCGTGAACTGCTCGTATGGCAGAAGGCCAAGGCTCTGGCTGCTCAGGTTTACCAGGCCACGGAGCAGTTCCCGAAGCCTGAGACCTACGGCCTAACTTCTCAAATTAGACGGGCCGCGGTTTCGGTGCCCTCAAACATCGCAGAGGGCCAAGGCAGGTTGACGTCTGGCGAATTCTGCCACTTCCTCGGGCAAGCGCGCGGCTCTTTGTTGGAACTCGATACCCAACTAGCCATTGCGGTGGATCTGAATTACCTCCAGGCGGATCGCTACAAGGCCTTGGACGAGGATACCTACCAAGTCCTAGGTCTCCTGAACCGCCTGATCGACTCCTTGCGCAAAGGACGAGCCCAGCTGGGTTCGAAACCTTGAAACTCTGAAACTCTGAAACTTTACTTCTGCGGATTCGGCGTGGTCGCGTCCGGCTTCTTCTGATCCGGAGTCTGATCGGGAGTCTGCGGCGGTTTCTGATCCTTTTGATCCGACTTCGGAACCTCCTGCCCCTGATACAGAATCTTCACGCTGGAACCGAAGCGCTTGTAGTCCTCATACTTGACGATCTCGCGGATGTGAATGTCGCCCGTGTTGAACTGCAGAGTATCATCGGCGCGCGTGTAGGTGGGGAACCAGTACTGGTTATCGATCTGCTCGCGCCAGGTGGTGAACTTTGGGTATAGGTGTTCTGCCTTGCCCTTCTTTTTCGTGTCGCGAGTCTCGGGGACGGCTTGGCCATAGGTCTTTACGATCTGGAAATCGCGATCGTCCACCCAGATGCGGCCCTGGAAGTAGCGCTTCTTGCCGACAATCTGTTTGGGCGCAATGTCGAAGACGTAACAGTGCAACGTGTCTTCCTGCTGCTGGCCGACGTAGAGAATGTTGTATTCGGGAACCTCTTCAGTGGTGAGCACGAAGGGCAGGCGGTTGCGGAAATCCTGGACGTCGCCTTCGTCGAGCCACGAGCCCTCCCTGCTCCAGCGTGGATTGGGGCGCGAAGACGACGTTTTCGACGCGATGGCCTTTGTCGTCGTAAAGCACGTCGAAGACCTCGTGATACTCGCCGGTGACCGTGTTGCCGTCGCGAGTCTGCACCTTGATGTCTTGGCGGTAGGTGTAATGCTCGCGAGCGTCCTTGAACAGTTTCTCCCGGGCGGCGAAGCGCGTGATGATTTCCTCGGGCGTGACGCCCGTGGGCGGCGTGTTATCGAGGGCGCCTTCCTGCGCGGCGGCGGGCAGAGCTGCCAGCACACTCGCCAGGAGGGTAAGGAATAGGAGCACTGCGAGAAGCTAGTCGCATATCTCTAGTTTACTGGATTTGGGCGTTCCGTAGAGATGCAGCGTTTACCGCGGCGGCCCTCCCCCAACCTCTCTCCGCTCAGCGAGGCCGGGGGCAGGGCGCTGCAGTTCTGCCATTTATTTGGATGCGTCGTGACCAAAAGGGTTTGCCGCGCCGCAGAGGCCAGGAGCTAGAAGCGGGAAGCTCTCCCCTGCTACACTCATGCCTTTGCCGAGGAGAGTCGTCATGCTCCGTTTGCCTTTTGCCTTTCTTGCCCTCATCGTTCTGACGTTGTCCGCCTTCGCGCAGGCGAGGCATCCCATCACCTTCGAGGACATGATGAAGCTCAGGCGTGTGGGCGAGCCTGAGGTTTCGCCGGACGGCAAGTGGGTGATCTTCAGCGTGGTCGATGTGGATCTCGAGGCCAACACGAAGACGCCGCATATCTGGATTGTGCCTACGGCGGGAAGCGGGTCGAACGAGAAGAGCGGGAGATCGTTGCCGATCAGGACGCCGACCGCCCGCGCTGGGCGCCGGACGGGAAGCGATTTGCGTTTCTTTCGACTAAGGAAGGCGGATCGCAAGTCTGGATTGCGGATTTCGATGGTGCGGTGGGAGCAGTCACCGCCATCCACAAACTTACTTCGATCGCGACCGAGGCCGGCGGTGAGCTCTGGTCACCGGATGGGAAGAACATTCTTTTTACGTCTGACGTGTATCCACAGTGCGACGGCTGGCCGGAGCAAGAGCAGGAGTGCGATGCAAAAGAGCTGAAGGAGCATGAGGACGCTAAGGTGAAGGCGCTGATCTTCACCCACCTCCTCTATCGCCACTGGAATGCCTACAAAGAAGGCAAGCGGACGCACATTTTTGTGATTTCAGCCGAGCACTTCAGCGCCTTCAGCGGTCCGTCGAGTTATTTTCTTCCGCGCGATCTCACTCCCGGCGACTACGATGCGCCTGTGTTCTCGCTCGGCGGGCAGGATAACTACGCCTTCTCGCCTGACGGGCAGGAGGTTTGCTACACCTCGAATCACGACAAGAATCCAGCCGCTTCCACCAACAACGATCTCTGGATCGTCCCGGTCAGCGGCCCGGCCGGATCTATCCAGGCAAAGAACATCACCGCCGACAATCCCGCCAGCGACTCGACGCCGCTCTATTCGCCCGATGGCCGCTACATCGCCTACCGCGCCCAGCAGAGGCCGGGATACGAGAGCGACCGCTTCCGGTTGATGCTGTACGACCGCAAGACGGGCGAGAAGAAGAATCTGACGGAGGACTTCGATCGCTGGGTGGGAAGCTTTGTCTGGTCACCGGACTCCGATCGTCTCTTCTTTACAGCGGAACAGAGCGGCGAGTCGCCAATTTTCATGAGGAAGGTTGATGACGATCGCAACCAGCCCAGTCCGGTTGTTTCGGGTTTTAACGGCGATCTTGCAATCGTGAAGACCAACACTGGCTCTAACGTGGGGGCCCGTACTTATCTGTTTTTCACAAGAACGTCCATCGGAAGACCAAATGAAATCTTCGCGGTCCAGTGGCCAGCCGAATACGATTTGCTTCCGCCCAGCTCCCGCAACAAAAACCCGAGGAAGCTGACGGCTTTGAACGATCAAATGTCCACCGAGTTGGTGCTAACTCCATGGTCGAATTTCTGGTTCACCGGCGCGCACGGCGACAGGGTTGAAGGCTTTCTCGTCAAGCCGCCGAACTTCGATGCCTCGAGGAAATATCCCGTGAAGTTCCTCATCCACGGCGGCCCGGAGGGCGCCTGGGGAGACGACTGGAGCTTCCGTTGGAATCCCGAACTCTTTGCCGCACCAACTGCGTCAGGCCGGGGATACGTGGTCATCATGATTAACTTCCACGGCTCGACCGGCTATGGGCAGAAGTTCATCGATGCCATCAACGGCGACTGGGGCGGCGCTCCGTTTGAAGACCTGATGAAGGGCCTCGACTACGCCGAGAAGGCCTACCCCTTCATCGATAAGGACCGGGAATGCGCGCTCGGCGCCAGCTACGGTGGATACATGGCCAACTGGATTCTCGGCCACACCGACCGCTTCAAGTGCATCGTGTCGCACGATGGCATGTTCAACGCCGAATCCGCGTGGGGCACCACCGAAGAACTCTGGTTCAACAACTGGGAGTTCAAAGGCACTCCCTACGACAACCGCGCCAGCTACCAGAAGTGGTCGCCGCACCAGTATGCGAAGAATTTCAAGACGCCGACGCTGGTCATCCACGGCCAGCGCGACTACCGCCTCGACGTAAGCGAAGGCCTGCAGCTTTTCACCACGCTGCAGATGGAAGGCGTGCCGTCAAAGATGCTGTATTTCCCCGATGAAGGCCACTGGGTGCTGAAGCCGCAGAATTCGCGGCTGTGGTATGAAACGGTGAATGCCTGGGTAGATCAATGGACTAAAGATCAGGGGACGAAGAAGTGAATCAGGCTTCGGTTGGAGTCTGTCATTCCGATTGGCCAGAGTTGTCGGGACTATCCACTTCACAGACCCAGTGGGACTTCGCGGGCGTTAAACATTGTTAACGTTCGAGGTCCGTTGAGTCAGATTGTCGGCGTGGCTTGCTTTGGAGCATACGCGAAGGAGTGCAGAACGAGACAGCCTATGTCCGGCATGTCTTCCAGCGTGTTACTGGCCCCCGCACAGACCTCCATGACCTGAAGAGAGTCGCGCGCATGGTCTCCCCAGAGCCAAGCATTGCCGTGAGACTCGTTCCCCAAGCCGTTTCGGTACGTGCGGCGTTCGACTCTTGGCTCCCCGTACTTCCTCGCTAAGGCGAGCACATACGATTCGATGCTCACTCCGCCTAGGTTCTGCTGGATGCCCCACACGCGGCCCGCATTCAGGTAGACATCGAGACCTCCGCCGTTGCCGCACGCCAAGTCGCCGCACTCTGGGGAATGGCGATACGCTTCGTCGCAACGACCGCCAGAGCAGTCCTCGTCCCACTGTTTCTGTTCTATCGCTCTTAGGACTTCCAAGGCGGCCTCTCCGCTCATCCCCAGCCTCAAGCCCCTGTAGTCAAAGAATGCAGTCGGACGTTCCTTGCTCTCGGATTGGGGCTTGGCTAGTTCTTGCTGAGGAGGAGGCGCTGGACTTGCGCTCACTGCCAGGGCCGCAGAGGTCTGAGCACTCCGTGGCTCCGTTTTCGTGCAACTCGCGAGAGCTGCGAGCATCGCCACGAGCGCGATCAGTCGGCCAGAATCCTTCATGCGGCGCCCTTCTTTTGCTCCGCCTTCGGTTTCTTCTTTTCTGGCGCTGGCATCTCCACTCGAGCCCCCTTCAAAACGAAAAAGGAGATTTCGGTGCTCGTTCGTTCGCTTGCCACCTAAACGTTTTCTTTCGGTCATTGGTGTATAGAAACTCAGTGAATCCTCGGCGACGAAGTTCGGTCGTAAACTCTTGATCTCCTACCAATGAATCGTAATGTTCTTTGTCGGCATAGATACTGTGGACTACCAGCGTTGTGTTCACCACCTCGGCAAAACCCGCCGATTCGTTGCGGAGTTTATTGTCGGCCGCCTCGGCAAAAGTCTTGCCTCGCCGATGCGGAATCGTCGAGAGGTGCAGGCGCTGGGGTAGCTGCCGGGGATATCGGCTTGGGATCCAGGTGTTTCTGCCAGTCAGCGAGGATCAAACGGCAGATGTCTTCCACCTCTTTTCTGATGCCGCCTTTTTCCAACGTTGAAAGTACGTCTCCATCCTTATTGGCGACCTCAATCTGATTGTCACGCACGAGCAGTCCCACCTCGAGGTGATTGAGGATCACTATGTAGTCCGCTTTTTCCTGGGAGATAGTGAGGGCGGCGCGAGGGCATCTCTTCTGGAAGTCTTTGGCCATTTCTATCGATTGGTCACGGCGCGCCGCCCAGGTATTGCCGTAGCTGGCCGCCTGAAGGTACACCCGAGGCTGATCTTGCGCTAGCGCAATTTGCGCCAGTAGCACTGCAGGCAAGAGGCAGTATCTATGCTGACTCACTGCTTGGTCCTCCTCGAAGGGCCAGCCAATTTATCAGATGGGGTGACTGAGTTGTTGGTGCTGCTGCCGGCCGGAAAAGTCTCCATCACATCCTGCAGCGCGGCCGTGGTTCCCGCCGATACCTGAATCTCAATCTCCAGCGGACCGGTGAAAGATCCCACTGTCGGAACGAAGCTGGCCAGGCCGTTGGCGTCGCTCTGCAGGGGGGTCTTGCTGGCGCCGAGGATGACGGGCATGCCCGTTTGCATGACTGTAGGGTCGCCCGGCGTCGATGTTAAATTGTTCCCCATTGGTCGCAGCACGGTGGATTGAAACAGCACGCTCGCCCCGAGGACAGGATTCGGCGGCGTGGAGGAGTCGGTGACGCGGACTATCAGGGGATGAAACGCCGCTCCCGTGACCACCTGGCCCGCGCCGGCCACGGCTTGCAGATTGACCATCGCGGCAGCCACAGCGTTCGCAGAGATGTTTTGGCAAGGGTTGTTGCCGGGCGCGACGCAAGCGCTGAGCTGCATACTGACGGCAAAGTTCGTCAAGGTCAGCGTGACCGACGCGTCGCCGTCGCTATTGGTCATGCCGCTTCCGGAACTGAGCGAGCCGGAGCCCTGATCGATTAAGAAGTTCACCTGTTTGCCACTCTGTGGCACGCCCAGGCTTACAACCCGCGCAGTCAGCGGCACGCTGAGCGATGCTCCCTGAGCGATCCAGAGGTTGGGCGTGGTGACTCCTATCTGCGAAGACAAAGACGTGCCCGTCAGCGTAGACCCGACCGACCGAGCCGGGCTGTAGACGCCGGGGGCGAGGGTCGCGGTGATCACCGAATTCCCCGCAGCGGCGGGCGTAACCCAGGTGGAAGCGATTCCGCTTTCATCGCTCATCACCAAGCAGCTGGAAGCGCCGGTGCAGGCGTAGAGAGTGGCGCCGTTGGTGGTGGTCCATCCCACGGTTGCGCCATTCACCGGGGTGATGCCGTCGGAGGCAACCACCCTCACCGTCACTGGGTTGACGGCCTGAGTTCCAACGGGCGTGGGAGGGCTCACTCCCCGCAACAAGACGATGCTGTCGGTGGAAGCGGCACCGAACGTGAGTGCATTGGTCATGATCGAGAATGCCCCACTCACCGGATCGCTGATGGTGATGGTTTGAGGTCCGTCGCTTTGCGCGGGAGCGGCTGCCAGCATTTGGCTGGCATTGGTCGCCAGCAGCGGCGTGCTTGAGACGCCAATTGCGACATCGAGGCTGGGCGCAAAACCCGTACCCTGCAAAATGATCGCACCACCACTGACCGGGAGACGTGGCGGGTTGACCGAGTCTCCGTAGAGCACGTGGGCGTGGTAGTGGTAATCAGGGCGGCCGTCGCCGCGCAGATCGGCGATGCCGATGATGAAGCTGTTCGAACTCAGGACTTGCGCATCGAGACGGCTCATGCCAAAGCTCAATACGTTGAATGGGACCGGGGTGAGAGTTGGAGGAGCGGTACCCGGCGGATCACCCAGCGTCCACATGCCAATCACAGGTGCGGCTTTCGACTCGCTGGGTGCGCCAGTTTCATCCAGCGCGGTGACGGCTACCGACAGCGTGCGGTTAGCCTGGGCGGTGATCAGGAAGTAGCCAACATCGCCATAGCCGCCCAGGGAGCCGACCCAATCGCCTGGGGCGGGAACCACAGCTGGTGCGCTCCAGGTCTCAGTCGCAGCAAACGGCGGGACCGGCTGGGCGCTGCCGGACATAAGGATGTTCTGCTCAAAGTCGCCGCCAACTCCCACGGTCACCAGAATGGCCTGGAAAGTTCCCGAGGGTGCGACTTGCGACGGGTCGTAGGGGCACACGCCGGCGGACCACAATGGATCCAGAGCCTCGACCGCAAGCTGGTACTGCGCCGTGCTTGCGCCGCCCGGGATCGGTAATCCCCCGAGATCGAAGAATCCTTCCAGCGTCTGATCGCTTGATCCGAACTCGCTGTAGGCATTTCCCAACGGGTCAGCTAAGCCGGTGATGGGATTGCCGGTGTTGCCGGTGAAGAGGAATCCGGAAACCGACGAAGCTCCGTATTTGTCCGAAGGTTGGTTGGTGGAAGGATCAATCCAGCGCGCGACCACGTTCACGCCTTGCATAGGTTGGGCGATCCCTCCCAGAGGGTTCACGAAATAAACCGATCCGTAAATGCGAGCGGTAGTGGGCGGAACCGAGGCGGGATAGAGGCGCGACAGCGCGGCCACATCATCGGAGGCGAGCTGGTAGGGATTGGCGTAGCACACCGTGATCGGCACGCAACCAACCGGGTCGACGTAGTGCATGACGGGAAACCCGGCGTAGTCATCGGACGTTGGAGGAGGATCACGGGTGATCACATTCAGATTCATCTGCGACCATCCCAGGCCGAGCACGCCGCCGAGCACTCGCACCAGCCGGTATTCAACGTCTGTGAGTTGCGACGACTGCAGCGCGCACTGGCCGTTGATCACCACCAGCGCGTGGAGGAAATTCGCGCCTGCACCGAAGTTGTCTGCGCCGCCGTAGACGGCGTTCCAGAAACATTGCGAGGGCGCGCCGGCACCGGCGCCGAGCAAGGCGTCCGTTACTGAACCGTCGAAGTCGTAGACGATCCCCACGGGCGATTGCGTGGCAGAGGGGGCGATGTCGGCTGGGGCGGTGACGGTTCCGTTGGAGTTGACAGCGATATTGGCGCCATTCACATCTTCGGCGAGCTGGCCCGCGCCCGTGGCTGTGAGGGCCGCGGTGGAAACGGCAGTCCATTGACTGAAGGCGTTGGCGACGAGCAAGTTAGCCGCGGCGTTAGGCAGGATGGGGCTGAGATCACCTTGGTCAGTGTAATAGTTCACCCGACCAAGGGACCAAGTAATGGGCTGGCCCATGGTTGAAGAGTCGAAGTAGCTGGAACCTGCCACATACTCAGGACCGCCGGCACGCGCAAGTACAGCGAATAAAAGGACGATGGCCAGGGCTGTTGCCAGCCGGAAGAAGAATGAGCGTGCGGCGATGTTCTTCAGTATGGTCACGTCTGGCTCATTCCTCCTGGCTGGAACGGCGCACGGCCAGTGCGAAGTCGGCGTAGGGGACGAGGGTTTTTCCGCCCAGGAGAGGATCCGCCGCCAGGGTTGCGACGTGCTGTGCGCTCATCACGATCTGACCCTGGGAATCCACCGTGAATCTGCCCATGCCTCCGGCCACTGGACTGGTGAGGCCCAGCTTGCCCGGGGAATAAAGAAACAATAGGACGCGCTGGCCAACCCGATAGCGTTCGCCTTTGATCCAAAGGCCAGCCCACTCGTGGATCGTCAGACGCTGACCCGTCGAGGCGCCGCGGATGGCATGTTCAACCTGGAAGGTGACCGTGGTGGAGGCAGGATCTGGGCGGGAGGATGAGACGGCATGTCCAACGAAGGTGACGCGGCCGGAGAAAATGATCCCGGCGGCTCGAACGAGGTGCTGAAAAACGCCAGGGCTTGGAGTTCCCGGGTAGCGCGGGGGCAGATTAGACGGCAGAGGAATCCGGATGGGTACAATCGGCGCCGCGTACGCTGGCGGTGACCGTTTCGGGGGAAGGGTAGGGGCTAGGGCAGAAGAACGATCTGCGGCGGCATCCTGACCGCGCATGAGCAGAGACGCAACGAAGATCAGCGAGAAAGCGGCGAGCAGACGCCCGTAACTCCTGGTCACAACCATCACCTGGAAAGATTGTCTGCTCGGAGGAATCTGGGAAACCGAGAACATCCTAGTTGAGGAGCCGGAGCGGTGCAGTGACGGACGTCACAGCGAGCCTGTGGATTAGAGAGCCGTTCCCACTCTGGGTTGGACGTGCCGCTGATACTCTTCCGCGCTCAGATTGGCGCCGGCGAGCAGCAGCAGACCGGTCAGGAACGCCCAGAACATAAGGCTCACCGAGAGCGCGAAGGGCCCGTAGACTTCGGCGAAATTGAGCCGCGGCAGGGCCATGATGTAGCCGTACTTCAGCGCTTCCGAGAGCAGACCCATAATGATGGCGGTGGGCAGCACGGCACGCGCCGGAACCTTGCCGTTGGGAAGTACCCAGTAGATGAGGAAAAAGATGGCGATGCTTGCGGCGATGGCAAAGACTTTCATCGCGATGAATCCAGCAAAGCGCACCAGCCCCATGGCATGGCCGCGCAGCAGGAACTCGAACGGCCGCACGACCCCTGCGGTCATTCCAATGGAGAGCAGAGCGAGAACGCCACAAGCGAACGCCAGGCCGAGCGAGACCAATTGATTGCCGAGATAAGAGCGGTTATTAGGTATGCGCCAGATGCGGTTGAGCGCAACCTCGAGCGGCACGAAGACGCCGGTCGAGGTGACCAGCAGGATGATTACAGAGACGACTTGCACCCGCTGGCGTGCGTCCACCATGGCGTTCAGGTTGCGGATGACGAACTCCTGGCCGGCGGGAAGGTAATCGCGCAGCAACTCGACCACTACGTCATACATGACCCGCGAGTGGAAAACGCGCCGGATAAGCGTCATCAATAAGACTACGAAAGGAAAGAACGAGAGGATGGAGTTGGCGGCGACGGAGAAGGCAAAGGTGTGCACGTCGGTGCGGAGTAGGTATTTCGCGGTCGAAATCGCCATCCCCGAGAAACGCCGGCGGGGCGGGCGCCTGGGGAGGGTCGGTGCCTCCCTTGCGGGGCGGGAAACGGGAGCTATGGTTTGATCGAGCAAGAGTTCTCGTCTAATCCTATCAAAGGGTTGCGGCTGGGTTTCGGTTCTCCAATGAACGAAGGTCTAGGGGCTAAGGCGCGCCGTTTCTTATACCTTGTTAAAGATTTAGATGTGACCCGAGGTTATTTTCACTAATTTTTCTTGCGTAACGATTTAATACTCCTTATTATCTGTTGCTCATGAACCGATGAGAGTCGGGGATTGAGTGGGTAAGGCAGGTTGATGTCTTGAGCAGGGCGGTAGAAATCAGCGCCGATGGTCCAGGGCTCCGGAAGTTCTCGTCGCATTTTCTTTACGCGTCGTAGAACCAGGAGTCTTTTGCTTTGGGGCAGTTTCTCCGGCACAGAGAGACGCAACCGAGTTTCACTGGTTTTCTCGAGGGGGCGCTCCGCGGTTCGGGGCTACGATGCGGGAAGTCCAGGGAACTAATTCTTGATGATCAGGGAAAGGAGTTTTTCTGTGAGAGAGAAAGGAACAGTAAAGTGGTTCAACGGGGCGAAGGGATATGGATTTATCCAGCGCTCCACGGGAGAGGACGTTTTCGTGCATTTCTCCGCCATTCAGGAGAACGGCTACCGCTCGCTCAACGAGGGTGAGACCGTGGAGTTTGATCTGCTCAAAGGTCCCAAAGGCTTTCAGGCGGGCAACGTCGTCCGCGCCTAGACCTGCTGGTTCTGCAATTACCAACCCTCCCGTTTGCAGCGGGAGGGTTTCTTATGCGCTCGCCAAGGCCATCTCCCCGTTACCTCAACCATCTTGTCATTCCGACCAGAGGGATGGGCGAACCGATTTCTCCATTCGGATCGAACCTTATGTATAATCCGCCGATGCAAGGAATAGCGTGGAGCACAATTGCGCTCGGCTCGCTGTTGCTCATCTCGGCCTACTCAAAGGGAGGACAGGACGTGCAATCTCCGCAACCTGAAAAGTCGAAGGCGCCTGTCAAAACGGAGCAGCGCGGGCGCATTCTTGGAATCGGCGGTATCTTCTTCAAATCCGCTAATCGTGATCAGATGCGCGAATGGTATTCGAAGCATCTTGGACTGACTGACAAAGGCTCGGGCGCGATGCTCCCGTGGCGCGAGCACGACGACCCGCAAAAGGAACACGTTACGGTTTGGACTGTTTTTCCCGCCACCACTAAGTATCTCGATCCCAGCCCCGCACCGTTCATGATCAACTACATCGTGGACGATATGGATGCTTTGCTCGACCGCTTAAAGCAAGAGGGAGTAAAGATTGACGCCAAACGAATGGATGAATCCTACGGTCGCTTTGCCTGGATCTATGACTCGGATGGGAATAAGATCGAGCTCTGGCAGCCGCTGCCCTAAGGGCCTTCCACTGCACTGACTCAATCATTCTTTCCGTCATCATTCTTGCCGCCCTCACCGCGAGGTGCCCTTTCGCCGCCGCCGCTCGCTCTCTCTCATCGATTTCGTTTATATCCGCCGCTGGACGTATCTCGATTGTTCCACACTTCAACCTCACTCCCGGACATTGGGAAATGAGCTGAATTGCGTGATTCAGATCTCGCGCTTCAAGCACCTGAATGCCACCCAATTGCTCCTTCGTTTCCGCGTACGGACCGTCTGTCACTGCAACCTTTCCGTTCTTCCAACACACGGTCACCGCCGTCTTGGCGGGCTGAAGAGGTTCCTCAGCGACCAGATGTCCGTTCTTCCGCAGTTCGTCGTTGTAGCTAAAACACTCGTCCAGCGTGGTGTTGCGCTCGCTCTCAGACATGCTTTCGAACTTGCCGGGCTCGATATAGCCCAAACAGATGTATTTCATCGATTCCTCCTTGTTTCCTATAACTCAGAGCCGCAGCTCGTCGTTGTGCTATCAGATATCTGTTATCAGATAGTCGTTCCGGAGACCGAAAATCGACAGCTGCTCCATTGTTTTTATTTCAACTGCCTGGAATGTTGTCAAACCGGGACGGAAGAAGGCAATCTCGAGAATGGGCCGGTTCGCAGAGCTTCGGGGAAAACTGAGATGGCAGTGATTGTTCAATGGTGCCAGGGATGGGAAACCTCAGTGTACAATCCTTGCTGTTTTCGAAGTCCTGCCGAACCGACTGTGATTTTGATCCCCAATTTGTAAAGGAGTGCAAATGAACTATTCACGTCTCGCGCTGGCGGCGCTTGGTGGCGTGGTCGCGTATTTTGCCTTCGGTTTCATATTGCTCGGGCTGGTGCCAGCCCTTATCAATGAAGCCCATAAGTACCCGGACGTATTCCGACCTAAGGAAAAAATGATGGCTGTTATGCCCATTGGAATGGTCGCAACTTTCATCGCGATCCTGGTTGTCGCCATAATTTTCGCAATGATCCATCCGGGCGGATCGGGCATTACGGAAGGTGCGCGCTTCGGCGTTCTCATTGGCATTTTCGTGGTTTGCGGATTTGTGCTGCACAACTACGTGAACCTGAACATCGGGCTGAAACTCGCTCTGGAACAGGCTGTGGCTTACTTCGTCCAGTGGACTATCGTCGGAATAGTCATCGGTCTTATTTACAAACCCCTCGCTACACCATAGATCGTGAATATATCTGTTGGTGTTTTGCGGGCTGCCGTGTCTGGCTAACTTCGGCATTGATCGATGCTTTCGTCCAATAGACTCGTCATCGCGCTTCTGCCAATTTCGCGTTGAACAGTCACTCGCTCTGACATCGAAAGGAGTACCAAATGGACGTCAAAGATGGACTGAAAGAGACCGCGCGCGTCACCGCCCCTGTCGCGTCGAACACGCTTGAGTCGAACACACTAAGTGTGAACGTTTTCACGGCCCCGGGAAAGACTATGGTCGGCGAGCGGCCAAAGCCCTTCGGCGAACCACTCGGCTTTGACCCGATCACGTCGACTTTAATCTTCGGCGAGCACGACGCGGTGCTGGTGGACGCAATGGGTACAGTGGCTGAGGCCGAGGCTCTCGCGGATTGGGTCGCCCTGCACAACCGCAACCTGGAGACCATCTATATAACGCACGCCCATTTCGACCACTTCTACGGTCTGAGCATTCTGCTGGACCGTTTCCCGGCCGCTCGGGCCATCGCAACGCCTGAGGCGGTGAACGCCATGCAGATGTCTTTCACTCCCCTGGTGGAGCGGTTGGCCCGCCGATTGTTTCCTGGGCAAGTGCCCACCAAGTTGGTTCCACCTGAGCCCTATGAGGGCGACACGTTCACTCTCGAGGGCCACGAATTGCGCATCATCAAGCAGGGCCGCACCGATAGTCCCGATTCGACGTCTCTGTATGTTCCATCGATCGACTTGGTCGCCGCTGGCGACGTTGTGTACAACCAATGCCGCATATACGTCGGCGACACCACCCCCGAGAGCCGAAAGAATTGGATCGCGGCGCTAGACCGGTTAGCGGCGCTGAACCCGGCGATGGTTGTCGCGGGTCACAAGAAGCCTGGCGCGCCCGACTCTCCCTCGACGATCCAGGAAACCAAGCGTTACCTGCAGGACTTCGATCGGCTGCAGAAAACCGCGAAGTCCGACCAGGAGCTGTTCGATCAGATGACGGAGCTGTACCCGCATTGGGTAGCCAATCAGTCGTGGTTGATGTTCGGATTCCCGGGGGAATAGCCTGCATCAACCGCTGATGCCAGAGGTGTTCTGGGTTAATCGCGATAGTTAGTTCAACGAGGAGATGGAAATGAAACTCTCGCAAATGTACCGAAGAGCGTTGATCGCAAGCACGATGCTGATCCTGTCGTCCGGACTCAACATGAGAGGATTCGCTCAAACGAACTCCCCACAAGGGGTTAAAAATATCGTCCTGGTTCACGGCGCCTGGGCGGACGGATCATGCTGGTCCAAAGTAATTGCACTCCTCCAAGCAAAGGGTTTTCATGTGGTCGCTGTGCAGAATCCTCTGACCTCGCTGGCTGACGATGTCGCGGCGACGAAGCGCATCATCGCGTTGCAAGACGGACCCGTAATACTAGTCGGCCATTCCTACGCCGGCGTGGTGATTACCGAAGCGGGTAATGACCCAAAGGTTGTCGGGTTAGTTTACGTGGCGGCGTTCGCGTTCGGGGAAGGTGAATCCATCAATTCCGTCAGCAAACCGTACCCGCCCGCACCGCTGGGCAGCGAGCTCCGGCCCGACGCTCAGGGTTTTCTAACCGCGACTCCAAAAGGAATTGCCGAGGACATGGCGCAGGATCTCCCGGCCAGTGAACAGCGGATACTAACGGCAACCCAGGGTCAAACGTCAGCATCTGTTTTCGGAGCCACAGTCACGACCGCTGCGTGGAAGAGCAAGCCTTCATGGGCCCTGATCGCGGGCAACGACCGGGCGATTCCGCCGGAACTCGAGAAAGCCGAAGCAGCGACCATAAAGGCAACCTCAGTCACCGTACCGGCTAATCATCTGGCCATGCTGTCCCACCCGGGAGAAGTGGCGGAGTTGATTGAGCAAGCGGCGGCCAAGGCCAGATAAATGAAGGTGTAGCTGATATTCCCCAGTTTTGGTTCCATATCTCAGCAGAACAGATTCAATTTCAAAAAGGAGAAAACGAATGACAACAAAAGGAAAAGTCTTAGTGCTGGTATCGAGTGGTCGCGGTTTGCCCTTGAAGGATGGCGGATGTTACAAGGGCGCAGGCTACTACCTCAACGAGCTGACGGTTCCGGTTCGCGCCCTGATGAAGGAGGGCTACGAAATCACCTTCGCCAACCCCAAAGGCAACGCGCCCCAAGTGGATGTGCATTCAGAGGTCGCCGATTTCTTCGGCGGGGACGCGGCCAGGCTTCAGGACTATATGTTATTCCGCGACGGCCTGACTGGGCTCAGAGATCCAACCCGCATCGCGGATGTCATCGCATCGGGCCTGGATCAATATGACGCTGTTTTCGTCCCCGGCGGCCACGGCCCGATGATCGATCTTCTCGATGATCCCGACGCTGGCACCGTGATGAGACACTTTCATGAAACATCCAAGCCTACGGCAGTGCTCTGCCATGGCCCGATTTCACTTCTCTCGGCGCTTCCGAATTCGAAGGAAGTGGTCGCCGCGCTGGCGGCGGGCGATGCCGCTGGAGCCCACGCAAAGGCTCAAGGCTGGATCTATTCGGGATATAAGATGACCATCTTTTCGACAGCGGAAGAGCAGCAGCGGGAACCGCTTGAGATTGAGGGTAAGGTTCTCTTCTACCCGGACTTCGCCTTGCGTACAGCGGGCGGTGACGTAAGTGTGCTCGCTCCGTGGTCGAGCTATGTCGTTCAAGATCGCGAGCTGATCTCAGGTCAGAACCCGTTCTCTGATCAAGCGCTTCTGAACCTTCTTCTACCGGCACTCGATGGGAGGAGGAAGTCGGTTTCAGCGGCATAAAATCGAAGGGAAACCGGACGGAAACCGGGGACTGACGGGACGTTTTTCCATTTTTCGACGATGGAAAATTCGTCACCGTCCCGTCTGTCCCCAGTTTTTCACCCGAATGGAGGATTTCATGAAAGCAGACGTTACCTTCGCCTTCTCGGTTGCGGTCTTGGCGCTGGCGACCGCCATCCCTGTCGTGCAAATTTCCGCCGCCTCCAACTCACAGGTCAAGTCCGGAGTGGACCGCCTCTATGTAATCGACTGCGGTGACGGCAGTGGGCCTGACGAATCGCGCTGGACACCGGGAGTCAATGTCGGAACGCCCGTCGGTTTCCCCGGGCACTGCTACCTGATCCACCACAGCCAAGGGTGGTTTCTGTGGGATACCGGCGTTGATGATGCTGTAGCGCAACTGCCTAATCATGAGTTGGTGCTGCACGAATGGGGGCCTGGCACGGGCCCGATCTGGCGCAAGCCAATCACGCTCGCTGCTCAGCTCGAAGAGATGCACGTTAAGCCTTCGGACATCAAACTGATGGCCGTGTCACATAGCCACCCGGACCACGCAGGAAATATCGAGATGTTTCCCAACACGCTCATGCTTGTACAGAAAGTCGAGTACGAATGGGCTGGAAGCCGGCAAGACACCGTCGGGTTCAACAAGAAGCACCCGGTGAAGCTGGTCAACGGCGACTACGATATCTTTGGCGACGGGAGCCTCGTGCTGCTCTCCACGCCGGGACACACGCCCGGCCACCAATCTTTGCTCGTGAGGCTCCCTAAAACTGGGGCGGTGATCCTAAGCGGCGATGTTGTGCATTTTCAGACAAGCTTCGAACATCGCTACGTCCCCGACAATAACTGGAACAAGCAGGCCTCGCTCCACTCCATGGACAAGATAGCGGCAGTCATCGCGAAGGAACATGCGCAGCTCTGGATCAACCACGATCAGGCGCAAAGCGACGCGCAAAAGAAGTTGCCAGCATATTACGACTGATGCCATCTCGCCACTCGCCGAAAAGGACTGATCGGCTCGGATGCGAACTGGTCGAAACTCACGTATCTGGTCATGCGGGATCGGCCATTTGGGAAAGGAAAAGATAAGTGACCGAGTCAATTCTACGATCGATAGACTCACCCGAGAGGCAAGCCGAGGCCTTCCCTCTGCTAACTCCCAACCAGATCGACCGCATCCGGCCGTACGGCACGGTGAGAACAGTTCGGGCCGGAGAGATCCTATTCGAAGCCGGGGATCGTTTGCCTTTGTTTGTTTTGCTTTCCGGAAAGCTCGATATTGTAATCACGAGGCTCTCTGGCGAGCACGTATTTGCGACTCATCGTCCTGGCGGTTTTTCCGGAGACATGGTCTTGATCTCCGGAACCGGCTCTATGGCGCGCGGACGTGTGGCCGAGTCGGGAGAATTTCTTGAAGTTAGCTCCGGTGCCTTGCGCTCGCTCATCGCGAAAGATGCCGAACTCAGCGATATCTTCATGCGCGCATTTATCCGGCGACGCCTCGCGCTCATTGCGGGCGGCATGGGTAACGTCATTATTCTGGGATCGCGTCACTCGGCTAATACGCTGCGGTTGCGCGAGTTTCTCACCCGCAACGGACACCCGCACGCATATATCGACCTTGACAGTGACACAACCGCGCAGGAGCTGCTCGATCGTTTTAATGTGAAGATCGACGAAATACCTATTGTGATTTGCAGCGGAAAGGCCGTGCAGCGCAACCCGACGACCCAACAGCTGGCTGAATGCCTGGGGCTCTCGGGCAAAGTCGATGAATCGCACATTCTCGATGTCGCCATTGTGGGCGCTGGTCCGGCCGGGTTGGCGGCGGCGGTTTACGCAGCCTCAGAAGGTTTAGACACTGCCGTCATCGAGGCTGACTTTCCCGGCGGACAGGCGGGCTCGAGCTCAAAGATTGAGAACTACCTTGGCTTCCCCACTGGCGTCTCCGGTCTGGAACTCACGCGCCGTGGCGTTGTTCAGGCGGAAAAATTCGGCGCACAGATGATGGTGGGACAGCGAGTGGTCAAGTTCCACTGCGATCAGAGGCCATATCGGCTTTCGCTGGAGAATGGCGATATTCTGCAGGCTCGCAGCATCATCATCGCCACAGGAGCACAATACAATACGCCGAACGTCGCCAACCTGAAGAAGTTCGAAGGAAATGGAATCTATTACGCTGCCACGTTCATGGAATCACAGCTCTGCGGGGGTGATGAGGTCGTCGTCATCGGCGGAGGAAACTCGGCCGGCCAGGCAGCCATTTTCCTGGCGGAAACTGCCCAGAAGGTCTATATGCTGGTTCGCGGAAAAACACTTTCGGAGACGATGTCACGCTATCTGACTCAGAGGATCACAAAGCATCCGGTGATCGAGCTGCATCTGCAGACTGAACTGGTGTCATTAGAGGGCGAATCGCACCTCGAACGGGTCACCTGGCTCGACCGGTCGTCAGGGGAGCGGACGACGCGCGATATCCGGCACATTTTCGTGATGGCGGGTGCGTCACCTCGTAGCGACTGGTTGCGTGGCTGTGTCGTCCTTGATCAGCAGGGCTTTATTCTTACAGGACGGGACCTCGATCCAGTTCTGGCAAGCGCTCCACAAAAATGGCCTCTTGGCCGGTCGCCGCAGATGCTTGAGACGAGCCTGCCAGCAGTTTTTGCGGTTGGAGACATCCGCTCCGGAAACGTGAAGCGGGTTGCGTCAGCCGTTGGCGAGGGTGCGATCTCGATCCATCTTGTGCATGGCGCACTGGCGGAAATATAGGGTCGACGAGTAAGAGATCAACTTAACTGTGGCTGTTGATGAACCAGTCGATTGCGAGTTGAGTATATTCGCCTTACGTTCGGCGGTTTTTCGCTGATGCCGCCTGAAAATCAGTGCAAGTATAGGCCACCCGCCCCGATGAGCATTGTTTATCGGAATTGGAGTCGTAAATGAGCGTGCAAATCGAACAAGAGAGCTATGACATGCCCCCGCCGGCGGGGTTCACGGTCACACTTTTTATCACCGTCGCCGACATCGACCGATCAGCTCGCTTCTATGAAAAGGTGTTCGGCGGCCGCATTCTGAGCCTAGGCGACAGCAAGGGTACGTCCGGGCACATTCAGATCGCGAATACGTGGCTCATTGTCAACGTCGGGGGTGGGCCCACCCCGGACAAGCCGACGGTAACGCTCAGCGTCCCCGCCGACCCGGATAAGATCAGCAGCTTTATGAATATCCGCGTTGCCGATATTCAAGCCTGCTACAAATTATGGAAAAGTCGAGGAGCAGAGTTCATCACGGAGCCGATACCCAAGTACGGCGAGACGCGCTGCTACATCCGCGATCCTGACGGCTATATTATCGAGGTCGGACAGAGCACCTAGCCCACGCACGGTTAACGCGCGGGTGGCCCACGATCCCATTCGTGAAGGATCCCCTAAACAGGCTGGGGGGCGCCCGGCAATGTCCAACCAATACTTTGGTATGGATCGATACGTTCGTCCGTTAGATTCGTCGTCGGCTTTCTGGCTTAATCAAGTTAACGAGTGGCTGGAGAGATTATGAGCGCTGCAATCACCGTCCCTGGCCTCCGGTGGAACCGGAACTCGCGGGACACTGTATTCTAATGAGCACCATATCGAAAGGAGAACGTCAATGACCAGCGTACAAATCGACCAGAAGAGCTATGAGATGCCCCCGAAAGAGGGGATCAGCATCGCGCATTTTCTCACCGTCGCCGACGTCGAGCGATCGGCTCGCTACTACGAAAAGGTCTTCGGCGCTCGCATTCTGACCATGGGTGACGGCAACGCGCCTCCGTACCTTCAGCTTGCGAATATCTGGATGATTCTGAACGTCGGGGGCGGGCCGACTCCGGATAAGCCGACGGTAACGCTCAGCGTCCCCGACCCGAATCACATCAACAGCTTTATGAATTTCCGCGTTGCGGATATTCAAGCGTGCTACAAATTATGGAAAAGTCGAGGAGCGGAGTTCATTACGCCACCAATACCCAAGTACGGCGAGATACGCTGCTACATCCGCGACCCTGACGGCTATATCATCGAAGTCGGACAGAGCACCGACCTCACCTACGGTTAGCGCGGCGGGCGGCCCACACTCCCATTCGCGAATGATGCCTTAGATAGGCTGGGTGCCCCATTTCTCGCGTTCTTTGCGAGAAGTGGGGCTTTTGACTTGTAGCTCACGATAAGGCCAAGCCCAGCAAATGGCGAGTGTCCCGTCTGTCCCCGGTTTATCTGGCGAAATCGACAAGGCGCGGAGATTTTTTGTACTACTGGCGCATCTCAGCGGCCACGGCGTCGCCGAACTTCTTTTGGATCTCCTTTTGAGTCTCGGGATCGAAGTCGGTTAGATCAAACATCCGGCGAACTTCGACCATTTCGTTATCTTTTCCGGGGATGCGCGAGGCCCATTCGAGCGCCTCTTCGCGCGACTTCACCTGGATGATCCAGTAGCCGCCGACCACTTCCTTCGCTTCGGTAAACGGACCGTCGGTCACTTTCGATTTTCCGCTTTTGAAGGTGACGCGCGCGCTCATCGTCGAGGGCGGGGTCAGCCCGTCGAGTGCGAGCAGCACGCCGGCTTTCTGTAGCTGCTCGTTGTACTTGCCCATTGCCTCCATGTCTTTGAAGTCGGGCGCCCAGCCGGGTTTTGCGTTTTCGTAGACTTTCGGAAACATGATCATCATGAAGCGCATGGCGTTCTCCTTGTGTAATGAGTATCGAGTGTTGTGCGGACACCGTATCAGGGCCGCTACTTTTATATAAGAGCTTTGACCGCGCTGGGCCTGAATGTTGCCTGGCGCCCAGTGCGCGGTGCGGCTCCACTTACTAGTCGAACGGGGTGGCGGGGATTCGACACGCGAATTGCAGATTTTTCGCGTGGCGTATCACCCAGGAAACACTTTCTGGCGGGCCGGTTGCCCGGCCTTCACCACATAGTCGAACGGTCCCACCGGAATTCAACAAGTCGTCGAGTTTTTTATCTTAGCTGCCGAATCCGCTCTTGCAGGAATTGCCGCTCGGGTTCCTGTTGAAGACGAACGCTACCGCAATCAGGAGCAGCGACCGATCATGATCGGGCGAATTTGAGAAGTGGCTGGATGTCCCCATTATCCGCCGTTCTGATCGCTTCCAGATATTTATTGCGTGCTTCGCCTCCTTTGACGAGATTAGCCGAACCCCACGTAAATTCAGGATGGCCACGCTTCATTGCAACTACGTCTGCGATCAACCGGGCATGCCTGCCATTACCGTTCGGAAATGGGTGGATGAGTACAAGCCGATGATGAAATCGAACGCCTATCTCATCGAGCGAGTATGTGCTGTTCTCAATCCAATAGCGAATGTCACCGAACAGCGCCATCAGTTTCTCCCGAATGTCATGGAATGGAACCCCGATGTTTTTTTCGGTGCATCGATACTCGCCCGCCCACTTCCACGTTTGGTCGAACATCTTCCCGTGGAGCTTTCGGACGTACTCGTCCGAGGCCATATCAACTGCATTAGTGCGGTCTGCGATCGCCCAGCCCCTCGCAAGCAGAATGTTCTCCCGCTCCCACTCGTTCAGTTCTTCCTTGGTAGCGAGATTCGGGATGAGGTCTGCAAGTTCGTCCGGCGAGAGAGGTGTGTTGCCGTCGCTGGTTGCCGTGATTGTCGTCACTTTTTTTCTGTTCGCTTCAGGATTCGTCTCGTTTCTTCCTCGATTTTCTCTGGCACTCCTCCAACGGCTTGGTCCTCCAACGCCATGCTGTGCTCAACGGCGCGAACGTTTTCAGCAGCTTCGGTTCTCGCGCGCTCCTCCGCAAGTTCCTGGATGCTTCCGGTTTTTGGGACGATGGCGTAGACAAGCCGACACCCAAGAGCATCCGCAGCATCGCGGAGGCTTCCCAACGTGATGCGATATTCGGCTTCAGATTTCTCAAGCTTTGCAACCAGAGTAGGAGCTTTCTTAAGTCGCATTGCCATCTGCCGTATAGTAATGCCGGTCGCCTCGCGGACAGCACGAAGCCACCCTTTCTGCGGACGTGGCGAGTCCTTTGCAGCCGCGAATGCTTCCAACGCTCGGTCGATCTGTTTGATTCGTAGTCTTCTGAATTCAGGGCGCATGCTTTCCACCTCTTCCCAATGGTGTAAGCCTATAGGTGTACACGTGGCAATTAGTGTGCACCTATAGATGAATATATTGCCTAATGCATACACTCATAAGATAACATATTGTACTAATTTGTGCTCTTATAAGTGTACAAATGGCATCTAGCATCTCGGAATGTCGCGACAGACGGGACGTACCCCGCTTTTCGCTAGCGATGCGCCACCGGACATTTCTTTATTTCAGCTGCCGAATCCGCTCCTGCAGGAATTGCCGCTCTGGTTCCTGTTGGGTTAGCGCCAGCGCCTTCTCATAAGACGCCCGAGCCTCAGCGGTCCTGCCGAGCCTGCGGCACATATCGGCGCGGGCGGAATACGCCAAGTAATAATTCGCCAATTCGCCTTGTTTTCCAGGAGAAGGTTCCAACACCGCGTCGATCTGCGCCAGACCCGCCTCTGGACCATCGCGCATGGCAATGGCCACGGCACGATTGAGCTGTACAACCGGCGAAGGCTGAATTCGCACCAATCGGTCGTAAAGCGCAACAATCCGCCGCCAGTCGGTCGCGGCGACCGATTCCGCCTCCGCATGAACGGCCGCAATCGCCGCCTGCAGTGTGTAAGAGCCAAAGCGGCGAGACTTCTGCTGGGACTTCAGGGCTTTCTCCAGCAACTCCACTCCCTCCGCGATCTGCTCCTGGTTCCAGAGCGCGCGATCTTGATTCTCCAGCAAAATCAGCTCTCCGGTCGGAGACATTCTCGCGGCGCGACGGGATTCCTGCAGCAACATCAGCGCAAGCAGCCCAATAACTTCCGGCTCGGGCCGGAGTTCCATCAGCAACCGGCCCAGTCGAATCGCCTCGCCGGTTAGCTCGGCCCGCGTTACTTCCGCTCCCGCCGCAGCCGAATAACCCTCGTTAAAGACGAGATAGATGACCTGAAGCACCGCGCCCAGCCGCTCCGGCAATTCCTGCGGCGTCGGCACCTCGTACGGAATCCGTGTTTCTCGAATCTTTGCCTTGGCGCGCACAATGCGCTGCGCCAGCGTCCGCGGAGTGGTGAGAAAGGCCTTTGCGATCTCCTCGGTTGTCAGCCCGCACACCTCACGCAAGGTGAGCGCAACGCGCGCTTCCGGCGCGAGAGATGGATGACAGCAGGTAAAAATCAGGCGCAGCCGGTCGTCTTCAAGGCTAAGCTCCTCAAGGCTGCGCTCTGGATCGGACCTCTCCGCCGAACTCCATTGTGCTTCGATATGGTGGACGAGCTCGTCCTGAGACGCATCAAATCTTGCCCGTCGACGCAAAGTATCAATGGCTTTGAACCGGGCCGTCGAAATCAACCATGGTCGCGGGTTGCCGGGCACTCCACTGCTCGGCCACAGGCTCAGCGCAGCCGCAAAGGCCTCGTGCATAGCCTCCTCGGCAAGATCAAAATCACCCAGCAAGCGGATCAGAGTTGCCAGAATTCGTCCCGAATCCACGCGATAAAGGGAGTCGAGCAATTCGCGTATCTGCTCGGTAGGACGTTCGGACATAACACTCTCGGACGTGACTGGCTCGGACATGACACGCTCGGGCATAACGACGACCTTAGCAAACCAGCTACCCCGAATCAATTTGGACAGGAAGGGACCTGGGACCCGAACCTCACCGCACTTCCAACGACACCAAATCGCCGTCGGACATTCCGCCGGACTTGTAATTCACCGAGACCGAGCGGTTATTCCATTCGCAGGAGAAGGTGTCGGCCCCGATGAGCAGCACCGACTTGTAATCGGCGGTGCGCAGCTTGAGAACTGCACTACCGGAGGAAACGGTGAGAACGGCCGCCGGGGACTGGGAACAATCCACATCCACCAGCCGGCCCTTGGAAGAACTTCGTAGGCCGCCTGTCCGCGGTGCCGGATTGCGCCGCCTGCTCAGCTGCGGCGCGCTTGGCGGCGTCCTGATCGAGCACATCGAACGGGGAACTTGGCTTGGAGAGTTTGCTTGCCGAAGCGGCGGTCGCGGCTGAGACGCCGTATTTCTGCTCGTTGGCGAGCTGCGCCAGCCGCTCGCGAGCCGCGGCAGCGACCTGCGGATTGCTGCTGGTCTTCAACCATTCCAGCAAGGCTCGCGCGGCATCCCACTTTTTGTCGGCAGACGTAAATTTCCGCCAGATGGTAAACGTACTGCTGGTTGCGCGGACTGAGTTCGATGGCAGCGCGCTCGGCCTGCATGGCCGCCACCGGCCCACCGCCTTCGCGTGCGCGCACTGGCCAACAGGTCATAGGCGTCGGCGAATTCCGGATACCATTCGAGCACGGCGCGCAGGTCCTGCATCATGTTGGGCAGTCCCTGAATGTCGGCGTGCCTGGCCTGCGACATGCGGTATTTCAGCACCGAAAAGTAGTAGCGGATCCACATATCGCTCCGGTTGAGAGCGGCAGCGTTACCCAGTTCTTCGGCGGCGTCTTCAAACTCGCCGTGCTGCAGGTGGTCCCAGGCCAGAGCGCGATGGGCGATCTCATTGCCGGCGACTGCGACCGGAAGAGCCGCGCATCCTCGTCTTTCATTGTCTATGCGTCTTTCTCGTTGGCCTTCTTGGCAGGTGTTGGGTTGGGCGCCGTGGCCAGCGCTTGCAACTCCTGCAGCGCGGCTGTCGCGGCGGTCGGGAATTCTGACTCTTTACGTCATCCACTATGGCGCGCGCATCAGCCTCGGAGAGAAACTTGGATGTGATCGCGCTGTCGTTCGGTCCCACGATCTCGCGGAAATTCGTAGACCTGCGGCATGTTGGCGTGAGAACCCGGTTGCCTGGAAGCGTCGAGCGCGAGGAACAACGGCGCGAGCGAGTGGAAGTAATCTTTCACCTCCTGGTCGAACTGGGCCGGAGGTCATGCCGTAGGCCTTCTGCACGGCTTGTTCCACGGGCACGTGCTGGTTCTCGACCAGGTCAAAATAGGTTCCCGTCTCCGGCAGCTTTTTCTCGTGGAGCAGGTAATGCATCGTCATCCAGGACTGCGCGTAGAAGAGTGTGTCGGTGCGTGCTTTCGGTGGAAGTCTTGAATTGTCCGGCTTCGTGGTGAGCAGGTCGGGCAGCGCGAGCCAGGACTGGCCGCCATTTTGTCCGCCGAGAAGTTCAGTGAGGGACTTCGATGATTGCCGCCTGTGGCGGAGGAATGCAGCTCAGGGTCGCCGCCGATTTCGTACTTCCTGTCGTCGACGCGGATGGAACTGAAGTATTCGGCCAGGCCTTCGTCGAACCATGCCTGGACTTCGGGATAGTTGTAGTTGAGCAGCAGGTGGGCGAAGTCGTGGGCCACGGCGCGCCAGGATTCCTCCTCCGGCAAGGTTCAGCACGATGAAGTTCTGGTCTTCGCCGGGCAGGAAGAAGCCGGGAACGCGATGGGCTGAGGTCGATCGGCCATGGCGCAGCGGCGCCGTCTGGTAATAGTCCTTGTCGTTCTTGAAGGCGATGATCGTCAGCGGCAGCGGCTCGTGGAGGCGCTCCTTCATCAGCAGGACAGCGAAGACGGCCCGCATCTGCTCGAAGCGCAGGGCGACTTCTTTGCCTTTTTTCTCTCCCGCGTCGGTGATGACGGTGAAGTGCGTGGAGTGGATCTCAAGCCACGGCGACTGCTCGGCGGCGCGGGCATACGTGGACAAAAGAATGCCCAGAAGCATCGCCGGAACCAGTGAAATCGGAATGGGACCAGTGCGGGCCATGCTCGTGCCGCCGGGAAGAGGAGACTACTGAAATGCTAACACGGCGGAGTTCCCAGAAGCGTGGCGAACAGCCGTCCGGTGAGGTGGCTGCTAGTCGCCGCTGGCAGGGTGCTGCGTGGGGACGAGAATCAGCCGAGGGCGGGCTTCCGCGGGACGAAGTTGCGGTCGCGACGCTCTGCCGAAGGCATGCAGGATGCCGATGACTGCGATATAAGCCGCGAGGACGCCAATTCCGACGGATACGAGTACGGTAACGCAGAGAATGAGAGGCATGAAGAGCGAGATCAAGATCAACCACCCTGTCAGAAGTTCAAAGTCAGATGTCGCAACCCCAGCCTTCGCATCGGACTAACGCGGCTCCTTCAATCTACCTGCGTTGACGCTCGCCGCTAGTGACGATTAAGATACGGAGTAGAGCTGTGCATTCCTAATGTCGAACATGTCTGTAGACCTGTCGACATTACGGAAGGGCAGTCCACCCCAAACTAGATGGCCATTACCAAGATTTCAGTGCGCGGGGCGCGCCAGCATAACCTGAAAAATATCGACGTTGAGATTCCGCGTAACACCCTTACCGTGGTGACCGGGCTGAGCGGGTCGGGCAAGTCCTCGCTTGCTTTCGATACGATCTATGCCGAGGGGCAACGCCGTTACGTAGAGACGCTTTCGACCTACGCCAGACAGTTTCTGGACCAGATGGAACGCCCGGATGTCGATGCAATTGATGGACTTAGTCCCTCCATTTCGATCGAGCAGAAGACCACCAGCCGCAGCCCGCGCTCGACCGTGGGCACTATCACCGAGATCTACGACTATCTTCGTCTTCTATTCGCTTCCATCGGAGTGCCCCATTGCCCCAAGTGCGGCCGCCCCATCAGCCGCCAGTCGGCCGAGCAGATCGTGCAGCGGGTGATGCAGCTGACGCCTGAGGACCGTGTAATGGTGCTGGCGCCGATCGTGCGTGGCCGCAAAGGGGAATTCAAGAAAGAAATGGAGACCCTGCTCAAGCATGGCTACGAGCGGGCGCGCGTCGACGGCGAACTGGTGAATCTGGATGACGACCTCAATCTCGACAAGCGCAAGAACCACACTATCGAAGTGGTGATTGACCGCCTGCTGGTGAAGCCGGGGATCGAGCATCGTCTGGAAATGTCGGTGGGACTGGCGATGAAGCTGGCGGGCGGTCTGGTGCAGGTCGCCGTGGTGGGCGGCGACGAGCAGCTTTATTCCGAGAAGCTGGCTTGTCCGGATTGCGGCATCAGCGTGCCGCAACTCGAGCCGCGGTCTTTTTCTTTCAATAGTATGTACGGAGCTTGTCCGGAGTGCCATGGCCTGGGCAGCCGGTATGATTTCGATCCGGCGAAGGTGATCACCGACTGGTCGAAGCCGCTGCTCGAAGGCGGGTTGGGGCCGGGTTCGGCTTCGCAGGGGCTGATTCACGCTTTGCAGGTGGTGGCGGCAGCGCACGGCATTGATCTGAACAAGCCGTTCGAGAAATTTCCTGAGCAAATTCAGGACCTGCTGTTGAACGGTGAATCGGGCCGCGGCAAGACCGGGTTCCGCGGAATCTTCGGATATCTGAAACAGAACCTCGAAGAATCGACGTCGGAAGGCTATCGTGACTGGCTGATGGATCACATGTCCGCGACGGAATGTCCAGCCTGCCAGGGCAAGCGGCTGCGGCCGGAGAGTCTCGCGGTGAAGGTAAACGGCATGTCGATCGCCGAATTCACGGCGCTGCCGATTTCGGGGGCGCTCGAAGTCGCGCAAGGCATCAAGCTCGCGGGCCGCGAGGAGAAGATTGCAGGCCGCGTCATGCATGAAGTAGTCGAGCGGCTGCAGTTTCTGAATGCGGTGGGGCTGAACTATATTTCACTCGACCGCTCAGCCGCTACGCTTTCCGGCGGCGAAGGCCAGCGCATACGTCTGGCGACGCAGATTGGGTCGAAGCTGCGTGGCGTGCTCTACGTGCTGGATGAGCCTTCGATTGGCCTGCATCATCGCGACAACGGCCGCCTGCTGAACGCGCTCGAAAACCTGCGCGACCTCGGCAACACGGTGCTCGTGGTCGAACACGATGAAGAGACGATTCGCCGCGCGGATTATGTAATCGACCTCGGGCCCGGCGCCGGACGGCACGGCGGCGGCCTGGTGGCCCACGGAACTCCGGAAGAGATCATGCGCGAGCCCAACTCGCTGACCGGGGCTTACATCTCCGGCAAAGTGCAGATCGCAATGCGGGAGGAGCGGCGGCATACAAACGGAGCGGCGCTGACCATTCTCGGCGCCCGGGAAAACAATCTCAAGAATCTCGATGTAACCATCCCGCTGGGAGTGATGACCGTCGTGACCGGGGTTTCCGGTTCGGGCAAGTCCACGCTGGTGAATGACATTCTTTACCGCGCTCTGGCCCGCCAGCTTTACCGTTCGCGCGAGAAGGCCGGTGAACATAAGGCGATCATGGGGGCGGAGAACGTCGACAAAGTCATTCGCATCGATCAGTCGCCGATCGGGCGCACGCCGCGCTCGAATCCCGCAACCTATACCGGAGTCTTCACGCAGATTCGCGATCTTTACGCCATGCTGCCGGAGTCTCGCGAGCGCGGCTACAAGCCGGGTCGTTTTTCTTTCAACGTTTCCGGCGGCCGTTGCGAAGCCTGCCAGGGCGAAGGCCAGCGCCGCATCGAGATGAATTTTCTGCCCGATGTTTACGTACTCTGCGAAGTCTGCGGCGGACGCCGCTACAACCACGAAACTCTGGCGGTGAAGTACAACGGCAACTCCATCGCTGATTTGTTAGAAATGCCGGTCTCGGATGCGCTGCCCATTCTCGAAAACATTCCGCAGGTAAAGCAGAAGCTGCAGACGCTTGTCGATGTGGGGCTCGGCTACATTCATCTGGGTCAGTCTGCGGTAACACTGTCCGGCGGCGAAGCCCAGCGCATCAAGCTTGCGCGTGAGTTGAGCAAGCGGCAGACCGGCAAAACTCTTTATCTTCTCGATGAACCCACGACCGGCCTCCACTTCGACGACGTCAAGAAGTTGCTCGACGTGCTGCACCGATTGACCGACCTGGGTAATTCCATAATTATCATCGAACACAATCTGGATGTGATCCGCAACGCCGACTGGATCATCGACCTCGGCCCCGAGGGCGGCGAAGAAGGCGGCCGCATCGTCGCGCAAGGCACGCCGGAGCAAGTGGCGCGAGTGAAGAAGTCGTACACCGGGCAGGCGCTGACGGGGTATTTTACGGGGAACGGTAAGCGAAGCGCCTGAGCTGTAGGTAAAGGCGCCGTTTCGCGTCCACAGGCTCACCGTTGGGTTTGGGGCCGATCGTGAGGACCAAGAGCGACTTGTCCACGTTTATCTTGGTCACGATGTCCTTCTTGTTGATGCCGATCTCTTCGATGGCCTTGAGTAAGATAAGCGCATCACCTTGCCGTTGTGCTCCATATTCGATCTGCACCGGAGGGATCGACACACCCAGGGCCAGGATCAGACTGCAGGATTGGTTGTATGACTCCACTTTCACCACTGGGTTAACTGGGTTAGCTGTAAATGCGGAAAGAAAGTCCAATTCAAAGTCGAGAGTTTCGGTACTCTCACTTGCGCTACCAACCGCACAAGTTAGGGCGATGGTTTTAATTCCAAACGCAGCAACCCTCTTAAGGAGTGTGGCCTTTTGGGCTGAGGACAACCGACGCGGCAGTTTCTCGGCTTTAAGTTCGGTCATTTCGGCTTCTGCTGCTTTGTACTTCTCTAGAAGATCAGCACCGAGATCGTGTGCGTCTTGGGCAGACTTTGCGGCGTCGCCAACTTGCTGGGTTAGGAATGCTTCGATCCTGTGGCTGTTTTCTCGCAGTTGGGTCTCTACTCGGGAAGCCTTATACGTACTAATCAATTCTAGGGCAACGCCTATCGTGACCAGAATTCCGCCAACTAGCGTTTTGAATTTATCCCACGGAAAAGCCGCCATCGGCCAACGCACGATGATCCAGAACTCTTTAGCGTCGTGCCAATACTCAACTACCAGCCCGATAACCACGAGTGCAGTGGCAAGCAGCAGCACCAATCCCCAAAAGTCGAGTGACTTTTCTAGGGCTTTGGAAATACTCTCTAGCGCTGATAGGTCCATAGAGCGTTATGGAAGACGGAAAACGAATCTGTCTAGTTTCCCACGGGACGGATTTTGGCGCTATGCCTGTGGGAATCAAACGGCACGGAGCTGTATTAACGGTTGACGTTATTAACGATACTCGTTAAACTAGCTACAGTGATCAAGACCTTCGCGGACAAAAACACGAAGGAATTTTGGGACACGGGCAAGAGCCGGGGAATGCCTCCGGCGAATCTGAGAAGCGCCGCTAAGAAAAAGTTGGCGATGCTCCACTCAGCCGCGAGGTTGGAGGATTTGCGAGTTCCTCCCGGCAACAGGCTGGAGCAGTTGCGCCGTGACCGAGTGGGACAATATAGCATTCGGATCAACCATCAATTCCGCGTGTGCTTCGTGTGGCGGGACGGCGATGCCTTCGATGTAGAGATAACGGATTACCACTGATCTTTTAGGGGGGAGAAATCGTGAGCATTAAGAACGACGGTCCGGCGGGATGGGCGGTGCATCCTGGGGAAATTCTTCGTGAGGAATTTCTTGAGCCGATGGGCATTTCCGCTTACCGGCTGGCGGTGGAACTGCACGTTTCTCCCCCGACAGTCAACGACATCGTTCGGGAGCGGCGGGGAATCACCCCCGAAATGGCGGCTCGCCTGGCCAAGTACTTCGGGACTTCCGAGCAGTTCTGGCTGAATTTGCAGGACGCGTTCGCGGTTCATCAGGTCCGGCGGAAATATTCGAAGGAACTCAAGGCCATAAGGCCACTCGCCACCTGCTAGAGTCGAGTCCGTCCCGACAAGTATCCTAGCTATCGTCCGGAGGCATCAACGCCAAAGGTAAACACCACCGCCCCAGTATCGCCCGTAAACAGCGCATACTCTCCCGGCTCGAGGGGAGCCTCCGGGACTATTTTGTACGAGGAATCCCCGAACTTGGCAATATCGACGGTTACGCCCGGGTTTGGCTGATAGTCCCTGCGCTTCCACTTCCCCTCTTCAAATTCGCGTCGGTCTCCTTTAATAGTGAACCGGCAAAGTTTGGCCTTCTCCGCCGAGTCCTCGGATGCCCTGAATACGAATATGGCCTTGGCACTCGCGGGAATGCGGAACGACGAACTCGTCCCATCTAACTTGATGTCCGTCGCGACGGAGGTCCAGCCAGCCTTGCTGTGCCGTTTCCAATCTTCCTTTGGAAGCCGCTTGAGCGTCTGGGTGGCAGAGTCGAGGTAGAAGAATATACCGATGGACTCTGGTTCGGGTGGTTTGTCAGCCGCAGTCTGAGCTGCGCAGGTACTGAGCGAAAGAGCAATCAGTATTGCCCAGTTTCGTATGAACATGAATTATTCTCCTTGGGGGTCACTGAGATCTCGCCATGATTCGGGACGTCACAAGGGCGCTCAAACGGGCTTCGGTCGGGATTCTAGCATAGAGGCTTCCGCAACCTGCGGAAAAGCGCGAAAAACCGTCCACGTTCACCCCCACCGAATCAGTGAGCCAACGGCCACAGTGTTAATCTATGTTCCGAACCACAGTGAAGGAAAACCTCTTTGTCATCACCCGAAAATCCGCAGTTTGAGCCGCAGCCAGTGGACCCTGAGCCGCAGACGCTCAGCCCGTTTGTTCTCGAACCATTCCCGCCGCCCCAGCCTCAACCAACACCAGTCGTTCCCAAAGCCGGAGAGAACCCCGTGTGGAGCGGGTGGGACGTGCTGCAGATCGCCGGTCTCACTCTCGCTCACGCTTTTCATCGCGCAACTCCTCATCGTCCTCGGAGCGCGCCGGTTCGTCTATCCCCACGAGAGTTGGATGGAAGTGGCGCAAAAGCCGGTGCTGGCCTTGCTTTGCCGAGCTGCTGACTTACGTCGCGGTGGCGCTCTACATGATCCTGCTGGTCGAGGGAAAATACCACACGCGTTTCTGGCAGGCCATTCGCTGGAATTGGCCGGGGATCGCTGGAGTGAGTCTGGTGGGCGTGGGAGTTCTGATGCTCGGGTTCGACCTCCTGGGACGGTTTCTGCCCATGCCGAAGGACACGCCGTTCGATCAATTCTTCGCCCGGCCTTCCGACGCCTATCTCACCGTGGCCTTCGCCGTGAGCCTTGGACCGCTGATGGAAGAACTCTTCTTTCGCGGCTTCCTCTATCCGGTGCTGGCGAGGCGCTTGGGCGTCAGTCGGGGGAATTCTTCTCACCGCACTGCCTTTTGGCCTGATCCACATGGCCCAATACGGCTACGCCTGGGGAGCGGTGCTGATCATCTTCCTGGTCGGCATAGTGCTCACCACGGTGCGGGCCATAACCAAGTCCGTGGCCTCAAGCTTTCTGGCGCATGTGGGTTACAACGGAACGCTGATGGTGCTGGCAGCCCTGCAGACAGATGGTTTCCGGCACATGGATAAAGCGGGAATATTGCTAGGATGGCTCAACCGCAACTAGGTACCAGGTACTAGGTACTTACTTCACCGTAATCGTCAGCAGCTGCACTCCAGACACCACATAATCCAGCGGAGCCGTTGCCGTTTCATCTACGCTCGACTCGCCGGAGACCACCATTTCCTGATTGCCGCGCATGCCATCCATCACATTCATGATCGAGATGGGCAAGCGTCGGCATCACTTTGTCGGCGACGCGGGCTTCGGGGTCGGCCTCGAGCAGCGAGACGTAGAGGCGGTTGTTGGAGTGCTCCTTATTGAGCAGCGCGATGGTGGAAGCGAGATCGAGTTTGCGGCCGAAGGCCGGATTGGCGTGTCCGATACGGTCGAGCGTCTCGCCGTCGCTTACCAGGATGCGCAAAGTCCCCTTGCTCGCCGAGGTGGGAATCTTCACCTGGAATCTGCTGCACGATGCGCTCGCCGCGGTAGGGAGCGAGCACGGTTTCGAGCGTAATGTTGTCGCCGGGGCGAGCCTCCGTCACGTCGGTGCGGGCGCTCTCCAGCCGGGCCCAGCGGCGTTCGCGGACCAGGTCGAAATCCAGCTTCACGCCGGCGATATCCGGAGCATTGTAGGGATTGTCATAGATGCGTCCGAAGCGCTCGCCCAGCGAGATCGCAGCCTGCATCGCCGCGGGCTGCCCATTCTCCGCCGGAGCGAACATGTTGCGCATCGTGACCTCGGGAAATCCCTTCACGCCGATGCTGCCGGCCAGCCGGTACGTAATCTCTTCGCCGAACTCGTTGACGCCGTGCAGCGCGTTGAACACCGTCACCATCAGCGCCACCGGCGTCAGCTTCGGATTGTTCAGCACTTCGTAATGGAATTGTTTCACTCCCGTGCTGCTGTGGATGCTCAGCGTGACCGGAATCATCTCCGGCTGCCGGTCGAAGACGCCCATGATGCCGGTGTGGCGATCCTGAACGAAGGTTCCCACCGGCTCCGTGGTGTTGACGATCTTGAAAGCATTGAGCGGCGAGGCCAGCGTGGCCAGCACCTCGGCCTTATTCATGGGCAGGTCGACGGAGCCGAACTGCAGCAGGGGATGTCCGCAAGCCAGCAGCCGCTGCGCATCGACGTAGGTCACGCGTGCAGGTGGCCTCGATGTCCATGTCGCCGCGCACCAGCACCGCGCTGATAGCCGAGCCGGCTTCGAGCGGCTCCGGCTGTTTGTCGTCGCTCACCGAGCCCGCACCCATGACGGGGACGATTCCGGCCGAGGCAAACTGTCCCGCAAAAAGATGAATCGCTTGTTCGGAGAATCCGTTGAAGACCAGAGGAGTCTCGATGGGCTTCAGGTAATTCGCAAAATCCTTCCCGTCGAATCCGACGAACCCGGCAAGCGACGGACCCCTCGCCGGGCGCCGCAGTCTTGCCTGCAACCGCAGTTCACCGAGGGCTTGACGGCGGAGGTCTCTTCGGCGGGTGAGCGATCGAGCGCGCTGATTTCCAGCATGTCGGCGATGGGAGTAACGCCGGCGATCGGCTCTTTCGAGAATTCTCCGATGCGGAAGGCGAGCGCTCCGGCGAGTTTGCCGTCGAGATAAACCGGGCTGCCGCTCATTCCCGCGACCACGCCCGTGTATTCCACCTTCTGCCCGTGCAGCCGCACCAGAATAATGTCGCCCTTGGGCCCATTCACGTTGTGCAGCACGCCGAGCACTTCCACTTCCATGGCCTCGGGCTTCACGCCCTCAAACACCGTGTAGGCGACCCCGCGCATGCCGGCGTGAATCTGGTTAACGGTAATGATTTGAGGATTTTGAGCCGCTTGCGCCGAACTGGTTTGGGCAGAGCGCAGAGGAGGGAAAAGACAGGCAAGCAACAACGGCGAAGAACGCGAAAGCTAATTTTTTCATGAACAACGCCCGGAAGGACTGCATCAGCCCTCCCTTAATCCGTATTAGACTCCGCCAGATTGTAAGTCGTTGCCAGGAGGGGAATATTCGGGAGCCGGGCAAAACATCCCAATCGCGAATCCCTGCGTCTATACTAGCACAGGGAATTTTCGCTCCATAGAGTCTTAATCTCCATCTCCTCAGAGGTTTATATGTTTGCCAAATGGATGGTCATGAACCGGCAGTCACGTTTCGAGAATTTCACCAGCCTGATGCTGGCGATGGTGGTCTCGCTGATCCTGCTTTCCGGCGTCACTCCAGCGTCCGCTCAGGACCAGTCGCAGGCTCAGTCGCAGCCCAGCCGCAAGACAACACGCAAAATAATGGCAAGCCCAAGCAGGACGTTCCGCCGGAGGCTGGCGGACCCACCGACAACGTCGGTCCCTACGCCATCCCGAAGAAGAATCCCGACGAAGCTCCCCCGCCGCCTCCGCCGCCCGTTGCCCCAAAGGTCGAAGGCATGCCCGACTATTCCATCAAGGTCAACGTGCCCCTGGTGAATGTGGATGTGATGGTAACCACCAAGAGCGGCCAATTTGTCCCTGGCCTGAAGAAGGAGAATTTTCTGCTGTTTGAAGATGGAGCGCAGCAGCAGATCACCAGCTTCAACCTGTCGAAAGCGCCCATCACCGCGGTGCTGCTGGTGGAGTTCGCATCCACTAACTATTGCTTCATGCGCGATGCGCTGCAGGCGTCCTATGCCTTTGCCAACACGCTCACCAAGGACGACTGGATCGCGGTCAGCTATTACGACATGCAGCCCCACATTCTGGTGGACTTCACCCAGGATAAGAGAGCCGTCTATGGAGCGCTGAACCAGTTGCGCATTCCCGGATTCTCCGAGACCAATCTGTTCGACGCCTTGTATGACACCCTGGATCGGCTGGACCGGGTCGAAGGGAAGAAGTACATCATTCTGGTCACCACCGGAGTCGATACCTTCAGCAAGCTCACGCTCGACAAGATCACCAAGAAGGTCAAGGACACGAAAGATGTGACCATCTTCCCCATCAGCGTGGGACAGATCCTCCGGATCATGCAGCCCAATGCGCGCCGTGGTCCGGGCATTCCTCACAGCGAAATGGATTATCTGCAGGCCGACAACGAAATGAGAACCTTCGCCGCCATGACCGGCGGCCGCGCCTACTTTCCGCGGTTTCAGGCGGAGTATGGCGAGGACTTTCAGGATATCGGCAACGACATCCGCAACCAGTATTCGCTGTCTTATCATCCCACCAACAGCAAGCTGGACGGCACCTACCGCAAGCTGAAAGTTCGAGGTGCTGGCGCCCGACGGCGGCCCGCTGAAGGTGAAAGACCAGAAGGGCAAAGACCAGAAGATTGATGTCGTCGCCCGCGACGGCTACACCGCCAAGCATACGGTGGACTAGTCGACAGTACCCAGTACCCAGTAGCCAGTAACGAATTCGGTTTTCTGGGTACTGGGTACTAGCTACTGGCTACTGATTTAGTGTCCGTGAAACAACGCGTCCAGCAGAAACACGACTCCCGCTCCAACAAAGACCAGTAAAGCCATTCTCGGTCCCGGTTCTTTGTTTACCTCCGGAACCAAATCCGAAGCCGCCACGTAGATCGTCACCCCTGCCGCAAGCGGCAGTCCCGCGTCCACGTGTTGTCGGAAGATCGCCATCGTCAGAACCCCGGCCAGCGTTGCCCCGCCCAAGACCACGGACGCTCCCCATGCCGTGCCCCGGCTGCGTCCGCTGGCCAGCATCACCGAACTCACCGTGAAGCCCTCGGGAATCTTGTGCAGGAAGATGGCGAAAAAGATGATCCAGCCCAGAGCGTTCGATACCAGAAATCCTGACGCGATGGCGATGCCGTCAAAAAACGTGTGGATGATCAGGCCGAGCAGCACCGAGTATCCCTTGTGGGAATGCATGAACTCATCTCGGTGCGTCTCTTCGCCGAAGTGGAAGTGCGGCGTAACCGTGTGCTCGAAGAAGTGAATGATGAGGTAGCCCAGCAGGATCAAGTACGCCGCGCTTCTTCCGCGCAGCTCCAGGCTTTCCGGGACCATCTCGACCAGAGCCGTGGCCAGCATGAATCCCGCGCCCAGGGCGACGAAGTAGCGGAGATAACGCCGCTCCCAACTGCGCTGCACAATGATCGCCCCGCCGAAAACGTTGGCGGCAGCAGCGGTGAGGCCGAGCAGGATGCTGGTAGCAATGGGATGCATGAAGTAAGAAAGTACCTAGTACCTAGTACCTAGTCAAATCTCCCTCACGCGGCTGGGATTCGCTCTTTAAGGGAGTTGAGGAGGCCGCTCAGAATTCGGCCCACTTCATGCGTACGTTTAAGAAGTTCTGCTGCCTCCGACTGAGTAAGATAGCTTCTTCGTTGCGCAATGAGTATCTGAGTTTCGAGTTCTGCCAGGGATCCACTCGAGTGGCGAAGAAAGTGACGAAACTCACGACGGCTGAAATGCGCTTGCCCTTCCGCAATGTTACTCGGGATCGAGACGGCTGCACGCCGCATCTGGTCGGTCAAACTGTAAGTTTCTCGCTTCGGAAAAGCCTCAGTCGCATCGTAGAGCGCGGCCACCAGGTCCATTGCTTTCTGCCACGCGATCAGGTTCTTGTAATGCTGTGCCATTGCTCTTCAGCTTACAGGCACAGGCCTCGAACTCAACGCTAGAAGTTCTGATTTTGATTCTCGCGTCCCAAGTCGGGAGTGCAAGTCCATCCCAGCTGCTCTTAACTGGGTACTGGGTACTAGGTACTCATTACCCCGAGTGCCTTATATGCATTACGTCGCCATCCTGCACGATGTAGTCTTTGCCTTCCAGCCTCAGAGTTCCTTTAGCACGGGCATTCGCCTCTGATCCCGCTTCCAGCAACTGATCCCAGCGGATGGTCTCGGCGCGGATGAAATGTTTTTCCAGATCGGAGTGGATCGCGCCCGCCGCATCCTGCGCGCGAGAATTGGCCGGGACTTGCCAGGCGCGGCATTCATCTTCGCCGGCCGTGAAAAAAGAAATCAGGCCCAGCAGTTTATACGTTGTGCGAATCAGTCGCACCAGACCACTCTCTGTCAGTCCGTAGCTCGACAGGAATTCCGCGGCGTCAGCATCGCTCATCTCAGCGAGTTCGGCTTCCACCTTGCCGCAGATCGCGGTGGCTGCGGCATTTGGCCGCGCCGCGATTTCCGTGAGCTTGTACTTGCTCACCGCTTCTTCCAGTTCCTTGCCCAATTCGGTCGACTCGCCGATGTTGAGCACGTAGAAAATCGGCTTCTCGCTGAGGAACATGAAGCCCTTGATGCGCTTCTTGTCCTCGGCAGTCATCGCCATTTCGCGCAGCGGTTTGTCGGATTCCACCTGCACCTTGGCGCGCTTGAGCAACTCGAATTCTTTTTCGAGCTCCGGTGTCTTCATCTTCTTGAGATCTTTTTCCAGTCGCTCCAGCCGCTTCTCGATTTGTCCGAGATCGCTGACCAGCAAATCGAATTCCACGTTCTTGATGTCGCGCAGTGGATCGATCTCGCCGGTGTGCGGCACCGAAGGATCGTCAAACACCCGAACGACGTGGGCCAGAGCATCCACATTGCGCAGATGAGCGGCGTAGGCACTGTCTTTCAGCGCCTCCTGTCCGATGGCGCCCACGTCCACATACTCGACTGACGTATGTGTGAGTTTCTTCGGGTTGTAAAGCGCGGCCAGCCGGTCGAGCCGGTCGTCCGGAACCTTGGCCACGCCGATGTGCGCCTCGCGCGGGTTGGCGCGAGCCTGATCCGAAAGATGCGCCTTGGTCAGAATCCGAAACAGCGATGTCTTGCCCACCTGAGGCAGGCCAATGATTCCAGTCTTCATAGGAAAGTTTCTAGCCTGATTCTAGCTGCTGCGACGCCTGAGCGAGTTCAGAATGGATCGCCACTGTGGCTTCAGCGACCGTCGAGCAACCTTTTAGGATAAATGATCGGGAGAGCAAATGCCCATCGGCATGCGCGTTCGATGTTCTAGCTAGAAGCCAGCAGCTAGAAGCTCCGTGCAGTCAAATACACGACTACCAATCCCAGCAGCAACACCGCACCTTCCACGCGTGTCGACCATACATGCAGCGCGTCGAACTGAATGCGCTCGGGATTGTCGATGGGTACGGCACTCACTTCGCCGAGCGACGCTCGCAAGACGTCCATGCGAGGCATGATGCCGAACTGCGAGATCAGAGTGAGCGCCAGCATCGCACAAAGAAGAACGTGGCGCGCTGCGAAGACATGCGCCGTGCCGTCGGTGAGCCGGCTGTAGAGCAGGGAACTGATCAGGAAGACGATTCCAGAAACGATAGCGATCCAGTGCAGCTTGCTCAGAGCGCGCCCGACCACGTTGCCAGCAAGATGAGTCGTGGGCAGAACTGAAAACGCCGTAGGCGCAAGCACGAAAGCAAAAAAGATGAACCCGCCGATCCAGACAACGAGCGAAAGCAGCATGAGGAAACGCAGGAAAGACATAGGCGAGAATTATAGTCCGCGCGACAGGAGTGCCTAGTACCCAGTACCTAGCCGTTCTCATTACGGGGTCACTAGGTACTCGGTACTGAGCCTTACACCGGCACAGCCACATTCTCCACGATCTCGCGCAGCACCTGATCGGCCTGCTCGGATTTCTTCAGCGTCGAGGCGTAGCCTCCGTTGACCACCACGCGGTGGGCGAAGACGGGCACGGCGAGCGGCTTGAAATCTTCCGGAGTGCAGAAGCTGCGGCCGTCGAGGAACGCCATGGCTTGCGCCGCGCGGTAAAGCGCCTGCGCTCCGCGCGGCGAGACTCCGAGCGAGAGATATTCCGACTCGCGTGTCCGGCGTACGATTTCGAGAGCGTAGGTCACCAGCGATTCGTCCACGCGAATGCGCTTGACGGCTTCCTGCATTTCGAGCACGTCAGCGCCGGTAAGCACGGGACGCAAGTCCTGCAAGACGTCCCGCGCCGGCTTCGGAGCGCAGAATCTCGCGCTCGGCCGCGGCTTCGGGATAGCCCATGCGCACGCGCATCAGGAAACGGTCGAGTTGCGATTCGGGCAGCGGATAAGTCCCGTGATGCTCCACCGGATTCTGCGTGGCGATCACCAGAAACGGCTGCGGCAGTTCGTAGGAATGCGCGTCGACCGTGACCTGGCCTTCGTTCATGGCTTCGAGCAGCGCGGATTGCGTCTTCGGCGTGGTTCGGTTGATCTCATCGGCCAGCAACACGTTGGTGAAGACCGGGCCACGCTTGAACTCAAATTCCTGTTCCATCGCCGAATACACCGAAATCCCGAGCACGTCGGAGGGAAGCATGTCGCTGGTGAACTGCACGCGCTGGAAAGTGCAATCAATGGCGCGGGCTAGAGCTTGTCCCAGCGTGGTCTTGCCGACTCCGGGAACGCCTTCAATTAACAGGTGTCCGCGGGCGAAAATGCTGACCAGGGCGAGGCGAACCACGTCGTCTTTGCCGCGAATCACGCGGCGAAGCGCTTTTTCCAGTTCGGCGGCCTTGTGGGATACGGCGATTGCGGTCTCTGGGGACATTGATATGAATTTTACTAGCTGGCGTCAGTGGCGGCGGAGTTACCGATGTCACTGGACTTCAGCTTCTAGCTACTAGCTACTAGCTACTAGCTACTAGCTTTCTCCTCTTTGAGAATGCGAGGACGAACCAAATCTTGCAGCGGATTCACGCTAGAAAGCCAGTAGCTAGCAAGCCGCTTCACTGCATGAACTCCGCGGGGCGTCCCGTGAGGCGCTCGATGCGCTTGGCGATCGGGGGATGGGTCGAGAAGAGGTTGCCGAAGCTCATGCCGAGCAACGGCTGGATGATGAACAGATGCGCGGTCGAGGGCGTGGCTTGCATGGGCACGCGGCGCGAGTAGGCGTCGAGTTTTTGCAAGGCGCTGGCCAGGGCGTAGGGATTGCCGGTGAAGTGCGCGCCGGTGGCGTCGGCTTGATATTCGCGCGAGCGCGACACGGCCAGCTGAATCAAGCTTGCCGCGATCGGGGCCACGATCAGCATGAAGAGCGCTGAGAGGCCTCCACCGCGGCGGTCGCGTCCGCCGCCGCCGCCGAAGATCATGGCGAAGCGTCCCATGCTGGCCAGCATGGTGATCGCGCCCGCGATGGTCGCGGCTACTGAGCTGATCAGGATGTCGCGGTTGTTTACGTGGCCGAGTTCGTGGGCCAGCACGCCTTCGAGTTCTTCGTCGGTCAGTAAGCCCAAGATCCCATGGGTCACAGCCACTGAGGCGTGGCTGGGGTTGCGTCCGGTGGCAAAGGCGTTTGGCGACTCGGTCGGGATGACGTAAATCTTCGGCATGGGGATGCCGATTTTCTGGGTGAGGCGCTCGACGATCTCGTAAGCGCGCGGCAGTTGCTCGCGCGTGACCGGCTGGGCGCGGTACATCGACAGCGCAATCTTGTCGGAGAAGAAGTAGGCGACGAAGTTCATCACTGCGGCGAAGGCCAGGGCGAGCATCATCCCATTCTGGCCGCCGAAGTAGCGGCCGAAGAACATCAGCAGAAGCGTCAGTGCGGTCAGCAGGAACGCGGTCTTGAAAGTGTTTCCCATAATTGAATCTCAGCTATTTGATGTTACGCGTTGCAGGGAGATGCAGTTCAGGCCGTTTCGGGAATTTGCCGTTGGCGGAGACATACCCCCTCCCCCTCGATCTATTGGAATCATGGTTTTAGGGAGAAATTGCGAAGTAATCTATTGGAATCAATCGCTTGCGGGCAAAATCTTGAAAACAAGATAGTTCCGACTGTGCTGTGCGAATGATCGCGCAGCTTGCTCTCGGCGATCATCAGGGGAACGGGCTGTGGAGGGCAAGGTCAGATGTCACAGCGCGGCTACTTCTCGCGCTCAGACGACACGTCTAAGTGCGCCACGGCCTGTGGTTTTGCGCGAGACGGCCCGACATTGGTCGGCTCCGCGATCGAATATTAAAGCCCCACTTCTCGCAAAGGACGCGAGAAATGGGGCACCCGAGGAAAATATATTCGTGCCCTTACTTGGCCAGGACAGGGCGGGCGGCGGTTTCCTGGCTGAATAGGCAGAGCCACTTGCCTTCTCGCTCTGCCCAGATCGAGGAGACGTAGGCCTGCGCGGCAAATTCCTTGCCATGGGAAACTCCCTTTTCGGCGATCTTGTATTCGATGAGGCCAGAGGTTGCGGAGAGCGGTACGAACCTCACGTCATCCATCGAGTAGTCCGTGAGAGTGAATCCGGCGACGTTCTTCATAACCTGTGCCTTGCTGGCCGGACCTTGTGCGTCCACTAAGAGAGCATCGTCTGCGGTGAGATTTGCGAATTGTTCCAGATTGCCGGTCTTGAGGGCGTCGAGACCTTCACGTTCTTTGGCGACGATTTGCTGCTGGAGCGAGCTGGGCTTCGCGTCACGGGAATCGGCTGCCTGGGCTCGCGCGGCAGAAATCGTGGGCTGTTGCAGCAGGAGGCTGGAGATGATTACGACGACCGCGATCAAGGTTGACATTGACTTCATAAAGCTTCCTCCGGCGGACGGATTCTATCATCACAGAGGGTTAACCATGGGCGGTGGTGGCAAAATCAAAGTCAAAGGCAGCGGGCGAGGGCGCCCGCTCCACACACGCCTGTTCTACACGGGCTTTTTCTTGGGGCGGGGTTTGAACAGCGGGAAGCCCCAGCTGCCTGCGGCTAGCAGCGCGCCGAAGAGGATGACGGCGTCGATGCTGGATCGTCCTTCGGGCGACCAGTAAACATCTCTCAGGTTTAGCCAGAGGGCGAATTCGTCCAGCGTTAGCGCCGCGCCTACGCCGTAGAGGATCGACATCAGGCGGCTTAGAAGGAGCGAGGAATCGTCCTCGCCGGTGCCGATGTCGGCCAGCCATCCGTAGCCCACGCCCAGCAGAATAATGATGCCGAAGACCAGGTGATGAATGTGGCGGCCGTCGTGCTCGATGAAATGAAAGGGCGGAATGTGGTGCAGGATGGCGAAGACTACCGCGCGGACTCCGGCGAAGGTCAGGAAGAAACTAACGGAAGCGACGAAGAGACGGCGGCGCGGTCGGTCCGGGATGCGCTCGTGGATAGCCTTGCCTAACGACGTGCCCTGGGTTAAGAGCAACAGTAGGGCTGTGATTGCGACTGCGAGCAGGAGTATGAACCAGGTGTAGGCCATAACGTATTAGAGCATCCGGGGGCCGGAATGGCCGGCGAGAAACAGCAGGTTCCTCCACTCCGCATGCCCTTCCCTTCGGGAGGGGCATGCTCCGGTCGGAGTGACAGGCCTTTTTGCTCTCTTCGCGAGTGGGAAGTCCGGTCGGAGTTACAAGTCTTAAACGCTGGCGAGGAACGGTGGTTAGGCCTTTTGGGCTTCGCGTTTCAGGGCGCGCTCGAGGGTTTGATCGAGGGCGGATTTGGCTTTCTCGTATTCCGCTTGGGAGATTTGGCCTTGTCGGCGTTCGACTTCGAGTTGGAAGAGTTCTTCTTTTAATCCCTCGAGCAGCATGGAGGTGGGACGTGCTGCAGGCCGGGCGTGCGTTTCAGCGGGAGCGTAGTCGTCTTCCAGCATATTTGCGGAGGCGGGAGAACCGGGCGTTTGGCGTGCCAGAGCGCGTGCCGCGGACTGTTGGCGCACGGCTACGTAAACACCGCCGAGGATCAGCGCCGCGGCGATGCCACCGAGGATCTGCCAGCGGTATTTCTGCAGCGGGTCGGGAGCGTCGATGGGCGGGCCGAGTCCGCCGCCGGGGCGGCTGGTGGCTTGCGCTCCGCCTGGGCTGGGTGCGCCTTCTGAGCTTTGTTCTTGTGCCTCTGTCCCTGAGCGCCGCCTGCCTGAGATTCTTCGAGCGTGCCCTCGCCGGAAATCTTGAAGGCCAGGTTCTGGCCGGGTGTGGTGTTGGACGCCACCTCGAGGGTGGCGTTGGGCTCGTTCGGGTAAGCTCCGGACTTGAAACCGGCAGACGTGTGCGGCGGCCGTGAACTGCATGGCCTTGGGGAGCATGACCCCGAAGTGCTCCAGGGGATACACCGACTTGGGATCGAGATTGGCGCTTCCGCTATAGGGAAGCTGGTAGGCCACCTCGAACCGGGTGAGTCCGGGCCGCAGCGGAAAGATGAAGGAATAACGATTCTTCTCGCCTTCGGGCACGGGAGCGGATTTCAGCGGGTTGCCGTTCTCGGTGGTGGCTGAGGCTGAATCTTCGATGATCTGAGCTCCGTTGGGAATGTAGAACTCGAGATTGTGTTCGTTCATCTGGGTGCGCGGCGGCTTGGAATTGTTCTGCACGAAAAATTCGCGGACTATTTCGAGCTGGCCATGGGTTGCATCCTGGATGCGCATGACGTCGGCGACCACTGCGATGCCGTCGATCTTTCTTGCCGACGTCATAGACCTCGAGTTCGACCGATGTGGTTCCGGGAGGGGCCATGCGGTGGTAGGTGACCTCCTGATGGATGGCGCGGACCAGATGCGGAGACTGGGCGTCGTCGAGTTTGAAGCTGAAGTGGCCCTGGGCGTCGGTTTTGGTGCGGCCGGCTTCTTCCATGCCCTGGGCTAGCTTGAGGAGGACGACTTCGTCTCCGGCGGCGGGCTTGTTGGTGGTGGAGTTCTTGACGGTGCCGGTTAGGGTTTGGGCGGAGGCGAGGGAGGTGAGGAGCAGGATGGCAGCGGCGCATGCTGCTCGAACGAGGGCCGAACAGAGTGAGGAGAGAACTCCTTGCGAGGACTCGTGCTGGCGTTGAGGGGCATGGGGTCCTTCGACTGCGTAGAATGCTTCGCTTCGCGAAGCACTTCACTCCGCTCAGGATGACAGGGGGACGATTCGTTCAAGATCGGGTTCCTTTTTGAGGTGCGGGATTTTTTTCCAGGCGGGCGATCTCGGCCAGGAGGGTGGCGGCTTCGTCCTGCAGGGAAGATTTCAGCGAGGTGTAGTCGGCGTCGGGGACTTTGCCGGCTTTGTATTCGAAGTTGAGATCGCGCAGGTTTTCGTAGACGGCGTCTTTGCGTTCGCGGAGATAGCCGGCGCGGGTTTTCTCCGGGCCGAGAAAGAGTCTTCCGGGAAGGTAGAAAACATAAAAGAGAGATGCGACGAGCGAGCAGGCCGCAGATAAAGAGCCAAGTCATAGCTCGGTCTCCTTGCCGGCCTGGTCGCGGAATTGTTCGAGTTCGGCGCCGCGGGCGGGCTGCAGGCCGTCGGCGAGGGCGGGGGCTGGACGGTTCTTCCAGGAGCGAATCACGAACACGATCAGGCCGACGCCCAGAACCAGAGCGACCGGCGGGATGATGTAGGCGGCGCGGTCGAAGCCTTGCATGGTCGGGGCAGCGAGCACAGTGGGTCCGTATTTCTGGACGAAGCCTTGCTCGACCAGGCTGTCGCTATCTCCGCGCGAGACCGCGGCCATGAGTTCGTTGCGCATGCCGTCGGAATCGGGGCAGCCGACGTGATTGCATTCCAGAAGAATCTGGTTGCAGCCGCAGATGCACATCATCTGGTGGCCGATTTCGGTGAAGCGGGTGGCGGGGTCTCCGGCGCCGAGGAAGGCGAAGACGGCGGCGCAGAGCAGGAGGGTGTGGGCTGCTTTGCGGCGCAAAGCCACCCTTCGGCAAGCTCAGGGCGCTTTCTCGCAAAGTACGCGAGAAATGGGGCACCCGACTTTCGAAAGTGGATTCAAGAAACGGGACATCAGTCTCCTGTGGCCACGGGAGCGGGTTGCGCTTGCCCTAGCCTTGCGGGTGCGGGAACGCGGACTGGCGCGGGCGCGTTTGGAACCAGGGCCAGAACCGTTCCGCCGAGCATGATCCAGACGCCCAGCCAGATCCACATCACCAGCGCATTCAGATGTGCCCGGAGGATGGGACGACCGTTATCCTGATTCACTCCTTCGAATACAAGGTAGAGATCCTCGTTCAGAGTGGAGCGGATAAAGGGCATGGTCGAGGTCTGCTGGCTGGCGTGGTAGAAGCGGCGCTCGGGGGTCATGGTGCCGATCGGCTTGCCGCCTTTGTAAACGTCGAGAATTGCCCACTGGCTGAAATAGTTGGCGTTGTCGTCTTCGGTAGAGGAGCGGCAGATCAGGGTGTAGGGGCCGATGGTCATCTGGTCGCCGGTTTTCATCTCCATCTCTTTGTCTTGATTGAAGGCGGCTCCGGCGAAACCGATGATGACGACCGACCACGCCGAAGTGGACGATGTATCCGCCGTAGCGGCGGGTGTTGCGGTGCGTCAGCTGCACCATGGAGGCGAACATGCCCTGGCCGGTGTGTTTCGAGATGACGCGGCCGCCGCGGTAGAACTCGCTGGCCACGGTGAGGGTGACGAGCACCGAGAGCGCGATGGCCATCAGCGAATAGAAGTAAGAGATATCCTTCCAGGGCTTGAGGCCGAAAGCCGAGCCCCAACTCTGCGGCGTGATCATCAGGAAGATGGCGACCGCGACGGCGCCGATGGTCGGCCACAGGAAGTTGCGCTTCAGGCTTTCGAGCGAGGTCTTACGCCAAGCCAGCAGCGGGCCCACGGCGGTGAGAATCAAAAGCAGCAAGGCCACAGGGATGGCCACGCTGTTGTAGTAAGGCGCCGATACCGTGACTTTCTTTTCTTCCACGAGTTCGGTGAGTTTCGGGAACCAGGTTCCCAAGAGCACGACGATGCAGAGAATCACGAAAAGCAGGTTGTTGAACAGGAAGCTGGACTCGCGCGACACGATCGATTCGAGCTTGTGCTCGCTCTTCAGGTGTGATTTGTTCTTGAAGAAGAAAAAGACGAAGACGACGAAGGTGAATCACGAGGAACCAGCCGAACCACTTGCCGATAGACAGACTGCGCGAAGGCGTGTACGGAACTGATGATGCCGCTGCGGGTCAGGAAGGTTCCGAGGATGGCCAGCCAGAAGGTGGCGAAGACCAGCCACATGTTCCACATCTTCAGCATGCCGCGCTTTTCCTGCATCATCACCGAATGCAGGAAGGCGGTGCCGGTGAGCCAGGGCATGAGCGATGCGTTTTCGACGGGGTCCCATCCCCAGTAGCCGCCCCAGCCGAGCACCGAGTAGGCCCAGTGAGCGCCGAGAAAGACGCCGCAGGTGAGGAAGGCCCAGGTGACCATGGTCCAGCGGCGGGTGATGTTGATCCACTTCTCGCCGGGATACTTCATGATCAGCGCGCCCAGCGCGAAGGCGAACGGGACGGTGAAGCCGACGTAGCCGAGATAGAGCATGGGCGGGTGAATCACCATCTCGGGATACTGCAGCAGCGGATTCAGGCCGCTGCCATCGGCACGGAGCGGGCCTTCGAGAATGCCGAAGGGATTGGCGGCGAAGTTTACCAGCAGCAGAAAGAAGATCTGCACGCCGGCCAGAACTACCGAAGCGTAGGCGAAGAGGCGCGGGTCAGTCTTGTAGCGCAGGCGCAGGACGAATCCGTAGGCCGCGAGCAAGCAGCGACCAAAACAGCAGCGAACCTTCCTGGCCGGACCACAGCACGGCGAACTTATAAGGGCCGGAGAGATCGCGATTGCTGTGGTGGAAGATGTAGGCGATGGTGAAGTTGTCCTGGAAAGGCGCAGACGACGAGAACACAGCGCAGCGAGAAAGACTGCGGCGAAGGTGGCGACGCCGGCGCGGCGGGCGGTTTCGCCGATGCGTTCCGAGCCCCGGCGGAGCGTTGCGACCAGCCAGTTTCCTTCGGGAGAAAGTGCGGCGCTGGCGCGGTATGCAACCTGAGCCCCTGGGGTCGCGGCCACCAAAGAGGTTTGGCTCTGGAAAGCGAGGGCGATGATCCCGGCGACGAACGAATAAACGCTCAGGGCCAAAGCGAGAAGAAGCGCGAAACTTCCGATTTCCGCCATGATGGGGGAACCCCGCACTATTTTTTCAGAAACGTCCCTGCGAGGCAACCGCGAAAGGGCATGCGGCGGCCGAATTGTGCCGCCGCACTGTCCTGACAAGAACCGCCCGCGACTACGCGCTTTGCTTACGGTAGCGCTGCCTTAACTTCACGTTCCGCGGTCAGCCAGTCCTCGGCTTCGCTGCCGGACGCGGTTCCGCGCTGCTGGTAGAGTTCATAGGCGCGGCGCCGGATCTCGTCCTCCAGATTGATGGGAAGCAGGTTGGGCGCGGCATTTTTTCGGGGCTCGCTCTTGACGACTTCCATCTTCCGAGGTTCGTGGAGCCACTTTGACTTCTGCCGCTGCAGCTTCGGCGGGCGTGGTTCCATCCACGACTGCCTTCACTTCCGGATTGCTGTTATTGGGTTTGGTTCTGACTTGTACTTGTGTTCGGATTGGCCTTGCCGCCTGAGGTAGATTTCGACCTTGCCATGATTCGGATACTCCTTACATATACCTAAATTTAGGAATGAATCGAACTGTTGAACGAACCACATACACTCGTCCCGCAACGTTTAGGAGAACGTTAAAATTTGTGGCAGAGTGACTCCAGTATAAACCTCCGGAGGCTGTGGAAACCTGCCTTCTCGAAGAAATTGGCCGCGGATGGCTTTGTTATAATCGAAGCTCTCCAGATGGCGCTATCGTCTAGGGGTTAGGACGGAAGATTCTCAATCTTCAAACCCGGGTTCGATTCCCGGTAGCGCTACCATCATCCGCTAAAGGTCGCTAAATCAGCAGGTTCTGCTTTTTTGTTTCATGAGAAGGACTCTTCTTACCAAGTTGGCATCGACCATCCGCAACGGGCGACATTGGAGCCACAAATGGAACGTCATCTGAGACCAGGCCGGACTTCTAATCCCTCGCGGCCTGAGGCTTAATCAACTCGTCCAGATAGTCCGGCCTCTCACTATCACGCACCAGGTGCGGGTAACGCGCGCCGTCGTGGTAGGTAACGGTACACGTTCTAAAATAATCATCCACGACGACGAGGAGTGTGATCGGTTTTGAAGTGTCCCTGGCGGACTTGATTGCGTCCGAGAGCAATTCCTGGGTGTAGACGCGGCCGTTGACCCCAATTATTTTCATCTGCGAAGAGACGCCTGCCTCAAACGCAGGACTCCCGACAATGGAGTCGGTAACAACCCCATCGGTGCCGACCTGGAGGCCGATGGAATAGACCTCGCCGGGATTGCCGCGGCGGCCTTCGAGCTTTGAAGGCTTGTCGTCAAACGTCACTTTCCAGCCGCCGTTTTCGATCCCTCCTACGGGTGCTTCCGCGGAAGTGGAATTCAACCTGGTGTGGAAGAATGCGGCCCAATCAAAAGGCGCCAATGCGTTGAGAAGCTTTACCAATTCGTCGAAGGTATAAGTCTTCACCTCGGGGCCATGATTGGGTCCGCCATGGAATTCCTGGCAGAAATCGTCAATCGATTTCTTGCCGCCAGACTCGCGATGAATAAGGGTGGCAACTTCGAGCCAAAGCAGATCGCCCTCGTCATAGTAATCGGCGCCGCGGCGCCAGTTCATCCAACCGCCTCTTCCGAAGGCGCCTCCGCCGCCGCCGGCTATTGCAACGGCGGTGTCAAGCAATGGGCGCCAGGTACGTCCGGGGCGTCCGGGGCCGAGCATGGCCGCGACGCTGGCCAGGTACTCGTGGTATTGGTCTGGCGTCCACAAGCCGCTGCGTGCCGCCAACATGGGCCCAAGGTAGTCCGTTAGCCCCTCGTAGCCCCATAGGAGATCGGTTTTCATGGGCTGTTCGTAGTAAGGGACGGTCAGATCGGCGGGGCGGCGAAATTTGCCGTTCCACGAGTGAACGAATTCGTGCGACAGTAATCCGCCCAGCGCCATGCCGGAACTGGGCAAAAGAAGAGTTCGCTCCGGCAAGCGGCTGTTGTTGGACTCGTGGTGTTCGAGCCCGAAATGCGCCACATGATCGCTGAGCGCGAGCAGGAAATGATAATCGCGATAGTGGCGAGCACCAAAGAGTTTGCCCGATTCGGCTACCAGATTGATCATCTCCTTCTGGTTTTCGGGGCTCATGTTCAGAGCCTCTGCGCTGTCGGCAGCTATGTCGATTTCATGATGGATGGGTTCGCCCGGCGGCGTGAGGTCAATGCTCCGGTAAAACTCTCCGGTAATGACGGGCGAGTCCACGAGCAAGTCCAGAGAAATCGGTTTGAAGGAAACTCGGTTCCCGGCTTCATTTTCGATCGGAAGCGATGTACCGAATTTCCATCCATCCGGCATCAGGAATTTGGCTTCATACGTAAGCTTCTCGGCGGGGATGTCTGCCGGATAAAGTACGACCTCATTCCATTCGAGGACCATCAATTTGTCAGTGGCTGAGGCACCGTCGGGCTCAATAACGTCAAAGTTGGCATTAAGGTGGGAGACGCCGCGGGGGATTTCCACGTGGAAGGTGAAAACATCCAGCAAATCACGCTCCCACGGAATGGTCTTGCCATCCGCGTCGAATTTGAGGCCCGTGAGATTTGCGATGGGTCCATCGGGCCCGTGCTCACCGGGAATCCATTTCGGGTAGTAGAGAGTTAGTGGTCCAGGCTTGACGGGCATCACCAAATGGGTGTGCAGCAGCTTCCGCTGAGTTCTAGTCGCGTCCACGGTGACCGAGATTGCTTCATCGGCAAGCGCGGCGGAGGCGGCCAGCGCCAGCACTGAGGCGAAAAATACCAACGAGCGAACGCGGCAGCGTTCCATGCAAATGGCTCCTTTAAGAAAACGGGATAAACCCACGGATGCATCATATCGTGCTTCACGCGTGCCGGATTTGTTCCCGACCTTTTGCCCCCGAATGACGTTCCGGCAGGGCCAGCCTTGCACGGATTTCGGTCACGATCTGGGCGGGTGAGCGTTCTGCATCGACTGCCACCGCGTCTTCCGGGGCTTGCAGCGCCGCCAGTTGGCTGTCGAGCATGCGCTCCGTCATGAAGTGTCCACGGCGGGCATGCAAACGCTGCCGCAAGACTTGCGGCGTCCCCTTGAGATATACGACCTGCACTTCCGGCGAGACGTGCAAGAGTTCGCGGTATGCCTGCTTCAAGGCTGAACACGCCAATACCGTGTTTTTTCTCGCCGCAATCCAACTGGCAATCAGGGTACGCAGCGTCTCGAGCCAGGGGGCGCGGTCGGCGTCGGTCAGTGGAATCCCGGACCGCATTTTCTGTACGTTCGATGGCGGATGGTAATCGTCTCCGTCCACGAAGTCCCATCCGAGTTCTGACGCGAGCAATTGTCCGATCGTCGTCTTTCCCGACCCTGACACTCCCATCAGCAAGATGACCACGATTCCTCCATACCGTCACATCTCCGGATGCGGGTTACTTGACGTACTTCATTTCACATACTTCGGTCCGTCAGGGGTCTGCCACGGATTGTAGTGGAGCGCGAATTGGATTCGGTCGGGAATTGAGGGGTGCGAGTAAGACCAGAAGACGAGCAGTGGGTTCGGGGTGGGATAGTCATAACTCTTCTCGCCGAGCTTTTGGAAGGCTGATGCTGCGACTTCCCGGTTGTTGGGGAACAGGCCGTGCGTTACTTCGAGTCCGTAGATATCGGCCTCGTGTTCGATGTGTCGGCTGAAGGCATTGCCGATCGGTTCGCCAACCAGGCTGAGGAGAGAGAGAGCCAGCATCAGGACCGGTAGGGCCGCCAGGTCGTTGATGCCGCGGATGTGCCAGGCCTCGCCCCATCTTTCCAGCAGGGCGAGTACGATGCGGCGTCCCAGCCAAAAGCCGGCCAGCATGAGGGCGGCGAAGAACGCCAGCCCTTTGTAAACGTGATTCAAGACGTAGTGACCCATTTCGTGTCCGAAGACGAAGAGGGTTTCGGGGATGGTCATGTCGCGCGAGGTGTTGTCCCACACAACGACACGCTTGGTGGCGCCGATGCCGGTTACGTAGGCGTTGTAGGTGGTGACTTTTTCGCTGGCCTCCATCTCGAACATGCGGTCGCGCGGGATGCTCAGTCCGCCGCGGTGGGTTACCCTTTCAATTTCGCTGACCAGGAGCGGCTGCTTCTTCTCCAGGGGTTCGAACGTGTTGAATATGGGGTCGAGGATGACTGGCGCGACGAAGATCAGGAGGACCAGGAATGGCATGGTCAGCAGCCAGAAGTAGAACCACCAGCGCTGCGGACTCTTGCGGATGACGCGGAACAGCCCGAAGACCAGGGGAATAAGGATCACGAGCGAAACTGCTTCGGCCTTGCACCAGTCTCCGGCCCATGAGGCCCAGCCCTGCACCGAGAGTCCGTAGGCGCGCGAGATGTGCTGTTCGTAAATGTCGATGGGCAGGGAAATGATTGCGATCAGTAGTGTCAGGAGCGGCACGAAGACCAGCGTCTGCACAAAGCTGTTCTTGCCGGCGCGCTCCGCGAGATCGCGGAACGCAGGCGCCACGCGCAGCTTGAGCAGGACGCAGAGAACCACGATCCCGAAGACCATGCCGAACAGATAGAGCACGGTGTGCGTCTGGTAGAGCGCCTCAGCTTTGGCCAGCTTGTCTGGAGGCAGGCTGTATTCCGTGACTTTGAGTTCTTGCGGTTGCGGGTGCGCCTGGGTTGGTTGAGGCTGAAGCTGTGCCGAGGTTGGCGGCTCGGTGGCTGGCGCAGCCTGGCCTAGGGCAGATGCGGCGATCACGAAGCACAAGAACAGCCATAATGCGGTTGCTTTCACGAGGGATTCCTCACTTTGTGCACCGGATTGGTACAGCGGATGATAGGTTACCGCGGACCTAACAGTCCAGGCATTCCCGATGAGAGCCGCAGCCCTTCGAGAACTTTAGAGAGATTTCAAAAACTCAATCAGGGCTTCCTGGTCGTCGCGCTTCAGTTTTTCAAATTGTTGAGTTACATGGGCGGCCTCGCCCGCGTGGCGCACGATGGCGTCATGAAATGTGAGGGATGCACCATCGTGCATCAATCGCGGACGCAAGCGCACTCCCCACAACGGGGCGGTGCGTATTTTGTTTCGGCTGCCCTCGAAGTCCTGTTTCGCGAGGTATGCCGACATTATCTGGAAGACTTTGTTGCCGTAGTGTTCCCGGGTCGCCTGCAGGATTCCGTCGCCCGTCCCCACGTCATGCATCAGGAAATCGCCGTAGGGATGGAATGTGACGGAGCCGAGCGCGGCTGGAATCGTGAACGTGCCGGCGTTGATCTTGGTTCCAGCGGGGGCGGTGGTCAGAGTTTCGACGTGGCACGTCGCACAACCGATCTTGACGAACAGGCGTTGCCCTTCATCGCAAAAGCGCTGCCCGCGAGCTGGGAATCACGCGCCGGAGCTTTGGTGGCTCGAATAAAGCGGGCGAAGTGATCAATGTCAGAGAGGCCATCGGCCCCCGGAGTGTCATTCGGCTCGGAAACCGTGTTGCAAAGCTTGGTCACCTCGTCGGGTTGAAGTCGGTTGGTGATGCCCATCTCATTGAGGTAGGCGTCGCCGGCGAACGACAGCAGGCTGGCGTGCTGGTCTTTCCAGCCGAACCTGCCCACGGCCATCTGTCCGGGAGCCTCCACGATCGGAACCTCAAGAACCTGTCCGCAGATTTTCCGGTGCGACGACTTGCACTGCTGCGCGGCGAGATCGATCAGGGTTTGATCGGAGAGCGCCTCGACGAAGCCGTCTCCCAACAGGTTCAAAGAAAGGCGGAGTGTGCGGATAGTCTCTGTCTCCGGAACGCGCTCTTGAATTTCATTGTTGGGAAAAGCGGCGTTGGGACAGATCGCGCGATCATTCACCAGAGAGCGGCCGGAGATCACTTCGGCGCCGTGAGCGATCGGGATATCCGGATTGCGGAAACGTCCGTCTGGGCCGAAATGGCCGACGCGTAATTCTGTGACCTGGGAGGCGGCGCCGGAAACCGGATTCTGATGGCACTCGCGGCAGGATTGCGCGTTGTAGAGAGGTCCGAGTCCGTCGCTTATCTGCTCGATTTCCTCGAATGTCTTTTGATCGGCCTGATGAGTCGCATCATCGGTGACGCCATTGCTTTTGTTGTCAAAACCGGTGGGTGCTTCTGCAGGCGGCAGAGCGGCGGCCGCGAGGATGAGACTGAGGATAAGAATCAGGATGGCCGAAGCGATCAAGGGTCGCATGGCGTATTCCCCTTTCTTTGTCTTTACAACGGCCTCGCGGAAGGCGCTTTTCACGGAGGACTTGTTTCAGCTCGTTTGGAAATCTGGCGGCCCACTTCCCCGACATTTGGGCCCGTACCCGAGCTGAAGAGACGAATTTGAAAACATGAATACCACCTTTGCTGGTGTTTGTCCAAGACGAAAACAATCTGGGATGCCTGAGAGGTCAAGTCCCTGATCGGATTGCGGCGGTCTTGGTTGGGGCTATAATGCGCGACACGAATGGCCCTGACCTCTGGCACAAAGCTCGGTCCCTACGAAATCCAGTCTGCGCTGGGCGCGGGCGGCATGGGAGAAGTTTACCGCGCCCTTGATACGCGCCTCGATCGCACTGTGGCGGTGAAAGTTCTTGCCTCTCACCTTTCTTCTTCTCCGGAACTGAAACAGCGCATGGAGCGCGAGGGAAGAGCGATTTCTTCGTTGAATCATCCCCACATCTGCCAGCTCTACGACATCGGTTCGCAGAATGGCACCGATTACCTGGTGATGGAGTTCCTGGAAGGTGAAACTCTGGGCGAAAGGCTGCGCAAAGGCGCGATGCCGCTGCCCGAGGTCATCAAGATCGGGATCGCTGTGGCCGAGGCGCTGGCCGTGGCGCACCGCAGCGGGATTGTGCACCGCGACCTGAAGCCGGGGAACATCATGCTGACGGCAGGGCGGCGCGAAGCTGATGGACTTTGGGCTGGCGAAGCCGCTCGGGTTGCAAGCGGCGTCGGGATCGGGATCCGCGCCTTCTTTTACTGCGGCGGCCACCTTGAGCGGGCCGAGCCCGTTGAGTCCGCTGACTACGGCGGGCAGCATCGTCGGGACGATTCAGTACATGTCTCCGGAACAAATCGAGGGCAAAGAAGCGGACGCGCGCTCTGACATTTTTGCCTTTGGCGCTGTGCTTTACGAGATGGTGGCGGGGAAGCGGCCGTTTGCGGGGAAGAGTCAGATCTCGCTGGCGTCATCGATTCTGGAAAGCGATCCAGAGCCGGTCGGCAAGCTCAAACCGACCACTCCTCCTGCCTTTGAGCATGTGGTGACGACCTGCCTGCAGAAGAATCCGGACGAGCGTTACCTGGCGGCGCACGACATCAAGCTGGAACTGCAGTTCATCGCCGGCGGACAAATCTTCGGTGCCCGCGCCTGAAGCCGCTCTCGCGCCTGCAGCGACTTCGAGCAAGCGCGAGCGTATCGGCTGGGCTGCGGGAGTTCTGCTGGCGCTGGCGCTGGGAGCGGCTGCGGGAATTTTCTTTCACCGTTCGGCACCCGCGCTGATCACTCGCACCGTCATCGACCCGCCTGAGAAGACGACGCTTAATCTGACCGGCGACTCCGCCGGACCGCCCGTGTTTTCGCCGGACGGTGCAATGCTGGCATTTGCAGCATCGACTCCGGACGGCAAGATCATGCTCTGGGTGCGTCCCATGAATTCGCTGGAGCCCCGCCAGTTGGCCGGGACCGCGAACGCGATCTTTCCATTCTGGTCGCCCGACGGCCGCTCCCTGGGATTCTTCGCCGAAGGTAAACTGAAAACGATTGACATCGACGGCGGTTCGCCCCAGATCATTGCCGATGCGCCTTTCGGACGCGGCGGCACGTGGGGGCCAGACGGAGTGATCCTGTTTGCTCCAGAGACCCAATCGGGCCTGATGCGGGTCAGCGCCAGTGGCGGCACTCCCGTTGTCGCTACCAAGGTCGACAGCGCACTGCACACTTCGCATCGCTGGCCGTTTTTCCTTCCCGACGGCAAGCATTTTCTCTATCTCGCCATTCATCACGATCCGGGCAAAGCGGCGAACAACGCTCTGTATTACGCCTCCCTCGATGGGCGCGAGAATCGCGCCTTGTTTCGCTGTCAAGCGAACGCCGTGTATGGCAGCGGTTATCTCTTGTTTGCACGCAGCGACCAGCTGATGGCGCAAGCCTTCGATCCGGCCAAGGGGAAGCTGAACGGCGAGCCGCAGATCGTGGCCAAGGGCGTGGTCAACGACCCCAGCACCTGGCACATGGACGCCTCGGCCGCGGGCGACTTGCTGGTCCTGGCCAGCGGTGGAACCGGCGACTGGCAATTGTTGTGGATGGACCGAAGCGGCAAGCAAATCAGCACTGTAGCCGAGAAGCTTTCAAACCTGCAACTCGCCAGGATCTCGCCGCAGGGCGATCGCATTGCGCTGCAGATCGACACGGGAGCCAACGACATCTGGGTGCTCGATTTGGCGCGCGGCATCAAAACCCGCCTTACGTTCGGTCCAGTTTCGAATATGTTCCCGGTCTGGTCGCCCGATGGCAAGTGGATCGCATACAGCGCCGATCGCAACGGCCGCTGCCAATCTGTGTCGCAAACCCTCGGACGGCGGCGGCGCGGAAGAAGTCCTGCTCACTGATGAGCAAATCATTATACTTACCGATTGGTCGCGCGACGGCAAATACCTCATCTACAATCGCGGACCGGTGGGCAGCCAGGAAATCTGGGCCTTGCCGCTGGAGGGTGACCGCAAACCATTTCAGGTGGTGCCGCGCGCGGCAAACGCGTTTAGCGTAATGGGGCGCCTGTCTCCTGACGGCCGCTGGCTGGCCTACAGTTCGAGTGAGTCGGGCACTTACGAGGTCTATGTGGTGCCCTTCGAGGGTGGGCAAGGCAAGTGGCAAGTATCCGCCAATGGCAGGCGACATGCCGCAGTGGAGCCGGGATGGCAAAGAACTCTTCTATATGGACACGAGCTTACAATCTCTTCGCCCTGCCGGTGAAGGATGCGGGCGGCGCCCTGCAATTCGGCACCACGCAGCAACTGGTCAGCAACTGGTCGGCCCCGCAGGTCTTCTTCGACATCAGCCCCGACGGCAAGAAAATTCTTCTCGACCGGATTTCGCAGCAGGTGAGCCAATCCGTCACTGTGGTTACGAACTTCACGGCGGGGTTGAAGAAGTAGCGAACGGTCTTGAACTCACCTTGAAAATACTAGCGCAGGTGTAGCATGAACATTTCGATTCGCATTGCAGCCGCTGTGCTGCTGCTTACAGCTTCCATGTCCATGTCGGCACGAGACCGGTCCAACGCGCGCTCGATGGTGATCACACGCTACGGCATTGTGGCGACCAGCCACGTGCAGGCTTCGGTGGCGGGGGCGCAGATTCTGGCGCGGGGAGGCTCTGCCGTGGATGCGGCGATTGCCGCCAATGCCGTGCTCGGCGTGACCGAACCCATGATGAACGGCATGGGCGGCGATCTGTTTGCGATTTACTGGGAGGCGAAAACCGGCAAGCTGTACGGGCTGAACGCCAGCGGATGGGCGCCGCGGGGATTGACCATCGAGCATTTGAAGGCGAAAGGTGCAACTTCCATGCCGGGGGCGGGCATTGACTCCGTCACCGTGCCGGGTGCGGTCGCGGGGTGGCACGCGCTGCACGAACGTTTTGGGAAGCTGGCGTGGAAAGATCTTTTCCGGCCTGCGATTTTCTACGCCGACGATGGCTATCCAGTTCCGGAAATCATTGCGTCGTACTGGAATGACGCCGCCGATTGGATTGCGAACGATGCCGAGGCTCGGCGAGTTTATCTGCCCGGCGGCAAGCCTCCGGTGGTGGGACAAGTGTTTCAGAATCACGATCTCGCCAAGGCTTTGCGTCTCGTCGCTGAAAACGGAGCGGATGCGTTCTATAAAGGTGAGATTGCGCGCGCGATTGTGAGCACGTCGCAGAGCCTGGGCGGAACGATGGCGGCCGATGATCTGGCCGAATTCTCGCCGGAATGGGTCGAGCCGATTTCAACCACGTATCGCGACTGGACCGTCTACGAGCTTCCTCCCAACGGACAAGGCATGGCGGCGCTCGAGATGCTGAACATTATGGAGACTTCTCCGGCGTCGCCGGATGGGCCGCTCAGCGTCGCGGAACTGCATAAGAAGATCGAAGCCATGAAGCTGGCTTATGCCGATCTGGGGCGCTACAACGCCGATCCGCGATTCGCGAAGATTCCGGTGAAGGGGATCCTGTCGAAGGAATATGCGCGGGAGCGCGCCAAGCTGATCGATCCCGGCAAAGCCAATTGCGAGGTTGCCGCCGGCACGCCGCCGTTTAGTGACACGACTTATCTTTCGGTGGTCGATCGTGAGGGCAACATCGTCTCGTTGATTCAGAGCAACTATGAGGCGTTCGGATCGGGCATTGCGGTGCGCGGCATGGGATTCGTGCTGCAGGATCGCGGTGCGCTGTTTTCGCTCGATGCGGCGTCTCCGAATGCGCTGGCGCCGCGCAAGCGGCCGTTCCACACCATCATTCCCGCCTTCATGGAACGTGGTGATCAACACATCGGCTTCGGAATCATGGGAGGAGCGAACCAGCCGCTGGCCCACGCGCAATTTGTTTCCAATGTGGTCGACTACGGCATGAATATTCAGGAAGCGATGGAGAATGCGCGCTTCACAGTCAGTCCGCAACGCGGATGCAATATCGTGATCGAATCAAGAGTGCCGCCGGAAGTGCGGCAAAAACTCTCCGCGATGGGGCATCAACTCGACGTGCGGCGCGAATACACCACCGCGATGGGCCGCGGGCAGGCGGTTCTGCACGACTCGAAGACCAAGGTGAACTACGGAGCATCGGACGCCCGCGCCGACGGCGCCGCCGTGCCAGAGACAGTGACCAGTACAGTGGCCAGTGATCAGTGGTCGAGTGCGCCAGTTCATCAGAGTCGGCTGCGGTTCTTGACTGACCACTGATCACTGACCACTGGCCACTGCTTCACGACCGCAACAAATTCCTCGCGATGAACAGGACGTTGGCCGGGCGCTCGCCCAGCCGCCGCATGAAGTAGGGATACCACTCGCTGCCGAAAGGAATGTAGATGCGGACGCGCCAGCCGTCGCGCGCCAGCTTTCGCTGCAGGTCGCGGCGGATTCCGTAGAGCATCTGGAACTCGAACGAGTCGCGGGAAAGCTTTTCGCGAATGGCGAAAGCCTGGGCTTGTTGAATGATGCTCTCATCGTGCGTGGCCAGGCCGTGATAGATGCCGCTCTTCATCAGGATCTTCATCAGCTTGACGTAGTTGGCGTCGACGTCGGACTTGGCGGGGAAGGCGATCTCCGCAGGTTCTTTGTAAGCGCCTTTGCAGAGGCGGATGCGGATGCGCTCGGCCAGAAGCCTTTCGATGTCGCTCTCGGAACGTTTCAGGTACGACTGGATCACCGTGCCGACGGAGTTGGCGTTTCCGGGCATGCGATGGAGTTCGTGAACGAAATCCAGAGTGCGCTGGGTGTAGGGCGAGCCTTCCATATCGACGCGCACAAAGCCGGGAGGGTCCATGGATGCGGCCTTGGTGACTAGTCCGCTGACGATCTCGCGGGCCAGCTTCTCGTCTACATCCAGCCCCATGTGAGTTAGTTTGAGGCTGATATTAGCGTTGAGCTGGTGGGCGGCGATGGCGTCGAGAATCTGATGATAAAGCTGAGCGCTGTGACGGGCTTCGTCGGGATTGGTGACATTTTCGCCGAGGTTGTCGATGGTCACGCTCATGCTGGCGCGGTTGATGGCTTGGGTGGCGCGGACGGCGTCGGCAATCTCAGTACCGGCAACGAAGCGATTGGAGAGGCGGCGACCGAGCGAGGAACGCTCGGCAAAGGTGCGCAAAGATGGGTTTTCAGAAAGACGGACAAAGAAAGTTCTTAACATTCCGCACCTGGAAAAGTATCTGCCGGAACCGATGAATGGATAAAGAGCACAGAACGTTGTATCACAACGGAGGCGTACTGCCGCCAGAGCAGCGACCGCAAGCGGTCGAAGTGCAAAACGGTTTGGGCAAGATGGACGGCGGATGCTAAGGCGTGAATCGCAGTTCAACCGACTCGTGGGTTTCGTGAGAGGTGGCTTCCCACTTCCACTGGCGTAGCGCGTCCTGGGCAGCTTGCGCGAGCAAGGGATGGCCGCCCTTCACTTCGACGGACGTTACCTTCCCATTGGGAGCGACCAGGACGTCTGCCCGAACGATGCCTTGGATTTTCATGGAGCGGGCGAGGGCGGGATACTCCGGAACCACCTTGGTCAGCAATCTTGCGGATCGCTGCCGAAGGTTCCTGGGCAGGAGCGTGGTTGGGAGCGAACATCAGTATTGCGAACAGAACGAATAAGGCAACCGCGAACGCGGTTTTTCATTGGGGTAAGGTTGTCCGTATTCAGAATTTGTTCGTAATCAGAATAAGAGAGATCTAAGCTGCGGCGTAGATTACCTCGGTAATGCGGCCCACGTATTTTCCAGGGAAAGGCGTGGCGGCGCGTAGGTCTGGGCGCGGCACAATGCTTGCTTAACGGGTCAGGCGCCGTGGTCTTCGAGAAACTTCTCGACCTCGATGGCAGCCATGCAACCGGTTCCGGCGGCGGTGATGGCCTGGCGATAGCGCCGGTCCTGCACATCGCCGCAGGCAAAAACGCCGTGGACGCGCGTGAGAACGTAGTTGTGGGTCTTGAGATAGCCGTCGGCGTCGGTTTCGAGCTGGCCGTCAAACATCTTTGCGTTGGGCTCGTGCCCGATGCCGAGGAATAGAGCGCTGGTGGGGAAGTCCCAGACTTTGCCGGTCTTCACATTGCGCAGCTTGAGGCCGGTGACTTCCTGTTTGGCGTGATCGTAGACATCTTCGACGACCGTGTCGGTGAGGAACTGGATCTTCGGATTCTGTTTAGCGCGCTCCAGCATGATCTTGGAAGCGCGGAAGCTGTCGCGGCGGTGGATGATCGTGACCTTGGTGGCAAAGCGGGTGAGGAACAGGGCTTCTTCCATGGCGGAATCGCCGCCGCCGATTACCACGATTTCCTTTCCGGAAAAAAAGAAGCCGTCGCAGGTGGCGCAGGAAGAGACGCCGTGGCCGATGAGCTTCTGCTCGTTGGGGATACCCAACCAGCGGGCGGAAGCGCCGCTGGCGATGATGAGAGCTTGCGCGTGCACCTGGTGCTTGCCGAGATGAAGCAGAAAAGGACGCTGGCTGAGGTCGGCGCTGGTGAGATGGCCAACGCGGTATTCCGCGCCGAAGCGTTCGGCCTGCTTGCGCATGTTCTCGACCAGTTGCGGTCCCATGATTCCCTCGGGAAAGCCGGGGAAATTCTCCACCAGCGTGGTAAGGGAGAGCTGGCCGCCGGGCTCGTGGCCCTCGATCAAAAGAGGTTTCAGATTGGCGCGCGCGGTGTAAAGGGCGGCGGTGTGTCCGGCGCAGCCGGAGCCGATGATGACGACGTTGCGGGTTTCGCTCATGATTGGATAGCCGTTAGATTGCGGAATTCAGATTTCGATGCATTGTGCTGCCGGGAGTGCCAAAAACCAAATCTTAACCGCAGAGGACCCTTCGGCTTCGCTCAGGGCGGCCTGCGGAGTACGCAGAGAGATCCTTATCATTATCTTCTTCTCCAGAGACTCGGCTCACTGTTTAGCGGCTGGCTTGGCCGATTTTGGTTTGGCAGACACTTTCGGTCCTACCCCCGGAATTTGAGCCAGTTCCGCCGGTACGGTGTGCCCGACGCCGAGCAGGCTGCGATAGTTGGCCAGCACTGCAGAGGCGCCGCCGAATAGCGGATCGTAGGCGCTCTGGTCCGGTGGCGGTCCGTTTTCCGATCCCGTGCAGCGGGCCAGCGCTATGGACGACTTTCCGAAGCGCTCGAGCCGGATGCGGCTCGCCGGAGTGTTGGCCGCGACCATAGCTTCGGCGCTGCCGATCGCCGAGGCGCTGTCTTCCATCGAGACCTGAATCAGATCCTTAGGATCGCGTACGTGCAGCACCAGAGTCTCGATCATGTTCTGACCATCGTTGCTGAAAGAGTATTGCACGCTGGAGAACAGAGCCTGCACGGAAAATTCGCGCCGAATGCGAACATAGTCGGCGACCGAGGGTTCATCGGACATTTTCGCGCCGCTTCCCGGCTGAAGGAAGTTAGGAGGTTCGGTCAGCGTGGAGCGGCCGTGGGAGATTTCGAAGTCGGCGCTGAACAACGGCTGCTTCGGAACGCGCGCCAGGGCGGCCGCGATTTCCTTTTGCTCCTCCGCCGATGGTGTGCAAACGTTCAGCATGTTCACTTTCACTTGCGGCTCGGTCGAGGGGGTCTCCGGAGCCTGCTGAGATACGGCGGGAAGAGTCAGCAGAAAGGCAGCCGGGGTCAGGAGGAGTTTTGAGATCACGACAGAATTCTAAACGATCCGCCGGAAGAAACTTAAGAAGTTCTTCACCACAGAGACACAGAGGCACAGAGAAAGCAAAATAACCAGGAATAGGCACAATTGAAGATTTTCTCTGTGTCTCTGTGCCTCTGTGGTGAAAAGCCCTTCGAACTTTAGAATTCAGGCATGGCGAATCTGACACTGGTTTACGGGATGCGGCTTCTGCCCTCCGAAGATGTGGCTGAAGTAGGCCAGGCTCCGGTAAAGCTTACCAACGGACATGAAGCGCACGTCACCATGCACGTGCTCGAAGGCAGCAAGGAAGAGATTGAAAAGCAGTTGCGCACCAGTCTGGAAGCGTTCTTCGACCTGTATCCGGAGATTTAGCAGCTTCGGCGAAGCGAAATCATGAAGCAGTTTTATTCGAGCTTGCGCGGGAGAATGGTAGCGGCCGATTTGTGGCCGCAGGGATGGGTCGCGCGCGGAGCCTGCTATTCGCTGGGCTTCGCCCTGGGACTGCTCGTTCTCCAGATGCTGCTGAAGCTGTTTGCCCCCGCGGCGGCGGACAACATCGGGGGATGGGTTAAGTTCCTGGTTTTCGACGCCGCCTTGCTGTTTTCCATTCTTGCTTTCCGCTGGCTGAAGCGAAAACTTCTGTGGCGTCTGCGCAACCGGCTGATCGTGACTTACGTCTTCATCGGCGTCATTCCCGCGGTGCTGCTGGTGGCGATGACATTCATCACCCTTTATGGTTTGGCTGGACAGTTCGCCGTTTTCGTGGTGACTTCGGAAATCGACTCGCAGTTGCGCACCTTGGAGGCGGTGAACGCTGCGGTGGGTAGCGAACTGGCGGCGCGCTTGGAGCGCGGGGAAAATCCCACGGCCGAATCGCTCACCGGCCTCAGGAAGCGCGATGCGGCCTGGGGGCGGCGCCGGGTGTGTGCCTGGCATGGGGATAAGCTTCTGCCTCTAGGCGACGAATCTAACGATCCGCCACTCTTGCTTCCCAGTTTTGTAAGCGGAGGGTTGCGCGAAATTACGCGCGACCAGGACGGCTTGCACTTGCGTGTAGTCACGGTGATCCCTGTGGGATCGAAAACACTCATGGTTGTTACCAGCGAGCCGTTTGACAAGGAGTTGGTGGGAAAGATTGCGGCGAATATCGGAGAAATCACGCTGTTTGCCTCGGAACGCCCGCAGACCAGCCCGAGTGGGCGGCAAGGCTCCGAACTGCAAGCCAGCATCGCAGGGAACACCGACGGCAAACCGCCGGGAATTCTCATCAGGGGAACGAACGGAGTCTCTGTGTATCTGCGTCAAGCTTTCACCGTGGGCACGGTGCCGTCGGCCCTAGGCAGCATGGACCGTGAAGTGACGTTCCCGGCATCACTGCCGGTGTTGGACTGGAAAACCGGGAAACGCGAGCCGACCGGCGCTCTGGTGTATTTGCGAACTCGCCCCTCAGTGATCTACGGCCGTCTGTTCGCCGCTCTGGGAGAGTATGTCCGGGGTGTGGAGTACATCCTTCTCGGCATCGTCATTTTCTTTGCGGTGATTGAGCTCATCGCCCTGATTATCGGCACGCGGATGACGCGGACGGTCACGGGCGCCGTGGCGCAGCTCTATGACGCTACCAAGCATGTGGATCGGGGCGACTTCAGCCATCGCATACCCGTCAAATCCGAGGACCAGTTGGCGCAGCTTTCGCTGTCGTTCAACTCGATGACGGAGTCGATCGAGAAGCTGATTCTGGAACAAAAGGAAAAGCAGCGGCTGGAAGGCGAACTGGCGATCGCGCAGGAAGTGCAGGCGCAACTGTTTCCGCGTCAGGTTACGGAACTGGAGTCGCTCGAAGTGCATGGCTTCTGCCGCCCGGCGCGGACCGTGAGCGGAGACTACTACGACTTTCTCACGGCCAGTTCTCACAAGCTGATTCTGGCGGTGGGCGACATCAGCGGGAAGGGTATTTCGGCGGCGCTGCTGATGGCGACTATTCACTCCGCCGTGCGCGCTTACAGTGTGGAGAGCTTGCCGCAGATGCGCGAGCCCGTGGCGGTGGGCGCGGTGGCGGGAGTGGGCAGAATTATGGCGGCGTGGCCCGAAGGTATCGAGATTTCTCCTGGAGCGTTGCTCGGCCTGCTCAATCACCAGCTCTATGCGAGCACTCCGCCGGAAAAGTACGCCACGCTTTTCCTGGGAATTTACGACGGACGATCGCACCGGCTGACCTACAGCAACGGCGGACACTTGCCGCCTATCCTGATTGGAAAAGATGGCGCCGTTCGGCGGTTGGAAACCGGCGGGACCGTCGTGGGGCTGTTCGAGAATGTGAACTACGACGAGGGTGCGGTCGAGATGCATCCTGGGGAAATCTTTCTGGCCTACAGCGACGGCGTCACCGAGCCGGAGAACGACTTCGGCGAATTCGGTGAGGAACGCCTGATCGACCTGGTGAGCGCGAACCGGCGCCTGCCGCTGGTGCAGATCAGCCAGACGGTCACGTCGGCGGTCGATGACTGGATCGGCGACAACGAGCAGCCGGATGACATCACGCTGGTGCTGGCGCGGGCAAGGTAGGCAGTTCTCAGTCTCTCAGTGGTGGCGTGGGTGGCCCATCCTTTGCGCCTTTTGCAAAGGGTGGGCATTCGGGACTGTCGGCGCGATGTGGTTTTGTCTACACCGCCGGGCGAAACCTCAACTCTGCCGCCGGGATTTATGCCAACAATCCAAATGGCGGGTTGGGGAATCTAATGCACCATGCGTGTACGAAAAGACTTAATCGGTTTCATCGCAGTGATTCAGTCCGTTCTTTTTCTGACCCATTATCTCCTCTATGAGACCTGGACATTTTCGCCCGCAGGGAGCGAAACCCCCGGCGCGTTCTGGATCAAACTGGTTCTCGGCCTTTTGTCGGTGAGCTTTGTTGCCGCTTCGCTACTTGCCTTTCGCTATACAAATGCTGCTCTGCGCGCGTTTTACAGGGCTGCTGCGGTTTGGATGGGTCTGCTGACCTTCCTCTTTCTCGCCGCGGTTTCCTCCTGGATTATTTTCGGAGTTGCGCGGCTGGCGGGGCTGGACGTGAACTTTCATCGGACCGTGGAATTGCTGTTCGGTGCTGCGGCAGTGGCCGGACTCTACGGGGTTTTCAACGCAAGCTGGACGCGGATCACGCGAACGACGGTGCGGCTCGCGAACCTGCCGGCAGCGTGGCGCGGGCGAACAGCGGCGCTGATCAGCGATGTGCACCTTGGGCACGTGCGAAACGGCAGTTTTCTGCGGCGCATGGTTGCGAAGATTTTGAGGGAAGAGCCGGACGCGATTTTTATTGCTGGTGATTTGTATGACGGCACGGCCATCGACGCGCGGCGAGCAGCGGAGCCATTGAACGAGCTCATGGCGCCGCAGGGCGTGTATTTCGTCGCGGGAAATCATGAACAATTTGGGGACGACAGCAAATATCTGAATGCCATTGCGGCGGCCGGAGTGCGCGTGCTCAGCAATGAGAAGGTGGAAGTGGACGGTTTGCAGATTATTGGCGTTCCGTACCGGAACGCGACGCAGCACGGGCAGCTTGCGTCGGTGCTGCACGGCGATCGGCTTGGATCGCGACCGCGCGAGCATTCTGTTGACGCATGCGCCCGACCATCCGGAGATCGCGGAGGCTGCCGGCGTTTCCCTGCAGCTATCCGGGCATACGCACCTTGGGCAGTTCATACCTTGGAGTTGGATGGCGCGGCGGATTTACCGGCAGTTTGTGTATGGCCTAAGCCGGATCGGGAAGATGCAGGTTTTCACTTCGAGCGGAGCAGGAACCTGGGGACCGCCGCTGCGGCTGGGATCGAATCCCGAGATTGTGGTGCTCGAGTTCCAATGAAGCTTCGCAACTCCCAACTTGCCAGGTGCCGGGGTGCCCCATTTCTCGCGTCCTTTGCGAGAAGTGGGCTTCGGGTGGAAATCCACAGATCGTTGTGACATCCAAGCTTGTCCACAGGCCATCACCTGCGCGATCATGGTCGAGGCCGTAACGGTCGGCAAAAGCCAGCCCCTCGCGCCCGTAAGTCCTTTGCTTCACGGATTTTAGTATCTAAGTTCTTTGACATCCGGATTTTGCGGGGAATTTCGCGCTAACGTGATGATTCTAGAGATGGGAGCGGGGAGGGGGTACCCGGATTTTTCCCCACAGATCGGGCGATTCCGCTCTTCCTAAACCATCGCCGCCCAACTTTATTTTGAGGGGTCGGCTCACTTCTCGTAAAAGCGGCGAAAGGTGTGGCACGCGGCAAAAAGCAGGTTCCTCCACTCCGCCGTCGCTGCCGCTCCGACTCCGGTCGGAATGACAGCGCGGTGTGGTTGCCGTGAACTCACCTACACGCTATCTCGCTTCAGATCTTGTCGCTTCAGATCTTCTGTTTTTTCCAGCGGCCTTGCTTGAACAGGATGGCGCTGGCTATGGCCATTGAGGTCTCGGCGATGGCGATGGAAAAGAAAACTCCGTTAGAACGCATGTGCAGCGTGATCGCCAGCCAGTAGGCCAGCGGAATCTCGAACAGCCAGAAGCCGAAGAAATTCACGATAGTCGGAGTGATGGTGTCGCCTGCGCCGTTGAAGGCCTGCATCATTACCATGAAGTAGGCGTATCCCAGGTTGCCGTAGCTGATGATGCGCAGGCAGGCTGCTCCAAGGGGCACCACGGCTGGATCGTTCGTGAACAGGCGGACGATGGGCTCGGGAATGACGATGAAGACGACTCCGACCAGGCCCAGGAAAATCATGTTGTACAGCCCCGTACGCCACACCGCTTTCTCGGCGCGTTCGGGATGGCCCGCGCCCAGGTTCTGCCCTACGAGAGTTGCTGCCGCGTTGCTCATGCCCCACGAGGGCAGGATTACGAAGATGACGATGCGGATGGCAATGGTGTATCCGGCGAGGGCGGCAGCGCCGAAGATGCTGACGATGCGAACCAGGCCGATCCAACTGGTGTGTGCTATGGCGAACTGCAGGATGCCGGTCAGCGAAACGCGGATCAGGCGCAGGAGCACGCTCCACTGCAGGCGAACCTGGCTGCGGAGGATGCGGAGACGCTCGGTCCCGTGCATGAGGCGATAGAACTGGTAGAGAACGCCGATGCTGCGGCCGATGAGGGTTGCCAAGGCTGCGCCGGTCACGCCCAGGCGCGGGAACGGTCCCCAGCCGAAGATCAGGCAGGGATCGAGCACCAGGTTGATGATGTTCGAGACCCAGAGCAGGCGCATGGCGATGGCGGCATCGCCGGCGCCGCGGAAGATCGCGTTGTTGAGAAAGAGCAGGACGACGGCAAAGCTTCCGCCCAGGCAAATCCTGGTGTAGCCGCTGCCGGTGGCGACGATCTCCGGCGATGCTCCCATCCCATGCAGCAGGTTCGGCGCAAATAAAAAGCAAGGCACGCCGATGGCGACGGAAACCATCAGACCGAGAGCGATCGCCTGTACGCCGGCGACCGCGGCGCCTTCCGGATCTTTTTCTCCGATGCGGCGCGCTACCATGGCCGTGGTCGACAGGCTCAAGCCCATGGCCACGGAGAACACAAGGGTCAACATCGACTCAGTGAGGCCCACGGTCGCCGTGGCGTTCGCGCCCAGCCGTCCCACCCAGAAGATGTCGACTACGGCGAACAACGATTCCAGCGCCATCTCCAGCACCATGGGTACGGCCAGCAGCAGGATGGCGCGGTTCAGGCTGCCGGTGGTGTAGTCCTGGTGCGAGCCGCGAACGGCTTCCACCAGTGAGGCCCATAGGGTTTGCTGCTTGTCCGCAGCCGAGGCCATGGCTTCCATAAATACCTGCGAGCTTTCTAGGCAATCGCCAGGAAAAACAGGCGAATGCGCCGATCAAATTACCAGAGACAAAACGAGACGTCCGACTAGCGGACTCAGGAGGATGGCGAAACTATCGAGGGTTAAACATTTTGATTTCCATAGCGCGAACCTTGTGACGGAAGTGCGGGGCCCATCAACGAATCACAGGAATTGTATCGCGAACCAAGGGCATGGGACAAATCTTCCGGCGGTGATGAAGAAAGCGTCGAGCTACGCGCGACGGGACAGCCGAGGGCGGCTGTCCCCACACGAGCATCTCCCAAACTGAAACCTAATTTTGTAAACGCTCATCTCTTTTGCAACAGTGTCACTCCGGCAGTCACCGCGAGATCCTTCGCCATCCCGCCCAGGACCACGGGTCCGATCATCGTGTCCAGAATGTGGCCGTCAGCCCGAGGATCGGGTGTGTCCTCGCGGATGGTCTCCCATCGGTTGTGATGCAGGTCGTAGGCAAACGTGAAGGTGCATACTTCGGCGGGCTGGCCGTCGTAGGCGACGCCTTTGTAATCGTGAGGAGTGGCGGTGCCGCCGGAAAAGAAAATCCTGTGATCGCGGTCGGAGCCGCCGCCGGCGATGGCGAAGCGCGCCGGACCGGGATGCGGCGGGCAGCTTGCTCCATTCAATCTTGTAGGGATCTTTCTTATCGATCTTGCCCAGCCAGCACTCATCGGAGGCTACGTAACGCGGACCACCCGCCGGGCCCGGCTTGGCGCCATCCACGATCACGATCGCGCCGTCCGCCACGCCGCCGGCGAGCCCAAAGACGGGCGTGCCGGGGAAAGGTGTGGCCTGAGTCCAGGAGTCCTTTTCGACGTCGTAAACCTGCACATTGTTCACCGGGCCATTCGACGATCGGCCGCCGATCAGGTAGACGAAGCGTTCATGCTCCACGCCGACGACTGCGCGGTCCACCGGGACGGGAATGTCTTTGCCGCGATTCCAGCGGCGTTCGTCGATATAAACGTTCACATCCGGAACGATGATCTCCTCGCCCTGGGCATCCACGACAGATCCACCCATGAGAACGATTTGTCCCTTGGCTCCAGCGGCCGAAGCGCCCAGGCGGCCGGCGACTCCGGGGACGGGACGGCCCTCATGCCACTTGGGGTGAGCGAGAGTCATGACGTAGACCTTGTTGGTAACGTCATCCCAGGTTTTGCGGGGACCGAGTCCCATGATGGAAAACAGTTCGAAGCCGCTTTTGAGGCTGGCGACCGCGTTGCCGAAACCGGCGGCAGGCATGGAGGGGATCTTGGATTCGTCTGACGCGCCCAGCAGGATCGCGGCGCCAAGCACCAGCAGGACGAAGGCGGACAGTCTTTTCATTCCAGAGATATTACCGCACTTTTCGACGGAGGTGCTCAGAGCTTCGATGTTCCAGAACCAGTTTTAGAACCAGGTCTTGCGGCGGTACTCGCGGTAGGCATCGCCAAATGCGGCTTCGAGAACCTTGGCTTCGCGGCGGGCGCGCAATGTCTGCATGACAATGAGAGCCAGAAGGACGAGCCAGAGGATGGGCCGGTGCAGGACGAGCACAAATCCGGCGAGCATGACCCCTCCGGAAACGTAAATCGGATTCCGTATCTTCGAATAGATTCCGTGCGTGACTAACTGATGGGCCTTGGCTCTGAGGGCGAAGGACTTGCCCAGCTGGTAGCGTGCGGTCGCAATCCCGCCAATGCCCACGAGCACCAAGGCTGTGCCAATGCAGCGTTGCAAATCCCAGGGGCCGGGCATGGAAAATACCAGCCAGAGAAGCGCGGCAATGGCGACGATTTGCACGACAGTAAAGATGTAAAGCGGCCGGCCTTCCATGGATGCTGTTCCTGTTTCCTTCAGCGACTAATCCAACCAGAACTTCTTCAATCAAGACTTCTTCAATCAAGACTTACTCAATCAAACCCTGGCGCACGGCGTGGATGAAGTCGGTATAGGCGGGTTGCTCCCCGCCGGCGCGTACCTGGCTGGCGATCTGACCGCGATGATACGCCGAGTGCAGCAGGACGTGGGTGAGAATGTCTTCCACGGTGCTGGTCCACGGCTCGCCCTTGCTGTTCTTGTAGACGACCGTCTCCGCGAGTCCCGCCGGGAGAAAGCTGGCCGAGGAAATCGCGCCATAGCCGAGCGACGTCGACGATTTGCTCTTCACACTGGTCGAAGGTGAAATCCGGCCACACGGGCAGGCTTTGCGGTTGATTCCTGATGCGCTCCAGCCACAGCCGCTCGGCCGAGAGAATGTGCGCCAGAAGCTGCCGTGGCCGTACGGACGGGCTGAGCGCTCGCCTTTAATCCGGCGAGTACTTCGCGATTCGCCCACTCATCGTAGGCAAACTGGCGACGCAGAGTGTTCCAGCAATTCCATGATGTGGGCAGCTCACACTGTAATCGGCATGCGCGGCGATCTGCAACCCGTATTCACGGTCCTTTCATATTTCTCAAGTAGACTGCGGGCTGAGTCACTGGTGAGATACTCTGGATTAGAGGTGATCGAACCGAGGTCACCTGGTTGAAATATGCCCCGTAAAGCTACCACCTCGCGCACCGCAATCGCGGAGCCCGGTGCGATTGACGTCGCTGAGGCGATGCCCGCTCAGAATAAGGAAGCCGGCAAGAAATCCGCCGGAAAGGGATCCGAATCACTGGACGATCTGGCGCGCACAGCGCTGAAAGCCTTCCTCATCGCCCGGGACGCGGCTTTCAACGTGCGCGACCTGCTGACCCACTCTTCGCGTATGGCTTTCCTGGCTATCAAGGAGTGCGAGCAGGAACTCGACATCATCGAGCGCTACATCGATGAGCGCTTGCCGGCAGCCATCACGCGGGTGAACGAGGCGCGAGCCCGCCAGTTGCTGACCAGCCTGAAGTGCACCACCGACCTGGAGCGCATTGGCGATCTGATGATGAGCGTGGCCATGCGGGTGCAGTCGCGGACGGCGAAGATGGCGGCTTCCGACGTGCGCCAACTGGTGGAAATGTCGGCGATCCTGCGCGAGATGCTTGATCTGGTTTATCGCGGATTCGTCGATCTCGATCTGGAGTGTGCCCGCAAGGTGCTGCAAATGGACAAGGACATCGACCGGGTCTGTCATGGTCTATTCCAGAAGCACCTCACCGAACATGCCTCGGACAGCAATCCTTCGAGCTTTGACGTGCTTCTGATGGCGCAGGCTTTGGAGCGCGCCGGGGACCACACCACCAATCTCGCCGAAGATCTTTACAGCCTCATCGAAGGCCGCAGCCTGCGGCATGCACCCAAGAAGCGGGCGGCAACTTAAGAGCAGTGGTCAGTGGCCAGTGGGCAGTGGCCAGTTCTTGCTGCCGGCTTCTTCGACGAAAGTTCGGGTGTTTACTGACCACTGGCCACTGACCACTGACCACTGATCACTGCCTTCACAAGCTTACTTCCATGGAGATTGGGGGATCGCGAATGACACCGTTAGCAGGCCCTGAACTCCTCCCCAGTCGTCGGTTTCGCGGTTGAACTCGACGTCCCTGCGCTGGTCGGAAAATCGCGGATCGAGCAGGAAGAGTTTGCGGATTGAGTAGTCTCGCTCTCCACTACCAAGGTCGCGCGTTTCACCGAAAGTCGCGCCGTACAGCACGTACAGGTGTGATTTCCACTCGAAGAGCAAAGCATGTTGGTCCCGCAGCGATGTGACGATGAGGCCGGGGCCAATGGAGCTTTGCGGGACATAGTCCGCGGTTACCACGATGGCGCGGCCATCGCTCAAGGGATGCCTTCCCTGCAACTTGGTGCTGAGTTCCTTCAATGACACTGGATCGGTAAGTGTGGCGTAGAGCACGGAATCTTCCAAGGCAGAATCCTTATCGCAGCACACGGCTTTGTCGTGGAGGATTGTCTCCAACGCCGTCGCCAGCACTGCGGATCTGTGCCTTGAGGGCGCCGTTAGCGACGGCAGATTGGTGACGCGGACCTCTTGATTGGCGAGAAACACCGTGTTGCGGTTTTCTTGCCCGCAGGCGAGGCGAGAAGCGAAAGCAAGGATAAAGATAGAGACGGCAGAAACGGAGAAAACGCGGAACCCTGCCAAGAGTACACCTCAGCCCAGTTCCTTAATTCTAGCTCAGTTCTGAGTTGCGGGAAAAACCGGTCTTCGACCCGGAAACAGAAAGGTGAGAAGTGGGCCGGAAATTCATCATTCGTTCATACGCGAGAAACATTCTGGCAACATTCGCAACCTACATTCTTATGCAGAACCCGGCGCCGCAGCGGGCCTTGTCTGTGAGGCCGAGCCGCCATAAGACATGCACTCTCCCATGGGATCTTACGAACCGCCCGGCGACGCGGGCATCGCGGCCGTGTCTCGGAGCCTTGTCTTCGTGGTGGAGGACGAGGAAGACATTGCGCGGCTGATCTCGCACAACCTGCAGGCGGCCGGCTTTGGCGTGCAAAGCTTTGTCAGCGGCGGGTCCGTGGTTTCGGAAGCCTTGCGAGAGATGCCCTCGCTTTTTCTTCTGGACGTGATGCTTCCCGGCGCGGACGGCTTTGAGCTTTGCCGGCAGATACGGCAGACCCCCCCGCTTTCCTCGACGCCGGTCATTTTCCTGACTGCCAAGACGGCCGAGGCCGACCGGGTGAAAGGGCTCGAGCTGGGTGGGGACGATTACATCACCAAGCCCTTCAGCCCGCGCGAACTGGTGGCCCGGGTTCGCAGTGTGCTCCGGGGCTTGCGCCAGCCGCTCGTCAAGCCGGAAGTGCTTCGCCTGGGCGATCTTGAAATCGACGCTTCTTCGATGACGGTGCAGGTGCAAGGAAGGGCGGTTCTTACCACGGTGCGGGAATTTCGCTTGTTGGAGTATCTGGCCACTCACTGCGGGCGGGTGCTCACGCGCGACCAGTTACTCGACGCGGTGTGGAAAGAGACTCCGTTTGTGACGCCGCGCTCGATCGATGTCTACGTGCGGCGGCTCCGGGAAAAAATCGAGATTGATCCTCATCAGCCGCGGTATCTGAGGACTCTGCGCGGCATTGGCTATCGTTTCGAAGCGCCGAAGTAAGAGCAGTGTCCAGTGGTCAGTGGCCAGCAACACTTGAGCCGGCGCGATGACTGGACACTGACCACTGGACACTGATCACCGCCTTTTGATTTATCCTTTCTGATCACGTCTCAGCCATCACCTTCATGACCCGATCTAAACCGCTGTGGAATGCGGATGAGCAAAAGGCCCGTTTGTCCGAACTTACGGCGCGGTCGGACGATTCCGCCAAGGATCGCTCCCTGCGGCGGGATGTGCGCTCGCTCGGCGCTTTGCTCGGGCGAGTCTTGGTGGAGCAGGCGGGCAAGGAGTTGTTCGACACCGTCGAAGAGCTGCGGCAGCTGATGATTCAGCATCGCGAGCGGGTCCGGCGCGTTAACTCGGCGGATGAACTCATGGCCCGCGCTCAGGCAACGATTTCAAGAATGGATCTGGACCGCGCTTATCAAGTCACCAAGGCTTTCGCGATCTATTTCGAGCTGGCAAATCTGGCGGAGACCAACCATCGCAAACGCCGCCGTCGTGCCCGCCAACTGGACCAGCAACGGGCGACTCTGCCGGGATCGTTCCACGGGACCTTGTTGCGCATGAAGAAAGCCGGGATCTCCGCTGAAGCGGCACTGGCGGCGCTTCGCCAGGTGGTGGTGACGCCTGTGTTCACGGCCCATCCCACGGAAGTGGCGCGTCAAACCGTCCTGCTGAAACGACGGCGCATCGCCGAACAACTGGAGCGGCTGGACCGTCTTCCCCTTACCGAGGCGAGGCTCTGCGATGCGAGCAGGCAATCCACGCCGAAATTACTTCGCTCTGGCAGACGGACGAAGTCCGGCAGACCAAGCCCACCGTCAACTGACGAGATCCGCATGGGCCTGCGCTATTTCCGGCTTTCGCTGTTTGAAACGCTGCCTCGTATCTATGCTGAAGTGGCGGAATCGATGCGCGAAGTTTACGGCACGGTCCTCGACGTGGCCGAGTTGCCGAACCTGCTGAGTTTCGGATCCTGGATCGGCGGCGATCGCGATGGCAATCCGCTGGTCAAGCCCGAATGCCTGAAAGATGCCCTCGAGCAGGCGCGAACGATGATTCTCCGCGAATATGTCCGCGAGGTGGAGTTCTTGAGCGATTGCCTGAGTTCGTCGGTGCGCCAGGCGGCGTTTCGGCGGAGATTCGTGTCGCGGCTGGCGCAATATAAAGGATCGCTGCCCGGAGCCGCGATGCTCTGGGGACCGGGCAACACGACGGAGCTTTATCGCCGTTTTCTTTCCTACCTGCTTTACCGGTTGCAGCGCAGCCGCGAAGGCCCGGACGTTCAGGGTTCGTATAAGGACGCGGCGGAGTTCGAATCCGATCTGGTGATGCTGCGGTCGAGCCTGATGGAGAATCGCGGTCAGCGGCTGGCAGAGGCCTATGTCGATCCATTGTTGCGGCAACTTCGAACCTTCGGCTTCCATCTTCAGGTTCTTGATATCCGCCAGCATGCGCGAGTGCACGCTGAAGTTCTAGCAGGAGATCGGCACAAGAACGATTGACCTAAGCAAGATCGCGGCCGGGAAGCACCGAACTGAGAAAGACCAAACTAAGAAAGACCGAATTGCGAAAGACCGCTCCGGCGTTGGCGGCAGGCGCTGCTTCTTCCGAGAGCAGTGAGGTTTCCGCTCAGACCCAGGAGCTAATCGAGACTCTCCGTACGATCCAGCGGCTCAAGCAGGTTTATCCCTCCGCAGTCGATCACGTCAGTACATCATCAGCGGGGCGGAGTCCGAGGACGATGTGCTCACCCTGGTCCGCCTGGCGAAAGCTTGCGGCGTACGCTGGCTGGTTCCGGTGATCATTATTTGGCGATCGTGACTCCGGCGATCACGACCGTGGCCTGATGCCGGTGCCCCTGTTTGAGTCGATCGATTCTCTGCGCGCGGCGGGCGGACGCGATGCGGCGTTTGTGGCGGCATCCTGATTATCAACCGCTGCTCGACTCCTGGGGACGATGGCAGGAAGTCATGCTGGGCTACTCCGACTCCAATAAGGATGGAGGCATGCTGAGCAGCACCTGGGAACTGCACAAAGCGCACCGGGACCTGCATAGCGTGGCGCAGAGAATGCGGAGTGAAGCTGCGCCTCTTCCATGGTCGTGGCGGTACTGTAGGGCGCGGCGGCGGCCCCACTCACGCGGCGATCCTTGCCCAGCCGGAGGGCTGCTTCTCCGGGCACATCCGCATTACCGAGCAGGGCGAAGTTCTCAATTGGAAGTACGCGGATGCCGTGCTGGCGGAATGGAATCTCGAACTGATGATTGCCGCAAGCCTGGAAGCGCTTACGCGCTCCGGCCCGCGACCAAAGGATCAGGCGCGCTGGGAGGGGGCGATGGAGGAAATGTCGGGGGAGGCCTATCGCGTCTATCGCCGCGACATCGCGGAGAATGCCGACGTGCTCGAGTACTTCGAGCAGGCCACTCCGGTCCATGAACTGGATACCGCGCGCATCGGCTCACGACCATCGCGCCGGACCAGGGGGCGTCGTTTGGAGGACCTGCGCGCAATTCCGTGGGTGTTTGGATGGATGCAGAGCCGCCATGCCGTGCCGGCCTGGTACGGAGTGGGACGGGGACTTCAGAGCTTCGCCGGCAAAGGATCGGGTCACGAGCGCCTGCTGCGTCAAATGTTGCAGCATTTCGCTCTCTTCTCGGACCTGGTGCGACAATGTCGAACTCGGCATGGCCAAGGCCGATCTTTCACATTGCCCGCGTTTACTCCCAATTGGTGAAGAATACGGCGTTGCGCACTCGCGTCTTCACCATGCTGGAAGAGGAGTTTCTGCGGTCGCGGCAAATGATTCTGCGCATCTCCGGTCAGCACGAGTTGCTGGCTCGCAACCGGGTGCTGGCGCGCTCCATTCATCTGCGCAATCCCTACGTGGATCCGATGAGCCTGATCCAGGTCGAGCTTTTGCGGCGCAAACAACTAGGACTTGACCTGGCGAAACTTGAGTATCCTCTGGGCGCGACCATCAACGGCATTGCTGCCGGACTGCATAACACGGGATAGTCATTAAGTGTCTCCGCTAACCGCTGCGGTGGCCGCGCGTCATATAGTATGTTGTTCTGTATTGAAAGGCTGGGTGTGCCGCTTCGTTCCGGCGCTGCGCGGAACTTTCATCTTCCCATGTGCGTACCTTTAAGGAGCCTTTGCTCCTGCTCCAATCTCGATCTACTACCGGAAAGAGGCCAAATGTTTATTCCCAGAGTCATCTTGTGTCTTCTGTTGCTTCTGACCTTGCCCCTGGCTGTGTTCGGGCAAAATGCGATACCCAACTCGGCATCGGGAGCAACTCCCGGAGCCGCGGCGGAAACAAACCGGCTCCCAAGCTCGAACACTTTGATCCCGATCTGATCGACCAAACGCTGAATCCTTGCGACGACTTCTACAAGTACGCCTGCAACAAGTGGGTCACGGCCAACCCGATTCCGCCGACCAGGTGTACTGGACCACCGGAAGCAGCCTGGAACTGTGGAACGAAGAACGTGCTGCGCGAGACTCTGGAAGCGAGCAGCAAGAACGATCCGGCTCGCAGCGCCGTGCAGCAGAAGATCGGCGACTATTGGGCGGCCTGCATGGACGAAAGCGGCATCGAAGCGGCCGGTTTGAAGCCCCTGCAGCCGGAACTGGACCGCATCGCGGCCCTCAAGTCCAAGAAAGAAATCACGCTCGAAATCGCCCATCTGCACCACCTGTTTCCCGGCGCCTGGGAGGGGTCCGACAATCAGACGAACGCGCCGTTTTTTGGTTTCACCGGTGGGCAGGACTTTGACGATGCCTCCAAAGTGGTGGCGCAGATCGATCAGGGCGGTCTGAGCCTGCCCAATCGCGACTACTACATCAAGACGACGAGAAGTCGGTGGAGACTCTCAAGAAATACCGTGCTGCACTTGCAGAAGATGTTCGTGCTGGCGGGGGAAGCGGAGGCGCAGGCCAGCGAGCGACGCCGGCACGTGATCGAACTGGAAACCGCGCTGGCCACAGGCGCAGATGGATAACATCAAGCGCCGCGATCCGAAGAACGTCAACAACAAGATGAGCCTGGCCCAGATCCGCGAGCTCACGCCTTCCATCGATTGGGATGCTTACCTCAAGGCGGTAAAAGCTCCGGCCAGCGAGCACTACATTGTCAGCGCGCCAGACTTTTTCCGCGCCGAAGAACAAATTGCTGGTGGAGCGTCCGCTCGAGCAGTGGAAGACCTACATGCGCTGGCAGGTGATTCACCGGGCAGCGCCCTACTTGACCAAAGCAATGGTCGACGAGAATTTCGATTTCTTTGCGCACACGCTGGCCGGCCAGGAGGAGATGCTGCCGCGCTGGCGGCGCTGCACTCGGGCCGCCGACCGCGATCTGGGTGAGGCGCTCGGCCAGGCTTACGTGGATCGCGCTTTTCCGCCGGAGAGCAAGGCGCGCACCATTGAAATGGTGCATGCCATCGAGCGCGCCATGCACGACGACATTGAAAGTGTGACCTGGATGACGCCTGCCACCAAGGAACAGGCCATCGTCAAGCTGAAGGGAATCGAAGACAAGATCGGCTATCCCTCGCACTGGCGCGATTACTCCAGCGTGAAGATCACGCGCGACAGCTATCTCGCCAACGTGGGACAGGCCTCGGCCTTCGAATTCGAGCGCTGGGTGGCCAAGATCGGCAAGCCCGTGGACCGCAGCGAGTGGACCATGACGCCGCCTACCATCAACGCGTACTACGATCCACAGCTGAATACGATCAACTTCCCAGCCGGCATTCTGCAGCCGCCGTTCTTTGAGAAGGACATGGATGATTCCGTGAATTACGGCGCCATCGGCATGGTCATCGGCCACGAACTCACGCACGGCTTCGACGATCAGGGACGCAAGTTCGACGCTCACGGCAACCTGCGCGACTGGTGGACTGCCGAGGACGCCAAGCAATACGACGAACGAGGCAAGTGCATCTCCGACGAGTACACGCAGGAGGTTCCCGATGCCGGTCCCGGAGTCAAGCAAAACGGCTTGCTGACCCAGGGCGAGGACACGGCGGACAACGGGGGCATCCATCTCGCGCTGTTTGCGCTCGAGGCCGCACTCAAAGCACAGGGTAAGTCGCTCGACGACAAAGGTCCGGACGGATGGACCTATCGCCAGCGCTTTTTCCTCTCCTATGCCTACTCATGGTGCTCGAACATACGTCCGGAGGTGGCACGTCTGATCGTTACTACCAACCCGCACTCGTTGCCCATCTTCCGCATCGACAACGTGGTCTCGAATATGCCGGAGTTTGCCCAGGCCTTCGGCTGCAAGGCTGGTCAGAAGATGGTCCGGGCGAACGCCTGCCGGGTGTGGTGAGCGAGGAGCGCTCGTGCTTTACCGAGGAATAGTCTGCCAAAAAACTGGCCAGCCCGAGGGCTGGCCAGTTTTCTTTGTTAACGATCTTCACTCTTTCTAGCGGTTGATGTCGTCTTTAGACTGTAAGCGCTTCACGTAATTTTCTATCCTGGACTTATTGGCATCATCGGGCACGCCCGTGAGAGCGGCCTGCATCTCCTTGATGGCATTGTCGAACTCGCCCGAGCCGCTGTAAACGCGGGCCAGACCAACGTGCGTCAGCCAATAGTCGGGGAACTTCTTTGCGTTTGAGCGATAAATTGCGAATGCCTCTTCCTGTTTCTTTTCCCCCTGCAACTGACGGCCGTAAACGTAAAGTTGTGTCGCGTTGCCTTTCTCCAGCGCTTTGTTGCGGAACTCGGTGGCGGCATCCTTGCGGCCCATGGTTTCCAGAATGCGCGACTTGTTGAGCAGATTGTCGAAACGTTCTTCCGCCTGGATGGACTGATCTTCGTCTTTCAGGGCCTCGTCCAGATTGATCTTGTTGGCGAGGAGGTATCCAGCGGCATCGTCCCAGCCTTCCCAGTAGTATTGATTGAGTCCGCGAATTTGCCGGTGAATGCTGGCGCTGACGAGGTCGTTTACCTTGACCGAAACTTTGAAGGGCACTGCGACCTTATCCCAGCGCAGCGTAACCACGGCGGAATCCGGTTTGAGATCGTCGAAGTCGTAGGCCAGTGCGTCGTGCAATTCGGCCGTCTGCGGCTTCACCGTGACCCGGAGCGCATCTTCGTCCTGCTTGTAGGTGAAACTTCCCCAGGAGGCGGAAGCCTTTGAGAAAATCACCGTCCACTGATTCTCGCCCGGAATCATATGCAGGCCGTAAACTCCTTTGTCGAGCGGTTGGCCTTCGATGGTGACCGGATCACTAAAGGTGATCGTGGTGTTCTCGTTTGCCCCCGCGCGCCAGACCTGCCCGTAAGGCACGACCTTGCCCCAGATCTGGCGGCCATTGGCCAGCGGCCGGTGATAGTTGATGGTGATGTCGGTGATGCCAATCCGCTGCGTAATCAGCGCATGCTGGCTCTGCCGGGGCAGATCGAGCATTAGGGTTTCGCCGGTAGCGGTTTGAGCGTGGCCAAGGCTAGCCATCGACAAAAGTCCTGATAACAAAACAAGCAGAAATGTTCTGAGCATGGGGAAATCCTCTTCTTTTGGTGGGATTCGAACAGCCCATTCAGTCGCAACCCTGGGATAGAACACTTTTAGATGGAGCACTTGCGCCTGACCGCTGTGCTGTTTGGCTTAGACGGAGGACGGATGCCAAGGTAAGCAACCGTGGGTATGGACGGAAGGGAATGGAGACTTTCCCAAGTCTCAGCTTGACAATCTCTGCCGCCGGGCGCAGAATTCTTAAAGGCGAATAAAAAGCGAAACAGCCTGCGGGGCTTTCCGGCCCCGGCGTTCCCTGAAATTTCCCGAGGAATCTATGTCTTCCGCAGTGGTTTCCACTTCGGCGGCCCAGGGCCGCCCTTTTGTCTTTGCTATTGAAGAAGGTGCCGAAGTTTGCCCGCAGCCTTCCGGGGCTGAGCTTTTCACCGAGGGGCGCCCGCCGCAGCGAGCTTTTTCTAAGTCTACTTTTACAGACGCGAGGCTGGCCGGAGTTACCCCAGCTTCGCGATTGGCGGTGCGTCCTGCGCCAGAAATGGTATCCAGCGGCATCGCCGCGATGGATGCGCTTACCGGAGGTCTGCCGCGCGGTTGCCTGACTGAAATTTGCGGTCCGGCCTGTTCCGGCCGCACCACCTTGCTGCTGGCTGCACTGGCCGCTGCCACGCGGCGCGGGGAATGCTGCGTGCTTGTGGACGCCAGCGATGCTCTTGATCCGCAGTCCGCCGCCGCCGCCGGGGTCGAGTTGGACCGGCTGCTGTGGGTGCGCTGCGGGGAGAATTCCCCACATGCCGAGCATTGCCTGGAGCAACTTCTGCGCGCTACCGACCTGCTGCTTGAAAGCGGAGGCTTCGGATTGATCGCCCTCGATCTTGGCGATCTGCCGCCGCAAGCCGCGCGCCGCATCCCGCTGACTACGTGGTTCCGTTTCCGCCGCGCCGTGGAGCATACGCCCACCGTGCTGCTGGCAATCGAGCGGCAGTCCATCGCAGGAAGCTGTTCTTCGTTATTGGTAAAGCTGGGGCCGATAAAGCCAGGAGCGAGAGTAAACGAACAGCTTATGGATTCTCAATTCCCGCTGCCCTCACACGCGCAAGTGTTAACTGGACTGGAAATCACGGCGGAGTTGGTGCGTTCCCGGATGGATCGCAAGCCGGTTCGTTCGGCCGAGACCACATTCACCAGTAGAACCGCCTGGGCGGGATGAAGAACAGTAGCCAGTTGCCAATACCCAGTTGCCAGAAAAAACCAACTGGGTACTGACAACTAGGTACTGGGTACTGCTTTATGTTTGCCTGCATCTTCGTGCCAAATTTCCCCGTGGCTGCGGTGTTTCGCGCCGAACCGGAGTTGCGCGCGCGGGCTGTGGCCATTTTCGAAGGCAAGCTTCCGCTGGAAAAAGTTTTTGCTGTGAACGAAAGTGCAATCCGCGTGGGCATCGCGCCAGGGATGACGAAAGCTCAGGCGGAACTTTGTTCGGATTTGACGCTGCGCCCGCGTTCTCCGTTGCAGGAATCTGTGGCGCACGCCGCCCTGCTGGATTGCGCGCAGTCTTTCTCGCCGTGCGTAGAAGATGCCGCAGCCGACACGGCGATTCTTGATCTGGCCGGCATGGAATCGCTTTTCGGCACGCCCCAGGAAATTGCCCGTGACCTGCTCCGTTGCGCTGCAGACCTAGGACTTAATGCGAATGTTGCTGTTGCTTTGAACCCCGACGCTGCCGTGCTCGCGGCTCGGGGTTTTTCCGGTGTAACTGTGGTTCCATCTGGGCAGGAAGCCGAGTCTCTGGGATCTTTGCCGGTGGAAGTTTTGTTTGCGCGGTCGACGGTTGCGAAGTGGAAAGTAAAGAGCGTAAAGGAAACAAGAAAGAAGACGAGCACAAAAAGAATCGGCGCGTCTGCTCGCAACCCTTGAGCGCTGGGGGATCCGCGATCTGCGCGCTCTGGCGGCATTGCCGGAAGTTGCGCTGAGCGAGCGCCTGGGACAGGAAGGCTTGCACTTGCAGCAACTGGCGCGGGGCGCGGCTTCTCGCACGCTGGTTCCGGTGGAAGCGCCGGCGGTATTTGAGGAAGCAATCGAGTTGGAATATCCCATCGTGCTGCTGGAACCGCTGGCCTTTCTGCTGAATCGTCTGCTCGAGCAGATATGCACCCGTTTGACCGCACGTGCTCTGGCTACACAGGAACTGCGGCTCACGCTGGAGCTGCAAAACCTGACGGGAGTCGATCCCCAACTCGACACTTTCGGAATTCCCAGCGAAAGCGACGCGCCGCATAGCGAAGCTCAATCTCACGCTCCAGTTCAGCATTTTATTTCCGGGCGGCAAAGCAAATTCTGCCGAACTCTTCGTCTTCCTCTTCCCATGCTCGATCCCAAACTGTTTCTCAAACTTCTGCAACTGGATTTGAACGCTCATCCGCCGGGCGCGCCCATCATGAAGATTCATCTCGCCGCGGAACCGGCGCGGCCGCGGTCGGCCCAGGGCGGCCTGTTTCTGCCTCCGTCGCCGGAACCGGAAAAACTGGAACTCACTCTGGCGCGCATTGCCGGCCTGGTCGGCGAACCCCGCGTGGGGTCGCTGGAATTGCTGGATACGTACTGTGCCGACGGTTTTCGCATGCGGCGCTTCGTACCTGAAGCAGCTTCAGAAACAAACCGTCGAGAAGCGGTGGCAGAAGAAAAATCCGCCGTCGCTGCTCTTCGCCGGTTTCGTCCGCCGCTGCGTGCCACTGTGACTTTGGAAAATGGGGAACTGGTGCGCGTGGTTTGCTCGAAGAAAAAGGAAGCACAGGGCAGTGTGCTCTGGAAGGCCGGCCCGTGGCGCAGTTCCGGCGACTGGTGGGAGCGGGAAGCCTGGGCGCGCGATGAGTGGGACATCGCCTTGCAAAATGCAGACAGTGTTGCTCTCTACCGGCTGGTGCATGATCTGCTCAGCGGAAGCTGGTTCGTGGAAGGCACGTATGACTGAAGAACAGTGGTCAGTTGCCAGTGATCAGTGGCCAGTCTTTTCTGCGGAATTAACGAGAACTGACCACTGGCTACTGATCACTGGTCACTGATGTATATCGAGCTTCACGCCCGCTCTGCTTTCAGCTTTCTCGAAGGTTCTTCTTTGCCTGAGGAGTTGATGTCAGCCTGTGCCCGGCTCAACATGCCCGCCATGGCATTGCTCGACGTCGACGGAGTCTACGGTGCGCCACGTTTTCATCTGGCGGCGAAGAAACTTGGGATCAAGGCGCACATCGGCGCGGAAGTCACCGCCAATCTTTTTTCACCGCAAAGGTCGCGTCTTCCTCTTCTCGTATCCTCCCGCGCGGGCTATCAGAACCTCTGCCGCCTGATCACCAAGATGAAGTTGCGTGCGAAGAAAGGCGAAGGCGCAGTGCAGAAAGAAGAGCTGGAAGAGCATGCCCCTGGTCTGATTTGCCTGACCGGCGGCGCGGATGGGCCGCTGGCAGCCGCTTTGCAGCATGGTGGCAGCGAAGAAGCCCGCAAGCAGGTCGAGCAACTGATCGGATGTTTTGGCTGCGGCAATGTGTACATCGAGTTGCAGCGCCATTTCCATCGGGAAGAAGAAACTCGCAACCGTGCTGCCATCGCGATCGCCAGGTCGCTCAATCTTCCTCTGCTCGCGACCAATGGCGTGTGCTACGCCGCCGCGAAAGATCGCGAACTCTGCGACGCATTCACCGCCATCCGCCATCACCGCACGCTGTCGACCGCCGGACGGTTGCTGGCGCGCAACTCCGAGCGTCACCTGAAATCCCCGCAGGAGATGCAGCAACTCTTCGCCGACCTGCCCGAAGCCATCTAACAACACGCTCGAACTTTCCTCGCGCCTCGAATTCACGCTGAACGATCTCGGCTACGAGTTTCCCCGCTATCCCGTTCCCGAAGGCGAAACCATGAACTCGTTCCTGCGCGAGCGCGCATGGGAAGGTTTTCGACAGCGCTATGGCCGCGCCACAACCGACATGCAAACCCGTGCCCGCCGCCAGATTGAGCGGGAACTCGCGCTGATCGAAAAACTTAATCTCGCCGGATATTTCCTTATCGTTTGGGATCTGGTTCGCTTCTGCCGTGAGCAAAACATTCTGGCGCAGGGGCGCGGCTCGGCTGCCAACAGCGCCGTCTGTTATTCGCTGGGCATCACGGCCGTCGATCCCGTCAGCATGGAGCTTCTGTTCGAGCGTTTTCTATCGGAGGAGCGCGGCGAGTGGCCCGACATCGATCTCGACCTGCCCAGCGGCGACGAGCGCGAAAAAGTTATCCAGTATGTCTACCGCCGCTACGGCGAGCGTGGCGCGGCCATGACTGCGAATGTCATCACCTACCGCAACCGCATGGCGGCGCGCGAAATGGGCAAGGCGCTGGGATTCGATCCGGAAACGCTGGCCAAAATTTCCGCCGCTGTCGCCACCTGGGAATTTCGCGACGAAAACGACGCGCTCGACCGCCGCTTCCGCGATGCCGGACTCGACCTCAAACATCCGCGCCTGCGCAAATATTACGAGCTGTGCCTTGCCGCGCAGGACATGCCGCGCCATCTCGGGCAGCACTCCGGCGGCATGGTCATCTGCCAGGGACAGCTTGACTCGGTCGTCCCTCTCGAACCCGCTTCCATGCCCGGCCGCGTGGTGGTGCAGTGGGATAAAGAAGATTGCGCTGACATGGGCATCATCAAAGTCGACTTGCTCGGCCTGGGAATGATGGCCGTGCTCAAAGACTCGATCGAACTCATTCGCAACCACTATCGCGAAGAAGTCGATCTGGCGCATCTTCCGCAAGATGATCCCGCGGTCTATTCCGCGCTGCAGCAAGCCGACACCATAGGCCTATTTCAGGTGGAAAGCCGGGCGCAAATGTCGTGCCTGCCGCGCCTGCGCCCGAAACGCTTTTATGACATCGTGGTGCAGGTCGCAATCATCCGGCCGGGGCCGATCGTCGGCCAGATGGTGAATCCTTTTCTTTTGCGCCGCCAGGGACGCGAAGAGGTCACGTATCCGCATCCTTCGCTTGAACCTGTGCTCAAACGCACGCTGGGCGTGCCGCTTTTTCAGGAGCAACTGCTTCGTCTCGCCATGATCGCCGCCAACTTCACCGGCGGCGAAGCGGAAGACCTGCGCCGCGCCATGGGCTTCAAGCGATCGCAGGCGCGCATGAAAGAAATCGAAGCCAGGCTGCGCGCCGGCATGACGCAGAACGGAATTCCGCCGGAGGCACAGGAGAAAATCATTCTTTCCATTACGTCTTTCGCGCTCTACGGATTTCCCGAATCGCACGCCGCCAGCTTCGCGCTCATCGCCTATGCCAGCGCTTATTTGAAATGCCACTATCTCGCCGCGTTCACCGCCGCCCTGCTCAACAACCAGCCTATGGGTTTTTATTCTCCGGCGACCATCGTCAAAGATGCGCAACGCCACGGATTGAAAATGCTGCCGGTGGATGTGACTTGCTCGGAATGGATGTGCACGTTGGAAGCAGCCCCGAGTACTCAGTACCCAGTACCCAGTAAAACTCTCTGTCATTCCGACCTCCGAGCGTAAGCGAGGGGCGGAGGAATCTCGCAACTCGGTACTAGGTACTGGGTACTCGCGACTCGCTCCGGCGCTACGCCTGGGATTACGCTACGTTCGAGGCCTGCGCGAGGAAGGCTGCTCAGGCTCTGGTGCGCGAGCGCATGCTTGCTCCGTTCGCTTCTATTCATGACCTCACTCGCCGCGTTCCGGAACTGCGCAAGGATGAACTCACTACGCTGGCGGAAATCGGCGCGCTGAATGCAGTAGCCAGTACCCAGTACCTAGTACCTAGTAAACCCCTTGTCATTCCGACCTCCGAGCGTAAGCGAGGGGCGGAGGAATCTCGCAACTCGGTACTCGGTACTGGGTACTCGAAGCTTCACCGCCGCGACGCTCTCTGGCAGGTGGAACGCGCCGTGCGCGGTTCCGGGCCGCTGCTGGAAAATTTGCCCGAACCCGATTCGCCTTCGCCGCTCTGAAGCCTATGAACCACGAAGAGCGCCTGGTTGCCGATTTCCACGGCACCGGCCTCACCGTGGGACCGCATCCCATGGCGTACCGCCGCGACTGGCTTAATGCCATGGGCATTCGCCGGGCCAGCGAACTCCGCGACATTCCCAACGGGAAGCGTCTTCGCATCGGAGGCTGCGTAATCACCCGCCAGCGTCCGGGAACCGCGAAAGGTTTCGTGTTTGTCAGTCTGGAAGATGAAACGGGAGTGGCCAACGCGATCATCACGCCTGATCTTTTTCACCGCAACCGCCTGCTGCTGGCTTCAGAACGGTTCCTGGCCATCGAAGGCATCCTGCAGAATCAGGACAACGTGATCTCCGTCAAAGCGGAGCGCGTGCTGCCACTGTTCGTCACGAAAGCCGAAACCGTTTCGCACGATTTCCACTGAACGGATTCCAGAAACCAGAATCTGAGAACTGCAGAACTGCCTTACTGCTCGGGTGCCGGCGGTTCCTCAGGTCTGCCATTCTCTGGAGGTGCGAGCGGCAGCCTGGTGGCTCCGCGCATGATGTCGCGCTCCTCCGGCGAGAACATACTTCTGAAGCGGTTGGAATCGATGATCTGCTCCCGCTGCTCCGGGCGGCATGGCGCGCAGATCGCGCACCGCGGTCGTTACCATGCGCCGCCGGTCGGGTGGAAGCTGCTGCATCCGACCGAACAATTCTCGCGCCTGTTGTTTCTGACCCGGCGTCAAATGTTCCCACGTCTCCATCCGGTTCAGCACGCGTTGTTGTTGCTGCGGTGGAAGACTCGCGAAATGCTGCAGCCGCTGCCGCAACAACTGCTGGCTGCTCCGGAGACAAACGGCGAAAGGCCGGATCGCTCTGCAACGCGTGCTCTTGTTCGCCCGGAGACAACCCTTTGTACCGACGCAGCCAATCGCCGGCATGCCCTCCCGGGTGAAGCTGCTGATGATTCTGGTTCGGTGCCGCCTGCCTTCCCTGCACAGGATGGAAGTTCCGGTGCTGCGCGAGGCACGGAGAAACCACAACGGTCGCCACGGCCAGCACAGCCGTCGCTATCCATCGCGTCATCAAGTTCCCCCGCCGCATTCTCCCCGCCCTTGTTTGTCCGCTTCAGCCCTTACGGATTCGCCTGCACATCCTGCTGCACTTCCAGGTCATCCAGCAAATCGAAGTCGGAATACAGATCGTGATTCTTTTCCAGAGCCTGCAGATCGCTCACCGCCGTGCCCGGCTCCGTAGCATCCATGACCGCGACCTCGTCATCGCCCTTGTAAATTCCGCTGCCCTTGGAGAGGAACAGGCCCACCCCCACTGCCATCAGCACCGTAAGAGCCGCCGCCAGCACCGGACGCCGGAACCACGCCAGCCAGCCTGCTTGCGGCTTGGCCATTTCTTCCCGCAGCCGCGCCTGCAGCCGCACATCAAAATACGGCGACGGCTCCGGCGCACGCCATTCATCGAGCAACGCCATCGTCTGCCGCACCTCTTCCATCTTGCCGGCGCACGCGCCGCAACCCGCCAGATGCCCGCCGATCTCCGGTGTCATTGCCATCAAGCCGGACGCCAGGTCCGGCATCATTTCGCGAATCTCCTCGCACTTCATAAACATGCTCCCTTGTTTTCTCTTCGCCACTGTCACTTCTGGTCTCTGTCACTTCGACAAACGAAAACTACTTTCCTAGAGAAATTCTCTTAACTGTTCCCGCAAAGTCTCATACGCCCGGAACAACAGCGATTTCGTCGCCGACTCGCTCAACTTCAACACGTCGGCAATCTGCTTATAATCCATCTGCTGGTACTTGTGCATGAGCACCGCCAGCTTCTGCCGTTCCGGCAAGGCTTCCACTTTGCTTCGGATTGCCTGCATCCGTTCCCGCCGCATCAGAGCTTCTTCGGCCGTGATCGTACCGTCGGCAACATCCAACGTCGTTCCAGTTTCCTCGTCGGGCTCGTCCAGGCTGACCGTCACCTCTGGCCGTTCATGGCGCGTGTCACGCGCGTGGTTCACCGCCAGGTTGGTCGCGATCCGGTACAGCCAGGTGGTGAACTTGGCGCTGGCTTCGTAAGTCTGGCGCGAGCGGTAGACGCGCAGAAAAACTTCCTGCGCCAGATCCTCCGCCGCCGCCGTGTTGCGCGCCATGCGGTACATAAAACTCACCAGTGGCCGACGATACTTCTGCACCAGGTAATCGAAAGCGGACTGGTCCCCCGCCTTCACTCGCAGCATGACCTCGGCGTCGGTGTAGCTCTGGGCGCCGGCCATTGCTGGTTGCAAAGTGTCGGCTGGGCGCGGCCCCAGCGAGGCCATCAGGACGCCCCCGTCCATGGCGGCAGTGCTCACACTAGATTGAACCCCATCAGGAAGGGAAAGTTGCTCTTTGTCCTGGTCCGGTGAAGCCCCAGAAGTCCCCCCAGATGAGGAGGATACGGTGGGTCGAGGCGGTCTGGTTTGGTCCGGCATCAGGAGTCACTTTGGACACAGGTGCCAGCGGATCCGAACTCGCCCCTGCCCCTGCCGACATAGGCTACCATGCCCTGTTCGCGCGTCAAAACACCGGGAAAAGCAGCCTAAAAGCACCCCACACGGCACGACTCGCGTTGGGCGCTTGGGGTTGCAGGAACTACGCACTGATGTTTGAATAGAAAAGGGTTGGGCGCTTAAAACACACTCAAACTCGTAAGTGTTGTTGATGCAACGGCCTTTAGCCGCCCTGAGAACCGGAAATTGACCTAGAAATGGTGGGTTCTTGACCCAAGTTTGACCCAAGTTTGGATTACCCGCTGCAGCCCTTCGTGAGTGAGTTCTTGGCCTTATGGCGAGCTGCTGTCCTGCCGAGTTTTACCTTCCGACTCAGCCTTTTAGCGACGCGGCCTCTGGAGTCTTTTCTCGTTTCAGATAAACTCTAATATCTTCCGAATGTACTCCCCCGTTGGGTAGCTCTTTGTACTTCACTGGCTCTAGGTTCCCATCTGCAATAGCGCGGATCGTGTACTCTCCTTCCGTTGCATCTTTGTCACCGAACCAGCATATTCCATCCCAAGAATTGCCTCGTACTGTGGCATCCCCGTTCCAATACCACTGGCCCCAGCCATACACAAAGAGTTGCACTTTGGCGTGTGGGATTCCAACCGAGCCACGAACCTGACACTTGCGTTGATTAACCACTGTTTCGTTGACGGGGGTGTCGATTGCCACATATCGCTTGTACATCTCTAAGGCAGTTTGCGTCCCTGCGCGAACTGTGAATTGCTCTACATGCGGCGTATCGCTCTGATCCCCAAAGACGCTTATCTCAAGGTCGTACTCTGGCAGATTGTCTCGTTGACCTCGCGCCCATGTGCTCTCAGGCTGTTCCGAGATTCCAAGAATTTTCATCCATTCGACTTGCCAATCCTGGTCCGCCTCGGCAATTACAAGGTTGCGAGACTCATGAGAAAGAATGGCCATGTCCTTTATCCCGGCATCCCACCCTAGATTAAGCACTACTTTGCGAGTGGGATTAGGATCGTTGCGGCGATCAAGGATTCGGCATTGTGCGCGAAAGCGTTGTTTTGCGTCCAGATTTTGTACAGCTAGAAACATCCGGGTAGATTGGCCTTCAGATGGTGTCAGCTTTACATTAACGGCTCTCGGTAAGCTCGCCGCCGCCAATGGTGCCTCTGGCGCGGCTGGTTCTGGTTCATTCAGTTTTGGCTGTGACGCGGAGGGGATAGCACCTCCAAACAAACTGTGTCCCTCAAATTCTTCTTCTCCCTCCTCTTTCCCTAAACACCATGCGACCAGGAAGCCAACGCCTAGAATCGCGGCGACGCAATATCCAACAGGATTGTTAAGAATCGCTCCCAAAGCTATGGCGGTCATAACTAGACCACCTTCCAGCAGGAGTGTACGTGTCCGACGCATTTTCGTAGTGTACGCGACACGGTTATCTAACCACATAGCGAATATACGGCGAAAGATGTAATATTGCCCGTCATGGACGAAGGACGCAAGCGCGTAATCGGAATCATGGCGGCGATTCTTACCAGCCTGCACATGGAAAGAGCCGATGATCTGTTCGGAGGCCCGCAGGGAAGCCCACGGACGGACAAGTTGATATCCGCATCCGTACAATGGGCGGAGGAGATTATGCGGAAGATTGATGACAGACTTTCAAAAGTGAAAGAAGAATGAAGGTCACACAAGAGGACGCGCTGATAGTCCACGGTTTTTCAAGTCTAAGGCTCACCACTCGCGACGCTGCAAGGGACGGGCGGGACGAGTTACCGTGGTGATGGATGTTGGGGCTATAATTTCGGCCCATGAAGGGGTTTGCTGACAAGGTATCCTATGCGGTTGATCGGTATGAGGAGCGCGCACTGATTCCGATGAGTGTGTGGTTTTGGTCGGCATTTGTCGGTATGTTCTTTGAGAAGCGTTTTCCCTTCCTGCATCTGTTCATTCTCTGGACGTTCCGAATTTATTTTGGAATGCTTGTGCTTTTCATCATCGGCCTCGTCGTAATCGCGCCGGGAATGGTGATGGCCAAGGAAATTCAGGATGGAGTGCTTGATCCCAAAGCCTCTCGGTTTGAACAGAGGCTGACTCGGTTACCCTCCTAGAAGCAATGAATTTGACAACAAGGGGACTTACAGTTTACCTTCGTTAACGCTTACGGTTCGCCGCCAGCTGGTGCGGGCCAGCTTATGAAAATCGGTATATTGCCGCCCGAAACCAACAGCGTGCCGATACCCCCTCGATGGCAGCTATGACCCGAAAAACCAAGCTGCTGGACATCGCCGAAGCCTTGGGAGTATCGACCGGCACTGTCCATCGCGCCCTGCACAATCATCCTGGCGTCAGCACCATGACCAAAACCAGAGTGTTGCAGATGGCCAAGACTCTGGGGTATCGTCCGAATCTCGCAGCCCGGTATCTGTCCTCGAAGCGAAACCTGCGGGTTTCCGTAAATACGCTGCAAGGCACCACTTCCTTCTGGGACGAAGTGCGCGCCGGAATCAGCGAAGAGGCGCGGGCTTTGGTCATGGAGAATGTGGAGATTGAGTATCGAACCTATCCGCGCCTCGGCGAGGGTGAGGAAGAAGCCTTCGAGGCCGCTCTGAAAGCCGGCGTGGATGGAATCATTACCTTTCCCAGTCGTCCCAAGAGTTTACTCTCCGGGATGCGGCGAGCGTCCCGCGGCGGCATTCCGGTCGTGTGCGTGGCCACCGATGCACCCAACACGGGCCGATTGGCGGTGGTCTCGATCGATACCCTGGCCAGCGGTGCGCTGGCCGCCGATCTGATGGGAAGTTTTCTCGGCGGCAAAGGAAAAGTTGCCGTAACTTTGAGTTCTTTAGCGATCACCGAGCATGCCGAGAAGCAGAAAGGCTTTGCCAGCACCCTGCTCGGCCTATATCCCGCAGATGCTGCTGCAGGAGACCATCGAGGATCACGACGTCGAGTCCGAGGCCTACGAGAAAAGCAGCCAGCTTTTCAAACAGCATGCCGACCTGGCTGGCGTCTACGTCACGACCGAGGCATCCATCCCGGTACTGAATGCCGCCCGCGATGCAAACTTGCTCGACAAGATCACATTTATCACCACCGACCTGTTTCCGGCGCTGGTGCCCGAGATCCGCTCGAGAGCGGTGGCGGCCACGATTTATCAGCGGCCGCGCACCCAAGGCCGCATGGCGTTCCGGGTATTGCATGAATTCCTGGTGGAGGGCGAGTGTCCATCCTTCCAGTTAACGCTCGCCCCGCACCTGGTGATGCGCGGCAATCTGGACTTTTTCCTGCAGCGTCAATCCCTGGAATCGAGCCCGCAGCGGGCGGTTCGGCTGCAGAGCGCCTCGCCGGAGTTGGTTGAATACTTCGGCTAGAAGTTTTTTCTTGAGGCTGGCACGGACGATCGCGGACCGAGAGGGAGGGAGTATCAAGTTTCTCGGGATTGATGTTGGCACCGGCGGAACCCGCGCTCTCATCATGGATGAACACGGGCGAGTCGTTGCGTCAGGCACGGAAGAGCACGCGCCTTTCGCCTCGACGCAGCCGGGGTGGGCGGAACAGGATCCGCACGATTGGTGGCGAGCCTGCCAGGTGGCGGTTCGACGCGCTCTCGACGCCTCGGGAACCAGCGGAGATGAAATCGCCTGCGTCGGCTTTTCCGGGCAGATGCACGGGGCGGTTCTGCTGGATGCCCACGATGAAGTAGTTCGGCCTGCCCTCATCTGGTGCGATCAGCGCACCGAGCCGCAAGTGCAGGAACTGTCGGATCTCTTCGGAGCGGATCGTCTCATCCAACTCACCTGCAACGCTCCCCTTACCAATTTCACCCTCACCAAACTGCTTTGGGTGCGAGAGAACGAGCCTCGAAACTGGGAGCGCGTTGCCCACGTCATGTTGCCCAAGGATTACGTGCGCTTTCAACTCACCGGCGAACGCGCCATCGATATGGCGGATGCCTCGGGAACGCTGCTGCTGGACGTCGCGAAGCGGCAGTGGTCGTCCGAAGTTTTGAGCCGTACTGGAATTGACCAACAACTGCTGCCCTCACTTATGGGAGTCTCCCGAAGTCTGTGGCCAGGTTTCGGCGCGCGGAGCGGAAGCGACCGGTCTGAGGGTGGGAACGCCCGTAGTGGCGGGGGCAGGAGACCAGGCTGCGGGAGCGGTGGGGATGGGAATCGTTCGTCCCGGAACGGTGAGCGCAACCATCGGCACATCCGGCGTAGTATTCGCGGCGACCGACGGGCCGGCGCTCGATCCCAAAGGAAGAATTCACACCTTCTGCCACGCCATCCCCGGACGATGGCATGTGATGGGCGTGACGCAGGCCGCCGGCCTGTCGCTGCGCTGGTTCCGCGATCGCTTCGGCGCTGGGCCTGCCGCACCAAAGGACGACGGACGCGATCCCTACGAGCGGCTGTGCGAGGAAGCCGCCGCCGCGCCGCCCGGGTCTGACGGAGTGTTCTGGGCGCCCTACCTGATGGGAGAACGCACTCCTCATTGCGATCCCAACGCGCGCGCTGCCCTGCTCGGTCTCTCTGCCACCCACACTCGAGCCCACGTGATCCGCGCCATCTTGGAGGGTGTGGCGTTCAGTCTGCGGGACAGCTTCACCATCTTCCGCGAAATGAAGTCTGCCGGTCGATCGCATTCGGCTGGGAGGCGGAGGAGCCCGATCCTCGCTGTGGCGGCAGATTCAGGCCGATGTCTATGGACATGCCGTGGAAGTCGTACAAGCCGAGGAGGGCGCGGCGTACGGGGCTGCGATCCTGGCCGGAACCGGCGCCGGAAACTGGCGCTCCGTCGATGAAGCCTGCGACGCCGTGGTGCGGACCGCCCGCAGAATTCAGCCCGATCCGAAGAACTCTGCCATCCTCGACCAGGCCTACCGCACATATCGCAGAATCTATCCGGTCCTCCAGCAGATTTCGAATCGCGGCGGCTCAGAGCCGGTCGCGAAATTCCCGCCGCAATATCCGTCCGCTGGACCGCGGTAGGTCCCACTTAACGCCCCGCTCCATCGCCGCATGCCAGTAGGTGGCCCAGCCCAGATAGCGCGTAGCCGCCTCGTGCGTCGCCCTGCCACCGTCGAGAAGTTGGCGGCCACATGATGCTCGAAGCCGCTCTCGCAAATGTAGCGCAGGAGTTTCTGCAGCTGCGGGATCTCGACCACGCCCGCGCCGCCGAACGTATTCAGGGAATCGTTGGTGAAATGCGCCTTCGCCGACGTATCCACGTACCACGCCGGCGCGGTCATCCGTGGAGAAGCGGGCGAAGCTCATCGCGCCGGCTTTCACGCGGCCCACGCAGGTTCCGAACGTGTTTTCCTTGCCCACCGTCCCGGCGATGATTTCCTGGAAGTCCATGCGAACATCCTGAAAGAAATGCCTGGGAAGATTGCTGCAGTGGAAGCAAACGGCCTTATCGGGGTTGTCGCCGTAGTTATTGTTCCAGTCGAGCAGCGCGCTGGGAGTTTCCGAGGCTAGGCGCAGGGCGTGCATGCTGACCGTACCGCATACATCCACCTCGCAGGCGCTGGGAATCAAGTCGTTGCTCATCATGCTCATGATGGTGCATGGAACCACGCCGAAAAATTCTTCCAGCGCCGTCCAGCATTGCACGGCGCTCACCGTGACATCCCTCGATTTCATCCAGTCGTCAATGACCGCGCCCAGTTTCGCCATCTTGACGAGAGCCGCTTCGGGGACGCCGCTGGTGGTCACATACTTGCGAATGTCGTTCAGCTTGCCTTGAACGCCAGCCTCGGTGTCGGCCAGGCGCGCGATGCGTCCCAAAATCTCAGACAGATCTATGGTCTCTACCGTAATGCCGTTCGCCTCCAGAATCTTTTCGCTGTAGCGAACGGTATTAAACGCCGCCGGACGCGCTCCGATGCTGCCGATGCGCAAATTACGCAGGCCGTTCACGATGCGGCAGACGGCGGCAAACCGCGCCAGATCGTCGCGGAACTCCGCCGAATCGGGAGCGCTGGTATGCGACGTCGTGAGAGAATAAGGAATTCCATACTGCCGCAGGTTGTTGCAGGCCGACATCTTGCCGCAGAAGCTGTCGCGGCGGAATGCGATCGTCATTTTCAGCGGCTCGTCCGGCGTGGCCTGCACCAGTACGGGAACGTCGAGGCGCGCCAGACGAATCGTATCTGCTATGGCGCGCTCATCCCCAAAGTTCGGCAGGCTGACGATCACGCCGTCGATCTGGTCCGCATGCTTGCGAAAAAAGCTCGGCGCAGTGTTTGGCTTCTTCATAGGTTTCGACAGCTCCGTGCTTGCTCTCCTCCGGCCCCAGAACTACCACGGCGATGCCCGCCTGCTCGAGTGCGCGCAGCATTTCTTCCCGGCCAGACTTGGCCAGCTGGTCAGGGAAAAAACCGCGGTTCCCGACAATCAAGCCGAACGTCATCTTCTGTCTTTGCTTCGACTGCTCATCGCGCGACATTTTATTCCTTGGTTACCGGGATTTTTCCAGCCTTAGCGGAGACCATTACAGTCATGGTCTGAAATAGTAGCAGTAAGTCGCTCCCGCCACCGCGAGCAAAGCGCCCCACCACACGTTGGCGTGCAGCGCAAACAGCACCACCGGCTCCGCGGGCGGATGCACCAGTTGGTACAAGCCCGCTCCCAGGATCAGCAGGCCGTTCCCGAGTAAAGAGATGCCAATGAAAAACCAGATGGAGATCGAACCCTCAGAGTGCATAGTCCCTCACCAGAACAGAATATTCAGCACGATAAACACGACTGCGACCGCGCCGGCCCAGAACACGGGTCGATGATAGAACGGCAATCTCCCCTCCGGACGGTATCTCGGTTTCGCCGTACACCAGACCCTTGAGTTCGCTGGCCGGCTTGGGAGCAGTCAACAGACTGACCACAACCGTGACGATGACGCAAATAATACAAGACCACAGCGCGCGGTACATGTTCTCGGCCATGTCGCGAGCATAAGGCGACAAGGCCACGTAACGGAGCGCCGAGGGATCCACCTTCACCCAGGCCCACATGGCAATCGACGAGACCGTTCCGGCCAGCAAGCCCCAGAATCCTCCCGCCGCGGTGGCGCGTTTCCACAGCATTCCGAGCAGCACCGTCCCGAACAGCGGGGCAATAAAGAAGCTGAAGAGCGCCTGCACGTAATCCATGATGCTGAGGAAATGGATCACCAGAGTACGCGGTCCCGATGCTGATCGCGACACCCCCGGCCGACTAGTCGACCAGCGTCCCATGCGCACGAGCTGCTGATCAGTTCGCGTTCTTGTGGAAGAGGGCGCCGTAGATGTCCGTAGGTCCACACCGTGGAGAAAGGCGCTCACATTCCCCGCCATGCCCGACATGAATCCGGCCATGAGCGCGGTGACCCCCAGCCCGAGCAGCCCAGGTCCGCAATAACGGGCCAGGAGCAGGGGCAGCACCTCGTTGTAGCTGTGGCTGCCGGTCGCAACCGCCGCGCCCTCACCCACTACTTCATGGGCAACACGGCGATACCGATCAGACCGGGAAGAATCACGATAAGCGGCACGAACATCTTGAAGGCGGCGCCAATGACCGGTGCCATCTTGGCGGCGCGCAAGTCTTTGGCGGAGAGCACGCGTTGCACGACCAGAAAGTCCGTCGTCCAGTAACCGATGGAGATGATGGCGCCCAGGCCGAACACGATCCCCGTCCAGTGGATGCCCATGGGGTTGGAGTTGAAGGATCCGAGCGTGCCCCACAGGTGCGTGTATTCCGTCGAGGCGTTGCGCTCGATCTGGAGACGGAGATTGCTCCAGCCGCCCGCTTCAATCAGGCCGAGGATTGGGATCAAGCAGCGCTCCCGCCCAAATCAGAACGAATTGCAGGACTTCGTTGAAGATGGCGGAACGGAGCCCGCCGAGTCCCACGTAAATGGCAACCGTAATGGACGAGATCAAAATGCTGAAGTTGATGTCCCATCCCAACACGACTTTCATCACCAGCGCCATAGAGTACATATTGATGCCGCTCATGAGCACGGTCATGAAAGCAAAGGAAATGGCTGACAAGGCGCGGCTCGATTCTCCGTAGCGCAGCTTGAGATAGCCGGGAACGGAGTGGGTCTTGGAGATGTAATAGAACGGCATCATCACCAGTCCCAGGAAGAGCATCGCCGGGATCGCCCCGATCCAATACCAATGGGCGGCCAGGATGCCATATTGATAAGCGGCGCCAGCCCATCCCATGAGCTCTAGCGCTCCCAGGTTGGCGGAGAGAAAACTGAGTCCGCAGCGATCCAGGCCGTCATCTCGCGGCCCGCAAGAAAAGTAATCCTCACTGGTGTTGGCTCGCCGCTTCAGATAGAAGCCGATGGCCAGGACTAGCGCGAAGTAAAAGACGACGATGACGGCATCAACTGGCGCCAGATGCACCAGATGAGTAGGAACAGCAAGCGATAGGAGCCGGTTCATTTACGGTTTGCCCGTCCGCACGGATGTCACTTCATGCTTTCCGTCGCAAAAATGCTGTTTCCGACATAGGCCTGTGACAGAACACGCAGTGGAGACGGTCTTCGGTGGTGATTTTGGGTGTGTCCATTCTCGTGTGCGAGGCGAGTGGACGGTACCGGCTAGGTACTCTGTCGTGCAAGATAGCACCCCATCTGGATAACGTTGTCCGCAATCACGCCTAGCCCCACCCATCGTCGCATGCCATCCAGACCGGGATAGAGGCAACGACGCAACCCGTGTCTGCGTTTAAGCACGCTGATTCGACCCTCCGATCCCGTCCTCCACTTTTGCCCTCTACGAAACCAACGCTGATGCTGCAGACATTTCCGTTCGCTACTGGTGGTTTTCTTGCTGGGCACCGACATCCACTTCACACCTAGCGCTTGCCCCGTCTTCTCGTTCTCGCGCGAATAAAATCCCGCATCGGCAGCCACCATGCGCGGGATTCGTCCTAATCTCTGTTGGTGTATCTCGATCGAGGACAGCACGACGGAGTTCGAATCCGCAGGCCGCTCAGCATAGACCTCAAAGTGAGTTACGATTTTGGTTTTCCGCTTCCTGAATCTTGACCAGCTTGCCAAACTCGTTGCGCAGCTTGCTCGCTTTCCCTTTGCGAATGATCTCCGTGTGCGCTTCGAACACGCTCACGATGCTTCCCCCGGCATCTTGGTGTCGCCTGCGAAAATCCGTATCTTGGTCTGTTTCACCACTTGCCGAACTCTCCCCACCATGGTCTCCAGCGATTGCGTCAGACCTTCCAGGGGAGCGCGACGCCGCCGCCGCGACTGTTTCACTTTCCCCAGTACTCTCTGGGCCTGATTCACCACTTTCCGCGTCAAGCTGAGAAGCTCCCGATACTGCCGCTTTCTCCGCTCCTCTCCGGAGGGTCCCAGCAGTCGAGTCGATAAGGCAATCGCCACCACTCGCTTCCGTATGCTGCGCATGCGATCCCGCACCTTGCGTTTCAGACCTCCCGACTTCGACTCGATCTTCTTCATCGTGCGCGTCAGCGCCCGCGTCCCGTCTCCCAACAAACTGCTGTCGGTCGGATAATGAATGTTGCTTTCTACCACCGTAGTATCCACCCGCAACTTCTTACCTTGCGTCACTCCTCGCTCCTGCGCCAGTTCCACCACCCGCTGGTGCAATTGCTCAATGACCCTCGGCCCGATTACCTGCCCCAGTGGGCCAGGGTCTTCGCGTCCGGCACTTTTTCATCCCCGATCCGAGTAAACGCGCGATACACCAGATTGGCCCGCACCTCGCGTTCCAGCACGTCATAGCTCCAGTTCCGGATATGTTTCAACAACAGCAGGCGGAGCGCGACTTCCGCCGGCGTTTGCATCCTGCCACGGCTGCGGCTCTGCGGGTGGCGTTCTCCCTGAGCTTCGTACACCGTATCCAAGAGTTGCTCATCTTCCAGAAGTTCGTCCACCAGCCGCATCCACCAGGTCCCCACAAGCCCTCGATATCCTCGGCCAGACCTCGATGCCACAGCGACGGTTGTTGATGACGTAGTTTGATCATGACCGTCATCCTAATCACCGTTCCTGTCGAAAACAATATGTCTTCAAAATGTTTTATTACTCTCTCGAATACCACTGCACAAACGGAACGTTCTGGCTCCCACCCTTGGGTCCGCCTCCGCTGTTTACGCTCCTCTTATCCTTC
>CAVYOW010000012.1:0-98948 GCA_963770235.1 uncultured Acidobacteriaceae bacterium | reverse complement strand
ATAATTAGCTTCAGTGCAGAGGGTTTTTCTTAGCAGCAAGTGAGCCGTTGTTTGTAACGATTTCAAGGAGAAGAAAACAATGAAGAGCACATTCGCGATGAAGACATTCGCTGTTGTCGCGCTGATCTGTGGGTTGGGCGTAGCTTCATGGGCCGGCGATATCGAAGGGAAAGTTACGGGAATGAAAGGTCATTCGGTGGTATACGTCGAGGCCATTGCGGGGAAAACCTTTCCCGCTTCCACACAGCACCCGGTGATGGATCAAAAAGGGCTGGTCTTTGCGCCGCACATCATGGCCGTCCAACAGGGCACAACGGTCGACTTCCTGAACAGCGACACTGTGCAGCACAACGTCTTCTGGACTGCGATCGGTAGCGATAAGAAAGCAGGACACAATCTCGGCACATGGCCCAAGGGTGAAAAGCGATCCTTTACCTTCGATAAGCCGGGCGTCGTGCCGGTACTCTGCAACGTGCATCCGGAAATGGCGGGATATATCATCGTCAGCCCCACTCCCTATTTTGCCGAAACCGACGACAGCGGTAATTACAAGATTAAAGATGTTCCCGATGGAAGCTACACGTTAACGGTCTGGCACGAAGGCGCCAAGAACCAGTCCAAGCCGTTGACTGTGGCCGGTGGAGGCAAAGCGGATTTTACCCTGAGTAAATAAGGTGCAGGAAAGCAACGGGGAGCGGCAGAGAGATCGATCCCGATCTCCGTATTTTTCATCACCTTTCAGTGCCAATCGTAATCCAGAGAAAGCTGGCTGACGTTCAGTCGTTGCAAGGGCTAAGAAAGTGCCTTCATGCTGAAGCGATACAAAAACAAGAAGGTCGACGGGGACTGGCTGAACACGAACTTCCCCTGCATGATGGCTTGTCCGGCACACACCAACGCCGGCCGCTATGTCGGCTTGATCGCCGAGGGCCGCTTCGAAGAAGCCTATCGCATCGCGCGCGATCCCAACCCTCTGGCCAGCATCTGCGGACGGGTGTGCGCACACCCCTGCGAGACGGCCTGCCGCCGTGGCGAAATTGACCGCCCGATTTCCATTCGTGCTCTCAAGCGTTTTCTTACCGAGCAGTTTGGGCCTGAGTCAAAACATCCCCTCAACGTCAATGAAGGAAGAGGGCAGAAGAAGCTTCCTTTCAAAGTGGCAATCGTCGGCGGCGGCCCGGTGGGACTTTCGGCTGCACACGATCTCGCGCTGATGGGATACGCCGTCACGATTTTCGAAGCCGCGCCAGTTGCGGGCGGCATGCTGTACCTGGGAATCCCCGAATATCGCTTGCCGCGCGATGTAGTGGAAGCACAGGTGCGTGAGATTCTTGAAACTGGCGATATTACTCTCAAGCTAAATTGCGCGGCCGGACGAGACTTCGCAATTTCCGACCTACGCCGTCAGGGCTTCGACGCCGTGCTTGTCGCGGTGGGCGCGCACCGCAGCCGCGATCTCAGCATCCCCGGCGTCGATCTCGATGGTGTGCACAAAGGCATCGACTTCCTGCTCAACGTAAACCTGGGTTACAAATTCACTATCGGTAAGAAAGTGATCGTGATCGGGGGCGGAAACGTCGCTATGGACGTAGCTCGCTCTGCGGCGCGCGAAGTGCTGCGCCAGCATGCAGGCGGCGTCGAAGATGCCGAGCCTTCTACCGAAAACATGACGGCAGTCGCTACCCGGGAGATGGTCGATATCTCTTTGTCCGCACTTCGCATGGGAGCGCGCGAAGTAAATCTCGTCTGCCTGGAACGCCGCGAAGAAATGCCCGCCGCTCTCGAAGAAATTGAGGAAGCCGAACAAGAAGGCATAAGAATGCATCCCGGTCTCGGCCCCAAACGGATGATAGGCAGGGACGGCAAAGTGGTGGCGCTCGAGACGCTCAAGACCAAATGGGTCTTCGATCAGAACAAACGCTTCAACCCGGCCTTCTTCGAAGGCAGCGAAAGCCAGATCGAATGTGACACGATCATCATGGCAATCGGCCAAGCCCCACGCCTCGACTTCCTGGTTCCGGAAGATAGAGTCGAGCTGTCTCCACGCGGCCTGATCGCCGTCAACCCGCAAACGCTGATGACTTCGGCCCCCGGAATCTTTGCCGGCGGCGATTGCGTCTTCGGTCCACGCCTGATTATCGACAGCGTGGGGGACGGCAAACGCGCGTCAGTCGGAATCGACGAATACCTTCGCAAGAACAAACATCCGGAGCCCGTCATCGAGGTCGAAATCCTGAAGCGGCATAGCATGCCGCTAGATTATCTAGACATCACTCGCCAACCCGTACCGATGCTTCCTCTGGAGCGTCGCACGGGTGTCACCGAAGTGGAGGTCGGCTATGACGTTCCCGAAGCGATAGCCGAAGCGCAACGCTGCCTGCACTGCTGGGTCAACACGATTTTCGAGGGCACGCCCGAAGATGGCACAATGTGCATTCTGTGCGGTGGTTGCGTCGATGTTTGCCCGGAAAAATGTCTGGAGCTGGTTTCACTCGATCGCATCGAGTTCGAACCCCAGACGGTGCAGCACATCCGTGACAACCAGGAGCTGTTTGGAGTGGAATTCAACGAAGTGGCAGCCGATGAGCTGGGCATCGTTACCGGCTCCGCCATGTTGAAGGATGAGACCCGCTGCATCCGCTGCGGCCTTTGCGCAATGCGCTGTCCGGTAGGCACGATCACCATGGAGTCATACAACCTTATCCCCGCCGAACCGACCGGTTTGATCTCGATAGTGGCAATTGGAGCCGGGCAGCCGAAGTAGGTAAAGATACACGCATGATAGACGAACCAAAAACTACAGACACGGAAGATACGGTCAACCGCCGGCAATTCTTTGCAAAACTTGGCCTGGGTTCGCTCGCTATAGCGGCTGCTGGCACATCTGTGTTCGGATATCAGTTCCTCGAGCCGAATGTACTGTACGAGCCCTCGCCTGTGGTCAACGCTGGCAAGCCCGACCGCTATCCGCTCGATTCCGTCACTCTCGATGCGAACTCGGGCCTCTATCTCATTCACTCGCAGGAAGGCTACTTTTCGCTGAGCGCCGTGTGCACGCATTTGGGCTGCTTGACGGCGTGGAAGCCCGAACTGGGCCTCATTGCCTGTCCCTGCCATGGCAGTAAGTTCAAAGAAACGGGAGAGAAGATCGAGGGCCCGGCGCCCAAGCCTCTACCGTGGAAGCGCATCTGGCTCAACGACGACGGAGATCTGCTGGTGGACCGCTCCACCGACGTTCCTCCGCTGCAGCGCGATTCCTTCGTGAGGGTCTGATTTAGAGAGAACCAGCAATGGCAAAAACGGTAGACCAATATTTCGACGGCTTACGCGAGACGCGCGTGTGGCGTTCCATCTTCCGTAGCGGCACGGGATCGAGCACACTGAAGCGTGCGCTGGCCATCCAGCAAAACGTTTTTCTGCACTTATTCTCTACCAAAGTTCGCACGCGCATGCTCAGCTTCAGTGCAACGTGGTATTTGGGCACGTTGACGCTGGGGACGTTCTTTATTCTGGTCGCGACCGGAATCCCCCTGATGTTCTATTACCATCCTTCCGTGCCGCAGGCTTACGCCGATACTAAGGACTTGCAGTTCGTGGTCTCGTCGGGATTGTTTCTGCGCAACCTCCATCGCTGGTCGGCGCATGCCATGGTGTTTCTTGCGTTCGCGCACATGTTCAAGGTGTTCTATCGCGGCGCTTACCGCACGCCCCGTGAGTTTAATTGGGTGATTGGCGTTGTCCTCCTTCTTATTACTCTCCTGCTCAGCTATACCGGTTACCTGCTCCCCTGGGACCAGTTGGCTTATTGGGCGATCACCGTGGGATCGAACATTGCATCTGCTGTCCCGCTCCTGGGCAACAGAATTCGCTTCCTTATGCTTGGCGGGAACGCGGTCAACGCGAACGCTCTGCTGAGGTTCTACGTGCTGCACTGCATGATTATGCCGCTGGCAGCGATGTTCTTCGTCGCTATCCATTTCTGGCGCATCCGCAAAGACGGTGGCCTCTATTCCCATGCCAGTGAACCGGCAACTATGCGTGCTAAGGCTGCGATCGGCGACGCCGTCGCCAAGGAGGCACAATAATCATGGCCGACTCCAAAGATTTCAGCGCGGGCGTCGATTCCAACGCGAAGAAGTCGCCGCGCCGCATCGTCTTCATCACCCGCCGCACTTCGGCTCAGGTGAAGGCCGACACTGAAGATCAGATGCAGACTTTTCCCGAGGTCCTGTTTCGCGCGGCTGTCGCCATTCAAGTGCTTGCCATTGCCCTGGTATGGATCTCACTCGGGTTCAACGCACCCCTCGAGGGCTTGGCCGATCCTTCCCACACTCCCAATCCGGCTAAAGCCCCCTGGTACTTCCTGGGACTTCAAGAGATGCTGCACTACTTTCCGCCCGTCGTTGCGGGTGTGCTAGTTCCCGGCTTGGTGGTGATGGCGCTGATCGTAATTCCGTATTTCAAGGTCAACATCGAAGCGGATGGACTTTTCTTGACGGACCGGCAGCGGAGGCTGCAGATATTCTATTTAGTCGCGATTGGTTTGTCGTTGTTCCTGTTGCTTTTCAAGGTGTATGCGGCACTCTTCCCCACGTTAATCATGGCCGGAGTGATGCTCCTGGCGGCCCAGAGTTCTCCGCAGTCGTCTTCTGCCTTGCGTCGGTATCTGGCCAGGAGGCCTCTTTCCTATTGGGTTATGACGTGGTTCTTATTCGAACTAGTGGTCTTGACCGCCATCGGCACATTTTTCCGAGGGCCGGGCTGGTCTTGGGTTTGGCCATGGCAAGGGTCGTAATGGGCTCATGAAAGAAAAACTCAACTCGCTCTGGCAGAAGTTGTTCGGAGACAGCGTTCGCGCGTTCGGCGTCGTCAGCCTTGTGTTTCTGGTTTCGCTAGCGATCGCGCCGGCCAAAAATCACTTCAGCGAGTGGCGACACTATCAATACGCCTATCTGAAGATGATTCGCAACCGCAGCGATGCGGTGACGCTGCAACGCCACTTCGACGGAGGAATTCAGCAGATCTGGCTGCCCGATCTCGGTGTCGTCGACCGCTGCACGAGTTGCCATGTGGGTTTGAAGGAAGCCAGCCTAAACGATGTTCCCACGCAGCCGTTCCGTCCGCATTCCGTAATTCCACATAAGCTCGACCAATTCGGATGTACGATCTGCCACCGTGGGCAAGGCGTAGCCACAACCGTAGCCGAGGCGCACAGCAGTACGCTGGCTTGGGAGCAGCCGATTCTTCCCGCGAAATACATCGAGTCGTCATGCGGCGAATGCCATCGCGGTCCGCTGCCGGGAACGCCACAACTGAACGAAGGCCGGCATCTTCTATCCCGCTACGGCTGCGTGCATTGCCATACCGTAAAGCTGCCCAACGGCAGCACCATGAAGGCGACCGACGATCCGCCCTCTCTCTCCCACATCGCCGACAAGACCACGCGCGAGTGGATCTATGCCTGGCTGAAAAATCCGCAAGCTTACGCAGGAACGGCCATGATGCCGAATTTCAAGCTGAGCGATGACGATGTGCGGGATATGTCGGCATTTCTTATTGCGAACAGCACTTCGCTGCTGGGAGACACGGCTACGCTTTCGGCGAAGGCGTCGCCTGACCCCGCGGCTGGCGCCAGCTTGTACGGAGAATCTTTCTGCGCCTCGTGCCACGCAGTACAAAACGCCGCGGGCAATCTGGTGGGCGGCGACGTTGGCCCCGAGTTAACCCGCGTCGGGAACAAGGTAAAACCGGAGTGGTTGCAGGCGTGGCTGCGGAATCCGCGCAACTACGACGATGAAACCGCGATGCCGCACTACCGGTTCAACGATTCTCAGGTCGCGACACTCTCCGGATTCCTGCTGGCCAAGACTGATTCCGATCTGCTGGCCAATGTCCATCTCGAAGCTGCGACTTCGGAGCAGATCGCCCACGGCAAGCGCCTGGTTTCCGACTACGGCTGTGCGTCGTGTCATGAAATCGCGGGCATCAAAAAGCCCGAGAACTTTGCGCCCGAACTCAGTCGCATCGGAAACAAACCGGTCACTCAACTTCTGTTCCTGCCGGGCATGAGGCACACACTTCCCGATTACATCGCGACCAAGATCAAGCAGCCGCGTGCGTTCGGACAAGGTTTGAAGATGCCGCAGTACACGTTCGCACCAGCGCAGATTGATTCGCTCGCCACTGCTCTGCTCGCGCTCAACGACCGAGCTGCAACTTTGCCTCCGTCGCTGACGGTGGCGGCGAAGCCGGACTTGGATTACCAACCCGCGGGCAAAGCTGGAAAGCTGATGACCGACCTGGCCTGCTTCAGTTGCCATCGCATCAATGGACACGGCGGCGACATGGCTCCAGATCTTACCTGGGAAGGCAGTTCCGTGCAGCGCCCCTGGCTGGTGGAGTTTCTGAAGAACCCTAACACGCTGCGGCCGTCGCTGATTCGCCGCATGCCAAGATTCAACCTCACTGATGGCGAGGTCAACGAACTTGCCGACTACATCATGACCGTGTATCAAAGCCCGTCGATCGATCGCGATTCCATGCCATTGAGCGGCTATCCGCAGGGCCAGGTTGAGTTGGGCAGGCAGCTCTTCTATGGCAAATACGCCTGCCAAGGCTGCCACATCGTGGATACTAAAACGGACAGAGGCTACATCGGCCCGACACTGACGCAAGTCGGTTCGCGCCTCAGCGCATCGTGGATTTTCGCTTGGATGAAGAATCCTCAGGCGTTGCGCCTGGGCACCGCAGAACCTAACCGCGCCATGAGTGACGAAGATGCCCGCGCTCTGACGGCATTCCTCATCTCGCAGAAGGGTGGAGGCAAATCGGAGGTTGCAAAAGCAAAGAAATGATCCGTCACTCTTTGACTATCGCAACATTAATTGCCGCCGAGCTGGCCACGTCCTGTTCGCACAAGACCGCACCCGTGGCTCTGCCCAAGCCGACCGCCTTTGCTGCCGCCATCGTTGAATCTAGCGGCGGAAAGCAGACCGTGCAGGCAGGTACGGCGTTGCCGCAGCCTGTGGTCGTGCAGGTGAATGATGAGCAGGGATCTGCTGTCGCTGGCGTGATCGTCGAATTCAGCGCCGCACCAGGAGTGGTTTTCGATCCGGCCAATGGCGTTACGGATTCGAGTGGCCAAGTCACGACCAATGTCACTCTCGCCGACATGGCGGGCCGCTATGAGTTGACAGCATCGGGCAGCGACAAAGCAGGAAAGAAAGTTGCTCTGACCATCGAAGAGATTGCTCTGGGTTACCAGCAAACCCTGGGCCGCCAACTCAACGATCGATATTGCGAGCGCTGCCACAACCCCGAATCGACCGTAGAGCGTGTATCCAACTTCGATAATCTCGAAATCAAGCCGCACCCTTTCATCGAGGGCGACACCCTCAACAAATTGACCGATGCAGATCTCACTGCCATCATCAGCCATGGCGGTCCTGCGCTCAATAAGTCGGCGCTCATGCCAGCCTGGGGAAGTACTCTCAGCCGGTCCGACATTCAGGCCCTGATTTCGTATATCCGTGCAATCTCCGATCCTCCCAACCGCAATGCTGGCCCAGTATACCCACAGAATTAATGTGCTCTGCGCTATCAGAGTCACCAGCGGCGGAAGATGGGGCATCAATGAGATTCAACTTGCGTGCCAGATTAGGAGCTGAGTTCGTAGGGACCGCATTCCTCGTTGCTGCTGTGGTTGGGCTCCCGCAACGCGGAATCATGGTGTAGCCCTCCTTACCTCACCACATCCAAATGCCGGTTCGGTGAACCCGCTCCGGGATTAAGCTCTTCGTCAATACCGATTCGACCTTCGCGGCCGCCTCTTCCTGCGTGTATGGCAACACATGAGACTAGATATCGAGAGTGAAATGCCGCGCTCGCGTGGCCCCCTCAGATGCCGAGAGAGGCACGATCGGCTCCCAGTCACGTCCGAGTCTTTGCGGGCGGCTATTTTGAAGATTGGGTGAAGGCTGCAGTCAACGAATCCCTGCGGCCGTGAATCAAGTTGCAGCAGGTCGTGTGGATTCTTGCAACCACAGGTGTGAAATCACAGGTGTGAAATTTCTGGCTGGACTGCTAAGTCACTGAAAGATATGGTGGCCAGGGACGGAGTTAATCGAGTGAGGATTGAAATGACAAATGTGATCGTTGTGATTGGAGCAGGCTCGATCGGCCAGGCGATTGTGCGCCGGGTTGCCGCAGGCAAACACGTCTTACTGGCCGATATACGACAGGAGAACGCCGATGCGGCTGCCAAAACTCTGAGCGATGCCGGTTTCAACGTCAGCACCGCGACGGTCGATGTTTCATCGCGTGCCTCGGTTCATGCTCTCGTTGAAGCGGCCACGAAGCTCGGCGAAGTCTCCGGTGTCATCCATGCCGCAGGTGTTTCACCTTCTCAAGCCTCTCCGGAAACGATCCTCAAGGTCGATCTCTACGGAACTGCGCTCGTGTTGGAGGAATTCGGCAACGTGATCGCTCGCGGCGGCGCTGGCGTCGTGATCGCATCACAGTCCGGGCACCGCCTGCCGCCGCTCTCGACCGAACAGAACGCTCTGCTCGCAACGACACCTGTCGAAGAGTTGCTCCGTCTTCCGATGCTCCAGCCAGATCAGATTAAGGACTCCCTTCACGCTTACCAAATCTCAAAGCGCGGGAACTCGTTGCGAGTGATGGCCGAGGCCGTCCGGTGGGGAAAGCGCGGTGCGCGGGTCAACACGATCAGCCCCGGCATCATTATTACTCCTCTCGCGAACGATGAACTCAAGGGGCCGCGCGGCCCGGGCTATCGGCGCATGCTCGAAGTATCTGCGGCTGGACGCGCCGGCACGCCGGACGAAGTAGGAACAGTCGGTGCACTTCTCATGGGGCCTGACGGTGCGTTTATCACCGGCAGCGACTTTCTCATGGATGGCGGAGTGACGGCGGCCTATTGGTTTGGTGATCTCGCCCCAAAATCTGTCTAGCGATCACAGGTTTGAAATTTCGAGCTGGGTTGCTAAGTCATTAAAAAGATGGTGGCCGAGACGGAGTTGAACCGCCGACGCCAGCCTTTTCAGGGCTGCGGTCTGCCAAGGATCGTACTCACTCGCGAAGAGTATTTTGGGAAAACTGTGCCCAAAATTGTGCCCAGTGGGCGTTTGGATGGATTGAGTTCAAAAGTGGCGGGAAGTGCTGAACGCCGCATCTTCACTAGCGAATCTGAACGCATGCAAACACCGCTAAAGTGTTGCTACTTTCGTGAAACCAATCTTCGGGACCAGGGGGTCGGAGGTTCAAATCCTCTCTCCCCGACCAATCTTTTCTCTCGTTCCTCCAAATCGTTTACGCTGCCTTTAACGTGGGCGACAGAACCTCCCCCATCTTCGCAAACCAGTGATTTTCAAAACAGCATCGTTGACTACCGGCAAGGCCACGTATCCGGTATCGGGTTGTAGGAGCTTTTGCATCGAATGTCACAGGAGTTTTCCATACGTTTGCCTACTGCGCTTTGAGCTCCGCGTTGGGTGAGCCTTAGTCTTCCTACATACCCGAGGACACCAAAAGGCAGACCGCAGCCATAATCATTTGCAAAGCTAAGAAGTGAAGATGTTCCGGTTCAGATACTCGTTGCGAAACTTGCCTTGGGGATCGTAGCGCCTGCTCAGTTCAACGAATTCAGGCATCTTCTTGTAAATGCTCCTCAACTTCGCCGGAGAAGTTCTGAACAGCTTTCCCCAGTGTGGGCGCGCGTTGAATGGAGCAAGTTCCTTTTCGATGATCGGCAACAGTTTGCTTACGGCAGGCCAATCTGGTTTCCAGGTGAAGTGGATGGTCACGCAGTCTTGCTCGTAGCACGGGCTCATCCATAAATGGTCAGCGGCGATGGTGCGGATTTCGGTAATGAGCAGAGACGGGCTCACTTGATCGTGCAACTTCTCGACCGCCAAGATTGCTTCCACCGCGTGCTGCCGTGGAACGAAGTATTCCGATTGCAATTCCTTGCCGGCGCTGGGCGTGAAACCCATGCGAAAGTGCGGCAGGCGCTCATACCACGGACCGGGCACGCCCATCTGCTCGGTGCAGTTTTCCGCCGACAGCGCTGCAATCGGGTGCAGGTTGCGGGTAGCAAGCTTCGCCCCGTAAAACTTGGGGCTTGCGTGAAAGTCCTGTCCTTCTTCGATGCGGCTCTTGATCCACAGCTCGTTGATGCGCTGCTTTTGCCAGTCGGTGAACAGGCTCACGCTGTAGCCGCTGGATTCGATGGCATCGAAGTGCTCTTTCAACTCGCCGAGGGGAAGGTCTTCATACACATACTGACGCATCATGAAGCTGGGCTGAATGTCGAGAATGACTTTTGTGATTACCCCGAGAGCGCCCAATCCGACGACCGCCCCATTAAAGGTTTCGCCGTCTCGTTCGCGCGACAGGTTTACGATCGTGCCGTCCGCAGTCACTATTTCCAGTCCAGAGGCTGCTGTAGCCAGATTACCGTTTCTCTGACCGGATCCATGGGTCGCGGTGCTGCACGCGCCCGCGACGGAGATATGGGGTAGCGAGGCGAGGTTGTGAAGGGCAAAGCCCTTGCCGTCGAGATAGGGGCTCAACTGTCCATAGGTGATGCCCGCGGCGACAGTCACGGTGCGCTTCGCGGGGTCGAGAGAAATCACTTCGTCCATCGGCTTCAGCGACAGGAACGCATCCTTACTGTCGGCAATGTTGTTGAAGCAATGCCGCGTGCCCAGCACTTTCAGCTTGGGTTGCGTCTTGACGTAGTCCTGTACCTGCGCGAGCGAAGTGGAAGTCTGAACCCGGTCGGTGCTGTACTCGATATTGCCAGCCCAGTTTCTGAGCTTCTCCTGTCCCGCCCAGGCCAGAAGACGCATGACCGGAGCAGATGCCAGAGCCGCAGCGAAGAGTTTGATAAAAGCCCTCTTGTTCATAAGGAGAAGCTCCAGCGATCGAAACATGTGGCGCCAGTGAGCAGCGTCAATTCCAGCCGACTAAAGCCGAACTTCATTCGTTCACGAGATCAACGAGCAATATGTCCGAATCTCCTATCAGTCGGTCGAACACAATGCGCCTGCCGTCGGGGGTGAGGTCAAAGGTCCGCATGACCGCGGAACTGCTGAGCCTCGTCAAGCGCCGGGAGTGCATCGTTCTAAGGTCGAGCAGCCAGAAATCCTGCTCGGCCATCGTATCTCCGAGCATGTAAACCAGGCCTGTGCCATCGGGCAGGAAACGAACACGCTCGCCTTCGCGCTGGACCTTGATCTCCGGCAGAGTTGCCTGTGTACCATCCGGGTGTACGGCCAGGAGCGGTGCGAGCGTGAACACCTGGGCTCCGCAATACACGATCAGATCCCCTTGGGGTGACCAGACAGGGTCCAAGAACGGTCCCGTTGCAATCCGAACTGGCGTGCCACCGTCAACCGGTAGATTGAATACACCCTGTCCATTGCGGTCGCTGCCGGCGACGGCAATCCATCTGCCATCGGGAGACCAGGACGCTGTGCCCCGAACATCAACATCGCTCGCCAGGGGGCGGAGCTGCGATCCGTCCGCCGTCATAACGTGCATCTGTTGCTTCCCATCTCGCGCCAGTGCAAACGCAACGTTCTTCCCGTCTGCCGATATCGCCGGAGGCGATTCGAGTGCACCTTCGGAACCCTTCCAGATCTCCATCGCTTTCCCATCGCGATAGCTCCATAGTCCGTCAGCACCGTCGCGCGACGATAGGTAGAATAACGATCCGCCTCCGAACCGGGGCGCCCGCGAGCGCATGGTGGGGAGTTGGACGGCTTCGACGTCCTGTTCTTCGACCAGGCGACCGGTGATCGGAACGCTCCATAGGTTGACCGAAGGGTTCACGACACTCGCCGCAAGACGACGGCCATCTGCCGTCGCTGCCAGAGCGGTGTATTGCTCCACACCGGAACTGACGCGTTGTGAAGTCCGGGTTCTTCCATCGAACGCCCATAACCATGGCCCATTCCCGTCCTTGCCGTGGGCAACGAATAGAACCGTCTGCTCGTTGATCGGGGTCGGGTACGCAACGTCAGTGTTGAGATGTGTAAGTTGTTCTGCTGCTCCCCCGTCCGCTGGAACGCGCCACAGGTCCATCTCTCGCGTAGCCGGGCGGCCCCGCACGAAGTAGATCCAGCGTCCATCCTTCGACCAGACTGGAAAGTGGTTGTGTAATCCAGCCTCGTTTTGAATGATCAGGCGTTGATTGTTGCCGTTGTGATCGGCCACAAATGTGGGGTCACCCGCTTGCCACTTGTGATAGACCACCCGGGTACCGTCAGGCGACCATGCAACCTCGGCGGCGGATTCATCCAGAAAATTGTGGGGCGCACCGCCCATTAGCGGCCACAGCATGAGCCTTCGTTCTTCAGTGCCCCCGCTCCACACTTCTAATCCGTCCCCTGAGAATCCAACCGCACGGAGCGGTGCGCGGGCATCTCCGATTCGACCTTGCGTAAGGTTCGCGAGGCTGTTCCCGTTAGTTCCAATCAGCCAGATGTCGAACGTACCGCTCCGGTTGGAAATGAAGGCGGCGAATTTTCCATCTGGAGAGAGAGCAGGGTTGCTTTTGGCTCCTCCGAAGTTGGTCAACCTTGTGAAATGCGCGTTGGTAAGCGGATTCTGGGCTGCCGGCGGGTGGCGATCAGCGACGATCCACGCCAGCATTCCTGCCACAAGCAATGCCACCAGAGTCCAGAGCATCCAGGCGAAACGCCCTGGCGCGGGTGGGGATGAAGTAATGGCTCGGGTGCTGCTGGGGCCAGTGTCACGTTTGATGCGCTGCAGGTCGGCGCGAATTTCAGAAGCGTGCTGGTAACGTAAGTTGCGCTCTTTCTCCAGACATTTGCTGATGACCCGTTCCAGGTCGGCAGGGACGTCTGGGTTGAGCCGGACTGGCGCAACAGGCTGGCGTTCCAGAATGGCGTTGAAGATTATTCCTGAGCTTTCTCCGCGGAACGGCATGGCCCCGGTTGCGATCTCGTAGAGAACGGCGCCGAACGAAAATAAATCCGTGCGGGCGTCTAGTTCCTTGGCACGGACTTGCTCTGGCGCCATGTAAGCAATTGTGCCAACAACTTGACCAGGGCTCGTGAGATGCTCGTCCAGCGTCACAGTCGGCTTCTCTGAGGCCGCCTCGTTGCCGGACTTGCCCATCGGCTGCGTGAACTTCGCCAATCCAAAATCCAGAATCTTGGTATGCCCGCGCTTGGTCACGAAGATGTTGGCGGGCTTGATGTCCCTGTGGACAATACCAGCACTGTGAGCAGCATCGAGCGCATCCGCAATCTCACTTCCGAGCGACAGTACCTCGTCAATCTCCATCGCCTTGCCGCCAATTCGATGCTTCAGGGTCAGCCCATCCAGAAACTCCATGGCTATGAATGACTGCCCTCCATCCTTGCCGATCTCGTAGATCGTGCAGATGTTCGGATGATTCAGGGCAGAAGCAGCACGTGCCTCTCGGCGGAACCGTTCCAACGCCTCGGGGTCATCGGCCAGGTCTTCGGGCAGGAACTTCAGAGCGACCAGGCGCCCAAGCTCCATGTCCTCGGCCTTGTAGACCACACCCATGCCACCGCCCCCAAGTTTTTCGAGGACTCGGTAGTGCGAAATCGTCTGGCCGATCATTCGGCTGAAATGTTAGGACTGAGGGTGACGCAAGTCAATGAAGCCGAGGCAGCCTCAACCAACAATCTACAGTTAGAAATTCCGAGTGGGGGTGGGGCCGCAGGGTTGGGCGCCTTCCTTGATGAAGTCTTCGTGGAAAACGCCTACGGGCGGCAGGTCGCCGGTCAGGGCGTAGAAGCCGAAGTCGAAGACGGCCACGCTGTAGCGCAGCGGCTCCGCGCTGGCTTTGATGGCCTGCCAGCGCGAGAGCCGCAGTGGCTGGCTGCCGATCAACTGTTCGTTGAGGCAGAACTTAGTACGTGCGTCGTTGCGGATGACGTAGCTGGGAATGAAGTCCGCGGTGAACTGGTAGTCCACGTTGGCCTGGTACGGCACCGGGCCGCCGTACTGCAGGCCTAGAGCCGCCTGGCCACTGGGATCGGCGGGTAGGGCGGGCTCGAGCGACGTATCGAGCAGGCGCAGGTCCACGACGCCGCGCCAGTCGAGTTTGGGAAACACCGGAGAGACGTACGGTGAGGCCTGGTAGTAGCCGTCTTCGGAAAAGGTGATGGTGTAGCGCACGCGGACGCCGAGGGGATTGCCGTGCTCGGAGAGCAGCGGCGCGTATTCGGCCTGGCGGATGCGGGCGTGCGGCAGAGTGACGCTGCCGTCGGGATGCGCGGCGCGCTGTTGCTCGAAACGCTTTTGCGTTTCGTTCTCGGAGTTGCTGGTGAGTTGTTGCAGCCGCGCAAGCCGGTCGGAGGCGAGACCTTCGGGGTACCGCATCAGTGGCAGCGGTCCCTTCTCGGGCCGGAAGAGCTGCTTGAACACGCGCTGGGAGCGGCCGCCCTGGAGATCTTCAGCTTCCATCGCCACGCGGAACGGGCGCAGCGGTACCTCCACCGCGAGCATGAATTCGGCGTCCCGGGACGAGTTGTTGATGCGGAGGGCAGTCAGCACCTGGAGTTCCTTGCCCTGCTCGTCGAGCAGGCGGAAGCGGACGCTCCCGACGGACTCGGTGTGGTAAACGTGCGCCATGGCCATCTGGCGGTGGCCTTGGGAGGGTTCGCCCTCGAGACGGGTGTAGCCGGGACCTTCGCGCCCAAAAGCCAGCCGCTGAAACTCGAAGGAGTTGAAGTCAGGGCCGGAAGCAGTGGAGGAGGAGGAGGAAAGGATCAGAGGCTTGAATTCCTGTCCGTGTGCGACGAGGGACGATAAGAGAAGGAGGGCAAGGACCGCGCGCATGAGATCAAGCATACATGGGGCATGGCCTGATACTGGGGCTACTTGTAAATCGGTTCGCGCTAAAGAGCACAGCTTGCTGGGTCTGGCTGGTAGGGATGGTTTGAATAGCATATGGGATATTCGCTTCGCTTCACGCCTACCGAGCCCGGTTTTCAGGAATCTGTTCCCCGCTTGATTACATAAGGGGCGGTTTCTTCTCCTTTGCTTCGAATTTTGGTTATTGCGGTGGCGGCGAGAATGTCTTCGCGCTCGGAGCTTGGGTAGTACGTTGTCAGCGAAGTTCATCCGCCATGCACAAAGGGCTCGCGCGTCTCGCGCTCGGAGGCGGAAACCGATTAGAATCTCTCGTGGGCTACTCTGCCCCATCAAATGATCGAACATGAATCTCACTCACACGCCCACCACACCGGGCTTCCTTGGCTCGATCTCGTCATCGCTGGATCGGCGATCTTCATCTCGATTGTTTCTCTCATCGTTTCTATCCACCACGGCAGTACGATGGAGAAACTCGTCGCCGCCAACGAGAAACAAGTGGAGGCCTCCACACTCCCAATCATCCGCTTCACTACCGGAAACGTGTCAGAGGGTGTAAACGCGGTCCACTTTGACCTGAGGAACGGCGGAACTGGCCCGGCAATCGTAGAGTGGTTCCGAGTCAAGTGGAATGGTCAGCCGACGAACGGCCCAGGCGATTTGCTCACCCTTTGCTGCCGCAGCAAGACGCAGCGGTCCGGATCGGTTTGGCAAAATGTAGCTTCCGGCATGACCCTCCCCGCAGGACAGTCGGAGAGCATCTTTCAAATTCGCGCTGCTGACGCAGATCCCGATTCGTACCAGCTCCTCGATACTGAGGCGCGTTTTAGAATCGAGGCAGAAAGCTGCTACTGCTCGGTTCTTGACGAGTGCTGGATTACTGACTTCAAGGTCCAGCCGCGGAAGGTCAAGACTTGCGAACCTATTCCTGACAATCAACGCTGGTAAGAATGCCGAGGAATACTTGGCGAGCCTTCCTGGTGGCTGATAAATCCCCCATTTCACTCATTGACCACGAGCGGCCAATTCTCAATGAGTGTAAACGCCTGTTCTCAATACCTATGGCTGTAAAGCAGGGAAACCAGCGTACAATCTTCAACCGAAAGGCGTTCCCATGACCGTCCGTATTTGCGCTGTGCTTTGTTTTGCTGCCGCTATCTCCGTAACGATGGCAGCACAGAGCGAACCTGTGCTGGTATCCGCAAACATACCAAAACATCCTCCACTGGCATGCCAAGCCCGGATAGCAGGAGTCGTGAAGCTGACCTTTGTCCTCACGGGAGACGCTGGTGAACCGACGAACGTTGAGGTAATCTCTGGCCATCCAATGTTGAAGGACGCAGCAATCGAGAACGTGAAGACATGGAAGTTCAAAAATACCTACGCGGAGGGGAAGTACGAAACAACATTCGATTATCGGCTTGCTTCGTCCGGTCCGCAAAAGGTTACCTTTGAATCGTTCCACCGCGTCGAAGTTGCCACTTGCCTGCCGGTCCAGTGGCAACCGTGACTATCGAAAAATCGACATTTCACTCATTAGATCTCGCCTTTGGCGAACGACGGCGCAAGTTTGTGCTATCTAATGAGGTCGTCCGTTGTTTTCAAGGACACCAATTCCTTGTCGCTCGCGGGCGCTGGTCAAGGGCTGTCCGCAGAGCGTTCAAACCGACCGATGAGAGGAGGTCCCATTGAACTGGAGCAGATGGGTTCGGCAGCTGCACCGCTGGCTGTCCATTGTTTTTACGCTGGTGGTTATCTTCAACGGCGTGGCCGTGCTTAAACACAGGTACACTAACTGGATGGGGCTGTTGGCGGTGGCCGCGCTCGCCTCCATGTTTTTCACGGGTGTTTATTTGTTCGTGCTGCCGTACGTCACGAAGTGGCGGAGCGGGCGACCCGCCGATTGAACCGGCAGCCTGGAGAACCGGTCGCGCATCCTTTCTTTGGACGCTAACCTTGCGCAAGCAGGATCAATCTTTTGTGCGGCATTCGCCCCGATAATTGGCGTAACATCGCGATTACACTCATTGACCCAGGGCTGCCCAAGCCTCAATAAGAGTAATCGCCTGGTTACAGCAGTTGACTTGCTCCCACAATAGCATTCAGTCGTTTGTTCTCGGTGAGCTTGAGTTACTGCCCATCTATCGTCAAGTGGATCTCTTTCATTTCCTTAATCTCCGTGATCACAATCGCATGCGTCCCCGTCCGCTCAAATACGGTCCCGCTAGCCCGCACGTATTTGCCGACGAATAGCATCAGTTCCTGCCTCTGATCCGTGTCGGGCATTTTGTCGGAGATGGGGAAATACAAGTGGCCATCCTTGGTCAGAATAACGAGCGGCGAGCCACCCCTCACGCATTCCCTCACGCATTTGAGGCTTAGGTTAGTCGCAGTTCCATCCAGGTTCTGAATGGGACAGGCAACATCCCGAACCAAGCCCTCGATTGTTGCTTGCGAAGCGTTAGCCCGGTCGCCTGCCATCGAAGTTCTCTGCGAAGAGTGGGACGCCGCCAAGACCGAGACTATCCCGCAGCCTACAAGCAAGCAAACACTCAAGAGTCGGCTCATCGGTTCTCCTTTTCATTGGGCATTCCACACCCTGCAGCCAGCGTCGTCAAGATGTAGGATTTGCAATCCCGCCTCTCTCTGGCCAGAATTGGTCGTGAGGATCAGTGATCAATCGCCAGAATGTGAGGGCACCGGTAAGCTGGAGACAGATGCGCCGCTGACTGACCAACGATGATTGGAGGTGCGGTAAGGGCCATTCGCTTTTGCACGCTGCGCGAACTTAAGAAGGCTGACCTGAATCCGCAGGAATTTGAAGGCGCTGGAGCTTGGTCCGCAACCCCTCGCGGCTGATGCCAAGAACCTCAGCGGCGCGAGTGCGGTTCCCCCCGGTGTGCTGTAGCACGGACAGGATGAGTTGCTTTTCCATTTCATGCAGCGACATGGGAGCGATGGCCGGCGCTTGCGAGGAGACTGCGGACTGGCCGTTGCCCCGACAACGAATCCGGTCATTTAACAAGTCAGCACCACAGGGAACGTCCGCCGACGCCAGTGCAGCCAGCCTGGCCATTTCACTTTCAAGTTCCCGCACATTTCCCGGAAAACTGTAGGCAGTCAAGGCGGATAAACAGTCCTCCGTGAGGCGCGGCACTGGTCGGCCATAGCGCGCCGCTGCAGTTCGCAGAAAGTGTTCCGCAAGAAGCCTGGTGTCATGGGGCCGGTGGCGCAGAGGGGGCAAACGGAGCGTGATCGCGGAGAGGCGGAAGAACAGATCGGCTCGGAATCTGCCGGCTTTTACTTCGCTCTCCAGATTGCGGTTGGTCGCGGCGATGAACCGAACATCCACCTGCTCGACGCGTGTGTTCCCCAGCCGCGTAAACTCACCCGACTGCAGGACGCGAAGGAGATGGGGTTGCAGGTCGAGCGGGAGATCACCGATCTCATCGAGAAAAAGGGTGCCGCGATGGGCGGCTCCCATAAAACCGACGCGGTCCCGGTTCGCGCCGGTGAACGCCCCCTGTACGAAGCCGAAGAGTTCCGAGCCAATCAGCGTTGCCGGAATAGCCGCGCAGTTCAAGGCGATAAAAGGACCTTTAACGCGTGCACTATGGCGATAGACAGCCCGGGCGATCAATTCTTTTCCGGTTCCGGTTTCTCCCTCGATCAGAACGGGCAAATCTGTAGTTGCGATCTGGTGTACGGTCTGCAAGAGGCGCGCCATCTCGGGGTCAGCCGTCAATATTCCGTCGGATTGGCTATGAGCGTGTTCTAACGCCTCGGCGCGGCGCTGTGCCTGGCTCAATTCCACGGCGGTCCGCAATCGTGGCGCTGCCAAGGCACAGACTTCATCCAGCAAGTCCCGCTGTTCTCCGGTAAAACAGTTGGAGACCTGCCGATTCTCCAGATAGATGAGCGCGAAGGCTTCATCGCTCGCCACCAGAGGAGCGCACAAAACAGATCGCACCGAGAGCTGCTGTATGCTCAGATGCTTGCTGTACGGCTCGGTGATCGAGGCGTCACCGATCAGTACTGCCCTCCCGCTTTCCATCACTGTGCGGGCAATCGAGCGGCTGAACGCTTCTTCCGCTCGGGCAAGCGCCTCGCTGTGAAAGTTCCGCGCTGCAGTCGCTCGGAACTCTCCAGCCTCGCGCACAACTACGAATCCTCGATCAGCCCCCAATCCTTCGATGAGTGTGTCGAGAAGACCGGAAAGAATTTCGCCATACTCGCCTTCCTTCAGAAGTGCTCGCGACACTCGGTAGAGCAGACCTAAGCGTTCGACTGGTGGATTTTCTCGAGTGAGCGTCATGCCAAGCCCTTCACTCGTGAATATTACATTATTGAGTGATTGACCGTGACACTTGTCCGCTGAACTTCGACAGTGAGAACGAATGGCAGTCGAGATGCACGCCCCTAGCCGGAACGTGGTGGCGATTGACCTTGGGGGGAGGGGAACATGATGAAAAACAAGGCGCGTGCGGTTAATCAAATTCTGGAGATGGCAGAAAACCGGGCCAACGCGCGCCAAGTTTCCGGGCACTCCGCCTCCATCTCATGCGTGTTCCTCGCCCTCTTCGGATTAGTCGTCCTGCTGACGGTCATCGCTCGTTAGGGAGAGAACTATGAAACGCGTCTCGGTCTTGATCTTGTTGGTCTTTGCCCTTGGCTGCAGCTCCACCAAGAACTCTGGAAGCGGAGCGGTGACGTCCATGCTGGGGACATGGAGTGTAACTGGGAATCTTGGTTCGCAGGGCGGACCCGGTACTTACCAGGTGGCGTTAGTTTCAAGCCCTTGCAGCGTGACAACCCCTGTGGGCAGTGTTCTCAGTGCAAGGACCGGTCTGCTTCATCGCCAACAACAACACTGGGCAGGGTTCTATCTCCGGAACCGGACTACCGAGCACGTCGAAAAATACGGGGCAAGGAGTCTTGATAGGCGTGGCCGCCAACCCGGTTCCCGCTAATGGGGCATTCAACGTGATGTTCGTCGCAGGCGACGCGAGTGGCAATTTCGTTGAGTTCACGGGCAGCGGTACCGTTTCGAACGGCACGTTGACAGGCACTGGATCTTGCAGCTCGAGCACGCCCCTGTGCCAGGGCTTGAGTGGCACATTCTCGGGAACTTTCCAGCCGTAGTTGCGACGTATCGAGAATACCGGTCGACATTGGAGGCTCCTCATGAATTCGCGGTTCTGCCTGGTTCTTATGTTGTTCTTGGGACTCCCCGCTGCGCTCTGTGCTCAGAAGCAGCAAGGCTCTTGGTCGGACCTGCGTGGCCTGAGGGTTAGCCAGGGAATTGTAGTGATCGAAACCAGCATGAGACACCATGACGGAGAATTTGTCAGCGTCACCGACGATGGGATCACGCTGCAGGAGAAAGGTTCCGACGTCTCGGTAAAACGCGAAGACGTGGTCCGCGTCTCGACCGCTTCCGGCGCCCGGCGTGGCGAGCATGCCGTGATCGGCCTGGTGGTCGGCGGACTCGTCGGAGCGGGCATTGGCGCCGCCGTTGGCTCCCGATCGAACGGCTTTTGGTCGTAGGACTCTCGGAAGGCATTGGTGCGCTGGTTGGCGTCGCAATTGGTGCTACGGGCGGAGCGATAGCGGGCGCTGTGATCCCCGCCCAGACCACCGTTTACCGCGCGGCCCCTGCGGCCGCTGCGCACTAGACGAAATCGACTTAAGCGGTGTGATTTCGACCTCGGATCGACGAAGCAAAATGGAGGAACAATATGCGAGCAACCGGTTTGCGAGCTGCGGTTCTTAGTTTGTCGAGTGGGCTGGGCTGTGGCGGAGGAGGATTCCGTGCGAAGTCAGAAAGATCAATGTCCTCACCAAGACGGTTGAATATTCTCGTGACTCTTGCGTCCTTGCTGGTCTTGGCCGGGTGTACGGGGTCAGAAAAGGGGTGTCAGCTTGTTGTTCCGCCTTCTTGCTCCGTTAATTGCCCGCAACCCCCTCCCGAGTTTCTCTACGCCACCAGCATCAACCATATTCTGACCTTCACCATTGATCAATCCTCGGGAGCCTTGAGTGCGCCGCTGGTGGCGGCGGGACCGAACGAAAGTGTCGGGATGGTAGCGTCTATGAACGGCCAGTTGTACGTTTCCGATTTCTTGAACGACGCAGTGGATGGCTACTCGATCAACTCGACTTCGGGCGCACTCACTGCGATCCCGCAAGCTCGCCGTTTTCCCTGGGGGGCACACCTCCAGGTGCAGGTGGTTTGAGTGCTTTTGTCGAAGGTGGCACCTATCTATATGCTACGGACATCAATGCCAGGACCGTGGCTGGGTTTCTCTATAACTCAAGCAACGGAATGCTTACACCAGTTCCCGGATCGCCCTTTCCTGCAGGTGACAGTCCGGTGCAAGTCGTGCAGGCGGCGCCCCAGGGCAGCAGCCCCCAGTTTCTTTATGTAAGCAATCTGAATGATCCGGTGGGTGGAATTTCAGCCTACGCGATCAACCAACAGAATGGAGCGCTATCACCTATCCACGGCTCTCCCTTTCCCACTGGCGCGCCCGGATCTTTCCCGGGACCATCGGCGATGGTGGTCAGCAACGGCAACAACTTTCTTTATGTCGCTCTGGCCGGGACAGCCAATGCAAATAACCAGATCGTAGCGTTCTCGATCAATCCAACGACCGGTAGCCTTACCGAATTGCCCCAGTCCCCTTTCACCACAGGCAACGACCCGTTGCAGATGGCCTACGTGCCACTTACGGCGAATGGGCAAGGCTTCCTGTACACTGCCAACGTTCTGGACGGCACGATTTCCGCATTCACCGCGGACGATACCACCGGAGTCTTAACGCCGGTAAACGGGTCTCCCTACACCTCCGGAACATCTGTCTGGGGGTTGACTCAGACATTGACGTCTTCGGGAAGCTTTTTTCTGTATGCAGCCGATCCTGAAGCTGAGACCATCACAGCCTACACAATTGACGCCAACACTGGAGCGCTCACTCCCCTTCAGGGCTCGCCATTCACCGCAGGGGGCGCACCCATGCTGCTGACAATCACAACTCAGTAAAGGCTTCAGTCGACTGCGCAGGCGCAAATGATGAGACTCATTGCGGGTCTTCTGGGTTTCGCGGTTACTCAGATCATTTTGAAGAGGTTGGGAATCCCTTGTCGGATTCGATTGACTTGCGCGTGGGGCCGATCTAACATCTGGCCGCATTGTCTGCCGATCCGACATTACCGGGTAGAACCTTCGGCCGTTACGAACTCCGAGAGTTGGTGGCCGTGAGCGGCATGGGTGTGGTTTATCGTGCCTGGGACCCCACACTCGCGTGCGTCGTCGCCATCAAACTGGTTAGCGAAAACACGATTCCCGACGAGTCTGCCCGCCGCCAACTCTACACGGAAGCCCGAATTGCTTCGTCTCTGAACCACACCAATATATGCCGGATCAAAGATGTAATCGAAGAATCGGGCCAAGCCGGCATTGTCATGGAGTATGTCGAGGGGCAGGTTCTCACCAATGCCATCCCCGCCAATGTCGGGCTTCCATTCGATCTTGTAGTCGAATACGGCATCCAGATCGCCGACGCTATTTCTCATGCGCACGAAAATGACGTTATTCACCGCGATCTCAAGAGCGGCAATGTGATGCTCAATCGGGACGGCCAAATAAAGCTGCTGGATTTCGGCCTCTCGAAGATACAACGCCGCAGCGAGATTCCCAGTTCCCTTCAGAACCCGGATACCAAGGACAGTTCAGACACAATCGTGGGAACTCCGCCCTACTGGCCTCCGGAAGTGCTGAAACATCGTCCGAGCGATACCCGCAGCGACATTTGGAGCTTTGGTGTTTTGCTGTACGAAATGGCTAGCGGGCAAATGCCGTTCAAAGGGGCCACCATGTTTGAGCTAGGCTCCGCGATCCTTCAAGACTCCCCTTTGCCGCTGCCCGAACAGGTGCCGGAGTCGCTCTCGAGAATCACCTACCGTTGTTTGCGCAAGGAAATGGGCCAGCGTTATCAGCATGTCGGCGAAATAAAGGCTGCGCTTGAGGCGATCGAACAGAACGCTGATCGCCGCTCTCCGCGACCACCGGCTGGCGTGAGGGCGCAACTGCCTGCGATCCGCTCGGTTGCAGTGTTGCCGTTGGAGAATCTTTCGGGTGCTCCCGAGCAGGAATATTTTGCGGATGGCCTGACTGAGTCGCTGATCACTGCCCTGGCGAAAATCCCAGGGTTACGCGTCATATCGCGCACTTCGATCATGCAGTATAAGCATGCCCCGAAAACGCTCCCTCAGATCGCGCGCGAATTGAGCGTGGATGCCATTGTGGAGGGCTCGGTGCGCCGCGATGGCGACCGGGTGCGCATCACGGCGGAGTTGATCGAGGCCCGCACCGATCAGCATCTCTGGACTGAAAGCTACGACCGGGACCTCCGCGACATCCTGAGCTTGCAGTCGCAAGTAGCGGCTGCGATCGCGAATGAGATAAGGGCCAAGCTAAGCCCTTCGATAATGGGAACAGCTTCCCCGTCGAGCATGGTCTGCGCTCGATCCTTCGCTCCTGGAGACAGCAAACCCCACCGCCGTGACCAGCAAACCATCTGCCTCGATAAATCCCTTGGCGTACGACCTCTACCTGAGGGGCCGGCATTTTTGGAACAACCGGGTGACTGACGAAGATTTCCGAAAAGCCGTGGAGCACTATCAACGCGCGCTCGAGATTGATCCACAATCCGCGCTGACCTACGCGGGGTTGGCTCACTGTTCTCTTTTGATGGGTTCGGGGGAATATGGCCTCAGAGCGCCTTCCGAGATGATGGAGAAAGCGAAGGTGGCCGCTCTCAAGGCTTTGAGCATTGATGACTCGATTGCGGAAGCGCACCTGGTCCTGGCGATGGTGAAGTTTCGCTTTGATTGGGACTGGGAGGGCGCGGAAAAGGAGTTCCAGCGCGCCCTTGAACTCGATCACGGCTATTCCACGGCTCACGCCTGGTATTCGGTTTACCTGGCGGTCCTGGCGCGCTTCGATGAGGCTTTCGTTGAGGCGAAGATGGCACGGCATCTTAGCCCCTTCGCGCCAATGATGCACTTTAGCCTGGGGCTGTTGCTTTATGCCTCAAGTCAGAATGAGGAGGCAATCGAGCAGCTTCGCGACACCGTGGCCATGGACGCCAAGTTTCCGCTACCTCACGTTGTCCTGGGGCTGACGTTTGGGCGGAAGGCCAGATTTGATGAAGCCATCGCCGAATTCAAGCAAGCCCTGACGATCGGGGGCACAAGACCTCTTTGGTCAGGTTTCCTGGGACAAATGTACGCGTCGGCGGGCAAGACCGAAGACGCAGTCGAGATCTTGGACGAGCTGTCCGCTGCGGCAACAAACCAATACGTGCCAGCCGTCGCTTTTGCCGCCGTGTACGCCGGATTAGGTAAGACCGACGACGCCTTCCACTGGTTGACGAAAGCCGTTGTAGAGCGTGACGGGCTGTTGATCTATCTCAAAGTCGGATCAATTTTCGATAGTTTGCGTTCGGATCCGCGCTTCTCCTCGATTCTGACTCAGGTGGGCTTGCAGCGGGATTCGGGACTCGACGTCGTTCATCCTCCGCCTGAGCCAATTCCGCCGCCGCCTCCACCGCCTCGGCCGCTTCTGCCAAAACTGCTTCTCGGGATCGCCGCCGCGATCTTCGTTGTGATCGTCGCGTCTGTCGTCATCCCACGTGTTAGTGAGTTGCTTTGGCCGTCGAGGACAATCTTAGCTATCCAGCCTTTTAAAACCCTCGGCGGCGATCTGGATTCCCGCCGTCTTGCCGAGATTGTAAGAGAAGAAGTCTTTACGCGATTGAGCGAAGTTCATCCCCTAAAGCTGGGAGTGGTCGAGCTAACAACCGCAGATTCTGAACTCAGTTTTGGGCAAGTTTGCGAAAGTCACAAACCAACCTACATTCTGGCGGGTGCGGTTCATCGCGACGGCAATCAATTGGCAATCACCGATCAACTGGTGTTATGCAAAGACCTGACCGGCATGGTGGGCGACCGACATGCGATGAATCCCGACGGGGCAGGCACGGGTGCGGTTGTAGACAACATCGTTCAGAAGATATTGGCAGCGCTCCCCAAGGACATACAGACCGCATATCAGGTGAACCCCAAAGCATACGAGGCTTACTTGCATGGGCGTTTTGAGTGGAATCTACGCACTACGCAAAGCCTGATGCAGGCTATTTCTTATTTTCAACAAGCAATCGCATACGACGCGTCTTATGCACCCTCTTACGCCGGTTTGGCGGACTGTTACGCTCTTTTGGGGTCTGTACCCAATACTGCCTTGCCGCCGAACGAAGCCTTTCCAAAGGCGAAGGCCAATGCGTTAAAAGCGCTTGCATTGGACAAAGACCTGGCCGAAGCCCATGTTTCGCTGGGATATTCCGCGCTGGTCTACGATTGGAACTACCCAGAAGCTGAAAAGGAATTCCGCAAGGCTATCGAACTACGGCCAGATTACGCAACCGCACATCAGTATTACGCCTACTATCTAACTGCCATGGGGGACATAGACCAGGCGATCGCCGAGCGGCAGCGCGCCGTTTCGATCGAACCGAGGTCCCCTGTGCTCAACGCCGCACTGGGAGAGGCGTACTACGAAGCACATCGGTTTAGCGACAGCATCGGATGGTACCAAGCGGCTTTGTCGATTGACCCGCGCTATGGGCTGGCGATAATCCAAATCGGCCGTAACTATGAGCAAATGGGAATGTATCCTCAGGCGCAGCAGACTTATCAGTCAATTCTGGCGTTCGCACCGCACGACCCGGCTCTCCTCGCGCTCTTGGGGCACGTCTACGCGGTCTCCGGGAAGACAGAGGCAGCGCGCGATATCATTTTGCAGCTGCAGCAGATGAGCGGAAGCCAATACGTCCCAAGTCTCTATGTAGCCCTGATCTATATAGGTCTCGGTGAGAAGGACCAGGCGTTCGCCTGGCTCGACAAGGCCTACGAAGAGCGATGTGATTTCCTGGTTTATCTGCCCACGGACCCGATGGCAGATCCGCTGCGGAGCGACCCCAGGTTTCTGGCCTTGCTGGGACGCCTGGGGCTTAAGAAATGAGAGCCCTCGGAAAAGATTGTGGTAGCGCGCTTTGAGTTGCGCTGCAATTCCTGAGAAGGCTAATTGGCTCTGAACTCTTCGGTTTGTGCAGAGTTTGCATTCACCGGCGCGAATTGCGATCGAGTCGGTTTTATCGGGGCCTGTCATCGTAGCACTCTTTTCTCGATGAGATCGGCGATCTCGCGCTCGATCTGCAGCCTCATCTCCTCGCTGCGCCGCTCATGCGCAGACTTCATCCAGCAAGTTCCGATGCTCTTCCGTAAAAACCGGCCCTTGTCCCCCGCCATCCACTGGCAGGACGAGTGGCCATCGCGCTGCACTACCAGCTAGAGGATGCGGCGGTCGGTTGATTCCGCGGAAGAGAAACACAATGAAAAATAAGGTGTTTGCGCTTCAGTTAAGTTCAGCGATGACAGAGAAGTTGGCCAATGGATGCCAGCTTTCTGGGCACTCCCGGACAGAATCCTTGGCTTCAAAATTACATTCAGGAGAACTCTCATGAAACGCAGCATTGCATCAACAACACTTCTGATCGTCTCCGTCGCGGCGATTTGGGCAGCAATGGCTGCTCCTGCCATTGCCCAATGGATCCCCGGTGTCGGCACTGTGATGACATACAACGTAAATGAAGGGACCGACTTCACGCAGGTGGTAGGCGCCCAGATCTCTGCCGCAATTCCTGGTCGGCGTTGGCCAGATACTTACGCAGGTTCAAGGCACCAATCCTCCAGAACGGATGCAGGCAGTTGCCGGGAAGATCCTGGAGGTCCAGCCGGAACTGCTAAGCCTGCAGGAAGTGGACCAGTGGTACACCGGAACCTTCGACCCGATTGCAGGCACGTGCGGAACCATGACCCTCCAGTACGACATGTTGCAGGAACTCCTTAGTGCTTTGGCCGCGCAGGGCGGGCACTATGAAGTTGCCGTGCAGGTCACCCAAAATGCATTTCCTCCAACCCCTGGACTGATTCCGCCCGCCACTTACCTTTGCGTTGCCGTGACTGATTACAACGTTGTGCTGGCCCGTACGGATCTTCCGTCCTGGATCTTCCAGTGGAGTAATCCGCAATCCGGACAATTCGTGAATCAACTCGTTCTGCCAACTCCGCTTGGCCCATTTCCGTATCCCAGAGCGTGGGCCTCGGTCGATGCACAATTTTTCGGACACTCTTTCCACTACATCAATACCCATCTAGAGTCCTTCGACGCGAATGTCCGGGAATTGCAAGGGGATGAGCTGCGTGCGGGTCCGGCAAACAGCGCCTTACCGGTGATTATCGCGATGGATTCAAACGCACAGGCATTCCCCTTACCGCAAGATCCGACCTATATGGATTTTATGTCGGCTGGCTATCACGACGTTTGGTCCAGGCTCTTTCCGAAGCGCGCGGGATTAACGTGTTGTCAGGATGAAGCGGACAACAATCCCGTCTCGCAACTTTATCAGCGAATAGACATGGTGTTAACACACGGCAGAGTAACTCCGTTGGGAGCCGCTTTGCTTGGGGCCGATCCGCGAAGCCGGCTGTCCGACGGACTCTGGCCCTCGGATCACGCCGCATTAGTGGCGGCTGTGGTCGTGGGAAGCAACTAGGCAACTCTTGACCGCGCCATGCGTTATTAACACGGTTCCGCAGAGGAGGGTGACGGTCACGCGTAAGGTTCAGTGATTAAGGACCGCCGAAAGGCGTCGGCGGTCCACACTGCATGAGACACGAAACCTGAGGAGGTATGGCATGAGCAAGTTGATGATCTTCTGTTTGCTCCTGGCCTTGGCCGTGCCGCTCCTCGCCGTAGACGACGGCCGGGTGATGTATCTCGGTGGTACAGTTCCTGGAGTGCCTGCAGGTGCTGTCGGGCGACTGGACACCACTTCCGAGGAATCGCTTACGTTCGAGTACTCGGAAACGAAAGTACTGATTCCATACTCGCAAATCGAGTCGTTTGAATATTCGACAGAAGTGACCCACCATCTGGGAGTCATGCCCGCCATCGCGGTCGGACTGATCAAGAAGCGCCAGCGCCGGCACTATTTCCGCATTTCGTATCGAAGCGCTGATAACGTGCCGCAGGTCGTAGTTTTCGAAGTTCCCAAACACATGCCACGTACGCTCCAAGCCGTCCTCATGGTTCGCGCCCCGCAGACATGCAATCCGCGAAGCGTCTGTGAGACCGGCGGAGTGAATGCAGGGTTTGCCGGTCGGAAATGAGGAGGCCGAAGGGATGGAGGTGCCCGTCGGATTGCGAAGCGAGGCCAAACGCCCCGGACTCTTAATTGGCGAGAACATCGTCATTTCACTCATTGACCTCGGACGGCCAATTTCTAATCGAGTGTAAACGTTTGTTTGCGTCAGTTATCATTCCCATATCAATGCTCTGAAAAAGGGGAATGAAGCATGTCGCTGATTCGCCGTTCTCTGACATCATTTACGCTAGCTGGATTAGTCTCCGCTGTTCCGTTGGTTGGACAAACTCCGCAGCCACCCGTCGCGCCCATCATTGAGCACAAGGAAATGCGCCATGGAACCGTCGTAGTCGACAACTATTACTGGCTGCGCGACAAGTCGAATCCAGCTGTGATCAAGTATCTCGAGGAAGAGAACGCCTACACCGGGGCGATGACCAAGTCCCTGAAACCTTTTGAAGATGCGCTCTATAACGAAATCTTGTCTCACATCAAACAGACGGACTTGAGCGTGCCCGTCCGGCGCGGTGACTACTACTACTATTCGCGCACCGAAGAGGGTAAGCAGTACCCGATCCAGTGCCGCAAAAAGGGCACCCTGGACGCGAAAGAAGAAGTCCTCCTTGATCTCAATGTCCTGGGGCAAGGCAAGAAGTTCGTCGGGCTGGGGGCCTTTGTAGTCAGCGACGATCAAAATCTCCTGGCCTACACGATCGATTATGTCGGCTACCGCCAGTTCAGCCTTCAGGTGAAGGACCTGCGCACCGGCGAGACTCTTCCCGACACAGTGGAGCGCGTCGACAGCGTCGCCTGGGCTGCCGACAACCGAACCCTGTTCCTGACCACCGAGGACGTCGTAACCAAGCGGGCCAATCAGGCCTGGCGTCACACGCTCGGCCAGAATGAATTCGAGCCTTTGTACGAGGACAAAGATGAGACCTTCCACGTCGAGATCGACAAGACTCGCGACAAGAAATATTTGCTGCTTTCGTCGGTGAGCACCGACACGAGCGAGGTCCGTTTTTTGAAAGCGGATCAACCAGGGTCAGACTTTACCGTTTTCCTTCCCCGCGAAAACCAACACCGTTACTTCCTCGAGCATCGCGAGAATCTCTTCTACATCCGAAGCGATAAAGGTGCCAAGAACTTCCAGATTTGGACCGCGCCCGACAATGATCCGGATCCGAAAAACTGGAAGGTCTTTGTCCCTCACAACAAGGATGTTCTCGTCGAGGACATGGGTATGTTCCGCGATTTTGCGGTCGAGGTTGGGAAGTCGGAAGCGCTCGAACGCATCCGCATCTTCGATTTCAAATCCGGCACGTGGAGTTCGATCCCATTTCCTGAGCCTGTCTACTCCGTTTCCTGGGGAGACACAGCTGATTACGCGTCAACCACTTACCGCTACAGCTATGAGAGCATGGTGACGCCGCGAAGCGTCTTTGACTACGAAACCCAGACCGGCAAGTCGGTGCTTCTGAAGCAGCAGGAAGTTCCCGGCGGATACGACCCCTCGCAGTATGCCTCAGAGCGCCAATGGGTGACGGCGCGGGACGGCGTCAAGGTTCCGCTCTCGATCGTCTACAAGAAGGGATTTCAGCGCGACGGCACGCGCCCGCTATTCCTCTACGCCTACGGTTCTTATGGCTTTGGCATGTCTGCGACGTTTTCGACTTCGCGGCTGGCTTTGCTCGATCGCGGTCTCGTCTATGTGATCGCTCACATTCGCGGCGGCGACGACATGGGCGAGCAATGGCACGACGACGGCAAGCTCATGCACAAGCTCAACACCTTCAACGATTTCATTGACTGCGCCGAATACCTGATCCAGCAGAAATGGACTTCCAAAGATCGGCTCTTGATCGAAGGCGGCAGCGCCGGCGGGCTGCTGATGGGCGCTGTGGTAAACATGCGTCCGGACTTGTTCCGGGCCGTCCATCTGGCCGTACCGTTCCTCGACGTGATGAACGACATGATGGACCCGTCGCTGCCGCTGACCACGACCGACTATCCGGAATGGGGCAACCCAAATGAGAAAGCGGCCTACGACTACATCCTGAAGTACAGTCCATACGACAACCTGCACAAAGCGGCGTATCCGCCCATGCTGCTGACAGAGAGCTTGAACGATAGCCAAGTAGCGTACTGGGAAGCGGCGAAGTTTGTCGCCAGGGCGCGCACGCTCAACACAGACAACAACCCGATCCTGCTGAAAATGAAAATGGATCCCGCCGGCCACGGTGGCGCCTCAGGGCGTTACGACCAAATCCGGGATAGAGCCTTTGAATACTCCTGGTTGCTCAGCCAGGTTGGCATCACCAAGTAGCCCTGTAAATTGGGACGAGTCGTCAGGCCAAAAAGAATCGCTGAGAGAGCTGGAAGCGCTCTCCGCATAGTCGATTGCGCCTCTAGCAAGGCAGAGCAAGTCAATGAAGGCGGAGGAGTTAGCGGCGTCAGCCCGATGGTTGGTGTTAAATCGCCATCTCTAACAATGTCGGCGACTGTCAAGCACTATGCGAGCACACGACTGCATGCGCTCATTGAAGAGCGCCATTTCGCTCTAGTGGCTGATCTGCGCTTTCCAACCTGGGCTCGCTCCTAATCGTTGGGGTTAAGGACTCAGTCCGACCCATCCATCTCTTCGATCACAACTGCGATCATGATTACTTCTTCGAACTCCCCTGTGCAGGGGAACGGGATACCCAATCATTACGTCGGTGCTTTACTGCGCACCATGGCGATTTCCGGTGCGCTCCCGCGTGCGAACCGAGCTTTTCGAACTGACCGTAATCCCAGCCCCGGCGCCACATCCAGTACAGATGCACCGCCAGTTTCCGGGCCATCGCTACCTTCGCGATCTTTCGTCCTCGGCGCAGGGCGAGGTGAAAGAACTTGCTCCGCCACTGCGGTTGGCTGCGCACCGTGACCTGGGCCGCTTCCACCAGCAAGAAGCGCAACAGTGAGTTGCCCTGTTTGCTGATGTGCCCGAGTCGGCGACGATCGCCGCTGGACTCTTCTGACGGAACCAGTCCTACATAGCTGGCGATCTGCTTGCCGCATTGAAAGCGTTCGGGTGTTCCAATCACTAACTCGAACGCTAAGGCCGTCAGCGGACCCACGCCGGGATGGGTCATCAGTCGCCGCGTCACCGGTCGCCTCTCCACCTCCTCTTCCAAGGCTCGGGTCAGTTCCTGGACCTTCGGAGTGAGCTGGTCGAGTACGTCGAGCAAATCCTGGCGTCGTCGACTGGCCCAGGGAGCCAGCACTAATGACTCCAGTTCGCTGCGACCCGCTGGCCGCCACAGTGCTTTCTTGCGCCGCAGACCTTCGTTGAGTGCCACCACATGCAGTTGATTCATCACCCGGGTGCGCATCTGCACCAATCGGTGGCGATGCCACAGCAGTTGCCGCAGATCCCGATTCTCTGCGTCTGCTACCCAGATCCGCGGGAAACGGTCCTCGATCATCAGTCGCAGCAATAGCTGCGCATCCTGACGGTCCGTCTTCTGCTTGCGCACCCGTTTCGTGCGAATCTCCGCTGCGTCCCCGATCCACAGCTCAAACTGCAAGCCGATCAACAGCCGTTCAAACCAGCGTGCATGCCCGCTTGCTTCCATCCCCACACGCACCCTCCGCCCTTTGAGCGCGCTGTAAAACTGCTCGGCTTCTTCGCGGTGAGTCAGCCGCCGTTCGCCGCACTCTCCGGTTTCTGTGTCCACAAAAGCAATTTGCTGAAAGCCCGGATGATAGTCACAACCTATAATCAGCATGTTCGGCTCCTTTCCTCCGAGCCCTTTGGTTGGTTTGCGCCTCCAAAGTCTACTCGGGCCTGGGAGCCGACATTGTTATGGAATCATTTCACTCATTGACCTCGATCGGCAATGCTCAATGAAACCCCTCAGGGTTTGGGCGCTGGGGTCCGGCTCATGGCCATTTGATGACCGTGCCTCCCTGCGCGTGCAGGCCGATGGCAAGACCTCCGATAGCCCGCACACCGACCGCCAGTCCACCCACTGCCACTCCTCCGATGACGAAGCCGCCCAGAGCAATCACGCCTAGGGAAAGTCCGCCGACGCCGATGACTCCAAGACTGAGTCCGCCGATGGCGATTACGCCGGCAGCGATTGCGCCGACGGCGATGATCCCAACGGCAACATCGCCCACTGCGATCACACCGACGGCGCGGCCTCGACGTTGCTGAGATTGGTCATCGGGTCCGAGTGCGATAGACACAACAGGGATATCGCCAATAGTGGCGATTGACTGATAGCGCATGATGCATTCTCCTCTGGGAGGTTACGAAGTCGGCCTCGTTTTGGTTGCAGGAGAAACGGTTTGACCCGACGCCGACCCCTGAGGGACCAAGTCCGTGCGCGCCTCAGCGACAATTCCCAGAAGCGATTCTCTCGGCCTGCCTCACCAACTCGGCTAACGAATCCGCACTCATCTTTCGCATCAGATGGCTTCGATGAGTCCGCTCGCGCGCTGTCCTTGTATTCGCTCGATTCTCCTTTGAAGCACGGACCTCTGGAGACGGACACGGCTCTCTCTGTCCAAGCAGGCCTTCCTAATCTGACGCCTTGGCCGGAGGGGAAGGATTTACGGGGATGTCGACGATAATTGTGGTCCCCTGCCCCGCCGAGCTTTCGACGGTAAGCGTGCCGCCCAGCAACCTTGCTCTTTCTCGCATGCTAATCAGGCCCAATCCTGCCTCTTTGGACGGTTGAGCCGGATCAAACCCAATGCCTCGGTCTGAGATTTGCAACCGCATGTGCTCCCGGGCCCGTGCCAGGCAGATACCGGCCTCTCTCACACCTGAGTGCTTCCATACGTTCTGCAACGCTTCTTGAGCGATTCGGAAGATACCGAGTGTCGCTTTGGCGGACAGATCATCAAACAGACCTTCGGCCTGGACCGTGGCATTCACTTTGGTCAGCGACTCGAACTCGGCGCAGTAAGATTCCAGTGCGGCTACAAGCCCCAAGTGTTCGAGGATCGCAGGATGCAACTGATGTGACAGATGGCGGATGCCTTCACCGATTGCCAATACCCTGTCGTAAGCACGCTCCGCTTGATCGCGAGCTGCGCGGCGGTCTTCAGGAATCTGGCGTTTGATATTGCTGAGCGCGATGCCGAGGCCTGCGATTTGCTGGCTGAGGTCGTCGTGAAGCTCGCGGGCGATCCGCGTTCGCTCCTCTTCTTGCGCATTGATCAGACTCACGCTCAGGCGAGCGATCTCGGCTTCGGCGTGGGTCCGTTCCGCGAGTTCCTTCGTCAACCGGTCGTGAGCGGCCTTCAGTTCCCGCTCCGCTCGCTTGCGCTCGGTGATGTCTTCCACCATACCAACCGTATAGTCTGACGGTACGCCGTCTTTATTCTTAACCCGGGAGACGGTCAAATGCCCCCATATCAATTGACCATCCTTCTTGAAATAGCGTTTCTCAACCTCGTACTTGTCCCGCTTCCCATCGACCAGTTCGCTGTATAACCTCCAGTCCATGTCTATGTCGTCAGGGTGGGTAAACTCGGTGAACGCCATGCTGCGCAGTTCTTGCTCGGTAAAGCCGAGCATCTTTTGGATAGCCGGGTTGCATTTGATGGGGTGTCCCTGACGGTCCACCAGTGACGTGCCGAGTCCTGCATTCTCGAAAATCGCCCGAAAACGCTCCTCACTCTCGCGCAACAACTCCTCGGCCTGCTTGCGCTCGGTGATATCTTGTACAACGCCTATCGAATATGGGGCGCATCCGTCCGGAAGCAGGAAGACGGCACTGGTGCGGCCCCACACGACTTCGCCGTCTTGACGGACGTATCGTTTCTCCAGTTCGTGTACATGAGCCCGGCCACGCCGGATGTCTTCCAAGTACGCTTGGGTCGCCTCGCGGTCTCCAACGTGGGTGATTTCAAGTATCGACCGTTCCCGCAATTCGTCTTCGGAAAACCCTACCAGATCGCAGAAGCTCTTGTTGGCACGGAGTATTTGCTCGGACGCGTCGCAGATCACCATCCCGGCGGTGCTCCTCTCAAATACCTGCCGGAATCGCTCTTCGCTTTCTTTCCGGGCGGTTTCTGCCACCTTGCGGCTCGTGACGTCAATCATCATACCTGTAAGGCGCTCGGGACCATGCGGCGCTATCTGCACGCTGACCACGTCGTGTAGCCACACCGTCCGGCCGTCTGCCGCGATCATGCGGTACTCGAATTCGTGATCCTGCCCTTGCTGTGTAGCCTGGATGCAGAATTTGGTGCACCACTCGACATCTTCGGGATGGACGTGCTGGGCCCAGAACCCAGGGGAAAGCCACTGCTCCACAGGGTAGCCGAGCATCCGCTCCGCTTGCGGACTTACGAACGAGAACTCAAAAGTTCTGGCATCCGCCTCCCACAAGATGCAATCCAGAGAATTGACGAGTCTGGAGTACAGTTGTGTGTCGCCCCGCACCCCCTCGTCCGTGGGTGTCCGTTCCGTGATGTCGCGGGTGATACCATCCATGCGTCCGGAGTCGCAATGTCCGTTGGGCGGGCTGCTATTTGTTCCCATTCTGACTTTTAGTTCCATACCCGACTGCTCCGCTGGCCGGCTCGAGTCGAAATCCTATGAAACGAGTTTGAGGCGAATGGCGTATTGGATTAGGTTCGCGGTTGTGTCCACGCCGAGCCTCTCCATCATGCCGTATTTATGTGTTTCCGCTGTGCGCCGGGAAATGTTCAGGATCGATGCGATATCCTTCATGGTTCTCCCCTCCGCGATTAGCTGGAGGACTTCGCGTTGGCGCGGCGTGAGTTGAGATTTCTCGACGGCGGGATCGCGTTTGGCCTCTAATAAAACACTAATGAGATCCTTTGAAATCAAGGAAGAGAGGTACACTCTGCCTTGCAACGCCTCGTCAATCGCCCTGACTAACTCCTCTCCGGAAGACACCTTCAGAAGATAGGCAGAAGCACCAGCGCGGAGCGCCTGCACAGCCATGTGAGGATCGGAGTGCATGGTGAGGACGACCACCTTGGTCCTGGGCAAGCTGATTTTGATCTGTCGAACGGCATCAATCCCGTTCAGGAGCGGCATGGAGATGTCGGTGACGATGACGTCAGGTCGTAACTGATCCGCCGCCGCAAGCAGCTCGCGCCCATTACGAACGGTTCCCACCAGCTTGAACCGATCCTTGAGAAGCCCTTCCAACCCCTCGGCAACGATTGTGTGGTCGTCGGCAAGAAGCACCGTGGTCAAGACCATAACGGCATCCTTTGCGGTCTCTTCCGTGCTGTTGTCACGATGATCATACATCCTTCGGCCCTACGGTGCGGGGTCTAAGGCGCTGCGAGACGAATACGCCCCCTTGCAGCCCTTCTTCAATAGCGGGTAAGAGTTCCTCTCCGGCAGTCGCCTTAAGAACGTACCCAAGGATTCCGGACTCCAGTGCGCTTCTGATTAGGCGCGGATTGTCATACATCGTCAGAAGAACAACGGTCTTGCAGGCCTTCCGTTGCAGGATGGTGCGGGCCGCGTCGATTCCACTGAGGCCAGGCATTCGAATATCAGTCACCACCACGTCTGGCTTCAGAGCTTCTGCCATCTTGACCAGCGTCAGGCCGTCGGTGGCCGTCCCCACGACGTCGAAATGAGTGGCCACCAACTGTTGAATCTCTCGCAATAATTCCGGATGATCGTCCGCCAGCAAGAGACGTCTCGTCGACTGCGGCACGGTGATTTTCTCCCGCTCTGACCTGTGTCTTGAATGGATTAAACGCGTATGCTGCAGCGCCTGTGAATCCGTAAATTTGCGGACACTACATGCGAGCCGATTTGCTGAGCCAAAATCCGAAATAACTCGGATGTCGCGGCCACCGGGGTCAGGTTACTCTGACTGCAGGCTTAGCTCCGGGTCGTGGTAACGAGGTTAGTATGCAGACGGCTCCAGGCAATGATCTATCGGATGATGTCGAACGACTTGTGGCGGAACTGAGAGCAATCGAACGGTGGGGCGCTCAGCACTGGAGGAACATTCGTCCGAAGTTAGAGACAATTGCTTCTGCAACCCGCCAGAACAGGCGCAGCGAAATCCTCTCTCAACTACTCAGCATTATTCCGCAACTCGACAAATCAAGGAGGGCAACTCGTTTGGGCCGTGAGGAAATCAAGCGAAAATAAGAAGGAAGAACGGCGTCACAAGCGGCTTGAATTGAAAGCCGAAGTGACAGTTCGCTCAGAGAGCGGGGCGCTGCCGGGTCGGACTCTGGACATCAGTGAATCCGGCATGGCTGTGATTCTGCCGGTCGAACTGCCTGTGGGAAAGGCCGTCAAACTGGAAATGAAAGTGCCAGCCCCGATAACAGCCGATGCAATTGTGCGAAGTCGCGATGTCTTTCGTCATGGGTTTGAGTTCGTTCAACCACTGCGCGAAATTGTCGGGGACGAAACAGACCTTGGCGATTGCCAGAATTGCGGCGGGACCGGTTCCACTCTTCAACCGTTGGACGGAGAGCAGGGAGTCGCGTTTGCGCGTCTCAAATGCAGTGATTGCAGCGGAACGGGATATAGCAGCAAGCAGGCCGTATAAATGACGATGATGTGGAAGTCAGGCCCGGAAGGCGATGACGCAGTCCACGGCCAAATGTCGGGCAGTCTAGCAGACGCACGTCGAAGTCACAAGATCATTTTGTTGAGGCGTTGGGAGGAGATAACGCTGGCGCCAATCATAAAACTCGTGCCACGGGGGGATCTAACCTAAGCACCATCAAACTTCTCACCTCGTTCTCTTTGACTGCGCGCGCACCTCTGCCCAGCGCGCCCTTTGTGCTGCCGCAATGCGCTCCCGGCCTGCCGCCGACAGTCGGTGTGTCGCGCGCTTGCCAGAGCCGGATGAGTTTCGTTGCCTACTTGCCTTCATCTTTCCTAGCTCCGCGATCACCTTCTCCAGTTGTCTTAGCTCGCTCTTCGCGCGTTCGCGCTCTCCCTTCAACTGCTCTAGCACCACATCTAGATCAGCCATCCAGCTCGCCTTTCAGAGATTGACCGCATGTCGTTCCGGCTATCCGATATTACATCAGCAACAGCAAAGATCACGACGCTTGAAGATTTGGGTAGTCGGCTATGCGAGACATTGGGATGCGCGTGGGGACGCGGGAGCGCGGCGGGCCGGGACGGCATGGGCACGGGGGCGTAGGAGCGGGCGCGGGAGTGCGGGCGAGAGGACCCGGCGTGCAATGTGCTCGGTGGTTTGCGTAACGGTACGGCGCGCGCCGTCTATAGCATGCGAGGCACTTTTCTCCGGACCTGGCGGTCTTCTAACGTCTTTGCACTATTGAGCTAATGCACGCATCCGTCTAATGTGGCGGCATTTCTTGTCACAGTCATCGCAGGGTGCATTTGGGCCAACTTTTCTGAAGGGGTTCAGACAACTTGTGTCGGTGGCAAGCGGGCATTGGTCTCTGCGGTCCCTGCGGCTGGTTCGATTTCGTCGAACGGGAGGATGCTGAAAATGAATCGTCGTAACGCGGCAAGACTTACCTTTGTATGCCTATTGCTTGTGGCTGGTCTGGCAGCGGGTGCAGACGCTGGCAAGCCCATCTCTGTGAAGGGCTATGTTCTGGATTCGGCATGTGCGTTCACTAAAGGCCTCAAGAAGCCCATAATCGCCGAGTGCGCCGTGGCTTGCGCGAAAGCGGGGTCTCCACTAGTGATCCTAACGGACGACGGCACCATCTATTGGCCGATTGCCGACACAACGCCTTCATCCGGCCAGAACGAAAAGTTGCTGCCGTTTGCTGGTCAGAAAGTCACCGCCAGCGGCAAGGTCTTTCAGCGAGGTGGCTCTAGCGCATTGGTCATTGAAAAGATCGAATTACTGTCCGATCAGAAGTAAACTCGCTCGCATCGGCATTACTTACACTCATACTGATTCGAGGACAACTCCATGAAAAACATACGTTTAGCGGCGGTGTGGGCTCTTGTAGCCATACTCTTGACCTCAGCCTTGGCACAGAAGGTCGCGCAGCACTTGCTGAGTACCGACGAACTCAAGAGCGTGGTACCCGCAGAATTCTTCTTCCGCGGGCAGAAGGCGCCGACACAGTTGCGAAACTCAACGGGATTTCAAATGGCCGATGGCAAAGTCACATTCGCCACCCTGGTCGATGCCTCCGGATACTCCACCGCGCTCCAGCAGAAATATCAGGGCATGCTCATCACCGAGTCCAAGCTGAACATCGGCGGCTCCGAGCTGGCGCCAGGAGAATACGGCTTCGGCTTTACGGCTGACAAATTCGAGGTCATGAACGTGGCCAGCGAGGACACGCTAAACGCGCCCTACCAGACCGATCCGGAGTTGAAGCGAGCCGTCCCGCTGAAAATGATTGAGGACGGGGCCGGCTACAAGCTGTACGCCGGAAAGAAGTGGGTGTCGGTGAAGGCGGAGTAAGTTCTTACTCCCCCTGGGGGCCAGCGCCTTCTCATACTCTGCATTCGAGCGCTGGAACATCTCCTCGCCGCCACCGCCGTAAAGGCGGGTTGACGTAGCGTGTCGCCGCGGACGATCGACATGCTGAAAATGTACGCCCAGGGCTGACGTCACTAATGATGGCCCGATTCACGTGCTGCACAATGACACGAGAACATCGAATCACTGGCTGACTCTCAGTCTGGTGGGCCACAAGAGCAATCGCGACGCGATCGGAGCAGGGGTCACGCTGATCGGCGAACACGGCACGCAGTTCGCGACTGTGACGACCGCAGGTAGCTATCTGTCCTCAAGTGACAAGCGCCTTCATTTCGGCTTAGGGCAGGACCCCACAGCGAAGTCGATTGAGATTCAGTGGGCGAGCGGTGTCCATCAGACTATCCAGAACGTGCGCGGCGATCAGATTCTGCATATCGATGAACCTTCGGCGCCGAGTGCCAAAGAAGAGCGGCATTAATGGGCGGTCGTCAAGGACTTCCCACTTCAGGCTTGATTGCGGTACCGGAACCTTCCTTCAGAGTGTCAATCGTATCTAGCGGAAGATCGTCATAGCGCTCAACCAACCCGCTGGGCCAGCGGACCTCAACGAGGTCCACCTTGGTCGCAGACCCAACACCAAAGTGCACCCGCATATCGCTCTGCGAGGCATAACTTGAACCGCTCCGCACTTCATCGATCATTTTTCGCTTGCCGACGGTAACCGTGATCTTTGCTCCGATACCGTCGCGGTTAGAACGCATCCCCAAGGTCTTGAAAGCGACCCAGTGGTTAGGAGATCGAACTGAATTCACCAACAAGTTCGGCGGGTCGTTCATGTTATTGATCACCACGGAAAGCCGGCCATCATTCCATAGGTCGCCCACAGCCAGGCCACGGGCAGAAGAGACGGCGGTGATACCGGGGCCAGCGCTTCCGGATACGTCGGTGAACGTCCCGTTACCGTTGTTGTGATAGAGGATTCGCGGCTCTTTGAATTCGCTGCCGAGATGAAATTTCTCCACTTCCGGATAAACGTGGCCATTCGCCAGGATCAGATCTGGCCAACCATCGTTGTCAAAATCAAAGAACATGGTGCCCCAACCGAGATACTGGGTATGCACGCCTAAACCGGCAGAATAGGTAACGTCGGTAAAGACTCCCCCGCCATCATTGCGGTATAAGGTTGGGGTATCGTCAGAAAAATTTGTCTTGAACAGATCCAAGCGGCCGTCACCGTTGAAATCTGCAACAGTAATCCCCATGCCAGCCTGTTCCCGGCCATCCTCATTGAACGCAACACCGGCTGACACCGCAACGTCTGTGAACGTGCCGTCGTGGTTGTTACGGTAGAGAATGCTGGGCGCACTATCGCACGCGATATAGATATCTGGCCAGCCATCATCATCAAAGTCGAGTGTGGCGACGCCCAGGCCGTAATGTCCTTCGGTGCGATCGATGTGGGCCTTGACGCTCACGTCCTCAAAAGTGCCGTCGCCGCGATTTCGATATAGAGTATTCTTCGCGCCACGCAGCCCTCGGGGTCCGCACATAACCGGCACACCTTTCCAGACACAAGATGACCTTTCTCCAGGTTTTGCAATTGTCGCTTGATCGAAATCAACGTAGTTCGCAACCACCAGGTCGAGGTAACCGTCACGATCGTAATCAACGAAAGCGCAACCTGTTCCCCAGGATCTTCCGGAACCCGCAACACCAGCCTTCTCCGCGACTTCCTCAAAGATCCCATTTCGGTTGTGGTAAAGCCGGTTCTTGCCGTAGTAAGTGATGTAGAGATCTTGCCAACCATCGTTGTCGTAATCGCCCACGCACACGCCCTGACCCCATCCCACGGCTGTGGCGAGCCCAGCCTCGATGGTGACGTCGGTGAACGTTCCATCGTGGTTGTTGCGATACAAATGGGCGCTCGGGCCATTGCCGCTGCTGGCTAGCTCAAGCGTGGTTCCGTTCACAAAGAAAATGTCAGGCCAGCCGTCGTTGTCGTAATCAAAAATGGCCACACCTGGGCCGGTGGTTTCGATTATGTATGTTTTTGTGTTCAAGCCCCCGAAAATGTCGGTCATTGTCAGGCCGGCTTTCGAGGCGATGTCTTCGAAATGGGCGAGTGGCGGAGAAGCCTTCGGAGCCGACGGATTGTTGACCGTCTGTGCAGTCGCAACAAGACTTGAGCAAATCAAGGAGAGGCCCAAAGCAAACAACACTCGTCGCGCAGACCAACTATGTGAAGGAGGGAATTGGGCGACTCTATTCATCAGAACTTATCGGAAAGATGAAGCCTGTCCTAAGCGTGGACAAATGCTTCTGTTGCTTTCACAATAGCTCGAAACTGGTTGATTCGCAAACCGCCGCCAACACGGGGCGCTTATTGTCCGTCACGTTTGGGAGGACTTTGCCATTCCGGTAATATGAAGTCGCCCAACAGGTCGTTCTGAGGGGTAGGCTCTTTTTCTGTGGTTTCGTGCGAATATCGCGAGGCTGCCTGGATGTCCCCGGCTCGACGATAAGCCTGACTCAGTAAGCGTTTGCGCGTGCCGTTCCGGGATGGGTTTTGGAAGTGTGCAGTTGGTACGATTACTTCCGGTTTGCCCGTGATCTACCCACAATCGCTAGGAAAGCTTCCGACAAGCCCGTGATTCGGGGACAGTTCGCCAAAGTACTGGTGAACAGCCATCCGTATTGAATATTAAGCGCGATTTTGGGTGGGGACGGGGATTGCGTACTCAAGCTCAGGTTGGGAAGTTCATGCGCTGCAGGAGATTCTCAAATCGGCTATCGGATCGCAGGCGATCGACTTCGGGTTCGACCTTAAGCATGACAAGCTGCCGCGCCCGCTCTTCGTAAGCTTTTTCCAGCCACTGAAGAGCCTGTCCCGCTTCTCCCAGGCCCAAATAAACTTCTGCCATGCAATAAGGGGACACATAGGATGCGACCGAACGTTCTTTCAAGTGGTTCAGAACCTTGTTCGCCTCTGAGGCGTTACCGGCCAAGCCGAAGGCACGGCCAAGCATTGCGAGATCAGGAAGGCTTGCCCCGGAAAGATCGGATGCTGTCTGAAACTCCGCAATGGCTTCCTGGAATCGGCTGAGCTGCAAATACGACTGACCCAGCATGAGGTGCGCGTATACGAAATGAGCATCGATTTCCAGAGTCTTTCGCAATGCCTCTACTGCCCCGTCGTATGCCCCCGAAAAGTACAACGTCCAACCGATGCCGGTATTGCTGATGAGCGAAAGTGGGTCAAGCTCGCAAGCCTTCTCAAATTCTGATGTAGCCTCGGTAAACCGTCCCATGGCAGCAAGATGGTTTGCGTAATAGAGGTGACCGGTAGGGTACGCCGGATTGCGTGCGATGACTGCCTTGAATTCTCTTTCGGCAGCGGGCCAATCCCACTCGTAGTAGAGCCGTCCGTAAGCGAGAGAAGCATGGGCCTCCGTCAGCGCGCCGTCGATCTCAAGCGCTTTCAAAGCGGCTGCTTTGGCTTTTGGAAATACGTCTCTGGGAGCGGCGTATGAGTAGTAACCGAGTATGTTGTAGGAGTCCGCGAGCCCTACGTAGGGTAAAGGATAGCCCGGATCTTTTTCGACGGCTCGCTGAAAGTACTCGATGCCTTTCTTGACCCCATCCTCCGTTCTTTTATTCCAGTAGAATCGGCCGCGGAGGTAGTCTTGATAGGCCTGTGGATCCAGTGTAGGCTTCTTGCTCAAGCGCTTTTTCTCCTCGCCGGTAAGGCTGAGGCGCAGTTTTCCAGAAATCTCATTGGCGATCTCGTCCTGGACTGCCACAAGATCGGCCAGTTTTCTGTTGTATTGTTCACCCCAGAGCCGCCACCCATTTGCGACATCCACCAATTCGGTTCCAATGACCAATGAGTCTCCGCGTTGAACCACCCTGCCGGTGAGCACGGTGCGGACATTGAGATCATTGCCCACCTTTTGGGGGTCGGCAGTTTGGCCCTTGTAGCGAAACACGGTACTACGCGCCATGACCCGGAGTTTGGGCAGGTGCGACAGGCTGTTGATGATGCTTTCGGTGATTCCGTCGCTCAAATATTCAGTGTCGGAGTCGGCGATAGCGTTCTCGAAGGGCAAGACAGCGATGGAGTCAAATGCCTTGCGAGAACGCGGCACGGGCGGAGTAGTTTGTCGAGACTCCAGGCTCCGCTTAAGCCGCAAGAGATCAGCACGCAGTTCAGCCGCCGTTTGACAACGCAACTCCCGGTCTTTTTCAAGTGCCTTGTGAACAATCTCCTCCAATTTGGGCGGGAGATCGGGATTCAAGCGCATGGGAGGAATTGGTGTCCGCTCCAAGATAGCGTGGAACATGACCGCGGATGTCTCCCCTCGAAATGGCAGAGCGCCCGTGGCCATCTCGTACAGGACAGCTCCAAACGAGAACAGGTCACTTCGCGCATCGAGTTCTTTCGCACGCGCCTGCTCAGGCGACATGTAGGCTACGGTGCCGAGCGCAGCGCCAGGGCTGGTCAAGTGTTCCTCGCTCATCGCTGTCTCTTCGGAGCTTGCTCCAGCTTCTAACGCTCTACTGCCCCCTGGCATGACTTTGGCCAAGCCGAAGTCGAGAACTTTGGCGTGGCCGCGCTTGGTGACAAAGATGTTCGCGGGTTTGATGTCACGATGGACGATGCCTTCGGCGTGGGCGGCGTCGAGCGCGTCGGCAATCTCGATCGCCAAACCGAGCAGCACATCGGTCTCTACGGGTCTGCCGGCGATGCGATGCTTCAGCGTTATCCCGTCGAGAAACTCCATCACAAGGAACGGATGGCCATCTTGCTGCCCGATCTCGTGGATAGTGCAGATGTTGGGATGATTGAGTGCCGATGCTGCCTGCGCCTCGCGCTGAAAGCGGGCCAAGGCGAGTGGGTCTTTGGCGACGTCATCGGGAAGAAACTTCAAGGCGACAAATCGGTGGAGTGTTACGTCCTCGGCTTTGTAAACCACGCCCATGCCGCCGCCGCCCAACTTCTCGACGATACGATAGTGCGAGATGGTCCGGCCGATCACTGGGAGATGCCTGGCCTTCGGGTCGGTTCATCTTAAAGACGTGGCAGCGGCCAGTCAACGAATGATGCGCTGGGCCCCACTTTATGAGGGAGATGAAGCATAACTCCCGGTTGGTCGGCAAACCGGAAGCTATCCAGAAACGGGCTTATGGGAAGCACCGGAATCGCCTTCCAAGATCCTGACAAAGTCAACTCGCTACGGCTGAATCCCCGGTTTCTGATCGCATTGCATTCGCCTTGTGCCCTCGTTGAAACCGGACTGCGCATGTGCGGTCCAGAGAAAAGCCGGGACAGTGACCCCGTTCTCACCTGAGCAGTCCGTTCTCTGCAGTCCGGTTTGCTGAGGAACTATCGCGAAAAATGGGCATCTTTCGCGTATTTCGAGGGAAAGGGCGGCAGAATTTCTCTGCAGTTAAGACTTGCTGGCGGAGAGATTGGGATTCGAACCGGCGTTACTTTTTTGAATCCGGTAGATACCGCCGTTGGCGTAAGTTGCAGCTAATAAATAAGTTAACCAGAGAATTTAGGGGTGCTCGCGGCGGCACTCTCCCCCAGAAGCGGTCCATCTTTGAGTTCTCTCTTTATTGCGAACGGCATACGATAGTGTGGCTGAAAGTGGTCACATTCGGGGCCCTGGCAGCAGAGTCTAAATTTGGTGCGTATGACTACTTGCTGGGCGCCCAGTCAGCCTTCTGAGATCTCTCCGCCGAGTGTGGTCACAGAGAGGCAAATGAATCGATATTGTCAGAGATTCTTGCCGTGTTTTTCGGACTACTTTCGCCACTTGGCTGAGGAAATGGGATTCCCAGTTTGTGCGATCTTTTCCGAGCGGTGCGTCGCGGTCAATCGCGATTACTTTCCATATGCGGACTTGTCGTTACGAATCTGCTGACGTGGCATGTTCGGCAGCCGAATCCCGCAGAACACAACGCGTTTTGGATGGGAGACTTATTATTGCATGAAGAAAATCGGCTTCCTCTCATTCGGTCATTGGACACCTTCACCGCAGTCACGAACGCAGTCGGCGACCGACGCGCTTCTGCAGTCCATTGACCTCGCCGTGGAGGCCGAGCGCCTGGGAATGGACGGAGCCTACTTCCGGGTTCATCACTTCGCGCAGCAACTGGCATCACCGTTTCCACTGCTCGCGGCGGTGGGTGCGAAAACGCGAAAGATTGAAATTGGCACCGCAGTGATCGACATGCGGTACGAGAATCCTCACTACATGGCGGAGGACGCTGGGGCTGCGGATCTAATCGCCGGCGGGCGACTGCAGTTGGGAATCAGCCGCGGTTCCCCCGAGCAGGTCATCGATGGTTGGCGCTATTTTGGCTACCGCCCGATAAAGGCGAGGACGATGCAGATATGGGCCGGCGGCATGCCGAAGAATTTCTTGAGCTGCTGCGCGGCAAGGGCTTCGCTCAGCCTAACCCGCGTCCAATGTTTCCCAATCCTCCGGGACTGCTACGTCTTGAGCCGTACTCTGCAGGATTGCGTGATCGAATCTGGTGGGGTTCTGCTTCCAACGCGACAGCTGAGTGGGCCGCAAAGCTAGGAATGAACCTGCAGACCTCAACCCTCAAATTCGACGAGACCGGCGAGCCGCTCCACATCCAACAAGCCGCCCAGATTCGCGCCTTTCGCGCAGCCTGGAAGCAAGCTGGTCACACGCGTACTCCGCGCATTTCCGTTAGCCGCAGTATTTTTCCGTTGCTCGATGACCGTGATCGTGGCTATTTCGGACGAGGCTCTCAGGAAGAGGACAAAATCGGATTCCTTGACGAAAACACACGGGCGATCTTCGGCCGCAGCTACGCTGCTGAGCCAGATATTCTCATCGAGCAGCTTAGGAAAGACGAGGCGATCGCGGAGGCCGACACCCTATTGCTAACCATCCCAAATCAACTAGGTGTTGCCTACAATGCGCATGTCATGGAGGCAATTCTGACTACGGTCGCCCCAGCCCTCGGTTGGCATTAAATCGTCGCCCTATTCATTGACTACGCGGAACCAGGCCGCGCGAAACCTGGCGATTTCGGCCATTTTGTGGCCGGGGGTCAGGTCACCGTTGCGGCACCTGACAATCTTCGCCAGCAATGAATCCTCGCAGCCCCTCCCAGCGTTGACACTTGTTGCCATAACATACATACTCGTCGGTATGATCGATGCAACACGCAAGTGGAATAGCTGCATCATAAAAGCAGGATCGTTCCAGAACCCCCTTTGAAAATGGAAAATTAATGGGCTGAAGATAAACAGATCGCGATGGACTCCGGGCACAGGAGCAGGAACGAAACTGGTGATGGAGGTCTTTTGGAGAACGTCGATCCGCATATTAGTGAAGTCGTAAAGGCCTCGTGTGAGGAACTGCCGCTGCCAAAGCGGGCCACACGGACGGTTGCGAGGGAGAAGTCGGCGCGGATCGCGATCAAAGCCAAGAGGAGAATTCTTTTCATCGATGCGGCGGACGTGATCGTGGTGGAAGCCAAAGGAAAGTATGTCTGGTTATTGCATACTGCAGGTTCGCACATGCTGCGAGAGTCCATCTCGACCATGGAGGAAAAGCTCAATCTTCACGGGTTTGTGCGAATTCATCGATCTGTGCTGGTGAACGCGGCCATGGTTGAAGAGATGCATCCATTGTCTACGGGCGAGTATGCGCTCCGCGTGCGGGGAGGCAGGGAATTCACGGTCACTCGTACTTACAAGAAGAATCTGCAACTCCTGGCGCAGCTGTGGATCGGTATGGAGGATTTTCTTGCCGAGTAGGAGCTGGTTATCCGTCTACTGTCCGCGCGGAATCCCGAGTCATGGGCATGTGCAACTATCCAGAAACGGGCTTCTGGGAAGTGAGCCCTGGTTCATCGTCACTGGCGCCGTGCCAAGTGCATGGGCAAGACTCGCAGCAGCAGTACATCTACTGCACACTCAGAGACGGAGTCCACAGTAGCGTCTACTACAACGACGTTTTTGCCGGCAACTATATCCAACAAATCGGGTACTCGGTTGCATTCACAAATTTTGTCCGTGGTCAGCTTGCCAACGTTATCGGAGTAGCGAACTGTTTCTTCGGACTGGGCCAGGGCCGCGCTCGGTCAGCCGATGACGGCTGGCGGTCAAATGGCCGCTGGTCGAAAGAGATGTTAGAGCTGGTTTAGATGGATGAGTCACCTCGTTTACCTGTTGGCAGACATCTCCTACCCTAAATTGAAGTTCCGGACGTGCGGGGTTCTGATACGCTGGGATGCGATCAGCATCGGGTGCATGACGCACTGGAACAAAAACCCGGGATCCGAGCAGGGAGAAGAGGAAACCATGCTTTCATACAAGGCCGACCGCTGGTTTGCAATTTTCGTGGTTCTGACTATGCTCACAACCACCGTGTCAGCGAAGACTCGCGTTGAGAAGCAGCCGTTTGGGCATACGCCGGAAGGAACGCCGGTCGACATCTACTCGCTGGCGGATGGCAAGATCGAAGTTCGCATCATTACCTACGGCGGGATCGTCGTTTCTCTGCGCACGCCCGACCGCAACGGAAAACTCGACGATGTGGTGCTGGGCTGCGATTCGGTCGAGAAGTATGTGGCGCAGACCGCGCATTTCGGAGGCATTATCGGCCGTTACGCGAATCGCATCGCGCATGGCAGCTTCCAGCTTGACGGTCAGACTTATTCGATTCCCAAGAACGACGGCGACAATGCTCTGCACGGTGGAATTCGCGGGTTCGACAAGGTGGTCTGGGCGGCGAAACAAATAACAGACGGGATCGAACTCACCTATGTGAGCAAGGATGGGGATGAAGGTTTTCCCGGCACGCTTACCAACACCGTGCGCTACACCGTGAGTGGGAGAGCTTTGCGGATCGAGTATTCGGCGACGACCGATAAAGATACCGTCCTCAATCTGACCAACCATTCCTACTTCAATCTTGCGGGCCAGGGGAAGGGCGACGTTCTGGGGCATGTTCTGAAGATCGACGGTTCCCGGATTACGCCTGTCGATGCGACCCTTATCCCCACCGGGGAACTGAAGCCAGTGGAAGGGACGCCGTTCGATTTTCGGACCCCGCATACCATCGGAGAGCGGATAGATGTGGATGATGCCCAGTTGCGTCTTGGCCATGGCTACGATCACAACTTCGTCCTCGATCATCCGCCAGGCCAGTTGGCCGAGGCGGCGGAAGTGTATGAACCGACCACGGGGAGGATTCTGCGCGTGTCCACGACTGAACCGGGTGTGCAGCTTTACACCGGGAACTTCCTCGACGGATCGATCACCGGCAACGAAGGCCGGGTCTACAATCGGCGATTTGCATTTTGCCTGGAAACGCAGCACTTTCCGGATTCGCCCAACCACCCGAGCTTTCCCTCGACTGAATTGAAGCCGGGGCAGACGTTTCACAGTGTGACGGTATTGGAGTTCAGCGCCGGCTCACGTTGAGGGCTGTCGGGGATTTGCGGGTGCGACCTCCCGCGTTAGATTGGTACTCACTAGTATCAGCCTTGGTACCCATTGGATCTGCATTAGGGATTCACTTGCGTGTGAATAAGCCACACCCTCACCCAGCTTCGGGAGGACCGCTGCATACAGCATTCAATTAGAACAGGTCCGGCCACCGCTGAAGAACCCTGGCGCGCTTGCTCAAATTGAATTAACTGGACATAGTTCTTAGACCTAGTTCCGCTGACGTGGGACACAACTCGCTTTTCAGCCATGGGTACCGGCATGGCACAGTGTGCAAAGCGTGATCAGGTTCTCTTCTGAGTCGTCACCGGAGTGACTACGAAATTGTTTGTGATGGACTTCTAGGTTCGACATGGCGCCGCACAATTGACACCGCCAGCAATCGCGACGCCGAACCTGCTGCCGTAGAGTTTCGTACGACACGGGATCCAGTCGCAAGGGCGCACGGTCGGAACGCATCGAGCTCAAGAGGCCTTCTCAGGCAGGCCGCCAAGAAATGCTTGCCTCTGCTCTCCGGGCAGAAACTTGAAGAATCTAATCATGGAGAACAGCAGCATCTCCGGATCTCCGTGGTCCAGGTTGGCCCCGGCCAGGAAGTCCGCACAGATCATTTCCAAACAGTAGCCTCGGGAGCGGTCGCTCCCAAGCATCAGAGCCGCCGTCTCGATTGCCCGCTCAATGACCGGCATCTGGCTCTGGTACAGTTTGAAGTAGATAATCTCCCACGGTTCCGTTTCCTTTCCCGTCAGCTCCTTTTCGACCTCCTGCTTGAACTCGTCTTTCGGCATCTCGCGGGCCTTGTGCAACCAGGTTGCACAATCGAAGTGCTGCCCGTCCCTCCTCGCCAGCTTGGCCAGCTCCAGCCCCTTCGTCCAGCCCACTTCCTTCAGTTGTTTTCTCGCCTGGGGCGGCAGGTGTTCGTGGATCGACATCAGGTAGTAGGCCTTCCGCCGCGATTCCGGGAAACCGCCTCTCCAGAAACTCGTCGAAACACTTCAGTGCCTCCAGCCGCCAGTACTGTCCCGCCCGCACCTCACACAGATAGCGTCCCAGTTCCACGAACTTGGTGTCCCGCTCTGTCTCCTTCCGCTGCTCCCACGCCAGAATCTCGTCAATCTTCGCTCAGCACGAACAGGGCGCGCCGGCGATTGAACTTCGGCGGCATGGGCGGATTCTTAGTAATTAAGCTCGTCAAGCCAATCAAGACTGTCTGCTCCTGGACGCCGCACCAGAGCGGCGTCGACCATTTCCTGCTTTCCAAGACAAAGTCCGATATAGGGACAGCTGCTGCAGGGGTTCTGGGGAAAGCGGATGCCGCTGTGCGGCAGGAACTGTGCCGATTCGATTCTTCGGATCGTGTCCTCCACCAGGCGGCCGAATTCCTCGCGCTGCTCGTCGGTAATGGTGGTTCGCAGGTACTGAACCTCGACCAAGCGTTTCCGGACGAAAACCACCTGCGCGACTTCGGCGATACCAGTCATCCACGAATAGCAAACCAGCTGCGGATCCAGAGAGAGCAGCCCTTCAGGCTCTTCCGGGTATCGGCTCGAAGAGGTTTTCCACTCCAGCAGGCAGCGCGTGCCATCGAGTTTGCCGATGGCATCGATGTAGGCGACGAAGTCGTTCTTTCCGGCAACCGGCCGGGTGAATTTGATCTGCAGATTCCGTCGAGGCTGGGGGACCTGGATACGATCGTCCTGGCAGAACCGGGTCAATAGCATGATTCCTTGCCGGAGCATGCGATCCCAGGAGTCTCCGTTGGAGTAGTGCAAGCCCTGGTTCTGACAGGCAGACCATTCGGCGAACAGGACTGCTCCGGGATCTTCCCGGCGGAAGATAGGCGCCCAGAGCTTGTTCGAAGGCACGGCCGAACAGCATCGCCGCCCGGGTGTCCTTCTCCTTCCAGCCATCGAGATAGCGATGCCGATACCGCCGCGGGCAGGTGAGGTACTGGCTGATCTGGGTGTAGCTGTAGGTCATTCAGGCCACCTGCGGGCTGTCCAGATTTGCCGGTGAAAGTTCCTCCCAACGGCCGGCGGGAGCAAAGCCGTCGAGCCGGAGCAGGGAAGCGCCGTTGAAGACGATGTGGCTGATCTTGACCACGCCCTTCAGACCGACGAGCTGAGTTTCGTCGACCTCATCGCGTCCGAGCAGTTCGGTGTCGTAGCCAAAGTCGCGCAGGAACCAGTTCAGCTTCCACAGGGCTTTCGGGCTGCAATAGAGGCGGCTCGAAACGATGTGGCCGGCAAACCGGCTGGGCTCAAGAATGGCCAGAGTGAGCGTGTAATAAGGTTTCTGTGCCTGCCGACGAAACTGGACACGTTGCACCCGAACCAGGAAGACTCCGTCGGGGATCTGGTCGGCGGCACAGCGATCGGCGGCGTGCAGGCCGGTGATCTGGCGTTTCATGCGGCACCTTCTTTCTGACCGAGATAGCTGTTGAGCTGGCAGAGCAGGGCATTACGGTCCTTCTCGGCCCAGTCGGCCAGATGCGTGACGAAGTTTTCCACCTGTTCGCGGGTGGCATCGCGAAGCGCCTTGACGCCGCAGAAGTCGGTGGCATAGGCCTTGACCAAGTTGGGATCGAGTTGGTGCTGGCGAATAATCTGGCAAAGGCGATCCCGAACTTTCGGGCCGCCGTGGTTCCCGTTGGCAGGTTGTGGAGGAAGTTTCTTCGACGCTCGAGAGGATTGAGGTGGTTCGGCGCAAACGACCCGATTTCCTCGACAGAGCAGATGCCGATGCCGTAGGCTTTGCGCAAAGCGCGATTGACGGCCCTGGTTTCCGCCACACGCATCTCAGCACCGTGGACCAGCGCAGAGACATTGGAAGGATCAGCATCGCCGTAGCCAACGAACCCGCGACAACGAGCGGATTTGTAAACAGTAGCTCGGAAGGCGTAGCGACCGGTCACCTGATCGGAAAGGTGACGAACTGGCTGGACCTGCATTCCGGCGCAGCGGCAACGCTTGGCAAGGCGGATCAGACCAGCGTGGGTCACGTACCAACCACCGCTCATAAGAAGGAGGTCACCGCACTTTAGCGAGAGCGAGAATTTGCGGGTCAGCTCTCGCAATTGTTCGAGCAGAACAGACGGTAGGTTCTGGGATACGAAACGCTTCACGAAACGCAAGTTTTCGGCGATTAAAATTTGCTGATTCTCAGAGCACCGGAGCTTCATGGCATTTCCTCCTGTGGTTTACCAATGTTGAACATTGTTGCACGTTATTGGTGCTGCGTCAAGCGGAAAATGGTTTGCGACGTGCGGATGAAAGTTCTAGAATCCCCGAAGGTATGACAGCCAAAGACGAACGGATTGGGTTCAGGGTCTCCACCGAAATCAAAGGTGCCCTTTTGCAGATTGCAAAGAAGGAAGGCCGAAGCTTGGGCCAGGTTTGCGAGCTGCTTCTTAAGGGCGGGATTCACGAATACGAGAGAGAGGGATCCCGGTACCTTCATCGTTTCGTAGAAGCGCCAAAGGAGAAAGGCAGGTAAGGCAATCTTGAGGCCATCTCAATGATTGAAAAACGGTTTAAAGGCACAAACAATACCGCCTGCGCTGAGCGATCCTTACCGCACTATCCTGAGTGATCTTATGCACGAGAAAAATCCTGTTGGTGCCATAGAGACCTTTCTAGTTGAGTCCGCGGCTATCGAGATGGTAAGGTGGCCTCGGGCCAGGCGCCTTGAAGCTGAGTGCATCTCTGGTGAACTAAATCCCCCGACGCATACACTCGGGCTGCCCGACCTCCGGCTTGACGGCCAGGTGCTTGATCCCGGACTCCCAGCCGCGATTAGTTCCAAGGCTCTTCAACAGCTCGTGACTTTTCAACGCTACGAATCGACTCTTGCTAATAGATTCTTCCGGATTCTCCACGAACTAGAGCGATCGCAACGTGTGCGGCAAGGCGAGTGCTTGTCGGCGCCTGTCGCTGTTGACGTTAGCGTCCATGCTGAGACCGGTGTAGCAGACTCAGTTAATGGCGACACCCGAATCGGGGACTCGGTTCCTGCTGAAAAGGTGGACTCTGCTCTTACACAATCCGGGCAGCCAAGAGTTCTGCCCGCCGATGAAGCATGAGATTCCCAATTACGAAACGAACCCAACAACTCCTTTATTTTCAGCCCGCACAGTGTTCAGTGGATGCAGTTCGCGTACCACACCGTGTTCCGCCAGGACCGGAGACACTGAATCGAGCACTACGACGTTGGCCCGGGTCGAGACAATCTGCTCAAGCGTTTCGGGGCCGTACGATCCCGCCCCGACCACGTGGATGTCGTCCTTCTTTGAAAGAATGCGCAACAAGGCTTCGCGCAGCAGCCGGTTTTCAGCAAGCAGGAAAACTGCGGCAACCGTTCCCGAAAATCCTGAAACTACAGTTCCCGTCGGATAACCAACCCCGCCTCGTACTCCTCGCCTGCCTGAAACTCCCCCGCTCTAGCTGCGGTGCGTCATTTCGCGGCTCACTTTCCCACGCTATCTGCCCCGTAAGCGTGAGGTCAAGGGGAAAGCTCGCCTGGGCGCGCCCTGGTTCCCGCGGCGGGAAGGCCTCTTCCGGATTCCGAAAATGGTCCTTCGCGAAACCGGTGCGGACTACGCCGCCTTTCGGAAAATTTTCGCAATCTCAGTTTGCCGGGTTCTTGCTCAGGCGATCGGCTTCCTGCCCTTCGGCGGTGGCTTCGGCCGGATGGCTGGTGAGGGTATAGATTTCCGCCATGCTTCGGTGGGGTTCGGGTTCCTGCGGCCGCAGCCTTGCCGCTTCTTCTAGATAATGAAGCGAATTAGCGTACTGCCGGTCACCCCGGCTTTTCTGCGCCAGTGTGAGTGAGATTTTGTAGAGCAGATCCGTTGTAACGGAATCTTCAGGATTGAGTTGCTGCGCGTGGTGCAGCGCCTGGTAAGCCGCAACGTCCTCCCCCAGCTTCCACAAGACCGCTCCATATAGAGCATTCAATTGAAATAAGTCTGGCCATCGCCGGATAGCCTTGGCAAGAGGCGGGCGCGCCTCCTCAAATTGATTCAACTGGTAATACGTCAGCGCGAGATTGTATTGCATCTGCGGCGACCGCGGCTCCAGCTCCGCAGCCCTGCGGAAAGGCTTGAGCGCTGCTTCCAGGTCTCCGTGCTGCCCATAGATCGTGCCCAGTGCGGTCAGCTTTGCCGCGTCGTCGGGAGCATACAACTGTTCGCACAAGCTGCGAGCCTCGTCTCTCAGACCCTGATCCAGTTTCTTGCCGCACTCAGTCTTTAGCAAAGCCTCGCTATCGTCGCGCCGGCGCATTTCCTCAGAGTCCGTCAAGGTTTTCTTTGCTTCTTCTTCGCGTCCTTCCTTGCGATACATAAAGCTAAGCTGATACGGCACGCGAGCGTCGCGCGGATTGAGCCGGGCAGCTTCCTTCAGCCACTTCTCCGCATCGGCCAAATCGCCGTGTTTGAAGTAGGCAAACCCGAGATAATACGCCGTATCGGGAAAAGGCGGCTGGGCCGCGGCCTTACTCAAATTACGGATTGCGCTCTCAAAGTTACGGTCCTCCAAATCAAGCCTTCCCATGTAATACAAAACGTTGGGATGATCGCCAACCTCATGGCGAACGGCTTCCAGTTCCCTGCGTGCTTCATCGGACCGATGCAGTTCGAAAAGCGCGACCGCCAAAGGAAAGCGCGCCTTAAGGACCAGACTGGGATCAAGCTGCAGTGCGGCTCGAAATTCATTGACCGCTACCTCGTACATGTCCTGTTTCAAGGCATCGTAGCCCTTGCCCAGATGCGCCTCCGGAGTTCCTCGGGTAGACGGGACCGCGGCTGGTGCCTCCTGGCTGGCAGCCCTGCCTCCGTGCGCGGCAACCAATGCCAGCAGAACCAACGCCTCCACGATCCACCGGCGAATGTTTGGGACTCTCATTTCAGGTTTGCCTGACTCAGTTCTTCCGCGGCGTCGGCGCAGTCAGCAGATCAACAAACATCTTGTAAAACTTCTCCAGGTCCAGATCATCCTGCACTTCGACCGGCCGCATCTCGATCTTAGGTTTATCCCGGTCTGTCCAGCTCAGCGTGTTGCCGTAGCCGGCCCCACGGTCCAGGTCCACATCCATAAATAGCGTTTCTTTCTTTGTAATCAGGCTCGGATCGAGCCATGCCGCCGCCGCCAGTTCATCCCACAAGTAATTGTAGTTCCCTCGCAGGCGCGCATACTTGCCGATGTAGCGCGCCGTCGGCGAATCTCCCGCTTTGATGCGATCGATCAGGTCCGCAGTCAGTCTCGTTTTCACAGAAATGTCTACCGTCGTGCAAACGATTCGCTTCCACGGCGCCCGCAGGACGATGTGAGCCGCTTCCGGATCGAACCAGAGGTTGAACTCGTGAGTTGGAGTGTTGGCGAATTCGGGATCATCAGTCCGCGGATTGAAGCTCCCTCCCATGAACACCAGCTCTTTGGCCAGTCCCGCGAATTCAGGGTCGATGGCGATAGCCAGGGCCAGGTTGGTCATAGGCCCGCCCGCGTAGATGGTCACCTGATTCGGAAACTTATGCACCATGCGCAGAAGAAAGTGCGCAGCGTCCTCGTCGGCGGGCGGGGTCGTCGGCTTGCCTTCCGGCATCTCCCCCAACTGTTCCGGTGGATGATAAAACCGCGGAGTCCACGCTCCCAGCCAGGCCACGCTGCCGTATTGTTGTTCCCATCGTTCGGCCTCCTCTTTTCGCCGGACCAGCGGATACTCGGCCCCCGGCACAACCGGAATATCCGTTCGTCCGATCAGTTCGAGCATGCGCAAGGTGTGCGCCACTTCCTCGTGAAGCCACTGATCGCCCGTCACCACCGTGATGCCCAAAACTTCCGTCTGCGGCGACTGGATCAGCAGCAGCATCGACTGCTGGTCGGTTCCGGCGGGTCCGGCGGCGTCCTGATCGATGATGATCTTTCGTTGCGCCTGGCCCAAGCAGGGGAGGTACGACGTCAGCAGTGCAGCCGCTGCCAAGAACGAAATCCGGCACAGTTTCATCATTAGCCTCAAATTCTCCCGCTACAAAGTTAAGGGCAGACCGAGTTCACTCAGTCTGCCCCTTTTGTTAAACCTCTCAACTCACCCGGCCCTAGAATTTCAGCTTGAGGGCCAACTGAACCACGCGGGGATTGCCCACGGTTGAGTTGATCACCCCGAAGGTGCCCGGTGACGCTAGATCGGCGCCCGGCGTTGAGCTTGAACCGGGGTCATTGAACTGTGCGTGGTTGAAGAGATTGAAAAACTCAGCCCGGAAATCCATATTCATGGTTTCATTCAGCCGGAAGCGCTTGACGGCTGAGAAATCTGTGTTCACGAACCGAGGTCCGTAGACCGGAGTTCGCGATGCCGTCCCCAGTTGTCCAGCCGGGGGAGCCACAAAGCACTGGGTATTAAACCACTTGGTCAGCGTCGGATTGCTGCTCTTGGGATCACAAATCTGGTCGGGGCGATTCCAATTGGCGAAGTTGTCCAGGAAGTTGACTCCGGATTGATTGGCACTGTCGTACACAAAGATGGGGAATCCCGACTCAGCTCTTTCAATCACGTTAACCGACCAACCTCCCAGTACGGCGTTGACCGGTCCACTCCAGTCGCTGCCGAACGCTTTGCCCTTGCCGAACGGCAAATCATAAAGCACGACTGGCGGTGAACTGGTTGTTCAGATTAAGCCCAGACACGCCCCAGTCGGCTTTGTTCGATCCCGGCAGAGGCCAGTAGGTGGCTCCGCTATTGCTGCCAAGACCGTCAGGAAGTCCGGAATCGAACGTCCGCGAATAGGTATACCCCACAAGCGCGTAGATCCCGTGCCGGGCGCTTTTGGTCTCCGCCTTGACCTGCAGCGAATCATAGCGAGCTGCACCCGTGTCGGTGAAGTTGGAAATATATTCAAAATTCGTGAAGTTGGGATTGACGTACTGGCCGCAGCCAAGGGTGTAGCCTGCCGTTCCACAGGCCGAGGGAGAGTGTACGTTCCAATTCAAACCGTTTACCAGGATGTGGGAGCTACGCGATCCCGCATATCCGGCCGTCAGCACGATGTTTCCTGGAAGCTGATGCTCGACGTTCAAGTTGAACTGCTGAATCATCCCCTGCTTGAAGTTGGTATTCTCCGACTGGACGGTGCCGAGGAACGTGTTGATGTTCGGAGGAGACGTAAATACACCAACTCCGAACGGACTTGCACTTCCTCCAGCAGGATACCCTCCCGAGATCGCACATAAGAACAGCGTTGGGATTGGTATCGAATGCCGGTACTGGACAGGTGCCAGTGAATCCTGGGAAGCCAGGGAAAAGAGCGGACGACGCCTCAAAAGGAGGATTATTGACCAGTCCCTGCCCTCCTATATTCCACGAAGAGTCGTGGAATATGGCATACCCAGCTCGGAGCACCGTGGTCTGGCTGCCCAACACTTTCCAGCTTAGTCCGATCCGCGGTTCGAAAGCGGTCTTGTCGAGCTGAATACCGACTCGCGAATCAGAGCCTTGGCCGGGAACGAGCAAATTGCACGTCGGTTGTGGGCTGCAATTACTGTCAAAGACAAAATTGGCTTGCCGATTTTGCGCCTCAACGATGGGTGTAACCACCGCCCAGGCGAAACCGAGGTTCAACGTCAGATTTGGCGTTGCCCGCCAATCATCCTGCACATAGGGACGGAACATTTTCCAGCGGCGGCCGGTAGTGGCGCCTTTGAACGTCTGATCATGTTCCCCGAAAGTGTACACACCGAGGAGCAGGTCAGCCATGGGATCCCCGCTCTGTTGGCCATACCTCGCCAGAGAAGAATCCGTCCTGGTACGAATTCGTCAGTACATTCATCTGATTGGCGCGTACCCCTATCCAACTCTGATATCGTGCTTGCCGCGAATCATGTCGAACGAATCGGAGATGGCGAACACGTTGGTCCCGCCCTGGAAGGGCGCGAATCCGCGATCCCCCAGAGACCAGTAGCCGCCCGCCGGCGGTTGGATCGAAGTCAGCCCACAACTGATACAGAATTGGGTGGACTGATCTACTATCCCCGGAATTCCAGAAGGCGGATTGCAGAAAGCGTCTATGTTGGCGTTCACGATGCCAAGTTTGTTCCCTTCGCACGTGCCATAACCATAAGACTTAATGAAGTTGAAAATCCGATTGAAGCCGCCATTGATCTGATTGACGGTATTGCTTGAAAAAATGTGGGTCTCGGATATGGCGACGTTGCGCCCATGATTGGTAATGTTCTGCGTGCTGCCAAAAGGCGTCTCTTCCGCAAACCCGGTTGGACCGGTCGGGTTCGAGCCTCCGGGAACGAGAGAGTACGCCTGATCGTAGCTGAAGCGCGCAAAGATGGAGTCCTTGCTCGAGAAATTGTGGTCCAGGCGGACGTCAAACTCCCCTTCGTTAAGCCGTCTCACCGGCGCGTTGGTGAAGTTGAAGCCCACATTTTGAGCGTTGGTTATGTTATTCCCTGGATAAAGCTGAATCAGCTGTTGGCCTGCTGGATCAGCCAGACCACCCACGCCTGTTGGAATCATGTTGCAGGGGGCACCGCCGTTCTGGGTTCCATCAGAATTGGGGGCGACTGGAGTAGTGCCGTTGCACTCGAAAGGCCCACCGGAGTAAGGATTAACGAGATTGGGGAACGTCACGTTTCCGTTGTACAAAGTTACGCCCCGGGTGCCGCCCAGGGGATCCAACGTAAAGTCGCCACCCATCATCGCCTGCGTTGGAACTAAGCCCGTCGACTCTATGCCGTGACGCTGCCTCTTGGCCTGATAGTCAATAAAGAAATATGTCTTATCCTTCTGGATCGGACCGCCCAACGCTCCTCCGAACTGATTCAGATTGAACTGCTCCCGGGTTGCGGCGAAATAGCTGCGTGCATCCAGCTTGGTATTGCGGAAGAATTCAAACAGCGATCCGTGAAACTGGTTAGAACCTGATTTCGTGGTCACCAGCACGGTCGGACCTGCGCGCGTGCCGTACTCGGCCGAGTAGGTGAAGGTGAGAACCTTGAATTCCTGGATGGCATCGATCGAGGGCAAAATCGCGATCCCACCAGCCGTCAGTTCGTTGTTGTCGTTGCCGTCGAACAACCAGTCCGTACTCTGCGGGCGCGATCCGCCCACGGAAAGAGAAAACGAGCCGCGAGCCGAGACTTCACTGGTCGCGCCGCCGTTGAAAAAGCTGTTCGGATTGGTTTCCTGAGTTACGCCCGGCGCCAGGGTCGCGAGCTGCACGAAGTCGCGGCCATTCAAGGGTAGATCGGCGACCTGCTCGGACGTGATGACTTGCCCGAGGGTCGGATTCGAAGTCTCCACAGCGACTTCCGTCGCGCTTACCTCGACTTGCGTCGAGACAGACGCGGGCGCCAGGGTGAAATCTACTTCGCGATGCTCATCGACCTGCAGTCGGATGTCCCTCTGTTCCGTGGCCTGAAAGCCCTGCGACTCCACCCGAATCGTGTAGAACGCAACCGGCAGCAAAGGGACCAGGTAATACCCTGAATCGTTGGTCTTGGCCTCGCGGGAAACGCCTGTGCCTTGCGAGGTCACCTTCACCGTCGCGCCGGAGACGACACGCCCCCGCTTTATCGGAAACGGTGCCTGAAAAACTGCCATTCGCTTGACCGTACAGGAGCGGACAAACCGAAATAGCAAGCGAAGAGACTACAACGAGCAGCACCCTCTTATTGAGCATTACATCCCCTTTTCGGCGGCCCCACACCGAATGACGAAGTGAGTTTCCGTTTTGTATTTGAAGCTGGCAGGTATTTTGACCGTAGATGGGCCTTATAAATTGCCACTCCTTGCTAAGTCAAGACTTTTCGGTGGTGGACACATCTTAATCCCCCCGGGTCTTTCCCGTTTTGCACAGGTCCATGAGGAGACTTGGACGGCTTTCCGTAGGCTGGGCCTTGCTCAGGATCAACCCAATTAGAATCAAGCTAGCTTCTGCCACGAACCGCCCACTCTGCATCAAAACGCGCGCGATCATAGAAAGATTTTTGCGTTCCGATGCCTGTCGTCGAAAGTCCAGCGTACAGATTGGCGCGCCGCACTGCCTCACGTTCCGGCACTCCCTCCGCAAGGAATACGGCGAAACTCCCGATGAATGCATCGCCCGCGCCGGTGCTGTCGATGCTTTCTACGGCAAACGGTGGCACGTGCTCGCTCACGCCGTCGCCCGCGAGCAGCGATCCGTTCGCGCCCAGCGTGATGATGACGCGGCGAATACCGCCCGCTAGCAACTTCCCCGCGCACTTCTTCGCACCTTCGACGCTCCGTACCGCCATCCCGGTAATCGTTTCCGCTTCACTCTCGTTCGGCACGAAGTAATCAAGGTCATCCAGAGCGCGCTTTTCGACGGACTGACCGGGCGCCGGGTTCAGGATGCAGCGAATCCCATGCTTTCGAGCGAACCCAATCGTGTAGTAGACGGTCTCCAGCGGGATCTCAAACTGAAGGACGATACAATCGGCGGCTTTCAACATCTCAGCCGCGGCATCAACATCTGCTTCTTTCAACGCGTCGTTGGCCCCCTTCACGACGAGAATGCGGTTTTGCCCGTTGGGCTCGACAAAGATCGGCGCAACGCCGCTGGATAGTCCCTCAACCTGTTTCACGTGGGTCGTGTCGATGCCAAGTTTCTTGAAATTCTCGATGGTGGCCGGACCAAACAGGTCACTCCCAACTCGCGCCACCATGAAAACATCTGCGCCACAAAGACGAGCCGCGACTGCCTGATTCGCGCCCTTGCCTCCGAATCCTAAATCGAACTTCTGCCCGAAAATTGTTTCTCCCGGCTTCGGGAATTGATCGGTGAATGTCGTCAGATCGACGTTGGCACTTCCAACCACCGCAATGCGAGGTCGCCAGGCCATAGTTTCTTTCAGAAAGTCTTGAGAACGCCGAGTCTATTTGCCGCCCTCGCTCGTGTCAACGGAGCGTTGTTAGCTATGCGCTAGACAGCTCTGGTTCGAGATGACAGCCCGTAGGATTATCCGGTGGAAGTTTTCTGCTATAGTTGCCTTCCTCGGAGGTCGTGTCTAATGCCCCGAATTGTGCGCTGTGCCTTGATTCAAGCCAGCAATGCCCTCAACACTGAGCGCCCCCTTGCTCAGATCAGGAAGGCGATGATCGACAAGCATCTGAAGCTGATTGGGCAAGCAGCGCGAAAAAAAACACAAATCCTGTGCCTGCAAGAGCTTTTCTACGGTCCTTATTTTTGTGCCGAACAAAATGCCCGCTGGTATGAGCTAACCGAGCGCGTGCCCGACGGTCCGACCGTGCGCATGATGCAAAAGCTGGCCGCTAAACATCGCATGGTGATCGTGGTTCCGGTTTACGAGGAGCAAATGCCCGGCGTGTATTTCAACACAGCCGCAGTGATCGATGCCGACGGCCGCTATCTCGGAAAATACCGCAAGCACCACATCCCGCACTGCCATCCCGGATTCTGGGAGAAGTTTTACTTCACTCCCGGGGATCTGGGATACCCGGTATTCGAAACAAAATACGCGCGGGTCGGCGTCTACATCTGCTACGACCGCCATTTCCCAGAGGGCGCGCGCATTCTCGGATTGAACGGAGCGGAGATCGTCTTCAATCCTTCCGCCACGGTTGCAGGTCTTTCGGAATATCTCTGGGAACTGGAACAGCCCGCGCATGCCGTGGCCAACGGCTACTTTGTCGGTGCCATCAACCGCGTAGGCGTCGAAAAGCCCTGGAGCATCGGGGAGTTTTACGGTAAGAGTTATTTCTGCAATCCCCGGGGCAAAATCATCGCGCAGGCCAGCCGCGATAAAGATGAAGTGGTTGTCGCGGATCTCGACTTGGACATGATCGGGGAAGTCCGCAAAGTGTGGCAGTTCTTCCGCGACCGCCGGCCGGAGAGCTACGGCCCCATCACGGCGCAAACTGGTGTGGCCGCAGCCGCAGACTGAAACGCAAGTCGCAGACCGAAGCCCATGACCACGCCCCTGCCTTCTCATCTCCCATCACGGATCGAATCCAGTTCTCTCTACAATCCTGACCTCGCGCCCGCCCGGGCCGACCGCCGTCATTGGGGCACGTATAACTTCGCCGCACTCTGGATTTCGATGTCGGTCAACATCCTCACCTACATGCTGGCAGCGAGCCTTGATCCAGGGTGGGATGAACTGGAAACAGGCGGTAATGACAATTTTCATCGGCAACGTGATCGTGCTGGTTCCGATGCTGCTGAACTCCCATCCCGGAGCCAAGTACGGGGTCCCGTTCCCGGTGCTGGCACGCGCGTCGTTTGGCGTGCTGGGCGCCAACGTGGCCGCGGTTCTGCGCGCGCTGGTGGCGTGTGGGTGGTTTGGCATTCAGACCTGGATCGGCGGCGAAGCGATCAGCACCCTGCTGGCCACGCTCGCTCCAGGCTGGAAGAATCTTCCTTACGCCACAGCCATTTGCTTTATGCTGTTCTGGCTGATCAACCTCGCCGTCATTCTCATGGGGATCGAATACATTCGAATTCTGCAAGGAATCAGCGCACCGGTATTACTAGGCGTTGGATTGCTGCTCCTGGCATGGGCGTATCACAGTGCGGGCGGCTTCGGCCCGATGCTGGCCGCGCCCTCCCGCTTCAGCAACTTTTCCGACTTCCTGAAGTTTCTGGTTCCCGCGTTGAATGGCACGGTCGGCTTCTGGGCAACCGTCTCGCTGAATATCCCCGACTTTACACGCTTCGCGCGCAATCAGCGGGAACAAGTGATCGGCCAGGCGCTCGCCCTGCCGGCCACGATGACTCTTTATGCTTTCATCGGCATCGCAGTGACCTCAGCCACGGTGGTGATTTACGGAACGGCAATCTCTGATCCCGTGCAACTACTCAGCCGCTTTCACTCCCCCGTAGCTGTGGTGATCTCGCTGATCGCGATTCTGCTGGCAACACTCAACGTCAACATTGGGGCCAACGTCGTCTCCCCGGCCAACGACTTTTCCAATCTGTGGCCTCGGCGAATCAGTTTCCGCACCGGTGGCGTGATCACCTGCTTCATGGGCATCGCGCTGATGCCGTGGAAGCTGCTCGCCGATTACAAGACTTTCATCCTCGGCTGGTTGGGCGGCTACGCTGCTTTTCTCGGACCAGTCGCGGGCATAATGATCTGCGACTATTTCGTCGTGCGACGGTGCGTTCTGCAAGTCGATGATCTCTATCTTCGTGGCGGGATCTACGAATATTCCAAGGGATTCAACTGGCGTGCCGTGATTGCACTTGCACTCGGAGCAGGGACCGCACTCATCGGACTGGCAGTTCCGTCAGTGCGAGTTCTTTATGACTATTCCTGGTTTGTAGGCTTTGCAGTTTCCTTTGCGGTCTATTATGCGGCGATGAAGTTCCAGCGCCCGGCTGTGCTTTCGCCGATGGCGGCGTCGTAGCTTCAGCGCTTCGTCTTCACGGTTTCCTTGAACACCGGCAGAACCTCGCGCTGGTAGATATCCAGCGTCTGCTCCTCGTCCCCGCACATTAGATACAAATTGAACTGAGTGACCCCAACGCTGGCCAACTTACGTAGCTTCTCGTGATGAGCTTCAACTGGTCCGACCAAACAAAAGCGATCGACCACCTCGTCCGAAACGAAATTCGCGTTGTCACTCTCCACTACACAGTGGTGCTGATAGTCGTAGGCGCCCCGGTCCTGCACGTACGATGTGAGCGCCGCCGGCAGATCGTCCGGCTTGTACTGCCGGATGAGGTCCATCACGTGGTTCGAAACTAGCGCCGGAAACCATCGCACATGTTCGCGCGCCACGGCTAAATCGTCAGAAACCCAGACCGGAGCTGCCGACATTACTTCGATCTCGTCCGGGTCGCGGCCGGCCGCGCGCGCGCCCTCCTTCACGAAGCCCAGGCACCAGGAAATCAAATCAGGATCCGCAAACTGAAGGATGATCCCGTCGGCGACCCGCCCTGCCATGTGCAGCACCTTGGGCCCGTAGCCGGCGATCCAGACTCGTGGAGAAACCGTGGCCCAAGTGAGTCGCGTCGGTTGGCCTTCGTACTCAATCTCGCGACCTGCCGTGAGATCGCGAAAAACTTTGACCGCAGCTTCCAACTGCAACCAACTGACCGGCTTCTTGCCCAGCACACGTCTCGAGCTGTCTCCCCGTCCAATGCCCAATTCCATCCTTCCATTTGAGATCAGATTCAGCGTGGCGAACAAGCTGGCCGTCACCGTGAGATCGCGGACCGCGGGGTTGGTCACACAAGTGCCAAAGTGCATCCGCTTCGTATTGGCAGCCATCAGCGCGAGCAAGGGGTACGGTTCCTTCCACAAGACATGGGAGTCGAAAATCCACCCGTACTGGAAACCGCCAGCTTCCGCCTGACGCGTCAAACCGAGAATGCGCTCAACCGGGATGTCTGGCTTTAGCGTGATACCGAACTGCATGGCGCGACCTCTTTCACTACGCAACAAATACGCGGACCTGAAGTGCGGCAGTTTAGCATAGAATTCCTCCTTGATCTCGGTCGCGCGTGGAGGGATGGATGGGCTTCGACACGATCATCGGCAACGGGTCCGTGGTCACTGCAACCGATACCTACATGGCAGACGTTGGCATCACGGATGGCAAAATTGCGGCCATCGGCAAGGACCTTCCACGCCAGAATGCCACGAAGATTCTGGAGGCTTCAGGAAAGTACGTTCTCCCCGGCGGCATCGATGTTCACACCCATCTCGATATGCCGTTCGGGGGGACCACCAGCGCCGACGATTTTGAAACCGGCACACGCGCCGCGGCATTCGGCGGAACCACCACGCTGATCGACTTCGCCATCCAGTACAAAGGCCAGCCGTTGCGGAAAGCTTTCGACACCTGGATGGACAAAGCTTCGAGGAAGGCTGTCTGCGACTACGCTTTTCACTGCATCGTTACCGATATAAGCAATGGTCAACTCCAGCAGATGAATGCATTGGTAGGCGAGGGCGTGACCAGCTTCAAACTTTTCATGGCCTATCCCGGCGTCTTCATGCTCGATGACGCCAGCATCTTCCGCGCGCTACAGACCACAGCGAAAAACGGCGCTCTCATCTGCATGCACGCCGAAAACGGAAGCGCGATCGACGTCATCGTGCAGCAAGCGCTGGCAGAAGGGAAGAAGGCCCCGAAGTATCACGCCCTGACCCGGCCCACAACCGCGGAAGCAGAGGCGGTATCCCGTTCGATTGCCCTAGCGGAGATGGCGGGGGCGCCGATCTATATCGTGCACCTGAGCTGCAACGAGGCTCTCGAAAAAGTGCGCGAAGCGCGCGACCGCGGGCTTCCGGTCTATGCCGAGACCTGCCCCCAATACTTGTATCTCTCGATCGAAAACTTCGACGTCCCCGATTTCGAAGGGGCGAAATATGTCTTCACTCCACCCCTCCGTGAAAAATGGCATCAGGAAAAACTTTGGGCCGGCCTCAAGCGCGATCATCTGCAGGTTGTCTCCACCGATCACTGCCCATTCTGTTTCAAAGAGCAGAAAGAACTCGGCCGCGATGACTTTACCAACATACCGAACGGCGGCCCCGGCATTGAGCATCGCATGAGCCTGATTTATAGTGGGGGTGTCGCTCAGAGACGCTTCAGCGTGAATCGCTTCGTCGAACTAGTGTCCACAACTCCGGCAAAACTCTTCGGCCTGTATCCGCGCAAGGGAACGATCGCAGTCGGCAGCGACGCCGACCTCGTGATCTTCGATCCCAAGCGCAAACACACCATCAGCGCCAAGACTCACCACATGCGCGTGGATTACTCCATGTTCGAAGGCATCCAGGTAACAGGGATGCCCGATGTCGTTCTCTCACGGGGCCGCGTGGTGATCGAAGCAGACAAGTTTCTAGGCCGCCCTGGGCAAGGAGAGTTTCTCCGGCGGTCAACCTATTCACAAGTGAACGGCTAGGCCTCGGAGTCGTGCCTGCTCGCCTCACTTGTGGCGCGCATATAAAGAAGAGTACAGTTACACACTTTCCGCCCGCCACAATGCTTTAGGGAGAACCGAGCTTTAGGGAGAGCCGATGTTCACGCCTTCGAGTCTAAGCATTGCGCTGCTGATGATGATCACGAGTGCTGTGTGTTGGGGCTCGTGGGCAAACACCTATAAGGGTGTGAAGGGTTATCGTTTCGAGCTGTTCTACTGGGACTACGCCGTCGGCATCTTCTTAATTTCACTAGTGCTCGCCTTCACGATGGGCAGCACCGGGCACGACGCTTCCAGTTTTCTGAACAACGTCCACGCGGCAGACACCTCGAACATCGTTAACGCCCTCATCGGAGGCGCGCTGTTCAACCTCGCAAATCTCTTGCTCGTGGCTGCGATCGACATGGCCGGCCTCGCCGTGGCGTTTCCTATTTCAATCGGCATCGCGCTGGTGGTGGGAACCGTATTGAGTTATGCCCTTCAGCCGAAGGGAAGCGCCGTTTCCCTCGCCCTCGGCGTAGCTTGCGCGTTCATTGCGGTACTGCTGGACGGCAAGGCTTATGGAAGTCTGGCGTCCGCAGGACGTTCTGTCTCAAAGAAAAGTCTGGTCACATGCGTGGTCTCAGGAATTTTAATGGGACTGTGGGCTCCATTCATGACCCATGCCATGACCCGCGGCAACACGTTGGGACCCTATAGCGCCGCCGTCTTCCTGACCCTCGGAGCGTTGCTCTCCTGCTTCATCTGGAATATTTATTTCATGAAGCATCCGCTGGTAGGGGAGCCGGTAAGCTTCGCTGGATTTTTCAGCGGACCTGCCTCCGGACATCTGCTGGGGCTTTTCGGTGGATGCATCTGGGGCGTCGGCACCGTTTTCAATCTAGTGGCTGCAAGCTTCACTGGTGTTGCCATCTCTTACGCCATCGGCCAGTCCGCTCCCATGGTTGCGGCGCTCTGGGGAGTTCTCGTGTGGAAGGAATTCGCGAACTCAGGGCCTCGCGCCAAAGCCTATCTCGGCCTGATGTTCGTCTTCTACGGCCTTGCAATTTTCCTGGTAGCACGGGCGAACGGCTGAGCCCTATCTTCCTCTGATACGGCTCACAAACATCTGCAAGAACCGGTCGGCATCCGAAGCCACACAAACTCGCGCATTCGATTTCAGATCGATGACCCCCTCGATCTCGTAGTGGTCTCCATGCAGCACGTTGTTCTCGTTCGACCCCATGCGGTTCGCCACGGTTTCCCCCCGAGTAAACTCGCCCTTGGTTTCTACATCGACGTGCATTTCCTTTAGCGTGCCCAGAGTCGGATCCAGAGCAATCCCCACCGCCAGCGGGTCATACATCGCGGCCCCGTTGTACCCGCTTTTCTCGCTGCGGGTTAAATAGAAGTCGGCAATTCTGGCGATAAAGTCGCTCTGCGGTCCGTGGGACGACTGAAGCTCGGTGAGATATTTTCGCGTGATCAAAGTTCGCTCACCCACATCGGACCCGACCATCGTGACCATCCATCCGGCGTTGAAAACAATCTGAGCAGCCTCAGGATCGTTGTAGATGTTAGCCTCCGCCGCTCCGTTGACGTTCCCGCCAGAGATCGAGCCGCCCATGATGACAATATCCTTGACCAGAGCCGCAATCGAGGGATCTTTCGAAACCGCAAGCGCGATATTCGTCAGCGGTCCCACCGGAATCAGCGTGATCTCATGCGGGTATCTGTGGACCATTTCGATGATGAGATCTGGACCAAACCGCGGATCGGCCTTGCACTTGGAGGGCGGCAACTCGACGTTGGCCAGGCCGTTCTTACCGTGCCAGAACTGCGCCGTAATCAGCTTCTGATTCAGCGGATGCTGCGCTCCCCCGGCCACCACAACATCGCAGCGTCCGGCCAGCGACACAATCTTCAGCGCGTTTTCCAATCCTTGCCACGCCTCGACGTTGCCCGGCACTACCGTCAACGCTTCCACCTTCAACTCCGGAGAATTCAAAGCGAGGATGATCGCCATGGCATCGTCAGTGCCTGGATCGGTGTCAATGATCACACGCCTCGGCGCGACTTGCGCAAAGGCATTCGTCACTAAAGTAAGAACGAAGAACGAGATCAGCAGGGGCGCAAGGTGGAATTGCTTCAAAGGAAATTCCTTTCTCGAATGCGAGTGTGGCCTATAGCAGCATGCCCGCGATGGACGCCGACATGAGGTTGGCCATCGTCCCGGCCAGCATCGCGCGAATCCCAAGACGTGCCAGTTCGCCCTTCTTGTTCGGAGCAAGCGCGCCGATACCGCCGATCTGGATTCCGATGGAGCTGAGATTTGCGAAGCCGCAAAGCGCAAACGTGGCAATGGTAAATGAACGCGGATCAAGCGCCGCTCTCATCGGACCCAGCATCGAAAACGCCACCAGTTCATTCAGCACCATGCGAGTGCCGAGAAGAGTTCCAATCACCCCGCAGTCATGCCAGGGAACACCAATTACCCAGGCAACCGGAGCGAAGACCGCTCCAAAAATCTTCTCCAGACTCTCGGGAAACCAGGCCAGCCAGTGGTGAATTCCACCCATAATGCCGTCCGCTAACGCGATCAGCGCCAGGAAGGCGATCAGCATGGCAGCGATGTTCAGAGCCATATGCAGGCCATCGGTCGTTCCCCGCGCGACCGCGCCCAGCAGATTCTCTTCTTTCTCGGTTTTCTCTTCGCCTTCGGGCATCACTACTCGGCCGGCCGTCTTCGGTTCCTCGGTTTCGGGCACCAGCATCTTCGCCATCAGCAGCGTCCCAGGCGCCGTCATGATGACCGCGCTCAGCAAGTGTTTGGGTTCGATGCCGAATGCGATGTAGGCCGCCATGATTCCACCGGATACGTGCGCCATCCCGCTGGTCATCACGGTCATCAATTCCGAGCGAGTCAGATCGGGCAGAAACGGCCGGATGGTTACTGGCGCTTCCGTTTGTCCCATAAAAATGCTAGCCGCGATGTTGAGCGATTCCGCGCCGCTGGCGCCCATCACCCGGGTCATGACCCAGGCGGCAATCTTGATAACGAACTGCATCACGCCGAAGTGATAGAGCACTGCAAAGAATGCGCAGATGAAAATAATGGTCGGCAGTACTTGAAAAGCGAAATTGAAGCCGAAGTGAGAGCCTTGCTTCCCCAGGTCGCCGAAAACAAACTGTGAGCCGGCATAAGAGTAGCTAAGCAATCGACTGACGGCGTCACCGGCTCTCTGGAAAACCCGCTGCCCGGCGCCGATTCTCAATACACACACGGCAAAGGCAAACTGAAGCCCCAGGCCCCACGCCACGGTCTTCAAGCGAATAGCGCGGCGATTAGTCGAAAAGGCATAGGCCAATCCCAGCATGGTCAAAAGGCCAAGGATTCCAGTAAAGCGTCCCATTCAGTTTTTCTCTCCAGACCTCGAAATCACTCGATGGATCAACGGCCTTTTCTCGCGGGCGGAATCGGCAATCTGAAAACTCTCTTCCAGCAGTGGACGGGCACGATCCGCGCGCGCTTCTGCATTGTAGTAGATCGTAGCCAGCGCCTCGCCAGCCGAAACGGCGTCTCCAACTTTCTTGTGCAGCACGATTCCCACCGCAGGATCAACCGAATCTTCTTTCCGTTCGCGTCCGCCGCCAAGAATCACACACGCAGTTCCAATCTGTTCGCACTGCAGAGCTGCAACGTAGCCATTCTTCGGGCTGGAAAGTATCATCGTATGCTGAGCCTGAGGCAGTTTCCTCGGATCGTCGATCGCTCGCAGATCTCCGCCCTGCAGCTCCACCATCTGGCGAAACTTGTCGAGGGCCTTGCCGGAACTGATCAGTTTCTCGCTCTGCTTTTTCCCTTCAACTACCGTATTAGCAACTCCACCCAGATGCAGCATCCAGCCCGCAAGCTCGAGGCAGAGTTCCCGTAAATCTTCCGGCCCTTCCCCCCGCAGAACTTCCACCACTTCGACCACTTCAAGCGCATTGCCGATCTTGCATCCCAGCGGCTGATCCATGTCCGTGATCAGCGCCACCATCTGTTTGCCCATCCGCTCGCCGGTTTCAACCATGAGCTCAGCGAGAAAGGCAGCGTCTTTTTCACTCTTCATGAACGCGCCGGAGCCGGTCTTCACATCAAGCACGAGTGCATCAATGCCCTCCGCAAGTTTCTTGCTCATGATGGACGCACAGATGAGATAAGGGCTCTCCACTGTGCCGGTCACGTCGCGCAGCGCGTAGAGCTTGCGATCCGCCGGCGCGATCTCGGCCGTTTGCCCAATCATCGCGCAACCGCAGGTCTCGAGTACACGGTGAAACTGCGTCACGGAAAGATTCACATTGAAGCCAGGGATAGATTCAAGCTTATCCAGCGTGCCTCCAGTATGTCCGAGGCCGCGGCCGCTGATCATGGGAACGGCCACGCCTGCGGCGGCCGCAAGGGGCGCCAGCACAAGGGAAGTCTTGTCGCCCACGCCGCCCGTCGAGTGCTTGTCGACTTTCTTCGCCGAAAGTGAAGAAAGATCGAGGACTTTGCCGGACCGTAGCATCGCATCCGTCAGGGCGGCGGTTTCAGCTCGCGTCATTCCCCGCAGCACCACCGCCATCAGCCACGCCGAAACCTGATAGTCGGGAATCGCGCTGCAGGTGTAAGAGTTCACCAGGAATTCGATTTCGCTTCGCGACAACTCACAGCCATCGCGCTTCTTGCGAATCACATCGACGGCACGAAAAGTCTGCGCTGCAGCTGGCGTCGGATTCACTGGAGGCGGAACCCTTCCGGAAGCAGTTCGGTGATGTGCGACTGCTTCGGCCCCTTGGCCCCTTGGAAAAAAACCGTTGCGTCGGGGCCGAACTCGTAAATAACTTGGCGGCACGCGCCGCAGGGCGAGCAGGGCACTCCCTGGTCGTTGACCACAGAAACCGCTCGGATCTCGATCTTGGGCCCGCACTGCGCGACTGCCGAGAAAATCGCCGTGCGTTCGGCGCAGTTGGTCATTCCGTAAGATGCGTTCTCAACATTGCAACCAGAAAAAATTTTCCCGTTCGAAAGCAAAATAGCCGCTCCGACCCTGAACTTGGAGTATGGTGCATGCGCGTTCTTCATCACCTCTGTCGCCGCCCGCAGCAGTCTTGCCGCTGCGTTAGCTGGCAGTTTCTTCTTGCGCATAAGGGAAAGGTTGCGCGGCAAAACCGCAAAAACGAGGCCCATTGTAAACCCTCACCCAATAATTGAACGCTTTTTCTTGGATCGGTTGAAACCGGCGCGGATACGCCCACACCCGAACTCGCGTTGTGAGATTTCCTGCCGTACAATTACAGCGCGAGGGATCGGCTTGTGGCTCGGTTCCCCTGCCGCGAAGTGAGGCGAATTTCAGTGCCGGTAGATCACAACCACCCCGAAGCAGCTCACGAAACTATGGCTAAGGCAGGCCACCAGTTTCACGCCGGAGCTTCCATTGCGGTTCTTGCCGGACGTCCGCTCCTGCTAAACTCCGGAATCCCTCTTGACCTGAATTGGGTGCAGGATGTTCGAATAAACACCAGTGCGGTGGAACGCCGCGCCCAGAGCCAGGTAGCTCGAAGGACGGTGAAGAAGGAATGGCAGGCGGCATGGCTTCTACGAGCGATCTCCTGCATGGACCTGACCACGCTTTCCGGCGATGACACTGAAGACCGCGTGCGCCGCCTCTGTGCCAAGGCGCGGCAACCCGTGCAGCAGGATCTCGTGCACAAGCTCGGAATTGAAGAACTCGATCTGAAAGTCGCTGCAGTTTGCATTTATCACTTGTTCGTTGAAACCGCGCTGCACGCCCTTGAAGGAAGTGGCATCCGCGTTGCCGCAGTTTCTACCGGCTTCCCCGCAGGTCTGTCGCCGCTCGCCGAGCGGGTCGCGGAGATTCGCCGCTCCGTCGAGGCCGGTGCACACGAGATTGACGTGGTAATTACTCGTGCCCACGTGTTTGGCGGACGCTGGCAGGCCCTCTATGATGAAATCGCGGCCTTCAAACAAGCCTGCGGCGCCGCTCACATGAAGGTCATCCTCGCAAGTGGCGATCTGCTGACTCTGCGCAACGTGGCGCGCGCCAGCGTCGTAGCCATGATGGCGGGTGCCGACTTCATCAAAACCTCAACCGGCAAAGAGCCTACCAACGCCACGTTGCCCGTGGGCTTGGTGATGGCTCGCGCCATCCGCGAATACGGCCAGCAAACCGGAATGGCCGTAGGTTTCAAAGCGGCGGGCGGAATTCGCACCGCAAAGCAGTCGACCGACTGGCTGGCCATGATGAAAGAGGAACTCGGGCAGTCGTGGATGCGCGCCGAGCTTTTTCGCTTTGGTGCGAGTGGGTTGTTAGGCGATATCGAGCGGCAATTGGAGCACAACGTGACCGGGCGTTATTCGGCGGACTATCGTCATCCCGTGGCGTAGTTGCCAAACGTGTTTGTCAGCCGATAAGGGAATCGAGCAACCGACATGAGCATCGCTGAAAAGTTTGTGACGATGGAGTACGGACCCGCTCCCGAAGATCCGAAAGAAGCACAAGCCTGGCTGGAGCGCCACGGCCATCGCTTCGGACACTTCATCAACGGCGCCTGGCAGGCGCCGGCCGCTGGAGAATATTTCGATACAATCGATCCTTCCAACGGAGAGAAAGCTGGCGTCCGTCGCCCAGGGTTCACCCGCGGACGTCGACGCCGCCGTGCGCGCTGCACGCGCGGCATTTCCAAAGTGGCGTGCGCTCACTCCGCATGTCCGGGCGCGTTACCTCTATGCCCTGGCGCGGTTGGTCCAAAAACATTCGCGCCTCCTCGCCGTGCTGGAAACCATGGACAACGGCAAGCCCATCCGCGAGAGTCGTGACATCGACATTCCGCTGGTGGCCCGGCACTTCTACTACCATGCTGGCTGGGCGCAACTTCTCGAGCAGGAATTTCCTGAGTACGAGCCTTGCGGCGTCGTGGGGCAGATAATCCCCTGGAATTTTCCCCTGCTTATGGCGGCGTGGAAGATTGCTCCCGCTCTGGCCACCGGAAACACCGTAGTGTTGAAGCCCGCTGAATTCACCCCTCTGACCGCGCTCGCCTTCACCGAACTTTGTCAGGAAGCCGGATTGCCCCCCGGAGTCGTCAACGTCGTCACCGGAGATGGTTCGACCGGCGAAGCGTTAGTGAAGCATCTCGACGTGGACAAAATCGCATTCACCGGGTCTACCGAAGTCGGACGCGCCATTCGCAGCGCCACGGCCGCAACTCCCAAACGCGTTATCCCTTGAGTTGGGAGGCAAGTCTCCCTTCATTATCTTCGACGATGCTGACCTGGATAGCGCGGTCGAGGGCTTGGTCGACGGCATCTGGTTCAACCAAGGCCAGGTCTGCTGCGCCGGCTCCCGATTGTTGATGCAGGAAAGTATTGCCGAGAATTTGATCGCCAGGATCCGCGAGCGCATGAGCACTCTGCGGGTTGGCCTTCCCCTCGACAAGGCAATCGACATCGGGGCCATCGTCGCGCGTGTGCAGCTCGACCGCATCCAGCGCATGGTCGGTCAAGGCATCGCCGAGGGCGCGACCTGCTGGCAGCCGCAGGTAGCGTTGCCCGCGCGCGGTTTCTACTATCCGCCCACTCTGTTGAGCAATGTGCATCCGACCTCAATCGTTGCGCAGCAAGAGATCTTCGGACCCGTACTCGCCGCGATGACCTTTCGTACTCCAAGAGAAGCCGTTGAGTTGGCCAACAACACGGTCTATGGTTTGGCAGCCTCCATTTGGAGCGAGAACATCAACGTGGCGTTGCATGTTGCCGCGCAACTGAAGGCCGGCGTCGTCTGGGTAAACTGCACCAACCTGTTCGACGCTTCCTGCGGCTTCGGCGGCTACCGCGAAAGCGGGTACGGGCGCGAAGGTGGCAAGGAGGGCCTGCTGGAATACCTGCAACCGACGTGGTTCAAGAACGCTCCCAAATTAGCCGCGCCCCCTCCGCCCGCAGCTCCGCAAACAGCAGAAGCGCCAGAGGCTGGCATCCCAGCCATCGATCGCACCGTCAAGCTCTACATCGGAGGCAAGCAAGCGCGGCCCGACTCTGGCTACAGCATGGAAGTTCGTTCACCCGACGGACGTCTGTTGGGCGAAGCCTCGCTCGGCAACCGCAAAGACGTTCGCAACGCCGTCGAGGCCGCCCGCAAGGCGGAAGCATGGGCGAAAGCAACCGCGCACAATCGCGCGCAGGTTCTTTACTACTGCGCCGAGAACCTCTCCCAGCGCCGTGACGAAGTTGTCCGTGGGCTCACCGCCGTCGTCGGTGCCAAGCAAGCCGCCGCGGAACTGGACCTCAGCATCGAGCGCCTCTTCTCGTATGCGGCATGGGCCGATAAGTTTGACGGCGCCGTGCACAATCCTCCGTTTCGCAATATCGCGATTGCCATGAACGAGCCCATTGGAACCATGGGCATCATCTGTCCCACCGAAGCGCCGCTGCTGGGTTTCCTCTCACTCGTGCTGCCGGCTCTCGCTGTGGGCAACACCGTGATTGCCGTTCCATCGGAGGCATACCCCCTCATTACCGCCGATCTCTATCAACTTTTTGACATCAGCGATCTACCGGGCGGCGTGGTGAACATTGTGACGGGCTATGCCTCGCAACTTTTGAAAGTCCTGGCTGAACACGACGATGTCGATGCCATCTGGTCCTTTGCCGACGAAACCAGCGCCGCCGCCGCGAAAGCCATGTCGGTGGGCAATCTGAAACAGGTCTGGACAAACGAGGGCCGGGCCATCGACTGGTTCGATCCAAAGCTCGCCGAGGGGCGCTGGTTTCTTGAGCATGCCACCCAGGTGAAGAATATCTGGGTCCCGTACGGCGAATGATCTACGGAGAATGCCCTCGAATCGGAATTGCTTTTGTTCCGTCTCCGGACTAGCATATTGCCGGTGTTCTTCTCCGCCCGGCATCTTTGGCATCACGTCATGCCGATTCGTGTTCGATCTACGTTGATCTAAGGAGGGTATATGGGTATTGCAGTGTCACCGCAGATTCATCCGCAAGTCGCGGATTTCATTCGAAAAGCCGCGCAAAATGTTGATTAACGGCCAGTGGGTAAATTCCATCTCCGGAAAAACTTTTCCTACCTACAATCCTTCCACCGGTGAAGTTCTGGCGCAGGTGGCGGAAGGCGATCGCGCAGATATTGAACAAGCCGTCAAGGCCGCGCGTAAAGCCTTCGACCATGGCCCCTGGCGTCGGTTGACCGCATCCGAGCGCGGACGCCTCATCTGGAAGTTGGCCGATTTGTTGGAGGCGCACACTGAGGAATTCGCCTATCTTGAGAGCCTCGACAACGGCAAGCCTCTGACCATTGCGAGGGCCGCCGATGTGCCGCTGGCTGTCGACTTGTTCCGCTACATGGCCGGCTGGACCACCAAGATCGAAGGCAATACGATTCCCATCTCGGTTCCATACACCCCGGGAGCGAAGTATCTCGCCTACACCCTGCGCGAGCCCGTCGGAGTTGCAGGGCAAATCATTCCCTGGAACTTCCCCCTGCTGATGGCGGCATGGAAGCTCGGTCCGGCGCTGGCCGCGGTTGCACCGTAATACTGAAGCCGGCGGAACAAACGCCGCTGTCGGCGCTGCGTCTCGGCGAACTGATCATGGAAGCTGGCTTCCCCGAGGGCGTAGTGAACATAGTGCCGGGCTATGGCGAGACGGCCGGTGCCGCACTGGCCGCTCATCCCGACGTCGACAAAATAGCTTTCACTGGTTCCACCGAAGTTGGAAAGCTGATCGTCCACGCTGCGACGGGGAACTTGAAGAAGGTGTCGCTGGAACTCGGCGGCAAGTCTCCGAACGTCGTGTTCAAAGACGCTGATCTCGACTCCGCCATCCCCGGAGCCGCGAGCGCTATCTTCTTCAATCACGGCCAGTGTTGCTGCGCCGGCTCGCGCCTCTACATCGAGAAGCCGATCTTCGACCGCGTCGTCGAAGGCGTCGCCGAGCAAGCCAAGAAAATCAATGTCGGTTCGGGTCTCGATCCTGCGACCAGCATGGGACCGCTCGTCTCCGAAGAGCAGCTAAGTCGCGTCTGCGGTTATCTCGAAGCAGGCTTCGCAGAAGGCGCCAAAGCGGTCACTGGTGGCCACAAGAAAGGCGACAAAGGCTATTTCGTTGAGCCTACCGTTCTCGTGAACACTCGTGAAGACATGAAGGTGGTGCGGGAAGAAATCTTCGGGCCCGTGGTGACGGCGATGCCGTTCGACGATCCCGAGGAACTCTGCCGCGTGCCAACAACAGCGAATACGGCCTGGCTGCTGCCGTCTGGACTCGCGACATCAGCAAGGCCCACCGCACCGCGGAACTTCTGCGCGCCGGTACGGTGTGGATCAACTGCTACAACATTTTCGACGCCGCTCTGCCCTTCGGCGGATATAAACAATCCGGATGGGGCCGTGAAATGGGGCACGATGTTCTGAACAATTACACCCAGACCAAGGCGATCTGCACCAAATTGTCCTAGCTGATCGCTTCAACAAATAAGGACGGCGGATTCACCGCCGTCCTTATTATTTTTCCGGAGCGCACGTCGCCGCCCCTACCTTTCCATTAGCAGAACCTTCTCCGCATCGTCAACCTCGGTCAACTTCACTTCGATCACCTCGTTCATGGTGGTCTGAACATTGCGGCCGACAAAGCTGGCTTCCACCGGCAATTCCCGATGTCCGCGGTCGATCAGCACGCACAACTGCACCCGTCGCGGTCGGCCGTGTGAAAACAGCGCGTCCAGAGCGGCGCGCGTCGTGCGTCCGGTGAAAAGAACATCGTCGACCAGGACAATATTCTTATCCTCAATCGAAAACCCGATCTCTTTTTCCTGCACCACCGGTTTGGGACCGAGTGTTGAAAGGTCGTCGCGATAAAAGGTGATGTCCAACGTGCCCACCGGCACTTTAGCATTCTCGATGCGAGTGATGATCTTGCCCAGTCGCTCCGCGATCGGGACACCCCGCCGTCGAATCCCAACCAATCCCAAACCCTCGACGCCGCCGTTTTTCTCGACAATCTCGTACGCCAGTCTGACCAGCGTGCGCTCGATTTCTGATGCCGACATTAGCTGCGCCTTCTGGCGCAGACCGGTCTTCCGGGAAGGAGCTTTCGCATTCATCGTTGCATGTACCTCACAGCCTGAACCTCACAAAGTTTAGTTCCTGAACTGCTCGCGTTGCTTTAACTCGTCGCAACCCTGCATCCCTGGATAGCGGCTTCCCACTGTATTCAACGCAGCCTCAGAGGTCAAGCGGCAACCGTTGCTTTTGGCCAGTCGCAATTCGATAAGAATCGAACATCCGGAAGGAATTTCAACCCTCGCGTCTTTCGCCAGACATCACATCTTCGGCGACAGCTTGGACTTTACCACCGGAATTCTGCACTCTCACAGTACGTGTCAGAACACCGTTGTCGTTTTGCAGGGCCTGCAGCGTGATCGCTTCGGGAGTCGCGACCGCGCCATCGCCCGGCAGAATTCCGACGCCCTGATTCCGCCCTCCAGCCTTGGCCCGGTAGAGCGCGGTGTCCGCGAGCTCGATGATCTCTTCCGCGCAAACCGCCTCGTAGGCTCCGCGACTCCAGGGGAAAGGAGCCCATCCCACAGAACAGGTCTTCCGCACTCGAACCCCATGTCCAAGATCAAACGCTTCTGATGCCATGATCTCCAGAACTCGCTCGCAGAAAGCCGGCGTACCGGAGGGATCCGCCGATCGCGACATGATCAGGAATTCTTCCCCTCCCCAACGAACCAGAACATCCGACTTGCGCACCACCCCGGTCAAACGCTCGGCCACCCGCTGCAGCAAGCGATCACCCGCGGGATGGCCATAAAGATCGTTCACTTCCTTGAAGAAATCCATATCCACCATGATGAAGATCAGATCGCGATGATCCAATTTGCGAATGTCGCTGCCTCGCGCCCGCTCATAATTTCGCAGGACCTGCCCGGCTTCGGCCGTAAGAATCTCTTCGAGATACCGCCGGTTCCACACTCCGGTCAACGGGTCGGTAAAGGAGATTTCCTGGAGCTCAAGATTCTTGCGTTGCAGTTCCAGACTGTGCCACCGCAGCGACTGTTCCTTGCTCTCCAACTCGTCCTTCAGCTTGCAAGTCTCGTCCAGATTCTCCCGCGACAGACGCAGCAGGTGCAGCAGCTCGCGATCCATGCAGTGCTGTTTAACGAACACCAATGCCCCCATAAAGACCATCGCCGCTACGGTCAAGAACAGCCTGTAGGAGCGCACCCGCGGTGGAGTTCCTCCCCCAAACTCCGCCCATGCCACCATCAGCGGAGTGGAAAAGACTGCTATCATCGCCAACCGCGCCGTCCACATGCTGTGGGTGTGGCGCGGTTCCCGGTCCGTGGGCTGGTCGGACGAAGATCCACGTGCAATGAAACCCACGGATGCGAACCACGCCATCGCAGCTACAAGCGGGATGTCGTAGAAACTGCCCGTGTAGTACTGGTGATAGTCGATCGCGACGCCAGCCAGAATCGAGCCCACACCGTAGAACAAAGCAGCTATAAAAAGTTGCCTGTAAACTAGCCGCCAGGATCCGTGACTGCGCCTCCAAACCAGGCCTACTCCCACAATCAGAACGATCTGTTCGCAGGCGTAGAGTACGTCAAAGCTGTGGCCATACGCAGCTTCATTCGGAGAAACATATTGCCACGGGATCACGATAAACAGATAAAGATAGAGCCACCACGTGAGCAGCAGAAAAAAGTCGAGGGACGCCAGCCGCAAAGAATGATCATTCCGCTGAACCTGCGGTTGCACCACCAGGGCCGCCATCATGGGAACCACGTGCAAAAACAGAACTACGTCTCCGACAAACGGGTTCGGCACCTCCTGGCGCAGAAACACCTCGAAGTAGGTCCACAGAACTTGCGTGCACAGCCACATCCCGCAACCAAGCGCCATGAGCGCCCAGAAAAGCTGAGCCTTCTTATAGCTGGTTCTGAAGTTCGAGAGGATGGACAGTGTTCCGCAGAAAAGCAGAAAAGATTGCGTCAGGTCGCCGAAAGCGGTCAGTTCAATACTGCGGGGGACCAGCAGAGACACGACCACGTGTACGCACACCAACGCGCACACGATTCCCGTCCACCTGCCGGGTTGTCGCACAGAAATGAGACCCACGCTGACAGTGTATGGTCAGTCCGGGATGCCGCGGACGTTACTGAAGTAATCGCGCAAGTAGTCGGAAGGTGCTCCCCAAGCCTTCTAACTAACTGCAGCCGCGAATCGCCCGACAAATCGGAAAACATCGTGATAGGAGTTGTAGAGCGGCACAGGTGCAACTCGAAAAGTATCTGGCTCCCGCCAGTCGCCCACGATGCCATCCTCGGCCAGCCGTTCGCACAACGCCCGCCCCGCCTGGGCGACTCGGATGGAGAGCTGCGCGCCGCGCCGGTCTCTTTCGACCGGAGTGATGATCGAGAATTTCTCCGAGGCCTTCTCGTTCATCAGAAGCTGTTTCAGCAGAAACTCCAGATAGCCGGTCAGCGACACGCTCTTGGCCCGTAAACGCTCGCATCCCCGCGTCGTGGAAAATGTCCATCGAAGCTCGCAGAGCCGCCAGGCTGAGAATCGACGGATTGCTCAACTGCCACCCGTCGGCGCCCGGCATCGGCCGGAAGTCAGGCCCCATCTCGAACCGCGACTGTTCGTCATGGCCCCACCAGCCCGCAAAGCGCGGCAGATCCCACGCGCGGCGCATGTCGTTCATGAACAAAACAACCCGCAACACATCCCGGACCGCCATTCAGATATTTGTAGCTGCACCACACCGCAAAGTCCGGGCCCCACTCATGAAGTTTCAAATGCAAATTGCCGGCAGCGTGCGCCAGATCAAAGCCGACCACGCAGCCCCGCGCGTGGCCCATGCGCGTGATGCGCGCCATATCAAATGCTTGCCCGGTCCCGTAATTTACTCCTCCGAGCATGATCAGCGCGATTTCATCCCCAGCGCGCTCGATCAATGAATCGATGTCCTCATCGCGAAGGCAGGACTCGCCTGGCCGCGGTGTCAACTCGATGAGCGAAGTCGCGGGGTCAAAGCCATGGAAACGAATCTGCGACTGCACGGCGTACTGATCGGAGGGAAAGGCCCCTCGCTCCACAACAATCTTATGTCTCTCCCGCGTCGGACGGTAAAACGAAACCATCATCAGGTGAAGATTCACGGTCAGCGAATTCATCACTACAACTTCAAGGGGCTGCGCTCCCACCAATTCCGCCGTCTGCTCTGTAAGCAGCCGGTGGTAGGGCATCCACGGATTCTTCGCCCGAAAATGGCCCTCCACGCCAAGCCGTGCCCACTCCTTCAATTCCTGCTCAACATATGCCGCCACAGTCTTAGGCTGCAGTCCCAGCGAGTGGCCGCACAGGTAAACGCAATCACGCCCCTCGATCTTGGGAAACAAGAAGCGCTCGCGGAATTCCTTCAGCGGATCGCGCTCATCCATGGCAATCGCAAAATCTTCGCCCGCCTGAAACTCCGGTCGAAACTCGGGTTGAACCGGGCTGCCGGTCACTGTCGCATCTCCAGAGGCGTGAGATCGCGGCGAATCAGCCGATCCGCTTTTCCCCAATCAAGATCCTCCACCCGGTCGATGGACTCACAGAGCTCCGCCAGCATCCGGTCCTGAACCGCGCCGCGTGCCAGCGCAACGGAGTAGGGAATCCGATGAAAGGTCACCATGGCATACTTCGGCACGAAGAGTTGGGGATATTTTGCTTCCAGCGCCAGCTCCACCTTCTTCCGAAACAAAAACCGCGAGTCCGCAACCCGATCTCTCATCTCCGTAAAATTCTCGACCGCCATGTCCGCGATGGCGTCGGTATTCACCTTGCGCTCCTTCTCGAACTCGGCAAAAACACGCGGCCAGTCCGCGCCATGCCGGTCAAGCAATTCCACCAGACAAGTACAGTCTTCAAATCCGCAGTTTATTCCCTGGCCGAAGAAAGGAACGATGGCATGAACCGCATCCCCCAGAAGCAGCGCTCTGCCTTCCACGTGCCACGGAGAGCACTTGATGGTAACCATCGCCCCAGTCGGATTTGCGAAGTAGTTCTCAGCGAGCTGCGGCATCAGCGGAACCGCATCCGGAAAGCGCGATTCGAAAAACTGGATGACCTCGGCCTGCGCGGTCAGACTGGCGAAGCCGTCCGGCCCCTCAAACGGCAGAAACAAAATACACGCAAACGTGCCGTCAATGTTGGGCAATGCAATCAGCATGTGGTTGCCCCGCGGCCAGATATGCAGCGCGTGAGTCTCCAGAAGATGCTTTCCGTCGGCCCCGGCGGGAATCGTCAGCTCCTTGTAGCCGTAGTCGAGGTATTGTTGCGAAAAGTTGAATCGACTTAGCTTGAGCATCTGCGCTCGAATTGACGACGCCGATCCATCGCAGCCGATCACAACTCGAGTCTCCCGGGTCGCGTCTTCACCCGTTTCCTCGTCGCGCACTCGTATTGCGCCGGTCTTCAGGTCATACCCCGTGCACCGCTGATTAAAGTAAATGGCCGCACCCTGTTTCTCCGCCGCATTGATGAGCGCGATATTTAACTCCGCCCGCGAAATCGAGTTGATGACCTCCGCTCTCATTCTTCCCATAGGGTTGGAACGTAAGTTCTCCGGCAATCGAATGCATCATCCGTCCCTTCATCGGGATGATAATGCTCCGCATCTGCTCCCACAGGCCGGCCTGTTGCAAGGCGTGAATTCCGCGGGTCGAGAGCGCGAGGTTAATCGACCGTCCCGCACTCATGCGCACCCGCCGCATGTCAGGACGCCGCTCATAAATCTCAACCGCGAATCCCCTCTGCGCCAGGAGAATAGCCAGAAGCGGACCGTTCAGTCCCGCGCCGATCAGGGTGATTTTGTCAGGTGTGGCCTTCATCTGAGAAATTCGCCGACCAACCTCGCGACGAACAACGCTGAAGAGAGGAACGACTCACTCGGTCAGCAACGTCCTCGCTTCCCACAATTCGGGAAAGAATTTCTTGTCGAGCGTGAGCTTCAGGTAAGACGCTCCCGTGCTTCCCCCAGTGCCCATGCGGATCCCGATAATTCGCTCGACCAGTTGAATGTGGCGCAACCGCCAGCTCACCACCAGTTCGTCAAACTCCGTCAACCGTTCGCACACATCAATCCAGTCGCGGTGATGATGTTCATCCTTGTAGAGTTCGTGGACGGCGCGCGCCCGCGCCTCGAACCGCTCCCGCTCCGTAGCGCCTCCGCCGGCCGGCGGCAGTTTTCCCATCGCCTGCAAGGCTCCGAAGAATACGTCGCGCAGCGACGGCTCCTCCAACCGGCGTTTCAGGCTTGCGTAAGCCTCCGGCGTCGGCCGGTGATAGCGAAGCATCTTCTCGTCCTTCAAGCCGCATAGAAATTCAATCTCGCGAAACTGCTCCGACTGAAATCCGCTGGCCGGCTCCAGCAGGCCGCGAAACGCCAGAAAATGCGTGGGCAGCATCGTTTCCAGAATCGTGAACTGCTCCACCAACACCCGCGTGATCTCCGTACAGCGCCGCAGCAACCGCGCCGCCTCATAAACTTCATCATGCGATTGCGGCGCCGCACCTGCCTTCTGCAAATTAGCAACCACCGCATCCAGATCATGCAGCAATTCCTTGAACCACAGTTCGTAGGTCTGATGCACAAGAATGAACAGCAACTCATCGTGGTGCTGCGGCACAGATTGCGGCTGCTGCAACTCCAGCAGTTCCGGAACCTTCAGATACGAGCTGTACGTAAGCTGTCCAGGCTCGGGCGCAAGCGGAGATAGCCCGGCAGCCGCGCCAGACTTCGCATCCGCGGCCTCTTGCGATTCCTCTTTAAGGCCCAGGAACCGCACCGCATTCCCGCCCAGAAGCTTACCCTTGGCATCCTGCGACAAATTACTTTGGCGGATGAGCGACCCAACACGTTCCTCTCCCAGCGGAAACGGATAATCCGATCCCAACATCACCCGGTCCGCCCCCATCGTCCCGACCAGAAACTGCAGCGACCGTTGATCGAACACCGCCGAGTCTGCATAGAAGCGGTTGAGATAATAGCTGGGCGGATGCTCACACTCGCCACGCGCCACCGGATGATGATGCCAGGCATTTTCCAGCCGCCCCAGCAAAAACGCGAAACTCCCGCCGCCGTGCGCGAAACAGATGCGCAGCGTGCTCGGCAGCCGGTCAAACGCTCCACTCAGAATCATCGCCACCACCGACAGTTGCGTCTCCGCCGGCATCCCGACCGTCCACGGCATCATGTATTTCGGCATCCGCTCCTGCCCCAACATTTCCCACGGATGCACCAGTACAGCCGCGCCCTCATTCGCGCAGTGCTGCAGAAAGGTCACGATGCCAGGATCATCCAGATTCTTGCTTCCTACATGGTTGCCAATCTGCACGCCCAGGTGTCCGGCCCGCATGCATCGGCTAAGCTCCTTGCAAGCCGCATCAATATCCTGCAGTGGCACCTGGCAAATCGATTTCAACCGGCCTTTCCCACGGCTGCAAAGCTCCAGCGCCGCATCGTTGAACAACTGCGCGCAGTCGAGCGCATGTTCCACCGGACGCTCATACGCGAAAAGCACCGGCGTCGCAGACATGACCTGCACGTCAATGCCGTCACGATCCATTTCCCGGAGCCGCACCTCCGGATCCCAACACGCCGAAGAAATATGACGAAAGAATCGATCCCCCACCATAATGTCCGCTTGACCGGGCTCGGTGTGCTTGATCCAGGGCCAGTTCGGCGTGCCGTAGCGCGCCGCCAAGTCGGGCCATGAACTGGGAAAAAAGTGATTATGAATGTCGATGACTGGCATGCTTCATTTGCCCGGATGAATCGTGCCGCAATGCTTGCACTTGCGTCGGCTCTCGTTCGAATAAAACTGTTCAAACACGGGCGGTAGATCCTTGACGATGCTCTTCAACTTCACTTCCGCGCGATAAATCAACTGGTGACAGTTCGGACAGTACCACTCGAATGCATCCAGAGAGCCCTCCGGGCGCGGCACTTCAACCACTACCCCGATGGTATCCGCCGGCCGCTGCGGTGAATGACGCATGTGCTTGGGCAACAGAAAAATTTCGCCTTCTTTGATCGGCACTTCCAGCGGCGGCTTGCCCGGCGTCTCCATAAGCCGCAGGGAAATGTTGCCCTTCAACTGGTAAAAGAATTCCTCCGTCGGATCGTCGTGATAATCGCGCCGCTGGTTCGGCCCGCCCACCACGGTCACCATCATCTCGCCGTCTTCCCACACCTGCGCGTTGCCCACTGGAGGTTTCAGCTTCTCTTTGTTTTCTTCGATCCAGGCTTGAAAGTTGAAAGCCTTCAGATTCTTGATGGATGCCATCGCGCCTCCTATTTTAGCGGTTTGTAAGCCATAGCCTTGATCTCAATCAGCAAGTGCGGATGCGGCAACTGATGCACCGCCACCGTAGTTCTCGCCGGACCATCGTATCCGAAGAACTCGCCATACACCTCGTTGTATCCGGCGAAATCGTTCATGTTCACCAGATACGTAGATATCTCCACCACATCTTGCAGTTGCGCTCCCGCACTCTGCAGAATGTCGCGGATATTCTCGATCACCGCACGAGTTTGCACGCGGATGTCGAGCAGGGTTATGCCCGTTGCACCGGCTTCGGCGCCCGCAATCGTGTCGTCGGCACGGCGCGCGCTCGTTCCGGAAACAAACAGAAAGTCCCCGGCCCGCTTCACGTGCGGATACTTGCCGCGCGGCGTCGCTTTCCCCTCAACGACTTTGCTCTCCATCCCGCTCATCTTCATTATTATTTTCGGGCCAATGCAATGATCAAGGATCACAACCGAACGCAGATATTGTTCAGTTCGGAATAGAAATTCAGCGAATGCACCCCGCCTTCGCGGCCAATGCCGGAAAGTCCCGCTCCGCCAAACGGTGTCCGCAGATCACGCAAGAACCAGCAATTCACCCACGTGATGCCCACATTCATTTGCTGCGCAACGCGATGACCGCGCTTCAGGTTGCTCGTCCATATCGAAGCCGCCAGTCCGTACTTCGTATCATTGGCCATCGCGACCGCTTGCTCTTCCGAGTCGAACGGCGCGACGTGGCACACTGGCCCGAAGATTTCTTCTTTCACGCACCGCGCCGATTCAGGTAGTCCAGTATAGATGGTTGGTTGCACATAGAATCCGTTGTCGCGATTGTCGCCAAATCTCGGAACTCCCCCGCCCGTTACAACCGTCGCACCTTCTTCCTCAGCGAGCCGGTAATAAGAAAGCACCTTCTCCCGATGTTGCGCAGAAATCAGCGGCCCCAGGTCAGTCTTCTTATCGCTCGGCCAGCCGGAATGCAGGCTCTCCGCTTTCTGCTTCAGTGCCTCCACGAACGCCGCAAAAATCTTCCGCTCCACATAAACGCGCTCGGCGCACAAGCAGACCTGCCCGGTATTAAGAAACACCGCCTCCGCTAATCCCGTTCACCGCCTCTTCAAAATTGCAATCCGCGAATACGATAGCCGCATTCTTTCCGCCCAGCTCAAACGAAACCGGCTTCACCGTGGGCGCTACCGACTTCATGATCGCTGCCCCGGTTCTTGATTCCCCGGTAAACGTGATCGCGTTCACGTCAGAGTGTTGCGTCAGGAATTCTCCTGCGGACCCCGGCCCAAACCCATGCACCACGTTATAAACGCCATTTGGAATTCCCGCGTCCTGCATCGCCTCGGCGAGAAGCGTAGCGGTGGCCGGAGTTTCTTCGGAAGGCTTCACCACCACTGCATTCCCGCAAGCCAGCGCCGGCGCAACCTTCCAGGTGAGCAAGAGCAACGGCAGGTTCCACGGCGTGATCACTCCGACCACGCCCAGCGGCTTGCGCACCGCGTAATTCAGAGCACTCGCGCCGTCAGGAGTTTCCGTCTGAAACGATTCCAGCCCAGACATTTTCACCAGATCGGCGAACACGCGGAAATTCGCCGCCGCGCGAGGAACATCAAGCTTTGACGCCAGAGAGACCGGCTTGCCCGTGTCCGCAACTTCCGCCTCGACGAAGCAGTCAAAGCGCTTCTCAATCGCGTCCGCGACCCGGTGCAACCGCGCCGCCCGTTCGCGAACGCCGATCCGTCCCCATTCTTCGCCCAACGCGCGCCGAGCCGCGTGTACAGCTTCGTCCACCTGAGTCTGGTCGGCTTCGGTGACCTGTGCAATCACCGTCCCGTCCGCGGGATTCACATCGGCAAACTCGCTCTTCCCGCGCACGAAGTGGCCATCAATGTAATTCTGGATTAATTTCACGAGATCCCCAGGCGGGCCTCGGGCAATCCTAGCAGGGCCGCCGGAGGTGAGGCAATCTCGGCGCTAGCTTGTCAGCTTCCGTCGCTCTTCCAGGTAGCGCGACAAAGCGTCACGCCAGGTGGGCATCGTAATCTCAAGAGCCCGCAGACGCGTCGGCGACAAAACCGAATACGCAGGTCGAGGCGCAGGCCGCGCCATCTGCTGGCTGCTCACCGGCCGCACGATCGTTGCAAGCCCCGCGCTGCTGACGATCTCCTGCGCAAACTCAAACCATGTGCAATCGCCCGCATTGGTCACATGCACAATTCCGTTGCGCATTCTTCCGGCACAATTGAACGATCGCCCGCGCCAGGTCCACGGCGTAAGTCGGAGCAACCGCGCTGATCGTTCACCACATCGAGCGCCGGACGGCTCGCCGCCAACTTCAAAATCGTATCCGGAAAACATTTTCCGCCAGTTCCAAACAGCCACGACGTTCTGGCGATGCAGCAATCCGGCATCACCTCGAGCAGCCTGATCTCCGCTTCAGCCTTGGTGCGTCCGTACACGCTCTGCGGATTCCGCGCGTCATCGACTTCATAGGGAGCGCTCTTCTTCCCGTCGAAGACATAATCGGAACTGAGGAAGATCAGCCGCGCCCCAACTTCCTTCGCCGCGGTGGCAACATTCACCGCTCCGTCGCGGTTCACCGCAAAAGCCAGATCCTGATTGCTCTCGCATCCATCCACATCGGTGTAAGCCGCCGCCAGGACGATCCACTCCGGACGCGCTTGCAGCACCACCTGCTCCACCCGCTTCGCATCGCGAATGTCTGCATCGCGCGAGCTGAGTCCAGTCACAGCATCTCCGCTCCACTCGCGCATGAGCGCCTTGCCCAGAAGGCCGGAGGCGCCAAAAATTGTGACTCGCATTGGAATTTAGTCGAAGGTCTCGAGCGTCGCGGAAGGCCACGCCGCGCTGGTCTTTCGCCGACACGATCGGTTCGCCGTCCAGTTCCCAGTTGATCTTCAGCGAGGGATCGTTCCAGAGCGAGCGTGCGTTCGTGTTCGGGTGCGTAGAAATCCGTTGCCTTATAAAGCACGTGGGCCTTTTCCGAGAGCACGCGGAATCCGTGTGCAAAGCCCGCCGGGATCCACAGCATGCGCTTGTTCTCGCCCGACAACCGCACCGCTTCCCATCGTCCAAAGCTCGGCGAACTCCGGCGCATGTCCACGGCCACATCGAGAATTTCCCCCTCGACCACCCGCACCAGTTTTCCCTGCGGCTGCTTCACCTGATAATGCAATCCCCGCAGAACGTTGCGAGACGAGCAGGAATGATTGTCCTGCACAAATCTCTCGACAATTCCCGCCTCCGCCATGATTCGCTGGTTGTAGCTCTCGAAGAAAAATCCGCGTTCGTCGCCGAACACTCGCGGTTCGAGGATGAATACGCCGGGCAGCGAAGTCGGGATTTTCTTGAGCGCATCCATCGCAGGAGCGCGAGTCGCCTGAACTCGCATCCATCAGAATACCTTTTCCCGCAAAAGTTGCAGCAGATAAGCGCCGTAACTATTGTTCTTCATCGAGTTGCCAATCTTCTCCACCTGCTCCGCCGTGACGTAACCGGAGCGGAGCGCAATCTCCTCCGGACAAGCCACCATCAACCCCTGCCTCTTCTCGATCGCTTGAATGTAGAGCGACGCATCCATCAACGACTCATGCGTGCCCGTGTCCAGCCAGGCCATGCCTCGTCCCATCACCACCACTTCCAATTGCCCGCGCTCCAGATATGCCTTGTTCACGTCGGTGATCTCCAACTCGCCGCGCGCGCTGGGTTTCAGCGACTTCGCGATCTTGACCACCTGATCATCGTAGAAATAAAGTCCAGTCACCGCGTAGCGCGACTTCGGATGCTTGGGTTTTTCCTCGATGCTCAAAGCCCGCCCGGCGCCATCGAATTCCACAACTCCGTACCGTTCCGGATCGTGCACCCGATAAGCAAACACGCGCGCCCCTCGCTTCTTGCTCGCGGCTTCCCGCAAGTCCTTGGCAAAATCGTGCCCATAAAAAATATTGTCGCCCAGCACCAGCGCGCAAGGACTGCCTCCAAGAAACGCCTCGCCCACCAAGAACGCCTGCGCGATTCCTTCCGGCTTCGCGCTGCACCTTGTATTGCAGACGAATTCCAAACTGACTTCCATCCCCCAGCAGCGCCTGAAACTTGCTGCACGTCCTCCGGCGTGGTAATAAGAAGGATGTCGCGAATCCCCGCCAGCATCAGCGTGCACAGCGGGTAATAAATCATCGGCTTGTTGTAAACCGGGAGCAGGCTCTTCCCCATGGCATGCGTCACGGGATACAAGCGTGTCCCCGACCCTCCCGCCAGAATGATTCCCTTATATCCCGTATTCGAGGCTTGCATCATAGCTCGATTCTTCTGCTGGACCGCTGTAGTAATTCCACCGCTCTGGCTCATGCAGAGTAATGCGTCTCAATCCACTGCCGGTAGCTCCCGCTAGTCACATCGCGGACCCACTCTTCATTCTCCAAATACCACCGCACCGTCTTCCGAATTCCGCTCTCAAATGTTTCCAGCGGACGCCAGCCCAGTTCCCGCTCGATCTTCGTAGCGTCCATGGCGTAACGCCGGTCATGTCCCGGGCGGTCCTTCACAAATGTAATCAGGCTGCGGCGCGATGCCCCGCGGCGCCCCGCCATCTCATCCACAATGTCGCAGATCGTCTCCACGATCTCGAGGTTCCGCTTCTCATTCCAGCCACCGATGTTGTAGGTCTGCCCCACTCGTCCTCGGCTCAGCACTTGCGCGATCGCCTCGCAGTGATCCTCCACGTAAAGCCAGTCGCGAACATTCTGCCCGTCTCCGTAAACCGGCAGCGCTTTTCCGTCGCGCGCATTCAGAATCACCAGCGGTATTAATTTCTCCGGAAACTGGAATCGCCCATAGTTATTCGAGCAGTTCGTCGTAAGTACGGGCAACCCGTAGGTGTGGTGATAGGCGCGGACAAAATGGTCCGAGGCCGCCTTCGACGCCGCGTACGGACTATTCGGTGCATAAGGAGTTGTCTCACAAAAAGCCGCATCCTCGGTCCCCAGCGAACCATACACTTCATCCGTCGAAACGTGCAGAAATCGAAAGTCGATTTTCTCCTCTTCGCCCAACCCTCCCCAATATGCTCGCGCCTCTTCGAGCAGCGCGAAAGTCCCATCCACATTCGTGCGGATGAAATCATCCGGCCCCCGGATCGAGCGATCCACATGGCTCTCGGCGGCAAAATGCACAATGCTCCGCGGCTTGCGGCGTTCCAGCAGCCCGCGCACCAGGCTTCGGTCCGCAATATCGCCATGCACAAACTCGTACCGCCGCTCTTTTGCGACGGTTCCCAGGTTATGCAGATTCCCCGCGTAGGTGAGCTTGTCCAGATTCACGATGGCGCCCGAATCCCGTTCCATCCGCTGCAGGATGAAATTGGATCCGATAAAACCTGCCCCACCAGTGACGAGAATCGTGTTTTCCATATCGTGGAAACTTTGTTTCGAAATCAACGCCGAGCGACTGCTCGCCACTCAGCTGCCGCGAACGAACATCAATTGTAAACAAAAAGGACGGGATTCACCCCGTCCTCTTGTTGGTGCATTCGAGTTTTGTCGCGCGAAGCCTTTTCGCGCGGACCCATAGCCAAAATTCTTCTAGTCGAGTCCTACGACCGCGACCTCGTAGTCAGCGCCTTCCGCTCCGGAGCCCGCGGCATCTTCTGCATCTCCGACACCCATTTCCGTCTCCTCTGCCGCTGCATCCAGCGCGTAGCCTCCGGCCAGATCTGGGCCAACACCGAGCAGATGACGTTCCTCCTCGACCTGATCTCCGAAGTCCCGTCCCTCCGCGTAGTCAACTCCCGTGGACACCAGCTCCTGACCCCGCGCGAAGAACAAGTCGTAGCCCTGGTGGCCGAAGGCCTAAGCAACCGCGACACGGCCCGCGAACTAAACCTAAGCGAACACACCATCAAGAAGTATCTGTTCCGCATCTTCGACAAGCTAGGCATCTCCTCCCGCGTCGAGCTAGTCCTCTACGCCGTAAACCACGGCGCCCCCCTCCAGGCCGAATGGCTGGCAGGCATGACCCACGCCCCAACGGACTCCTAACCGTTCCCCTCGAACTAGAATCCAGAAGCGCTAATGTTGAAATGCAATGTGGAAAGGCCAATGAGGAAATGCCAATGTGGGGACAGCCGCCTCGGCTGTCCAGCCGAGCAAAGCGAGGCGTTGCACCACCCGGCCGCTGTAGCGCCAGCGATCAGATCGAAGATGTACGAGGGTGGAGCAGGCCTTCCAGGCCTGCGTCAAAAGCCGCCTGAACGGAGCAGGGCTTCAGCCCGAGGTAAACACAACATTTGAAAACCGCCCCCCCACGCCTGTATAAATCTCAGTACGGACCAAGTGCCCGCCAACCCCACCCCCGGCCCCAATCCCCAGCCCCGCGGCCCCACCATAATCGCCGCCGGCCTGCTCCTGGCTGCTCTAGCCGTAGTAGTCCTTTACACCAGCCGCCGAGCCTTCCTAAGCCCGGTAGCGTTAGTAGTAGTAGCCGCCATCGGAGTAGCCGCCCTGCTACTGCAACGTCGCCTCCGCCCCGATCTTCGTCTCTCCACCAATCTTCTTCCCCGCCAGATTCGCCCTCCCGCGGACCACTCCGCCTAAACGCCCTGGGCGTAACCTTCGCCATAGCCGCCGTATTCGCCGACCTCCTCCACCTCAGCCCAGCCGTAATGCTGATCGCCGCCCTGGCCGCCGTAGTCTGCTTCGCCATCAGCGGCATAATCGTCCTGAAATCCCTCCGCAAACCCCGCCCCTGAAATAAATGTCAAAGTGAAAATGAATTTTGTCATTCCGAGCGAAGCGAGGAATCTGCTGTCCCCGCCTCCACCTCCGGCCAGTCCTCGTCCACGCAGGCTTGGATCGTTAGTCCGGTCTCTTTCAACAGATGCCACGCCTCCCAATACTCTCCATACTTCTGCAGCTCGTTGCTCGGGCTGAAGCTCAGGCTGCGAATTGTTGTAACGATCTCGGGCGGAAGGATGTACCAAACATCGACGGGGATGAGCAGGATCGCAAAGAAATCCACGGTTCCAGCCGGATACCTCCGACGCTCGGGGTCGATGCCCATCAACTTCAGATGGTATGCATTTTTTCGCGCCGTGTAGGTAATCGACTTCACTTGCACTCGCAGCACTCTCTTCTGGTTTTCTACTCCGACGTCGTATTTCCCCGATTCGCCAAATGGCCTTGAGACTTTCATTCCTTGTCCTGCCGCCATCATCATGAAGTAAAGTTCGGCCCATTCTCCGCGCTCCTTAGAGTTTTTCAACTTCGCGCCCGCCCACCGATCAGCTTTCCGTCTCATCGCTCAGCTCCTTCTCGTTTTCTAGACCAAAAAATACGAGGCTCTCCCGATCCTCGCTTTGTTCCTGAATGTCCCAAGCCCGCTCCCAACCACTACCCACAGATCACTTTCCCGCGAACTACTCCCAGCATCTCAACACTTACGACCCAAGTCATGTTCATCCGTCACACGGATACCACTTTCTCCTGTGGAAAACCATAAATGTCGGGGAAAAGGGAGGTCGGGAAGGGCACCAACCTCAGGTCGTGCCGCGAGCCCCAAAAAAGTCTTGTCATTCCGAACAGGGCTGAAAGTCCGGTGAGGAACCTGATGTAAGCCGACACGCCACCCCAACCCAAGGGTGGCCCATTCTTCGCACACTTTGCGAAGAGTGGGATTTCACAGCCTCATCCCTCTGAGGATTTGGGAAGGCCCCGACCGGGAAGGACACGGCTTCGGTCGCCGCAAGCCCCAAAAACAAACCGCCGCAAGCAGTGACGTGGAAGAGCGGCGCTTCAGCGCCGCGTCACGCGCTCTTGGAGAAACCGGGCTTCAGCCCCGGTGGCATTCCATCCAACCGGAAGCCCGAACTCGCCGAAGAGAACGCATACGCCCCCGCATCCGGTACCAACCGCGCCCGAACCGGATTCATACGGACATACTCGCAGTGTCCCTCATAATCCTGCGCATCGCGAGTCCGGTGATTCGTAAAGCTCTCCTGCCACCCTGAATCTTCTCGACCTTTCGAAGACGATACGAATATCCACCTATGATAAATTGCACCGCGAGTTCCAAAGAAATTTCAGGCCTAGGCGTAAGCACCAAATGAACATGGTCCGGCATGACAACAAACTCGTGCAGCAAATATTTCCCCTGATCGCGATATCCGAGCAGCACCTCGACCAGAAGCCGCGCCCGAGCTTCAACCGAAAGATGGGCGAGCATTGCCAAGTAACGGTTGTGACGAAAAAGGTACGCTGGAAATCATCCACGTTCGGATCGTAGGACTGTAAAGAGGAAACCAAGGGTGATATTTGTCACACGGCAGAAAAATAAGTTTCCGGATTGGGAAATCGGAGCGGGAAGGACGCAAAAACGACCACGGGGGCCAAAGCCCGCAAGCCTTTGTAGCGATCCGACGCGGCCCTGAAAGGGCCGCTCTTCCACGGTCTCGCAGCAGCACCCCACTAGCTCTCAAGAAATCGAACCGAGCATCCTTACAAACACACTGCCAGAACCCGTGCACCCCACTGCGAAAGAACCACCGCATGCAGTACCGTGGAAGAACCGCCGTACGCCGTGACGTGGAAGAGCGGCGCTTAGCGCGGTCCCATAGCCCGAAAGAAGCCGGACTTCAGCCACAGCCGACGTCGTTCGCGTCGTGTGAAGCGCTCCTTTGTGAAAGAATCTGACTCAGTGGGCTCGAACGTGCAGGAATAATAGGCGAGGAACCTGAAACGAGACGGAATGGTGACCCACAGACTAGAAAGTCACGATTCACCGGCAGGTGTTCGAAATAACTAAGACGATCAATATTGTCGAAGTGCGGCCCGAGAACCAATTACACACCACAACTATTACCAATGTCCGTTCGACGGCGCGAAATGGGCTGATCAATGGAGTTGCGCCTGCAATCATCGGTGCCCTACCTGTCGCGAGGAAATCGAGCCATACTTCACAGAAAACATCGTATAAGCCTTTGAACAGATGAACCTGCAAGTGCACCTTAGAACTCGGCTCCGCCTACACGTCCGCATCTCAGGTAGCCCGCGTACTCACCGAGGACTGGTGCACTCGCGAGTTGTACTGTCCCGCCTGCGACTCGAACCGTTTAGTGGCCTCGAAGGTTAATTCTCCCGCCGTTGACTTCAGCTGCCCTAAATGTGAGCAACTCTTTCAGCTAAAGGGCCTGAAGAAGTGGAATCCGAAAAAGATCGTGGATGCGGGATATGAGGCGATGCTGAGGTCCATCCGGGCAGACAGAATTCCAAATCTGTTAATCCTTCAGCACTCCGACGAGCGGTTCATTCGGAACCTCATGGTAATCCCTCGGGCCTTTTTTTCCGAAAGCGTGATTGAGAAGCGCCCTCCGCTTGGACCCGAGGCCCGACGGGCTGGATGGGTGGGATGCAACATTCTCCTCAGCCAGATACCCGAAGACGGAAAGATCAACATAGTCTCCGCTGGAAAGGAAGTCCCAGGACGCCTTGTGCGGGAGGAGTATTCGCGCATCCGGAAACTTGCGGAGCTGCCGCCCTCGTTAAGGGGTTGGACGGTTGATGTCCTAAGAGTGATCCGCGAGTTGCGAAAGCCCGGCTTCTCGCTGCAAGAACTCTATCGTTTTGAGTCCGACCTCAGGAATCTCCATCCCAGAAACCAAAACGTCCGACCAAAAATTCGCCAACAGCTTCAGGTGCTCAGGGACCTCGGCCTATTGGAGTTCGCTAGCCCCGGCAATTACATACTCAAATAGTGAAAGGCCCGGCTTAAATGCCAGGCCTCTGAGATGAGATGTGTCCGTCAAACTGATTTTACGAGCACCCACTCGTGCTCCCGCAACTCCCGCAGCGGTAGCAACTGCCATTCCGAGTCATGATGCTGCCGCAGAAGCTGCACGTGGGAGCGTCGCCCAGGTCGATGATGCCGGCCAGCTGGTCCGCCGCGTGCACGCTGCCGGACTGTGGGTTTCGCGCCTCGGGCTTTGGCCCGGAACCATTCATCTCGCTCTCCGGCAACTGGCCGCTGGCACGCAGCCAACGCTTGGTCACCGGGATCGTGAAAAGCACTTGGTCATCACGCGTCGCGGCTGGGGCAAAGGCCTCCTGGAGAGCCTGCTCGGCCTTGTCGGCTTGCACATAGACGAACTTGCGGCTGACTTCGTGGTCCGCCGCCATTTGCACCACCGTTTGCGTGCCCGCGAGAGCATGCACAGCCAAGGTCTGGCGCTGAGAAGCATCGAGGAGCTTGGCGGGACAGGGCTTGCGAGATTGCTGCGGCGTGGCGAGGGTCGCACTGGTAGGCTGGATGCACATGTCTGTTTCCTCCATGAAACTCGGGTTCGAGAGAAAACACGAGTATGGGGGAAACAGGCAATTTAGAAAATGCCAGCTGCAGACACCTCAACTCTCGATTCTGTTACCTTGGTTCAAACCAGGCCGAAAAACGGGCATGGTTTGGAAATGGGCTTTTTAGGGTAACACTACGGACGATTAACGGGCTCGCCAGGTCGGAGCGAGAAGCTGGCAAGGTCTTTTCCGCTCTGGGCGCGAGGTGGCCATCAGCGCCAGCGCCTAGAGTGTGAAGCCCAGCATGTCCAACCAGTGCGGGTGCGACTCCCCTGTGAGCAGTTCCGCCGGACTCTTGCCCACTCGTTCGGGATGCTCACTGCGGAGAAAGCGGCGGTGATTGAGGAAGAACTGGAGTAAGCACAGGTAATCCGGGCCCAGGCTTCGCCGTAAGAAGAAGTAGCTGCGCAGGCGGCTGTTGAAGTTCTCGACCACGGAACTGGCCCGTACTGTGCTGCGTGCGATCTCGGTCACAGCCAGACTCAGTTCGTAGAAGCGGCCGCCCAGTTTCTGCCGGAGAACCGCCTCGCGGGGCCAGCGACGCGTATTCTGCGGCTCCAGGGTGTGCACGTCGAACACAGCGCGGCACCGTGGCCACGGGCACCTGAAACTCACCGGCCAAGGCGTTTAGATCCGCGTCCAATTGCTTGGCAAATGCCAACAAAGCGTCGCGGTGGTTGACCAGGTACGTGCACACCGGGCCGATGCGGTGGGGGCACAGCGACTGCCGAGCCTTGAGTTCGGCGACGACAAAATCGTACAGGACCACGCGTTCTTCATGACTGGGGCCTGCCAAGGCCAAGATGTCCTGCCGCAACCATCCCAAGAGCGTCGCCACGTCCGTAGCCAGGGTCACGGCTTGAGTTTCGGCCGGCTGGGTGTGCCGCAGTTTCTGCGACACCCTGGCATCCCGTCGTCCCCGTTTGTGTTCGCTGCCGGTTTGCTTGTGTTCCAGCTTGCTGCGGACAGCGATGGCGTCGTAGGCCCGGTTCTCCAGATAGGTGAGGAGGGCTTCGGTTTCTTGCAAGGCATGAAAGACATCCCCACGACGCGGCGTGTCGGGCATGGCCAACTCTTGCCCAGCCTGCAAGCCGCTGCCGCCATCGCAGATGATGGCGTCGGGAGCAAAGCCACGAGCGCACAATTCCAACAGCCGAACGCCCCATGTGGTGCCATCACGATGTTCCTCCAGGCTCAGCAAGTAGCAGTAAGTGGAAGCGACGTCGACTCCGACCAAAACCGGTAGGCGGGTTTGGAAGATCTCGTCGTGGGCGCCGATCCGTACTCGAGACAGAGGCGTAAACGGCAGGCCACGCGCTTGCTCCATGGCTTCGTGGGCAATGGCGTGAATGCGCTCCACAGATACGGAGTAGTCGAAAATATCGCGGAGCAGTTCCACAACGCCGCGATAGGAACAGTGGCAAAACATGAGCATGGCCACGATGAACCGTCGCAGCCAACGCTTGGTCACCGGGATCGTGAAAAGCACTTGGTCATCACGCGTCGCGGCTGGGGCAAAGGCCTCCTGGAGAGCCTGCTCGGCCTTGTCGGCTTGCACATAGACGAACTTGCGGCTGACTTCGTGGTCCGCCGCCATTTGCACCACCGTTTGCGTGCCCGCGAGAGCATGCACAGCCAAGGTCTGGCGCTGAGAAGCATCGAGGAGCTTGGCGGGACAGGGCTTGCGAGATTGCTGCGGCGTGGCGAGGGTCGCACTGGTAGGCTGGATGCACATGTCTGTTTCCTCCATGAAACTCGGGTTCGAGAGAAAACACGAGTATGGGGGAAACAGGCAATTTAGAAAATGCCAGCTGCAGACACCTCAACTCTCGATTCTGTTACCTTGGTTCAAACCAGGCCGAAATTCGCAACCAAAATGGAGTTTGTGACGGGGAATCCCGTGATGGAGAGTAGAAGAGCGCTCTTCCAGACAGTCGACCTCTGGGTGGAGCGATCGCCGGATCGGGCGATCGCGAAATGGGCGATACCGAGCTCCTGAGCTGTCTAACATTGGTTTCGATCTCCTATAGTAATGGTGATGTCTGCTTTTCCGTAATTCTCGGTAATGTCTGGCCAGTACTCAATTGGTTCCGTATGGTTAGCGGGGTGGCGGGTATTGGCGTAAGCCATGAATGGACAATCCCTTGTAGTCAAGGACGACGGCTATTGCACCCTCTTGACCACCTCTGTTGCCAGAATTCCGGCTGCCCCGATCAGGGCGTGCGCGGCCGAGGAAATCTCTCCTTCCGCGGCTGGAGCGGCACAGGCCAACGCATCCGCATGGTCTACTGCCGCACCTGCCAAGGCCACTTCTCCGAGCGCAAGGGCACGGTCCTGCAAGGCGCGCGGCTTGCCGACGACAAGGCCCGCGCCGTGTTGCGGCACATCCAGGAGGGCTGTGGCACGCGTGCCACCCGTCGTCTGGTCCAAGTGGACAAGAACACGGTGACCCGCTACCTGGCCCTCGCCGGGCGCACGCCGACCACCTCCACCAAGAACGGGTGGCTTTTTCCCCCGCAGACCCGCGCGGTCCAAGTCGATGACAAGTGGGGCTTCGTCGGCAAGAAAGAGCAACACTGCGACCCGGACAATCCGCTCGACCGCCTGCGCGGCGATGCTGGGGACCACACGGCCATCGACCCGGAGAGCCGGTTGCTGCTCCGCTTGGTGCCGGGCAAACGCGAGGGCGGCCACTGCCAGCAGTTGATCCAGGAAGTCCACCAGCGCACCGGCGGACGGACCGACTTGCTGATCACCAGCGCCGCCCCTGCGCCGTATACCACGGCCATTGCCGCGGTGTAGGGGGGAGACGTGCCCCAGCCAAAACGTCCAGGGCCGGGCCGGCCACCCAAGCCCCAGCGCTGTTGCCGCCGGACTGGTGCTACGCCACGGTGTGTAAGCAACGGCAACACGGGCGCGTGGTCGCGGTCACGCGCGCCGTGGTGTTCGGCACGCTGTGTCTGCTGGCCTTGCTGCTGTCTCGTTCCCGGGTCAGCAAGACCATCAACACCGCGTTCGTCGAGCGCAACCACGGCACCGACCGGGGGCAGAATGGCCGCAAGCACCGCAAGACCTACGGCTTCTCCAAGGACTTGAGGAGGCATCACGCCGCGTCGTACTTCATCGGCTAGACCTATTTTCCGCACCCCCTCGTCTGTTGCTCCCCTCGCCCGCTGAACTGACGATCATTTGGTTGGCGGGGGCGCTGCTCGTAGGGTCTGGTGCGTTCCCCACCGCCCGACATTCTACGCTCCAACAACTCTCCCGTACGCGCGCTGCGCGGATTTCTGCCACCCCTTGACTCGACGTTTAGGATGATAGGGCACCTCGGCCTCACTTCTCTGCGCTGGTCTCCCCTACAGTATTCGCCCCGTCGAAGGAGCAGCCGCCATGTGCTTCACTTGGCATGGTTCCGCACGCACCGAGGAGGTTGTCAACTTGGGGCCCCTGGCCCTGCTGGCTCCGCTGCTGGAACGTCTCGACATCGCTGCCCTCATCGATCGCCATCTGCCTCCCGACCCGCAGCTCGAGTTCTCCCATGGTCGAGTCCTCAGTCTTCTGCTGGCCGCTCGGCTGTCCAGTCCCACGGCCCTCGTCAACGTCGCCACCTGGGCCGAAAAAGCCGGCGCCGATATCCTCTGGAACATCCCGGCCGACAAACTCAACGACGACCGCCTCGGACGCGCCCTCGACGCCTTCTTCGACCAACGCCACTCCATCCAAGCCTGCGTCGCCGAGCAGGCCTTGCGCCTGGCCGAACTGGCACCCCAGCGTCTCCACTTTGATCCCACCCATGTCCTCTTCCACGGCGCCTACGAGACGTCGCAGCCGCGACCGCAGGATCTGCCGCTGCCACCCGCGACCCCCTCCGCCCTCTTTCCGCCCGCGCACCTCACCTATGGCCATGGCGCCGACGATGTCAAACTGGTTCAAGTCGGTGTTGCCGCCGTCATCGACGACTACGGTGCCTTGCCGGTGTTCAGTCACCTCCTCGACGGCAATCACAACGGCCACACCGCCATTGCACACCAGTTCCACCTGCTTCAGAAGTACCTGCCGCCGCCCCCGGACCTGCTGATGGTCTCTGACCGCGGCACCTTCTCCGCGGCCCACGTCGCTCGACTGCACCGCCACGACTGCAACGTGCTGTGCTCGGTGCCTTGGCACGACTACCGCGCGCTCTTCGACCAACACCGCGCCGCGCTGTTTTGGCTTCCGGCCAGCTACCTCTCCCTGGAACAAAAGCGCCGCCGCCACACGAACTCCGCGTTGCCGCAGGAACACTACGAACTCGCCGTCCTCCGCCACCAGCTTACCGATCCCGAAACTCGCGAACTCATCCCCTGTCGCGTGCTGTTCGTCTTCAGCACGGCCGATCAGAAGGTCTGTCGCCAGACGCGCGCGAAGACCATCGCGGCTCTGCAAGCCGGGCTTGAAAAGATCGCGGCTTCCGTGCAACGCGGCCACGCGCGCTCGACGCCGCAGGCCATCGCCCGACGCGTTACCAAGCTCTTTGGCAACAAGTCCGCACGCCACTACTTCCGCTGGGAACTGGTGCCGCTGACTGCCGCCGAGCAGAGAGTCCTGCCGTCGCCGTCGCGCGGTTGCCGCCGCCCCACGCACCGCTTCGTGTTCCACTTCGATGCCGCGGCGGCCGAAGCCGCTGCCGCTCACGATGGCTATTCCGCCCTGCTCGACGACCGCGCCGCTGACGCAAAGTGCCGACACCTTGTTTGTGCATTTCAAGCAGCAGAATTATCTTGAACTGCTGCATCACCAATGGAAAACACCGCTGGCCGTTCACCCAGTGTTCCTGAAATCGCCGACACGCGTCGAGGCTCTCGTCTGCCTGCTCCAGCTCGCGTTGACAGCGTACCAGCTCCTGGAACGCCTCTACCGCCAACGTGTCCCCGACAACGCCCCGGCCACCGAGAAGCGCATGACCAGCGAGTCGCTGCTGCGCCACTTTCGCGTGTATGGGTTGATCTGCCAGCACCAGCCCATCGGCCGCGTGGTGTATGCCACCCGCCTGACCAGCCGGCAACGCCAGATCCTCCAGCAACTCGGCTTCCAGACTCCGGCTCAGATCCTGTTCCACAAACTACCCTACCACTCTTCCGGATGACCCCCGAGCCGATTACGCTTTGCATCGTCGGCGGGGGTGCGGGAAATAGGGC
>CAVYOW010000011.1:0-119427 GCA_963770235.1 uncultured Acidobacteriaceae bacterium | reverse complement strand
ATATTTATCTCCCATTGTCATCCTGAGCGGAGGAAGTGCTTCGCAAGGCGAAGCACTTCCGCAGTCCGAAGGACCCCTAGCGTCTCTCCAACTCCTTCCGTTCCCACTGCGCGAGATTCGCCGCAGCTTCATAAGTGCTCTGCAGGAAGCTGAGCAACGCCTGCCGGGGTGAAGCAGCACGGCGTACGTCGTCATACATCAGCAGAAATTCCTTCATTTGCGGATGATAAAACGCCGCAGCTGGTTGCACCTTCTGCTCGGCAAAACCCGCAGGCTCCGGCGCGGCATATGCATAAAACGCCGCACCATCTCCGCGCTGCCCGGCCAGAATCCGGCGCTGATGACTTCGTGCGAATACGCCTCGCGCGTAATGGAATCCGCTCCGCTCCGCGACGCTCGCCGCCCCGAAAATCTCGTCACGCATAAATCGAAGCTGCCCCAAAAAAAGTGCACCGGGCTGTCCTTGCCGATAAATCCCGCGCGAAATTCCTTGAAAATCGAATCAAGCGTCACCAGCACCCGCCGAAATCGTCCCGCATATTCCGGATCATAGGAGGCGTGGCCTTGGTCTTCATCGAACGGAATGGGGTTGGAAACCTCCGACGGCACAGTCCAAATCTTCACATTGATTCCCAGCGACTTAAGTGCCCATAAATTCCCGCGTAGAAGTCCGCCACGCTGCGCGGCTCCAGCGCCATCGTTTTCGTCTTGCCCCGGCTCGTCGTGATTTTCAGCTTGTGCGCGATGAAATCGAATTTCACTTCGAAGACCTTCGCCCCGTAAGGAATCGGCGAAGTCGTCAGGCCCCGTGCACTCACATACAGAGCCACGTTCCACCAGTGATTGACCAGCGGTGACGCGCCAGCCGCACCTTTCCCACAATCTGCGTCCACATATGCAGCGTGGCATACGTATGCTTCCATGCCTCCAGCGGCAATTCCGGCCAGGAATTCTGGTTCAAGCTGTCAGGCTGCGCGGCCATATCCCCTCGAACTATCCTATGTTCACAACACGAATCAGCTTTCGAGGACCCCTTGATCCGAAGGTTCTTCCGTTTTCCAGTTTGTGGACCGACCAATTCTCACTTTCGTAGAACATCACTTGCACAGGATGCGTATGCGCTTGCCGAAGCTGCTCGGCTATCTCGTCCAGAACACGTTGCTGCGCCGCTGCGTCTGTTACGCCAAAAACCCCAAGATGTTGTAGTAAGAGAGAAATATCCCCCGCCTCTCTACTGCGCAGCCGACGGCGGGGTGACCTGGTACCACCTTGGACTCGGGTATCACGTTAGAGCTGGCAGCAGCTTCGTCTAGGCCGGGGCACTCGCCCAAGCGGTCCGCTCCCGTCTGACAAACTGAATGCCGAAGGTGAACAAAGCGTAAAGGATGGTCAATGGAATCACGATCACGAATGCCTGCCGCAGTAATCGTCGAATAGCAGCATGGGTCATTACCCCACCGACTGCCAAGGCAATGCCAGTTAGGGACAGAAAAACGCACACCGACGGATAAATTCCATCTAACCATGACACTTCATAAGGTGAATTTTCCCAGACTCTGAAAATGCCGTTGTGCTCGAACAAATAGTTCAAAGCTAGTCCGCTCGCTAGGAGCAGCAGTCCGATTGCGATCGGATTCCTGCGGCTGGGGTCGCCGTTTGTAAGTGCGTCAGGCATGTTACTGCTCCAGCATTATATTCCGACTTAACCCAGAGCACGCACCTCCCGAGGGGGCCTTCACTTCTTCTTCGCTGGCAGATACTTCTTCTCAATCGAAGCCACAACAACATAGTTTGGATCGACCATCTCATTGAGGTGAATCTTTGCCACCTTCGAGAGCAGCTCGTAAGCATCGAGATCCGACAAACCGTAGTCTTTGTGGATCCAGTGCACGAGTTCGGTGAAAGCTATACGCAGCGCGTCGTCCAGCGGACGGTAGGCGCCCACGGTCATGATGGCGTCGTCATTCTCAAACTGCGGCCAGGCGATCGTGCGGCCTTTAATCACGCTCAACTCGACCCGCGCCTTCAGTGGAACCTCGATCGCGGTGCCGGCGATCTCTCCGTCGCCCATGGCGGCGTGGCCGTCGCCAATGTAGAACAATCCGCCCTTCACGTTCACTGGAAAGTACACTGTGTTGCCCACGCTGGCTTCGGGCGAATCCATGTTGCCCCCAAATTCCGCGGGGACCACGGAACTGCGTGCCTCACCCTCTGCCGGCGCCACGCCGATGCAGCCGAAGAAAGGATGCAAGGGGATCTTTACCGAGAAATCAGTATCGAGCGCCTTGAACGTGGCCGAATTCGCCGCATGGTCGATGTGGTAGTACCAGATGCGCTCGGGCAGCGGCGGATGCAGCATGGGCGTGTAGTTGGTCTCATTTAGCGCGCCAAATCCCGGAGCGAACGCGCCCACGCCGGTGTCGCCATCCACGTCGAGCTCGAGAATCTTGACGGCCAGCGTGTCCCCGGGCTCGGCACCTTCCACGAAAAACGGCCCGGTCAATGGATTGTCCCCTTTCACCATGCTTAGCGTGTCTCCAGGCTTTCTGAGCACGTTGCCGAAGCAATCCAGCGTGTTGGTGTCGAGGATATCGCCCGACTTCAAATGGGCAACCGGTTCAGCAGTGGCGAACAGGTACTTCACGTTGCTGTTGGTGGCGGTGTAGTGAACCGTGTTTTGCGCGAACACTGAACCACTCAGCAGCACGAGAGCAAGCAGACGAGCAATCACTGGAAGCCTCCGGGCCTTTGGATCTGCAATTAATCAATGAGTGATTGTAACTGGTTGCGCTTAACCGGATCCTCAGGCGCTCGTCTTCTTCTTGGCGTAGAACCTGCGCACCTTGGCGCGGTTGCCGCATTGCTTCATGCTGCACCAGCGGCGGTGGTGATTCTTGCTGGTGTCGAGAAAGAGCCACTGGCAGGTGGGCGACGAGCAGGCGCGCACCAGCGCCAGATCGCTCGAGGCCAGCAGGTCCGCGGCCGCGCGCGCGATTGGCCACAGCATCGCGTCGAAAGCCGACCCCAGGTCTTCGAAGCGCCACTCCATACGTCCCTCGTGCGGCACCAGTCGCGAATGCAGCGCCGCATTCCGGATGTAGGCATTGAGTGTATCCATCGCCACAGGCGGGACAGTTTGCCGATTCATCACAGCTGAAAAGACGGCGTGCATGGCTTCGCGCAGGCTGATGGCGCGGCGCAGCGCTTCCTCGGACTCGTCGGGCATGAGGTGAACTCGCTCGAAAAAATAATCAAGCTGCTCCGGCGTGAGGATGCCGGTGTCTTCGCCGAAGCGCGCCAGGTCGTAGTAGCTCTTGAGCAATTCTTTGGGTTTATCGCTGGGACGATCGTCGAGCGTGTTGATGAAATCGAGGCAGACGTTTCCCAGGACCGTTCGAAAAGCGGCGGCCGGCGTTTCCCGGATCTGGTTTCCGTCATCGTCAATTTGGCTAAATCCTCCCGTTGGGTAATGTAACCATTAAAAATATCTTGACAAGTTATATCACAACGCCTACGATCCTGTATAACCTGTTAACTTAATTTAACAGGTTAGTATACATCGGAGGTCGTTCTCATGATTCCCGATCACTCCGCACAGATAAAAGCCCTGCTTCGCAGCGGCAAGATGATACATATTGGAGGTAGACCTGTGATCGTTCCTGAGCCAAGCAAACCCGCGAATTCGCGCGACCGCAGCTACGCCATCAAGCTGGCGCTGGCCTTTGTGGCGATCTATGTCATATGGGGCTCGACTTATCTCGCGATCCGGTATGCGGTCGAGACTATTCCGCCACTGGTGGCGGCAGGGATCCGGCATTCTCTTGCCGGCGGGATCATGCTGACTTGGGCCTGGTGGCGCGGGTTTCGTCCGACGCGGCAGCAGTGGGTGGCGGGATTTGCGCTGGGCGCGCTCTTCTTCTTAATCGGGCACGGATCGCTGCACTGGGCGGAGCAGTATGTGGGATCGGGGCTGGCGGCGCTGCTGATTGCTACCGAACCGATGTTCATCCTGGTGCTGGGCTGGATGATGGGGCAGCAGAAGATCAGCCTGCTTAGCGCGCTGGGCTTGGCTCTGGGCGTGGTGGGCGTGGCCATGCTGACGGGGGCGGAACTCACGGTGAAAGGGTCGAGCTTGTGGGGACTGCTGGCCGTGCTGCTGGGTTCTTTGTCGTGGTCATTAGGCGTTGTGGTTTCGCCGCGGCTTAAGCTGCCTTCTGACGCTTTGGGGAGGACGGCGTTGCCGACGCTTTGCGGCGCATTGCTGCTGCTGATCGCGGCGGGAGCTACGGGTGAGTTCCACGAGACGCATTGGTCGAGCATCACGTTGCGGTCTATCTTTGGGCTGGGTTATCTGATCACGTTCGGGTCGGTGGTGGCGTTCACGGCTTACACGTGGCTGCTGCAGCGGGTTCCTCCGGCACTGGTGGCTACGCATACTTATGCGAATCCGGTGGTGGCGGTGATTCTGGGATGGCTGCTGGCGCGGGAGCCTTTGACTTTGCGCGTGGGGCTGGCTTCGATGGCGATTCTGGGGGCGATTGTGCTGATCCGGCGGGGAGAGCGGGCAGTGGCAGTCAAAGCTCCAGAGGCAGTTCCAATGGCGGCTGCAGTCGAGACGTCAGAGGAATGTGCTTAGGCGAGGCGCGGAGTAGGCCGGAATCCCCGCCCTGTCCCTGCAAAGAACGCAGGGGAGGAGGACGGGGCACCCTCAGCCCAGGAACCGACCGCCGTCACGCAACCATGTGATACGCGGGCGCGCCAGTTCTTCCTTTACAAATGATTCTTGGACTATAATCATTCTCGTCTAACAGAATGTCTTCCCCCGTGCCTTCCGCTCACGAACAATTTCGGGAACTGGCTTGGAAGTGTGGCCTTGCGGCCACGCATCAGCGGCAAGTGATCTATGAAGCCGTTGTAGCCACGCCGGGACATTACTCGCCCGAGAGCATCTATGCCGATGTCCGCCGAAGTACTCCATCCATCTCTTTAGCCACTGTGTACAAGAACCTGCGGTTGTTCGTGGAGCACGGACTGCTGCGGGAGGTTAGTCCTCATGCTTCCACCTTGCTGGTGGAAGGGAATCTTGAAGCCCATCATCACCTGGTGTGCACGCGCTGCAAGGCGGTGCAGGATATTGAAGGTGACTTTATCAACTACAAAAAGCTGTCGCGGCATGTGCCTCGCGGCTTTGATCTGACGCAGCCGCTGGTGGAAGTTTTTGGCCTCTGCCGCCGCTGCAGCGCCAAAAAGTAACTTTTTCGCGCAGTACCTAATCATATTCGAAGGACGAAAACATATGGAAAACACACTCGCGAGTTCATCAGGAAGTGTTGTCCCTGAAGTTAAGCAAAAAAACACCGCAACCGAATCGAAGTGCCCAGTAGGGCACGGCGCTCGCCAGTCTTACACGAATACGGACTGGTGGCCGAATCAGCTGAACCTGAAGATTCTTCACCAGCACTCCCCAAAGTCCGATCCGATGGGCAAGGCGTTCAACTACGCCAAAGAATTCAAGAGCCTCGACCTGAAGGCCGTGATCAAGGACCTGCATGCCTTGATGACGGACTCGCAGGAGTGGTGGCCGGCCGACTTCGGCCACTATGGGCCGCTTTTCATTCGCATGGCGTGGCACAGCGCGGGTACATACCGAATCGGCGACGGCCGCGGCGGGGCCGGAGCCGGGCAGCAGCGCTTTGCGCCGCTCAATAGCTGGCCGGACAATGTGAATCTGGACAAAGCGCGCCGGCTGCTGTGGCCGATCAAGCAGAAGTATGGCCGGAAAATTTCCTGGGCCGACCTGATGATTCTCGCCGGCAACGTTGCCCTCGATTCGATGGGATTCAAGACGTTCGGTTTTGGCGGCGGGCGCGCGGATGTGTGGGAGCCCGAAGAGTTGAACTGGGGCCCTGAGGGCACATGGCTGGCGGACGAACGTTACTCCGGGGATCGTAACCTCGAGAAACCTCTCGCTGCCGTGCAAATGGGTCTGATCTATGTCAATCCGGAAGGGCCCAATGGAAAGCCAGATCCCATTGCCGCGGCACGCGATATACGGGAGACTTTCGCCCGCATGGCGATGGATGACGAAGAAACCGTTGCGCTCATTGCCGGCGGTCACACCTTCGGCAAAACGCATGGCGCCGGCGTTCCCGCTCAATATGTGGGCAACGATCCAGAAGCCGCCGACATTGAGGATCAAGGGTTGGGATGGAAGAATAAACTTGGCAAAGGTCACAGTGGTGACACGATCGGTAGCGGACTCGAAGTCATTTGGACCACGACGCCGACGAAGTGGAGCAACAACTTCTTTACTAACCTGTTCAGCTACGAATGGGAACTGACGAAGAGTCCGGCCGGGGCGCATCAGTGGACACCGAAAAATGGCGCAGGCAAAGCTACGGTGCCGGATGCGCACGATCCGTCGAAGCGTCATGCGCCATCCATGCTGACTACGGACCTCGCCTTGCGGCTCGACCCTGCTTACGAAAAGATTTCCCGGCGTTTCTACGAGCATCCGGATCAGCTCGCAGACGCGTTTGCTCGGGCGTGGTTCAAGCTGACGCACCGCGACATGGGGCCGATTGCGCGGTACCTTGGCCCGCTCGTTCCCAAGGAGGAGTTGCTGTGGCAGGATCGTGTTCCCGCTGTGGATCACAAATTGATCGGCGAGAAGGAGATCGCTGCTCTGAAGGCGAAGATCCTCAAATCCGGACTGTCGATCTCCCAACTGGTCGCGACTGCCTGGGCATCGGCGGCTTCGTTCCGCGGCTCCGACAAACGCGGTGGGGCGAACGGGTCGCGCATTCGGCTTGCACCGCAGAAAGATTGGGAAGTGAACCAGCCGGCCGAACTGGCGAAGGCTCTCAAGAAGCTGGAGGCGATCCAAAAGGAGTTCAACAGCTCGCAATCCAATGGGAGCAGAGGAAAGAAGGTCTCGCTGGCGGACCTGATCGTGCTGGGCGGCTGCGCAGCCGTCGAGGAAAGTGCGAAAAAGGCCGGGCACAAAGTGATGATTCCTTTCTCGCCGGGGCGGACGGATGCTTCGCAGAAACAGACCGACGTGCATTCATTCGCCGTAATGGAGCCGATCGCGGACGGGTTCCGCAACTATCTCCGAAGCGGACAGATTCTGTCGGCTGAGGAGTTGCTGGTGGATCGGGCGCAGTTGCTGACACTGACTGCCCCCGAGATGACAGTACTCATCGGCGGCATGCGCGCCCTGAACGCTAATTTCGGGCAGTCCAAACATGGCGTCTTTACCAAGCGGCCCGAGACGCTGACGAATGATTTCTTCGTCAACCTGCTCGACATGAATACGAAGTGGCAGGCCTCCTCTACATCCGATGGCGTGTTTGAGGGGCGCGATCGGGCGACGGGCAAAGTCAAGTGGACTGGCACGCGCGTCGATCTGGTCTTCGGTTCGAACTCCCAGCTCCGGGCACTCGCAGAAGTCTATGCGAGCGACGACTCGAAGGGAGCGTTTGTGAAGGACTTCGCGGCTGCGTGGAACAAAGTGATGAACCTTGATCGCTACGACCTGGCCTGAGGTCGGCGGGAGGTGCGCAGCAACGGCTGTTTGCGAAACGTAGGGCGAGCCTTTTGGGGCTCGCCCTTTTTTCTGGTTCTGAACGGGTCGCCACAGACAAGAAAGCAGGACCCGGAGGAGGTGAGAAAAGGTGCCCTTCAGAGGTCGGCGGCGGTATAGGCGGTTAGGGATCCTTCGACTGCGGTTGTGCGTCGCTATCGCGACCCACAACCTCCGCTCAGGATGACAAGGTTGCGCTACTGTTAATGCTGGTCGCGACGGCGGAGGTAGTCGATGAACATTTGCTCTACCGGCTTGTCGTAGGCCATGAGGACGTGGCGGACGGTGTGGCCGCTGACGAAGTGGCAGACTTCTTCGGCGAGGTTTTTCGCGTGATCGCCGGCGCGCTCGAGGGACTGGGTCATGAAGATTACCTGCAGACTGGCCTGGCGGGCGACGTTTTCGGGATTCTCGATGTGGCGGAGGAAGATCAGGTTGCGAAGGCGATCCATCTCGGCGTCGGCGCGGAGAACGTCGACAGCCTTGCCGACGTCGCGGGCGGAAAAGGCGTTGCCTACGTCGGTCAGCATTTTCTCGAGGATGGTGGCCATGTGGGTGAGGTCGCGGGTGTCTTCGGAATCGACGCGGCCGGCAGCGGCTTGAGCGCTGTTGGCGAAACTGAGAAGCAGATCGCCGATGCGCTCGAGGCTGATCATGAACTTCATGCAAGCGAGGAGTTCGCGGGCCTCGGTGGGCTCGACCTCGGTGATGACGGAGGTGACGGCGCTGTCGATTTCCATGTCGAGGGTATCGAGTTCGCGCTCGCGCTGGTGCAGAGAGTTCAGTAGAGGGCTGGAGCCGGTGGCGATGCCTTCGGCGGCTGCTCCGGCGGCTTCCCTGGCCAGACGACAGGCTTCGATGGTGCGGCGGACAATGTGATGATGGGCCGGTTCGGGAGTGAGGCCTTCGACGCGGACAGTGCTCATGAGGGTATCCCTTGGGCGCGGGGTGGAACGGCGCAAACCGATTGACTCGCTGAGCCTATTGTGCCGCTCATAAGAACAGATGGTCAATGAGTAAGGATAGGTTTACTTCATCGGGCGTGGGTTACGGGAAGGTGAATTTTTAGTACTTCTCGGCGGCGACTTAGTGACCATGTTGCTGCCGCTTGGCGGCTTTGCGTTGGGCGTTCTGGTATTTCTTCATTTGTTTCTGTTGTCTCTTGGCCGCTTTCTTCGCCGCTTTTTGGTATTGCTTGGCTGCCTTTTTGGCCTCGCGGCTATTTTCTCCGATACTCCGGTTTTCGGGTTGAGCGTTGGCCGGTATCGACCAGGCAACGCTCGCGGCGGCCAGTATCAGGAAAGTGGCTATTCGTTTCATCGCGTCTCCGAACGGACGGTTCTGCAACGATTTTACACCGAGGCTGGGGCGGGTTGGCGAGATCAATTGGGCGAGGTAGATCAGGAACTCAGCGCACGACGGGACAAGCCTGATCGTAATGTCGCTGTTGCTACCGGAGAGTTGCACAATGGTGAAATGGGCGTGGGTAAGGTGTTCATCGATTTTCTAGAGCGAATCGCGGTTGGTGCGTGCGCCGTGTTTGCTCTGCTCCTCGTTATTCGGTTCGGTTTGCCCAGACGCTCGGGAAGCGCCGTCACGCGGCGAACAAGGCGCTAGGGGACAAGTCCTACCTGATATTCCGGAAGAGTCTCGGCCGGAGAGCCTCAGACCCGATCATGCAAGATACCTCGTTTGACTGGACTGGCGCGGCGTGAGATAGTGGCTGGCTTCATTTCCGCAATTGACAGTAGACACTAAGCTCCTGGAGCCTGTTACCCGCCATGGTCCGCCTGATTCCGAAAGATAACAGCTTCTTTCAGATGTTCTCCGCGATGTCTGACAATCTTATCGGGGGCGCTCGAGCTTTAGTCGATTTGTTTGCGGATTACCGAGATGTAGACAGGAAGATAGATGAAGTTCGCCAGATCGAGCGCGAGGGGGATGAGCTGACGCATGCCATCCTGACCAAACTTAACCAAACTTTCATCACGCCCTTCGACCGGGAAGACATTCACCAACTGGCTTCGAAACTGGACGACGTTCTGGACTTCATAAATGCTTCCGGAGCCCGGCTGGTGATGTACAGGATTACGGCTCCGCCGCCAGCCGCGGGCGAACTGGCCGAGATCATTCTGAGGCAATGCCAGGAACTGCAGAAGGCAGTATCTCTCATGCAGAAGAATGGCAATATCCTGGCCCATTGCGTGGAGATCAACCGCCTGGAAAACGAAGCGGATCTGGTGTCACAGCAGGCTATCGCGAAGCTGTTTGAATACGAGAAGGATCCCATCAACCTGATCAAAGTGAAAGAATTACTCGAGTTTCTCGAGAGAGCTACCGATAAGGCGGAAGACGTTGCGAATGTGCTGGAAACGGTCGTATTGAAGAACACCTGAACGTCAATCCACCAGGCAAACAGGAAACCCGGTGAAACCTGATCTGCTGCTGCTGATCATCACGGTCCTAGTCGCCCTGACTTTCGATTTTCTGAACGGATTTCACGACGCCGCCAACAGCATTGCGACGGTGGTGTCGACGCGGGTCTTATCCCCTAAGCTGGCGGTATTGTGGGCTGCGTTCTTCAATTTTGTGGCGGCATTTCTCTTGGGGACGGCAGTAGCCAAGACCATCGGGGGCGGGATGATTCAGATCAATTATGTGACCCAGTATGTGGTGATCACGGGACTTTTTGGGGCCATCGTGTGGGATCTTCTGACCTGGTGGTGGGGTCTGCCAACTTCATCTTCGCATGCCTTGATCGGGGGCTATGCCGGGGCGGCGGTGATGCGCTCGGGATGGCACGTGATTATTGCCGAGGGCTGGTACAAGACTTTGATCTTCATTGTGGTGGCGCCAATCATGGGGCTGGTTCTGGGCTTGACGTTCATGGTTGCCATCTCGTGGCTTCTGCGAAACAAAGCGCCGCAGCGAATTGACACCTGGTTTCGGAAATTGCAACTGATCTCCGCGGCGGCCTACAGTCTGGGACACGGCGGCAACGATGCGCAGAAAACGATGGGCATCGTGGCCAGTGCTCTCTATGGAGCGCACTTCCTGAATTCGGCGGAGCTGGCCGGCAACTGGGGGAAGTTTCATTGGCCCATTATTCTGGCGGCGCACACCGCGATCGCACTGGGAACGTATTTCGGAGGTTGGCGGATTGTCCACACCATGGGCTCGCGCATCACCAAACTCAAACCGGTGGGAGGATTCTGCGCGGAGGCGGCGGGAGCGATCACGCTGTTCTCGACTGCGCTGGCTGGAATCCCAGTGAGCACTACGCACACCATTACGGGAGCGATTGTGGGCGTAGGAGCGACGCACCGGTTGTCGGCGGTGCGGTGGGGAGTGGCCCGGCGCATTGTTTGGGCGTGGGTGGTGACGATTCCGGCTGCGGCGCTGGTGGCGGCGGTGGCTTTCTGGGTGGTGCGGTGGATTCATCCGGGAGCGTAGGGGGTGGGCGGGCGGCGGTGGTGCCGCCTGCGGCTTGAGCCCTGTTGTTTTTTCTTCCTGAGCGCCCGGCTTCGCCCTCGCTTGGACGGCCGAGGCGGCCGTCTCCACATGAGTTACGACCATCTCACGCGGTGGGGAGTGTGAAGAGAAAAGTGGAGCCGTGGGCCAGGTCGCTTTCGGCGCGGATGGAGCCGCCGTGGGCGAGCATGATGTGCTTGGCGATGGCGAGGCCGAGGCCGGTGCCTCCGGATTCGCGGGAGCGGGCTTTGTCGACGCGATAGAAGCGTTCGAAGAGGCGGGGAAGATGTTCAGAGGAGATGCCGGCGCCGAAGTCCTGGACGAAGAATTCTACGGCGCGGGGAACGGCGCGGGCGCCGAGGACGATTCGTCCGCCGGTCGTGGCGGAGTTTGAACCGGACTTCGAACCGGAATTCGATCCGGAACGTTGATCCGGAATTTGATCCGGAATTCGACCCGTACTTCAGAGAATTGTCGATCAGGTTGGAAAAGACCTGGTGAATGGCTTCGCGGTCAGCGAGAACGGAGCGAAGATTCTGAATCGGCGACCGGTCGTTCGGCGAGAAATCCTGGATTTGCAAATCAATCCCGTGGCTGCGGGCGATTTCGCGGAAGCTTTCTTCGGCGTCGTGGAGAAGCTCGGCGGGGGGAACGGGCTCCATCTCGAAACGGGTTTCGCCGGATTCGACGCGGGCCAGGGTCAGCAGGTCTTCAGTGAGGCGGGACATGCGGGAGGAATTCTTGCGGATGATTTCGAGAAACTCGCGCGTGGGAGCGGTGTTTTCGGGAGTGCTGTCGAGCAAGGTTTCCGCGTAGCCCTGAATTGAAGTAAGCGGCGTGCGCAGTTCGTGGGAAACGTTGGCAATGAAGTCGCGGCGGGTTTTCTCGACGCGCTCGGTTTCGGTGAGATCACGGAGCACGGCGACTGCGCCTCCGTCGGGCAGAGGGGCGGCGGTGACGTCGAAAGCGCGGCCGGGGACGATGGAGGTGGCGCGGGCGGTTTTTACTTCGCGGGCGGTTGTCGCCTCCTTGACGGCGGCCAGGAAGTCGGGATCGCGGATGGTTTCCTCGACCGGCTGCTGCAGGCGAGTGCCTTGCGGAACGAGGTGATCCATGGGCTGATTGGCCCACTGCACATGGCCGTCGGCGCTGACGGCGATGACGGCATCCTGCATGCTGTTAAGCAGGGTTTCGAGCTGGCGCTGGCTGGAGCGGACGGCGGCGAAACTCTCTTCGACGCGGCGGGCCGTAACATCGATGGCGGCGGCGACGCGACCAACTTCATCTTGAGAAGTCTCCTGGATGCGAGCCTGAAGATCGCCTTCGGCGATGCGGGCGGCGACATTGACGATACGTTCAAGGCGGCGAGCGCTCCAATGGGCGGCGACCGCGGCCACCAACAGGGCGAGAAAAAACACAAGCGCGGAAGCGAGTGCCAGCCTGCGGCGAACCTGCGCGGAAACGGCTTCGACATCGGAGAGCGGATAGGCCAGGCGGACGGCACCGCCGGAGATGGGCACGGCGACATAAAGAAACGGAATTCCAATGGTGGCGCTGCGGCGTTCGTCGCTGCCGATTCTGCCGGAGAGAGCGGCGGCGAATTCCGGACGCGCGGCGTGGTTCTCCATGCCTGCGGGATTCGATTCTGAATCGGCCAAGACTTTGCCGGTGGGATCGATGATGGTGACGCGGGCGCCGGCGGCTTGTCCTTCTTGAGCGGCGATGTCAGCGAGGGAATGGCCGCTGCGGTCGGTTTCGACGCGGTGAGCGAGGAGTTGGGTTTTTTGGGTGAGGCTGCGCTCAATTTCGGAGCGCAGCGAGGCTTGCCAGGCTCCGCCGACCATAACGTCGAAGGTCACCGCTGCGGCGAGGATCACGACCAGAAAAGCTGCCAGCAGCTTGAAGAAGATCCGGTTTCTCACTTCTTGCTCGCTCTAAAACTTCTCACTTTGGGGCCTCGAAGCGGTAGCCGGCGCCGCGCACGGTCTTGAGGTAGCGCGGGTTTTCCGGGTCCGGTTCGATTTTCTCGCGGATGCGGCGGACGTAAACGTCGACCGAACGCGGGGTCACGTAGGAAGTGTCGCGCCAGACGGAATCGAGAAGATGATCGCGGGAAAAGACGCGGCCGAGATGGCGGGCGAAATAATCGAGCAGGCGAAACTCGGTGGCGGTGGTGGGGACGGTCTGCCCGCGAACGGTGAGGATCATGGCGGCGGGATCGATGGCGATGTCTCCGACTTTGAGCGGGCTGGGAGGAAGCGGACGCTCAAAGCGGCGGAGTACGGCTTTGACACGGGCGACGAGTTCGCGCGGACTGAAGGGCTTGGCGATGTAGTCGTCGGCTCCGATTTCGAGACCGAGGACGCGGTCGGCTTCGCTGCTTTTTGCGGTAAGGAAAATTACCGGCACGGACGCGAGGCCCAGGGTTTGGCGAACGGTGCGGCAGAGTTCCAGACCGTCTTTGCCGGGGACCATGATGTCGAGCACGAAGAGCGCCGGGCGCTGGCGCTCGGCGTCGGCGATTACGTTGGAACCATTGGGATAGACGCGCACGGAGAAACCGTCGTTCTCCAGGTGGTGGCGAACCAGGCGGGAAATATCGGGATCGTCTTCGACGACGAAGATGCTGGGTTTCACGGGATTATTGTAGCGAAGGTAGTACCTAGTACCTAGTACCGAGTGGCTGGTTCGGAGTCGCGGGACGTATTTTTATCGGATTGTAACAATCAGGTTGGCGGTGCGGTCGAGGTGGAAGCGTTTGCCGGGTGGGATTACTGTCGTGGCGCTGTATTCGGTGATGATGGCTGGGCCGAGGTAGGTCTTGCCGGGTTTTAGGGCCTTCGCGGTACGTAGATTGCAGTGGCGAGTTTCTTGCCGTCGAATAGGACCGGGGCTTTGGGCGTGGAGGGCGAGCCGAGCTTTGTCCGGCCTGGACGGCCGAGGGCGGCTGTTCCCACAGGGGCTGTGCTGGCCTTCACCTTGGTGGATTTTACTGACGCGCGGAGGCGAAGGGTTACCAGCTCTACTTCGCGGGTGGGATGGGCGTATCCGTAGCGGCGTTGGTGTTCTTGATGGAATTTCTCCAGAAGATCCTTAGTGAATGGCAGGTTTAGCTCGTAGCCCTGGCCGCGATAGCGGAGGTCTACGCTTTTGTGATAGTGGACTTTTCCTGGCCAGGCTTCTTGTTGAAAATCTTTTGCGGCTTGCTTCTGCAATGTCGCAAACTCCTGATCGATCCGCGCGTGCGGAACTTTGCCCGCGACACGCCAGAGGACGGTGCGGGAGTAATCCTTTACTACGTCGCTGACCAGAATACCTAGAGCGGAGAGTGCGCCGGGGAGGGCTGGGCACGATGACATAGGGGATGCTGAGAGCTTCGGCGAGGGCGCAGGCGTGGAGGCCTCCGGCGCCGCCGAAGGCTACGAGGGCGTAATCGCGGGGATCGCGGCCGCGCTCGATCGACACCACGCGGATGGCTTTTTCCATGGTGGCGTTGACCACGCGGACAACGCCTGCGGCGAACTTCTCGACGGTCAGCGGACTTCCTTGCTGCTTCAGCCATTCGCGCGTCACGCGGCGGGTGCGATCGAGATCGAGAGTGAAGTCTCCGCCGAGGAAGCGTGTGGGTTGCAGACGGCCCAGTAATAGGTTGGCGTCGGTGACGGTGGGCTGGGTGCCGCGGCCGTAGCAGATAGGGCCGGGATCGGCGCCCGCGGATTCGGGGCCTACGCGAAGGACACCGGCGGCGTCGAAGCGGGCCAGCGAGCCTCCGCCGGCGCCTACGGTGTGAATGTCGAGCATGGGGACGGCGATGGGGAGTCCGGCGACTTCGGCGTGGCTGGCGGTGGTGATGGCGCCTTCGACGAGGGAGACGTCGGTGGAAGTGCCTCCCATGTCGAAGGCGATGATGCGCTCGAAGCCGCTGTGGCGGGCGCTGGCGGCGGCGCCGACTACGCCTCCGGCGGGGCCGGAGAGGACGGTGCGGACCGGTTCGCATGCGGCTGCGGCGAGCGGGGTGATGCCGCCGCTGGATTGCATCACGAAGATTCTGGGATGGGTGGAGTGCCGAGGTCCCTCAGGGGCTAAAGCCCTGGCCGATCTAGATTGTGTTAACGCAGCGCTGAAGCGCTGCTCCACCCTCGAGAAGCGCTGCTCTAAGTTTTTCAAGTAACACTGCATTATCGGTTGGAGGTAGGCGTTGATTACTACGGTGGAGGTGCGCTCGTATTCGCGGAATTCGGGGAGGATCTGGTGCGAGATGGAAAGCGGGACGCCTAGGGGCTTGATCGCTTCCGCGATCGCTTGCTCGTTTTCTGGATTTGCGAATGAGAAAAGTAGCGAGATGGCGATGGACTCGGGCTGCTTCGCTTTTACCCGGGAGGCTAGGGATTCCAGGTCTGTTGTGGAAGGCGAGGTCAGGATTTCGCCGTCACTGGCGGTGCGTTCTTCGATGCCGAAGCGGAGATCGGCGGGGACTAGCGGTTCGATGCGGTCGAAGAAGAAATCGTAGAGCTTGGGGCGGGCCTGGCGGCCGATCTCGATGGCGTCTTCGAACCCGGCCGTGGTGATTAGAGCGGTGCGCGCGCCTTTGCGTTCCAGCAGGGTGTTGGTGCCGACTGTCGTGCCGTGCAGTATCACGAGCTCGCCTTTGTGATCGATTTTGCGGACGGCTTCGACGATGGCCTGGGAGGGATCGGCGGGAGTGGAGAAGACTTTTAGCATGTTCAGCTTCCCGCTGACGGGATCGGTCCAGACGCAGTCGGTGAAGGTACCGCCGGTGTCGATGGCCAGGCGGAGGAGTTGGCGGCGGCGGGGCATTAGATTTAGGTTCGGCGCACTAGGGTAACATCTTCGGAAAAGCCCACGTTTCGCAAAAGAAGCGAGACGTGGGCACCCCATGAGCGGAGTTGGAAAGTTAGGGTAACATTTGCGGCTATGAGATATGCATTTCTGGTCGAGACGTATGCCACCGAGCGGGTAAAGGTGGTGAGTGTGTGGAGCGAGTTCCGGGACGTGGATCTTGCGGTGCGGCCACGGGAGGGCGATCCGCGGGGACGCAGTGTGCATGAGCAGATGGTGCATCAGTGCGTGAGCGAAGACCTGTGGTTCCGCAACATGCTGGGGATTGATGTGGGCGCGCCTCCGCTGCCGAGGGCGGAGACGCGGTTGGAGTTTATGAAGCGGTATGCAGAGGACAGCGGGAAACGGCTGACGGTGTTGCAGGCGAAGGACGAGGCGTGGTGGGAAGAGAATGCAAAGTTTTTCGATGTGCAGCGGTCGCGGGCTTGGGTGATGACGCGGCGGATGACGCATACGTCGCATCATCGGGGACAGTTGATGGCTATGCTGCGGATGCTGGGGCGGGATTTGCATAGCAATTATGGGCCTACGGCCGACACCGGCGGGTTGATGCAGAATCATGCGCCTACTATTTATGCGTATCCGAATTTGGAAGCGTTGTTTGCTGGGGAAGGTGCTGGTGGAGCGAAGACTGTGCTGCCGGGAGCTGGGGGCAAGGCGGTCACGGAAAGACCCTAGTCGACCAAATTGGAAAGCCCGGTGTAGGATGGGCGGCATGAGCCATGGCTTTCGCAGCGCGCTCCGTATTTGCGTTTTCCTAGTCTGTTTTCTTATCGGTTTTGGTAGATCCCGAGCCGGAGACCGTGTCGAGGGGCATGTTTTTCGAAGCGATGACATCGGCATGACGTTTTCGTTCCCCGCGAGTTTCTATTCGAAAACTGAGCAGGAGATGGTGAGGCAGCGGCACGATCCGAGCGGGCGCGAGCACGTGATACTGGCTCTCTGGGACGCCCCCGAACGAGCGGGAATTCCGCGGATGGCTTTCTTGCATGACAAAAAGATTAGGCCTGCAGGATCTTCACGTAGCGAAATCGCCGCGAGATATTTGGGGGCAATGCGACAGACAGTCGCGGAGTGGCAGGGAGTCAAGATATCGGAGTCGAAAAGGGTCTCGCTCGCTGGCTATGCAATTTGGCGGTTGGATTACTGGCACCCCGCAGACTCAGCACCGCCCTACAACGCTGCTGTCGTGATTCCTCTCAAGGACAGAAGCATACTAGCCATTCAGGTGAACGCACCGTCACAGAGTGAGTTAGACTCGGAAATCGACTCACTTCGCGAATTGCACTTTGACGAGAGCAAGAGGCCGGATTAGGAACGAGGCGGGTCCGCTGGGGGGCATCAAGAATCGCGGCGTGGGAAACGAGCTCGCTTTGCTCGCTGGACAGCCGAGGCGGCTGTCCCCACATGAGTTGTGGTGATCCCTGCTTATCCCTTTGTGGTGAAGGCTAGGGTCAGCAGCGTCTTTTGTTCTACCTCGTGGGCTTTGGCGCTGCCTGTTGCCGGGCTGGCGCTGGAGCTGCGCTTTACTGAGAGGACGTGGCGGTTGCCGGCTATGCGTTGGAGGCGGGGCAGCATGTTGAATAGTGCTCCCATGTTGGCGGGCTCTTCCTGCACCCAGACGATGTCGCCGGTTTCGCCGTGGCGGGCGAATTCGGCGGTGAGTTCTTTTTCCGGGAAGGGATAGAGCTGTTCCAGAAACACGATTGCCGTGGAGTTGTCTTTTCTCTTTTTACGTTCGGCCTGGAGTTCGTGGCCGATCTTGCCGGTGCAGACCAGGATGCGGTCGGCTTCTCCGATTTCGGTGTCGGGGAGAACGTTCTGGAAATTCTTTTGGGTGAAGTCTGCGATGGGCGAGGAGGCGTCGGGATGGCGCAGCATGCTTTTCGGGGTGAAGACTACCAGCGGTTTGCGCCAGTGGCGCAGGGCCTGGCGGCGGAGCAGGTGAAAATACTGCGCGGCGTTCGATGGCTGCGTGATCTGGATGTTGTGTTTCGCGGCTAGCTGCAGGAAGCGCTCGATGCGGGCGCTGGAGTGTTCCGGTCCCTGGCCTTCGTAGCCGTGGGGGAGAAGCAGTACCAGGCCGGAGAGCAGATTCCATTTCGCTTCGCCGGCGGAGATGAACTGGTCGATGATGGCCTGGGCTACGTTTACGAAATCGCCGAACTGGGCTTCCCAGAGAACCAGCGCTTCGGGATAGTCGCGGCTGTAGCCGTATTCGAAGCCGAGGACGCCGGGTTCGGAAAGAGTGGAGTTGTGGATTCCGCAGCGGGCCTGGCCGGGGGCGATGTTTTCGAGCGGCACGTATTCATTTTCGTTCTCGATATCGATTAGAACGGAATGGCGCTGGTTGAAGGTGCCGCGGCGGGAGTCCTGGCCACTGAGTCGAACCGGGATGCCGGCTTTTGCCAGGCTGGCGAAGGCTAGAGCTTCGGCCATGCCGTAGTCCACGGGGCGCTTGCCGGTACCCATTTCGGCGCGCTGCTCGAGGAGCTTTTTCACTTTGGGGTGAATGTGGAAGCCCTCGGGATATGTCGTGAGGTGACTGGTAAGCTCTGCGAGTTCCTCGGTCGAGAGTCCGGTTTCCACTTCGAATTCTGGCTTGTGGAGGCCGCCGTAGTATTGGTCCCAATATTTGGGCAGGTCGCGCATCAGCGGCTTCTTGGTTAGCTTGCCGGCATTTTTCTGGGCGGATTCGAACTCGGCTTTGATGGCGGCGACTTGCGCCGGGGCGTTGGTCGCTCCGATGTCGTCGGCGTAGATTTCCCATAGCGGGGGATGCTCTTTGATCCTTTTGTAGAGCAGCGGCTGGGTGATGGTGGGGTCGTCGACTTCGCTGTGACCGTGGCGGCGGTAGCCGATCAGGTCGATGACCACGTCGGTGCCGAACCGGTAGCGATATTCGGTGGCGAGGCGGGCTACGCGGACGACCGCGTCCACATCTTCGCCGTTGACGTGGAAGATGGGGATGGACTGGCGGCGCGCGATGCAGGCGGCGAAGCGGGTGGAGTGCTCTTCGAGATAGCTGGTGGTGAAGCCGAGGAGATTGTTCACGATTACGTGAATGGTGCCGCCGACGGTGTAGCCGGGGAGGTCGGCGTAGTTCATGGTTTCGGCGAGGATGCCTTGTCCGGCGAAAGCGGCGTCGCCGTGGACCAGGAGCGGGAGATATTTTTCGCGTCCGCCTTCTCCGGTGCGGTCTTGCTTGGCGCGAGTGCGGCCGACCGTTACCGGATCGACGGCTTCGAGGTGGCTGGGATTCGAAACCAGATGGATGTGAACTTTGTTGCCGCTGCGGGTGATGTACTCGCCGGTCGCTCCCATGTGGTACTTGACGTCGCCGGAACCTAGAACGCTGCGCGGGTTGACGTCTTCGAAGCCGGCGAAGATTTCGTCCGGGGGGCGCTTGGCTACGTGGGCGATGACGTTGAGGCGGCCGCGGTGGCTCATGCCCATCACCAGTTCGGTGGCGCCGAGGCGGGAGCCGGTGTCGAGGATTTCGTCGACTAAGGGGATCAGCGCGGTGACGCCTTCGAGCGAGAAGCGCTTGCTGCCGAGATATCGCTGCTGCATGACCTGCTCGAAGATGTCGGCGCGGATCAGCAGATCGAGGATGCGCTTCTGGTCTTTTTTAGGAACCTCGGAATCGGCAACCTCGGATTCGGCAACCTCGGATTCGGTAACCTCGAAACCCTGAGCGGGCGATTCCATCTGCTCGTAGATCCAGCGGCGGCGTTCGGGGGCGTAGATGTGATTGATCTCGACGCCGATGGTGCTGGCATAGATGGCGCGGGCTTCGCGGGCGTATTCGCCTTCGATCTGCAGTTCGGGAGCTACGCGCGGGCGGAGGAAGCCGAGCGGGTCGAGGTCGCCTTCGAGGTATCCCCATTGGCGGAAGGCGTTGAAGATGCGTTCGCGCTCGGGATTGGCTGGCGTTTCAATTACGGCAGTTCTTGCTCCGCCGTTGGAAGACTTGGATCTCTGCGTAGGCATATTCGTTTACTAGGATAACGGATGCTGAACGGGATGCGGGGGATTCTGGTGGCTGGGAAAGGCAAATCTTAACCACGGAGGTCACGGGGGACACAGAGTAGAGCGCCTTGATCCTGCTGGGTGTAGTTGAGGATGTAGGGATCCTTCGACTGCGTGACTGCTTCGCTTCGCGAAGCAGTCACTTCGCTCAGGATGACAACTGTTTCAGAATGACAACTATTTCAGAATACGACAGCTTGACGGGGCACTTCAGGCGACGATTTTGTAGGGGCGCATCATTTCGTTGTCTTCGTGTTCGAGGACGTGGCAATGCCAGACGTAGCGGAATTCATCGCCCGGGTTGACCTGAGTGCCGGCGGGTAGATCGAAGCGGGCGATTACGCGCGTTATGTATCCGGAATAGGTTTTGATCGTGTCTTTCCAGGCGGGGCGCTCGTTTGACTCCGGCGGCATGGGGATGCCAGTGAAGACTAGCTTGCCGGTTTGCGCGTACGTCTTCACATCAAATGTCTGGCGATTCAACACTTGAAACTGGACGAGGTGCATGTGAATGGGATGAACATCGCCGGTGGCGTTGGCGAAGGACCAGATTTCCGTGGAGCCGGCCTTGGGGTCTTCCGTGATGGGGTCGTCCCAGTGCTTTTGACCCAGGAGGCCGATCATGGTGTAGCCGTCGGACGGGCGATCCATCTCGGTGAGGGCCAGGGCTCTTTCGCGAACCGCGTGCGAGGGATCGAGCGGGGTCCAGGGCACGAGCGTATCGGGGAGCGAACTGGAATCTTTTTCGGCGAGTGGCTTCGTGACCTTGAACAGCATTACGTCAGAGGGTACGATCTCGCCGCCGCGGGCGTAGGGAGCTGGGGCGTCGTTGATGAGGGCGAGGTTCGCTCCCTTGTGCTCGGAGAAGTCGATGATGAGGTCGAAGCGCTCTCCGGGAGAGAAGATCAGGTAATGCATGCTTAACGGGGCTGGCAGCAGACCGCCATCGGTTCCAATTTGACGAAAGGGCGGAGCGTCGACGGGGTTGCCATTGGGCTTGCCGGCGGCGTCGGCGGGGACCAGTGTCAGGTGATAAAAGCGGGAGTTTGAGCCGTTCACCATCCGGAAACGGTACTTGCGCGGTTCCACTTCCAGAAATGGGGCGGCTTTGCCGTTGACGCAGATGGTGTCGCCGAAAAATTCCTGCATCCACATGGGATGGGTGCCGTTTTTGGGCGGGGGATATAGCAAGGAGCCGTCGACGCCGAACTTGCGGTCCTGGATCATTAGGGGGATTTCGTAGGGTCCGCTGGGAAGGTTGAGGGCTTCTTCTTCGTCGTCACGAATAAGGTAAAAGCCGGCCAGTCCTGCATAGACATTGAGGCGTGTGATGCCTAGAGCGTGATCGTGGTACCAGAGCGTGGTGGCGGACTGGCCGTTCGGGTAGTGGGTGGGATTGGCGGCGGGGACGGAGCCGGTTTTGCCGTCGGAAGTGAACCAGGAGTCGGGGTAACCGTCGCTTTCGGGCAGGGTCTGAGCGCCGTGAACGTGGGTGACGGTGCGGACTTCAGGGACGTTTTCCTCGGAGCCGTGGATGGTGTTGTCGATGGGGAGGAAATGTTTGGTGGGGAGTTGGTTTGACCATTTCACGGAAAGGGGCTGACCTTTGCGCACTTCGAAGGTTGGTCCGGGCCACATGCCGTTGTAGCCCCAGATGGTGGCGGGCGGAAGGTCGCGATGCGCCTTGTGTTGGAAAGGAATCATGCGAACGGGAACTACGGCGGATTGAGGGCGAATTACTGGCGGGGTCGACAATGGCGTCACATAGCTGGGCAGCGGACCGGCCGGTTGCGCCTGGTGAAACTGGGGGATCGACGCCGCACGGGCGGCGTTCTGCCCCATATTCATGGCTGGACTGACGCCTGCTTGTTGCGCCAACAGGCGCCGAGGGGCGGCCAGGAGACCCGCACCGGCGCAGACGCCCATTCGCAGTAAGTCGCGCCTACTTAAGACCAAGGAGATTCTCCAGAGAGATGTTTTGGTTACAGATTCCAGAAGTGAGAATTCACCACGTTGCGTTACTTGTAATCATCAACGCCGCGAAGGCGTAGCAGTGTGAAAATCTGGTAAAAATGCCAATCCCCACGGAGCTCTGTCGCGCAAGTAGACAGCCGGTCAGGGAAGTGTATCCCTGACCGGCTGGTTTGCCATGGGCAGTTCCGAGGCCACATCAGCCTGGTTATCGCCCGCTTTCGTACCCGTGTCCATAGAAGTTGAACGCGTCGAACAGGTCGCCAATCGCAGGGCTGTTCAACGGCACGTAGGGATTGTCCCAGGCCGCCTTCGGGTTGGGCAGATTGTCGCGGCTACGGGCGGTCAACGGGCGCAGCCCGAAGTTCCGCTCGATAAACTTGGTGATGGAAACGTGGTCGGCATAAGTATGGTTGACATGTCCACCCCGGGCGAAGGGTGAAACAATCAGCAACGGAATCCGGGTGCCGTCCCCGAAGAAATCGACGGGCTGGATGTAGCCGGAATCATAGTAGCCGCCGCCTTCGTCGAAGGTGATGAAGATCGCGGTGCTCGCCCACAGTTCGGGGTTGGCCTGCACTGCGCTGATGATGTTTTTCGCAAAACCCTCGAACAGTTCGAGCTTCGAAGATGCCGGATGGCCGTCAGAGGGCCAGCCGGGTTTGACAATCGACACTGCCGGCAGTTCTCCCGCCTTGATGTCTTTGTAGATGTTCTGAGAATCCTGAATGTGCTCCTCGCGTAGCGTGGAGTTGGTCATGACATCGGTGGCGTAGTTGAACGGGTTGCAGATGTTGCAATAGGTGTTCAACGGGTTCTTGAAGGCTGGGTCGGTCACGAAAACATCCCAACCGTCTCCGTAATACTTCCAGGAAATCTTTTTCTCCGAGAGGGCATCGCCAATGTGGCGGACGGAAGAGCCGGGAAGAGTAAAGGGAGAAAGCGAGAGCGAGGAAGATCCGTCCCCGTTGTAGCCTGGGTTGTAGTTATTCAAGATATAGTAGTGTCCCGCATCGCAATTGGGGGCGACCGGACGGGGCAAGGACTCGAGGTAGTTCACGATGGCAGGCACGCCGGGCTGGCCCAGATCGCCGCAATTGACGTAGCTTCCGCCGCCGGTGCCGTTGCTGGCTCCGTATCCATCTGAGTCGTACCAGTTGTTGGTGCCGGGTTGCGGATTCGGGTTTTCAATCTGGTTGGCCGGCGGAGTGAGCGGCTTGCCTTTGCCGTCGCTATACCAGATGGAGTCGGCGAAGCCGAACTCGATGTGGTTTGCCATGGTGCCGCCCATCACGGATTGATGGAAGTTGTCGCTCAGCGTGTAGTTGTCGGCCAGGCTCTTCAGGTAAGGGACATCGCCCTTGAGCACGTTAAAGAACTCCATGGAGGTAGAGCCTTCACCGGTGCCGATGAAGTTGGTCGGCGGGAGGAGAGTGCCGGTCGAGCAAGTGTCGCTGCCGCAGCCGATGGTGACTTCTACCCAGGGGAAGAGGTCGTTCTGGCAACCGCTGGGATTTTCTCTGGTCGCGGCCGCCAGGTTGCAGTCCGTCTGCTGCCACATCTGGAAGAAGCGGTGCACGGGACTGTTGGCATAGTCGTCGTAGGTGAGCGTGGGAGAAGTGAGCTGGAAGGCGCCGCCGGGCAGGTCAAACACGTTCGGAATGCGCGTGTCGGGATCAACGTAGGCAGTCAGGCCCGTGCCGCCGATCGTCAGGTCGACGTAATAAGTTGGCCAGAGTTGCCCGGGTTCAATCTGCTGGGCCTCAGCCAGGGTCGGAAGGTAGGGGACGGTGGGGCCACCCGCGACCACGAGCGGGTCGTTTGTGTAGGGGGTCTTTTCCGGTGGGTTAATGGCATACGTGCCAGCGCCAACCGTGGTGCTATCGACCGCGCTGTATTGTGCTGAAAGCTTGTAGTTGGGGCCGGGAGTTCCGTCCCATTTGACGATGCCTTTGGAGAGCAGATTGGAGACAAACTGTCCAGGTTTGGGAATGTAAGTGGCGAAAACGTGATCGAAGCTGCGGTTTTCTCCGATGAGCACGATCACATGTTTGATGGGCGAGGCGGTGGGCGTTTGAAAGGCAGGTGACTGAGCGGCGGAGGTCACCGGCGCTCCCAGGTTGACGAGCAGAGCGAGCAGGCTTGCGCCAACCGCGAGGTGCTGTCGGGCTTTGGACAGGAAACTTGACGAAGACATGAATCTCCTCCTTGACGTACAGAGAACTGCAGACGTCAAGGTAGTGAGAGCATGATTACGGGAGGTGACGGCGAGATGAATTCCCGAAGAAAAGAAATCCACAGGGAGGAGCAGGGTAAGAGAGCCGTTTGCGAATCGTAAGAAATTCGCCGGGCTTTCGTGGGAAATGTAAAGCGCAGGTTAAGAAATTTCCACAAGCGCTAGACGGAACGACCGATTGCGGCCGTTTCGACTCAGGGAGATATAGACTGTCATGCATCCCTCAGGCGCAGGAGCCAACTCGGGCGTGCCAACTCTGCTCGGAATTCCGCTGGATGTGAACTCGTCTTATCTGCGGGGAGCGGCGGGTGCTCCGGCGAAGATTCGCGAGGCTTTACGCGGCGATGCTTCTAACAAATGGACCGAGCTGGGCGTCGACTTGGGTGCGGTGGGCGCGTTTGCGGACGCGGGAGACTTGCGGCTAGACAATTCGCGGGAGAAGGTTGGCGATGATTTTGCAGAGATTGAGCGCGCGGTCGGCGAGCTGTTGGAGAAGGGCGACCGTCCCGTCTCGTTGGGCGGGGATCATTCGATCACTTATCCGATCCTGAAGGCTTTTGCGGGGCGGTATGGGGAGTTGACGATTGTTCATTTCGACGCGCATCCGGATTTGTACGACGAGTTCGAGGGCAGCCGGGTGTCGCATGCGTGCCCGTTTGCGCGCATTATGGAGGAGCGGCTGGCGAAGCGGCTGGTGCAGGTGGGGATTCGAACGATGAACGGGCATCAGAGCGAGCAGGCGGCCAGGTTCGGGGTCGAGGTCGTGCAGATGCCGGCGCTGCCCGCTTACGGCCGTTTGAGAATCCGCGGGCCGGTTTATGTTTCGTTCGATATGGATGTGCTCGATCCGGCGTTTGCCCCGGGGATCTCTCACCGCGAGCCGGGTGGGATGACGGTGCGCGAAGCGATTGCACACCTGCACGCGATCGAAGGGAGCATCGTCGGGGCGGACATCGTGGAGTACAACCCGGCGCAGGATGTTTCGGGAATGACGGCTACGGTGGCGGCGAAGATTCTGAAGGAGATTCTGGGGAGGATGATTGCGGGGCAGAAGTTGGCGCATTGAACTAATCGACTTTGTGGAAAGGAGTGAGGTTATGCAAGGGAACGGTCTGTTACAGGTTGCCAGCCCTTATAAGGTGGAAGAAACGGTGCGGCGGCTGGAATCTGTTCTTGCCGAGCGTGGGGTGCGCGTGTTCGCTCTGGTGGACCATAGCGGCGAAGCAGAGAAGGTTGGCATGAAGATGCGTCCGACCAAGTTGGTGATCTTCGGGAATCCCAAGGGAGGGACGCCTGTAATGGTGGCTGCGCCCTCGGTGGCGATCGATCTGCCGCTGAAGGCGCTGGTTTCGGAAGATGAAGGCGGCAAGGTTTGGGTTTCCTACAATAGTCCGGAGTATCTGCAGCAGCGGCATGGCGTGCCGGAGGAGTTGATCAAGAATATTGCGGTTGTGGGCGCGCTGGTGGCGAAGGCTGTGGAATAATGCTGCCGTCATCATCCTGCCGTCGTCCGGCCTGATGGGGAGAGCCTGTGATTGAGAATTCCAATCGAGCTCGCGATCATTTAGCGAACGAGCGCACGTTTCTGGCCTGGGTGCGGACCAGTGTCGCGGTTGTGGTGTTTGGATTTGCGATTGGGCGGTTTGCCATCGCAATGAGGCAGTTGACGGAGTTTCAGGGACACGGGTCGAAGACCACAGGGTTTTCGGTGTGGATGGGGATGAGCGCGATTCTGGCGGGCGTGGGGCTGATGGTGGCGGGATTGGCGCGCTATCGAAAAACGCGGGCACAACTGGATGAGGGGAAGTTTGAACCGGCGGGATTTGTGGTGGATCTGGTGGCGATTGTGACGGTGCTGTTTGGAATGGCGCTGGCGGGGTATTTGATTTACGTGCAGAAAAGCTTGGGTTAGGCGTGGCGTCTGAAGGCGCGATTCGTGGTGGTCGAATCGAGCTTCGCTCGGCTGGACGGCCCCTTCGACTCCGCTCAGGGCAGGCTCGGGGAAGCTGTCTCCACATGAGCATCTGCGGGATCGAAAACTTATGGCGAACGACCAGGAAAAAGAAGCGGCGGCGCGAGCAAGCTTGCGGTTTGTCAAGAATGGGCAAGTGGTTGGGCTGGGGACGGGATCGACGGCGGCATACTTCATCGAGTTGTTGGGGGAACAGGTGAAGAACGGTCTGAGGATTCGCGGCATACCCAGCTCCGACCGTTCGAGGGAGCAGGCGGCTGGCCTGGGGATTCCACTTACCACGCTGGATGAATGCCAGGAGATCGACGTGACGGTGGACGGCGCGGACGAAGTTGATCCGCAATTGCGGTTGATTAAAGGTGGTGGTGGGGCGCTGCTGCGGGAAAAAATTGTGGCCTCGGCGACCCGGCAACTCGTGATTGTGGCCGATGCGACGAAGAGAGTTCCGGTGCTGGGGAAGTTTCCGCTGCCGGTGGAAGTAATCAAGTTCGCGCAAGCGGTGGTGCGGAAGAAAATTGAGGCGCTGGGAGCGAAGGTTGAGATGCGGCGGGGAACGGATGGGAAGCCGTACTTGACCGATGAGAATAACTACATTCTGGATTGCCGGTTCGGGCAGATTCCGGATGCGGATGGACTGGCGCGGCAACTTAGCGATATGCCGGGAGTGGTGGAACACGGGCTGTTCATTGGCATGGCGAGCGTAGTGCTGGTGGCGAACGGGAGCGAGATTGTGGAACTGCGGGCCCGCAACAAATAAAACCTTTTTCCACCACGAAGTCGCGGAGATATCAATTCCAGAGATGCCTTTTTCACAATTCTTCAAAAAGAAACGCCGAACTGTGGCAAAAGCGCAAACGCAGGGCCGGGATGAGCCTACGCGGCGGCGTGGGCCGCGATACCGGGTGCAGGCGCCGCTGGACGTGACCGTGCTGCGCTCGGGGATTCCGGATACTTTGCCGGGGCGGTCGGTGAACCTGGGCGAGCGCGGAGTGTCTGCGGTGCTGGCGGGAGAACTGCGGCCGGGTGAGGCGGTGGGAGTGGAGATACGGCTGCCGCTAATGGCGAATCCATTGCGCGTGCGGGCTGTGGTGCGGAATCACAATAAGTTGCGCCTGGGGCTGGAGTTTGTCGGGCTTTCAGCGGAACAGCATGCGGCAATTCGCAATTGGGCGAGTGAAGCGAAAGCGGAGGTCGAACCGGGGGTACGCGGGAAGGTTCCGATCGAGGCAGCGAAAGATTCCGCGAGTGGGAGATCGATAGGACCGCAGGCTATCCGCAAGCGCCTCGGCCGAGGATCGATCTTTTTGCTGGCCTCGGTGACGATTTTACTGGTGGTTTTGTGGTGGCGTTGGAATCGCGGGTGGGAAGATCTGGAGCCGAGTCGGCAGAAAAGTGGAACGAGGATCGAGCAGTCACAAATTCAGGCCCAAGTTCCGGCAGATGCGATGTTGAAACTGGTGACTCACCATGTGGACCCCGATTATCCTCCGGCAGCGCGAGCGGCGAATTTGCAAGGCGTGATTGTGCTGGACGTGGTGGTGGGACGGGACGGGTCGGTTGTGGATGTGCGGGCGCAGAATGGGCCGGAGGTGCTGGCGCAGGCCGCTACGGATGCTCTGCGCTGGTGGCGATTTGAGCCTTACCGGGTTGACGGCAAGGCGGTGGTGGTGGAGACGACAGTCGCGGTGGAGTTTAAGCCATAGATCCAAACGCAGGCTGCCGAGTTCAGACGTTGAAACCTTCGCCCCGTCGAGCCGGCTAGCAAGGAACCGGAAGATTGCTGCTCCAGCAATCGGCGACGATTAGCCAAGCACCGAGACGACGCCAGGCTTTCACGTATTTCCCGCGGTCGGCGAGGATGGTGCCGTCGGGCCGGCGGACGGCCACGGTGTAGCGGCCGATCTCGACGGCCATGTCGCCGGAGGCTTCCACGCGGATAGTTTCGAGGCGCAGGTCCTCGTATCCGGCCTCGGCGACCTGGCGGAGCAGACGCTCAACGGCCTTGGGGCCATAGGCTGGGTCGTGGTGCGGCGCCATGAATGCGCCGTCATGGGCGAAGAGAGCAGCTACCTGATCGTAGTTGCCAGTATTAAAGGAAGTGACAAAATCCTGGGCAAGGTTGCGGATCAAGAACTCTACATCCAACGACGGACGAGAGTCCGCGAGGGAGCTGGAATAGGGCCGATACATCTACTACCTCCTGGGGGGAAGGCCGAGAGCGGTCCGTACCTGGAAGCCACCCTCAATGCAGGGGCATTCTAACGCAAAAGGGTCTGTGGAAGCAGGAAAGATTTGTGAACAAAACAAGAAAAAATTTTGATGCGAAGGGGTTCGAGAAAGGCTGAGGCAAGAGGGAGTCGAGAGGAAGATGCCACGAGCATGAGCGAACGGGAACAAGCCGCAGGCAATCGAACTGAAGAGAAACCGGTAGAAGCAGGACGGGGCATCCGGAGCGCTTTTGTCCGAATTGTTCGTCAGAATCGAAGGAGAGCGGGTCAAGTTGACCTGTCCGGGGTACGGATTTTATTTGAGTTGCTCGGATTCTTGTTGAGTGCGGAGAATCCCGGCATCGGGGAAGCTGCACCTGACATGCAGGGCAATGTCCGTCTACAATGGCGACGGAGTTGATTTTCTTAGTCATGATTAGGAGAACGCGATGGAACGCAAGGCTAGTGCAGTGTGGAAGGGCGGACTGAAGGACGGGAAGGGAACGATTTCGGCGCCGGGTGGAGTGCTGAAAGATACGCAATATTCATTTACGTCGCGATTTGAGAACGGGCCGGGGACGAATCCGGAAGAGTTGATCGCGGCGGCGCATGCCGCGTGCTTTTCGATGGCGCTTTCAGCGCAACTGGGCGGGGCGAATCTGACGCCGGAGAGCATCAGCACGAACGTGACTCTGACCATGGAGAAGCTGGATTCGGGGTGGACGATTACGGCGAGCCACATCGATGTGGTGGGGAAGGTTCCGGGGGCGGATGCGGCGGCGTTTCAGAAGTATGCGGAGGCGGCGGAGAAGGGCTGTCCCGTGTCGAAGGTGCTGAACGCGAAGATTTCGATGACGGCGAAGCTGGGGTAGGTCGGGCTTCGGGTTCGGGCTCCGGCCTTAGGCAAACGCGGCGGTGGTTTGACAGGCTGATAGCGGGCTGCAAAAATAGATAAGTTAGTCTTCCTGACACGGCGGCCTTGCGGCCGCCGCTGCATTGCAATTCAGATTGCCATCGTGGCGGAATTGGCAGACGCGCATGGTTCAGGTCCATGTACCGGCAACGGTGTGGGGGTTCGAGTCCCTTCGATGGCACCATTAAGAAGTGAAAAAAGCGTGCCTGGGTGCCTTGCCCGCGCGCCTCGCTGCGCTCGACTGGACAGCCGAGGCGGCTGTCCCCGCACGACTTCCGCTGTCCCATGTGAGCGGGTGCCGCTGATCGTCTTCCCGATTCGCGAGTCATTCCTTCCCGTATAATTCAGGCACTTGTTATGCCTGTTTCCCTTGATCAGATTGTGGGTTCTACGCGGCGGAAAGTCGCGGAGATCAAAAGAACGGCTGATTTGCGGGAGTTGGAGCAGCGGGCAGAAAGGCATGTGCCGCGCGGGTTTCGGCGGGCGCTGGAGGAAAAGAGTCGACGCGGCGTGGCGGTGATTGCGGAATTGAAGAAGGCGTCGCCGTCGAAGGGATTGATCCGGGCGGAGTTTTGTGTGGAGGAACTGGCGAAGGAGTTGGAAGAGGCTGGCGCGGCGGCGCTTTCGGTGCTGACTGATGAGGAGTTTTTTCAAGGGTCGCTGGAGAATTTGAAGTTGGCTTCGGCGGCGGTGAAGGTTCCGTGTCTGCGCAAGGATTTTATTGTGGATGAATTTCAGTTGCTGGAGGCGCGGGCGAACTCGGCGGATGCGGTGTTGCTGATTGTGGCGGCTTTGACGAACGCAGAACTGAACAGGCTCGCTGTGGGCGCTGGATTACACGGGCTCGACGTTTTGTGCGAGGTGCACGATGAGGGAGAGTTGCAGCGGGCTTTGGACGCCGGGTGCGATTTGATTGGAGTGAACACGCGCGATCTGAGGACATTTAGAGTGGATGGGGAGACGGCGTTCCGGCTGGCGGAGCGGCTTCCGAAGAATGTGTTGCGGGTGGCGGAGAGCGGGATTCGGTCGGCGGAGGATATTGCTCGGCTGCGGGCGGCGGGGTACCAGGCGTTTTTAATTGGGGAGACTTTGATGCGGGCGGACGCGCCGGGTGAGGCGCTGCGGGCGCTGGTTTCGAGTACCCAGTACCCTGTACCGAGTGCGAAGTGAGTGCTGAGCCGCGAGTTTTTACTTGCAGCGGACAACTGTGCTTATGACTTGGGTGAAAATTTGTGGGATGACGAATTTGGAGGATGCGCTGACCGCAGTTGAGGCCGGGGCGGATGCGGTGGGGTTTGTGTTTTATGAGAAGAGTCCGCGGAGAGTTAGTGTTGAGGCGGCGCGGGAGATTGTGGGGAAGCTGCCCGAGAGCGTGGAGAAGATTGGAGTGTTTGTGAATGGCGGCGAACAGGATCCGGCGCGTGTTCTTCTGGAGGCGGGATTAAGTGGAATGCAGTCCTATTTCTCGCTAGAGACCGCTGCCGGAGGCAAAGTTGGCACGCGGAGGATATTAGAAGCGTCTCTCCTTCCGAAGCGTGCAAGATTTATGATTGCGCTCCCCATGAGGTTATTCGGCGAGGATGTAGAACAGATCCAGATGTCCGCGGACTCCGCAGAATGGGGGCAGAACCGTCCAGATAGTTGTTCGCATCCGGAGGATCTTTACGGCACGTTTGTGCTGGATTCGGGTGACCTGCGCTCGCCGGGCGGCACGGGTAAGGCCTTCGATTGGGAGAAGGCTGTGCCGATTGCAGAAGCGATGCGGCGGGGCGGCGTGAATCTGGTCGTTGCGGGTGGGTTGACGCCGGCAAATGTGGGGGATGCCATGGGGATTCTGAAGCCTTGGGGGGTGGATGTGGCTTCTGGTGTGGAGGCGCGGCCGGGGAAAAAAGATCCGGAGAAGGTGCGGGCGTTTGTGAAGGCGGTGCGGGACGCGGATGGGCTTCATAGATCCGGGGGCTGAAGCCCTGCTGTCTTTTTTGTGCTTTTACGCGGCGCTGAAGCGCCGCTCTTCCACGGTTGCGCCGTCAGATGGCGTAGTGACTGGGTGGTTGCCGGTGGATGCGGGAAGCGGGTTCCTCTCCGGCTTCGCCGGTTCGGAATGACAAAGTTTAAGTGAGTTGGGAAAGACGGGAATTAGAAATGGCTACGGCTACTATCAATAAGAATCGAGCTGGGATTAAGAAAGTCAAAATCCCCGCCCTCTCGCAAAGAACGCGAGAAGGACGGGGCGCCCTGCGCGTTGTAAGCGAGCCGGGGCGGTTTGGGGTTTACGGCGGACGGTATGTGCCGGAGACTTTGATGGCGGTGCTGGAGGAGTTGGAGCGGGAGTATGAGAAGGCGAAGCGCGATCCGAAGTTTCAGCGCCGGCTGGAGGGGTTGCTGCGGACTTATGCGGGGCGTCCTACGGCGCTTTCGTTTGCGCGGCGGCTCACGCAGAAATTGGGCGGGGCGAAGATTTATTTGAAGCGGGAAGATTTGCTGCACACCGGGGCGCACAAGATCAATAACTGTCTGGGACAGGGGCTGCTGGTGGAGCGGATGGGCAAACGGCGCGTGATCGCGGAGACTGGTGCGGGGCAGCATGGTGTGGCTACGGCTACGGTTTGCGCGCTGCTGGGATTTGAGTGCGTCGTGTACATGGGGACCGAGGACATGCGCCGGCAGGAATTGAATGTGTTCCGCATGCGGTTGCTGGGAGCGGAAGTGCGCGGGGTGGCGTCTGGGTCGCGGACTTTGAAGGATGCGATCAATGAGGCGATGCGCGACTGGGTTACGAACGTGCGGACTACGCATTATTTGTTGGGGAGCGTGCTGGGGGCGCATCCGTATCCGACGATGGTTCGGGATTTTCATCGCGTGATCGGACGGGAGGCGCGGGCGCAAATTTTGAAGGCTGAGGGGAAACTGCCAGCGGCGGTGATTGCTTGCGTGGGTGGGGGATCGAATGCGATCGGAATTTTCTACGAGTTCATCAAGGATAAGAAGGTGCGATTGATTGGAGTGGAGGCAGGCGGGCGCGGCGATCGGCTGGGCCAGCATGCGGCCCGGTTTCGGGGGGGGTCGCCGGGGGTTTTGCAGGGGACCTATTCTTACGTGCTACAGGATGCGGCGGGGCAGATTGCGACTACGCACTCGGTGTCGGCGGGGCTGGATTATCCGTCGATTGGGCCGGAGCATGCGGCGTTGAGGGATTCGGGGCGGGCGGAGTATGTTCCGGCGTCGGATGCGGAGGCGCTGGAGGCTACTACTTTGCTGGCGCGGACGGAGGGAATTATTCCAGCGCTGGAGTCAGCGCATGCCGTGGCGGAAGTGGTGAAGCGGGTGCCTAAGATGAAGAAGTCCGAGGTAGTGCTGGTGAATATTTCCGGACGCGGAGATAAGGATATTGGGATTATGCGGGAGAATCTTAAATTGGAGGGATAGAGCGAAGAATATGTGGGGCGTTTAGAGCAGCTTACGGCGGGCCACGCAGAAGCGGGCGGCGAAGTCGGCGACGAGTGCCATCCATAGTCCGGAGCCGAGCGAGAGACCGGTGCTCAGAGCGAGCAGTTTGGCCGGGAGGAATCCGAGCACGAGCGCCCAAATGAAGGCCTTCTTGGTGAAAATGCTCCCGATGGCAATGGCGGCGATGGTGCAAGCGACCGGAGTCAGCAGGGTTGCTGCGAGGGCGAGGTTGGTTGTGCCGAAAGTTGAAAGCCATGACAAGATCGGGCCGCGCTGAGTGGCGGCGATCAAGGGGAGCCCGGCGCCGAGAAGGGTACCGAGAATGAAGCGTGGTACCGTGAAGTTGTCGGCCAGCGGATTTACATAGTTGGCTACTCCTCGGAGGCCGGTTCTATAGGTGGCGCGGTAAAGTCCCGCTGACTTGTCGAAACGCAGAAGCTTTCGCGCTTCCTGGTACTGGCAAAACTGCTGGTGGTATTCGTTGAGGTCCGTTAGATACGAACTCGGAGGACGGAATTCTGGTGAGCGATTCTGCAGCGTTTCAGACTTTTGGTCGTGTCGGCGTTTGAGTTCAGCCGGATCCTGGATTCCGGGAAACTGTTGCACGATGCGGTTGGGCATGATGGCCAGCACGGGACTCAGTTGCGTGTTCTTCGTGCTCAGGCGGGTGCCGTCGGCGTAGCGAGTAACGATTTCGAGACACGTGGTGAATGATGGTCCGATGCTCATCATGGTTGCAAGGCAGCGTGCTGGATCGGCTGAATTTGCGTAAGCGCAGTTCAAATTTTGACCTTTCAGGTTTGTGACACGAAAGGTACTGATTGGGAAGTACGCCATCTCCGCCATCTTCTTGTCGTAGGAGTCGAAGAAGGCGGCTTGGCGAGGCGTGAGTTTGTCGCGGGGAACTACTTCGCATTGCAGGTTGCGCGGCAACCAGACGGACCTGGTGATGGCAGGAATGCCGACCAGGAATAATATGGCAAAGGTGAAAAGCAGCCTCACGGATTCGACATCAAGATGCACAGGCAGCGCCCCAATTACGCGAAGTCTAGCAAGACGTTAGGGGCAGCACACGATTACGAGGGTAATGGGGTTTGATTCGGGGATTCGACGAGACCATGCCATTGAATTTCTATCGAAGCCCGGCACTGGTCGTGTATGTGACTTGCGGGGATCCGGATATTGCGACTACGCGGGCCGTGGTGCTGGCGGCGATTGAGGCGGGCGCGGATGTGATTGAGCTGGGTGTGCCGTTCAGCGATCCGGTGGCGGATGGTCCGGTGATTCAGCGGGCTAGCGAGCGGGCGCTGAAGCATGGGACATGCCTGGCGCAGGTGCTGACGCTGGCGGCCGAGGTGCGGCAGCATGCGCAGTCCACGGGGCTGGTTGTGTTTTCGTATTTGAATCCGATCTTGAGGATGGGGATGGAGAAGTTTTGCATGGTGGCGCGGCATGCGGGAGTGGATGGCGTGCTGGTGACGGATTTGCCGGTGGAAGAGGCTGGGGAATATCTCGCCGCGATGCGGGCGTATGATCTGGCACCGGTGTTTCTGGCGGCGCCGACCAGTCCAGATGGGCGGTTGAAGCGGATCGCGGAGGCATCACGGGGATTTGTTTATGCAGTGTCGCGGACAGGAGTGACCGGAGCGCGGCAGCAGCTGGCGGACGATGCGCGAAAACTGGTGCGGCGTCTGCGGCGTGTGACGAAGCTGCCGATTGCGGTTGGATTTGGGATTTCGAATGCGGAGCAGTTTGCGGAGGTGGGTAAGTTTGCGGACGCAGTTGTCGTAGGCAGCGCGATTGTGGAGACGGTTGAGCGGAATCAGGGACGGGAAGCGGCGGCTGTGGGAGAATTTGTGAGGAAGCTCACAGCTGCCAGCTCTAGATTGGGCTTGGGCTAATCTCAAGCCGAAAGAAATGAAGCGCAGGGCGGTTATGGAAGTGCCTTGCGAGGCGGGCGGCACACAAAGCGGCCAGGGGGCGTTCGACTGCGGTTGTGCTTCGCTTTCGCGAAGCGCAATCCTCGTTCGGGATGACAGAGTTGGTATAAGAACCTCATGGATATCGCGGATTGGCGGAAGAAGATTGATGAGTTAGACCGACGGCTGGTGGAGCTGCTGAGCGAGCGGGCGCGGGCTGCGGTGGAGATTGGGCGGCTGAAGCGGAATACGAATTTACCGATTTACGAGCCGGAGCGGGAGCGGATTGTGTTTGAGAACGTGCAGGAGACGAATCGGGGCCCGCTGCCGGGGCGGGATCTGGTACGGATTTTCGAACGGATCATGGATGTGATGCGGAATATTCAAAAGGAAGGGATCGGGGCGAGGGCGGACGAAGCGAAAGCTGCGGAGACGGAGTTGGATTCGGACGTGAATGATTGAGAACCGTCGCTGGTGGTTAGTCGTCGGCCGAAACCCGCTCTGAAGAGCCTTGGGATAAGGTGGGGATGATTTCGTGAGGTGGGCGGGGCCGGGGATGGTGGATGGAACAGCAGGTTCCTCGCTTCGCTCGGAATGACAACGAGTACGGGGCAGGCTAGAAGCTAGAAGCTAGAAGCTAGAAGCAGAGACATTCTTATGATAGTTGCGATGCAGGAAGTGGCGGATGAAGGGCAGATTCAGCAGGTTATAGAGCACCTGGTGAAGATGGGTTTTGAAGTGCACCGGTCGACCGGGGCGCGGCAGACCGTGCTGGGCGCGGTGGGAGCGGGGATTGATTTTGACATCCGCATCCTGGAGTTGCTGCCGGGGGTGCAGGAAGTCCATCGCATCAGTTCGCCCTACAAGCTGGCGGGGAAAGGTTTTCGTCCTGAAGGAACGATCGTCAAGCTGGCGAACGGAATTGATGTTGGCGGAAACGAAGTGGTAGTGATGGCAGGACCGTGCTCGGTGGAATCGCGGGAGCAGCTTTTTTCCACGGCGGAAGCGGTGGCTAAGGCGGGGGCGCGGGTACTGCGGGGTGGAGCGTTCAAGCCGCGGAGTTCTCCTTATTCTTTTCAGGGGCATGGAGAAGATGCGCTGAAGCTGCTGCGGGAGGCGGGAGAGAAATTCAAGCTGCTGGTGATCAGCGAGGTGATGGAGATCTCGCAGATTCCGATGATGCTGCCGTACGTGGACATTTTGCAGGTGGGGGCGCGCAACATGCAGAACTTCAATCTGCTGCGCGAACTGGGGAAGGTGCGAAAGCCGGTGCTGGTGAAGCGCGGGATCGCGGCGACTCTGGAAGAGCTGCTGCTGTCGGCGGAATACATTATGGCGGGCGGAAATTATGAAGTGATTTTGTGCGAGCGCGGGATCCGGACGTTTGAGACTTACACGCGGAACACGATGGATATTTCGGCGATTCCGATTATCCACAAGCTATCGCATTTGCCGATGACGGCCGATCCGTCGCATGGAACCGGGCGGCGCGACAAGGTTGCGCCCATGGCGCGGGCTTCGGTGGCGGCGGGAGCGGATGCGCTGCTGATTGAGGTGCATTGCGATCCGAACAACGCGTGGTCGGATGGGGCGCAGTCGCTGTTTCCCGAGCAATTCGCGACGCTGATGGATGAGTTGCGGATGATTGCGCCGGCGGTGCGCAGAAAAATCGGGTAACCCTGCTCACCACGGAGACACGGAGGCACAGAGAAGAGCAATTCTTGATTCTGATTCTTGAGCAGCCTGCTGTGAAGAGGTTCGCGCCACTTCTCGACGGCTTCAGGCAAGAAATCAATACCTAATCTGTTCTTCTCCGTGCCTCTGTGTCTCCGTGGTGAGATTACTTCCATATGGCGATTCGGCAAATCACGATTATTGGGACGGGGCTGATTGGCGGGTCGTTTGCGCTGGCGCTGCGGAAGCGGCGGTTTGCCGGACGGATTGTGGGGTGCGACCGGGAGTCGGCGCTGAGGAAAGCGAAGATGCGCGGGGTGATCGACAGCGGATCTGTCGAGCCCGGGGACGCGGTGCGCGGCAGCCAGTTGGTGGTGCTGGCTACGCCGGTGCTGGCGATTGTCGATTTGATTGGGCGGCTGGGTCCGGGGTTGCCGGCGACGACGTTGCTGACGGATGTTGGAAGCACGAAGGCGGCCGTAGTGGAGCAGGCGCTGAAGGTATTTGGGAAGAATGCGGGGAAGCGATTTCTGGCGGGGCATCCGATGGCGGGGAAGGAGCACAGCGGCGTGGATTATGCGGACGCGGATTTGTTCCAGAATGCGGTTTGGTTCTTGACGCCGCTGCCGGGTCAGCACCTGAATCAAGGCATCTTCGCGGAATTTGCCGGATGGATCGATCAGATTGGAGCGCGGATCGCGATGCTGCCTCCCGAGGATCACGACCGGCTGTGTGCGTGGATCAGCCACCTGCCACAGATGATTTCGACGGCGCTGGCGGCGGCGCTGGTGGAGGAGTTTGGCGAAGATGCGCCGTTGCTTCCGGCAGGCGGGCGGGCGCTGCGGGAGATGACGCGAATTTCGGCGAGTCCGTATTCAATGTGGCGAGACGTTGCGATCACCAACAAGAAGAATCTGGAGGATGCGCTGTTTAAGGTGGAGCAGCGGCTGGCGCATATCCGGGAGAATCTGGCTACGCGCGCGCTGGCGGAGGAGTTTGAGTTGGCGCATGGGTTGAAGAAGAGTGCGGGGAAGAAGTAGAGCCCACCGCGGAGACACGGAGTCACGGAGTAAAGCAAAAGGCAGCCGGGCGTTGGTGGGAACTCCCTTTGATACACTTCGGCGCGAGGATTTTCAAATGACTACTTTATCAAACTGGTTTTCAAAACTTGTGGCGGTTTTCGGGGCCGGAGCTTTACTTGCCCTTGCTTGATGCGGCGAGAAACCAAAGCAGATTGAGAATGTTACCGCAAACGTCGGAGCACGAGAATTCACGGACTTTTCTACAAAAGCTCTGCCCTCGCAGCGGGATGCAGTCGCGCCCGACGGTTCGGATGTGAGGCTTCTTCTACGCTTGAAGGGAGGTTCGATGGCACATTTCGAGCTTGCTGCCAATCGGACATCAAAAGCCGTCACGCATCGCACCGTGGAGGAAATCTGGTACTTCGTGGCAGGCCGCGGTCAGATGTGGCGAAAACAGAACGGGCACGCCGCGGTGGTTGATGTTTACCCAGGCGTGTCACTCACAATCCCGTTAGGTACGCAATTCCAGTTTCGGTCATCTGGCGACAAGCCGCTTGCTGCCATCGGAGTGACAATGCCACCGTGGCCCGGGGACGGCGGAGCGATTATTGTGAAGGGCGAGTGGGAACCGTCGCAACCCTGAGGTTTTATGTTTGCTCGCCGATGTTTTGGCTGTCTCTTAGAATCATTCGACGCCGAAGCAAGTTTGCGGAGGTGGCCCATGTCTGTGTCTCCATGGTGAATTTCATTTAAAATGCGGGCGCTATGAATAAGGTTGTGGGCAGTGCGGAGGAGGCGATTCGGGATGTGACGGACGGCTCGATCATTATGATCGGGGGGTTTGGGCTGTGCGGGATTCCGGAGAATCTGATTCGGGCGCTGGTGCGGAAGGGATCGAAAAATCTGACGACCATCAGCAATAACGTTGGCGTGGACGGACTGGGCAACGGGCTTTTGCTGGCGGCGGGGCAGATTCGGCGGCATATTGGAACTTACGTGGGAGAGAACAAGCTGCTGGAATCGATGGTGCTGGCGGGGAAGGTAGAGCTTGATCTGGTGCCGCAGGGCACGTTTTCGGAGCGCATTCGTGCGGCAGGCGCGGGGATTCCAGCTTTTTTTACTCCTACGGGCGTAGGGACCGTCGTGGCTGACGGCAAAGAGACGCGCGAGTTCGATGGTCGCACTTATGTGATGGAGCGCTGGTTGAAGGCCGACTTTGCATTTGTGAAGGCGTGGAAAGGCGACCGGATGGGGAATCTGGTTTACCGGAAGACGGCGCGAAATTTTAATCCTGTCATGGCTACGGCGGCTAAGGTCACGATTGCTGAGGTTGAGCAGATGGTTGAAGTCGGGGAGTTGGACGGGGATTTGGTGCATACGCCTTCGGTATACGTGAAGAGGATTTTTCAGGGGGAGCTGTATGAGCGCCGGATTGAGAAGCGGACGGTTAGGAAGGGCAGTACCTAGTACCCAGTACCCAGAGAACTCTCTGATGAGCTCGCGGTAGCTTTGAGCTGCTAGGGATCCTTCGACTGCGGTTGTGTTTCGCATTCGCGAAGCACAACCTCCGCTCAGGATGACAGGGTGAAAAATCGTAATGAATAAGCCGGGAAAAGATGTGGAGAAGCGAGAGCGGATTGTTGGCAGGATTGCTCGCGAATTGCAGGATGGGTTTTATGTGAACCTGGGTATTGGGATGCCTACGCTGGTTGCGAATTGCGTTCCGGCGGGGATGGAAGTCATTCTTCAGTCTGAGAACGGGATGCTGGGGATCGGGCCTTATCCGGTGGAAGGTGAGGAAGACGCCGACCTGATCAATGCGGGCAAGGAGACGGTGAGCGAGATGGCGGGGACTTCTTATTTCTCGAGCGCGGATTCGTTTGCCATGATCCGCGGCGGGCACGTTGACTTGAGCGTGCTGGGTGCGATGGAAGTGGATGAGGCCGGAAATCTGGCGAACTGGATGATCCCGGGGAAGATGGTGAAAGGGATGGGCGGGGCGATGGACCTGGTGGCTGGGGCGCGGCGTGTGGTGGTGGCGATGGAGCATACGACTCGGGAAGGGGCTCCTAAGATTTTGACGAAGTGTACGCTGCCGCTTACTGGCGTGAAGGTGGTGGATACGATTGTTACGGAGATGGCGTACATCCGGGTGACGGAGCGCGGGTTGGTGCTAGAGGAAGTGGCTCCTGGGCTAACTGCGGAGGATGTGCAGCGGGCTACCGAGGCGAGGTTGGTGGTGAGTTCGAGTTTGAAGGACATGCAGAGCTAGCGACGACCCTCAGGGGCTAAAGCCCCGTCTTTTCTGAGCTTCGCGCGGCGCTGAAGCGCCGTTCTTCCAGGGTATCCTACAGGTCCGAGCAACCCTCCCTGAATGCGAACACGCCTCCACAAATCCCGACACTTCCCCACCAATCCGAACTGTCCTTCGCCGATTTCCTAGATGCGGAACGGCGCGGCTAGCAAGCGGAACGGGAGCGTGATGGCCAGATAGATGATTTCGAGGACTCCGTGGACGGCTACGCCTACGATGCGGAACGGGAGCAGCAGTAGCCAGATGAACGGGTAGGCCACGAGAGCCAGCAGAGCCAGAGGCCAGCAGAGCACGAAGAGGATGCACCACAGGAGGAAAGTGAACATGATGAGACCTCCTTCTTTTCTTTCAATTGTACGTCGGCCGCGGTAAGAAAGTTCCATAAAGGCAGGGTCGGAACTGGGACACTTTACGCATTTCGCGGGCGAGGGCGCCCGCGCGACACACGTCCTCATTCGTAGCGCAGGGCTTCTGCCGGGAGAGTTTTGCCGGCGGACCAGGATGGATAGAGCGTCGCCACGAAGGAAATTCCTACAGCTCCCAGCACAACCCACACCCCATCCCACAGGCTGGGCGCGAAGGGGACGTAGTCGATGGAGTAGACCTCAGGGGAGAGCGAAATCATGTGGTAATGGCCGCCGGCGTAGGAGATGGCATAGCCGAGCAGCAGACCGATGACGGTGCCGATCACTCCGATAAGCACCCCCTGGGCTATGAAGACATTTCTCACCTGCGACTGGCGGGTGCCCATCGACATGAGCACCGCGATGTCTTTGGTTTTCTCCATGACCATCATGATCAGGGAAATCAGAATGTTCAGGGCGGCCACTAAGACGATCAATCCGGTGGTGATGTAGGTCACCAGGCGCTCCATGTTCAGGGCGTGAAACAGGGCTTTGTTCTGCTCTTTCCAGTTGGTGGCCATGAAACCTTTTCCGGCGGCGGCTTCGAGTTCGCGGGAGATGGCATCGGCTTTGTAGATGTCGTCGACCTTGAATTCGATTACCGAGATCAGATCTCCCAGGCCGAAGAGGCGCTGCGCGTCGGATAGGCGGGCGAAGGCCCAGGAGGAATCGTAGTCATAGAAGCCGGAGTTGAAGATTCCCGCCACGCGGAAGCGGGTGTATTTCGGAACCATGCCAAAAGGGGTCAGCTCGCCCTGCGGACTGGTGACTTCGACTACGGAGCCGACTGTGGCGCCCAGATTGTCGGCCATATCTTTGCCGAGGATGATTGGGGGCATCGCTGCTACGCGAGCCCGGATGGCGCCTAGGGAATCGGGAGAGTCGTTGTTCGCCGACATCTCGGTTGCTGATGTTTCGGTCGCTGACGCTCCCTGGACAGCCGAGGTGGCTGTCCCCGCATGGTCTTTTTCTGGCTCTGGCGGGGTTTCTTCCAGGGCAGCTGGTGAACCTTCCTTAACCGTGCTGAGTAAATCGCCTACCTTGCGCTCATACGATGGAATCATTCCTTTTAGGACGGCGCCGCGGGCGCGGGGTCCGCGGGAAATCAGGACTTGCTCGAAGATTGCAGGAGCGGCGGCGACGACATGCGGCTGTTTGGAGAGGCTGTCGAGTAGCGGGGGCCAATCCTTGATTCCGTCGTCGGCTACTCGGAGCAGGCTGACATGGGAGGATGATCCGATGAGGCGCTCCTGCAAGTCCTGGCGAAAGCCGTTGTTGATGGCTAGCGCGACGATGAGCGAGGCTACGCCTGCGGCTACTCCAACAATCGAGATGCCGGTAATGATGCCGATGAATGCCTGGCGGCGTTTGGCGCGCAGGTAGCGGGTCGCGATGAAGAATTCAAAGCGCATGGAGAAGCTTTCAGCTGCCAGCTCTCAGTTTTCAGCCAAGTCGGATTATAGCTACTGGCTCTTGGCTGAGTGTGGACTCGGGCAAACAAAAGGCAGAACAGCCGGCACCGTGGATCGATACCGGCGATACTCCTCGCCGAAGCGGTTCTCGAGTTCTTTATCTTCCATCCTGATCATCACTCCACCGGTGACGATGGCGAACGCGGTCAGCATCCAGCAGACGGTGAGGCCTGTAGCCACGCTCCAAGCCAGCATTTCGCAAAGATGGGCCAGGTAGACCGGATGGCGCACGTGGGCGCGAATGCCTGTGGTTACCAGGCGCTGGCGATGACCCGGGAGAACTTCCGGCAGACCGCCAAGTTGCTCCTGGCTGAAGCCGGCGCTGGAGAGTCTGTAGAGCGCGAGCCCCGCGCTGAACAACACCGAGGCAGGAATCCAGCACCACCAGCGGTGATAGATCGTCAGGCTACGCCAGTGCGCGGTGGCCGCGGCCAGGAGCAGCCACATTGCGATCCACGCCGGCAACAGGATTCGATACGGAGAACGCAGCCGGGAGCGCCAATACGCGACACGGGGATGGATCAGCAGCCAGAAGCTGGGAACGGTCGAATAGATGGTGCAGCCGATCCAGCCGATGGTCCGTAGTGTCTGCTCCACGGCTTGATTCTACCGAACCTGATTCTACTGATGATGCAGATGCGTTTGGCGGAAGAGGGTGGTGCGTTTCAGCCTCACTCTCGGAAGTTCACCGTCTTTCGTTCCTTGCTGGTGATCTTGTGAAGATTCTCACAAAGAGTCAACATCCGCACAGGGCATGATGTTATGAAGATTTTGCTGGTCGAGGATTCGTATATTGAACGACACAAGGTGGGCGGCTATTTAGCCGACTGGGGGCTCGACTATCTGGCTGTCGGAAGCGGCACAGAAGCGGTCAAGCTGCTGGAAGGTGCCGAGCCCCCGAATATGGCTTTGCTCGACTGGATGCTGCCTGGTCTCGATGGAATCGATGTGTGCCGCCGCATCAGAAAGTTGGGAACGAGAGTACCGTATATCTATACCGTGATGCTGACGGCCAAGAACCGGAAGCAGGACCTGCTGCTCGCCATGGAGGCGGGCGCGGATGACTATCTGGCCAAGCCCGTGGATCCTTCCGAGTTGCGGGCTCGAATCATGGCGGGCAAGAGAATTCTGGAACTGCAGCAGTCTCTAAGCTTCGCCGCCACTCACGATTTTCTAACCAACCTGCTGAACCGCGCGGAAATACTGGCAACTTTGGACAGAGAGTTTTCGCGGAGCGGACGCGATGGGAAGCCAGCCACGTTGATCATGGCCGACATCGATCACTTTAAGCGCATTAATGATTCCCTGGGCCATGCCGCAGGTGACGAGGTTTTGAAACAAGTAGCCCACAGGTTGAAGATGGACCTGCGGCCCTACGATGTCGTGGGCCGCTACGGGGGCGAAGAATTTCTGGTGATTCTGCCTGGCTGCGATCTGAATGCCGGCGCCCGCCGGGCCAATGAGGTGCGCAACCTGGTGGCGAAGGATCCGATCGTCACGCCGTTCGGCACGGCTTCTGCTACGGTGAGTATGGGCGTGACCGTAACCTCTGCGGTGCGCGATCACACGGTGTCGGATCTGCTTCACGAGGCGGATGTCAGCCTGTATGCCGCCAAGAAGAATGGAAGGAACCGCGTCGAGCTTTTCTCCACCACAGCCCGGCAGACTGGCGCAGGCCAGAGCTAGCCCGGGCCGAAACCAAACGAAACATCCTTGTCGTTCAGAGTCGTGCACGTCCTCACCAGTCTGTGGCACATTAGATGTTCATGTCCGCACCTGACGACTCCAGAGCTGGACGCATCGCCTTTACGCATCCCGACTTCGTGCTGTTTCAGATTGCGCGCTTCCTTATTGTGGCGGCCGTCGAAATGCAGGCGGTTGCTGTGGGATGGCAGGTTTACGACATCACCAAGCGCGCTCTCGATCTCGGGCTGGTCGGGCTGGCACAGTTTCTTCCGGGCATCCTGCTCTTTCTGGTTTCCGGGCACACCTCCGACCGCTTCGACCGGCGCAAGGTGCTGGGCGCCTGCTACGCGGGATATGCGCTCTGCTCGGGCCTTTTGCTGGTTCTTGCCGAGCGCGGCGGGCACTCAGTTCGGCCCATCTATGCTGTCCTGATTCTGCTGGGGGTGGTGCGCTCGTTCAACGGAACCGCCAGCCGTTCGATTCTGCCGCAACTGGTTCCGGACGAGCACTTCGCCAATGCCGTAGCCTGGAACGCTACCACGTTTCAGGCAGCCACGATTCTTGGACCATCGCTGGGGGGAATTCTTTACGCGGCTTTCCACGGGCCGTCAGCTGTGTACGCGGCTGCCATGCTGACCGCCGTGGGCGCGCTGGTCTCCACCTTCCGCATCAAAACGCGGCCGCAGGCGCGGCGGCGCGAGCCCACGACTCTGAAGACAGTCTTCGCAGGACTGCACTTCATCTGGCGCGAGAAGCTGATTCTGGGCGCGATTTCGCTGGACCTGTTTGCGGTGCTGCTGGGTGGAGCGGTGGCTTTGCTTCCGGTTTATGCAAGGGAGATTCTGCACACTGGGCCCTGGGGACTGGGACTGCTGCGGACTGCTCCGGGAGTGGGCGCTGCGGTTATGGCGGTGGCGCTGGCGCATCGTCCGCTGCGCGGGCGCGCGGGGCCGGCGCTGCTGTGGTCGGTGGGCGGCTTCGGAATCTGCACCATTCTGTTCGGAGTCTCGACCAGCCTGGTGCTGTCTCTGATTTCGCTGATCTGCCTGGGTGCAGCCGACATGATCAGCGTAATCATTCGCGCGACCCTGGTGCAGTTACGCACTCCCGATGAAATGCGGGGGCGCGTGATGGCTGTGGATATGGTTTTTATCGGGACCTCGAATGAACTTGGGCAGTTCGAGTCGGGACTGACGGCGCAGTGGTTTGGAACGGTGCCCGCCGTTTTGCTGGGAGGTGTAGGGACGCTGGTGGTGATTGCGCTTTGGGCGTGGAAGTTCCCGGAGTTGCGGCGCGCGGGAGAACTTAGCGGCATGAAGAGTGTGGCAGAAGAAGCTTCAGAAGAAGCGGCGGAGAGAATGCATTAGGAGGTCGCGGGAGGCTGCGATTGCAGAGGAGATGGCCAGACGCCTCGCTGCGCTCGGCTGGACCCTTCGGCTTCGCTCAGGGCAGGCTCGCGAGGCGCCCGTCCCCACACGAGAATTTTGACAGAGCACTACTTCGCCCGGATCAGCGTCTTGGCGGCGCCCATGTTGTCGTAGCGATCGTAGACCCGCACGACCACTACATGCTCGGACGAAGCTCCGCCATCTTTTGCGGTTTCCGGCGTGACCTTGAAGTCGTAGTTCTCGGTCCTGGCGTCGGAGAGCTGGCCGACCGGCTCAACGTACTTCCAGTCGCCGGCATCGACGGAATACTCGGCGCGCTTGAGGGGAGAGAAACCGTCGCCGGCGCGGAATGTCACATGGATCTGTCCACCCTCGAGGGATGCAGCCAGATTTTCGATGCGCGGCGGAGTCGTGTCCACCTCAAAGCGGCGGCTTTCCTTCGTCGCCGTTAACGCCTCGCCTGGTGAGTGCGAGGGTGCATCCGAGGCAACCACCTTCACGGTGTAGCCTCCATCCGGCAGCAGGCTGGCGTCGAAGGAATACGCTTTATCGGTGAGATTGTCCTTGAGCAACAGCCAGCGGGTTTCGCCATCGCCGCGGTAGTAGAGGGAGTAGACGAGTTGGTCGTCGTTGTCATCGTGCGCGCTCCACTTCACACCGATGGAGTCGCGATCATGAGAGCTGGGTGTCGGCACTTCGAAATGTGAGCCGGACGTTCCGCCGAAAGAAGATCCGCTGGAATCCGAAGCCAGGTTGCTGCCCGACATTTTCGGCAGGGGTTGGTACTTCACGCCAACCTGCACAGTTACATCGTCGATTTCAGGAGCGGCGTTCTTGGGCAGATAGTTTAGCGCCACGCTGTCCACGCCGGGCGCCGCGGTTCCCGCGTGCAGCACCGCCTTCCACTGGGCATAGCGCGCGGCAGTGATTCCGGTTTCCGGGCTCCTGGCCAGGTCGACCTTCTTCCACGGACTCCAGTTGCGATCGGGATTGTCTACATTGCCGCTACGCGCATAGAGATCCACGTTGCCTGTGCCGCGAAACTCAGTCCGCCCCCAGCGCGAGAAAATCCTGGCATCGAATACGTCGCTCTCGTACGTGCCCTCGGCCTCGGGGCCCGGTCCCAGGACAAACACTTTTCCCAGATTGCTGGTCGCGGCATACAAACTACCGCCCGGAGCCTTGGCAAACCCAGTGACCTGCGAAGCCGTCGCTTTCAACAGATCAGAAAAATCGTCCAGACCGGTGACGGCGAAAATGTGGCCGCGATTACCCGAGCCGGCCAGCAGGCGTTCCTGGGAATCAAAAGCCAGGGCATAGACGATGTCCTCATGGGACGTCCAGACTCTGGCGGGCGAACCATCGGGCGCAATGCGGTACACATCGGAGCCGCCACTTGCTCCACCGCCCGGGAACGGAAACGGTCCGGCCATCTGAGGAGTGCCGGGGGCGAGGGTGATCGTGCTGCCTGGGGCTTGCGGAGCTGTGGCTGCCGTGGGGGCGTTGGCACCCATAGTCAGAAGCGCGGCGGCCGTGTTGGATGCGCTGGGCGCGCCTCCACTGCGTTTTTCGCCGACTGCTGCTGCGTAGATGTTTCCCATGCGATCCAGCGCCAGGGCCGTGATCTCCTTCTTGGGCGCGCTGTAGAGCACGAATCCGTCGCCCGCGGGAGAAATGCGATAAATGAGCCCACTGCCATCGGAACCGGCGATTAGATTCTCCCTTGCATCGAAGGCGAGAACGCGAATGTGAGTTTCATCGCTCTTGAAGAAGACCGAATGCTCGCCTTTGGGCGTGACCCGATAGATTTCTCCGTGGTCGCCGGTGGCTACGTAGAGATTGGCCGCCTTGTCCAGAGCAAGGCCCCAGATATATTTTGTGCCCGGCTCGAAATAGACGGACGAGACCCAGGAGGGGTCGGCGGGCGGCGCTGCTACGTCTTTATCCTTATCCTCTTTGTCTTTATCTTTATCTTTATCTTTATCTTTGTCCTCTTTGTCGTGAACAGCTCCCTGGTGGGAGGGCAGTTGCGCCATGGCTCCGGGCTTGTGTTCCAGCTTGTATACCTTGCCATCGGGAGCGGTGGCCGCATAGATCACGCCTCCGGGGCCGGTTTGCAGGGCCTGCACCTGAAGTTCTTTGGGTTCAAAAATAATCGTCGCCTTGCCGTCGGGCGTGATGCGGTAGACGCGAGCGGGCGCGCCGGCGGCCACGTACACGTTGCCGGCGTCATCGGCTGCAATCGCCCAGATGTAGGTGGAAGGCGTGGCGTACAGGCTCTTGAAGGTGGGCGCCAGTTCGAGGCCGCCCGCGCTGCGAATGGCCACGCCGGTGGCCGTGCCCTTGGTCAGTTCGTCAAATTTCGACTGTTCCCAGGTGCGAGTGCCCTCGGCGAACGCGGTGGGAATCAATATGGCGCCGCTTAAGTTTGTAAGAAGAAAACCAACAAGAAGGAAGAAGAAAAGCTTGCGCGCACTCTGCAATTTTCATACCTCGAGTCGTTCTTAGAAGAAGATTCAGATTATCACGCTTGCCTGACTCGAAGTGAAGGCCGGAGCTCGGCGTAACCCGGACGCAGCCCGATTCTCCGTGGTATCGTAAGATTTCATGCGTTCTTCGCGTCAGGATCTGCTGCGCTTGCTTGCCCATAAGTCTTTCCGGCTGGGCGAGTTCAAGCTTTCTTCTGGGGGCATGAGCGACTACTACATCGATTGCCGTACCACCACGCTTGACGCCAAGGGCTCGCGCTTGACCGGTGAAGTGTTTTCCGACGAGATCAAACAGCGGGGATGGAAGCCGCAGGCCATCGGCGGCCTTACCATGGGGGCCGATCCCATCGTGGTGGCGGTTTCAGTGGTGAGCGGCGAATTGCACGGTTTCTTGGTTCGCAAGGCAGAAAAGCAACACGGGACCGGACAGCGCATTGAAGGCTTTCGCGAGAAGGGCGCGCGCGTGGTGATTGTCGACGATGTTTGCACCACTGGCGCTTCCACCGTGCAGGCGATCGAGGCGGCCCGCGAATTTGGATTCGACGTGGTTGGCGCTATGTGCCTGGTGGAGCGCGAAGAGGCTAAGGGAAGGCCTAACGTTGAGAAAGCCGCGGCCCCGGCGCCGTTCGTTTCTATCTTCACGGCTCGCGATGTCCGCGCTGAACACGTCTCGCAAATGGACGACACCGCGCCCATGATTCTTGCAGTTGCGGCCAGCTGTGAAATCTGCGGACGGCCGGCGGTGACGAATGCTCCGAGAAGCCGCTGCGCGGCGCACAAGAATTGACCGGCTGGTTGAGAATTACTTCATGATTCAGACTCTCGAATGGACTGACAACGGCGTTCGCTTCATCGACCAGACGAAGCTGCCCACGGAAGAAATCTACGTCACCTGCAAGACGCACGAGCAGGTTGCCGACGTGATCCGGACGATGGTGGTGCGCGGAGCGCCCGCCATCGGCGTGGCGGCGGCCATGGGCATCGCGCTGGCTGCCAAGAACTCCAAAGCGGAATCCACAGGCGACCTGAAACGCGACCTCGACCAGGCCTGCGACCTGATCAGCAAGACTCGTCCGACCGCTGTCAACCTCTTCTGGGCGATCCGCCGCATGCAGGAGAAGTTTGAGCGCGTGCGCATTCGTCCCATCCTGCAAATCAAGCAGGACCTCATCGAAGAATCCCAGCGCATGCACGCGGAGGACATTGCCGCCAACCAGGCTATGGGACGCCACGGCGCCACACTGATGCCGAGCGAAGGCGGGGTGCTTACGCACTGCAATGCCGGCGCGCTGGCTACGGCTGGGTACGGCACCGCGCTGGGCGTGATCCGCGCGGCGGTCGAGCAGGGCAAGAAGATTCACGTCTATGCCGACGAGACTCGGCCATTCCTGCAAGGCTCGCGGCTTACTGCCTGGGAACTGATGAAGGATGGCATCCCCACGACGGTAATCTCCGACAACATGGCGGGCGCGATGATGCAGCAGGGCAAGATTGGAGCCATCGTCGTAGGCGCGGACCGCGTCGCGGCCAACGGCGACGTCGCCAACAAAATTGGAACCTACACCGTCGCTGTTCTAGCCAAGGAGCACGGCATTCCGTTCTATGTGGCTGCGCCGATCTCGACCATCGACCTCGCGACCCCCGACGGGAGCAAGATTCCTATCGAGCAGCGAAACTCGAAGGAAGTCACGCATATCGCCGGGAAGCAAATGGTTCCTGACGGTGCGTCCGTTGAGAATCCAGCCTTCGACGTGACCCCGGCGAAATACGTGGCTGCCATCATCACCGAGCGCGGTATTGCCCGCGCGCCTTATGGGGAGTCGTTGCGCGGGCTGGTTGGCCAGGAAGCCAAGATTGAGGTCTAGACATTGTTGTGTGCTGGCGGTGATGCCGGTCACATCGTGGGGGTGAAGCCTCTGAGTACAGTTTTCAGTAGGTGTTGTCTTTCAGGTTCCATATGGTTCGAACGTGCCATGTGGAGTTCAGGCCCTGCTGTGAGAAGATGGCCGGTTCCATAGTCCAGGCGATGACCGACAGCCGGGCCAGGATGGACCCTTCGGAGGCGGAGTGCATCTAACGGAACAGGCGGCAGGGCAGGTGGCGGAACAAGACGCACTGCTCCGGGTTCAAGGATTAAAGAAGGTTTTCCGGTCCGGCGAATCGGACCTGGTGCTCTTTGAGAATTTGTCGTTTGCGGTGAAGCGCGGCGAGATGCTGGCGATTGTGGGGGAGTCGGGAGCGGGCAAGAGTACCTTGTTGCACATACTGAGCGCTCTTGATCATGCTTCCGCGGGTGACGTATACTGCGCCCAATTGCAGCTGAATGCGTTGTCGGCGGACGAGGCAGCAGAGTTCCGGAATCGTGAAGCGGGCTTCGTCTGGCAGTTTCATTATCTGCTGCCGGAATTCACGGCTGTGGAAAACGTGGCTATGCCGCTGCTGGTGCGGGGACGCACCTGGGCAGAGGCGGCGCCGGAAGCTTCACGCTGGCTGCGTGAGGTCGGGTTGGAGCAACGCGGGCATCATCGCTCGGGAGAGCTTTCGGGCGGCGAGCAACAGCGGGTGGCTCTGGCACGGGCGCTCATTACCGGTCCAAAATTGTTACTGGCGGATGAGCCTACCGGGGACCTCGATGGACAGACGGCGGAAGCGGTTTTCGAATTGATAGCGCGATTACATCGCGAGCACCAGCTCACCTCCCTCATTGCAACGCATAACTTGTCGTTTGCGCGGCGCTGCCATCGCGTGCTGCGGCTGGAGCGGGGGCGTGTGGAAGAGATCAGGCCGGAGTCGCTGCCGGCATAGGGACGTGCGGAGAGGGGAGCAAGATTAGAAAGACACTGTGCAAGAAACTTGAGTTAATCTGCAGCCGAAAGGGACCTGAACAGGTTCCTTCGGTAACATAATAGAAACGTTAGGGTACTTGGGTCGATGGCCGTTTGCTTGCATAATGAAATGGTGATGGGAAGCAAGAAGAAAGACGGGACCACCACCGGGCCAGGGTTTCAGTAGGGTCGAGCGGGAGCAAGCCTTCTCGGCCGGAAGGGTTCAGGGGGAAGGGGCATTATGTTTGAACGTTATACGGAGAAAGCCAGGCGCGTGATTTTCTTTGCGCGCTACGAAGCAAGCCAGTTCGGGTCTCCTTATATAGAGACCGAACACCTGCTGCTGGGGCTCCTGCGCGAAGATAAAGCCCTGACCAATCGATTCCTGCGTTCGCATGCCTCGGTGGAGTCTATCCGCAAGCAGATCGAGGGTCACACCACGATTCGGGAAAAAGTCTCGACCTCAGTGGATCTTCCGCTGAGCAATGAATGCAAGCGCGTGCTGGCCTATGCTGCGGAAGAGGCGGAGCGCTTGTCGCACCGGCACATTGGGACCGAACATCTGCTCCTGGGTTTACTGAGAGAAGAGAAGTGCTTTGCGGCGGAGATTCTGCACGAGCGCGGCCTGCGGCTGGCGACCATTCGCGAAGAATTGGCGCGCACCAGCCAGGAGAAGGCACAGCCGCAACGGCAGCGTGAGTCGTCGCTGCTGAGCGAGTTTTCGCGCGATCTTACCCAGGCGGCGATGGACAGCCAGTTGGATCCTCTGGTGGGTCGCGACGGCGAACTGGAGCGCGTGGTGCAGATTCTCTGCCGGCGCACCAAGAACAATCCAGTGCTGATTGGCGAGCCGGGCGTGGGCAAGACGGCTATCGTTGAGGGCTTGGCGCAGCGCATTGCCGACGGCGAGGTGCCGTCGTTCCTGGCGGATAAGAGGATTCTGGCGCTCGATCTTTCCTTGATTGTCGCGGGAACGAAATATCGCGGCCAGTTCGAAGAGCGGCTGAAGACCATCATGAAGGAGCTGATGGAGTCGCAGAATTCCATCATCTTTATTGACGAGCTGCATACGCTCGTGGGCGCGGGATCGGCGGAAGGCTCGCTGGATGCGGCGAACATCCTCAAGCCAGCCCTGTCGCGCGGCGAGATTCAGTGCATCGGGGCGACCACTCCCGGCGAATACCGCAAGTCGATTGAGAAAGATCGCTCGCTGGAACGGCGTTTCCAGGCGGTGAAAGTTCCGCCGCCAAACGAGGCGGACGCGATCAAGGTGCTGTTCGGCATCAAGGACCGGTACGAGAAGTTCCACGCGGTCACCTATACGGACGATGCCATCAACTTCGCGGTATCGCACTCGAACCGCTATATTCCCGACCGTTTCCTGCCGGATAAGGCGATCGACCTGGTCGATGAAGCGGGCGCGCGCGTAAAGCTGCGCCAGACTTCGCAGCCGGAAGAGATCTCCGAGGTACAGAAGCGCATCAAGTTCATCGTGCACCGCATGGAAAACGCGATCGCGAACCATGAGTTCGAAAAGGCGCGTTTCTATTCCGACGAAGAACGCAAGGAGCGCGAGAATCTGCGCGCTCTGCGCGAGAAGTATCATCTGGACGAATCCTCGACCGGCGTCGTGGGCCGCGAGGACATCGAAGACGTAGTTTCGCGCTGGACCGGCGTTCCCATTACCTCGATTAAGGAAGAAGAAACGCAGAAGCTGCTGCGCATCGAAGAAGAACTGCACAAGCGCATCATTTCGCAGGATAAGTCGATCAGCGCGCTGGCCCGGGCCATCCGGCGTTCGCGCGCGGGGTTGAAGAATCCGAACCGGCCGATTGGTTCGTTCCTGTTCCTGGGCCCGACTGGCGTCGGCAAGACAGAAGTTGCGCGCACGCTGGCGCAGTTCATGTTCGGAACCGAAAAAGCTTTGGTCCGCTTCGACATGTCGGAATTCATGGAGAAGCACTCGGTCTCGAAGCTGATCGGGTCGCCTCCGGGATATGTGGGCTACGAAGAGGGCGGCCAGCTCACCGAGCGGGTAAAGCGTGCGCCTTATTCGGTTGTGCTGCTCGATGAAATCGAGAAGGCGCATCCCGATGTGTTCAACATCCTGCTGCAGGTTTTTGAAGACGGCCAGCTGACCGACGGCTTGGGAAACACGGTCGACTTCAAGAACACGATCCTCATCATGACGTCGAACATTGGCGCTCGGCACCTGCAGAAGCGCGAGGGCTTTGGCTTCCAGTCGACCAAGGATGAAATGGTTTCGGGCAAGGTCGAGGAACTGGTGAAGGGCGAAGTGAAGCGCACCTTCAATCCCGAATTCCTGAACCGGCTGGACGAGATCATTCTGTTCATGGCGTTGAGCGAGGCGGACCTGATCCAGATTCTGGAACTCATGGTCAACCAGCTCAACCAGAACCTGGCGCAGAAGTCGATCACGGTGACGGTGGCGGATGAGGCCAAGAAGTGGATCCTCAACCAAACCCTCACCGACCGCACCTACGGAGCGCGGCCGCTGCGCCGGGCGTTGCAGAAATACATTGAAGACCCGCTGTCGGAAGCGCTGATTCAAGGCACGATCACCACGCGTCCGGCATTCATCGAGGTCTTCCTCGAAGACAACAAGCTGTTCTACCGTCCGGTGGACGCGGAAAAGACCGAGGGCGTGCTGCTGTACGAGAACAGCTAGCTCTCAGCCATCAGCTATCAGCCGTCAGCGCGAGCTGGCGGCTTTTGTTTTTGCGGAAATGCTAGGGCTTGCTCCAGTCCTCAATTCTCAAACCCTTGACTCTCCGAAAGACGCGATCGTTGGTCACAAGGATTACCCCTGCGGCAAGGGCCTGAGCGGCGATCATGAGGTCGAGATTGCCCATAGGCTCCCCGTGTTCTTCGAGCGTGGCGCGAAGGCGGGCATAGTGGCGGGCTGCGGCCGAGTCCCAGACGAGCACCTCGACGCGCAGCAGAAATTCCTCGACCACGACTCGCCAGCTTCGTTGCTTGCGGCAGCCTGGCGACACCGAAGCGCAATTCCGCCTCGGTGATTACGGAAATCCCAACCTCGCTTATGGGAACTCTCAAAAGCCGCTCTCGAACCTGGGGAAAGTTTCCTTTGATCACGTAGCTGACGGTGTTGGTATCGAGAAGATAGCGGACGGGCATCTAGAACAACCGGCGCTTCTGGGGCGGAGTATCGTTGCGATCTGCGAGGAAGTCTTCGGGGACCTCGACGGTCTCCATCAACGCGAAGAGTCCTTCCCAGGACTCGGGACGGCGAGAAAGAATGACGTCGCCAGTGCGCGGGTCGCGGCGTACGTAGACCTCCGAGCCCTCGAAACGGTATTCAGAGGGCAAGCGGACGGCCTGGCTGCGGCCGTTGCGAAAGAGTTTGGCGGTCTTCGGCATGGTATATATCATGATATATACCATGAAGACGTTGTCAATCCGTGATTTCCTGTAACCCAGACCATGCGGAGCGATCTGCGGAGGACTTCTTTTGCGACCAATTCACCTCCGAAGAATCTGGACATCCATACGCACAAGGGGAGAAGCGCCATGGACAAGGTCAACATCGCCGACAAATTCGCCAAGATTTCGGAATACTGGAAGCCCTACATCGCCGCCGAGCTGAACGGCCAGCATGTGAAGCTCGACAAGCTGAAGGGCGAGTTCGTGTTTCATCATCACGAGCACGAAGACGAGATGTTCCTTGTGGTGAAGGGACGGTTCCGCATGGAGTTTCGCGACCGGCATGAGTGGATCGAAGAAGGCGAATTCATTGTGGTGCCGCGCGGGGTGGAGCACCGTCCCGTTGCGGACGAAGAATGCTGGCTTCTGCTGTTTGAGCCGGCTTCCACGCTGAATACGGGCAACCTCGTCAACGAGCGCACGGTGGCTCATCTGGAGCGAGTTTAGAGAATGTTGCTGGAAGACGTAGCGAGCTACGTCTCCACGACGGCTTTATCGAAGATCTTATGGAGCTTACTGTTTACTCTGCAGCCTGGTGTCCTGATTGCCGCGAGGCCAAGCGATTTCTGGCCGAGCACAACATTCCCTACAAAGATATCGACGTTGAAACCACGCCGGGGGCGCTGGAAGAGGTCGTGAAACACGCCGGCAAGCACGCCATTCCGCAATTCGTGATTGATGGCGAGTGGGTGCAGCCCTATGTGCCGGGCAAGGGATTTCTCTACGACAAAATGGCCAAGCGGCTGGGAGTCGGGAAGCCTTAAGTTCCGGTACCTCAAGCACCTAACGCAATCCAAACGAATGCCTTCATCTCCGGCCTTTCAGGCCTGCTCTACCCACACGTTCACATCCTTAAGATACTTCCGGTATCCCCTCTTCCGTACCGTGGAAAACCCTTGCCAGACAAGGGAAGATGACCACTCATGTCCGAACCGGGAATACCACAGGAACCGAGCGAGATTAGCGAGAGCTGGCAGCAGACCGTGCAGGCCGTGCTGGCGAATTGTGTTGCTGATCGGCGCGGTGGCCATGTTCCACTACTACGCGCCGGTCATGGCGCAGGGCGCACAGCCTGACGAACTGCAGAAGCAGGTAACCCAGCTTACGCAGCAGGTGGCGCAACTCGAGCGACGAGCAGGCGATGCCGGCGCTGGTGCTGAGCCGGTATCGAAATTCCATCGGCTACATTTATGGCGTGTACCAGGTTGGATTCCCCAAACAGCCGGCGACGATTCGGGCGCGCGTTTCGGGGACCGGATTTCTGGTGGGCGACGGCCTGCTGGCTACCAACCGGCACGTAGCCGAGCCCTGGTACGGCGATACTGAAGCGGAAGGGCTGATGGACCAAGGCGCAACCGCCATGCTCGAGAGTCTGGTAGTGTTCTTTCCGGGCTCGGCGACGCCCGTCAGCCTGACGCCGGGCATAGTTTCTTCCACGGGCGACCTGGCCGTGCTGAAAATCGAAAACAAAGATGCAGTGCGCGGACTTGCCGTGCTGCCGCTGGCCAAAGGGACTGCCTCGCCCGGAGAACTGGTGACGGTGATCGGTTATCCCATGGGGATTGCCGGGATGGTGGCCAAGTCGCCGAGCGGGATCTACCAAGCGGCTGGCCTACCGGCACAACGACATCACGGCGGCCAGCGAACTGGCGGCGCTGTCGCTGATTCGTCCTTCGACCACGTGCGGGCATCTGGGCGATGTAGTGGGCGACAAGCTGATCTACGATGCGCCCACGGCGCACGGCGGCAGCGGCGGGCCGGTATTCAACTCCAACGCCGAAGTGATCGGAGTGAACTCCGCCTACATTGACGGATTCTCCGGCGGCACGCTGGGAGTCTCAGTGGACGTCGTTGCGCCCGCTGATCGAAGCGGCAGAAAAGAAGCCAGTAGAGGTTACCTACTTCAATCCCGAAACATTCAGGCCAGCTTTTCTGGGGAACCATCCCGGTTCGCGCACGTGTTCATCCTGGAAGCGGCGCAGTCGCGCGGCCATCACGCCGCTGCGCCCGAGGTAGCCGACGGCTTTGCGATGGTCGGCGCGATCGACCACCGGCAGGCGTCCGATGTCATAGCGCAGCATTTTCGACGCAGCCTCTGAAACCAGTTCGTCGGGATGAGTGACCACCAGCCGCGTGCTGCCTGCCTCCTGAACGGTCATGGCTCCAGAAGAATCCTTGTCGAGCGCGCGCAGCAGATCGCCGCGCGTGATGATGCCAGCCAGTTTTCCGGCGTCGTCGAGAATCAGCAAAGCCTCGTGGCGAGCGACTGCGGGATCGTGTTGCGCAATGCGCGCAGCCAGCGCGCCCACCGTGGTGTTGGCCGAGATGGCTGGCAATTCCTGTTCCATGGTGTCCGCGACCCTGGCTTGGGAGAGAACGTCGGCTTCGTAGTCCTGATGAACATGCAGTCCGCGGCGCGCTAGTTTTTCCGTCATGATCGAACTGTTGGGCATCAAGAGCATGGCGATGCCGTCGGCGATCACGCTGACCAGCATCAGCGGCAACACGGAGTTGTAATCGCGCGTGATTTCGAAGGCGAAGATAATGAACGTAAACGTGGCGCGCGAGGCCGCGGCAAAAACCGCGCCCATGGCCACCAGTGCGAAGGCTCCGGGCGAAAGATGCGCGCCGGGCAGAAAGTGATTCGAGACCATGGCGAAGATGCCGCCCATGGCCGCGCTCCACATGAAGCATGGCGCCAGCAATCCGCCGGAGGTGCCGGAGCCGAGCGAGACGGCCAAGGCCGCGGCTTTCGCCAGCATGACGACCAGTAAGAATTTCCAGGCGAGCTGGCCGTTGAGAATGTCGCCGATGGTGTCGTAGCCGACGCCGAGCACGCGCGGCACAAAGAAGCCGATGATGCCCAGTCCGAGGGCGCCGATGGCAGGCCACCACATCTCGTCGAACGGGAAGTTTCTCGAACTGATCTTCCACCCAGTAAAGAAGTTTGCTGAAGCCGACGGCAGCAAGGCCGCAGATCAGTCCTAACACAAGATAAAAAGGCAGCGCGCGCGGAATGGCGAAGTCCATCGGGCTGACCTGGAACATCGGTCCCAAACCCAGGAGCTGCATGTGGACGGCGGTTGCCAAAGTGCTCGCGATCACGAGTGGAATGAACGAGCGCGATTTGAATTCAAAGAGCAACAGCTCGATGGCGAGAATCACACCGGCGATCGGAGTGTTGAACGTGGCCGACATGCCGGCGGCAGCGCCGCAGGCAAGCAGCACTTTGCGCTCGACCGCCGTGGTGTGGAAGGCCTGACCGACGAGCGAGCCGATCGCTCCGCCAGTTTGAATGATCGGGCCCTCCGCGCCAAAAGGACCGCCGGTGCCGATCGCAATGGCCGCCGAAATCGGCTTGAGGATCGCTACACGCGGCGCGATCCGGCTGCGGTTGAACAACACCGCTTCCATGGCTTCCGGAATGCCGTGGCCCTTGATTTTCGACGTGCCGTACTTGGCCATGACGCCGACAATGAGTCCGCCAATGACTGGAACGACGATGACCATCCAGCCGAGATGGTTATGCTGCGCGCTGGTGAAGTCCGCCGACCAGCGATGGAAAAAGAAAATGTTTGTGAACAGTCCGATCAGCTTGTACAGAGCAAAGGCAACGACGCCGGCGACCAGACCGATCGCGGCGGCGAGGCATGAGACCAGCAGCATGCGGAAGGGTGCGGGTGGCGGCGAGTCGATTGACGCGTGCGAGTTTGTGTCGCGGTCCGAGAGCGGTGGGATCCGATTTCGACTCATAGAATGCCTTATGACTTTTCCTTTTTCGCGCGAGGAGGCAGAATGCAGGAACGCGGCGTCCGTGCCTTCGCGCATAATGCGGCGAAGAGCGGCCACCAGCTCGGGTCCGGCCGAGCGCAGCTCGTCGTGATGATGAAGCGCCAGCTCGCCGAGAACTTTCTCCCCTTTGGCAGTGAGCGCAAGCAAGACTTCGCGGCGATCGTTCTGCGGCGCGCGTACGATGGACAAATCCGCCGGCTTCCAGGCGGTTCACCAGCTCCACGGCGCTATGGTGGCGGATTTGCATGCGGTTGGCCAATTCGCGAATCCGCGGCCGCACCCCGGCCGGCATGCCCTTGATCGCCAGCATGAGCTGATACTGGCCCCGCTCCAGGCCTGCCTGCTTCACCACCTGCTCGCTGAAGTGGAGAAAGCGGCGGATCTGGTAACGGAACTCCGCCAGCGCCTGATAGTCCGACAAGGTGAGCTTCTTCATGCCGCCGATTGTATCGTGCCGCGATCCAGTAGCCCATTGATAGTATATCGTAAGACGATACAAAGTGAAGCTAGTCGGAAGCGTCTCCCGAAGCCCCGCGCTTTCGCGAGCGCGGCGAGCGATCTCGCGGCCGCGACTGCCTTCGGATCAAACGGCCCGCTGTGTTACACTTTTAATTCGCAGACAAGCGCCCGCTGACACAGGACATTCGACCCGCACATGCTTCTTTCCAAGGAATATGTGGGCTACCTGGCCCGCGAAGTTACCAAGAAACTGATTGCCGCCAAGGCCATCGAGACCTCGGCCGTGCCCAAGGTGACGGAGCGCGTCCATGCCGCCCTGCTCGAAGAACTCACCCTCGAAGACCGCATCAACGACGAAGTCCGCGTCATCCTCGAAGCCTATTCCGAAGAGATGAACAAGACCGGCGCCAACTACCAGGAGATGTTCCGCAAGGTGAAGACCGAACTGGTGCGCAAGTACAAGGCGGTGCTGTGAGACTGAGCCGCGACAAAGTGAACGTGCTGGCGCGAGCCGTCGCCGACGCCCTCAAGCAGATGGACGAGGTCGACTTCATCGAAGACCCCAACACCATCCGCCAGGAAACCCGCAAGATTCTCGAAGACCTGCTCAATCACGAGGAGAGAATCGACCAGGCCGCCCGCCAGAAGATCGAAAGCCAGAAGCGCACCATCCTCGAAGGCTCCCAGGAGTGGGACATCCTCTACCGCAAGTACTACAACGAGGAAGTGAAGAAGCTGGGCATCTGATGCCCTGAAAGTGGCCAGTGACCAGTGGTCGGTGGCCAGTAAAGCGCGAAGCGTCGTAAATGTTCTTAGCTGGCCACTGATCACTGGCCACTCACTGAAAAAAGGCCCCGCGCTTGCACGCGGGGCGTCAACGGTCGAGAGGACCCCAGGGAAAACTTTCAGGCTGCTTCCCGCCGCTTCTGGATGGTCTGCAGGGTCTGGCGATACTTCTGCGCATTGCCCACAATCTTGCGCTGCGGCAGGCTGTTGATCCACAGTTCGTGAGGAATGTTGCGGCGTTCCCGCCGCGTGCCGACGGCTCCCCGATACAAGATGTTCGTGGGACGCTTCTCCGCGGTCTGTTGCTGCCAGCCGCTGCCTGAGGCTCACGTTGAAGATCCCGATGTAGCCATTCACCAGCAGCTGAAACGGATTCTGGATCTTGTTCATGCGATCGAACTGCGTCGAGCCCTCGGTGCGGAAGCTCTCAAACCAGGATGGATAGACGAAATCGGACAACAAGATGTTGTCGATCTGATAGCCGAGGCTATCATCCTCGCAGGCGTCGCAGACTTCGTAGGCGTAGAGAATTCCAGCAGTGTTGCTGTTCTGGACGAACACGGTCAGGTTGATGTTGGGGTCGCCCAGCATTTCCAGCAGTTCGTGGCTGGCGGTGACGGTCCAGGACGTGCCCGCCTTCAGGTCGCTGGCGGCGAAGACCTTGCCGATGGGAAGTCCCTCGGTGGTGAGGTCGTGGTAACCCAGAGCGTTAGCCTGGTCGGAGTCGTCGAGCAGAACCAGCCACCAGCTTCCGGTGGGCGGTTGGGTTGCCCTTGGGGACGATGGTGAGTTCGGCGTCCGTCCCCCAGACCGGACGGAAGTCGTTGGTCACTTGCTTCTGGAGCGCGGCCACGACCGGCACGACATCCGCGTCGGCCAGCACGGTGCTCTCGTTGATCACAGAAATTTGGATGGTTGGGGTTTGTGCGTGGGTGGGTTGCGGCATACAGATGGTCTCCTTTGCAAGAAATTCGGAGAACGCGCAGCGTGAGTTGCGTGACTCTGTGAGCAAAAGCTTATACGCTGATCCTGTGAGGAAAAGGTTCTCGCCGCTAAAAAAGGTGAAGTGAAGTTCCAAATTGGAACGGATGCTTCTGTGCCACGACTCGGCCCGATTTAACCATTTGCGACATTGTCCGGTTTCTATTCGTCATGCTGCGATACGCTGAAATCACGGCCACGATAACGCAAGCCGCCACAGACGCGGGTTTTGATCTCGTGGGCATCGCTCCGGTCGATGACGCTCCGGAGCTGGAGTATTTTCCGCGCTGGATTGCCGAGGGCACGCGGCGGCGAGATGAAGTACCTGGAAGCGCGCGATGAGCAGGGACGCCTGAAGCGTGCGTCGCTGGCGCACGCCGCGCCCTGGGCTCGCAGTGTTGTGGTCTGCGCCATCAACTACAACACAGCGCAACCCTATTCCACGCAGGTGTCCGAGATTCAACGACAATGAAAGCGCGGCTGGATCTCCCGCTATGCCTGGGGCCAGCAGGACTATCACGACGTCGGTGATGCCGCGCCTGCGGCAGGTCGAAGCGGCGTTGAGAAATGCCTATGGAGCCGACGATCTCATCACGCGCTGCTACGTCGACACCGGTCCGATCGTCGAGCGCGTGGTCGCGAAGTATGCCGGTATCGGATGGATCGGGAAGAACACGTGCATCATCAATCAGAAGATAGGGTCGTGGCTGTTTCTGGGCGTGATCCTTACCTCGCTTGATCTCGAACCTGATCTGGACCAGCTGCCCGCTCCCGATCGCTGCGGCACGTGCACCCGCTGCATCGATGCCTGCCCCACCGACGCATTGATCGCGCCCTATCAGCTCGATTCCAACAAGTGCATCGCCTACCTCACCATCGAAAAGCGCGGCGCAATTCCGAAGATGAGGACCTTCGCTCCGGGATGGGGCGGCACGTCTTCGGCTGCGACATCTGCCAGGATGTCTGCCCCTGGAACCGTAAAGCTCCGGCGACGAACGCCGCAGAGTTTCAGCCGCGTCCGGAGTTGGTGAATCCCGCGCTCGACTGGCTGGCCGAGATAAGCGCGGAAGAATTTCGCGCCGACGTTTCGCGGTTCGCCGGTGCGCCGGGCGAAACGCGCGGGCCTGCGCCGGAATGCGGTCATCGCCATGGGCAACAGTGGAGACCGGAAGTTCCTTCCGCTGCTCGACAAGCTCGCCGCGGACGAGGACGAAGTGGTGGCCGAGAGTGCCGCCTGGGCCATTCGAAAACTGAGTTCAGCCGATTAGCTTTTGGGCCCCGACGATCGACATTGTTAGCTACACTGAAACGTGGGTCGTAAGTCAGATGTAACACTCCTGTCACACTCCCGTATCTGGTTATTTTTCAATCAGGTACGCGCTCCTACCCCGATTCCTGTTAACTCGTCTGACTTCCGTAACTCGCATTCCCCATTTTTGGCAACTAATCTCTCCAGAAGGGGTTCTTAACAAAGGGATAGCTATGCCTTGTCTGGGGAGAATCCGGCGCGCCTGTGCACCTTGTTGGTGCTGGTGTCGGCGTCTGCCGGTTTGGCGAGAGCGTCCGCCACTCTTCTGCTGGAAGAGCCTTACGGCAAGCTTGGATTCTTCACGGCCACGGGACACGCCGCGGTGTATTTGTCCGGAGTTTGCGCCGAGACGCCGCTGGTGCTGCGGCCCTGCGCTCCCGGAGAACTGGGGGCCGTGATCAGCCGCTATGACGGAGTCGGCGGCTACGACTGGGTCGCGATCCCGCTGATTCCTTATCTTTACGCGGTCGAGCAGCCGGATGATATTCCGCTGTTTGTGGATCCGAAGATGGTCAGCTTTCTGCGTGACCAATACCGCCGCAAGCACCTGGAAGCGGTCGCGCCGGATCGAGACAACGGAGCAACTCCGAGCGGGAACTGGTATGAGTTGGTGGGCTCAGCCTACGACCGCACCATGTACGCGTTCGAAATCGAAACCACTTCGGCGCAGGACCAGGCCTTCATCGACAAATACAATTCGTCGCCGAACCGTTCTCACTTCCGGACTGTCTCCTCGAACTGCGCCGATTTCGCCAAGGACGTGATCAACTTCTACTACCCGAAGAGCCCTGCACCGCAGCGTCATCGCCGATGTCGGAATCACCACGCCCAAGCAGATGGCGAAGACCATGCTCAAGTTCAGCGCCCGCCATCCCCAATTGCAGTTCTCGCGTTTTGTGATCCCGCAGATTCCGGGCAGCATAGCCCGCAGCACTCCGGTGCATGGAGTGGTCGAATCCTTCCTCAAATCGAAGAAGTACATGGTTCCCAGCGCCGTGGCGAGTCCGATTTTTGCGGGTTGCGTGGTGGCCGTCTATGTGGGCACGGGCGCAGGCCGCTTTGATCCGGCGCGGCAGGCGCTGGTGTTCAACGCCCAGCGCGACTCTTGAGCCGCCTCTCGGAGCCGAGGATCGCCGCTCCTATCAAAGCGAATTGAACCATCTCATGGAAAACCAGCTCGCGGCTGATCCGGCTTCGGAAACCAGCGGCGCCCGCCTCGAAAAATGGCGGCACCTGTTGCGCAATGCCGCCCCCGATCTGGATGCTCAGGGACGTCCCGTCATGCGCATTCCCATGGGAGAGGAAGTGGTGAGCGTAGGCGTCTCAGGCAGCAACATTCTCGCCAGTGACGCTCCGCGACCATTCACCGAGGAGCTTCTGGAGGCCCGGCTGCATGCGGAACTGCGGCGGGGATCTCCGCCCAGGGCTTCGGAAAGTGACGTTACCCGCGACTGGAACCTGCTGCAGAAGGCGATGAACGGTTCTGACGTTGAGGTGGCCGCGCAGTCCGACAGGCCAACCCCGCAATCGCGCTCGGAGCGCGCCGGGAATCGGCCCTGAGAGACCGAGACCTTCAAAGACACAAGATAATACGCCGGGCAGCGGTACAGCGTTCTGTCCCGCCTCCGGGTTCTATTGTTGGTCTGGCGGTTGCTGTGGGGTTTGCGGGACCGCTGCCCCGGGCCTGCCAGGGGGGTAGCCCGCCGGTTGCCCGGGCTGTTGCTGTTGCTGCTGCTGCAATTGCCGCTGCTGCATCTCCTGCAGCAACTGCTGCGGAGTCTTTATTCCAGGCTGGTCGGGCGTGGGAGCGGGCGCCGGCTGTTCGGCCTCCGCGGTGCCCTGGTCCGGCGTATCTTCAACCACGGCGTCATCCGTCGTATCGCTATCGGCCGCCTCCGCCGCGGCCTTGGCTACCTGGCCAGAGGCAGCGTTCTTGTCATCCGCTGCTGGTTCAGAATTCGGAGTATCCGGTCCTGTCTTGGCCACCAGCACCACCCGCACCAGCGCGCTGGCGATTCTGCGGGGATCCCAGCAATATGTAATTGAAGCGTGATCCATTCAGCAGTTCGGCCATCACTTCTCGGGCCGGCCCGGGACCGAGGCGCGTCACCACGCGCTCACTGGCGGAGGCCGGCACGTCGATATCGGCAGCGGTCTGCTTGCGCACCGCGCGCAGAATGTCACCCAGCGTGGAGTTCGGGGCGACAATGGTCAGCAGTCCATTCTGGTAGCTCACTTGTGGCGCCACCGCCGGGATGGCATCCAGCGGAATCTGGGGCACCGGCCCTTGCGGCCCCGAGGGGAGCGGAGGTGGCGGGGGCTGCTGCTTCTTGACCTTGTGTGCGGGATGCGGCTTCTGTGTATCGGCCTGTGTATCGGCACGCCCCGCAATTGGGAGGCACAGGACGCCGGTCATCAGCAAGCCTGTCAGCTTCAATCCCGCACTCATGAAACCCCTCCACTGCGATCTCGACTCATCTTGGGGAGACGGTAGCCATCTAAACTGCAATTCTAGCACCGATTCCTGGCTCCCATGACCGGCCGACTACCACCCATAACCCCTCTAGCCTGAAGAACGTATTGACTTTACTCTCTTGCGAGCAGTTCTTCGATAGCAGACGCAGACCTAAACTGCGCAACCTCTTGCACTTACTGGGATTCGCGCCAAGCGCGCGGAAAGCCAGTGTCCAATGGTCAGTTCTTGAGTTCTTGCTCCAAACGGCAATCCTTCGGATCCTTGTCGTCGCGGAGCCCCAGGAACACCGGAGCGCGCAACTTCGGCCCACTTCCCGCGCTCGCACCGCCTGTCCATTCTGCGAACTCGATCTCTGCCACCAGCTCCGGCTTCACCCAGTACACTTTCCGCAAGGCCTCGACCTCGCCGTGGAACGGGTTCTTCTTGGTCTCACGTTTCTTCAGCAATTTCCAAACTTCGTCGAGCGACGCCTGATCGAATCCGCTGCCCGCCTGTCCCACGTGAATCAGCCGGCCCTGTTTGTCGTACAGTCCCAGAACAATTGACCCAAAATGTGCCCGGCTGCCCTCCGGCTCGGTGTAGCCCCCGATCACACACTCCAGCCGGTGTGTGATCTTGATCTTCAGCCACTCGCTGGTGCGCCGCTCCTGGTAAATGCTGTCGCGCTTCTTGGCCAGGATGCCTTCGAGGCCCTTCGCCCGCGCCATTTCGAACAGCGCTTTTCCCTGCTTCTCGTAGTGATCGGAATAGCGCAGTACATCTCCCGTGATGAGGATCGAAGCTAATTTCTTCTTCCGAGCTTCCAGCGGAAGCTTCCGCAAGTCGTATCCATCGAGATAGAGCAGATCGAATACGTAATACAACACCGGGACCTCCGCCTTAGCCACTCCGCGCCGCCCGCCGGGACGAAACCCCGTGCGCTGCTGCATCAGGCTGAACGAGGCTCGCCCCTCGTCATCGAGCGCGACCACTTCGCCGTCGAGAATCGCAGTCTTTGCCTTGACGAACTTCGGCAGATCTTTCAGCTCGGGGAAACGCTCCGTCAACTCGTTCTGATTCCGCGAAACCAGCCGGAGCTTGCCATTGTCAATGAAAGCGATCGCCCGGTAGCCATCCCACTTGATCTCGAAGAGCCACTCCGCCCCGTCAAAGGGCTCATCCACGGGCGTTGCCAGCATGGGATGAATGGTCGTGGGCATGGGCCGCTTGACCCCGGTGTCGGGGGATTTCACCACCGAGCTCGCAGAGACCGCTGAGAGGGCTGCCCCTTTCCTGGGAGCCTCCGTGCTTCTAGCGTCCTCCGTGTGATGTTTCTCTTTTCGTGGTTTCTCGGCGCTCTCAGCGTCCTCGGCGGTATTCAGTTTTGGTTGCTTTTTTTTTTGCCCGCTCGCGGCGGCTTTCTTCTTATCGAGCTTGGCCACCGCATCTGCCAGCCATGCAGCTTTTAACTTCCCGCCCCCTGCCGGACGGCTCCTCCACTCCGCCGATCCCGCGTCCCCGGCGATCTGAGCCAAACTACGCTTGCTCAGCACCGACTCGTCATAGGCATCAATGTCGTAGCCCTCGACCACATACTGATCGTGCTTCTTGATCATCAGCCATTCGTTCCCCTTGCTCCCCGGACGCCGCCCCTTCATCTTTACCAGCGCGAAGTCTCCCTTCAACTTCTTGCCGTCGAGTCGAAACTTCAAGTCGCCCTTGGCCAGCATCGCGGCTGCTTCAGCCTCAGTTCCAGGCACATATTTCCCCTGCACAGCAACAGGTGACAAAGGCTGCCACGTGCCCACATCCCACACCATCACCGTGCCCGCGCCGTAGTTGCCTTCCGGGATGTTGCCCTCAAAATCGAAATACGAAACCGGATGATCCTCCACCTGCATAGCCAGCCGCTTGTCCGCCGGATCGAGCGACGGCCCCTTCGGCACCGCCCACGATTTCAGCACGCCCTCCATCTCCAGCCGAAAGTCGTAATGCAGCCGTGTGGCGTCATGCTTTTGCACGACGAACCGGTGCCCCACCTTGCTCGCAACTTTCGGAGGAGGCTCCGGCGTCGACTCAAACCGCCGCTTCCGCTTGTATTCTTCGAGTGCCATGGGTTGTCATTCTAACAATTCGACTGTCATCCCGACCGGAGCTTCCTCCTCCCGAAGGGAAGGGGAAGCGGAGTGGAGGGACCTGCTGTTCTCCCGCGAGCTATTCCAATATTCAGGATGCTATAGAATCTTTGCGCGATGCAACGCGAATTCCCCGAAACTCCGCTGGTAGGCATAGGCGCCATCATCATCGAAAACGCCCGCGTAGTGCTGGTGAAGCGCGCCCATCCTCCGCTGCAGGCCGAATGGTCCATCCCCGGAGGCGTGCTCGAAGTCGGCGAACTGGTGCGCGAAGCGGCCATCCGCGAAGCTCGCGAAGAAACCGGACTCACCGTCGAACCCGGCGAACTCCTCGGAGTCTACGACCGCATCCTGCGCGATGCCGACAAGCGAGTTCAATACCACTACGTTCTGATTGATTTTCTCTGCCGCCGGGTTGCGGGAGATCTCGCCGCCGCCAGCGACGCCGCCGAAGTCAGATGGTTCACGCGCGAAGAACTGCCGGCACTGAAGCTGGCGGAAGATACGCTTGACGTCATCCGCAAAGGCTTCGCCAAACTAAGGGTCAACCCCTAAATACGATCGACTGCCCGATGAGGAAAATTATCGCAGCACCCCAACTCCCCTTCTCACGGCTTGGGGTGAGACACGCTCAGCGGATAGGAAGCAATTAGATAATTTGCCTGGTCACTGTCGACTGGATCAAGGTCGATGAGCACCTGGTTCTTGTCTCCAAAGGATCGCGTGCGGAAGTAATAAACCTTACCCGCTTCCGCCGTGAAATGCGCAAGGGCGACCATCTGGCTTATGTACGCGAAATGCGACTGTCGATTCGCACACACATGATGTTCACCCGGGTCCACGGAAACCGAGAAATAGGAATTGCGCTCGTCGGCGCCGACCCATGCTCCGTCAAGACCAATCTTCGTCGTTAAGCACGCTCCAAGGCAGTGCACTACTCCGACGTCCTGGATGAAATAAATCCTCGCTTTCCCGGCCTCGGGCTGCGCCAGCGCGTGCTGTGATTCGTCCCGCTGGGCATCGAAGTTTGTGCTTTTGGGACCGCAGGCCGTCGCAACGACGCCAGACCCTTCCTGGGCGAATGCGCATATTGTCAACAGCATCACAACGAGAGTGGTTTTCATGATTTTCCTCCAACTGCATGCAGAAAATCGATTTGTCTTCCGAGGCGCTCATAACCTGGCCCTGCCTGATAGCATGGATGCCTGCTTGCCTTGTTTAGATGCTCTAGGGTGTGGCTCACCACAGCCATCATCCGCACCATCGCCTTCGAAAGTCCGCATCGCACTCGTGGCGACGCCAGGCCCGGCCGTGCACCGGCATCGGCACGCGCCGGAATGCGCTTATGTAGGCGAGGAGTTTAACCGGACTCTTACTTGGATTCCTGCAGCAGCACCACGTCCGACTCCGAGTGGTTGCGCAGCACGCCCAGGCTCTTTCCGTCCGGCGACCAGTGGAACGACGTGATCTGCTCGGACGTAAAGTTGGTGATCTGGTGGCCGGGCGAGCCATCCAGGGGCTGTATCCAGATATTGTCCACGCCGTTTTCGTGGATGGGATACGCCACACTCTTGCCGTCCGGTACGAATTGCACGCCGCCCCGGGTGACGCGTGGGTCCGCGTCGATCAGGCGGGGCGCCGCCGAACCGACCTCCAGCAGCGCTACCTTCTCCTTACCGTTTTGGGTGACTGGATCGACGACTTCCACCAGATAGGCCAGCACCTTGCCATCGCCAGACAATCCAAATCCGCCGCTTGCAACAAAGCTATTGGGTACAACGCTTCCCGGGACCACCTCGGCTTTTCCAGAACCATCCAGCGGCAAGCGTGAAATCCGTCCAGCGGCTTGATCCCAGTAGTAAGCCCACTTCTGGTCAGGAGAACAGACGGGGCGAAAGTCCCGCTTCCCCTCGGTCAATCGTACCGGGCCTGAACCATCCACGTTGGCGCGCCAGAGGCTCAATGTATTTGTGCCGCCGTGGAACATCCACGAAAAGATCAGACGATCAGTCCCGCAGCTCGAAGGATCAACAATGCCGGCCGTCGAATCGCCTAGAAGCTGGGTTTGATTCTTGCCGTCGGCTGCGAGGCGCAGAAGCCGGGGGCCGTCCGTTATAAGCAATCCTCCGTCCGCTGCCCAACCAAACCCGCGAACTTCCTGCCCTTGCGGAACCACGGGTTTGGGGTCCGCACTCTGGCCGCCACTGCCTGGAAGAAGATACAGGTTCTGCGTGATCTTGAACTGAACCGAGGCCAGCGTCTTGCCATCCCCGGAGATTGTCAGCGTTAAGTACCGGTTGGTATCGCGAGTGATGGGCTGAAGCTGTCCACCACCGGTGGGAATGAATCCGACCTGCGCCCGCAGGAAACTTGGGCCCGCCTGCTGGTAGAGGGCAAGAATTCCGCGGCCATCCGGCAGCCATTTCAATTCATAAGGAGCTTTGTCATTGAAAGTCACAAGCCGCTGGGTTTTCTCGCTGCCGATATCAAACAAATCTATTCCGCCCAGAGCCTGGTCAGGTTGAAATCTGCTTAGGGCGATCTCTTGGCCATCCGATGACCAGGTAAGGAATGCCGACGACTCGCCGATCGGCACAATCCGCAGGAGTTTCTCGTCGTTGCCGCTCAGATCCGCGCTGAGCAGTCTGCTCTTGCCGATCTCGGGATCATTCGCGCGCGCGTATGCCATGCGCTTGCCGTCGGGAGAAAACGCAATGTCGCTATCGATGTCCCGGACCACAGTTTGCGGAGTCCCGCCCAGCACCGGCGCGCGATACAGGTTGTAATCGCTGTTGACCGCATTCTGCGCTTTGCGGAAGTAGATATAGTTCCCGTCCGGCGAAAACGTCAGACTCCGGTACGTGGAGGGTGAGGGCGCAATGATCTGGGTATCGCTGGCCGTAGGTACGTTGCGCAGCCACACACTCTGCAGACCGTTATCGTCCAGGACACTCAGTACATACTTCCCGTCAGGCGAGATTGCAGCCAGCGCTGCCTTCCCGGAGTTCGTGACCTGGGTGACCGTGAAATTCTGGAAGGGCGCGGCGCCGGCCCGATGGAGCATCGAATAGACGCCGTAACCGGCGGCGGCCAGCACGATGAGACGCCGTAATCGCGATCGCGCCAGTTCCCCATTTGTGCTGCTTGGCGACGGCAACCGCGGAGCTGCTGCTGCGCGCGGGCTGGGCCGGACCGCTCCCCGAGATCGCAGTCGCGCCGCTAGCTTGCGCGGCCGGATTCAATATGGCCGGCGTAGTGCCGGAACTAATCGGGGCGATCTCCGCCGAAGGTGCGGCCCGGCGGCTCGATTCCGTATCGCGCTTGAGCCGCTGTAAATCAGAACGCAAGTCGGCGGCATGCTGGTAGCGCAGCCCGGGCTCTTTTTCCAGAGACTTGTTGATGATCCGTTCCAGCTCAGAGGGAATTTCCGGATTCAGCCGAAGCGGCGGCACCGGCGCGCGGTTCAGGATGCCGTCAAAAATCTCCGCGGAAGTGCTGCCGGAAAACGCCTGTCGCCCCGTGGCCATTTCATAAAGCACGATACCGAACGAAAAGATATCGCTGCGGGCATCCAGATCGCGTCCGCGAGCCTGCTCCGGTGACATATAAGCCACGGTGCCCAGCGTTGTGCCGGGACTGGTGAGATTGATTTCCCCCTTGGTGGCCGCACCCCCGGTGAGAGTTTCGCCGTTGCTGCTGGAGATGACTTTGGCCAGGCCGAAGTCGAGCACCTTGGCTTGTCCGCGTTCGGTCACGAAAATATTGGCAGGCTTGATGTCGCGGTGGATGATGCCTTCTGACTGCGCCGCATCCAGCGCGTCGGCCACTTCGATTCCGAGGGTGAGAATCGTCTCCAGAGGCAGAGGCACGCTGCCGATCTTGTGCTTGAGGGTGACGCCCTTCAGCAGTTCCATCGCGATGAAGGGATGCCCGTCCGCTTCATCAATGTCATGAATCGTGCAGATGTTGGGATGGTTGAGCGCGGACGCGGCTTGCGCCTCGCGCCGGAAGCGCTCGAGCACAGCCTCATCGCGCGCGATTCCTTCCGGCAGAAACTTGAGGGCGACAAAGCGGCGAAGCTTCGTATCCTCGGCTCGGAACACGACGCCCATCCCGCCGCCACCCAGTTTTTCCAGAACGCGATAGTGGGAGATCGTGCGGCCGATTGGAAACTGGTCTTCTGCCATGTGCTCGGAATCTTAGTTCCGGCTTCGCACCTGCGTCAACACGGGATTGACGACGGCCCAACTCCGGAAGTTCGCATCCAGCGACCGGCTCAAAGAAACAAAAGCGCCGGAAAGTTCCGGCGCTATCTTCAGTAATAGAGATTAAAGAGAGGTTTGTTAATAACTCATCGAAGGCTTGGCGCCGGAAACGTCTTTCGAAGTCATGTCGAAAGTGAGCAGGAATCCGTTCGTGCCTTTGAACTCGAAGGCGTTCGGACCTTCGCGATAGGTCTCCAGCTCATTCGGCATCATGACGAAGCCGTCATTGCGCGGCGTTCCCCAGTACTTGACGTTCTTGAGCACCGCCGGTTCATCCGTCATGCCTTGAAAGCGCTTCAGTTTGATCTCAGCGGTCTTGCCCCCATTCAGCGTCGCGTGCGCCTGATCCTTGTTGAAGGTCCAAGTATCGATGTCCCCCTCCGCGGTCTGGAACGATTTCCACTTTACTGGAAACACGTGCCCCAGGATGTCGCCCAGAGCTTGGCGTTGTTCTGGTGTTGTCGCTTTATCGAAGGTGACCAGGGCGCGCTCCATCTGACCTTGCGAGAAGTCGCCACCCAGGTCGCCGGTGATCCAAAACTTGGCTCCCGCCAGGCTGGTATCGCCGTAGTGACCTCCGTTGACCTTGTACGCATTATTGAACTTGCAGTAGTGTTCAGTCTTGCCATTATCGTGGTGCGCCGCCGGGTGCGAGTTGAAGTAACAGATGCAGAAGTGAGGACAACTGCAAGCTTCAATCGCGGTAGCATTGATCGCCCAATCCGCCGGCGGCGATGTAGTGTGGCCTGCGGACACCCCGAGCAGGGCGATGACAAGTAGTAATGGAATTCTGCTCATCAGAATTACCTCCTTTGGGGCGGGATTATGTACCGAAAAAGGGGTTTTCGCAAGGCAAATTGGAAACGAGCCGTTGGTCGGAGACTTAATTGTTTTCTGCCGAGGTTGACTGTCAAAACCAAGGCGAATCCATGATTTCGGTGGCTAGGATACGGCACGATGGATGACCAGGAAAACCAGGACGTCGACCGCTGGAGGAAACGCGATGCATTCTGACTGGGCAACTTACCTGCGAGTCCTGCTGGCGCTGCATATTGCCTGCGGCGTGGTGGCTTTTGTGTGCGCTCCGGTGGCTCTATCCACCGCCAAAGGCGGCAAGACGCATCGGCGATGGGGCAAAATCTACTTCTGGGCGATGGCGGGAGTGGCGGTGACGGCTCTGATTTTGTCATTCGCATTGCCGGTTTTCTTCCTCGCGATGGTTGCCGTGTTCAGTTTCTACTCTGCGTTTGCGGCCTATCGAATTCTTTATCTGAAGGATATGTACCGGGGAGCGCGTCCCAAGGCAGTGGACTGGCTGGCTGCGCTTATCACGATACTGACGAGCTTCCTGCTGTTCCTGATGGGTTTTCTAAAGCCGCAGTTGATGGGCGTAGGAGTGATTCAGGTTGCCGGACATACGGTCAGCATTGTTTCCGTTGTGTTCGGGATCATTGGGATGCGCATGGGCCAAGCTTCGATTGCAGAGTTTCTCAAGCCGCCCACGGAAAAGATGTTCTGGTGGTTCCATCACATGCAGGGGATGATGGGCAGCTACATCGCGGCTCTGACGGCTTTCTCGGCGGTGAATCTTTCGCGCTGGTTTGGCGCCGCGTGGTGGGTGTGGCTCTGGCCTACAATCGTCGGTGTGCCCGCGATTTCCATTTGGACGGCGTACTACAAGAGACAGTTTTCGCCCAAGCCGAAAGTAGTCGCGAGCTGAACCGGGATTCCTACGCCCCGTGACCGTTGCACTGCAGCACGCCGAGGTAAAGGCTCCACGGGCCGACCGCGTCACGATACTGGTGGGCCATCACGCGTGATAGTTGATGCACATGGGTGAGGTCGTGAACGGCCCATGTCGCCAGCAATTCTGATAGCGTCACCGCACCCAGAGCCGGATGCCTTCCGCGCCGGGTCAAGTCTTCGGGCTGTAAATTCAACCCCTGCAGCGCAGCCAGATTCTGTTTGCGCAGGCGGGCGAACTCGTCCAAGAGCTGCTCCAGTGAGTTGCCTCGGCTCTCTTTTTCTTGAGCGAAGCGGTCAAAGGGATCAAAGGGCCGCGCTTCGCCGTGCTCTAGAATGATGCGCGCGCGGGGCATCCAATCGGTGCGCTCGCCGGCGATCAGGTGGCCTACGATGTCGAACGGGCTCCAGCTTTCCTTGCCTTCGTGGGTGCGCCCTTCGTTACCGCGCACCCAGGCGTCGGGCAGTCCACGCAACAGCGTGTCCAGGGTTGCGGGGGTGCGTCTGAGAATTGCGGTGGCCTCGGCCACGCTGAATCCGGTTGTCGCTGACATGACTTCGTAGATGCGGAGCCGACGTTATTAGACTCAGGCTCTCGGAGTGAAAGTCCCGATTCCACCATCTTCGCACCCTGCCTGGAGTATCTAATTTGGGCGCCAGCTCATTTCTGCGCCAAGAGGGAGTTGGCGTCCTGCAGTTCGGGCCGGTCTCCGTCGGCGTGCTCGCAGACGGCCAGGAGCCTTGAATAGTACGTTCTTGCCTTTTCGTTGTTGCCGGCAAGCTTGGCCGCGCGTGCGGCACCAGACGACGCGTTGAAACGATTTGGCGCGGTGCGGAGGGCGGCTTCCTATTCAATCAAGATGCTCTAGGTACGCGGCTCGCTTTTTCCGCCATCCCCATCGTCTTCCCACTCCGCATCACATTCGTGGCAGCGCCACCCCGGGCGCTGCACCGGCATCGGCACGCGCAGAAAAGCGCTCATGTAGGCGATGGGACGGTCCAGTTCCTGGAAGTTCACATCCAGCGACTGGCACTTGGGGCAGCGCGGCTGCTCATACAGTCCGACGCCCTGCACGTAGAGACCTTCGAGAATCGGCTCGTCAAGCAACTTCTGCGCGTTCCCAACGTCCTGAGCCCTTACGTTGAGTTTGATCCCGCCGATGAAGTTCGAAATGAACCAGTCCAGCCGCACCAGGTTTTCATCGGCCAGAAAACATTCAATGCCCGCTGACTCCAGACTGCCCTTAGCCAGCAGCGCCTCCGGCAGATCGCGAAACTGCCGGACAGTCACCAGTTCGCGCACTTCCAGTTCCCGCCGCGGCTCCGGCGCCGGATCATCAGGTAATTCCAGATGCCTGCGGTCCATCTCATCATCGAGCGCATCCCAGGCCAACTCGGTCAGAGACTCCGCACTCCGCGCCAGCCGCTGCAACTCGCCATCGGTCATGCCGGCGTAGTTGTTCGCCAGCCGCCGCCGCTCGCGTTGTTCGTCCAGGTAGGATTCGTCGAGATATGGCACCCAGCAAGCATACTGCGGCTGCCAGCGTCGCCAACCAATGGCCAACCTCCGCTTGAGCCGCAATCGGCCAACCTCCCCTAGAAACAAAACGGCCCGCCAGCTCTCACGAGCCTGCGGGCCGTCCGGTGGACTGTTTGGGATTGACCAAGAGGTGGTCACTCTACGTGGCCTCTCACGGCAACTCCCGGGTCTGGGACCAAAGCTCAGCGCCGAAGTCCCTAGAACGAAAGCCTTCGCGCGACCTACGCGATGCCTCCATCCCTACTCACCGGCTAGTGTGCGGGCTGTAGCTCCCGGCGCGATCTGATCTGCCTCCGAAAGCCCCGCTTAGAGCAACCAGCTCTAAGTCTCAGCCACCTCACCTGGTCTTAGACTCCCACAACTACTGCCACATTCAGAACTTGTCATTCGACCACCTCCTTTCCGGTGTAATCGCACATTAGTATGAAATCCCCCTGTTCGTCAACCGGCACGAAAGTGGGTGCCCAGAGTGCCACTCCCTCCATCTGTTAGCTTAGAAGTCTCGGCTACGGAACGACGAATATGGAACCATGAACGATGACAGGACCGGTCACAAAGCTCTCCACGGTGCGAAGTATTCTTCGCCAGCGCTGTCCCCGCTGCCGCACAGGAAGCATTTTTCGCTATTCCATCTTCCGGGGATTCCCCAAGATGCACGACCGTTGTCCCGTCTGCGATCTCAGGTTCGACCGCGAACCGGGTTATTTTCTCGGCGCCATGTATGTCAGCTACGGGTTGGGAATTGTGATTGTCGCGCTTATCGCCGCACTGCTGTGGTCCATCACCGGCTGGTGGATCACGAAAGATACCATCTGGGCAGTCGTGCTGTTCCTGCCGCTCGCACCCACGATCACACTGTTCGCCCGTGTCCTCTGGATCTACCTTGACCAGGCCATCGACCCCGAACAGCGGCCCTGACCCATGCATGTCTCAAAAGCATATGCTGTTTCTGCCCGCGCCAGTCCAGGAAGTTTTACAAAGCTTTACCTATCTTTACGCGTCCACTTGCAACTCGCTCGCCGGTCTTCTAGTTCTTAGTTTGATTCATGGAAGCAAGTTGGGATGTAGAGCTCCGGATGCGCTATTCTCAACAGGGAGAACGTGGAATGACTCGCTTCGCTGCCGCGGCAATTATTCTGACCGCAATGATTTGTTCGTTAGCTTCTGCTCAAGACTCAACCCCAAAGGTGCAGGTATTTGCCGGATATTCCCTGTTCCATGCGGATACTGGCGGACTGACCGGCGACGTCCTGGACCTGACTCTGCGCCCGGCTACCGACGCGTTCGGAGTACCAACGAACTTCAACGGATGGAATGCGGAGGCGCAGTACAACGTGAGCCGCTGGGTTGGAGTCGCAGCCGACTTTGGCGGCCGCTACGGCTCGCCAATCGGAGTCTTTAGCTCCAGCGGAGTTTCCGGGATCCCCAAGGGGGATGGATATTCCTTCCTGGCTGGGCCGGTGATCTCCTACAGGACGAAATCAAGAGTGACTCCCTTCGTGCATGCTCTGTTCGGTTGGGATCGATCCAGCCTGAGTGCGAGTACCATTACCGGCCTGCCGGTCCCCGTGTCTGCCGCTGCCACAACCTACACCGATTTCACCATTGCGCTGGGCGGCGGCGTCGATTATAAGGTAACGCGGCACTTGGCGATTCGGGCGGGACAGTTCGACTACTACCACACCAGCCTCGATCTGAATAAGTTCTACGGAAGCGCTTTTGGTATCGGATTGTTCGGAGGCCTCAGGACTCACCAGGACAATCTGCGACTCTCCGCCGGGGTTGTCTTGCGGTTCTGACGCGAGCTTCTACGGCAATCCGAAGGCATACACTGCGCTACCCGCTGCGATCGCCACGTATTCCTTTCCGTCCACGGCGAAAGCCATCGGCGCGGCGTAGACTGCGCCACCCATCTGGAAGTGCCATATTGCCTTGCCGGTCGCCGCATCCAGGGCGATGAAGTTTCCTTCGGCATCGCCGGTAAACACCAGGCCCCCAGCGGTTGCCAGCACTCCCGACCAGGTGGGCGACGTGTGCTCAAACGTCCACTTGATCTCGCCTGTCGCGGGATCGATCGCCTTCAGAAATCCGCGATACGGCTCGGCTTCATCCGATGGAAAATACGCGCTGCCGTAATAGGCGTGACCGGCCTCGTAAGGCTGCGGGGCCGTACTGAAAATGTCGCACTGGTCGCGTGCTGTCACATAGAACAGTGCGGTTTGCGGATCGAACGCCGGCGCCATGAAGTTCGTCGTTCCCAGCGCCCCCGGGCAAACCGTGTGACCCTCGAGCGTCGGCGAAGCTTCCTTCTTCGCCACCGGACGCCCCTCGGCATCCTTGCTGTCGCTCCAGGTAATCTTGCCGTAGGCGTTCGCCGACATCAGTTTGCCGTTCGTGCGATCGAGCACGTAGAAGAATCCGTTGCGGTTGGCCTGCGCGATCAGATGCTTGCCGCCGGAATCGCCCCCGAGATCAATGATCACCGGTACCTGCGTCGCATCCCAGTCATGCTCGTCGTGCTTGGTGAACTGGAAATACCAGTTCATCTTTCCCGTGTCGGCGTTGAGTGCAAGCAGAGTGTTGCTGTAGAGATTGTCCCCGGCGCGCCCCTCGCCGCGGTTCGACGGCGCAGGATTCCCCGTCGGCCAGAAAATCTGATTGGTCACCGCATCGTAAGTCCCGATGTTCCACGCCGGAGCGCCGCCGGTCTTCCACGAATCCCCCTCCCACGTGTCATGCCCCGGCTCGCCCGGTCCCGGCACGGTGTAGAAGCGCCATTTGCGCGCGCCGGTCGCGGCGTCGTACGCGTCGATGAACCCCCGCACTCCGTACTCGCCTCCGGAAACGCCAATCACCACAAGGCTCTTCACCGCCAGCGGCGCAACCGTAAAGCTGTATCCCTTCCGATAATCCGCCGCCACAACATCCCAGATCACATTCCCGGTCTTGGTGTCGAGCGCGATCACGTGGGCATCGAGCGTCCCCAGGAAAACCTTGTCGCCCAGAATCGCCAGCCCCCGATTCACCCGTCCGCAGCACGGACGAATGTCCCCCGGCAGCTGATGCTGATACATCCAGATCGGCCGCCCGGTGCGCGCATCCAGAGCAAAGGCCCGGTCGTCCTGCGCCGTGGCGTAGAGAATCCCATCCGCCACCAGCGGCGAAGTCTCAAGCTTGCCCGTCGCTCCCGTCTGGTACACCCACTTCGCCGCGAGCGTGCGCGCATTCGTGACCTTGATCTGATCGAGCGAACTGAAGCGCCGGCCCGAATAGTCCCCGGAATAGGTCAGCCAATTCTGCGGCTCCTTCCCGGAATTCAGCAGCCGTTCGAACGTAACCTGCGCGCGGGCCTGCAACGCGAAAAGGCCGCAAGCAAGGCCAACCTTCAAAAGACTGACAAAGATCCTCCGCCCCGTCATTTCGCCCCCACGCTGACCAGGTAGGCCACGATGTCGTCCAGGTCCTTGTCACTCAAAACATCAGGGTTGTACTTCGGCATCATCGACTCCCGGCTCTTTCTGAACGAATGCAGCTTGTCTTTTTCCAGCAGATAAATCCGCTCGTTCGTATCCATCATCTGCACACTGAAGCTATCCTCGTTCAGCGCCACGCCCTTGATTTCCTTCCCCCCCGCGGTCACCACGGTGATGGTCTCGTATTCCTGGGGAAACTCTTTGGTCGCCTCCGTCAATCCCCATGCCAACCGCCGGCTGGGATTGCGCACCGAATCGATGATTGCGTCTCGCGTGCGCGAGCCGCCCACAGCCGTGAGTTCCGGCCCCAAACGCCCGCCCTTGCCCTCGACCATGTGACACAGCGAGCAATTCGCATCGCCATAAAAAAGTTCCTTGCCATGCGCAGCACTGCCGGCAGGCTGCGTGGGCGCCTTCACCTCCACGCTGCGGATGTAGGTGATGATCTGCCAGATCTCTTCATCCGTCATGCCAACGCCCTGCCCGTTTGTCCCGTTCGCGGGCATGACGGTACCGGGAATGCCGTTGCTGATCACCTGAAACATCTCCGCGTCGGAATGAACATGCTTCTTCTGGGCTCGCGTGAGGTCTGGCCCCCGTCCGCCGCCGCGCGCCCCCAGTCCGTGGCACAGCGCGCAGTTGATGCGAAATTCATACTCCCCCGCCTTAGCTGCCGTGGGGTCGCCCGCAAGCGGATTGCGGTCATCGGCCGCATAGGCCGCGCTTGAGACCAGCAGCACGACACCGGCGACTACAGCCGCGATCAGGAGTCTTCGCTCCCGAAGAGAGGAAGGCACGGATCTCGGCTTGTCCCACTGGCGGTGGCGAATGCTGAAAGACATGAATCACCTATCTGGGAATTTGCCGCATTCTACGCCAACACGGCGCAGGCGCGCCTCTGGAAATCATGGCGAGACAGACTTGCCCGGCCGTACACGTCCCGGAGTTATCTGGGGTCGATGCTGGAGCACTCCTAGACTAGGATCATCCCCCGAAAGGCGTCACGGGTGTTCAAGAAGTCCCTATTCGTTGGTCTCCTGTTTCTGGTCGGTGCCGGCCTCGGGCTGTTCGCCGGATGGGAACTCTCATCGTCACGCTTAATCGCGTTCGAGAAGCGCCCATTCGACAACGCGAAAGGAAAGGATTTTCTCAGGACCTACGATTTGTTTGCACGCCTCTGGTCGATCAACGTGGGTTCCGCGATGAGACTGCAGGACCCGAAGCAAAGTCCCGAGCGCCGCCGGGAATACCTGAATCTGCTTCTGGATACTGCGCAGAAGGGCAGGGCGAGTGTGACAAATCCGATGGCGCTTACGCTGGTCGACGTGGAGATTGGCATCACCGATGTGCGGCTGGCAATGGTAGAAGAAGCTGCGGGTAATCTGCCGGCATCCCAAACCTGGATGCAAGAAGCGCAGGCCACCTTGAAACAGGTAGGCTGGAAGGACTACTCAGAGCCGCATTTGAAGAAGTTGGTGCTGCTAATGAACCAGCAAGACGCTTGCGACAGCCCCTGCGGCAAGCAATGAGGAGCACGTGAAAACGCTAAAGTTCTGCAGCACGGCGGTGTTATCCGGTCTTGTCATCGGAGTGCTCGGTGGCTGGCACTTCGGGGGCATCATCACGAAGGGACGACTGATCTGGGAGGAAATGTTCGCTTCGGCGGGATACGGGCAGCTCGCCCTTGTCCAGTACGATCAGGCCGATCCTGAACATGCCCGCCAAGCCCTGCTGAGTTTTACAGATTTCTCGAAATCAATGACCAACCTTCCCAGCGCACAACGAGACAAGGCGCTCCCAATCGACACCGGACGCGCTTACCTGAAGCTGGCTGCGATTGCGGAAGTCGCCGGCAACGCCGATCTGTCGCATCAATACCTGCTTAGTGCTCAGGAGAGTTTCAGACATGCTGGCAACGACATTCCAGAAGATAAGCTCAACAAGGAAGTCACAAGATTGGCCGCCCTCCCCGAGCCCATTAGTCCGCCTCTCTAGATCTCCCCTGTCGTACATGTCCGCTGGGCATCTGGGACCCGGCACTTCCGGGTATCTACACTGAGATTTCTCCCTACCAAAGCGCCGATCTTTGCCCTAGGCGGCTCTTAGAAGATTCTGTTGAAGCCTTTCCGGGCATGCTAGGTACTGATAGGTCAAGCCTTCCAGCGGAAGGCATCGGCCTGGGGCAGGCCCAGGTGGGCAAGCACGCGGTAGACGAATTCGCGGGCCATGTCATCCAAGCTCGCGGGCCGGTAGTAGAAGGCCGGAATCAGCGGAAAGATAGTCGCCCCGGCATCGGCGGTCCGGTACATGTTGCGGATGTGGATTTTGTTAAGCGGCGTTTCGCGCACGCACAGAACCAGCGGACGCTTCTCTTTCAGGCAGACGTCTGCCGCGCGCTCGATCAGGTGCGAAGCGATGCCGTTTGCGATGCGGGCCAAGGTGCCCACGCTGCACGGGATCACGATCATGGCGTCGGCGGGATAAGAACCGCTGGCCACGTTGGCTCCGATATCAGCGTTCGATTGCTCCTTGATTTTGGAGGAGGTGTTCGCGACCGCGCGGATCCTCTCCTTCGTCTTTTCGCCAGCGAGAATCTGGCGGAGAAGATTCGAGCGCCCCTTGACGCCAAGTTCCTCAGCCAGCACGCGCAGGCCGGAATCGGAAGCAATGAAGTTCACGGTCTGAACGCGAGTATCACGCTCGACCGCGAGCAGCAATTGCCGCAGAAATACCGACCCGCTGGCGCCAGTGGTCGCGACGGTCAGATTTTGCGGCGGATGGTTCGGCAAAGCGCCTCCAACGAGGCGAAGCAAGCGCAGCCCCGAAGTTTGGAGCATAGGCAGTAGCCGAACGGGAAGTCAAGGCGAAGAGAGAAAGCTAGTAGCTAAAAGCTAGGAGCTAGAAGCTGCTTTTATGGCATCCACGGTCAACTTGCGATCCCGCCGCAGCGCCGCACAGCTCCAGGCGCTGGCTGGAGTGGAGCGCGAAATCCGCACCCAGGATTCGCACAGCCGTCGCAAGTATCTCCGCGAATTCAACCAGGCCTTTCGCAACTACGATTCCCTTCTCGACTCGCAACAGCTCCAGAACGCTCTGCACGCCGCCGACGTCGTCCTGATCGGCGACTACCATGCCTTGCCCGTTGCCCAGCGCTATGCCGCTTCGCTCCTCGAGCAGCGCGCATTGGCCGGAAATCGTCCGGTCGTGCTCGGAGTCGAAACCATCTTCGCCCGCGATCAGCACATCCTCGAAGAATGGTGGCGCCGCGAAATCGACGAGAGTGAACTGCGCCAGCGTATCCGCTTCGATCTCGACTGGGGCTACGACTGGACTCCGTTCCACGAACTGCTGGTCGCAGCCCGCGACCACGGCGAGGCCATTTATGGCCTCGATTGCATGCCCCGGGAAAATTTGAGAAAGATTGGAGCACGCGATCGTCACGCCGCGGCCAAGATTGCCGAGATCCGTGAGCGCCATCCTGACGCGGTGATTTTCGTGCTCTTCGGCGAATCGCACCTTGCTCCCGGGCATCTCCCGCGCGTAGTGCACAAGGAACTGCCCGGCGCCAAAATCCTCACTGTGTTGCAGAACGTAGACGCGCTGTATTGGCGCGCCGCGGGTGAGCGCGTCGACAAGGTCGACGCAGTCCGCGTCAATGACGACGTCCTGTGCGTCTTCAACGCCACGCCCCTCGAGAAGTATGAAAGCTACCGCCTGTTTCTCGACCAGTGGAGCCGCTGCGATAGCGGCCCCGACTTCGCGCCTACCATCTACAACCTGATCGACAGCCTGGCCAGCTTTCTCGAGATCAATCGCTATTCACCTCACAATGGCACGCAACCGAAGTTTCTGGTGGATATGCTGCCTGAGGTTCATGGCAACTCGTCGGATGCGGTGCTGCGCCGCCTGCTCTCGCGCAAAGGCATCAGCGAGCAGCAACTGGAGAACATGCTGGTCAGGGTGGAAGAGCGCGGCAGCGCCTATTTACCCCAGGTGAATGCGTTCCACATCCGCGAATTTCAGATGATGCACGCCGCCGAAGATGCGACCCGTTTTCTGCATCACGCCTGCCGGGGCCTGCCCCACCGCCTGAATGGACACGGCGAAAACGCAGACGATGTCCCGGCAAGCAACGGCGCAGCGTTGCCCACCGACACGTTCTACACGCGAGTCATCGAACACGCAGTCGCCTACTTCGGTTCGCGAGTGCTTTATCCTTCCAGGCCAGCGCCGGAAACGGAAGATGCGCCCGCGCTGTCGCGCGCCGCGTGTGAGAAAGCCGCCCAAGCGGCCATCCGCGCCGATGAAGAGAAGTTTGAATCGATCGCGCAGGACTGGGGATACCGCCTGGGAAGCCAGATCTACGACGTCTACCTTGCGGGCAAGGTAAAGCAGAGCGGTCTGCGCCGCCTGTTCCTCACTCATCTCGACCAGCCAGGCCTGGCCCGCAAAGTCTGCACCGCCGTGATTGCGAAAATCCGCGCCGCATCAAAGTCGTAACGTCCAGTCGCGAAGCGACGCTATTCATTAGCCCCGGATGTAAGTCAGCCCCGGACGTCCGGTAGGCTCACGGGAGAGGAACCGAGTCCGGTCAGGGACGAAACGTGTTCCCCTGCCGCGTCGCGAATGCTAATCTAGAACCCGCTTGGCTGACTGCTGATCGTTCCCGTGAACCCCGAATCCATTCGCAAACTCTTCGATCAAGTGCGCCGGGGGAAAGTTACGCCCGATGAAGCGGTCGACCGCCTTCGCCATTTGCCCTTCGAAGATCTCGGGCTTTGCCAAGGTCGATCACCATCGCGCTTTGCGCGCGGGCATGCCCGAAGTGATCTTCGGAGAGCGCAAAACTCCATCACAGGTCGCCGAGATTTTCGCGCGATTGGCCAAACATGGTGGCAATATCCTGGCCACGCATGCCGACAGGAAGCAGTTCGGCGCGGTCAAAAAGAAAGTACGCGCCGCGGAGTATCGCGAACTGGCGCGGGCGATCGTGCTGCAGCGCGACCCGCACACCTACGGCAAGGGAACGATCGCCATAGTTTCGGCGGGAACCAGCGACATCCCCGTGGCCGAGGAAGCCGTCGTGACCGCCGAACTCATGGGCAACAAAGTCGAACACTTCTACGACGTCGGCGTAGCCGGAATACACCGCCTTCTCGCCAATCGCGAGGCCCTCACGAAAGCCCGGGTCGTGATTGTCTGCGCCGGCATGGAAGGCGCCCTGCCCAGTGTTGTGGGAGGCCTCGTCGGCGTCCCGGTCATCGCGGTACCCACCAGCGTCGGCTACGGCGCGTCATTCAAAGGCCTGACCGCACTGCTCGGCATGCTGAATTCCTGCGCCTCCAACGTGAGCGTGGTGAATATCGATAACGGATTCGGTGCAGGCTACGTCGCGTCGCTGATCAACCGGCTGTAAATACGCTGCAAATACAAAGAGGCGCGGCCTGCGCCGCGCCCCTGTGCCCACCCTCAGCCAAATTACATCCCAGATTGTCCCGAGTCTTTCTCCACCACCAGCTTGTTCTCCACGCTGAAGGCGCCGGGAATCTGGCTCGCTCGCAGTCCGGCGACGGTTTTATCCATCGTGCTATCCACCGAGCCATAGAGCGTCACGTGGCCGTTCACCACGATAATGCGAATCGGCCGCGCTGGGTCCATCGCGTACTTGCTCAATACCGGGTCGCGGTAGATAACCCGCGCCGTGCGCAAGCGCAGTCCCTCGTCAAACAGCGAAACCGGCTCGATCGAGATGTTCGTGATTACATCCTTCACTCCAGGCATGGAATCAATGTCGGCCAGAGCCTCGTCGCGGCCCACGCCGGTGAGATCATCGCCCTCGACCGTAACCACGCCATCCTTTACGCCGAGCGCGAAGTAATCGAAAGTATTGTCGTAGTTAACGCGAACGTAAGTCAGCTTCCGAGCCAGTTTCTGCTCCAGTTGCTCATCGGAAACGTTCGGCCCCGCCACCGTGATCAGGTTGCGCACGCCCTGCACGCTCGCAGTTTTTCGAGCCAGCTTGGCCGCGTCCAGCTTGCGCTGGTAGAGATCGACCGTCCCCGTCAGGGTCACGATGCCGTCTTCCACGCTCGATTTCACGTCGCTGAACTGATTCTTCTTAGCCAGCTTCTGCACCACCGCAGTTTGAATCTGATCGTCGTAGCGAGCGGCAGCCGCGGTCTGGGCCACAAGCGTCGCGCTCAACAACCCCGCGGCCAGCAAAGATCCCGCCGCCTTCAGCAAACTTCTTGCAGTCATAAGGTCACCTCCGACCCCGATTGACAAATCTTTACGAATTAACCGTGTGGTTAATTGCCTCGTACTAAGGTGAACCCAGCGGGACCTGGAAAGTTGCGGGAGAACTCAGCGTCGCTTTCTAGATGTGGGAGAGGGTCTGACAGGCTTGCCGACCTTCGACCGGCCCGCGCTTCCCGCCGGCCGACTGGCTCCAAACACGCGGGCGAAAATCTTATCCACGTTCTTCAACTGACGCCGCAAATCGAAGGCGTACTCGATCTGTTTTCGCGGGACTTTTCCCGTAATCTCTTTATCCGCAAGCACAAGCTGATGGAAGTCGAGACCTTCCTTCCACGCTCGCATGGCATGCGATTGCACCAGCCGGTATGCGTCTTCGCGCGAAACTCCGTGCTCCACCAGGTCAAGCAGCAATTGCCCGCTGAAGATCAGTCCGTGGGTACTGTCCAAATTGGCCAACATCCGCTCGGGATACACAAACATGGTTTCAATCAGGTTGGCAGTCTTGTTCAACAAATAGTCGACCAGCGTGGTCGAATCCGGCAGAATCACGCGCTCCGCGGAAGAGTGCGAGATGTCCCGCTCGTGCCATAACGTGACATTTTCAAACCCTGCCTGGGCGTTTCCGCGCACCACTCGCGCCAGCCCGCTGATTTGCTCCGAGGTCACCGGATTCCGCTTGTGTGGCATGGCCGAAGAGCCTTTCTGCTTTTCGCTGAAGAACTCCTCAGCCTCACGCACCTCGGTGCGCTGCAAGTGCCGGATTTCAGTCGCAATCTTGTCCAGCGTCGAAGCAATCACCGCCAGCGTGGCCAGGTAATGCGCATGACGGTCGCGCTGGATCACTTGCGAAGAAACCGCCGCCGCCTTCAGACCCAGACGCGCGCAAATCTTCTCCTCGATCTCCGGCGTCAGATGCGCAAATACTCCAACTGCGCCAGAGAACTTTCCCACCCGCATATCTTCCGCGGCCGCCGCGAAGCGGGCAATATTGCGCTGCGTCTCCGAGTACCAGTTGGCAATCTTGAAGCCAAACGTGATGGGCTCGGCATGAATGCCGTGTGTACGCCCCGCCATCGGCGTGTCTTTAAATTCCCACGCGCGGCGTTCGAGCACCTCGGCCAGCCGTTCCAGATCCTGCGCAATCAGCGCCGAAGCCTGTTTGACGAGCAAGGCCTGCGCCGTGTCAACCACATCGTTGGAGGTAAGGCCATAGTGAAACCAGCGCGCATCCGGACCAACGATCTCTGCCACTGCCGTGGTGAAGGCAATCACATCGTGGCGCACCTCAGCTTCGATCTCGTGAATGCGCTCGACGCTGAAATCAGCGCGCTCGCGAATCGCCCGCGCCGCCTCTTTCGGCACCATGCCGGCCTCGGCCAAAGTCTCGGTCGCGGCGACTTCCACAGCCAGCCAGGTGCGAAAGCGGTTTTCGTCGCTCCAGATGCGGCCCATTTCCGGGCGGGTATAACGCGGAATCAAGGCGGATGCGCCTCCTGTCCCTATTAGCAAATATGCCGGCGAAAGCGGGACAGAGGATTCTAAATGGAGTACGGAAAAGAGGCCAGCGCAACGGAGGGACCTTAGCGAGTCAATCTCCGAATCGCACGCCATACACGAGGAGCGCTGGCAATTGCACTTCCATCCCCACGTAACAGCCCTATGAGCACAACCTCCATTTTGTCCGGGTATACGCGATCCGGAACCCCTTACGCTCGGCATTGCGCTGAGAATCGCTGCCCGGCTGCGCGACCATCATCGCCAGATCGCATCCATGGTCGAAGGCGTAGCACATGCGCTGGTGCAGGAGCGCTGCCTGCAGCCCACGACGCCGTAGCTCCGGAACCGTAGCCGAGCCGCCGAACAAAGCAACGCCGTCATGAATGCACAGCACGCCAGCGGCGCCAGGTTTCCCGTCATATTCGGCCAGGAAGCACAGGCTCTCACCGCGAGCTGCAGATAGGGCGCCGAGATCTAGAAGAAAATCGCGAAGTTCGGGATGTTCGTGCGACCAGCCCCTTGCGCTTATGTCACTCCACAGTTGCGCCTCGTCCGGCGCAATGAGCCGCACACTGACAGCACTCTGCTGCTGCTCCGGGGCCGCGGGCCGCTCAACCGGCCGGCAAAGAACGTTGCTTATCTCGATAGGCTGGTAGTTGCGGGTACAGAGCATTCCCAGCGCAGCGATCCCCGCGAAAGGACTCACTTCGTGGAGCACCGGCGCTCCGCGGTCGAGAAAGAAGCGCTCAATCAGGTCCAGCGAGGCCGGCCTCAGTTCCTCGAATAGAGCGAGCCCAAAAGTCTGAGTGACGGGAGACTCGATGCCGTCGAAGACCGCATATGCGCCAGAGCACTCAATCCATTCTGCGCCGCTGTCAGGGAACAGACGACGGCGTGCTTCCGCGTACTGAACACACGCGTGCCCTTCGGCGCGCTCCAGACGTTTCGAGAGTGCAAGATCAGAAAAGTGCATCGCGTTCGATTATGCACACGGTCCGGCGTTGTGGCAAAGCGGCGCACTGCGCCCGGTCGTGGGGACCGTCATCACCTGACGAGCGCTTGCCGGGCTACTCTGGAACTGATCCACAGCCAGTGGCTGGCAGGTTCGTGCCCAAACGTCATACAATGCCTTAGCCGGAATCCGCTATGTCGCCCACGCCAGAAGATTTGAGCACCATCAAAGATGACATGATCGCCTTCATCGAGGGCCATGGCATGAGCCGCTTCCACGGCTACGTGGACTACGAAGAAGTGCAGTGCGTCATGTGGGAAATGGGTACGAATCCCGATGGCTGGAAGGATTTCGTCGAACTGGCCAAGAGCGCCGGCGCTCCGTTCCTGACCATGCACTCCTGGAAGCTGGAGCGCGAAGAACTGGACGAGTTGGTGCAACGCCTCACTCACTCCGAGTTCTCTGACGGCGACGATGTCGAAGATGCGCGCTGGCTCCGCGCTCACCTCGGTAAGGTCGGATTTCTGCAATTAGGCTGGGCTTACCAGGGATCGATGTTTCTGTGCGAAGTCAGCACTGATTGGTACGACCGCTACCAGCGCCTGCTCGAAGTCTCCGAAGATTTTGGCGGCATCCCCATCGACGAACCGGACCAGGACGACGAGAACTAGCGTGCGCTGGGAACTGGCTGCCCAAGACCCAGTCGAAGACCCAGTTCGCGTGCAGAGGTTGGCTGCGGCCCTCCACGATTTGCCCGGTCTCCCGATTTCGAATCGAGCGCGAGACTACGCGGGGCCAGGCAGCCCACTTCATACCCTGGCGCGCTTGCTCATCCGCCGCGGCTTGACCGACCCCGACGACGCTGCTCGCTTTCTTATCCCATCTATTACTCACCTGCACGCACCCGAAGAAATGCTTGGCCTGCGCGCCGCCGTTGACCGTCATCGATGCAGCCATCGAACAAAAGGAGCCCATCCTCATCTATGGCGACTACGACGTCGATGGCACCATGGCAGTCATCATCCTCAAGACTGCAATCGAGCTCTGCGGAGGTGCAGCCGACTTTCATGTGCCGCACCGCATTCGCGAGGGCTACGATCTGCGCGACGATGTGATCGAACGCGCCGCGGCCGCGGGCATTCGCCTCATCATCAGCGTGGACATGGGTATCCGCGCTTTCGCCCCAGCGGAAACCGCGCAGCGGCTGGGCGTCGACCTCATCGTCACCGATCATCACTTACCCGGACCGGACGGCGTGCCCCGCGCCCTGGCGGTAGTGAACCCCAACCAGGCGGGATGCCAATATCCCTATAAGCAGCTTTGCGGAGCGGGCGTAGCCTTCAAAGTCGCGCAGGGATTGATGCAGCGCCGCCTCGAAGAGAAAGATCAGACGCGCATGCTGCGATCGTTCATGAAAGTTGTAGCGATCGCCACCATCGCCGACGCGGTTCCGCTCACTGGCGAGAACCGGGTCTTTGCCAGGCTTGGGCTCGATGCTCTGCGCCGCGCCGTGAATCCCGGACTGAAGGCCTTGCTCGAAGCGGCGCAGATTTCCACCAAGCGTCCGCCCACGTCCACCGAAGTTGCCTTCCGCATAGCGCCTCGCATCAATGCAGCCGGCCGCATGGATGTTGCCCGCGACGTGATCGAACTCTTCAGCGTCAAAGATCCCGTGCGCGCCCGGGAACTGGCTGCGAAACTTGATCGCCTCAATGCCGATCGTCAGGAGGAAGAGCGGAGGATCCTGCGCGCCGTCGAAGAGCGCATCAGCGGCGATCCCGCGTTGTGCGAGGCCTACTGCATCGTGGTCGATGGCGAAGGCTGGCATCGCGGCGTCATCGGCATTGCAGCCACGCGCGTGGTCGAGCGCTACCACCGGCCTGCCATCGTAATCGCGCGCGAAGGCGAGCAGGCTTTTGGCTCCGGCCGCTCCATTCGCCCCTTTCACCTGCTCGAGGCCATCGAATCCTCGCACAGTCTTTTCACCCGCTACGGCGGACACTCCCACGCGTGCGGCTTCGCCATGCCGTCCGCCAACGTGCCTCAACTGCGAGCCCAACTCGATGCCTTCGCACGAACTCGCCTGACCCCGGCCGATTTCGATCCCGTACTCGACGTCGAGGCGGAACTCGATCTCGGAGAGATTACTCCCGCACTTTTTCAAGTGTTGCGGTTGCTCGAACCCCATGGAGCAGGAAATCACGAGCCCGCGTTTTCGGCCCGCGGCGTGCGCCTGATCGCTCCACCAAAGATTCTGAAAGACAAACACATCAAGCTGAGGCTGAAGGCGGCTGGGGACAACGGCGGCCACGAATTCTCTCCCCGACAGCCCCATGAAGAAGATCCCGGCGAGAAAGAACTATCGGCGGCAGCGATCCTGGCCACTCCCCGCTGCCATCCAGACGGCGCAGCCATCCGCCGCACCGAAAAAGCCGAAGCTACAGGCAGTCAACTGAGAACTGAGAACCGAGAACTGCGAACTGCTGGAAAACTGAGCCCTGTTTTCGACGCCCTGGGCTGGCACATGGCCGAACGCCTGCAACAGTCCCCGCTTCTGGCCGGAGACGCCATCGACATCGCCTTCACCATCGGCCACAACGACCATCCCGATTTCGGCGGCCTCGAACTAACCCTGCGCGATTTCAAGAGTGAAACGATACCCGCCGAGGACGCAAAGAAGATCCCAACTTACGCCATACCTGATCGCGGATAAGAGAAGTCCGGCGTCTTACCACATGTTGTAATAACCGTCGCGACGGGCGATCTCCACCGGAACCCCGAACAGAGCCGCCAGTCGCTCACCCTGGAGAATTTCCTGTTTAGGGCCATCGGCGACGATCCGTCCCCGGCCCATCAGGACCACACGCTTAATTTCTGGAACAATGTCAGCCAGCTCGTGGGTCACCAGAACAATTCCAATCCCCGAGTTCGCCAGTGCGCGCATGGTTTGCCGAAGACTTTGCTGGGCCGCGAGATCAAGAGAGTTGCACGGCTCATCGAACAACAGCGCGCGAGGATTGTGCACCAGAGCCCGGGCGATCAGGACTCGCCGGGCCTCTCCCGACGACATCTCGCAAACTGGCCGTTCCGCCAGATATGACACCTTCAACTGTGCGAGAGCAGCGTCAGCCAGCTCGCGGTGTCTGGGATCGACAACGTGGTTAGGGAAGATGCCCGTGCTGCTGAAAAATCCGGACAACACCACATCTCGCCCGCTGGCGTCTCCCGTGCAGGACAGCATCAGATCGTTCGACACAATGCCCAGGTGGGCGCGCAAGTCGAATACGTTCCAGCATTCCTGGCCCAGGATGGCCATCGACGAGTGTTCAAGCGCCACCGGATAGCACTCGCGCGTAATCGTCTTGATCAGCGTCGACTTTCCACACCCGTTCGGCCCCAAGATAGCGACATGTTCATCGGCACGGACGCGGAGGCTAAAGTCATCGAGCGCGATTGTCTGCCCGCGCATCACGCGGATGTGCCGGAGATCGAGCAGTGGCGGCGTTTCCGGAGTCATCGTTTCCAAGTGTAGTTGAGACGCCGGATTCAGGCACGCTTCCCAATCGCAGTCAGCAGCTTGCATTAGACTGTACTTGCGATGGCGCTCCCCATCTACCACCTCCGACGCTGGCTGGCTGTGATCGCGGTGCTGTTCACCGCGGTTGTCGCGGGAATGTATTTCTCTGCCCGCCTCCGCCAGCGCAATGTGCTGAAGGAGCTTCCCAACAAGATTGGCGTCGACATCAAGCAGACCGCGGCGGGCTTTCAGTTCTCCAAGTCCGACGGCAAGCGAACTCTGTTCACCGTCCAGGCTGGCAGCCTCAAGCAATTCCAGATCGACGGTAGCGCCGAACTGCACAACGTCAGCATTATTCTCTACGGCCGCGATTCCTCCCGCTTCGACCAGATTTATGGCGACGACTTCTCCTACGACAAGAAATCGGGCAACGTCACGGCTCACGGTGAAGTCCAGATCGATCTGGAGCCCAATCCTTCGGGTCAAACCGGCCCCGATCAGGGAACTCCCAAGGAACTCAAGAATCCCATCCACCTCAAGACCAAAGACCTGGTCTTCAACCAAAACAGCGGAGACGCTTCCACCGATGCGCGGGTTGATTTCCGCACGCCCCAGGCGACGGGATGGGCCATGGGTATGCAGTATGCCGGCAAGACCAACTTGCTCACACTGGCCTCGCAAGTTCATGTGACATGGGGCGGCCAGGATGCGGCCACTCTATTCGCCACTCACGGCACAATCGCGCGCGAGCCTCATGAAGTCGTGCTGGAGCATTCCGTGCTGAAGCGTGAGGGCGGAACCGCGCAAGCAGAAGAGTCCACATTCTTCCTGGGGCCGGACAATGAAGTGCAGCGCGTACTGGCCACGGGGAACGTGCAAGCGGAATCCACCGGACAAGACGTCGATCAGATGCGTGCCCGCGCCGATCAAGCCGACCTTTTACTGACAGGCAAGCAAAACCTGCTGCGGACGGCCACTCTGACCGGCAATGTCCACGTCGAGCGTATCGGATCTCAACCCATGCAGGGCGATGCCGGGCGTGCCATCCTGGATTTTCTAGGCCAGAATCAACTCCAAAAGGTGCATGCCGCAGATGGAGTCCGGTTGGCGCAACACCCTGACACCACCAACCCGCCGGCGCCAACTGCCTCAACCCCGCAAGATTTCGACCTTACGGCGCCAGTCGTAGACTTCTTCGTCGCGGATGGGCGCCGCTTAGATCACGCCGAAACCTCCGGGGCAGCGCAGATCGTGATTTCGCCCACTCCCGCCCAGAACTCGAGCCCCGCCAACCGGCAAGCTTCTGCCCAGCGCACCGTCATCACCGCCGGCCGGTTTAATGCGAAATTTGCCGCAACCTCCGACGGCGCCAGCCGCTTGACTTCGATCCACGGCGCGCCAGACGCAAAGATCGTGAACCTGGCTCCGGGACTGCCGGACCGGGTGAGCACCAGCCAAACGCTCGACGCTACGTTTCTCCCACAGGGAGGGATTGCGTCGGTCATCCAGCAGGGAAGTGTTGCTTACAGTGACGGCCAGGTTCCCAGCAAACGGACGCAAGCCTGGGCAGACAACGCCCTCTACACCCCTGCCGACAAGATACTCGTGCTTACCGGTAGCCCACGTGTCGCCCAGGGCAGCATGCTCACAACCGCCAGGACAATCCACATCAATCGCGCCACCGACGATGCCTTCGCCGAAGAAGACGTCAAGAGCACCTACAACGATCTCCAGGAGCAACCGAACGGAGCGCTCCTGGCGTCTGCTTCGCCGATTCATGTCACGGCAGCCACCATGACGGCGCACAATTCTCCGGCAGTCGCGATCTACCGCGGCCACGCACGTTTGTGGCAGGACGCGAATATCGTCGAGGCCCCTTCGATCCAATTCGACCGGGACCGCCGTTTCCTGGTGGCTCAGGGCACTGCCACCCAACCTGTCTCCACTGTATTGGTACAGGCGAAACTGCTTCGGCCAGCGTCGCCCCAGCCGGACAAAGCTCAGCCCACCAGCGCTCAGGGCGCAGCAGACCCCAAAGCGAAGTCCAAAACTGAGGAAAAGCCCTCCGACACCAGCCCCGTGACCATAAATGCGGCCCGCCTGACTTACACCGATGTGGAGCGCCTGGCTCACTATGAAGGGAGTGTCGTAGCCAAGGGCACGGGCTTCACCGCGTCCTCCAACATCATGGACGCCTACCTTCTACCCCGCAGCCAAACCTCAAGTAATCAACCACTTGCCGGCCCCGGGCAGCTAGATCACATAGTGGCTCAAGGCAGTGTAGTCGTCCAGCAGCCGACCCGTCGCGCCGAAGGGAAAAACCTGGTTTACACGGCCGCCGATGACAAGTTCGTGCTCACCGGCGGACCGCCCAGCATTTTTGATGCCGAACGTGGCAAGATTACCGGGGTTTCGTTGACTTTCTTTAGGGCCGATGATAGGGTGCTGGTAGAAGGCGAAGCAAGTACTCCTGTGGTAACTCAGACGCGAGTGGCCAAATAAAAGAGCCAAATGGCAACATAAATGCGTACCTTGGCCACAGATGAAATTGGCAAGTCGTACCGGGGCCGCCGCGTCGTAAATGGTGTCAGCCTGCGCGTCGAACAGGGCGAAGTGGTTGGTTTACTTGGCCCTAACGGTGCAGGCAAGACGACCACGTTTTATGCCATTGTTGGCCTGATCCCCCCTGACACTGGCCGCGTGCTGTACGACGGTCAGGACATCACTGACGTTCCCATGTATCTCCGGGCGCGCCAGTATGGCATCAGCTATCTCCCTCAAGAAGCTTCGGTTTTTCGCAAACTCACAGTCGAGGAAAACATCCTTGCGGTGTTAGAGGCTCAGCCCATGTCCTGGCACGAGCGCCGCGAGAAAATGGAGAAGTTCATCGATGAACTGGGCTTGGAGCACATCCGGCAGAATCGAGGCTACGCCCTATCCGGCGGCGAACGCCGCCGCGTGGAGATCGCCCGCTGCCTGTGCATCAGTCCGACGTTCATTTTGCTCGACGAACCATTTTCCGGGATCGACCCCATCGCCGTTCTCGACCTGCAGAAAATCATCAGCAGTCTGCGGGCCAGCGGCATCGGAGTGCTGATCACCGATCACAACGTGCGCGAAACGCTCACAGTGACCGACCGCGCCTACATCATCGACGACGGCCGAATCTTCCGCCAGGGCCAGCCCGAGCAGTTGGCCAGCGATCCGGAAGTCCGCCGCGTGTATCTGGGAGAGAGTTTTTCGCTGGTGTGAGTTCGGAAAGACAAGTCTTGAAAGGGCGCGGCTTTAGCCGAGACGCCAATGAGGAGTAGCCGATGACTATTGACGAACGTCTCTGGAAGCTTTGACGCGCAATTTAGAGCTGTTGTCAATAGAAAGCGAAAAACATGATTGCCAGCTTGACCGGGCGGCAAAGCTGGTCGCCGAAGTTGCTGAAGGCACATCGAGGCTGCTGCGTATTGCAGGAGATGCACGACTAACGACGTGTGGAAAAGGAGATATGAACCCGGTAGAAGCAGCAAGACGGTCGATCGAGCGCTTCTTGGCGGAGGCGAGTTCGTACCCTCAAGAGTGGAACTGATTTCGCGGAGACAAAACAGCAAGACACCACGGTCGCAGCTTTACAGGAAGCGCTGCGACCGAGCTAGACGCCACTGCCAGGCTAGACCAGGGGAGATGGCATGAATCGGCGTTGCGGAGCTCAGGCAATCGGATAGACAAGCTTCGGTCGATGCAAGCACTGAAACCTTGAAACGCTTGAAACCTTGAAACTTTGAAACATGGTCCTCTTACAACACAAACTGAGCGTCAAGCTATCCCAGCGCCAGATCCTCACCCCGGGTCTGGTGCAGATGGTTTCCGTCCTCGCGCTCAACAAGCTCGAACTCAAGGACATGATCAACGCCGAGATGGTCGAGAACCCGGTTCTCGAAGAGCTCGAAGAATCTGTCCCGCTGATCGACGAAATAGGCCGCAAAGAAGAAGAGCGCGACCGTCCCACCCCCGCATCAGGCGAAGAAGCTCCCATCACTGCCGAAAAGAAGGACCCATTCGAAGAAATCGATTTCGGATCCTTCTTCCAGGACTATCTCGATCCCGGCTACCGCACCCGCGGCGAGATGGAAGAGATCGAACGCCCCTCATTCGAAAATTTCCTCTCCAAGCCGACAAATCTAACCGACCACCTTGCCTGGCAACTGGGCGCGCTGAGCCTGCGCCGCGAAGTCCGCGAGGCCGCCGAACAGATCATCGGCAACCTCAACGAAGACGGTTACCTCATCGCGAGCGATGAAGAAATGTTGGGCGTAGCCCCACCCGCGCCTCCCGAAGCCGACGCGGCCGCCGCCAGAAATATTGCCAGCGAAGCCCAGGCTCTAGGCTTGGAGCCCGAACTGCCCGGCGAAGACGCCGATCTCAACCCTGACCTGTCCGCGACCGATGTAGACGAACTGATCAGCACGTCGTCCACCACATCCGAATTCTCCGCCCCCGATCTCTCTGCTGAGAATTCTCTTCGCGAAGCGGATACCCTGTCGTCCGCCGGCGCGCCGGCCGAGTCCTCTTTTCCTGGACGCAACGGAAATGCCGCCGCCGCGGCAGCTCCCGCTCCCGAACTCGCGTCCTCTCACCCGCGTCCTGTCTACAAGTCCACCTTCACCCCGGCAGATCTCCAGGAAGCCCTCGAAGTAGTTCGTCAGCTCGACCCGCCGGGCGTAGGTTGCCGGACTCTGCGCGAATGCCTTCTTCTCCAGTTGCACCATCACCAGCAACAACTGGCGTTGCACAAGAACGGAGAAAAAAACGGAAATCACGTTACAGAAAAACCTGGCAACGGCACCGCCCAAGTTCTCGAGGACGCCATCGCCGTAGTCGACCAGCACCTGCGCGCAGTCCAGAGCAAACAACACAAAGAAATCGCCAAAGCCATCGGACGCCCGGTCGATGCCGTCCAGCAGGCCCTCGACTACATTCGCACGCTCGATCCCCGCCCCGGCCTGCAATACAACAAAGTCCAGGCCCGCCTGATTGAGCCCGACGTCGCCTTCATCAAGCACGGCGACGAGTGGCTCGTCCTGATGAACGACGATGACCTGCCCCAGCTTCGCCTGAATCCCGCCTACAAGCGCCTGCTCACCCGCGACACCAACGACAAAAATACCCGCGACTACGTGAAAGAGCGCTACAAGAGTGCCATCCAGCTCATCAAGAACATCGAACAACGCAAGCAGACCATCACCAAGGTCTGCTACAGTATCGTCGCCCGACAGCAGGACTTTCTGGAAAGAGGCATCGACCAGCTAAAACCTATGATGATCAAGGAGGTGGCCGAAGAAATCGGCGTGCATCCTTCCACCGTGAGCCGCGCCGTGGCCAGCAAATACGCCCACACACCGCAGGGCGTATTCGAGTTGCGGTACTTCTTCAGCGAAAGCGTGCAGGGACCCGAGGGCGGCAACACTTCGCTCTTGATTCTCAAGCGACGCGTCAAGAAGCTAATCGAAGAAGAAGACCCAAGCCGCCCGCTAACCGACGAACAACTAACCCGCATCTTGCAATCGCAAGGCATCCAGGTAACGCGTCGCACGGTAGCAAAGTATCGAGAGGACATGCGAATCCCAAGCACGCACCAACGTAGAGTGAAGGAGTAAAGGCTTTACCCCGTGGACCCCTGTGTCCCCCGTGGTTAAAGATTTTGATTTAGTCCAGCGCAACCACCGCCCAAGCAACCGTAAGGAGGGCCGCTCGTGAACGTGGAATACACCGGCAGGCACTACGAAGTAACTCCCACCATCCGCAAAGAAGTAGAAACCGGACTCACCAAACTCCGCAAGATCCTCGGCGATCAATTTGAAACCAAGGTCATCCTCGCCGTAGAAAAGCACCGCCACAAAGCCGAAATCACCATCAGCCCGCGCAACGGACCGTTGGTCGGTCTCGCTCAAGCCAAGGACATGTCCATCGCCGTCAACGAGGCCCTCGACCACCTGGAAAAACAGGCGGTGAAATACAAGACGCGCTGGCAATCGAAGAAGCGCTCCGCCCGCAAGAGCGAGGAAGTAAAGAAGTGGAACGGCCACTCTCAGCAAGAAGCCGCCACCGTGCAGACCGCCGTCGGCCTGACCGAAAAGACAGCCGTCGCGGTAGTCGTGCACCGCTACCCCGCCGTGGCCAAAACCACCGAGGTCCACCTGGTCCGCTCCGACGAAGCCGTAGCCATGCGCCCCATGACCCTCGAAGAGGCCATCAAAGAAGCCCACTTCCGCGACCGCGACGTCTTCGTCTTCCGCGATCCCAAAGGCAAAGTAATGATCCTGCACCGAACCAGAGACGGCAAGATGGAACTAATCGAAGCCCCGTAGAGGAAGTTGCATAACCAGCAAAGGCCCTCAGTCGACAGCCGCCCCGGCAGGATCAGGCCACAGCGCGTGATCGCTAATGCTGTGCAAGGGCGGCCGTACAAATCGTCGACTCCATTATCTTCCTCCAGCCTGCTTCGCCTAGTATTTTTCGCAATTGCCGTTGGGCTGATTGCCAGTAGTGCAGCGCACTCTGGTATTTACGTTTTCCTTCTGCGGTCAGAATCAATCGGACTTCCCGCCGGTCCTCCCCAGGCTTCATCTGAATCCACCCTTTCTTGCGCAGCAACGCGAGGGTGCGCGTCAAGGTCGTGCTGTCGAGCCCAAGCACGTCACCCAAATTGCCCTGCGAGATGTTTCCAGTTTGGGTTAAGGCTTGCAACAGGGTGAACTGGGTTGCCTTTATGCCGGCCGGTTGTAGACGTTGATCGTATCGCTGCGTCACGATGCGGGCAGCCCGGCGAAGACTCGCACAAGCGCACGGCAAAGGAACGATCTCATTTCGAGGATTCGACACAGACACGAAATGTCTCATTGTCTGTATATACATCGAACCCGCTGCTCCAGGCAAATTATTATCTGCATCGTAATTATATGCATATACATCTATTGTAACTGAGCGGAAAGCAAGCTCGAACAAGTGAAAACCGAGGGAGGCGCCCGATGAACGCGTTCGCACTATTCGGAATCAGTGTCCTGGCGAGCCTTGTGAGCTCCGCAGTCACAGCTCGACTCTTCGCCTGGCGGCTTCAGAACGCCGATTCCGATCGCGCTCTAACGTGGCTGGTCGCGCCTCACATGTTCCTTCGCTTTATCGGGCTGAGCTTCCTGGTGCCTGGAGTGGTTTCCCCGTTGTTGCCGGCGGCGCTAGCGGTCCCCGCAGCCTACGGCGACTTCATTGCCGGCGTCCTGGCGATTGTGGCCACGATCGCGCTCGTGAACCGCACATCGTGGGCCATTAAGAGCGTATGGCTCTTCAATATCTGGGGCATTGCTGACTTTCTATTCGCTTTTTATCAGGGCTGGCGGGTCGGGCTTCAACCCGGAATGCTGGGCGCGGCATTCTTTATCGTGACGGCCGTCGTGCCAGCGCTGCTGGTCACGCACCTTCTGATCTTCCGCTTGCTCGTTCGGCGCAAACCGCAAGGTGAGCCCAGTCGTAGCTCTCGTGTCGACTACTCCGACGTCACTGCCTTAAGAAACCGGTAATAGAAATCCACTCCCCTGTAGAAGGACTCGACACCGAGCCTCTCATCCCGCCCATGGGCACGGATGTCGTCGCGATCAATCGCGATCCCCGCAATTCCGTAGGTAGGTAACCCCGCGCCCATGGTATAGACGCCGTCCGACGCGCCGGTAGCCATGTCGGGAATCACTGGCGTGCCCGGCCACATCTCCGACGTGATTTTCTCCAGCGGCACAAACACATCTTGGCGCAGCGGCGGAGGCGGGAAGCTCTTCCGGTCCGGAGCAGTGTCGGAAATGTCGCCGAAGTTGTCCGCGAAGCGCACGGTAATCTTCGGATCGGCAAACACCTTGATCAACTCCTGACGCACCTCTTCGGCCGAGTGTCCCGGCAGAATGCGGCAATTCACATTGGCCTCGGCGCGCTGCGGCAAGGCGTTGTTAGCGTGCCCGGCATTGAAACGCGTGGCAACGCAGGTGGTGTGAATCGTGGAATTGTCGATCGGATCTTTCGAGAGCCGCACCACCGCCCCGGCATCGGGCGGGTTCTTCAGCATCGCCTTGATGTCGGCAGCGCGCTCTAGCGTTTCGACCTTCGCCATGCGTTCGTAGTAAGCGCGCGTCACTTCGTTCAGTTCGAACGGGAACTGATAGTTCTGCAGCCGCGCCAGCCCGTCCGCAAGCGCGTAGATGGCATTGTCCGGCCGGGGCAGCGAGCTGTGGCCCCCGGGATTCGTCACCGAGAGTTGAAAATCCGCATATAGCTTTTCCGTGGCATCCACCGTCATCATCACCGGTTTGCCGTGGTCGCTCAGGATGCCGCCGCCGTCGTGGTTGAAAACCATCTCCGCGTCAATCAGCTCCCGATGGTTCTTCAGCAGCCAGTCGACGCCGTTCGATTTGCCGCCTTCTTCATCGGCGGTCAGCGCCAGAATGATGTCGCGATCCGGAGTGAAACCCTCTTTCTTGAAACGGATCAGCGTGGTGGCCATGATGGCGTCGCCGCTCTTCATGTCCTGCGTGCCGCGGCCGTAGTAGAAACCGTCCTTCTCCACGAAACTTGAAAGGATCGGTGGTCCAGTCTTCGCGATGGGCTTCGACAACATCGAGGTGGCCAATCAGCAGCAGGGGCTTGTGTTTTCCCGTCCCGCGCAGCCGCACGACCAGATTCTTCTTCCGCGTCATTGGGACCGAGGACCTGCATGTCGGCCTCGGCAAATCCCGCGTCGCGAAATCGTTGCGCCATCGCCTCCGCAGCTGCCGTCACGCTGCCCACCGAGTCGGTGGAATTGATCTCGATCAGTTGTTTGAAGATGTCGTGCGAGAGCTTCCGGGTGGCGTCATCGATTTGCGCCTGCGACGCCGGCGCGAGAAACAGGAAGCATAAGAAAAGAGAGCAGAGCAGAACAAACCACTTGCTACGGTCCAATGGGGTCTCCTGGGACGACTAAGGTGAGCCGGAATCTTGAAATCCCACTCCAAGATTTCCGTTCGAAAATCGCACCCATCTTACCCCAAAGGTCCCCAGCGGCGCCCCAGCATCTGACAACCCGCGCCTCCAGTCCTTGTGCTCCAGAAGACTGCGTCTTAGAATGGCCTCGGTTGGAGGGGGCACATGATTCCACGCAGAATCGTTCTGGTCCTGGTCGCAATAGCGTTGTGCATTCTGTTCGTAGGCGCCGGTCAGGACAATCCCAGCTCTTCGAACCCCGGCGCTCCCAAGGAAGTCACCTACAACCGCGACGTAGCTCCCATTCTGTACAAGAACTGCGTGGTCTGCCATCGCCCCAACGACATCGCCCCCATGTCGCTGCTGACCTATAAGGACACTCGTCCCTGGGGCCGCGCAATTCGTGAAGCGGTCGTGCAACGCAAGATGCCGCCCTGGCACGCCGATCCCAAGGTAGGCGATTTCCTCAACGATCCCCGCCTCAGCGACGCCGACATCGCAACCATCGACGCCTGGTTTCGCACCGGCGCCAAAGAAGGCGATCCCGAAAGATCTGCCTCCGGCTCCGGTATTCGCCGAAGGCTGGCATATTAAGCCCGACGTAGTCTTCACCATCCCCGAGTTTACGGCGACCAGCGCCAGTCAGGACGACTACGAATACGTTTACGTTCCCACCAACTTTACTGAGGATCGATGGGTACAGGCCGCCGAGGTGCTCCCCGGAGATCGCCGCGTAGTGCATCACGCCACCGTCTCCGTAATCACAGCCGACAAGGTCGCAAAAGAAGAAGCGGAACACGGCAAACCTGATGCCGGAGTCGACAAATACCACTACCGCACCGGCAAGGTTTTACACCTGAGGGCAGACGCGCCAGTGGTCGACGACGGCTGCTCTTCTCCCGATGGTGGCGGCGTTCCGGGCATGTCTTCGGGATATATAAACATCGTCCCCGGCATCTACCTGCCCGGTCATTTGGCCGAGACCCGGCCCCCTGGCTACGCCTTGAGAATTCCCGCTGGCGCCTATCTTCAGTATCAGATTCACTACAGCAACCGCACCGGCGAGGATGTGAAAGACCGCACCAGCATCGGCCTGGTCTTTGCCCGCGAGCCCGTGAAGCACGAGATTGCGCAGTATGAAATCTGGAACGACCTGTTCCTGATTCCGCCCAACGACGGCAATCACCGCGTGACGTCCTGCTACACCTTGCCGAAGGATGTCACGGTTCTCGCCTACACCGCCCACATGCATTTCCGGGGCAAAAGCATGATGACCGAAGCCATCTATCCCGATGGCCATCACGAAGTAATTCTCAACGTCCCGCACTATGACTTCCGCTGGCAGGAGACGTACTTCCTGAAAAACCAGTTCCTGCTGCCCAAGGGCACGAAGCTGGTGACCACCGCCTACTACGACAATTCCTACGACAACCCGCAGAATCCCGATCCCTCGAAAGCCCTTCGCTGGGGTGAGCCCAGCGACGAAGAGATGATGGGCTTCTGGCTGCAATTCGCCGATCCCAAACTGGTAGACCAGAAAACGGTCGCGAGCAAGTAAGTCCATCAGGAGCCCCCAATCATGCAAGTCACGCGTCGCAGTTTTCTAGTCACGGCCGCCGCGGCGGCCGCCGCTCCCGCGTTCCTGCGCGGCGCCGACAAAGCCGGCGCCAAGCCGCCCATCCTCGGACAAGGCGACCATCAATACGAGGCCATCCACGACTGGGGCGAGCTCCCGCGCACCATCAAATACGGCAACACCCACGGCGTCTGCGAGGATTCCCAGGGCCACATCTACATCCACCACACGGTAAACGCCACCAGCGAAAGCCTCGACACCATGGTGGTCTTCGACGAAAAAGGAAAGTTCGTCCGCTCCTGGGGCCGCCAATTCAAAGGCGGAGCCCACGGTCTAACCCTCCGCAAAGAGGGCAGCGAAGAGTTCCTCTATCTCTGCGATTACGAGCACGGCATCGTAACCAAGCGCACCCTGAAAGGTGAAGAAGTATTCACGCTGGGATATCCGGCAGAATCCGAATCCTACAAACCCAAAGACAAGGTCTCAACCGTAGCCTATCGGCCAACCAACGTAGCCATTGCTCCGAACGGTGATATTTATGTCGGAGACGGATATGGCTCCAGCTTCATCAACCAGTACAACCAGAAAGCCGAATTCATCCGCACCTTCGGCGGACTGGGCAAAGACGACGCCCAGCTCGATTGCCCCCACGGCCTCTGGGTCGATACGCGCGGAGAAACCCCGTTACTAGTGATCACCGACCGCGGCAACAGCCGCCTGCAGCGCTTCACGCTCGATGGCAAACACGTTGACTCGATCGCCGGCACCTCGAAGATGCCGTGTAATCTGCACGAGCGAAACGGAGAAGTCGTAATCCCCGACCTGCTAAGCAAGGTGATCATCCTCGACCGGAAAAACAATGTAGTAGCAACCCTGGGCGAATCCGAATATTCCAGAGAAGACTGGAGCACAGTTCGAAATCAGGCCCCGAAAACCTTCGTTCCCGGCAGATTCGTCTGCCCGCACAGCGCCTGCTTCGATCACGCCGGCAACATCTTCGTAGTCGAGTGGGTAGAGGCAGGCCGAGTAACCAAACTCCGCCACCTAGCCTAAGTTTAATAGGGACGGCCGCCTCGGCCGTCCGCCGAGCGAAGCGCGGCTGCGGTTTTCGGAAGGCTACGCGATTCTGACCACCCTCAGCCCTGTCATCCTGAGCGAAGTGGCTGATTCTCGAAGAGAATCAGTCACGCAGTCGAAGGATCCCTATCCTGTCAACGGCACCTTGGACTCCAAGGGGAGTCTCCACAAAGTCAGAGAGCCGCCCAAAGCTTGCGTTCGGCTAAAAATCGCGGTCTAGCATTCAAGAGGGCCAGAGGACAAAAACGAAAGGACCGGCCGAATTGATTTCGCGAGACGCCAGTCGTTTTTCCACCGCCCCATGTGACATCCAACCTTGCCACCGACACTCCAGTCGCGCGATCATGGCCGAAGCGGGCGTACTGCGGCAAGCCTCATTGGCGACGCCTCTAAGTCCCGTGTTCTCAAGATTTTGACCTCTAAGTTCTTTGACATCAAGATTTTGCCAACACTTTTTGCGAGCCCCGCGCCCCGCAAGACTCTCGGAAGCTATGGGGGGAGGGGGGTACCCCGCATTCACGCCAATTTTCCAAACCGGGAACAGCTCCCGCTCAAGTTTATTTCAGCAAGAAATCCACACCGCTGGTCCGCGCGCGACGTCGTAGGCTCAGAGCGACAGCCTTCCCCGTTCCCCCAAACGAAGCGTATGATCCTCGCGCCGTTAACTCACTCAAACTAGGAGATGACTATGAAGAAGCTCTACGGACTCGTCGTTTTCGTGTTGTTGGTCGCGCCGGCGCTGTTGGCTCAGGAACACTACACCGAAGGCCCCATCTGGCGCGTGTCGTTGGTTCGCGTGAAGCCCACTCAAATGGATGCCTATCTCACCAGCCTCCGTCAATCCTCCAAGCCGCTGCTCGAGGAGGAGAAGCGCCAGGGAGTGATTGTGGACTACAAGTTCTTCCTCAAGGAAAGCAAGAACAACCCGGAAGATTGGGACGTCTGTCTGGCCATTGAATACAAGAACCACGCCGCCTTGGACGGCCTGACCGCAAAAGGCGAAGCCGCACGCGACAAAATCCTGGGCGGCAAGGCGCAAGGTCAGCAGGTTACCGAGAAACGCGCTGAAATCCGGGAACTCGTCAGTTCGGAAGTGCTGCAGGAAATCTTCCTGAAATAACGATAATCTGGTTGCGTGTGGGGCGGGCGCCCTCGCCCGCCTCAGTTAAACGCAGACTTTTTGCTCCTAAGCTCTCCATTTGGGAAGTTGATCTGAACATGACGACTTGCACTCACTCCGCCACACGTTCCGTTCTAATGATCGCTCTCTTCACGGTGTTAACGGCGTCGACTTTCGTTCGAGCACAAGCAGTTGCGTCGCCATCGAAGCTCTCCGTCCACTGGGAAGAACTAACCGCCGCCGACTTCCGCGAAGGCATCCACCGCTCGCAAGGCACATGCCTCCTACCGTTCGGCATCCTGGAAAAACACGGACCGCATCTCCCGCTAGGCACCGATCTCCTCGACGTCCGTTACGCCGCGCTGCACGCTGCCGAGCAGGAATACGCCGTCGTCTTCCCTGAATATTATTTCGGACAGATTGCCGAAGCCCGCCACGAGCCCGGAACCGTCGCCTACAGCCGCGAGATGCAACTTGCCCTGCTGCAGGAAACCACCGACGAAATGGCCCGCAACGGCTGCAAGAAGGTGATCATCGTCAACGGCCACGGTGGCAACGAGCACCTGCTGCCGTTCTTCGCCCAATCGCAGCTCGATAAGCCCCACGACTACGTGGTCTACGTTTTCGACCGGAGAAGCCCGGAATCAGGAGGCCCGCCGAAGAAGACGACAATCGACATGCACGCCGGCGAAAGCGAAACCTCGAAGATGATGATCTCCCGCCCCGACACGGTCCACATCGATCGCGCCACGAACGAATCCGGTGCCGACCAGCACCGCCAGAACCTTCCCGAAGACGTCTACACCGGAATCTGGTGGTACGCGCGCTTCCCCAATCACTATTCCGGCGACGGCTCCGCGGCGACAAAAGAATTAGGAAAATTTCAGATGGATTGGTGGATCGACGCAGTGGCCAAGGCGATCCGAGCCGTGAAAGCCGATGACGTCAGCCTGAAGCTGCAAAACGAATTCTACGAAAAGAGCAAGCACCCGCTGGACACGCAACCGTAGTCGTAGAGACAGTAGCTTGCTACGTCTAGGCAGAGAGGGAATGCGTCAAGAGCTCCCAATCAGCACGCCGGTGATAAAGACCAGCACACCGCCGAGCCCAACCTGAAGCGCCGCCGAAATCCATGGAGTATCCATATAGCGGTGGCGGATCCAGGTGATCAGGCCCAATTCGGCGATCACCACCGCTCCCGCGGCCCACAATGCCATCCGAAAATCGTTTATCAGGAACGGCAGCGTGTGTCCGATTCCGCCCAGTGCGGTCATCAAGCCGCAGATCACGCCACGTACCCATGGATGGCCGCGGCCGGTCAGGCTGCCGTCATCAGAGAGCGCCTCGGTAAAGCCCATGCTGATTCCGGCGCCTACCGAAGCGGCAAGGCCGACGAGCAATGCATCGTGAGGCTTTCGGGTGGCGAATGCAGCCGCGAACACGGGAGCAAGCGTGGAGACGGAACCATCGATCGCCCCGCCAAGCCCGGCTGCACAATCTGCAACACAAAGAGGCGGCGTTGCGCTCTCTCTTCGTCGGCTTTCACGTTGGCAGGAAGTTTTTCCTTGTCCAGTTCCTGCGCGCGTTCTTCGTGCTCGCGTTCTTCATTGATGAGATCGTCGAGCAGTTGCCGAAGGCTCGCATCCTGCGTGCGCTGCCGCCGCCTTCTCATAGAACCGCCGCGTCTCCACTTCCATGGTGCTGGCTTCCTTGCGCACCGCCTCGATGCGCAGCGGACGCATCAGCCAAAGCGCCGGACGCTCCACGAATCCGCGCACGTCCTGCCGGCGAATCAACGGAATATGTTCGCCAAACTTCTGCCGGAAGAGTTCGATGAGCCGCCTGCGGTGCCCCGATTCCTCCTCGCGCATACCCTCGAACATGGCCGCGGATGCGGGATAATCCTGCCGCAGACCCTTCAGCAAAGTCGGCGTAAACACGTTCGTCTTCCTCTTCCAGAGCAATCGCCAGCGCCAACACTTCGCGTTCGGTGAGTTCCTCAAACTTCTTCATTGCGAGCTAGCTTACCTTTCCGAGCGGGGTTAGACAAATCGGAAACGGGTTTAGAAGGCACGCCTCCTTCAGTGCTACTATCCAATTCATGACGCCTCGGAAATCGTCAGGGTCCCGCAAGCGCCCGGACCCGCCGCCCAAAGGCAAGAAGGCCACGCAACCCATCGACCGTAAACCGGCAAATCAAAACCGCACATGCTCCGGAACTGGTCATTATCACGGGGATGAGCGGCTCGGGCAAAGCCTCCGTGCTCAAGGCTTTCGAGGATCTAGGCTACTACTGCGTCGACAACCTTCCCGTCGAACTGATTCCCCGCTTCGCGGAGATGGCGTTACAGTCGGCCGAGATCCGCCGCACGGCGCTGGTGGTGGATGTACGGGAAGGCTCCCAACTCAAGCAACTCCCCGGCATTCTGAAGGCAGTACGGCGCATGATTCCGACCAAGGTCGCTTTTCTGGAAGCCTCCGATGCAGTGCTGATGCGGCGATTCAGTGAGACTCGCCGACCACACCCCCTGGGCACTGACACGCCGGTCAACGCCTCGCTCAAGGCCGAACGGCGCCACTTGGCGAGCATCCGTGCGTTGGCCGACATCGTAATCGACACCTCGAAGTTCAACGTGCACGAATTGCGCGCCCACATCACGGAACGTTTCCGCGAGCAGGCGACGGAGAAAAACATTCTGGTTTCGTGCGTGAGCTTCGGCTATCGCCACGGCCTGCCCGAAGACGCCGATCTGGTCTTCGACGTTCGCTTTCTGCGCAACCCGCACTTCGTGCCGAAATTCCGGCCGCTTACCGGCCGCGATCCGCGCGTAGCCAAATACATCCGGTCCTTTCCGCAGACGAAGAAGTTGATCCCCCGCATCTCTGATCTGCTGGTTGACCTGATGCCGCACTACATTCACGAAGGCAAGAGCTATCTAACCATTGGCTTTGGCTGCACTGGCGGCCAGCACCGTTCGGTAATGATCGCCGAGGAGGTAGGCAAGCGCCTGCACAAAGCCGGATACCGCGTGAAGGTGGTGCATCGGGATATGCCAACGTAAAGCCCTGGGCTGAGGAGAAACTGAAGGCGGCCACTTGGGGATTCCAGAGCGGCGCAGTAAAATAAGCCCTTGCACTCCATGACTATGCCATCGTCAGTAAGCCACTGCGGCCTGCTGGGAGCGGTATGCGCCAACTGACGCGCCTCGTCCGTTATGCGCTCCCCTACTGGTGGCAGATTTTGTCTTCAGTTGTGCTGATGGCGGCGGTGGGAGCGCTCGACGCGTTCAAGTTCCTGCTGATTCGTCCCATCTTTGACCGGGTATTGAATCCGTCTACCGGTTCGAAAGATATTCAACTGTTTGTCATTCCGGTCACGCATCATCCCGTTTATCTGCAGCAGTTGGTGCCTTCGCATTTCACGAATGCCTGGACCATGGTCGCAGTTGCGCTGGTCGGCTCAACGATCCTCAAAGGAATCTTCGACTACACCGGCACGTATCTGGTAAACCATGCCGGCTTCGGCATGATCACCGACCTGCGCGACGATCTCTACAACGCGATCCTGCGCCGCTCGGCTGCATTCTTTTCCAAGCACACCACTGGAACCCTGCTTTCGACGATCGTCAACGACATCGAGCGCGTGCAGTACGCCATGTCGACGGTCCTGGCGGAGTTCCTGCAGCAGTTTTTCACTTTTCTCGCGGTGGCAGCCGTCGTGGTGGTCCTGGGCGGAAACCTTGCGTGGGTGCTGGTGCTGTTCGTTCCGGTGATTGTTTACTCCTCGCGCAAGATCGGCTCTCGGGTGCGCAGCACGACCCGGCAAGGGCAAGACAAGCTCGCAGAAATTCAAAACATCCTGCACGAAACCATTACCGGCAACCGCATCGTGAAGGCGTTCAACAGTGAGAAGTGGGAGATTTCTCGCTTTCGGGGAGCGGCACGCCGTTTGTTCCGCGCGAACCTGCGCTCGGTGGCCGCCACCGCGATCAGTTCGCCGCTGATGGATGTCTTTGGCGCCGTCGGAATCGCGCTTTTGCTCCTTCTGGGGCGTGGTACGATCGCGCACAATCAGATGACGCCCGGCATTTTCGTAGCCTTCATTACAGCGGTGTTCAGCCTTTACAACCCCGTCCGCAAGTTTGCCCAGTTCAACAACAACTTCCAGCAGGCCCTGGGCGCATCGAGTGAAATCTTCAAGTTCATGGATATCGAGGATGAGGTCCGCGAGAAGCCGCATGCGAGGCGCTTGCCCGCATTCGCGAAGACTGTTCAATTCGATCATGTGAGCTTCACCTACGGCAGCGAGGTCGAAGACGCCCGCGTGCTGCACGACATCAACCTCGAAGTTCATCGTGGGGAAGTGGTCGCGATCGTCGGCTCCAGCGGTTCCGGCAAGAGCACGCTGGTTCACCTGATTCCGCGCTTTTTCGATGCCACGCAAGGCCGCCTGCTCATCGACGGCCACGATGTGCGCGACGTAACGCTGGCTTCCCTGCGGGAGCAGGTCGGAATCGTTACGCAGGAAACCGTCTTGTTCAACGACACCGTCCGCAACAACATCGCCTACGGTCAGCCCCACGTGGCGCTGAAGGATGTTGAGTCCGCCGCCGGGGCCGCTCTGGCACACGAGTTCATCCAAGCCTTGCCTAGCGGGGTACGATGAGGTGATCGGGGAGCGTGGCGTGCGCCTTTCCGGCGGAGAACGGCAGCGCATCGCCATTGCCCGCGCGATTTTGAAGAACGCACCCATTCTGATTCTGGATGAAGCCACGTCAGCTCTGGACAGCGAATCGGAGGCTCTGGTGCAATCGGCATTGCACAACCTGATGAGTGGCCGCACCGTGTTTGTGATTGCGCACCGGCTTTCGACGGTGCGCCGCGCCGACCGCATTGTGGTGATCGAGAACGGCGCCATCGCCGACATTGGCGCTCACGAAGACTTAATGACGAAGTTGGGTACATACCGGCGTTTGTACGAGTTGCAGTTCGCTGACTTCGAGCCGAAACTGGAGCCAGCGCAACCCAGTTGAGATTGCGAATCAGATTTTGAATTGGAAGTTCGGGAAATCACTCATGCCTCTGCGCTCCATGACGGGTTTTGCCCAGGTCAAAGGCGAACTTACAAGCCAAACCGAGGGAAGCGCCGGCGCGCCGCGAACCGGCTCGGGTCCCATGTCGTCCTCCACGTCGGCTTCCATCCAGGGCAACGGCCATCTCGCGTTCTCGCTCTCGTTGAAATCGGTGAACCACCGTTTTCTCGACCTGCATTTTCGTTTGCCTTCGGGCTCCGACTCGCTCGAAATGCAACTTCGCCGCCTGCTCAAAGAAAAGATTGCGCGTGGGCACGTCGAGGTCACGCTCAGCCTGGAGCGCGGGGGCGGTGAAACCCTCGCCCTGAATCGCCCGCTGGTAAGCGCTTACATCGCGGCTTTTCGGGCAGCGGCCGCTGAGTTTGCCGTACCCGCCGAACCCGATCTCAACACCGTCCTGCGCATTCCCGGCGCGCTCGATTCGGCCAAGGATCCCGAAGATGGAGCGTTGGAGTCGGCGGTGATGGCCAGGGCGGGCGAGGTGCTCGATCGGCTGAATCAGATGCGCGAGCAGGAAGGCCGCGGCATTGAGCATGAACTCCGCCAGCGCATGACCCACTTGCGCGAATCGGTCAAGACCGTGCAGCTTCACCGGCGCACGGTGTTGCAGAGCTATGTGGAACGTCTGCAGTCGCGCCTGCAGGAACTGCTGGGCTCCAGTGCCGACAAGGAAAGGGTGCTGCAGGAAGCCGCGCTTCTGGTGGACCGCAGTGACATTCAGGAGGAAATCGTCCGCCTGGAAAACCATGTCCAGCATTTCCTGGGGCTGCTCGATGGAGATGGAGAAGTCGGAAAGAAACTGGACTTCCTGCTGCAGGAAATGAACCGCGAGGCCAACACTCTGCTTTCGAAGACCTCCGGCTTGGCCGGCGACGCGCTGAAGATCACCGAAGCTGGACTCATCATGAAGGCGGAGATCGAAAAATCACGCGAGCAGGTGCAGAACCTGGAATGAGTGTTCCGGTCCACGAGCCACTCGTCTACATCATTTCGGCCCCGTCGGGTTCGGGCAAGTCGACACTTGTCAACGAACTGCTGAAGTCGGTGCCCGATCTGGAGTTCTCCATTTCCTATACGACTCGGGCGCCCCGAGGCAGCGAGACGGATGGAAGGCAGTATTATTTCGTCTCGCGCGTCCAATTCGAGACGATGATCAAACGCGATGACTTCCTGGAATATGCCGAAGTATTCGGCAACTACTACGGCACGGCGCGACGCTTCCTGCAGGACGCAGAACAGAAAGGGCGAGATCTGTTGCTCGATATCGACGTACAGGGCGCCAAGCAAATCCAGGAGAAGCTTCCCCGGGCTGTGAGCATCTTTATTCTGCCTCCGGATCGCAAGACGCTGGAGGAAAGGCTGCGCAAGCGCGGTGAAGATCGCGAAGAGGTCATCCATCGCCGCCTGGTCACGGCCAGCCGTGAGATCGAAGATTTCACCCGATACAACTACATCCTCGTCAACGACCGGTTAGAAGATTCGATCGAAAGTTTGCGTGCCATCGTGCGCGTCGAACGCCTTCTGCACTCGGGGCAGCCTCGGTCCAAGGATGACGCCAAGATCGTGACTCTGGCGGACCGTTGCCGCCTGGCCAATGTGCGCGACCGCTTGCAGCCGATTCTGGCCTCGTTCAGGGCTCCGACGACTCAGGGAGGGGTTAATCCTCCGTAACCAGATTCGAAGGCTTGCGCCCCCCGTAAGGTTGAGTTTCGTGGGAAAATAGTAGGGCAAGCCTTTGGCGTCGCGGACGAAAGAACGAAGCGCACCAATTTTCGGGCAATCAACTTTCAGCAATCAAAATCTGCGTCCCGGTAGCAAGGGGAGAGAATCCATGAAATTGATCGAAGGCTTCGACAGCAACTATCGCTATATTCTGGTCGCCGCTCGCCGCGCCCGCCAACTCCAATCCGGAGCCCCGCCGGTGGTTCAAACCAACTCCCGCAAACCATGCCGCATTGCGCAAGACGAAATCCGCGCGGGTAAGGTGAAGTGGGAGATCCCCGAAACTCGGAGCGCGGCAGAGCAGGCCGCGGAGGTCCTGGATAAGGCTTTTGGAGATGCATAAGGACGGGCCGCTGACGAAATCATGAAAGTTGCTCTTGGAGTGACGGGCGGCATCGCGGCTTACAAGGCGGCGGAGATTGTGCGCCTCCTGCAAGACCGCGGCATTCGCGTGCAAGTCATCATGACGCGCGCGGCTCAGGAGTTCGTTCGCCCACTCACCTTCGCAGCGCTTTCCGGCGAAAAAGTGATTACCGGAATGTTCTCGCCCGGCGAAGAGCACGCCGCCAACATCGATTCCGCCATCGAGCACATTGCCGTGGCGCAGTCGATTGACGCGCTGCTGGTTGCTCCTGCAACCGCCGACGTTCTGGCGCAGTTCGCGCAAGGCATTGCCAGCGACTTCCTTACCACGCTTTATCTCGCTACCACCGCGCCGGTCGTGGTCGCTCCAGCAATGAACGTCAACATGTGGAATCATCCCGCGACGCAGGCGAATCTGGAAATGCTTCGCCAGCGCGGGGTGAAGATCGTTGAACCCGGCTCAGGATATCTGGCCTGCGGCATGACCGGCAGCGGGCGGCTGGCCGAGAATGAAGTAATTGTGGCGGCGGTTCTCGAAGCGCTTGGCGCGTCGCAGGATCTTGCCGGCGAAACCGTGTTGATCACCGCCGGGCCGACGCGCGAAAAGATCGATCCTGCGCGCTACCTCACCAACCGCTCCAGCGGACGCATGGGATACGCCATGGCCGAAGCCGCGCTGCGACGCGGCGCTCGCGTGCTGCTGGTCAGTGGGCCAACGGCGCTGACGCCGCCGGGAGCGGCCGAGCTCACGCGCGTGGAATCGGCCGAGCAGATGCGCGATGCCGTCCTCAATCTTCTGCCCCAGGCGACCATCGTCATCAAGACCGCTGCTGTCTCCGATTACCGCGCGAAGTCTGCGTCCCTGCAGAAAATAAAGCGCAAAGGTCCGATCACGCTCGAACTCGAACCTACCGCGGACATTCTCCAGGAAATTTCTCGTGCGCAGGCAGTCGCAGATTGTCGTTGGCTTCGCCGCGGAAACCGAGAACGTCCTCGAAAACGCCCGCCAGAAGCTCGCAGCCAAGCACCTCGACGCCATCGTGGTCAACGATGTCTCTCGCGAAGGCATCGGTTTCGACTCCGATCGCAACGAAGTGACCATCATTACTCACGACGAAGTCGTCGAAGTGCCGGAAACTACCAAGTGGGAAGTTGCGCAGCGCGTGCTCGACCAGGTCGTCCGCCTGCTGCAGCGGCGCAAGGCGCCGGTGAAGGCCTGAGGAAGCCGTCGCTGCATTCGATTGGCTGCTAGCGTACAATTCCGTCCAACTTCTCTTTTCTCTCAGGAGTGTGCGATGACCCAGAAAGTGATCGAAGTGATTGGAACATCCAAGGAAAGCTTTGCCAAGGCGGCGAAGAACGCCGTAGCCGAGGCGGCGAAGACCGTGCGCGGCATCAAGTGGGCGCATGTGGACTCGTTCGACATGCAACTGGACGGAGGGAAGGTTCTGTCGTTATCGGGCGACCACAAAGATTTATTTTGACGTGGAGAATTGAGGTAGTGGCTCGCACACTTGACCCGGAATTGCGGCGCGCTCTTGCCGAACGTGTCCGCTACTGCCACGAGCTGGGCATCTACGATTTCTACCGGCGCGAAGCCTTCGGTTGCTGCCGAGGTCGTTCCGGCATCCTTGTCTCCAGCCACTCAGTCAGAACTGCGAGAGGAAATGTCCGCCAGAAAATCCGCCGTCGTCCCAGTCATTGCCGAAGACAACATTTTCGAGATCGTGACGCCGAAGCCGGAGTATGGCGTCGCCGATCCCGTCGCCGCGCTCAAGCTGATTCGCGAAGATCTCGGCGATTGCACGCGCTGCAAACTGCACAAGCAGGGCCGCAAGCAGATCGTCTTCGGCGTGGGCAATCCGCGCGCCGAGTTGATGTTCGTGGGCGAAGGTCCGGGCGCCGACGAAGACGCGCAGGGCGAGCCCTTCGTCGGCCGCGCCGGCCAGTTGCTCAACAACATGATCAAAGCGATGGGCCTGCGGCGCGAAGATGTTTACATCGCGAACGTGGTCAAGTGCCGTCCGCCGGGCAACCGCACGCCGGAGCGCGACGAATGCGAAACCTGCTCGCCGTTTCTCATGCGGCAGATCGCGGTCATCAAGCCCAAGGTTGTGGTGGCTCTGGGCGCGGTGTCGGCGAAGAATCTGCTGGCCATCAATGCGCCTATGTCGAACTTGCGCGGCCGCTTTTACGACTTCAAACCTGCCGGCGTTCGCAGCAGCGATCCCTCGTGGCCGGGCGCGCGCCTGGCCGTCACCTACCACCCCGCATTCCTGCTGCGCGATCCGCGGCAGAAGGGCGAAGCGTGGAAGGACTTGCAGATGGTGATGAAGTACCTGGGCATCGAGCCGCCGAAAAAAGCTGCCGAGTAAGCGAGTCTTCCTCAAGTCCAGCTGTCATCCCGAGCGAAGCGAGGGATCGGTTTCTGCCTGCGGCACGAGTGCTGCCCCTGCAGGCAGACCCAGGATCGCTCGCCTCGCTCGGGATGACAGTGCGTGATGATGCATTCGCGGTAGTTTATCCTTCCAATCAATGCCCGAATTCTGCGACGTCGCCCTGCCCGTGCCGCTCGACATGGTCTTCACCTACCGTGTGCCCGCCGAGGCCACTCCCGTCGTCGGCGGACGCGTGCTCGTGCCCTTCCGCCAGCAGCGCATGACCGGCATCGTGGTCGAACTGCACGACCGCAAGCCATCGGTCAAAACGAAAACCATCCTCAGCGTGCTCGATGTCGCGCCGGTGCTCGATGAGCAACTGCTGCGTCTCGGCCGCTGGATCGCCGACTACTACCTCGCGCCGATCGGCGAAGTTTTCCGCACCATGCTGCCGCTGAACGCGGAGTTCAAACGCGCCGTCGCTTACCGCATCACCGAAGAAGGCCAACTGGCGCTGCATCTGGCGGGCATGTCGGGATCATCCGCGCGTTCGCGCCGCACTCCGGAAGAACAGGCCGCCGAATTTCGCGTGCTCGATTACCTGGCTGCCCAGGAGCTCGCTCCCGGAGAGCCCGTCCAGATCCGTGAAGAAACCCTGCGCTCCGCCACGCGCGTCTCCAAAATCAATCCTGAGCGGGATGGTGCGAAAGAAGTGGCTGGTGCGCGAAGACGTTTCCGCCGTGCGCGACGCCACGCGCACGGTCAAGATCGCGCTGCTCAAATCCGCCGACGGAAAACTCAACGACAATCAACGGAAACTCGTCGAAACCCTCGCTGCTTCCGGCGGCCGAGTTCCCGTGGAGACGCTGCAAGCGCTCGAAGTCCCGCGAACGACGCTGAGCACGCTGGTCAGGCGCGGCCTGGTCGAAATCATCGAAGAGCCTGCGGCCTTCGCCGTCTCGCGCACCAAGCCGCGGCCGTCGCCTTTTGCATTCGATCTCAATTCAGCTCAGCAAGCTGCGCTGAATCGACTGCGCGAAGCCGTTGACGCGCGCAAGTTTTCCGGCATCCTTCTGCACGGCGTCACCGGCTCGGGCAAAACCGCCGTCTACCTCGCCGGCATGCGCGCAGTGCTCGAAGCCGGACGCTCCGCCATTCTCCTCGTCCCTGAAATCGGCCTCACGCCTGCGGTCGCCGCCGATCTGCACCAGATCTTCGGCGACGAAGTTGCCATCCTGCACTCCGCGCTCTCCGACAAAGAGCGCGCCCAGCAGTGGCATCGCATCAAGAGCGGCGACGCGCGCATGGTCGTCGGCACTCGTTCCGCGGTCTTCGCGCCGGTTGCCGATCTCGCGCTGATCATCGTCGACGAAGAACATGATTCCTCCTACAAGCAAGAGGAGACGCCGCGCTATCACGCCCGCGACGTTGCCGTGATGCGCGCCAAGATGGCGAATGCCGTCGTAGTCCTGGGTTCGGCCACGCCGTCGCTGGAATCGTATTTCAACGCGAAGAAGAATAAGTACGCGCTGGTCGAGTTGCCCGACCGCGTGGAGCAGCGTCCTCTTGCCGGAGGTCGAAATCATCGACATGCGGCAGGAATTTCAGGAGACCGGCCACGAGCAGGTCATCTCGCGCAAGCTGGCTGCAGAGATCAAAGAACGTTTCGACCGCAAAGAGCAGGTCATGGTGCTGCTCAATCGCCGCGGATATTCTCCGGTGGTGCTGTGCCGCACCTGCGGCAAGACTCTGGAATGCCAGAACTGCGCCATCGCCCTCACCCATCACAAGCGCGAGCACAAAATGGTTTGCCACTATTGCGGCTACACCGCGCCCGTGCCCAAAGCCTGCGTGCATTGCGGCAGCGAGTATGTGTATTTCCTCGGCACCGGCTCGGAGAAGCTGGAAGAACTGCTGCACGGCATGTTTCCGCAGGCGCGCATTGCCCGCCTCGATCGCGACACGGTCAGGGGACACGAAGATTTCGAGCGCACGCTGAACGCGCTCAGCGAAGGCGAACTCGACTTGCTCGTCGGCACGCAGATGATCGCCAAGGGCCACGACATTCACGGCGTCACCCTGGTCGGCGTGGTCGGCGCCGACAGCGCGCTCGGCCTGCCCGACTTTCGCGCCGCCGAGCGCACCTTCCAGTTGCTCACCCAAGTTGCGGGACGCGCCGGGCGCGGCCAGTCTCCCGGCAAAGTGATTCTGCAAACTTATTTTCAGGATCACTACGCCGTGCAGTATGCCGCCCGCCACGACTTCGCCGGATTCTACGAAAAAGAATTGCGCTTCCGCAGTTGGATGCACTATCCGCCATATTCCGCGCTGGCGAACGTGCTAATCCGCAGCAACAAGCTCGATGAAGCGCTGCGAGTGGTCGGGCACGCTGGGAAAATGGTTTGAGCAAAACCGCCATGAAGGCGTGCGCGTGCTGGGTCCCGCGACCGCGCCCATCATGCGCCTGAAGCGCGACTACCGTTATCATTTCGTGCTGAAGTCGCCCAGCCGCGAAAAGCTGAACGCCACGCTGCGCGCCATGCTGGCTTACGCAGCGCAACAGAAAATTCCGCGCACCCAGGTCATTGTGGATGTGGACGCGCTGTGGCTGATGTGAAGCTGGATTCTGATGAACCTTCCGCCAAGATCAAGACTCACTATTTCAATCCGCCGACGGCTCCCCGAATCACCACCACCGACGCTGCCGGCAAATCGTACATCGTGCCCTTCTCCGCGGTCAGCTTGGTATGAACAATCGGCCCGTCGGGATCTGCCGAGCCCCGGGTCGTGGCCACGATCGTAGGCTGCGCCGCATTTTCGGCGTGAGCCATAAACCGAGTCTGCGCCGGATGCCATTGATACTGCGTGCTGCCGAAAGTTGAAACCTCCACCGGCCCGGCGAAGCTGCTCGCTTTCTCCGCCGCTCCCTCAAACGCAATCCGAACCCGGTGCGCATTCTGCTGGTCTCGATTCACCGCCATCACCGCCCACTTTCCATCTGGACGCTTCACCGCATAAGCCGTCACCAATTCATGACCAGCGCCGTCCTCCACATCGCTCTTCGCGGCGAACACCTGATGTTCGCCGCCGGCGGGCTGCGCCCACTCCAGATTGATCAACTGCGCCACAAAAAACTGCGCCAGCGGCTGCTGAATCTGATAATTGGCGTCGATGGTAAACATTCCGAATGTTCCCGGAGAGCCGTTGCATCCCGGCTCCATCTGCAGCGGAAGATAATGGAAGAAGTAAACGCCGTTTCCTCCCGAGTTCAGGAACGATCCAATGTAATCGGCCAGCCAGATTCCGGCGAAAATATCCTGATAAGTTTCGCTCGCGCCCGACGAAAGATTTCCCTCCGTGATGAACATCGGCATGTCCGCCGGAACCCCGTCCTCATGCCACACCTGCATGATGTGGCTCACCAACTCGGGCTCGTCATAGAGCACGCCCCACGGCGTTTCGCACGGATCGTACGGATAATGCTCAAACGAAAAAAATGCCAGATCGTTCATTCGACCGTGCTGCCTCAGATAATTCAAGAACCGTCCCGTCCACGAAACTTTTCCGTTCGCATCCGGCCAGACTTCGATGTCCTTATTCACGCCCTGAAACGACGGCCCGCCCAGCTTCAACGCCGGATCGACGCGATGAATCGCCGTCGCCCACTGCAAGTACAGCGCGGCGTAGTCTTCCGGCAGCATGTACTGGCCGTCGGCCTCCTCGCCCATCTCGACGTAAGAAATCGGATAGCCGCGCGCCTTCAAATAAGCAATCTCGGCCGCGGCGTTGTCGGGAGTGTCATACAGCATCGCGACCGGCACCATCGCCGGCAGCCCGCGCGTCACTCCGCTGGTGAAGAACAGATCGAAACCCATCTGCGCCTGCTTGGTCGATCCCAGATCGGACGGCTGATGCCACGGATCGACCGACGAACAATAAGTCGTCGTCTGTTCCTGATCCGGCGTATGCCGCAGAATGTCGTGAAACGCGCCGTCCTCGGTTGTGGTGCCGAGATAAAGTTCACGAATGGCATAGCCCACGCAATCGCGCGGATCATTATTGTTCTTGATATTGTTCGATTTTGTGCCCTCGGCTCCGCAGGTGTTCGAAGATTCAGTCATCCAGATCCGCACGAATCGCACTGCCACGGGACTTTCATTCAAGCGAATGGTCTCGATCCCGCCTTTTCCATCCGTAACCATGCCCTCGGCAAAAACGTCTGCCAGACTCCGCGCGTCGGCGCCTGGATGGGATCCTCGCCCGTCCAGTACTGCACTACATAGTGCCGGGCATAAGGTTCTCCCCACGCGATGCGAATGCTGTTTACCTGTTGCACCTGCGCCAGGTCCATCACCACCCACTGCGGATGCAAGGCATCGCTCTCGCCGGTGAAGCGCTGCGTGAGATACGGATTGCTCTTCCAGAAAGTGTTCAGATCGCCGTCGGTCAGCCGGGAAAAGCCGACGTGATCGGTGCCGTCGTTGCGCGTGAATCCGCGGCGCGGCAAGCGCATATCCGTAGGAGTAGCGAAGCATTTCCGTCGGAGTCGACGAGCCGGTGAAATATCCTTTGCCGGCCGGGCGCTCTCGCTCCATGTCCCTTGCGGATTCCAGTGCCAGGCCTCGATTGCGAGTTCCGTGTTCTGCCGATAAGTGACCGGCTGCCAGCCCGAGGCCAGCGTTTTCTCGAGCGTCGGCTGCAGCAGATCTTTGTCGATCGCATCGACCGCAATGCGATCCACGCCCGCTCCCAGAGTTTCCTTGGGTACGAAATGGTTCGTGGGATGCGAGACGTCAACTTCGAATGGTCTGACTTGCAGCAGAAGCGCAAAAGCAAGAATCCCGGCAAGAATAGCGGCTAGTTTTTTCAAGGCAGGAAAACCTCCAATCCACGAATTAAAACGATTGAATAAAGGAGTATACGAAAAGAAGACGGGAATGGGCGAGTCTTGCTGCAGGATTCGAAACCGACGCTATCGATCCGCGAAGTGCCTAATTCGCTGCCGAAGTTGCTGACATAAACTCGGGCAGAGAAGCGTGGGCAAATGGCGCCGGGGTCAGCGTGAGCACAAGCATCAACAATGCAAAAACGGCGAGCCAGGTTCGTCCGCCGGAAACTCGCGGCCACTCCGCAACCTGCGGATGCCGCAAACTGCTGAGTTGCAGCAGAATCGCCCACACAAACCATCCCATCCACAGATAGTAGGCCATGGGCAGAAGAATCAGGATAGTCAGCCGCGACACCAGCTTGTGCGACTCGCGGCGAAATCGAAAAGATAATGTGTCCGCCATCGAGTTGTCCGCCGGGCAACAAGTTCAGCGAAGTAGCGAACATCCCACCCACGCCGCAATCGCCACCGGGTGCAGCAGCAGGCGATTCAAGGGCAGCGCTGCCGGCCCGCGCAGCAGATGCATCGACGCCAGTAATCGATGCAACCCTGAAAAACCAACGGATACCCCAGGTCATACTCCGCCGGGCCGAAGCCGGAATGAGCCGGCCTCGACCATCCGAGCGACACGATGAGCACGGCCAGAGCCACCACGAACCCCGCGATGGGCCCGGCAATTCCTATATCGAACAGCGCCGTGCGCGAGCGAATCCGCGAGCGAATCAGAATGACCGCGCCCATGGTCCCGATCAGAGTCGGCATCGGGATGAAGAAGGGCAGCGTGGCGTAAACCCCATAGTGGCGGCAGAAGAAGTAATGGCCCATTTCGTGGGCCATAAAGAACAACATCAACGTAGCCATGAAGGGCAAGCCGCCGAGCAGGCGCGCCGGATGCGACAACACCCAGCCCGCAGGGAAATAGGGCACCGAATCGTCGCGCGATCGAAAGCGCCGGCTGGCCATGCTGAAAGTTGTATTGCATGCGCGCACCCATCACCAGCGTGGTGAAGCAGGTCGCCAGCAGCAGCAAGGCATGCAACCAGTACCGCTGCCGCGGTTGCGGTGGCGCATACACCGGCATCGGCCGCAGATATTCGACGGTGGAGGATGCAATTGGAGGAGTAGGTTCCGACATGCGATTGCTTGGCCTCGCGATTCCGCCGAGGCCTTTCCTTTAGATGCTACTACGAGAAGGAGTACCAGTACCGAGTACCCAGTACCGAGAAAAAACCTGGCGCAGGTGCGGAATGGGAGCTGGAAAGAAAATCGGAGATCAGATAAAAGCTGGAGATGCGGCAGCCGGTCGAACGGATCTTCTTCGGTACTCGCGACTCGGCACTACCTGATTTCAGTCAATCGACTGCAATTCTTTCCCCGGCTTGAACCGCACCGCCTTGCCCGGAGGAATCGACACTTCGGCTCCGGTGCGCGGGTTGCGTCCGATGCCGGTCTTGCGCGGGCGCACGTTGAACACGCCAAATCCCCGCAGCTCAATGCGATTGCCGTGGGCCAGCGCTTTCTTCATGCTCTCAAAAACGGTTTCCACCGCCAACTCGGCCTTGGTCTTGGTGATGCCGGTTCTGGCTACCACTTCGTTGATAATATCGAGCTTGATCACGAACGGCTCCCGGGCGGGGTCTGAGAATCATCCCTCAAGTGATTGATGCTATGGGAGATAAGGGAGATTGTCAACGGGAGCATCAGCACCGTAAACTGGCAGGCCGCAGAATCGTCTATGTCTTAGTCCCGAATAACGAATTACGCTGAAGAGATCTGAGAACATCGCTGAGGTGGAATCATGAGACAGCCCGGACGTTGGGCCCGTTTGCTGCTGGTCGTGGCAGCAAGCGCAAGTGGCGCGCAAACACAACCGCCCACTTCTGCAGCTTTGTCTGCCGACCTGTCTCGTTACTATTTCAAAACGCCTGCAGAAGAAGTTGCTGCGCGCGCCGAATTGAATGCGGCGCTCGATCAGATGGCGCGGTTCAAGGGGCAACTTAATTCCGCGTCCCAGTTGCTTGCGTCTTCGCGGCAGTACGACGTCGTTCGAAAGCTTTACGCCAGACACGAAGCTTACCTGCACCTGCGCTGCGCTCAGAATCGCAAAGACGCCGCCTGCGATGCGGAAAAGGCGCTCGATTCCGACGTGATGCCAGGACCGCATTCCTCGATCCCGAAATTCTCGCCATCCCCGAAGATCGCCTGCACATGTTCTTGAACCAAGAACCGGCGCTCGCGGAATATCGCTTCGCGCTCTCCGGCATTCGACGCGCCGCGCTGCATCTGCTGCCGGAAGCCGAACAGACGTTGCTCGACCAGTTTCAACCTCAAATCGGCGACTGGCAAGACGATTTGTACGAACAGATTGTGGCCGGCATTCCGTTCGGAACGGTCCAAACATCCTCGGGCCCGCTCGACGTTGTGCGGCAGCGAAACCTGATCGCGACCAACGCGGACCCGCGAGTGCGTGAAGAAGGATTCAAACGGCGGTATGCGGGATTCGCCAGTCAACGCGACCTCCTGGCTTTTGCCCTGATTCACACCGTCGAAGCCCAAACCGCGCTAGCGAAAGCGCACCACTATGCGGATGCGCCCGCGCACAAGTACGAGAGCCTGTATTTCAATCCGCAGCAAACACGCAGTCTTCTCGCCTTCGATGCGCAACACGGAGAAGTCGCGAAGCGCTACGAGAAAATTCGGTCGCACGACTTCGAGCGAGCCTATCACCAGCCAGCGCAGGCGTGGGACCTGTCGGCTCCAGCGCCTGGGTTTTCCCCGCCCATCACTTCGCTTGCAGATGCGCGCAGCGCATCTTCCACGAAGCATTTGCCGGGCTGGGCAAGGAGTATCAAGCCGCATTCGATGCCTTGCTCGATCCCGCCAACGGGCGTGCCGACATTGTGCCGGGAGGGGCGCCCAACCGCTACACCAGCGGCTTTTCCGTGGGATGACCCGGCAGCACCAGCATGCTGTTCTACGGCCGCTATGACGGAACCTTCAAAGACCTCTCTGTTATTGCGCACGAAGGCGGACATGCGGTCCATCGCCAGCTGATGACCGACAAACGGCGTATCGCCATCGTACGCGGAAGGCCCGCACTTCCTTTTCGAGTCATTCGCGGAGTTCAACGAATTAGTCTTGGCTGACTTTATGGCCGACCACGCCGCCACGCCGGAACTGCAACGCTACTATCGCGAACGATGGATGTATATCAAGGGTCTCGACGCTTTCTAGGCGCACAGGATGCGTTGCTGGAGCAGGCAATCTACGATGGTGTCTCTGCCGGCACGATTCGGAACGCCGATGACCTGGACAGCCTGAGCCTGTAAAGATCGATGGCCAGTTCTCGCAGTTCCCCGCCTCCACGCCGGAGGTTGCGCAGCGTTGGGCCCTGGATGTCCCTCATGTTTGAGGACCCGCTCTACGATGTGAACTACATGTATGGTGGGCTGCTCGCGCTTAAGTATTACCAGCTTTACTCGACCAGGCGGGAGTGGTTTGTGCCACGCTATATCGCAGCTTCTCAAGAACGGTTTCAATCAACCGCCCGCGGAATTGCTCAATCAGTTTCTGGGCATCGATCTTTCCGGACCGGCGCTATTGAACGACGACTTGGAGCTGTTGAATCGCGGCTGGACCAACTGGAAGCAAGGCCCGCTGGAAAGTGACCGGCGTTGGAGGATAGCGGCGAATGTATTTGCCCCC
>CAVYOW010000010.1:0-261002 GCA_963770235.1 uncultured Acidobacteriaceae bacterium | reverse complement strand
ACCTGCACGCAGCCGTTCCTCTGAAGACTCTGCTGACCATCCTGGGGCCCGCATCTCTCGTTTTCCTGCTCGGTACTTATCAGCGACTCCTACGAGCATTTGAGCCCCTCCTGCCAGTTCCGGTTCCGATGGCATGCCGCCACCATGTTATTCATCGGCAAGCTGGCGTCTCAATATCCCGGTGCTGTTCGGCCAGCATCATCTGCCATGGTTCGTGGGCTTGCCCTTCACGATTTTGTGGGTCCTTGCCATCACCAATGCCTTCAACCTGATCGACGGCCTGGACGGCCTGGCGGCCGGTTCTGCCTTGTTCTCCACGATGGTTGTGTTCGTGGTCACGCTGTTAAACGGATCCTCCCTGTTGACGGTGATGACCATCGCGCTCGCCGGCGCCATCCTCGGCTTCTTGCGCTACAACTTCAATCCAGCAACCATTTTTCTGGGAGATTTGGGCAGTCTTTTCATCGGCTTTGTATTGAGCGCGCTGGCTCTCGCTGGTGCCCAAAAAGCTCCCACCATTGTCGCGGTTGCCATTCCCGTCAGTTTCCTTCGGCCTGCCGATTCTCGAAACCACGCTCTCCATTCTCCGGCGCCTGATCAGCGGCCGCCCCGTATTTACTGCCGATCGCGAGCATATCCATCACAAGCTGTTGCAGCATGGCCTCACTCATCGCCAGGTCGTAATCGTGCTGTACGGCGTTTCCGCCGTGTTCGCCATGCTCAGCCTGTTTCTGCTCTGGCCCACCGGCAGCTCTCTGGGCCTGGTTCTCGCTGTGCTTGAGATCGGCATCTGGATCGGCGTCCAGCGCCTCGGCTATCTCGAGTTGGGTGAACTCGGTCGCGTCGCCCAGCGCACGTTCGAACAGCGCCAGATCGTTATCGACGATCTTGCCATCCGTAGAGCCACGGAAGAACTCAAAGCGGCTCGCGATTACGACCAGATTCGGCGCATTCTGGAGGCGGCCTTCAGCTCGAATGACTTCGACGGGTTTAACGTTCGATTCAAGCTCTTTCCCGGTGAATCCCATCCCGCGGGCGCCCCTGAGCCGGGCGCGCCGCCGCGGCGCGGCGAAGTGTCTTTTCACTGGGGTAAGACCAGAGGAGCGCCATCCCTCAAGGGTTCGGCGCTTTGGACTCTATCGCTCGATCTCGTGAGCTCATCCAACCGCCGCCGCGGCGCCATAATGTTCCACCGGCTTTATTCCCCGCGGCATCTTCAGGTTGATGTCAATCTTCTGACCTCTGCTTTCCCCGCGGCTCTCGCCGATGCCCTGGACCGCAGTTTTCAGCACGCCGTACAAGTCATTCCGCTTGCGGGTCAGGATGATCAGGGATTTATTGCCGCCCAAGCTGGGTAAAGGCGCAACGCAAAAAGATTGCACGCACCAAGTTGGGCAGTGCGAGCGCATGATCCCGCAAGCGGCGGAAGTACCTGAAGAAACGCCACGCGTCGGCAGAGTTGAGTTTGCGATATTTCCGCCCTATGGCTGTCATGGCGCAATAGTTCGCGTCTGACCAGGCTGCTTTTCACTGTGCAAATTGCTCCCCCTGAATCCGTTCAGTGCCCAACGCAACAACAGTCTCTTTCTAGCCGGTGTGAGCACCGGTACGGAAACCTGAATCTTGTGGGTGGTCATCGCAGAATCGTTTGGTGTTCGGCCTATCAGTTACCTTGCTGACTGACCTTCGATTTCACTTTAATAATGTGGTGAATCTCATGGTGGCATGCGGTGCACATTGTAATCAGGTTCTCTTCTGAATCGCTCCCCGAGTGACTGCGAAATTCGATGTGGTGAACCTCAAGATTCGACATGATGCCGCACGCTTGGCACCTCCAACCATCGCGGCGGAGCACTTGGAGGCGGATCTGATCATACAAATTGGGCTCCAGGCGATAGCGCACGGGTTTTGCGTGATTCGAACTCATGATGCTTTCTTCAGGCCTCCTAGGAACGCCTGCCGCTGTTCTTCGGGCAGAAACTTGAAGAATCTAATCATTGAGAACAGCAGCATCTCCGGATCTCCGTGGTCCAGGTTCGCCCCGGCCAGGAAGTCCGCACAGATCATTTCCAGACAGTAGCCGCGGGAGCGGTCGCTTCCGAGCATCAGAGCTGCCGTCTCGATGGCCCGCTCAATGACCGGCATCTGGCTCTGGTACAGTTTGAAATAGATAATTTCCCACGGTTCCGTTTCCCTCCCGGTCAGTTCCTTCTCGACCTCCTGCTTAAATTGTTCCTTGGGCATTTCCCGTGCCCGGTGCAACCAGGTTGCACAATCGAAGTGCTGCCCATCCCTCCTGGCCAGCTTGGCGAGCTCCAGCCCCTTCGCCCATCCCACTTCCTTCAACTGTTTTCTCGCCTGCGGCGGCAGGTGTTCATGGATCGACATCAAGTAGTAGGCCTTCCTGCGCGACCCCGGAAACCGCCTCTCCAGGAACTCGTCGAAGGACTTCAGGGGCTCCAACCTCCAGTACTGCCCCGCTCGTACCTCGCATAGATAGCGCCCCAGCTCGACGAACTTGGTGTCGCGCTCTGTCTCTTTGTGCTGCTCCCAAGCCAGAATCTCGTCAATCTTGCCCAGTACGAACAGGGCTCGCCGGCGATTGAGCTTGGGCAACATGGGCGGATTCTTAGTAATTAAGCTCGTCAAGCCAATCAAGACTGTCTGCTCCTGGACGCCTCACCAGAGAGGCGTCGACCAACTCCTGCTTTCCGAGACAAAGCCCTACGTACGGACAGCTGCTGCAGGGATTCTGCGGGAAGCGGATACCACTGTGCGGCAGAAAGTCTGCCGCCTCAATGCGACGGACTGTGCTTTCCACCAAACGTCCGAATTCCTCGCGCTGCTCGTCCGTAATGGTTGTTGGCAAGTATTGAACCTCGACCAAGCGTTTCCGGACGAAAACCACCTGAGCGACTTCGGCGATACCAGTCATCCACGAATAACAAACCAGCTGAGGATCCAGCGAGAGCAGCCCTTCGGGCTCTTCCGGGTATCGGCTCGAAGAGGTTTTCCAGCTCCAGCAGGCAGCGCGTCCCGTCGAGTTTGCCGACGGCGTCGATATAAGCGACAAAGTCGTTCTTTCCGGCAACCTGCCGGGTGAACTTGATCTGCAGATTCCGTCGAGGCTGGGGGACTTGAATACGATCGTCCTGGCAGAACCGGGTCAATAGCATGATGCCTTGCCGGAGCATGCGATCCCAGGAGTCTCCGTTGGAGTAGTGCAAGCCCTGGTTCTGCCAGGCAGACCATTCGGCGAACAGGACTGCTCCGGGATCTTCCCGGCGAAAGAAAGCGCCCAGAGCTTGTTCGAAGGCGCGGCCGAACAGCATTGCAGCCCGGGTGTCTTTCTCCTTCCAGCCATCGAGATAGCGATGTCTATACCGTCGAGGGCAGGTCAGGTATTGGCTGATCTGGGTGTAGCTATAGGTCATTCAGGCCACCTGAGGGTTGTCCAGATTTGCCGGGGAAAGTTCCTCCCAACGATCGGCGGGAGCAAAGCCGTCGAGCCGGAGCAGGGAAGCGCCGTTGAAGACGATGTGGCTGATCTTGACCACGCCTTTTAGACCGACGAGCTGGGTTTCGTCCACTTCATCCTGACCGAGCAATTCGGTGTCATAGCCAAAGTCGCGCAGGAACCAGTTCAGCTTCCACAGGGCTTTCGGGCTGCAATAGATGCGGCTCGAAAGGATGTGGCCAGAAAACCGGCTGGGTTGAAGGATAGCCAGAGCGATTGTGTAGTAAGGCTTTTGTGCCTGCCGACGAAACTGGACACGTTGCACGCGAACCAGGAAGACTCCATCGGGGATCTGGTCGGCGGCACAGCGATCGGCGGCGTGCAGGCCGGTGATCTGGCGTCTCATGCGGCACCTTCTTTCTGACCGAGGTAGCTGTTGAGCTGGCAGAGCAGGGCATTGCGGTCCTTCTCGGCCCAGTCTGCAAGCTGTGTGACGAAGGTTTCGATTTGGTCGCGAGTGGCTTCGCGAAGAGTCTTGACCCCGCACGAGTCAATGGCGTAGGCCTTGACCAAATTGGGATCGAGCTGATGCTGCCGAATCAACTGGCAAAGGCGATCGCGAACCTTCGGGCCGCCGTTGTTTCCGTTGACAGGTTGCGGAGGGAGCTTCTTCGAATCCCTGCAGGATTGCGGCGGATCGGCAAAGGAACCGATTTCCTCAACGGAGCAGATGCCGATGCCGTAGGCCTTACGGAGAGCACGGTTGACGGCCCTGGTTTCCGCTACACGCATCTCGGCGCCGTGAACAAGGAAAGAGACATTGGAAGGGTCAGCGTCGCCGTACCCGACGAAGGTCGTCGATTTGGACTTATGAACTGTAGCTCTAAAGACCCAGCGACCCAGAGAAGCTTCGGTTGTGTGTTGTTCGATCTCGGTATCGATCCCGACACACCGCCTTCGATGCGCTATTCGTAACAGGCCGCTGTGACTCACGTACCACTTTCCCCTGAAGTACAAGAGTTCACCCTGGAATATCGACAAATGGAGCCTGAGTGTGAGATCGCGCAAAACTGAGAGTTGCTGCTTTGGAACATCTGGATACTGTCTCTTTGCGTCCCGAAGATTCTGCCGTAAGAGTTTTCGGTCGCCGGTACTGTGTTTTGTCATCGCTCCCCCATGAAACAAAGTGTATCATAAACTATCATAACGTTGCATACCGAAAATTGTTGAATCCTGTTATTTTTGCAGCTATGACGGAACTCAGAGTCGCGCTGCTAGTTCGGGTACCGGCTAGTCTCAAGTCACGATTGGCGGAGATGGCGAAACATGAACGCCGGTCTCTGAGTAAGCAAGTTGAATTACTGCTAGAAGGGTGCATAGAGCTTGAGGGTCGAAAGGGCATAACTATGCCCTCGAAGGGCAGCCGGCGCGGGGAGAATTGACCTACATGTGTTTTCGATGCATCTTCGCTGTCTATTCGCCTTAGCGAGCATGACCGTTCAGGGTCGCCCGAACTCACGGCGATTCTCTTTTTCTCAAGACTGGAGCAAGGGTGGAACCGCCAACGAATCCTGCTTGCCGCATCAATACTGGGTGGTCGATGTTCATCCGCCTCCACGGAATCACGTTCGTCAACATGTCACCTTCGTATCTAAGCAAGAGTTTGGTACGTTTCCGCCGACCTTTCACCTGAAAGGCGATTTCAATCTCCGGGGGGCTTTATGTCAGAAGTAATTTTCGCAGATTCGCCCGAATCAGTTGCAACTTCGACCGCAGAATCGGTAACCACAGAAAAACCACCGGTGTCTGCGCGCAAGATTGTCGCGAATAGATTAAACGCACAGAAAAGCACAGGGCCGCGGACTAACCTAGGGAAAACCCGCAGCCGAAAAAATGCGACCACGCACGGACTGCTGGCTCGAGAGATTGTGCTCGCATGTCCGGATGGACCTGGAGGGAGCAAGGAATTCATTCAACTGCTAGCTCAGCTTCGAGATGAGCTTGAACCCGCCGGTGTGCTGCAGAACTGGCAGGTTCAAAAACTCGCGACATCTTTGTGGATGCAGAGTCTAGTTCTTCGATCGCAGATGGCAAGGTTCCAGAGGCAAAACGCACTTTCCAAACTAAGGTTGGCTGGCCGTTTCGTGTTGATAGATCTAGACGTGGCGTCACAATGGGAGGAAATGAGGTCCGCGCGCGACAGAAAGAGACTGGCCGGCTCGGATCCCGGCGAATTGACCGATTCTGAAATGGAGTGCATAAGAAACCTGCACGAAAACGCTGCTGGCGTCGAACGTGTGAAGTCGTTCTTAACAGAGACTATTCACGAGTGTGAAACCTCAGGCTTGGTCACGAAAAAGCAGCAAGACCTGTTGAGAGAATATCTCGGGCGCGAAGCCGATACCATGCTTCTTCTGCTCTCGGCGCCGTCGCGCGACGAGTCGGAGCCACTACGTGAATTTCTGACAAGGCTGAGGCTGAAACAGGCCATATTCTCATGCAAAGCGCTGGTTTTGCGTGGAAAGGAGAACCCCGATCTCGACGAGTCGATTCCGGCGGACGAGAAGGCTGAGTTGCTGCTCAGATACTACGCTTTCTATTCACGAGAAGCCGAGCACGCGATCGCGGAGTTGGAGCGCTTGCAGAGTAGGCAATCGGGCCTGCTACTTCCTCCTCACCGGGAAGGTAAGGTGACAGCGGGTAATGGACGACTTCGAGAAAGCTCTTGATTGCTGGGTTTTGCGAAACGAAGCCAACAAGTAGTCATGTTTTCAAATAGATGATATGCGCGTAGGTGCCAAGAACGAGGTGCGAAGCATCTACGCGCATTCAGCACGGTAGAGCTGAGCGCCTTCTCACTGTTGGTTTTCGCGCCCGTAGAGATGTGCCATTTATCCGCTGCTCCAAAATGTGCGCCGTTTTGAGATGCGGGCGGTCAAATGCGTTTGGTGGTCGATTGCCGGTGCCCAGGTTGGCGAAGAACCGCGCAAGGTTGGCGGTCTCCAAAACATTCCGCAATCACTGCGGCCTCTGCATTTCGAATTCTCGCGGCGCGCGCCCACGCAAAACATCAGGTTTGAGCAAGCGCCTGTCGAGGCCGGTTACAGTTTCGCGCTGGCGTAAGAATTGATTTCGCAATTCAAGCAAACTTCTTCAAAGGTAGGTGCTGTCCACTCCATGGTTCCCCCAGTCGTTCGAAGCTCATTACTTGAACTTTCAGTGATTCTAAACCAGCGCTCCCTCCCCAATCAATAGCCGCAGCGGAGAAATGCGCGTCAAACTTTCTGCCGCGCTGCTTCCAACTATGAGACCCCGACTTTTCCACATGAGGAACCATTGCGGCCACTGTCTAACCTGCTCGTCCCTGTTTACCTTGATCTCTCTCAGTGTCCGCGAGAAAGGCAATCATGTTTGGCAAGACGATTTATGGCGATACTTTCAAAGACGTTAATTTCGTTCCTCTTCAGTCCGCTACCTTTTGCGTGCAGTGCGAACTGATCAGCACCAATCACCGGCCCTATTGCCTGGCCTGCGGAAACCCCTCGCTGCTCAGCCTGTCCCGTGTTCTCGGCGGATCTCTTTGCCAGCAGCAGACGGCTCACCTCATCACCGATTCTGAACTCGACAGTCTGGTCCGCGACTTGTTGCGCACAGTCCCCGATCCCCGGGTCTATAAACAGAGAGATCCTGAACAGGGAAGTCCTGGATGCTGCCGATCATCACGCTCGCATGCCCTCGATTGCTCTTCGCAGCCAGCTTCGCGTAGCCAATGCAGCCCATCCCATTTCCGGTTACCGCGCTGTACATGCCGGGGTACACACCGGAGAAGAAGTCGACATTCACGCTGCGGAACTGGATCTTGAACCCGCCATCAGTGCCATCACCGAGCGCGCCCAGCATCTCACCGGCGCTACCGGTGCTGCCATCGCCTTGCGCGCCGGCGACGAGATTGTCTGTCGCGCCCGCGCCGGCCGCACCGCTCCTGACCTCGGGGTCCGCCTGCAAACCGATGCCGGCATCTCCGCCGAAGCCGTGCGCACCGGCGAAGTCATGCTATGCCACGATGCCGAGCGCAACCCGCGCGTCGACCTTGCCAGCTGCCGCCGCCTCGGAGTCCGTTCCATTCTGGTCTCTCCGCTCCGCTACTATCGCCGAACCCTGGGAGTATTCGAGGTATTGTCGTCGTCTCCCAGCGCCTTCGACCAGCGCGACGTGGCCACCATGCAACTCCTTTCCAGCATGATGGTTGCCGCCATCTCCCGCATCTCCAGCCTGCATCAGGCCCAGACTTCTGCGCCGTCTGAGCATAGAGTCTTTAGTTTTACGAGTTTTGCACCATCCCCCGGGAACCCCGTTTACCTTCCGATTTCTCCTGCTACTTTTCCACAATATCGGGTTAATATGTAGCTGCAAGGCTTCGCCCCCGGGTTTCCCATGTCGGCCACCGTCCAAGCGTCTCGACCCGCTTCCTTGAACCGCCGTCGTCGCGTGCGTCAGAAGGTGCACGCGCCTGCCTATGCCAGTTTCCGCGGCGCTTCCAGCAGCGAAATGCTCGATCTCTACGAGGTCCTCGACATCAGCGAGGTCGGCGTTTCACTGCAGTGCCCGTCGCCGATGGAAATGAATCGGCAAGTAGAACTATCTCTGGATCTCGCCGAAGCCAGCGAACAGATTTCTGCCTCCGCTCGCGTGATTTGGTCAGACTCGGACCGGACGCGTTGGTCTCAGTCTTCCACCGCTGACCCACGCCGCGCAGCACCGGCTGCGGGAGTGGCTCTTCCTGAATGCCATGGCTGCAGCCGCCAACGCCGCGTCTCCCGCTGACCTCTCGTCCGCGACCCCGGAACATTCCGTAATTCGGCCCGACTATACCGACACTCTCACCGCCGCCTCCGCTGTCCAAAGAGAAGCGGAGTCTCTCGGATCCGACCTGGAAGCGCTTCTTGCCCTGGTCGCTTCCCGGTCGCAGTCTCTGCTTCGGGCTTCTGGCGCGGCAATTGCCCTTGCCGGAAAAGATCCCGGCACCATGATCTGCCGCGCCAGCGCCGGCCCCAGCGCTCCGCCCGTGGGCGCAACCTTGCAGGTGGGTTCAGGTTTTTCCGGCGAATGCGTGCGCACGGGAAGAATGTTGCGCTGCGATGACGCCGAAACCGACGAACGCGTGGATCGCGAAAGTTGTCACGACCTCGGCATTCGCTCCATGCTGGCCGCTCCCATACGCTTTGCGCGAAAGAGTGGTCGGCCTGCTCGAAGTGTTTTCCGCCGAGCCCAACGCCTTTGGCGAGAATGACGCCTCGGTAGCTACAGCGCTTCGCCGAAACAATTGTCGCCGCAGTCGATCGCGCCGTGCGCGCGCATGTTTCCGCTGCTCCGCCTCCGGCTCCTTCCAAGCCCTCTTCTCCCAGCAACGGCAGCTTTCTGTTTGCTCGCGAGCCCGAAGTCAAGACAGAAAAGGACAAGACAGAAAACAAAGATGCCTCTGTCGATGCCGACGAAGTTGGTGGCATTCGCCTGCCTCGCGCGCATCTTTACTTGCTCGTCTGTGTCGCAGCCTTTATCTTTCTGGCGCTCGGCTACATCCTGGCCCCGTGGATTCAGGAAAAACTCCAGGCTCGCGAACGCAGCGGGGAACAGACAGTGCTGGCCTCATCGCGGCCGCCGCAGCAAACCATCCCAATCCTGGCAGGCTCGGCAATCGAGACCGCAACCCTCGACCAACTCCGCCAACGTGCCAGCCTTGGAGATCCCGCCGCCCAAAGTGCTCTGGGTCTTCGCTACGCTTCCGGTGAAGGAGTGAAGCAGGATGACAAGGAAGCCGCTATTTGGTTCACCAAAGCAGCCGAGAACGGAAACGTAAAAGCTCAAGTCGCCCTCGGCACTCGCTACTGGGTGGGCCGCGGCGTGCCAGCCCAAGCCTGAGCCAAGCCTACTTCTGGATCGTTCTGGCCCGAGCCGCCGGAGACAAGAACAGCAAGACGTTTGCCGAGATCCTGGCCTCCCGCATGACGCGCGCCCAAGCCGTAGCCATCGAACAGAAAGCCGAAATCTGGTACGAGCAACACGAATCACAAGCCAAACCAGCCCCCGGCCGCTAAAAACCCTCCCTGTCATCCTGAGCGAAGGCGTGCTCGCGAAGCGAAGCATCGCCGCAGTCACCCGCTCCGTGCAACCACCAGCCCCGCAAGGCGTTTCCACCACGGCCGTGTTTCTGCCCACTTCACCCCGCAGCGTTAGAATAGAGCAGAGGTCCCCGTGCCCACCCTCCGCACTGTTCTCGACGAGCGAGTCCGCGAAGCCGATCCCGCCCTCTACGAGAAGCTCGACAACAACCGCGTGCGCTGTTTCTCCTGCGGACATTGCTGCCCCATCCCCGAAGGCCAGCCCGGAGTCTGCAAAGTCCGCTACAACCGCGGCGGCACGCTCTACGTCCCCTGGGGATACACCGCCGGCACGCAGTGCGACCCAGTCGAGAAGAAGCCGTTCTTCCACGCCCATCCCGGAGCGCTCGCCTACAGCTTCGGCATGCTGGGCTGCGACCTGCACTGCGCCTACTGTCAGAACTGGGTAACGTCGCAAGCTCTGCGCGATCCCAACGCCGTCTCGCCTCCGCTCGAAGCCTCACCCGAACTTCTGGTGCGCGACGCCATCGCCCAAGGCGCGAAGATTCTGGTCAGCACCTACAACGAGCCGCTAATCACCAGCGAATGGGCGGTAGCCGTTTTCAAAGAAGCCAAAGCCGCCGGACTCATCACCGGCTTCGTTTCGAACGGCAACGCCACTCCTCAGGTTCTCGAATACCTGCGCCCCTGGCTCGATCTGTACAAAGTCGATCTCAAGAGCTTCGACGACCGCCACTACCACGAACTCGGCGGCCGCATCGCTCCCATCCTCGACAGCATCCGCCGCATCCACAGTCGGGACTCTGGCTCGAAATCGTCACGCTTCTAATCCCCGGCTTCAACGACGGTGCCGACGAACTGCGCCGCCTCACCGAATTCCTGGCCAGGCATCTCGCCGGACATTCCCTGGCACGTCACCGCCTTTCACGGCGATTACAAAATGCAAAACGATGTCACCGCGACACGAATTCCGAAGACCTGCTGCGCGCCGTCGAAATCGGCCGCCAGTCCGGACTGCGCTACATCTACGCCGGAAATCTCCCCGGCATGGTCGGCGAATGGGAAGACACGCGCTGTCCAAAGTGCAACGAAACTCTGATCGAGCGCTACGGCTACCTGATCAAAGACTATCGCCTAACCCCAGACGGCCACTGTCCCAACTGTGCCACCCCAATCCCCGGCCGCTGGTCGACTCGCTTCGAAGGCCAGATCACCTCCCGTCCTTTCTTTCCACGAAGAGCGCGCTTTTCGTTACAATCCGGTAGGAATTGTCATCCTGAGCGCAGCCGTTCTTCAGGCGGAGCGAAGGATCTCCCGCGCGATCGTAATTTCACGCGTCTACGCGCAAACAGCTCCACCTGAGATTCCTTCTCGTTAATGCGGAAGCCGCTCATCACCGCCCTCGTCGATTGCTTATGCGGTTCTGCTCACCTCCTGCTCCCCCCGCGATTTCCTCACCCGCCGTCTCGCCGCCGACCTGATCGCGACCTCCGACACCTTCCAGCACCACGCAGCCCTTTCAGCTGCGCACCGGCGTCGTCGCCAACAAGGACTACCTCTCGCCCGACTACCTCGTGCTCCAGCATCACGGCTGGATCTCCGCCACCCTCGCCCCCTGCCCTCCGGCTCTGGCCCCGCCGCCTTGCTGGGACGTCACGCTCACACCCTCCGGCGTCGATACGTTCCAAAGTCTCATCGCCCCCGGCGATGCGGAAAAGCAAGTCCTTCACCATTCCCGCCGCGAGACGCGAGTTGGTTGCCGTCACCGGCATCGCCAAGCAGGGCAACGTTGCCGATGTCGAATTCACCTGGCAATGGATTCCTTTGAACGAAGTCGGCGCAGTCTATCTACTCCGGCGACGCCCGCTACCGTTCCACCGTCGGCTTTCGCCGGTATGACGACGGCTGGCGCGTGGTGCAAGGCGCTTCCCATCCCGGCCAGCCTCTCGACGAAGCGCTCAAGAACGCCGAGCCCGCGCAGTAACCGTCAGCCCTGAGACCATTCCCCTGCGTGACCCTGAGTCCTCTGTGTTTAGGAATTTCGGAAACTACCACGGTTGCCGTTCCCTGTCACGCCTGACTGCAAGTCAACTCGATCCCAGTTGAAGGTTGCTTCACGGCAAACCCGCCGTTGTATAACCCTACTTCCCGCCGGGCCTTATGAAAATCTCAAAACATTTCTTGTTGGTTAGCTGTGCTTCTACGTGTCCTTCGTCACCAGCCTTTGCCGACGGCAAACCCAAGCTGACTCTCGACGAATTCTTCAACTCGGTCAGCTACTCAGCGTGGCCATCTCTCCCGACGGCAGTTCCGTTGTGATCGCCACCGAGCGCGCCGACTGGGACCAGAAGATCTTTCGCCCGATCTCTGGCTCTACCGCGACGACGCGAAAGGCGGATCGCCAAACGGATCCACGCTGATTCAACTCACGCAATCCGGTCACGACTCCGAGCCCAAGTGGTCGCCCGACGGCCGCTGGATTGCCTTCCTCTCCGAGCGCAAAACCTCTTCCGAAAAGGATTCCGATTCCGACGACGACGATAAAGACAGCGACAAAGAAGTCAGCCAGATCTACCTGATCTCTCCCGCAGGCGGCGAGGCCATTCCGCTGACTCAGGGTGAGGAAGAAGTCCATACATTTTCCTGGTCCGCCGATTCGCGCACCATCTATTTCGCCACGCGCAACCCGTGGACCAAGGCCCAGAAAGACGACTACAAGAAACAATGGAAAGATGTCGTGCAATATCGCACCGCCGAACGCGGCGACACCATCTTCGCCCTCGACGTTGCCGCTGCTCTCGCCCGCCACGCCGCCGAAGGCCGAAAGAAGAATCCGAAACCGAGAAGGAATCCGATCTCACCCCCGGCGCGAGCGCCATCGCAACCTCCCCGTTGCGTGTGGAGGACCTGATCACCTCGCCCGACGGCAGCAAACTGGCCTTCGTCACCAACTCCATCAACCAGCGCCAGGAAAAAGCCGAAGACGTAGAAATCTACGCCGTCGATGTGGCGCGGGCGCCCTCGCCCGCGTCTGCCGGCAGCGAAAACAAACCGCCGACTCTGCAACCGCGCCAACTAACCCACAACCAGGCCGTACGAAGGCAGCCTGCGCTGGGCCAACGACAATCGCCACGTCTTCTTCACCGTCGAAAATCGGAGACGTAACCGGTCCCTATCGCGACCTCCAGCCGCATCTCTACTGGGTTGACAGCGAAAAGTCCGACAGCGAAACCGGCGCAGTCGAGCAATGGAGCAAAGACTTCATCGGCCCAGTCGAGCACTACGCGGTAGCGGCCGACGCAGTGCTTGCCTCCGCTCGCATCGGAACCGAGGCTGCCATGTACTCCGTCAGCCAACCCGGCCAGTCCTTGCACAAACTCAACGGATGGCAAGGCACCTACGAAACCATCTCCACAACCGCTCACTCTCCCCGCATCGCCTTCGTGTATTCCTCGCTGCAGAAGCCGACCGAAGTCTATCTGGCGGAAAGCGCCGACAAACTCGACCAGGCGCGTCCCATCACTTCCTTCAACAAACTCTTCACCGAGCGCGATCTTCCCCAAGGCAAGCCCTACCGCTGGAAGGCCGACGACGGCACCACCGTCGAAGGCATGCTGATCTATCCTCCCGGCAAATTCGAAGCCAAGCATCTGCCCATGTTCACCTTCATCCACGGCGGTCCCGCCGACGCCGACGGCAACCACTTCGAAGCCGACTGGTACCAGTGGGCCGCGCTCGCCGCCACCAACGGCTGGCTGGTCTTCGAGCCCAACTACCGCGGTTCCACCGGATACGGCGACAAGTTCCTCGAGCAGATCGTTCCCGTAATCGTCTCGCGTCCCGGCAAAGATATTCTCGAAGGCGTCGACGCTCTGGTGAAAGACGGCATCGCCGATCCCGATCATCTCACCGTCGGCGGCTACAGCTACGGCGGATACATGACCAACTGGCTGATCACGCAAACCACGCGCTTCAAAGCCGCAGTCACCGGCGCAGGCGCGGTCGAGCACGTCGGCAACTGGGGCAACGACGACACCACCATCGACGACGCCTACTTCCTCGGCGGACGTCCCTGGGAAGCCCAGCAGCGCTATCACGACGAAGCCGCCATCTTCCAAATCGACAAAGTCCGCACGCCCACGCACATGGTAGCCGGTGCCGACGACATCCGCGTAGCCGTGCTCGAAGATTATCTGCTCGAGCACGCGCTCTATTCGCTAGGCATTCCGAACGCCCTGCTGATCTTCCCCGGCGAAGGCCACAGCCTGGCAAAGAATCCCTGGCACGGCAAAATCAAAGTGCGCGAAGAATTGAAGTGGCTGCAGAAGTACGGCGGCGTGCCAGCAGGGAACTGATGTGGATTCATGTGGGGACAGCCGCCCTCGGCTGTCCACCGGGCGAAGCCCGGTTGCCACCACCGGATCAGCCCCCGCGTAAGTTCGGGGTAAGACCAAGAAGGAACCAAGTTCCGGAGGGGCGGCTTCTGCCCGTGGATTCTATCCCGAAAATAAATTTCTATCGCAGTGCTGCTGAGATCGGGTAACTTTGCGAACCCTCCAGATCTCAGATCGATTTGTTTCGCCCGACATCTCTGAAATCCTTGCCCAGCGCGGGTTCTGCGAAGACATATCTCGCAAAATCTGGTTTTCAAAGAACTTAGATATCAAAATATAGAGAACAAAGGGCTTGGAACGGGGCGATTCAGTCTCTCTGGACCGTCATGGCCTCGACCATGATCACGCGATTCAGATGGTGGGCACAAGGTTAGATGTCACACGCGGATGTGGAAAACGGATGAGCCGAACGGCGTCTTGGCGGGACGCCGGTCAACCCGAGTCCAGTTGACACATAATACGTGTTCAAATATACTGTGTGAATGAATGTGACTCTGTCGATCGATGAACAACTCGTAGCTCGTGCCCGGAAGAAGGCCGAGGCCCTCGGGAAGAGTCTCAATCAGATGGTCCGCGACTACTTGCAGACCGTGGCCGGCGGAGACGATCCCGAGCGCAGCATTGAGGAGTTCAAGCGGCTTTCAGGTCAAGGTCATTCGCGCGGCTGGCGTTTTAATCGGGACGAGATTCATGAACGCTCGTAGTTTCTTCGACACCAACGTCCTCGTCTACGCGGATGACAAGGCTGCGCCGGCGAAGCAACAACGGGCCCTCGATCTGGTAGCCGAGCACCGGCGCGCGAGGACGGGAGTTGTATCGTTGCAGGTGCTTCAGGAGTATTTCGTCACAGTCACCCGGAAACTCCGTGTGGACGCGCGCATTGCCCGCCGCAAAGTGGAACTGCTGGCTGAGTTCGACGTGGTCGCTCCCGAGGTCGCCGACATTCTCGCCGCTATCGACCTGCACCGCCTTCACGAGTTTTCCTTCTGGGACGCGTTGGTCCTTCGTGCGGCTAAGCAGGGTGGGTGCAGCGTGCTTCTCTCGGAGGATATGCAGGACGCGCGGGAGGTCGACGGACTACAGATCGTGAACCCGTTCGGATAGCTCGCAACCCGGTACTACTTCCCGGCGCTGGCCACCTTCACGCCGCGCGAGCCAGCCGCATACCGCGCAATGCCCTTGTACAGCGCCTCGGCGATCTGCTCGCGGTATCCGTCGCTGCGCAGTTTCTGCTCGTCGGTGGGACTGCTGACGAACGAAACTTCCGCCAGGATTCCCGGCATCGCCGTCTCGGTGAGAACCACGTAGGACGCCTCTTTCACGCCGCGGTCGCGCAGGCCGGGATTTTGCACTGACAAAGTTCCGTACAGCGACCGCTGCACGCTGGCCGCCAGCCGCCGTGACTGCTCAATCTTGTCGTGCAGTTCCGCCGGAGAGAGCGACGCGGTCACAGCACTCTTGTTGCCGGTTGTGCTCTGGCGAGTTTCCAGGTCTTTTGCATTCGGCGACGCGAACAAGTTCGTGTAATAAGTTTCCACACCACGCGCCGAAGGCAGATCGCTGTAGTTCGCGTGGACGGAGATAAACAAATCCGCCTGCGCCTGATTTGCGATCCCGGCCCGTTCGTCGAGTGGAATGTAGTTATCGTCGATGCGGGTGAAAATCACGTCCGCGCCGAGGCGGCTCTCGAGCAGCTTGCCCAATCGCTGGGCGATCTCGAGCACCAGATCTTTTTCCAGCAAGCCTTGCCGGCCCACGGTTCCCAAATCCCAGCCGCCGTGGCCCGCATCCACCACGATGCGCATCTTCGGCACGCGCGCCCGCAGTTGCAAATCTTCGCGCGAGGGCGGAGGCACAACGATCGCTAACTTCGCTTTCTCAGCCTCGGCTCCCGGGAAAAGATTTACCTGAGCCTTGGTGTCCGCGCCCAGCCTCCGCACCTGCACCACCAGACGATAGGGATTCGGCTCCAGGCTCACGGAAAAGTTCGAGTTGCCTCTGGTCTCCAGCACCACGCGGGTCAAACCTGATACCGGCTGCGCCACCCGAACCCGCGCCAGCAGCGCGTCGCCAATCTCGATGGTCTTTCCGACAAATTCAGGAGCCAGCGAGGTATCGTGCAAGTCAAAATAAATGCGATCCGGACCGGTGAGGCGATGCGCCTCGTACTGCACCTGATCTTCCAGGTCGAGCACAACCGTGCTGGAATCGGCCGAAGACCAATGACGAATCCCGGTGACGCGAGGCAGCTTCGCCAGTTCCTGCGGCGTCACGCTTCCACTCAAGGGTTCAGCCGTTGTATCCGTATCTGCCGCCCGGACGCGTCCGGAGCTGACCGCGAATTCGTTTGCCCATCCAGGCTGGTGCTCGATGGGTTCAACTGAAGATGGCTTCTCTGAACGCCGCCTGCTTCGAGGACGCCACGGGCTTCGTGATCTTGGGTTCAGGTCTCACCAGTACGTCGCCGAGTTGCGCATTCTTCAGCTTCCACCAAATCCCGCCGGCCAACACCGCCGAGACGACCACCAGCACCAACACCAGCAAGATTCCCGGATGGTGACTAGCGAAGACGCTCCGATTCCTGCGAGGATCTGAGGGTAATAGATTTCCTCCGGGACGTACTCCGGTTCAATCCGCGGCTCAGGTACCGGCACAGTGGCAGGGCAAGGCACAGGAACAGGAACAGAGATCGCCACCGCTCTATCTGCAGATGCGAACTTGGCTTTGTCTGCGACTTGAGGGACGAGCTCAGGCGCAACAGCGACTTGCGCTTCAGGGACTTTCTCCGCAGGAGTTTCTTCCGCCGGCGCTTTTTCTGCCGGCAGCGGCCGGAGTGGCAATCGCGGGCGCGGCTAGTTCCGCATCCGCCACCTCCGCCGATTCCGCGAAGCGGTCTTCGTCCTCAGGTTTGAGAGCTCCGAGAATCAGCTCCGCCAGCAGTTCCAGGCTGCCCACGTCGCTGTCATTGAACCCGAACGGTTCGGCCGAGAATGCTTCCAGCAATCCGATCACGCGCCGTCGGCCGCAGAGCGGCACTGCCACCATCGAGCGCGCGCCCAATTGCCGGCACGTGTATCAGGTTTACGCGATCGTCCGTCTCGGTATCGTCGCAGCGGATAATCTGCGCCGTGCGGAAACATGCTCCCGGAGAAGGCTGAGTCGCGCTGGATGCGCTGGCCGACATCCGGCTTGATCGCGCCCGCCGAAGCCCGCAGAACAATCTCGTTATTCTCCGCCAGGGCGATGCCCAATCCATCCGCGCCGGTGATGGCAATGGCTCGTTCCGCAACCAGTTGCAGCACTTCGTCCAGAACGAATTGCTCGGTTGCCTCGAACTCCGCCGGAGGCGCAATCGTCTCAAATCCCTTGTGCCGCGAGGCCAGCGCCCGCCGCTGCCGCACCTGCTGATGCAGCGCCGAGAAGGCGAGAAGCGCCTGCAGCGCGTCGCCTCCCGAAGGCCGCAATCCGCGAGTCTCAGGAGAAGTCCCTGGAGAAGAAGCGCCCTCCCCAGGAGCGGCCGCACCCCGCTCCAGCGGCCACGACGGCGCAGGGCGCGTCGGCCAGGCCGTCGACAACTTCGATTGTCGGTTTGGTGGGAGTCGTTGCCATTACGTCACTGGCGGTCAATCCCTGACTGCGAGTGTGGTCACCCGGTCGAGCCACTGTCAATTGACCACTTTGCGTAGCCGGTTCACCTTACCCAGGACCCCGGGGCGCAGTTCCGTCCCCTACCCGGTTTTTGCCGGGTTTAACAGTAAGTTAACCGGGTTTTGCCCTAGTATGCAATGAGGCGCACGCTGCCCTCCCGGCCATGGTCTTTGGTAAGCCCCGCTCGCCCTGCAGATTCCCGAACCAACCCAGTCACTGCCAGCCCGCGTCCACCAGAAACTAGAATCTGACCAAACGGGCCCCGTCCGAGCCATCGTCTTCCGTTCGTTTGGCGGAGAATATGCAGGCAGTCTCATCTTCCCGCGCGGCAATCTCGCACCCACTACCGGCACGAACTGCGCACGTTGACCTACGTCACCCTCGATGAGACCAACGGTGGAATCATCCGCAACCTCAACCATGATGGGGTAGCTGTGCAGGCGGTCGGCGCCGCTGCATCAGCAACAGCGCGTCCGCGTGCGCTTTGAGTTGAGATTTCCCCGCTTGCGCGTGGAGACCTACGGTCAGGTCAGTTGGGGCACCGCCTCGGGACAGTGTGGCATCCGCTTCGTTGACTTGCCCGCGCGCACCAGTCGTCAGATCAACGAGTGGATCTTTTCCAACCTTCTGGATGCGCTTGCCCGCGACGCGGGCCATCCCCGCTCGATCTTCGGAGCTTCGGTCGTCTCGATTGCTTCGTGAGGAAAATACTTGGTGAGCGAAGATGTTTCGTGAAGAGAATGGTGCGGAGGAAGACGACGGGCTGACTTTGTCCGCTTCTCCTCGCCCGGTGATCCGGCTGGAGCCGAGCTTCAGCCCGACGGGACGAGGCGTCAGTCCTGCACCCGCACAGCGAAGAAGATCTTACAGATCCGTCCGGCGACCCGTATGCGCAAAACTGGCTTTCCCAGCCGCTGTCAGGCCGCACCCTCGCCTGGCTGGTGGATGGTCTTATCGTGATCGCAGGCGTGCTCCTGTTCGCTCTGATTTTTCTTTCCATTGCTCACGAACTTCCGCCCTGGCCCCTGACTCTGGGAACAGTCTCGGCAGCAGCGGTTTTCGTCGCCGCGGCCTACTGGGCTGTATTTGCTGTGTTTGGAGGACCAAGCCTGGGCGCACGCATAGCGCAAGCAGCATCCAGCCTGGAAGAAGAAAAAGAACGGGAAGACGCGAGCCGCTTCCGCTAGACGCGTCTCGACCGCGAACCAGACGCTAGAGAGAGAACTGAGAACTGCCCTGCCTAGTTCGCAAAATACTGCTGCGCCAGCCAGAGCCGCAAAGTGTGTTTCATCTCCGACGCCATCTTCACAAAGCGGATGCCAACATTTCCGCGGTTGTCGGACCAGGCGACCTCTACCTCGGCCTTCATCGCCGCAATTGGTTCCGGGCAGCGCGAAAGCTACGCGCGACGCTTCACTGGCATCGAATCCCTCTTCGACGCGAACCTGCAGTCCGCCCTGGCTCAGATTGATGAGTTGCGCCCCTCCCCGCTTGCGACGGCGGCCGCTCAGAGTGACGGGCACTTCCAGACCGGCGCGGTGATAGCGCAAGCGTCCATCAAGAATCATGTTGCGCGCGGCGGAGAGCGTGCGCACCGCCTGCTCCACGGAAATCGGCTTGTCGAAGGCAAACATCGCGCCGGTAGACTCCATGTCGCGTCTTCCCTGCGGACCGCCCATGATCACCAGCGGCACCGTACTGCGCCCGCGGAGCTTCGCGTTGCAGTTCGCGAAAGAGTTGGCCCGTGCCGTTCAGGTCGCAGTCAACAATCAGGGCATCGACTTTGGATTTCGTGAGCCGCGCAAGAGCTCGTTGCGGTTCGCTCTCGACGGCCACATCCATGTGCAAGCCGCCAAGAATGCATTCCAGAACACTGACTTCCTGCCAATCACGCGAAACTACCATCGACGAGAGTGTCATGCCTTCAACTCTCGAGTCGCAGATCACCGACGTAAGTGGACTCGCGACCGGTTGACTCACCAACCGTAGATCATCGGACGTTTTGGCGAGCGAAGCCACCGACTATCGCGTGCTGCGATACCAGTCCACCGTCCTTCGCAGGCCTATCTTCAAAATCTCACCTTGGGTTTATAGCCGAGATGCTCTTCCGCCGAGGAAATGTCGGCGAGGGAATGCTTGATGTCGCCGCCGCGCTCCGCGCCGTAGATGGGAGAACCGGAGTACGAGGTCAGTCCCTGCAGGAGTTTGAAGGTCTCATTGAGCGTGACCCGCCGCCCCGTGGCCACGTTGAACACCTTGCCGGCCACTTGCGCCGCGGGAGCTTTGCAGGCCAGCAGGTTGGCCTCGACGGCGTTGTCGATGTAGGTGAAATCGCGGCTCTGCTCGCCGTCGCCAAAGATGGTGGGCTGCTCGCCGCGCAGCATCTGGGTGATGAACTTGGCCAGCACGCCGGAGTAAGGCGACGACGGATCCTGCCGCGGACCAAAAATATTGAAGTAGCGCAGCGCCACGGTCTCCAATCCGTAGCAGCGGTAAAACGAGATCATGTAACGCTCGCTGGCCAGCTTGGCCACGGCGTAAGGCGAAATCGGATCCGGCGTCATGCGTTCGTGCTTGGGCAGCGTGGGCGTGTCGCCATAGGCTGACGACGAGGCCGCATAGATCACGCGCTTCACCTTGGCGTCGCGCGCCGCCACCAGCACGTTCACCGTGCCATCCACGTTCGCGCGGTTGCTTCCGATCGGATCGAGCACCGACTTTGGGCACCGACGGGATCGCCGCCTGATGCAAAACATAATCCGCGCCCGCGCACGCCGACTTCATGGCATCGAGATCGAGGATGTCGGCCTCACGAAAGTCGATCTGCGGCAGGATTTGAGCCAGGTTCTCGCCGCTTGCCGGTGGAAAAATTGTCGACTCCGCGAACCTGCTCGCCGCGCTGCAACAGCTCGCGCGCCAGAGACGATCCGATAAAGCCGCCGATGCCAGTGATGAGGTAAACCGCCATAGGTCTTCATCATAACAAGACCTCGGACCTCGGACCTCACGCCTGAGCCTAGCAGAGTCTGAGAACTGAGATGACTGAGAACTGAGAACTGAGAACTGCTACTGGCTCTTGCGCAGAATCCTGAGAAACTCTTCCCGGCCCATCATGTGGCGGTCCTCGAAGAAGTCCGACATCGCCTGCAGGGCTGCGCCCGGGTTTGCCACGGCGGGCAAAGCTCTCTGGTTGCGCCGTCGACGGAGCACGCATCGCAACTCGCGAGCCCAGGATCACTGAAGGCCGCGAGATCGAGCGCACCAGTTCGCGCAAGCGCTCGCGATCTTCCTCCGACATGTTGGTGAAGGAGATTCCCATGCCCAGGTTCGGGTAAGCCACGCGCACCTCGCCCGTCGCCTCAACCCGGTAACCGTTGGCCTCGAGCTTCAAGCCGAGCATAACGCCGACCCGATAAGTGGTGGTCGCCTCCACGTAGCATCCGTGGAGACTGATGTCGGTGAACGTCGTCCAGATCGCCACTCCGGTGGCGATCTCGCGGATGTGGGCGCTGCCCTGGCAGCGGTAGCGAGGACTTTTGCGCTTGTCGGCGCTTCCTGCAGGAGATCATGCCCGCCGGTTCGAGTTTCGGGCGGAACGCGGCACCTGGGGCGCGCTCGCGCGCCGCAGCGCCGGCCGAGCCTGAGGTCCGGTGGATTGCTTCAAGGCGGCTAGATAAGCCGCGCCGGCATCGGGTTCATCAGCCATAGCAGCGGATTCACCTCATCCGCATCGCGGTCCTGGATCGAAACTGCTTGCCGACTCTTCGTTGCGGTATGCGTCCTCTCCTACTCTACGGAGCTTTCAATGCGGAACACTTAGAGGAAGTGCGGAGGGCTCGCAACGAAGGGATTGGGCGGTTTCCGTAACGGGAGACGTTCAGGATTGGAACGCGAGCGCCAGGAAATTCGGCCGCGGATTGCCGAATCTTCTTCCACACTTCGTCCCGCCCGGCTCCGGTTTTCGCCGAGAAGGGAATCACCGGCGCCGTTGGATACGCTTCGGTCAGGCCTTTCAGCGCATTGCGCAGCTGATTGTTGGAGAGCCGGTCGCTCTTGGTTGCGATCAGCAGAAAGTCGCGTCCCGAGGCATTAAGAAAATCTAAGAGTTGCCGGTCGCTGGCTTGCGGCGGAACATTCACGTCCACCAGCGCCAGACATAACGCCAGCGTGGGCCGGTCGTTGAGGTAGGGCTCGATGAACTTGGGCCACTCCTGGGAAATCTCGCGCGAGAGCTTGGCGTAGCCGTAGCCCGGCAGGTCGGCGAAGATGACCTCGGGCTGCGGCTTTCCCGGCCAGCGCACTTCGAAGAAATTGATGCTGCGGGTGCGTCCGGGAGTGGAACTGGTGCGGGCGAGCTTGGCGCCACCAGAGTATTGATCACGCTGGACTTGCCCACGTTCGAGCGCCCGAGGAAGGCGACTTCCGGCAGGCTGGGAGCGGGGAAGTGCGCGGCGTCAGTAGCCGCCGCCAGAAATCGCGCCATAACCCTCATGCGCTAGTGTGCAATGCGGGTGCGCGGGTTGGCAAGCGGGTCAAGGGTTGGGAAGTGCCAGAAGCGAGGGGCGGCGGTCAGCTCTTGCGAAACTGCTTGCTCAGCGTGAGCGCCTGATGCTGGTAGGACGATCCTATATTCGTGCCGTAGATCTTGTCGGGCCGCCGCAACAGAGGCATATAGTTCAGCCGGCCCACAAGCTGCCCGTGCTCCATCAGGAATGGAACTTCATGGGCTCGAACTTCAAGCACAGCGCGGGTTCCCTTGATGTCGCTGGAACCGTAGCCGAACCCGGGATCGAAGAACCCGGCGTAGTGAATGCGGAACTCGCCATCGGAAGGATCGAAGGGAACCATTTCCGCCGCGAAGTCAGGAGGAACACGCACTCGTTCCCGCGAAGCAAGAATATAGAAATCCCCGGGCTCGAGAATCAGATTCTTGCTGGCATTCTGATGACGAACTTCCCAGAACTCCTCCGGCGGATAATAATCAATCCGGTCCAATTCAATCGCCGGAGCATACCGCTTCGCCCTGTAGGCAATGATTTCGCCCGCTTCTGCGGCCTCCAGATTGACCGTAATTCTCAGGCCGCGCTGCAGCCGCGCCTTGCCCGGGCTGTCTTCCTCGTCCATGTAGACCAGCGGTTCCTCTTGATTCAGTTCCCGAATCGTGCGATCGCCGGAGACTGGATTGCCTTGCACAAAGCGCAGCTGGCTCAGCCTCATCCCGGCGCGAATGGCGACCGTAAACGTGCGGGAAACAACTTCGGCGTACAGTTTGCCTTTGTATCCCGGCGGCACGCGGTCGAACTCGGTGCCGTAATCGGTGATCAGGCGGGTGAAAATGTCGAGGCGTCCGGTCGTGCTCTTCGGATTCGCTTTCCCGGAAATATTTTCCGGCAGGTTCAATTCCTCGACTAGAGGAATGATGTAAACGCAATCTTTTTCGAAAACGGGCGCAGCCGTCAGATCGACCCGCGTCATGCGGAGTTCCTTGATCTTGGCCTCGACCGTGCTGTTCGGGCCGGGCAGAAAACTCGCGCGCACGCGATGCGCCATGTCGCCGAGCCGCAAATCGAGACTTGCAGGCTGGATATGGTCGGGGTTGATCGCTGGCGTGGCGCTGATGTTTCCGCGGGCGATCAGGTTGCTGATTTCCTGCGAAGGCAGGATTCCCGTGGTCCGGGTTTGCGCCTCTTCGGCCGGCAACTCCGGCCCATTTTCAAAAGCAATCTGACTTTGGTTGGATGTGGACATCTTCAGAACGGTGATTGTTAACCTTCGGAAATGGACGGACCTCCGTCGGCCGGCCGAAAGGCTCGCCGAGTTCGCGTGATCCGCGTCGATTCGTGGGAACTCCCAGGGTCCGTGAATCAATTCAGGGGTCCTTCGACTACGTGCCTCCGCTATCGCGACGGCAACTCCGCAGGATGACAACGCTTGTGCAACGCGCTCTACTGATGCGCCGCCGGACTATCCTCGGTGCCGGAAGTCAAAGGCGCGATCGGCTGCGCGGTCTCCTCCTCGTGGAGTCGCGGGCAGGGCAGACTCCAGGGCAATCTGCAGCACCTGGTCCATCGTATCGACGAAGTGCAGTTTCATGGCGGTGCGCAGGTTTTCCGGAACCTCGGCCAAATCTTTTTCGTTGTCCCGGGGCAGGATCACTTCGAAAAGACCGGCGCGGTGCGCGGCCAGTAGCTTTTCCTTGAGTCCGCCGATGGGCAGCACTTTGCCGCGCAGCGTGATTTCGCCGGTCATGGCCAGATCGCGCCGCACCGGAATCTTGCTGAGCGCGCTCGCAATCGCCGTGGCAATCGTAATGCCGGCCGATGGCCCGTCTTTCGGGATGGCGCCTTCCGGCACGTGCACGTGCAGATCGAGAGTGCGATAGAAATCGCGAGTGAGGCCGAGACGATGCGCGCGCGAGCGCACATAAGACAGCGCCGCCTGCGCCGATTCCTGCATCACGTCGCCGAGCTTGCCGGTCAGCGTCAGCTTGCCTTTGCCATCGACCACCGTGGCCTCGGTGCTGAGGATCGAGCCGCCCACTTCGGTCCAGGCCAGGCCGGTGACCAATCCCACTTCGCTTTTTTCGTGCGCCAGCGTATCGCGGAACTTGATGACGCCGAGGAAGTCGGTGACGTTCTCGCCGGTCACGGCGACGGTATAGTTTTCGCCTTCCTTGACCACCTTGCGCGCGACCTTGCGGCAGACGTTGCCGATTTCGCGCTCCAGATTGCGCACTCCGGCTTCGCGCGTGTAGGAGCGGATGAGCCCGGTGATCGCGTCGTCGGTGAACTTGATGTTCTTCTCCGACAAGCCGGCCTGCAGCATCTGCTTCTTCACCAGAAACTGCTTGGCGATCTCCAGCTTTTCCTGCTCGGTGTAGCCGTGCAGGCGCAGCACTTCCATGCGGTCCTGCAGCGCGGGGGGGATGGTGTGCATCACGTTGGCCGTGGCCACGAAGAAAACCTGCGACAGGTCGTACTCGACGTCGAGGTAGTGGTCGACGAACATGAAATTCTGCTCGGGATCGAGCACTTCGAGCAGAGCGGCTGAAGGGTCGCCGCGGAAGTCCATCGACATCTTGTCGACTTCGTCGAGCATGAAGACCGGGTTCTTGGTGCCGGCCTTCTTCATCATCTGAATGATCTGGCCGGGCAGCGCGCCGATGTAGGTGCGCCGATGGCCGCGAATTTCGGCCTCATCGCGCACTCCGCCGAGCGACATGCGCACGAACTTGCGCCCCGTGGCCTTGGCGATCGACATGCCCAGAGAAGTCTTGCCCACGCCCGGAGGTCCAACGAAGCAGAGAATCGAGCCCTTGGGATTTTTCACCAACTGGCGCACGGCGAGGAATTCGAGGATGCGTTCCTTGATCTTCTCCAGGCCGTAATGATCTTCGTTCAGAACTTTTTCGGCGCGCGAGATGTTGCGGATTTCCTTGGAGCGCTTCTTCCACGGCACCGCCAGCAGCCAATCCAGATAGTTGCGCGAAACCGTGGACTCGGCCGACATGGGCGGCATCGCTTCCAGCTTCTTCAGTTCCTGCAGCGCCTTGTCTTTCACGTCTTTCGGCATGCCGGCGGATTCGATCTTCTTCTTCAGTTCGTCGAATTCGCTCTTCTCGCCGCGGCCCAGTTCCTTCTGAATGGCCTTGATCTTCTCGTTGAGGTAATACTCTTTCTGCGCCTTCTCCATCTGCCGCTTCACCCGCGACTGGATGGTGCGGTCCACGTTGAGTTTTTCGATCTCCACGTCGAGCACGTCGGCGATGCGGTTCAAGCGCTCCGAAGGATCGAAAATCTCCAGCAGTTCCTGTTTTTCTTCGATGGAAAGCTGCAGGTTGGCGGAAATGATGTCGGTGAGCTTGGCCGGATCTTCCATGCGCACGGCCGAGATCATGGTCTCGTAATTCAGCGCCTGGCACAGCTTTACATACTGCTCAAACAGCGTGGTCACGCGCTGCATCCCGGCTTCGATCTGCGGGTTCATCTCGACGGGATAGCGCGCCACCCGCACCGAAGCCTGCATGTAACCATCGGAGTCGGTGGCCTGCAGCAGCCGGCCGCGCTCAATGCCTTCGACCAGAACCTTGATGTTGCCATCGGGGAGCTTCAGGCTCTGCACGATGTTGACGATGGTGCCGACCTGGTAGATTTCATTCGACTTGGGTTCGTCGATGGAGGCGTCGTGCTGGGTGGCCAGGAAGATCTTCTTGTCCGCGGCCAGCGCCTCTTCGAGCGCGCGCACGCTGGACTCGCGGCCCACCACGAACGGCGTCATCATGAAAGGGAAGATGACCACGTCCCGGATGGGCATCATGGGCAGCTTCTTGGTTTCGAATTTTTCCTTGGATGTGGTCACTCAATCTCCCCGGACTCGTGAATGACAGTCGCCGCGCGCCTGTCTGCTGCCCACTAACAGTTTACTCCTCCCTTCACTACCCGGCCTTCTCCAAATGCCACGGAAGCGCTGCGTTTCTCAACCATCTCGCGCGTGACCTCAAACTCTTTCAGCTTCTTCTGGCTGGGCAGGTGGAACATCAGGTCGAGCATCAGTTCTTCCAGAATCATGCGCAGGCCGCGAGCGCCCACTTTGCGCGCCATGGCCTGCCGGGCGATGGCTCGCAGAGCCTCGTCGGCGAACTTCAGCCGCACATTCTCGAACTCGAACAGCCGCTGGTACTGCTTGACGATGGCATTCTTGGGCCGGGTGAGGATCTCGATCAGCGCAAATTCGTCAAGATCTTCCAGCATGCCCACCACCGGCAGGCGTCCGACGAATTCAGGAATCAGGCCAAACTTGATCAAGTCTTCCGGCTGGATTTCGCTCAGCAGTTCGAAGTTGCGCTTGCGCGAGACCGCAGCATCTTCCTTGTCCGCTTCTTCGCCGCTGCGGAAGCCGAGCGACTTTTTCCCCACGCGCCTGCCAATGATCTTCTCCAGGCCGACGAACGCTCCGCCGCAGATGAAGAGGATGTTGGTGGTGTCGACAGGAGTAAATTCCTGGTGAGGATGCTTGCGTCCGCCCTGCGGCGGAACATTGGCGATGGTTCCTTCCAGAATCTTCAGCAGGGCCTGCTGCACGCCTTCGCCGGAAACGTCGCGGGTAATCGACGGATTTTCGTCCTTGCGCCCGATCTTGTCGATCTCATCAATGTAGATGATGCCGGTCTGGGCGCGGCTTACATCGCCCTCAGCCGCCTGCAGCAGCTTGAGGATGATGTTCTCCACATCCTCGCCCACATAGCCGGCTTCGGTCAGCGTGGTGGCATCGACAATGGCGAAAGGCACGTCGAGCATGCGCGCCAGAGTCTGCGCCAGCAGCGTCTTTCCCGGTGCCCGTCGGACCGATGAGCATGATGTTCGACTTGCTCAGTTCGATGCCGTCGTTGGTCTTCTGCCGGTTCATGAAGATGCGCTTGTAGTGGTTGTAAACCGCGACCGCCAGCTTCTTCTTGGTCTGCTCCTGCCCGATGACGTATTCATCCAGGAAGGTCTTGACTTCCTGCGGCTTGGGCAGCTGGTTGGGCGGAGCGGTCTGGGGAGTCGCCGTGCGGTCGTCTTCCAGGATCGAGTTGCACACCGCGACGCACTCATCGCAAATATAGGCGCGCGGATAATCGCTGGGGGACGAGATCAGTTTCGCTACCGCATCCTGCGACTTGTGGCAGAACGAACAGCGCAAAATCTCGTCGGACGACTTGGTTTTCACTCGGCTCTACTCCTTTTCCCTTAGTCCCGCGTACCAAGTTGCAAGTACTGAGCGATTTGCTCGGTACTGGGTACCCGGTACTCGGTACTGCGCCACCGAAGGCCGATCATACAGCTTTTCCCGTCTTGTAGATGATATCGTCTATGATTCCGTATTCCTTTGCCTGCTGCGCGTTCATGATGAAGTCGCGCTCGACGTCCTTTTCCACCTTATCGAGCTTTTGCCCGCTGTGCTTAGAGAGTAACTGGTTGGTAATCTCCCGCATGCGCAGAATCTCCCGCGCGTGGATGTCAATATCGGTAGCCTGACCCGACAACCCTCCCATCGAGGGCTGATGGATGAGAATCCGCGAATTGGGCAAAGCATTGCGCTTCTTGGGCTCTCCGGCCGCCAAAAGCAAAGCCGCCATCGAGGCCGCCTGGCCCACGCACAGCGTCATGACGTCATTCTTCACGTACTGCATGGTGTCATAAATCGCCATGCCCGCCGTAATCGACCCGCCCGGAGAATTGATGTAAAGCTGAACATCTTTCTCCGGATCTTCCTGGGCCAGAAACAGCATCTGCGCGATCACCAGGTTGGCGATATTGTCGTCAATCGGCGTGCCTATGAAAATAATGTTATCGCGGAGCAGCCGGGAATAAATGTCGTAGGCGCGTTCGCCCCGCCCGGTCTGCTCGATGACCATCGGTACCAGCATCATTTGCGGATCATTTTGTTTCATGGTTCAACCTGATTTTGTTCCACCTGACCTGCCCAACTTGACGTGCGTTCAACCTGATTTTGTTCGACCTGACCTGTCACCCAACCTGCCACACTCCGCCCTGAACTATCGTGTCCATTCTAAGGGAGGATCAAAAGTGGTCCGCGCCTTTTTTCAAATCTACGCGGACTGGTGATAAAGAAATTCGAGGGTCTTCTCGCTGCGGATTCTATTCCGGATTCTATCGAGGCCCCCATCCTCTGTCAAACGAGCCCGCACCGCCTCCGACGTCTGTTTTGACTGTTTCGCCAGAGCTTCCAACTCCCGGTTCATTTCCTCGTCGCTGACCTCGATTTTCTCGAGGTCGGCGATCCGCTCCAGCAGCAAAGAAGACTTTACATCCTGCACCGCCTGCTCGCGCTGCCCCGCCCGTAGCCGGGGCAGGTCCATCTTCTTCAAGTCTTCCATCTTCATGCCCTGCGCCGCCAAAGCCCGCAATCCACGCTCCAGGCGCAGATCAATCTGCCGGTCGACTAAAGACTCCGGCACCTCGAAATCATTACGCTTCACCAGTTCGGCCACCAGCTTGTCTTTCGCCGCATGCTCGGCCGTGTGTCGTTTCTCGGCCTCCATGTTCTCCCGGATCTGCTTGCGAACTGCGTCCAGGCTGGCGAACTCGCCCAACTCCTTGGCGAACTCGTCGTTCAGTTCGGGCAGGCTCTTCTGCTTGATGCCATTCACCTTAACCGTATAGACAAAAGTCTTGCCCGCCAGCCGCTTATCGGAAATGTCTTCGGGATAGCTAACGTCGAAAGTGCGCTCGTCGCCGGACGAGGCGCCAGTAAGGTTCTGCGAAAACTCGGGCACAGTGTTCTTGCCGCCAATCTCGATCAGCACGTCATCCATGTGCACAGGATTGGCTTTGGCCTCCGCAACATCCTTACCATCTTTAGGCTTCCCATCCATGGAAGCCTGGGCAAAGTCGCCCTCGGCCAGCGTCCGTCCTTCTACAGTAGTAAAGGTCGCATGCTGCTCGCGCAGGCTGGTGAGCGCCTGCTCCACTTCCTCGTCGGTGACCGCAATCTCCGGCTTATCGGCGCGCAGATCTCGATAGCCCTCAACCTGAATCTCTGGCAGCACTTCAAAACTAGCCTTGAAAGTCAGCGGCTCTCCGTCATGCATGTGCAGGTCGGTAACCCGGGGTTGCGAAACCGGAATCAGCCCCAGCTTCTCAGCTTCCCGGCGGAAGTATTTGGGAATCAAAGCCTCGACGACATCGTTCTTAAGCCCATCGCCAAAGCGCTGCCGGATGATCGAAGCCGGCACATGTCCGGCCCGAAACCCCGGCAGCCGCGCACTCTTCTGATAGCGCTGAATCTGCACCTCAGTCTCGCGCGCAACCTCCGCAGCCGGGATCTCAACCGAAATCTCCCGCTTAATATCTTTCTTAGTAGCTTCTGTCTTGTCCGCGTCGATCTTCGTTGCGTCCGTCTTAGCTGCGTCGGTAGTCTCTGTGGGGCTCACGATTGCCTTTCACTCGCCGCCAAATCCAGGAAGCTCCGTCAAGACGAACGGCCCCGCCCGAATTCATATGGCCTTAACTTGAGTGTAAAGACAGAAGGAAGCAGCGTCAAACGGGGGGAACGGCAGGAACCGGACGAAGCAGTTTCTCATCCCAAAGCAAGCGCAAAAAAGAGCTGACCGAAGCCTGCGCGGCTCCGGTCAGCCACAAACCCAATCAGAAGGCGGTTTCGCGATCCAATTACTGCTTGTTATCTTCTCTGGCTTCCGCAACGTGGGACTGATGACCGGCTTCGGACACAGCCTTTACAAACGCCGCCCCACTTGCGGGCGTAGACGCCTTACCCGAAAGAATGTTGCGGAACATCATGTGATGTCCGTAGATGGCGCGAGTCGAGTCGTTATCCTGCTCGATTACCGCACCTTCCAACGTGAGGCCCGCGAATATGCCCTTCGAGCGCGAATAGGTTAGCACTTCAGTATTCAGCAAAATGTCAGTTCCGGCTGAAGTGTGACGGCCAACTGGGCCCGCCGCTACGGATCCTTCACCGGTCAGTTCGAACTTGCTCGAAAGCAGATGCTGCAAGCCACGGTCGTTCATGACCAGCATGACCAGGTCCACGCCTTCAACGCCGATCTGCAATCCCCAGCTTCCGCCGCCAACTGAAACGAATGCGGGAGCGCTCCAGCCTTCCGCCGTGCGGCAGGTCGCCACGCCACGTCCGTGTTTGCCGCCGAAGATGAAGCCACCCTTGAGCAGATTCGGCACGACGACGATGCACTTGGCGCCGTTCAATACTTCTTCCGGAATGCCTTTGTCGGGCGTCGACATGATCGACTGAAGTACGTCTACTGATTTCTGCATGCGCTCAACGGTATCTTCCCGGTCTGATCCGGCAAATGCATAAGTTCCAACCATGCCGATTAAACTCATCAACAAAAGTGAAATTGTCTTTTTCATGAAATTGTTCCTTTCGGAGCTGTGCAACTAAGGAGGGATGACTTCAGATGGGCTGACTTAGTTCAGGGGATCTGAAAGAGCGAGAAGAAGTGCTCGTCTCTGACACCATGATCGCCCAGGCCAGAAGGAATAGCTGGTCTGAATTGCTCACTTCCGTCTGATCGTCAACGCAGAAGTGGCCGCGCCACGTGGTCGCGCTACACGGTTCCAATTGAAGAGTTTTCTCAGAATGTGAGCAATCCTGCACAGCTTCGTCTGGCCCGGCCTGTCATGTTTGACTTGTTCCGGTTGCCTTGCGGAGATGTGAAGCCAATATTTCCGCGAGCGCACTCCAGCAACTCATGCAAGAAACGGAACAGTTCTGTCCCAACAGAAAGAGCGAAGGTGGATCGATGGCCATTCGACGGTTTGGTAATCGTGGGGGATGGCTCGCGGTCATCACTGACTCGTTCGCGAAGCTTGCGAGACCTAAGCGGCCGACTCAAGAGTACGGATCACAACGGATGTGTCCGTTCTGCGGATTAATCACCCCACGGTCCAAACTACTGTGTTTGGAGTGCGGAAAGTCGCTCAGAGGCGTTCAGCCGGAGCGGAAAGATACAAGACTAAGGACGAATCGAGGAGATTGATATGCTTTGGACGATTTTCGTCGTGCTTCTGATTCTGTGGCTCTTGGGGTTCAGCCTCCACATCGCCGGCGGCCTGATCCACTTGCTGCTGGTAGTAGCGTTGGTGGTTTTGGTCATTAACCTGATTGGTGGCCGCCGAAGCGCGGTCTGAAGGCTAACTGGGAGGCATCTCGACGTGGGCTCGGAAAGGTCGACTTGCACACGTCGAACTCTGTTTCGCTTAGCCGATACCGGCGCGTCTGGTCAAAATTGGAGACTCCCATTGCGGATGGCTCGCCACACGTTCGGTGAAAAGGGCGCAGTTTTCTCGTCAATCGCTAATTGAGGAGTCTTGGCCTCGCGATTGGCCCTCCCCTCGCGTGACCTGCCTAGACGAGGGAGAGTCGTGGGCGTTTGAGCCCTTAGCTTGCTTTCGCGACGCTGGGCCGGTCTCACATGCAGCATGAAGTGGACGGTCGCCAACAAGAAGTGGGCCCCGTCTTGCTTGGTCACCAGCGCATCTACAGAGTTCAAGGCGCCGTAGGGCAATTCCAGGTGGTCGGTCAGCATGACAATGGGAACCTCGGGCCGGACCTGCTTGATCTCATCGGCGATGGTTGCGCCGTCCAAAAATCCGAGGTGGTAGTCAAGCACAATTGCGTCCACCGGACGCGACATGAACAGCCGGAGACCATCGGAACCATTGGTCGCGGTTACCAGCTCGTATCCCTGTTCCTTCAACGAACTCAATTGATCCGGGTCTCTGTGAATGCAGAGTAGAGTGCTGTTGGTAGCCATGCAGGTTATGTATACAAGCGGGCTTTCCGCGATTGCTGTTCAAAATTGATCAAGAATTGAAAGGCCGGCAGGTGCGAGAACGAGCACTTCGCCTGAAGGCGCTCAATCGTGCAGAACTACATTGAGCAGCGAGCTGTGAACCTGCAGGCCGCCGTTGTAGTGGATAAAACCGAATTTCCTGAACCGGTTCATGAAGAAGCTGACGCGCGAGCGGGTGGTGCCGATCATTTCCGCCAGCACTTCCTGACTGATCTTGGGAACCACAGTTTCGGGTTTGCCTTCCTTGCCAAAATGAGCGAGCAGCAAGAGGATCCGGGCCAGCCTCTTTTCGCTCGAGTTGAAGAGCTGATCGACCAGATCTTCTTCGTAACGGATGTTCCGCGCCAGCAAATAGGCCACGAACATGTCGGAAACTTCGTGTTCGCGATGAAGCGCATCCATCATGGCCTTCTTATCGATGCGCAGAAGAGCGCAATCCGTCATTGCGGTCGCAGAGCCCATGCGGAGGGTTTGGCCGGCCAGCGAACCTTCGCCGAAAAAATCTCTCTCCCCTAATATTCCGATCGTGGCTTCCTTGCCGGTCTTGGACACCACGGTGAGTTTTACCTTGCCCGTCTGGACATAAAACACCGCATCGGCGGCATCCCCTTGGGTGAAGATGGTTTGCTTCTTGGGGAAAACTACAAATTTCCTGCCCCTCGCCGATGGTGGCGAGAAACGCGTGGGGATCGAAATCGTGCTTGTTCTTGGCTGTTGGAGATCGGCGTCATGGTCGGGTGCCCCCTCTAGAGAGCGCCAGGGCGATTGGTACAGCATCGCGTACTTCCTGAGCGTCTCAGTCACCCGTACCCCAACCATGCTAGCGCGGTGCAAGTCATACGGGTGAACTCTTAGCATGTCTTAGTGCAACGGAGGTAGTGCATCTTGTTGACAACACTAAACTTAATGCACGCATTCGCAGCAGATCATTGCCCTGCATGAGGATTCGCATAGATTTTTAGTTGCAGCATACGATTCTTTGCGGTACGATTTCGCGCATACGGTTACGATTTCCGATGAAAGGGATGCTTCGATGGGACGCAACGGAAACGGCACGCACTATTCGGCGGTGAACCGCTCTGAGGTTCCGCAGGGTCGCAAAGGAAAACATCGCAAGGCGGTGGCGGACATTCTTGCCGACCTTTCAAAGCTGAACGCCCAGCAGGCCATCAAAATCCCGCTGAGCAGTCTGAACGGCGAGAAGATGCAGAATCTGCGCTCTGCTTTGAACCGCGTAACGCGAGAGAAAAACATCCCCGTGGTAACGTCGAGCGACGAGAAATACCTGTACGTGTGGCGCGCCGACCCTTCCAAGAATGCGGGAGCAACCGGTAGCCGCTACGGCGGCAAAAGCAGGAGAAGCGGGCCATTCGTGCGGGAGTGTTGAGTCGTGAGAACGTTAATCATGCAGAACTACATTGAGCAGCGAGCTGTGGACCTGTAGCCCGCCTTCTACCCCACCCGCATAGTCAATGAAGCCCAACTTCCTGAACCGGTTCATGAAGAAGCTGACTCGTGAACGAGTGGTTCCCACCATCTCAGCCAGGGTTTCCTGACTGATCTTGGGAACCACGGTTTCAGGAATACCCTTCCTTGCCGAAATGAGCCAGCAATAAAAGGACGCGGGCCAGCCTCTTTTCGCTGGAATTGAACAGCTGGTCGACCAGATCCTCTTCGTAGCGGATATTACGCGCCAGCAGATAGGCCACGAACATGTCGGAAAACGTGTGTTCGCGATGCAGGGCATCCATCATCGTCTTCTTGTCCACCCGCAGAAGTTCGCAATCCGTCATGGCGGCCGCGGAGCCCATACGCAGGAGCTGGCCTGCCAGCGAACCTTCCCCAAAAAAATTCCCCTCGCTCACTATGGCGATGGTGGCTTCTTTGCCGACCTTGGAAACGACGGTGAGCCTCACTTTGCCTTTTTGGAGGTAAAAGACGGCGTCCGCCGCATCCCCTTGTGCGAAGATCATTTCCTTCTTCGCAACAGACAGGATCTTCCGGCCGTCGCCAATGGTCGCGAGGAAAGTGTCCGGGTCGAATTCGCGGGTTGCAGTAGGTGCTGCAGACGACCTCATAGAACCAGATTATAGGCCGCGAGGGCTTCCAGAAGTGAGCTATTCTGCTCAGTTTCTCGGAAGCACTTCCCGAATGGGTTACTTTTCCGAAGCGTCTAAGCGTCTGTCCCGATGCGGCGCTGTGCGGGGTTGGCCAGTGCTAAGTTCACATTTCTCTCCCGGCTTAGCGCCACAAGTGGGGCAACGAACGGACAGAGCTTGTTCCAGCTTGACGGTCATAGTCGCATCATGCATCGTTGCCCGGCAACAGGCTGGTCAATTTTGACCAGTCTGCAACTCTCCTTTCGTTGAATACTGACAAGAAGCAAATTTCAACCTGGTTCCAGTCATCGCTTGCGGCCCATCTGGGAGGTGGCCTCGTTCAAGACCTGTTCTCCCCAAGTTGCGAACAAAATGTCGCTGCCCAACACAGTGTTGCCCAAAACGGCGTTAGAAGTCATCAAGCCCCGTCCGCTGGTACGAGACGGGGGTTCAGCGGCGCGCGCGCGATCGCAATCGAAGCCGTCGCTGCCCAGTCGAATCGCGGTGATCGGAAATTATCTTCCACGGCAATGCGGAATCGCCACTTTCACCACGGACCTGTGCGAAGCCATTTCAGCAGAGTACGGCACCGCGCGACTGTTGGCGCTCCCGGTCAACGACACAGAGCTGGGATATGACTATCCTGCGCGTGTGCGCTGGTCGCTCGCCCAGGACGACTTGAAAGCCTATCAAGAAGCGGCCGACTTTCTAAACTTCAACAATATCGACATGGTGTGCCTGCAGCATGAGTATGGAATCTTCGGCGGCGAGGCCGGAAGCCATATTCTGCATTTGCTACGAGCCTTGAAGATGCCCGTGGTGACCACGCTGCACACGGTCCTGCGCGAGCCCGACCCTAACCAGCTGATGGTGATGGAGGAGATCGCAGAGCTTTCGGACCGCCTTATTGTCATGAGTCAGCTCTCGTCCCAGTTCCTGCAGGAGATCTTCAAGGTGCCGGGCAGCAAGATCGACATGGTTCCGCATGGCGTTCCGGATCTGCCATTCCTGGATCCCAATTTCTATAAAGACAGATTCGACGTGGAAGGCAAAGCGGTTTTGCTCACGTTTGGCCTGCTCTCGCCTAACAAGGGAATCGAAAACGTGATTAAAGCGCTGCCGCAGATCTTGTCGAAGCACAAGAATGTCGTTTACATCGTCGCCGGAGCGACCCATCCTCATATCCTCCGCCGCGAGGGTGAAAAGTATCGCGCCAGCCTGCAAGCTTTGGCCAGGGAAGTGGGAGTGGATTCGCAAGTGATGTTCCATAACCGCTTTGTCACTCCGGAAGAGATGGTTGAGTTCATTGGGGCCGCAGACATTTACATCACGCCCTACCGGCATGAAGCGCAGGTGGTTTCGGGAACCCTTGCGTATGCGCTCGGTGCGGGCAAAGCGATCATCTCGACTCCGTATTGGCACGCGATTGAGCTGTTGGATGATCGGCGGGGCGCGCTGGTGCCTTTCCAAAATCCCGACGCGGTTGCTCAAAAGACGATCGAACTCCTGGATACCCCCGCGATCCGCCACGCCATGCGTAAACGCGCTTATCTGTTCGCGCGGCAAATGATCTGGAAGAGAGTCGCGCAAGGTTACATGGAAAGTTTTGCCCGCGTTCGCAGCGACCGTATGGAACGTCCACAAGTTCAGTTCATGGCCCGCGCTACTCACAAATCGCTGAATCAGCTGCCTCAATTAAAAGTCACTCACATAAACGCGCTGACCGATGACACGGGGATACTGCAGCACGCAATCTTTACAATCCCCAACCGGGGAGAAGGCTATACGACGGACGACAATGCCCGCGCGCTCATCTTTACGGTAGTGCTCGATCAACTCCGTATCGAGCAACCAGAAATAGATTGTCTCGGAAAGGCCGAGTCAGCCAACCCCGACTGGGCTTTCCGTTATTTAGCATTCCTGGAACACGCCTTCGATGCGAAGAAAAAAAGGTTTCGAAACTTCCTCGGCTACGACCGCCGCTGGATGGAAGATCAGGGATCGGAAGATTCCCACGGCCGCGCATTGTGGGCTGTTGGGACGGTATTAGCCCGGTCCGCGAATCATGGATTAAGGGGTGCTGCGGGGCGTTTATTCGAGTTCTCGTTGCCGGCGGTTCTTGAGTTCTACAGTCCTCGGGCGTGCGCCTATGCCTTGCTTGGAATTCAGGAGTACCTCCATTCGTACCCTGGCGACCGGGATGCACAGCACGTACGATTAGCGTTGGCTCGGAGACTGCTGGATATGTATGAGTCGATCCGGCGCCCAAGCTGGAATTGGTTCGAAGATATTCTTGCTTACGGAAACGCGAGGCTGCCACAAGCGATGCTGCTGGTGGGATTGTCGTGCTCGGATGAACGTATGCTCTCGGCCGGACTTGATTCACTGGATTGGCTCATGAAAACCCAGCGCTGCCAGACTAACGGCCACTTCGTACCGATCGGTTCCCAAGGCTTCTATCGCCAGGGCGGTGAACAGGCCCGCTTCGATCAACAGCCCATAGAAGCGGCTGGTGCGGTCTCCGCTTGCCTGCAAGCCTACCGAGTAACCGGCGACAGCCGCTGGCGCAATGAAGCCTGGTCGGCGTTCAACTGGTTCCTGGGGGACAACGATTTGCAAGTTCCTCTTTATGATTCTGTCAGCGGCGGCTGCCGGGACGGCCTGCATCCCGACCGCGCCAATGAGAACCAGGGCGCGGAATCCACGCTATCGTTCCTGATGTCACTGTTGGAGATGCACTCTCTGCAAGAATGTGGACCAAAGGAAATCCCATCATGACCATACCCGCTCAGGAGCCGGTGAGCCCTCCGCGCACTCGCTACGAGCCATTGCTTCTTAGGCATCCTGCCAACCCGATCCTTACCAGCAAGGATTGGCCCTATTCCATTAATAGTGTGTTCAATCCTGGCGCGACGCTGCTGGCGGATGGCTCAACCCTGCTGCTTTGCCGCGTCGAGGATCGACGCGGCTTGTCACATCTTTGCGCCGCGCGCTCCCAAAACGGAGTGGATGGATGGCAAATTGATGCCGAACCCACTTTGATGCCCAGCCCGAAGAGTCATCCGGAGGAAATCTGGGGTATCGAAGACCCGCGCATCACGTTCGTGCCCGAACTGCAGCAATACGTGGTTACCTACACTTCCTATTCGCGCGGCGGTCCCGGAGTGTCTCTGGCGCTGACCAAAGACTTCCGAAGCTTTGAGCGCTACGGGGTGATCATGTCACCGGACGACAAAGACTCGGCGCTTCTGCCTCGGCGAATCGATGGATACTGGGCGCTGATCCATCGGCCTGCCACCAATCTCGGAGCGCATATGTGGATTTCCTACTCTCCAGACCTGCGCCATTGGGGGAGACACCGGCTTATGTTGGAAGCACGCCGCGGCGCCTGGTGGGACGCAAATAAAATTGGTTTATCGCCGCCGCCCATCGAAACTTCCAGAGGATGGTTGGTGCTCTACCACGGTGTTCGGCACACGCCCTCAGGCTGTCTCTACCGGTTGGGCTTGGCCCTGTTCGACCTGGAGAATCCGGCAAAATGCCTGCTGCGGGGAGATTCGTGGATCTTTGGGCCGGAGGAGAAGTACGAGGTCCACGGCGACGTCGACGATGTTGTCTTCCCCTGTGGCTATACCATGGACCCCGACGGCGACACCCTCAACATCTACTACGGAGCGGCGGACTGCGCGATTGCCCTGGCTCGAGCCAGCGTGCGCTCTCTTCTAGCCTGGTTGGATGAGAATGGTTGTTGCGAGCGCCGGCAGCGAGCCCAGGATCATCTGTGAAGATATCTTGGAGGGGGCGCAATTTGATCAGGAGTTCTTAATCCTCGCATGTGAGCTACTTTGCTCAGACGCGATAGCCAATTCCTGTCATTCTCAATTCTCCTGAGTGTGTAGACGGAGCCGCGGATGCTGATTCGCAGCTCTTATTCCAGGTCGCTGCGGGTCCGATCCACCATCAAGCCTCCCCGAGCGGTCACATCCAGCCAATCGGCATTCTTCATCCGCGTGTCCGCCCCGAACCTGCGGCGGACACGGTTCGACCCTACAAGTCCCGAACCTCGAAACCACGGCAACACCTCAAGCGAATGAGAGGGTTAGCCCGCACAAAAAGAAAGGTCAAGATCATGCCTTTAATTCAACTCCTGGAAGTTCTCGTCGTGGTTGGTGTTCTTCTGTGGCTGGTGAATCGGTTCATCCCGATGCAGTCATCCATCAAGTCAATTTTGAACGGCGTCGTGGTGATTGCAGTGGTTCTGTGGCTGTTGAATGTCTTTGGGCTTTTTCATTCCCTTTCTGGGATTCGTCTCGGAAAAGGATGAGACCGCCGGCGCCACTCATAAAAATATGTCACGAAATCCAAGCTTTGCGTGAAGCTAGAGCCATGCAGATACCTGCCCCAAGGAGATAGTGTGAAAACAAAACTGTTGTTAGTTGCCGCAGTAGCGCTAAGTCTGCCCGCAGTAGCTCAGACCAATTCTCAATCCACGATGGAAGTCGAGCACATCAGTCCGACGCCCACGTTTCGGGTAACCGTTATCAGCCGCAGCGTGCAAGCGGTCAACTATGAGCACCGCAGCGGGAGCTCAAAGCTGGATTTCGCGGGCACCGATCTGATGCCTGGAGCGAACGGCGAAGCGCATGTGAACAGCAAGCGGGGATCGATCTCGATCGATGCGTACTTCGGCAATCTGCAAAGGCCTACGACTCTCGGGAACGAGTATCTGACCTATGTCCTGTGGGCAATCTCGCCCGAAGGCCGGGCCGTGAACCTGGGTGAAGTATTGGTAGGCAACGACGATCGCAGCAAACTGCACGTGACCACGGACCTTCAGGCGTTCGCGCTGATTGTTACCGCGGAGCCTTATTATGCGGTTCGGCAACCGAGCAATGCGGTTGTGCTTGAAAACGTGATTCGCGAAGACACCAAGGGTACCAGCGAAGCGGTGAATGCGAAATATGAACTCATGGAGCGCGGCGGCTACATTCCGACTGGCTACAAGTTCGACCCTGTGGTTTTGAACGCTCAATTACCGCTGGAATTCTTCGAGGCGCGCAATGCGCTGCGCATCGCTCAATCCGAAGGAGCCGAGCAATACGCCGCCGACAGTTACCAGCATGCCCTCCAGTTAATGAATAGCGCGGATGGCTATGCCACAGACAAACACATGGACCGAAAGCCGCTGATCGCGGTCTCCCGCGAAGCGGTGCAGACCGCGGAAGATGCGCGCGCCATCGCAGTCAAGAAGATGGATGAAATGCGCCTGGCCAACGAACGACAGGATTCCGCGGACGCACAGGCGCAGTCGCAACAGCAGGCGGACGACGCTCGCCGGCAGAAGGAGCAAGCCCAGTCCGACACGGCGCAAGCTCAATCCGACACAGCCCGAGCTCAGGCCGCAAGGGCCCAGGCAGATTCGGATGCGGCAAGAGCCCGATCGGACGCTGCTGATTCACGAGCTGCGGCGGCACAGGCTCAATCCGATATGGCGGATAGCCAGGCTGCATCCGCAACCGCGCTCTCCGCAGCACAGGCCGATGCCGAGCAATCGCGTCTGGCAGCGCAGCAGGCCCAGTTGAACGCACAACAAGCAGATACAGACAAAGCGGCCATGCGTGCGAAATTGTCCGAGCAGCTGAATACGATTCTGCAGACTCGCGACAGCGCGCGGGGGCTCATCGTCAGCATGTCCGATGTTTTGTTTGACACCGGGAAATACTCGTTGAAGCCGGGTGCCCGCGAGAAGCTGGCGAAGGTCGCCGGCATTCTCCTCGCCTATCCTGGACTCAATATTGAAGTCGGCGGATATACCGATAACGTCGGCGGCGATGCCATGAATCAAACCTTGTCCGAGAATCGCGCCGGCTCAGTGCGCGATTACCTGGTGCAGGAAGGCGTTGCGACAAGTTCAGTCAGCGCCAGGGGCTTCGGCAATACATTGCCTGTAGCCTCCAACGACAACTCCGCCGGCCGGCAGCAGAATCGGCGAGTGGAACTTCTCGTGTCCGGCGATGCCATCGGCACTCCGGTCAACGCGACCACCGGAAGCTTGCAGTAGAGGTATGAAGCTAAACGATCGAATCGACAATGGAGGCAACACCCATGAAACTAGTAGGGATTATTGGTACAGCAGTTCTATCTTTGACCCTGGCGGCTCCCGTGTACGCACAGCAGGAGCAGCACGAACAGCAGGAAGATAAAGACAAACCTGCCGAAAAGAAAGCCCAACCAGAAAAGCCGGCAAAGCAAGAAGAGAAGACTGCCAAGCCGGAAGAAAAAAGCGCGCAGCAAGAGAAGAACGCAAAGCCGGAAGAGAAGAACGCAAAGCAAGAGCAACGCGCCCCCGAGGCTAAGCCTGAAAAGCAGGAGCAGCGCGCCGCTGGTAACCGCATTCCCGACGACCGTTACAAGGCCAACTTTGGACAGGGACACACATTTCGTGTGAACCAAGGCGATTACCGCAATCGCCGCTTCGAATACGGCGGCTATTCGTTCGGATTCGTTGGCGAGTGGCCAGGCAACTGGCTCTACACGCAAAACGTTTATGTCATCGACATCGACGGCGTGTATTACCTCTGCAACCCGACGTACCCTGGCGTTAATATCGAACTCAGCGTCACGCTCTAACGGACCGTCCGTTGGACCTGGGACGCAGCAAGCTTAACTATGATCGGCGCGGGTCAGTCTCTGGCTCGCGCCGGTTTCTTTTCGGCACAGCAAATGTCGTCTGAACAGTCTTGACCGAGACTGTTAGCGACATTCTCGAAAGTGAGCAGTACTGCACAGACCTGGCGGTGCATCCCGTGGAATCCTTGCATTTGACCCATCGCCCTCAATCCACGCAGCCCGCCGCAGCTAAGTTCAACCGGGCAATCGAAGGATGATCTGGCAAGGTGAAAAATGCGTATCTCCCGTTTTCTGTCGCTAGCGCTTCTGATACTGGCCATACCGGCCGCCTTATTCGCGCAGTTCGGCGTGTCGATCATGATCGCACCGCCGGCGCTGCCTGTTTACGATCAGCCCATGATCCCCGCCGCCGGCTATTTGTGGACGCCCGGCTATTGGTCGTATGGCGATGAAGGCTACTTCTGGGTACCGGGCACATGGGTCGAGCCGCCTACCGTTGGCTTGCTCTGGACTCCCGGTTATTGGGGTTGGGGCGGCAGCGCCTTTGCCTGGAATGAAGGCTACTGGGGCCAAAACGTCGGCTTCTACGGTGGCGTCAACTACGGCTTCGGCTACGGCGGTGTCGGCTACGGAGGCGGATATTGGAACAGCGGAGCCTTCTACTACAACCGTTCGGTGAATAACGTGAACGTCACCAATGTCTACAGCAAGACCGTAATCAACGAGACCACGGTGAACCATGTCAGCTATAACGGCGGCGAAGGTGGAATTAGCGCCCGCCCGACCGCTGCTGAAGAGACCGCGACCCACGAGCAACACACGCCGGCAACTGCGATGCAAACCCAGCATGTGCATGCTGCGAGCACCAACCACGCACTTCTGGCGTCTGTGAACAAGGGACGTCCGGCGATTGCCGCGACTGCAAAGCCTGGCGAGTTTAGTGGTAGGGGCGTGGTGACGGCTAAGCAAGCCGGAGCTCCTTATAAAGCTCCTGCCACCGAGAACAAGGCCGCTGAGGGCAAGGCTGCTGAGGGTAAGGCAGCCGAGAATAAAGCCGCTGCAACGCGGGCGAGTGAGAACAAGGCGTCCGAGAATAGAGCCGCTACAACCCGTACGAGTGAGAACAAGGCGGTTGCGAATAAAGCCACCGAGAACAAGGCAGCGGAAAACAAAGCTGCGCAGAGCAAAGCTGCTGCAACCCGCTCGAACGAGAACAAGGCGGCTGAGAATAAAGCCGCTACAACGCGGACGACTGAGAACAAGGCGGCTGCGAATAAAGCGACCGAGAACAAGGCCGCGGAAAACAAAGCTGCGGAGAGCAAAGCTGCTGCAACCCGCTCGAACGAGAACAAGGCGGCTGAGAATAAAGCCGCTACAACGCGGACGACTGAGAACAAGGCGGCTGCGAATAAAGCGACCGAGAACAAGGCCGCGGAAAACAAAGCCACTGCAACCCGCTCGAACGAAAACAACGCGTCCGAGAATAAAGCCACAAAGCCTAAGGAGGCACGTCCGGCCGCCGAGTCTAAGCCGACTGCAGCTCACGCCCAGCCCGCTTCCCGTCCCGCAACTACGGCTCACGCGCAGCCTGCTCCTCGTCAGACTGCACCTCGCCCTGAGGCGGCACCACGTGCGCAGAGTGCACCGCATCCGGCGACTACCGCTCGTGCGCAGACCGCGCCTCCTGCGAAGGAAGCGCCCAAAACGGAAGAGCGCCCTCGTCAGTAGTGAATTGACTTCGACGTAGCAATGCGTCAGTCCGCGGTGTAAGAAGATCGAGCTAGTTGGTGCGAGTCCATCCTTTGGGCTCGCGCCATTTTTTCTGGCTCAAGCGCAGCGATTCCAAGCGACATCCGGCACCTCCGCGAGAGAATCGATCCGCACTTTCGCTCATTTCTTTCTTCACTGAGCGGTTTTGACCATTAAGAAAGCGGCCGAACGCCTATAACCAAGGCTGAATCGCAGGGAAGAAGGAGCAAAAGATGCTTGGAACTATATTGATCGTGATCCTGGTTTTAGCTCTGGTTGGCGCGCTGCCGCGCTGGTCGCATAGCCGGGAGTGGGGTTATGCTCCGACCGGCGGCTTGGGTCTGGTCCTTTTCGTTGTTGTCGTCCTCTTAATTCTGGGCCGGATTTGAATCATGAACCGGCTGCGAAGCGCGCCCGACGCCTTTGCTAACATCTGGCGCCGGGTTTGTCTGCGTACCACGGTTTTTTTTCTGACCGTGCTCCTTTGCAGCAGCGCTTCCTCGGCGTATTCGGTTCTGACCCACGAGGAAATCGTCGACCTGCTCTGGACCGATGAGATCCGGCCCCTGCTGCTGCAGCGATTTCCGGGACTGACCGAGGATCAACTCAAGGAGGCGCACGCCTATGCCTATGGCGGCGCCGTCATCCAGGATCTGGGCTACTATCCATTCGGCAGCAAAGAGTTCAGCAACCTGGTGCACTACGTTCGTAGTGGAGACTTCGTCCACGAACTGCTGCTCGAAAGCCAGGACTTCGACGAGTACGCGTTCGCGCTGGGCGCACTCTCGCATTACGCGGCGGATATCGCCGGTCATCCTGCGGTCAACCAGTCTGTCGCCATCGAGTTTCCCAAGCTGAGGGCGAAATTCGGCAAGTCCGTTCGGTATGCCCAGGACAAGACGGCACACTTGAAAACGGAGTTTGGGTTCGACACAGTGCAGGTCGCGAAGAATCGCTATGCGTCGCAGCAGTATCACGATTTCATCGGATTCCAGGTGTCCAAGCCACTGCTGGAGCGCGTCTTTCCTGTTGTGTACGGAGTAGAGTTGAAAGACGTGCTTACCCACGAGGATCTGGCGATAGGGTCGTATCGCTTCGCGGTAAGCCGGCTCATTCCGCACCTGACCGAGGTCGCGTTGCAAACCCATAAGAAGGATCTGATGCGCGAAACGCCGGACTTCGCGAAACGGAAGTTTCTTTATCGTCTTTCGCGCTCTGCTTACGAGAAGGAGTGGGGAAAGGACTACGTAAAGCCGGGAGTGGGCACGCGCATTCTGTCAACGCTCCTGCGATACATGCCGAGAGTCGGTCCGTTCAAAGGACTGGCGTTCAAGAATCCGACTCCGCAGACCGAAGATCTATATTTCAAAAGCATCAACACTACCGTGGATCAGTACCGGGCATTTCTCGAAGCAGTGCATACCGACACGCTGGTGCTGCCCGATGCTGATCTGGATACTGGTGACGCAACCAAGGCCGCGGAATATTCTCTGACCGACGACACCTACGCCAAATTGCTGGCTCAACTATCCGCGCGAAAGTTCGATCTGACGTCACCCGAGCTGCGAGGTAACATCCTGAACTTTTATTCCGACCTTTCGGCGCCGGTCGACACGAAAAGGGATCCGGCTCGCTGGCAGAGTGTGTTGACTTCGCTGGACCAATTGCGATTGGCAATTCCGGCTCCGGTTGTCGCCGCGAGTCCTGCACGGTGATTCAACAGCCCTTGATGTTTAATGCTAGCCTGAAGTAGATCCGTGAGCACCAACAATCCCAACTGGCTAACCGTTCTCAACCGCGAGGTCGTTGCCTGCACGCGCTGCCCCCGGCTCGTTGCCTATCGCGAGCAGGTGGCCCGCGAGAAGCGCCGCGCCTATCGCGACCATGAATACTGGGGCAAGCCCGTGCCTGGCTTCGGCGATCCTGAGGCGCGGGTGCTGATCATGGGCCTCGCTCCGGGCGCCCATGGCTCCAACCGCACCGGACGCCCCTTCACCGGCGATGCCTCCGGCAGGTTCATGTTCCCTGTGCTCTATGAAACCGGATTCGCCAGCCAGCCCAACGCCACCGCCCGCAACGATGGGCTCACATTGAAAGACCTGTACATCACTGCCGCAGTCCGCTGCGCCCCGCCCGCCAACAAGCCAACGCCGCCGGAGCTCGCGGCGTGTTCCCATTTTCTCGACCGCGAGATGGCAGGATTAGAGAAGGTAAAGGTGGTGGTGGCGCTGGGCAAGATTGGCTTTGATGCCTATCTCAACTACTTGAAACGTTGCGGCTTGCTCGCCAGCAAGCAAGGTTCTCTCTCCAAGCGTTATCCCTTCAAACATGGCGCCAGTTACCGGTTACCGGATGGTAAGGTGTTACTGGCTTCTTACCATCCTTCGAATCAGAATACGCAGACGGGCAAGCTGACGCGAAGAATGTTTGTGAAGATATTTAAGGAGGCGGCAAGACTTGCCGATGAGTAAGTTAAGGCGTCGCCAGGCGGATCGTCGCACCTTCCCCATCGAATGGGGTCACAATGGAGAAGCTGGGGTCACGATCCGGGGCGGCGCCGCTAGCCTGGCTTGATTTCCGAACTTGCACGGACGACTCGCCCGCGCCATCCCGCTCTGCAACCCAACGCCCTCGAGATATGTTCCGGTGGGAACACAACTGCAATTTGCTCTAATGTTCCAGTTGGAACATTTGTGCATGCAATCACAGGCGGACAATTGTGTATGTATAATGGCGTCTAAATGAAACGAGCTACAGGAGTTAAGAAGGCCCAGAAGGCAACCCGCCGGAAAACGATCAGCCTTAGGGCGGTGGCTGAGGAGCCGAAGCGGCGCTATCTTTCGCTTCCAGAGGTAGAGGCGTGGTACAAGCCACTGAAGAAGCCGGTCACGTTGCGTCTGGACGCCGATGTGCTGGCCTGGTTCAAGAAGTCGGGGCGCGGTTACCAGACGCGGATCAATCGAGCGCTGCGGAAATTGATGAAGGAAGAGAAGAAGGCGTCTGGGGAGTGAGGCGGGCCGCCCTCCGTCAGAGCCGCACGTTCCTCCACTCCGCATCCCACTCCCTTCGGGAATGGGGTGCTCCGGTCGGAATGACACGTCTTAATGAGGTACATGCAGCCGTGACGCGGGCTTACAAGCCCACCATGACTGGTTCGGGTTCCAGGCGGACGCCCCAGATTTCTTCCACCCGGTGCTGGATCTGTTCTTTCAGGGCCAGGACATCGGCAGCTGTGGCTCCGCCGCGATTGACGATGGCGAGGGCGTGTTTGGTGGAGATGCCAACGCGGCCAAAGCCGAATCCTTTGGCGAAGCCTGAGCGCTCGACCAGCCAGGCTGCGGAAACTTTCTTGCGGGTTTCGAGTGCGGGATAGTTGGGCACGGTAAATCCTCGCGCGGCGGCGCGCTGCTTCAGATCTTCATGCTGTTCTGGCCGAAAGCACAGGGTTCTTGAAAAAAGATCCTGCGCTCTGGCAATCTGCGTCTCCGGGAATGATTAGCATGCCCTTGAGGGCGCGGATGTGGCGGACGGCCTCGCGGGTTTCGGCTAGATTCGGCGGGGTTTCGCGGCCCTCGAAGTGGCGCTTGAGGTCGGCGTAGGTGATGCGCGGGCTGCCGCCGGGCGTGAGCGCATAGGTGACGCGGAGAACGATGAAGCGTCCGCGCTCGGTCGTGTTGAAGATGCTGGCGCGGTAGCTGAAGCCGCAGGCTTCGGGGCAGAGCTCTCGCACCTGATTGTCTTTCAGGTCGAGAACTTGCACCGAGGCGATGGTTTCAGAGACTTCCTGACCATAGGCGCCGACGTTTTGCACGGGCGTGCCCCCGACGCTGCCGGGAATTCCGCTCAGGCATTCGACGCCGGCGCAGCGAGCGATCACGGCGTGGGAGACGAACTTGTCCCAGGATTCGCCAGCGCCTACCTCGAAAAGAACATTGCCGTCTTCATCGTGACCGCTTGGTTGGACTTGGTCAATGCCTTGAAGCGCGACTTTCAACACCAGGCCCGGCCAACCGGCGTCGGCGACCACCAGATTGCTTCCGCCACCCAGAACGAACAGGGGCAGATCGCGCGAGCGCGCGAAGGTGACTGCCTCCTGTACTTCCCCGGTATCTCTGGCCTCGACGAAATACCTCGCCGGGCCTCCGATCTTGAGGGTGGTCAGCGGCGCCAGCGGGATGTTTTCAAGCAGAAGCACGAATAGATTTCAATATACACACGGCCGGAAGCGGGCGCACCGGCATTGGTCAGGATCGGGCAGTGGTGCATTCTGGCTCCTAACCGCGGCTGAGATGCGAGAGATCCCTCGCCCCGCTGGTGAAAGCGCGGGGCCTTCGGGATGACGCCCTTGAAGAGGAAGGGGCATAATTCAGCAAACTCCACCACTACGAACAGAATCGTACGCAGCGGACCCTCCTCGGAACTTTTCGGTAGACAATTCAAAGCCCTGCGAGATAAAAGAGAGGTGCCCGCGAACACCTTCCGCGGACGGGTGTAAGGCGGGGCAGTCAAAAGATTTCTAAATGCTTACTGAAGAGCGGCAAAGAGCGATCCTTGAGATAATGCGCCGGGAAGGCCGGGTCCTGGTGGTGGATCTGGCCAAGCAGTTCCACACTTCCCAGGTCACGATCCGCAAGGACCTGGAAATTCTCCACATCAAAGGCCGCATTCACCGTACTCATGGCGGGGCGCTGCCGGCGCGCGAGGGCGCCCTGGAAGATCCTACCTTGCGGGAAAAAGAGAAGCTGCACCGCAAGGAGAAGCTGCAGATTGCCGCGGCGGCAGTGCGCATGGTGGCGGAAGGGCAGGTCGTGATCCTGGATTCCGGCACCACAACCACCGCGATTGCTCGCGCTCTGCGAAATTTTCAGAACCTGACCATCATTACTAATGCGGTTAACATTGCCGCGGAGCTTTCCGGGTCGGCGGTGGAAGTGATTCTGACTGGAGGCAATCTTCGGAAGAATTCTTTTTCTCTGGTGGGGCCCATTGCCGAGGAGACGCTGCACAAATTGAACGCGGATATCCTTTTTCTTGGGGTTGATGGATTCGACGTACAGTATGGACTGAGCACGCCGAATCTGCTGGAAGCGAAGGTGAACCGCGCCATGATCGAGATTTCCCAGGTCGCGGTGGCTACCTGTGATTCCAGCAAGTTTGGCAAACGGAGTCTTTCGCTGATTGCGCCGCCTTCCGCCCTGCATCACGTCATCACTGACGAAGGTATTCCGAAGGCGGACCTGATCGCGCTGAAAAAGTCCGGAGTGGAAGTAACGATCGTCTGACGCCTCCGTAACGCTTGGTTGTTCTGAAAGAGACGGCGTAAACCTATGCCCGTTACCCGCTTCAACAAAGCCCGCCTGAGAGTTGTGTTGCTCGCGAGTTTGCTGCTGAACGGCGGACTGGCGGTGGGACAAAGTCCCGTGCCCTACGGAGCGTCTGCGGGCACAGCGAAGGCGGAAGTCCGTGGCCAGCTTCTGTCGCTGTCGAACCGGTCGATAGAAGCGCAATGGTCGGTTCGCGAGGGCAAACTGACTGGGCTGAAATTTGTGGACCGCCGGACGGGAGCGGAGATAGCCCTGCCGCGCGATCCGTTCCTTTTGATTCTCAAGAATGGGAGTTCGGTACGAGCCTCAGAGATGACGGTCACCGATGGTCCGCGAGTGCAGGCGCTGCATGCGGATCCCGGCGCCTCGCGCGCTGCTGAACACTTCGCAGGCCGGACCATTCTGGTGCGGCTGCAAGATGACGCGAGAAAGATCTCCGTGGCCTGGCGGGCAATTCTCCGCGACGGTTCCAAGTATGTGCGGCAGGAGATCAGGATCGCCGCGCTGAATGGCGATCAGCCGATTGCGGAGGTGCGGTTGTTTGATGCCAGCGTGCCCGGTGCGAGCGTGATCGGGAGCGTCAAAGGGTCTCCGGTGACGGCGGGGGATTTGTTTCTGGGTTTTGAAGACCCTTTGGCTCAATGCCAGGCGGGAGAAACCGTAACCTGCGACATGAAGAGGGAATTGCCGCTCAGGAAAGGGCAGACGGTCGACTATTCGCTGGTCATTGGCGTGTCGCCCCCGGGACAAATGCGGCGCGGTTTCTTGAACTACGTGGAGCGGGAGCGGGCGCATCCTTACCGGACGTTTCTGCACTACAACAGCTGGTATGACATTGGTTTTGGAAAGCCGTACGACGCGGCGGCGGTGCTCGATGTCATCGGCGCGTTCGGGACGGAGCTGGTCCGCAAGCGCGGGGTGAAGCTGGATTCTTTTCTTTTGGATGATGGGTGGGATAATCCGTGGGCTCTTTGGCAGGTGAACTCGGGATTTCCGGGCGGGCTGGCTGCGGTGAACCGCGCGGCAGGCGAGTATGGCGGAGCGGTCGGGGTATGGCTGTCGCCGTGGGGTGGGTACGAGGAGGCGAAGCAGGAGCGACTCGACTTTGGCCGGAAGAATGGATTTGAAACGAATGAAGGAGGGTTTGCGCTGTCGGGGCCGAAGTACTTCGCACGCTTCCGGGAGGTGTCGCTCGATTTCATCGAGAAGGATGGAGTGAATCAGTTCAAGATCGACGGTACCGGCAATGTTGACAGCGTGTTTCCGGGCAGCAATTTTGATAGCGACTTTGCGGCGGCTATCAGTTTGATCGGCGACTGGCGGGCGAAGAAGCCGGACCTTTACGTGAATCTCACGACCGGAACCTATCCTTCACCGTTCTGGTTACGGTACGCGGATTCGATCTGGCGCGGAGGAGAGGATCACAGCTTTGCGGGAGTAGGGAGCTGGCGGGAGAAATGGATTACCTACCGCGATGCGCAGACGTATCAGAATATTGTGCAGGCGGGTCCGCTGTTTCCGCTGAATTCGCTGATGCTGCATGGGTTGATCTTCGCGCGGCAGGCCGAGCACCTGGACGGCGATCCGGGAAATGACTTCAAGAATGAAGTCCACGACTACTTTGGCAGCGGAACGCAGCTGCAGGAGATGTACATCTCACATGCGCTGCTTTCAAGGGACGATTGGGACGTGCTGGCGGAAGCTGCGAACTGGTCGCGGCGAAATGCTCGAGTGCTGAGGGACACGCATTGGATCGGCGGCGACCCGGGCAAGCTTGAAGTTTACGGCTGGGCGGCCTGGTCACAGGACAAAAGCCATACTCACGCTGCGCAATCCGAGCGATCAGCGCCAAAGCATAGCGCATCGACGTGGGCCGGGCGTTTGAGCTGCCGCCGGAAGCGCCGCGCCGCTTCGTCGCGAGCAGCCCCTGGAAGCGGGACCGAGGAGCGCCGCCAGTGTCACTGAAAGCGGGTGAGGAACACGTCTTCACGCTGGAGCCCTTCGAAGTGCTCACTCTCGAAGCCGGGGTTTCTACTTCTGGTGGAAAAGTGCGCGAAAGCCGCGACCAGTAATTGACCTCAGGACCTGCAGAGCTACGCGGCCTGCGTTCGCAGGGGGAGGAACCTTGGCGGCGGCCAGCCCACGGGCGAGATGCGTCTTGGCGGACGGATGTCCCGTGCTCAGGGTGCACTGCTCTTTCGGTTTAGCCCGGCACATAGGGCAGCGGACGGATAATATGTGTCGCAGAGTGAGCTTCTCGGGTTCCACCCTTGTATTATTCAACATCGCCAACATGGGAGATGGTCAATTTTGCTCGCAGCGATTTCAACAGACCCGAAACGGGAACCTGCCGGAGAGCTGGTAGACGAGAGCCGTATCCGAGATTTTCTGCGGGAGGGCAATCTTGGGCCTTACCTTGTTGGAACCCGCTACATTAGGACCAGCACGGACTTTTTGCATCGCGGTCACTCCATGGGTGAGCTGAGATGAGTTCCCGGCTGTTGAGCTTTGAAGCCGCAGGCGATCTGCTGGCAGCGCGGTTTCGGGAAATGTTCGGCACAAGCGCGCGTATTTTCCGCGCGCCCGGTCGCGTCAACGTGATCGGTGAGCACACTGACTACAATGATGGCTTCGTCATGCCGGCAGCCCTGGAGTTCTATACCTGGGTTGCCGCAGCGAAGCGTGAAGAGCGTGTTCTGGAAGCGTACTCCGAACACTTCGGTGAAAAGATAGGGCTCTCGCTTGATGAGTTGGCCGGTCCGCCTCGAAGGCACTGGAGCGATTTCGTTCGCGGCGTCGCGGCTGTCTTGCAGAATGCCGGATATAAGCTGGCTGGGGCTAATCTCGTCATTTACGGGGAAGTTCCTATCGGCGCCGGGCTCAGTTCCTCGGCCTCTCTGGAAGTCGCGACCGCGCTTGCCCTGATCTCACTTTCCGGACTTGATGTTCCTCGTCTGGATTTGGTGAAACTGTGTCAGAGGGCGGAACGCGAATTTGTCGGCACGCGCTGCGGGATCATGGATCAGTTCGTCGCTGTTTATGGCGCCACCGGGCATGCACTGATGCTCGATTGCCGCTCCCTCGAATATCAACTGCTGCCGGTGCCGCACGACCTCCGACTCGTGGTATGCAACAGCATGGTCAGGCACGAACTGGCTTCGGGGGAATACAACCGCCGCAGGGCAGACTGCGAGGAGGGGGTGAAGCTCATGCAGCCTCAGCTGCCGGGAATCCGCGCGCTGCGCGACGTTGGGGTCGCGGATCTCGAGGCCTGTAAGCTTATGTTGCCGGCGACGGTTTATCGTCGTTGCCGGCACGTGGTTACGGAAAATCAAAGAGTCCTGGCGGCCGCAAAGGCTCTTCAGTCCGGCGAAGCCGACCGGTTTGGCCAATTGATGTACCGGTCCCACGCCAGCCTGCGCGACGACTATGAGGTGAGCTGCAGAGAACTGGATCTGCTGGTCGATCTGGCTGCGTCGCGCCCTGGGGTTTATGGGGCTCGCATGACGGGTGGCGGCTTCGGCGGATGCACGGTCAACCTGTTGCGGGCAGACGCCACCGATTCGTTCAAGGAACATATCTCGCGGGCGTATCGGGAGGCGACGGGTATCATTCCTGAAATTTACGTTTGCGAGCCTGCTCAGGGGGCGCAGGCCTGGCCCGATAAGGAGCTACGTTGAAAATTCCTGTTACTGGAGCATTTGCGAACCCCGAGGCTGAACGGGTGCTTGAGCCTTGTGATCCACTGTGCGTGGCCATGCGTGCATGAACCATGCGGCCTATGACGTGATCATCGTAGGCGCCGGCATTGTCGGCGCGGCGTGCGCGGACGAGTTCGCCCGCCGCGGCCTGCGCGTCGCGGTGGTGGACCGGGACTTCGTCGGGAGCGGCGCCACTGCCGCCGGGATGGGGCACATTGTGGTGATGGACGATTCCGAGGCGCAGTTTGCGCTGACCCGCTATTCACAGCAGCTCTGGCAGGAGTTAAGGCCGGAGTTGCCGGATGATGTGGAATACGAGCAGTGTGGGACCATCTGGGTTGCGGCGGATGAAGAAGAATTGATGGAGGTGAGGCGTAAGCGGGATTACTACGGCAATCGGGGAGTTCCGACGGAGGTGCTCGACTCACGCAGGTTGGAACTTCTGGAGCCGAACCTGTGCGGGGGCATGGCCGGCGGCCTTCTGGTTCCAGAGGATGGAGTCTTGTATCCACCTTGTGCAGCCGGCTTTCTTATGAAACGCGCGCAAGAGCGCGGCGCGGACGTCAGGATTGGCGCGCCGGTTGGGCAGATTGGACAAGGGCGGGTACTGCTGAACGATGGCTGCGAATTTCGTGCCGAGATTGTCGTCAACGCGGCCGGAGCCTTTGCATCTGAGCTCACGCCGGGAATTGAGATCATGAAGCGGAAAGGTCATCTGGTGATTACCGACCGCTATCCCGGATTTCTGCGCCACCAGTTGGTGGAACTCGGCTACCTGAAGAGTGCTCATTTGGTGAGCAGCGATTCGGTTGCGTTTAATGTGCAGCCCCGCCGCACCGGGCAGATTCTTATCGGCTCATCCCGCCAGTACGGGGCAGAAAACAAGGATGTGGACATCAGCATCCTTAGCCGCATGCTGCGGCGCGCTCAGCAATTCATGCCGGGCTTGGGCGCGATGTCGGCGGTTCGTACTTGGACGGGATTCCGCGCCGCTACTCCCGACAAGCTGCCACTGATTGGTCCCTGGCCGGGAGATAAGTCGCTGTTCCTGGCCACTGGACATGAGGGGTTGGGAATCACGACCTCTCTGGGAACGGTTCGCATTCTGGTGGATCAGGTCACGGGTGCGAAACCCGCAATCTCCATCGAACCCTATCTGCCTTCCCGTACGGCAAGGGAGCACCTGCATGCTTAGTGAGGTCACGGTGACGGTGAACGGATTGCCGGTTACGGTGCCCTCGGGCACAACCGTAGCGGTTGCCGTGGTGATTGCCGGGCAAGCCTGCCGAATTTCCGTGAACCGTGAACCGCGCGGGCCTTTGTGCGGAATGGGGATTTGCTTTGAGTGTCGCGTAGCCGTTAACGGCCGGCCACACTGCCGGAGCTGCCAGATTCTGTGCGCACAAGGTATGGAAGTGAGAACGGATGAATGATGAGTAGGGAACTACGACAACGGTTCGATGTTCTGGTGGTTGGCGGTGGCCCCGCGGGCATGGCTGCGGCCGCCCGTGCCGCTGAGTCTGGTGTTCGGGTGGGCATCGTTGACGACAACGCGAGTCTCGGGGGACAAATCTGGAGGGGAGAATCCCAAGACCGGCGAGTTCAAGATGCGACGAGGATGGATCGAGCGATTGCAAGCTGCGCGAGTTACCCCGCTCTGCGGAATTAGGATCTTTGACCAGCCGGAACCAGGAGTGTCTGCTGGCCGAAGGGACTGAATGATCTTTTCGAGTTGAAGCTACGAGAATCTGGTGTTGGCAACCGGGGCCCGCGAAAGGTTTCTGCCTTTTCCGGGCTGGACCTTGCCCAATGTGATGGGTGCGGGTGGCCTGCAGGCGATGGTCAAATGCGGTCTCCCAGTGCGCGGCAAGCGCGTCGTCGTTGCGGGTAGCGGACCGCTGCTGCTGGCGGTCGCGGCATATCTGCGCAAGCACGGCGCTGAGATTCCGATAATTTGCGAGCAGGCATCGTGGGGCAGCCTGGCACGGTTTGGCGTGTTTCTCGCTGCCCACCCACAGAAGCTCATCCAGGGATTGCAACTGAGAAAGGAGCTTGCCGGCATTCCATTTGTTGCCAACAGCTGGCCACTTGCTGCTCACGGACGGCAGAGTCTGGAGAACATAACCGTTTCTCGACGCGGGAAAACCGAAACCATCCCTTGCGACTACCTCGCTTGTGGGTTTCATCTGGTTCCGAACATCGAGTTGCCGCTTTTGTTGGGTTGCCAGATCAAAGCCGGCTACGTGGGAGTCGACGATTTCCAAAGAACGACAGTCTCCAGAGTTTTTTGCGCCGGCGAACCGACGGGTATCGGAGGCGTTGAATTGTCGATCGTCGAGGGAGCAGATCGCCGGTCTCGCCGCCGCTGGGCGCACGACGGAAGCGAAGCAGTTGTTCGGCGAGCGCGAGCGAGCGCGGAGCTTTGCGAATTTGCTGGAACGAACATTTCGACTGCGCCTGGAACTCAGCCGCCTGCCGCTGCCGGAGACTATCGTCTGCCGGTGCGAGGACATCCCGTATTCCCGTCTTCTCCCCCATACGTCCTGGCGTGCGGCCAAGCTTCACACTCGTTGCGGCATGGGCCCGTGCCAGGGTCGGGTGTGCGGGCCGGCAACGCAATTCTTTTTTGGGTGGAATCCGGATTCGGTGCGACCGCCGGTCTTTCCTGCCCGGGTTGAAAACCTGGCTGCCCTTGCCGGGCGACCTAGAACCACAACACAGTCAAACAACCGGAGGTCTCGCATGAACTGGAAGGGCGTGATGCCTGCTATCACAACCTGCTTTGATGAGCATCTTCAAGTGGACCACAGCTTCATGGCAGGACATTGCGGCTGGCTGCTGGATAACGGCTGCACGGGAATTGTTGCGCTTGGATCGCTGGGGGAGGGTGCCGCGCTGTCGTTCGCGGAGAAGCTTGACGTTTGCCGCACTTGCATCAGTGCGGTTCACGGCAGGGGACCGGTTGTGGCTTCCATTTCGGCGCTTACCACTTCGGAGGCCGTGGCTCTGGCCAGCGCCGCGGCGGAGGTGGGCTGCGATGGTCTGATGGTTTTGCCTCCTTACGTGTACCAGGGGGACTGGCGCGAGATGAAGGAGCACGTCGCCGCCGTCTTCGAGGCTACACCGCTGCCCTGCATGCTCTACAACAATCCTGTCGCTTACGGGACGGACTTTCTCCCCGAACAGATTCGGGAGCTGGCGGAAGAACATGAGAACCTTAAAGCAGTGAAAGAGTCGAGCACGGACGTCAGGCGGATTTCCGCTATTCGCGCATTGCTGGACCATCGATTAGAGATAGCTGTCGGCGTGGACGATGCGGTTCTGGAGGCGATTGGAGTGGGCGCTACCGGATGGATCGCGGGTTTGGCGAACGCACTGCCGCGCGAATCTGTCGACCTCTTCAACTATGGCATGAGCGGGGAGCGCGACAAAGCGTTTGACTTGTATCATTGGTTCTTACCTCTGCTCCGCATGGATACGGTGCCGCACTTCGTGCAACTCATCAAGCTTGTGCAAACCGAAGTCGGGATGGGGAATCGGCGCGTGCGTCCGCCCCGGCTTGAACTGGTGGACGGTGAGCTGGACCAAACCTGCAAGGTCATCCGTCATGCGTTGCATTCCCGGCCGCAGCTGGTGGCTAGCTCTTCGTTGCCAAATGGAAGGTAATCGCGTTCTGGTCAAACTTTCGAGGTCGAGCGCTGACCGGAACCGGCAGGCGCTGCTGACTTTTCTTACCGCACTCCTGGTCTGCGTGTCTTTACCGGGATTTGCCCAAGGCGGCCCTCCCTACTATACGAACGATCCAGGGACACCCGGCGATCTCAATTGGGAAATCAATGTCGGATATATGCCCTTTCTCTACGGCGATCAGTCCGTCTCTCACACCCCCGACTTAGACATCAATTTCGGAGTTGGCGATCGCATTCAGCTCACATACGAAAACGCCTGGCTGCGCGTCCAAGGCCCCTCTTCGGCGACGAAATTTGGCTTGGGTCAATCCAATCCAGGCGTCAAGTGGCGCTTCCACGATGGGGGGCAGTCTAGCCTCTCCGTCTCCATGTTTCCCCAACTCTTCCTCAACAACCCCAATGACGCTGTCCGCCGCGGAATCACCCCCGCGAGCGATGCCCTCCTGCTGCCCATCGAATTCAGCAGGAAACTTGGCCCCGTCGACGTGGACTACGAGATCGGTTATCAGTTTGTCCACAAGGGACCGGACGGCTGGCTCACCGGCCTTGTCGTCGGCCACGATTTCACGGCAAAACTTGAAGGGGACGTAGAGCTGTATTCCCAGGGAGCTTTCCATCCTTCCGAGAACCAGCCCACTATCGACTTCGGCGGTCGCTACAAGATCCGGCCTTCACTTATCCTTCTTGTAATGGCCGGACGCAGTCTGGAACCCACCAGCCACAATCAGTCCTATTTCATCGGCTATTTTGGCCTGCAATTCCTGCTGTCGACCAGGCCCCATAAACCTAATTGATTTCCTTCCCCCATCATTTGGCGGATTGATTCGGCCAGCAATTTAGGCCAGTTGCCCGCTGGCGCGCTAAGTCGCCGGCAGTGCTGAAGAAGCTGGGACGCACGTATCAAGAAAACATCGCGGCAGGGTACGAAACAACTTGTGGGCTGTAAATTACTGATAAATGAAAATGAGATAGTGGTGGAGGCGGCGGGAGTCGAACCCGCGTCCGAAAATGTTACTGGTCAAGAGACTACATGCTTATTCGCGTTCATGCCCCAGTCATTAGGTGTTGCCACCCTGCCCGGGACGTTCGCGGCCCACGCTCAGAACGGACAAGAAACGCTAGCCGCTAGCCTGAGATCTTAACCTCTCCGCCCAGACGTAGCGGAGAAGAGCAGCCCTCTGTGTGACGCTCGCTCACCGCCCAAGGGCGAAGCGGTGGAAAGCGGCTGCCTAATTAATTAGGCTGCGTATGCCATTTGTTGATTGGCAATTATCATTTTGCCCACGATTACGGGTGTGTGCACCCCGGCATGCCTCTTGGCCGCAAGCATCTCCGTCGAAGCCGTGACGCCCCCACTGGTGGGATTGGCCAATACTCAAAGAGCTACTTCCAGACTAGGTGCGAAACCTAGTGAAGTCAATGTTTTGATGCCAAAGAGCAACCCGAAGGTTCAGCGGGGCAAGTTGTTCTGTTTCGCGGGAGGAAACTCTTCCATTTTCAGTGTCGATAGGACTACTTTGGCGTGCTCTCCTCGAATGATGTCCATGACGGATACCAAGCGGAACATACCAACTTAATTGTGGAACCAAGGGGTGGGGCAGCCCATCTATGGATTGAGGAGACTAATCATGACTTCCACGGTTGTTGCTGATCAGAAAATCTCAAAGACAACGGGAAAAGCCTATCCGGCGAAGGCGTATGCGGCGCAGAGTGCGGCTTCGGGGCTGGCGCCGACTGCGATTCGGCGTCGCGAGCCGGGAGCGACCGATTTGCAGATCGATATTTTGTACTGCGGAGTGTGCCACTCCGATCTGCACCAGGTGCGCAACGAGTGGGAAAACATGATGCCAACGGTTTATCCATGCGTACCTGGTCATGAGATTGTGGGCCGCGTGGCCAAGGCCGGCAGCGCGGTCAAGAAGTTTAAAGAGGGTGATTTGGCAGCGGTAGGCTGCATGGTCGACTCCGACCGCGTGTGCCCGAACTGCCGCGCGGGCAACGAGCAGTTCTGCGACAGCATGCCGACCTTTACTTACAACGCGGAAGACAAACATCTGGGCGGAGTGACGTACGGAGGATATTCGGACAGCGTCGTGGTGGACGAGGCGTTCGTGCTGCGGGTACCGGAGAAACTGGACCCGGCAGCGACGGCACCGCTGTTATGCGCGGGCATTACCACGTATTCGCCGATGCGGCACTGGAACGTGCGCAAAGGGCAGAAGGTGGGAGTGGTAGGCCTGGGCGGGCTGGGGCACATGGGAGTGAAATTTGCGAATGCCTTTGGCGCTCATGTGGTGCTGTTTACGACCTCGCCGAACAAGAAGGAAGACGCACTGCGGCTGGGGGCGCACGAAGTGGTGGTCTCGAAAAATGAAGCGGAAATGGCGAAACATGCGGGTAGCTTCGACTTTATTCTCGACACGGTTTCCGCGGAACACAATTTGAACTCCTATCTGGATCTAGTCAAGCTCGATGGAACGCTTGCCCTGGTGGGAGCGTCTCCGTCTCCCTTGCCGCTGGCGGTGGGGAGCTTGCTGTTCCGGCGGCGGTCGCTCGCAGGATCGATTATCGGGGGCATCCGAGAGACGCAGGAGATGCTGGATTTTTGCGCGGAGCATAGCATCGCCGCCGATATTGAGCTGATTCGGATTCAGCAGATCAATGAGGCTTTCGAACGGCTGGCCAAGAGCGACGTGAAGTATCGGTTCGTGATCGATATGAGCTCGCTGAAGTAAGCTCCAGGTTTCGTTTTGAAAAGAGTGAGAGTCAAGATCCCCGCCCCTTCGGCTTCGCTCAGGGCAGGCCCTGTCCCTCCAAAAAGCCGGAGGGACAAGGGCGGGGCACCCGCTTTAGGTGACGAGCAATTTCTGTTCCAGCTGCGGACTTTACCTCCGGCCATTCTGTATCCAGGATGCTGAAGTAGACCGTGTTGCGGACCCGGCCGGTCCAGGTGATCAGATGCTTGCGCAATGTGCCTTCCTCTTTCGCTCCGATGCGGAGGATCGCATTGCGCGACTTCAGGTTCAAAGCGTCTGTCTTGAGCTCGAGGCGCAGGCATTTCCAGACCTCGAAGGCGTGACGCAGCATGAGGTACTTGGCTTCGGTGTTGACGGCCGTGCGCTGCCATACGGGAACGATCCAGGTAGAACCAATCTCCACCCGGCGATTGACGCGGTCGATATTCATGAAGCGAGTACTGCCGATCACCTGCCCGGAACTACGCTCGACGGTGGCAAACACAATCGACTCGCCACGTTCTTGCTCTTCAAAAGCCCTTTCCACGAGACGCTGAAAGTCGTCGCGCGTCTTCATGCGGTAAGGAATCCATTGGAAAATATCGTCGAGAGCGTCCTTGGCAATCTCCCAGAACATCTCGGCGTGCTCGCGGCGAATCGGCTCGAGACGAACTATTGACCCTTCCAGCATGACTGGCATAACGATTTCCAACGGAGAAGAAGCTAGACTCATCGTTATTCCTTCCCTGACCTCCCATTATCTTGCATCTTGCGTCGGTTTGCGGCATCTCTACTACGGCGTGCTCTGTAGAATGAAAGGGGTTGTTGACCGGCGATGATTTCGTCCGTCCAACGACAGTACCAACCGGCGATGTCAGGAGAGCCAGCGGTGAAAGCGCAGTGTTTACCCTTTACCCAAATCCCGCATACCACTCGCCTATTCACCGACTTCCTCGCATATCCTTCCAGCGTCCAGCCTTTCTACCCGCATTCTCCTCACTTCAGCGAATGGTCAAAGGCGGAGGCTTCCGCTCTCTGCAGTACGATCCATCCCGCCGAGAACGCGTTAGCGCGATTCTGGAACGGCAGAACAAATCCTGGGACGCCTCACCGCAGACTTTCGCCAACCTTGCTCGTCTTCGCCAGGGTGCGGCTGCCAGTCGTGACGGGGCAGCAAGTCGGCCTGTTCGGCGGACCGATGTTTGCCATCTACAAGGCTCTGACCGCGGTCAAGTTGGCCGAAGAGGCGACGGCGGCAGGCATTGACGCGGTTCCGGTCTTCTGGCTGGCTACCTCGGACCACGATCTCGCCGAAGTGAATCACGTTTCGATACCCGGTCCTGAAGGACTGCTGCGCACGCTCATGACTTCCAGCCACGGTATTCCGGGTGCGCCCGTGAGCAATGTGTCCCTGGGCGACGAGATTTTGCCGGTGGTGGAGGAGGCGGCGTCACTGCTGGGAGATGGCGAGGCTGCGCAATACCTGCGCGAGTCATATCGTCCCGGGGAGACGTTGGGCACGGCTTTTGCCCGCTTCTATGTGCGCCTGTTTGGCCGGTGGGGTGTGATTCTGCTGGATGCTTCCGATGCGGAACTGCATCGTGTCGCGGCGCCGATGTATCGAGCTGCAGTCGAACACGCGGAGGATTTGGATGCCGCGTTGCTCACCCGAGGTCAGGCTCTGGAGAGTGCGGGTTATTACCAGCAAGTAAAGGTGACGGCGTCGTCCGTACTGCTTTTTGCAATGCGTGAGGGTGCGCGCACGGCGATCCACCGCCGGTACGGATCAAGCAATGCCGCCGAGTTCGTCATCGGCGGCGAACCCGGCGCGGAAAAGCTTTCGTCCGCCGAACTGCTGGATCGAATCGACGCGGGACCCGAAAACTTCAGTCCTAACGTTCTCTTGCGACCGGTGGTGCAAGATTATCTTCTACCCACCCTGGCTTACACGGGTGGCGCTGCCGAGGCGGCATATTTCGCGCAGGCGGGCGCGGTCTATGAGGCGATTCTGCGTCGCGTCACCCCCATCGTGCCTCGTTTCTCGGCAACTGTGGCGGAGCCCAAGGTGCAGCGCTGGCTGGGGCAATATGGCATAGCAGTAGTGGACGTATTCCAGGGGCTTGACACTCTGCGCCAGACGCTGGCCTCGCGTACTTTGCCGGCAGGTTTGCAGGCGGCCTTCGAACGCGCGAATCAGTCGATTGAAGAATCCTTTTCCGGCTTACAGGGAGCGCTGGCTAAACTCGATCCCACGCTCGTCGAAGCCAGCCAGACGGGTGCCTCGAAAGTGCGGTACCAACTCGATCGCCTTCGCGAGCGCGCCATGGCCGCCGAGTTGCGCCGCAGCGAGGTTGTCAGCCGTCATGCCGTAGCTCTCAGCCACGCGCTTTATCCCGAAAATGCGCTGCAAGAGCGAGGTGTGGCCGGCATATATTTCGTCGCTCGCTACGGAACTGACCTGCTGCGAAGCATCCATGACACCATGCGCACCGATTGCCACGACCACCAGATTTTGGAGTTGTAGGCAATCCCGTCCGGTTTGGGCCACGCACTTGACGGCCCTTATTGCCGGAGCCAGGTTTCGAGTTGCTCCAGCGACTCCACGCGCGGCAGTTCGCGGTCGCGATAGGCGCCGGCCAGATCGAACAGGACCGCCTGCATTCCAGCATTGCGGGCGCCCACGTAGTCCACGGAGTACACATCGCCCACGTACAGGCTTTCATCGGCGCGCGCCCGCATTGCGCCGAGCGCTGACTCAAAAATCTCTGCGCGCGGCTTCTCGACTCCAACAGTTCCCGAATCCGTGATGCTCTCGAAGCAGTCGGCAATCCCACAGCGGGAAAGAACGTGCTCGATCCTGCCATCGGAGTTGGAGATGACGGCGATGCGGAAGTTCTGGCCGATGCGGGCGAGGGCGTCGCGCGTGCCGGGCAGAATTCGGTCCCAGCTAGCCGATTTCCGTGTATTCTCCACCAGCACTTCGCGGACAGAAGTATCCGCGCCGAGTTGGTGCAGCAGATGAGTGTGAAATATCCACCAGAATCCGTGATCGACGCGGCCGCCCAGCATGCCCTGGTCAAACTCGTGCTTCGTTCTGCGCTCGAGGGCCTGCCATTGCTCCAAGGTGGGATGGCGATCGCTCGAGATGGGGGCCAGTATCTTCGCCCGATTGGGAAAAAGAAGAGTGTTGCCAACATCAAAGAAAATGACCTGCCGTTCTGCCATGGGTTCATCTTAATGAAAGCATCCGCGGGAGCGAGCAAAATAGCCGGTTTCCCGGGCTAAGAACGGAAGTCGGCTGACGCGCCTGATGCCGTTGCTGCGCCTCCTCCGTGACCTTCGCGGGGAAAAAATGTAATATCCAATTGCTTGGGGCAGTGGGTCCTTTTGCCGTTCGGTGCGTGCTATGGCTCTTTCGTCAACAACGTGGGTGATCTCGGGCTTCGCGCGCACCACGCGCGCAGCCCTCTCGCTGCACAGTCTGCTGCGCGCTCAGCCCGCACTGGTCGCCGGCATGGTGCTGCTGCAGAGCCATTCCAGCCGCCGCAACGACGTTTACAATATTCTCTGGGCCGTCGTCTTCGGGTTCGCCACGCTGAATATCCTGAGCCTGGCAGCCAGGCGCTTCGAGCCCAATCGCCGCGGCCTCACTTTTGGAGAGTTGATGGCGGTGCTCGTGGTTTTGCTTTCGATCTTCCTGCTGGGCTGGGAGTTGCTGGGCGTATTCCGCATCTTCCCCATCAAACTTCAACGCTAAGTTTGCCCGTTTGAACCTGCCAGATTGAACTGACCCGTTTAGTCACCTTTTGCGGTATCATTCGCAAAATGGCGAAGACTCCTGCCACCATCGAAGTTACGTGTCCCTGCTGCAGCGCGCTGCTGAAGGTTGACACGGCCACGGCAGAAGTTATCGCCCACACCGCCGCAGTGAAGCCCAGGATGTTCAACGACATGGAAGAAGCCGCCCGCGCTATGAAAGAACAGGACAGCCGTCGCGAATCGATCTTCCGGCAATCGGTGGAAGCGCAGAAGCACGCTTCCGAACTTTTGGACAAGAAGTTTCAGGAGGCGGTGAAGAAGGCCAAGGAATCTCCTGACACGGGCAGGCCCATCCGCGATTTCGATCTGGATTGAGAGCAGTGGCCAGTCATCGCGTCGGCTGCGGTTTTACTGACCACTGGCCAACGATCACTGGCCAATGACGTTTAGAATCGAACGCGATGGCAATTCGTCCACTGCTTCTCGGCCACCGGGGTGCGCGCGCCGAGAAAACCGTTTCCGAGAACACACCGGCCTCATTCGACCTCGCCCTTGCCCAGGGCTGCGATGGTTTCGAGTTCGATGTGCGCCTCACGGCGGACGGGCAAGCGGTCATCTGTCACGATCCAACCGCACGCGGCCTAGGAATTGCCGAAATCTCTGCCCAGGAACTGGCCCTGCCGAGGTTGCGCGAGGTCTTGACTCGCTACCAGAGCACCGCTTTTCTCGATATCGAGCTGAAAGTCTCCGGTCTGGAGACGATCGCCGCGGATTTGCTGCGAAGGCTTGCCCCGGCGCGGGGCTTCGTGGTCTCCTCGTTTCTCCCTGAAGTGCTGCGTGCCATTCATGACTTGGATGTGACGATCCCACTTGGACTGATCTGCGAGACGCGGGCCGAGTTCAGCCACTGGCCCCAGTTACCGGTCGAGTATGTGATTCCGCATCACAAGCTGGTGCGGCAGAGCCTTATCCATGAGATTAAAGCCGCAGGCAAGAAGATACTGGTGTGGACAGTAAACGCGACAGTGGATATGAAACGCTTTTCGAAATGGGGTGTGGATGGCATTATCTCCGACTACCCCAAGCGGCTGGCGCGCGCTCTAGGAGGGGCTAAGAAATAGAACCGCGGCCTAAGAGGTAGAGACGATGTTTAATCCGCCGCGGCTTCGAATACGGCAGCGGCGCGCCCCGCCGGTTGCAGGAAGGCGGCGCGCTCCGTTTCAAAAGCTTCCAGGTTGGCGCCCATGGCGTGTTCGTCCCAACCGAGAACGGCGCCAATGCGCAACGCCGCTTCGCGGCTGCACGACTCGGACCAGCAGGCACCCAACGCCACCGGCACGCGGCGCAGCAGCACGTCGCCCAGGGTTACAGCAAACTCTCTGCGGTACGCTTCCACTACCTCGGCGATGACGTGGGAGGTATGCGGACAGATCGGCGCCCGCAGTTCGGCGCTCACCAGAGCCATGCGGGCGATGTCGGCAGCGCGCTTGCCATGCCATTCCACCATTCCGCGAGCTGTTTCCTCGCTAACCGCTCCAATCCGCGCAATTTCCAGCACGGCGTCGTCCAGAAAAGGATCGAGAGCATTGTCCGGTCCCATGCTCATCGTATTCGGTTCGGTGGCCTTCAACCCGATCTTGCGGGCGCAGTCCCGGGCGAGTGAAGCCGCGGTAGTCAACTTGCCGCCGATCACGGAAAGCATGCGCGCCGCGCCGTCATCCGTGTGGTCATGCAGGATGTGCTGCCGCGTGACCGCCGAAGGCTTATTGTCCGGGGAATAAGGCAACGGCCGGATTCCCGCAAAGGCGTGCTTCACGCTCTGCGCCGTTATCTTCGCCTTGGGAAACAGTTGCGCCACGGAACGCACCAGGTAGCTGATCTCGTCCGCCGAGGGAACTGTTCTCGCCGGGTCGCCGTTGTCGGCGACTTCGGTTGTTCCCACCAGGAGCTGGTCATTCCACGGAAGGACAAAAATTGGACGGCCATCTACGGCCTCGGTATAAACCGCCGCACTGGGCGAACCCGAAAACCGCGGCAGGACAATGTGTGAGCCGCGCACCCCGCCCAGCATGGGCTTGGCCATGCGAATCGAAGAGCGCTGGCACATGCGGTCAGCCCATGGTCCGCTGCAGTTGATCACCCAGCCTGCGTCCACACGCTGGTCCCGCCCACTGATCTGATCGCGTAACAGCACGCCGCGGGTGCGGCCGTGGGAGACGTCAACCGCGAGCGCCTCCATGTGATTGCGGACGGTCGCTCCAGCCTCCACGGCTTCCATTAACCATTCCGCCACCAGGCGTTCCGGAAATTCGCACTGAGCATCTTCGTAGTTGAAGAACGACCAACGATGCCCGGCGTCCAGAGCTCGCTCCAACCGCTTCAATTCCATTTCCGTATTTTCTTTGCTGGGCGGTTTTCCGGCCATGCGTTGGTAGAGCCATAATCCGGCACGCACTTTCAACGCACTGCGCTGGCTGGTCTCATTCAAAAGCAGCAGGAAGTGCATGGGATGCACAAGGTGAGATCGTTCCCGCAGCAACTTCTCCCGCTCGCGCAGTGATTCCCGTACCAGGCCCAATTCACCGTGCTCGAGGTAACGCAGGCCTCCGTGGATGATGCGGGTGGAACGGCTGGTTACTCCGGAGGCGAAATCATTCTGCTCGACCAGCAGCGTGTGCTTGCCCGCACGGGCGCATTGGCGGGCAACAGCGACGCCGTTGATGCCCCCACCAATCACCACCACTTGAAAGTGCTGGCCTTCCAGGGATGCTCGGGGATTTGCCGCTAAGACCATGTTTTATCAATCAGATGCAGAGTTTCCGAAAGGTGATTCTAGAGCATGTAAGCTGGCCACATCCACACTATGACCTCTAAAGTGTGCACCGTGACCGTCAGCCGGAGAAGGTAACCTTGGTACCGCGAGATCGGTGACTAAATTCCGACTCCGCCGACTGAAAGTTCCGACATTAGGAAGTGTAAAACAATCGCGGCCGGGCGCGAGAGCAGCCGCTGCGATCCGTATTCTCAACCCAACTGCCATTTCAACTCGTTGCCCGTACCGCGATGGCTCATTTAGAGTGGTTGCCAAATGTCGACCACCGGCGAACGTTTCGAACGCGCAGTCGCGATCATGGAGCGCCTACGGGCTCCGGGGGGTTGTCCCTGGGATCGCGAGCAGACCTTCGATTCCATTAAGCCCTACACCTTGGAAGAAACCTATGAAGTGCTCGAAGCCATCGATAATCGCGACTGGGACGAGCTTCCCGGGGAACTCGGCGACCTGCTGTTGCAGATTCTGTTTTATTCGGAGATGGCCAAAGAGCAGGGGACATTTTCGATTGATGACGTTCTCGACCGGCTCTCCGGCAAGCTGGTGGACCGGCATCCTCATGTATTCGGCGACACGAAAGCCGAAACCTCGACCGAGGTGAAACGCAACTGGGAGGCGCTGAAGGTCGAAGAAAGAAAAAAGCGTCTCAGCCAGACTGCGGGGTCAGCCGCCAGCACCGCGGCAAAGACGGCGCCATCGATTTTAGCTGGAATCTCTTCCTCCATGCCGGCGTTGCTCGAGGCGCAGAAGCTCAGCTCGCGGGCGGCGCAGGTTGGCTTCGACTGGCCTGACATCGAGGGGCTTGTTCGACAAGCTCAACGAGGAGACCGGCGAACTTCGCCAGCATCTGCGGGAGTTTCCCGCCCCCGGTCCGCGTCCCGAAGGTCGCGGAGTAGCTGGTTCCGGACGCCAGACCATTCCCGAAAATCTGCGGGCGCGGCTGGAAGAAGAAGTCGGCGATCTTTTCTTCGTGCTGGTCAATATTGCCCGCTATCTCTCGCTCGATCCTGAATCCGCGCTGCGCAAGACCAACCGCAAGTTCCGCCGTCGTTTTCGATGGATGGAGGAGCGCCTGCACGAAGCCGGAAACACTCCAGAAAGTGCGTCGATGGATGAACTCGAAGCGCTCTGGCAGCAGGCAAAACAACAGGAGAAGCCAGCGTGAGTCCGGACGCCATCGTGATTCGACGCTGTCAGGGCCTTGATGAGCTGCGGGCCTGCGTTGCTTTGCAAAAAGACGTCTGGAACTTCAGCGACGCCGAACTGGTTCCGCTGCGCATGTTTGTCGTGGCGGAAAAGGTCGGCGGACAGGTGATGGGCGCCTTCGACGGCGGCGAGATGGTTGGGTTCGCTCTTTCGGTGCCGGGCACGCGGTCGGGCCACGTCTATCTCCACTCCCACATGCTTGGCGTCCGCAAAGAGCATCGCAATGGCGGGCTCGGCCGCCGGCTCAAGCTGCTGCAGCGCGAAGACGCACTGGCCCGCGGCATCGAACTCATCGAGTGGACCTTCGATCCTCTCGAAATCAAGAACTCCTATCTGAATATTGAGAAGCTGGGAGCCATTTCTCGGCGTTACAACATCAACCAATATGGAATCACGTCATCGCCCTTGCAGGGCGGATTACCCAGCGATCGGCTCATCGCCGAGTGGTGGCTGAAGTCCAGGCGGGTAGAAACTCTGCTGGCAGACGGCAAAGAATCCGGCGTTCGGGCAGGAAACCTCGATCGAGGTTCCGGCAGCAGATTTACGAGTGGAAGGCCGCGGCGGAAACCCGCAGCAAGGCACAGCAGGTGCAGGAACGCAACCGCGACCAGTTTCTCCGGGCGTTCGGCGATGGGCTGGCTGTGCTAGGGTATCAGCGCGACTCCGCAGGCAACGGTAAGTTCCTGCTCGGCAATTGGGATGAGAACTGGTCGTATGCATCGGAAGAGGTCTGTACCTAGTACCCCGTACCTAGTACCGAGAAAATACGACGAAGGACAGGCCAGGCGAAATCGTGTGCAGTTCCTCGGTACTGGGTACTAGGTACTGGATACTGAATTATGAAGATTGAAGCCATCACGCTCCGCGAGATTCACATGCCGCTCGTCCATTTCTTCGAGACGAGTTTTGGACGCACTTACAGCCGCCGCATCCTGCTGCTCACTGCCCATTGCGACGGGGTCAACGGCTGGGGCGAATGTGTGGCCGGCGAAGATCCTTTTTACAGCAGTGAATGGACCGAGAGCACCTGGCCCACGATCACTCAATATCTTGCTCCCGCCGTGGTCGGCCGCAGCCTCGAATCGGCTCGCGATTGCGCGGCTCTTTTCTCCCGAGTGCGCGGCCACCGCATGGCCAAGGCCGCCCTCGAAAACGCGTTGTGGGATGCCGAGGCCAAGCAGAAAAGCCAGCCCCTGTGGAAGCTGCTGGGCGGCACGCGGACTGAAATCTCCTGCGGAGTGTCCATCGGCATACAGGATTCCGTCGAACAACTCCTCGACAAGATTCAGATTGAACTGGCCGCTGGCTACCGTCGCATCAAGGTGAAGGTCAAGCCGGGCTGGGATGTAAACGTGCTCGAAAAAATCCGCTCGCGCTGGGCCGACATCACGCTAAGTTGCGACGCCAACTCGGCCTACACCCTCGATCAAGTGGAGCATCTGCGGAGCTTCGATCAGTTCAACCTGCTGATGATCGAGCAACCGCTCTGGGACGACGACATTTTCTACCACGCCCGCCTGCAAAAAGAACTGCGCACCGCGATTTGCCTCGATGAGTCGATCGTCAGTGCGCGCACCGCGGCGGTTGCGGTTGAAACCGGCGCATGCCGCATCATCAATATCAAAGTCGGACGCGTGGGCGGATTCAGCGAAGCCAAAAGGATTCACGACATTTGCCACGCCCAGAAAATTCCGGTCTGGTGCGGTGGCATGCTCGAATCCGGCATTGGCCGTGCCCACAACATCGCGCTTTCGACGCTACAGAATTTCAGCCTGCCGGGAGATGTTTCCGCCTCGAAGCGCTACTGGAAGGAAGACATTATTGATCCGGAAGTGCAAGTTTCGCCGCAAGGAATGATCGCGATCAGCGACCAGCCCGGAACGGGTTATCGCGTTAAAGAAGATCTCATCGAAAAGCTGACGGTAAGGAAGGAAACGCTGCGCGCATAAGCGTGATGTTGGAAGGCATCTCACGAGTGGTCGTTGGTGACCGCAACCGGTTCTGGTTCCTAGTGCGACTTCGGGCCCGTCCCCGCCGCCGGTTTATGATTCTCTGCGAGCTTCGCTTCTTCCGCCTTCAACATCTCCACTCCCTGGGCAAACGTAGTGTCAGCGGGCACGCGCCGGAAGTCGCTGAACACTTCCTCGGACTTGATTGCAATACTCTTGAACAGAAGAATCTTTGCCGGTAAAACCCAGAGACATGCGCGAGACGTCCCATGAACCATCCCCCAGATCCCGCTGCTCGACCAGAAAATGTCCGCCTTTGTCGAGATGCCCCAGAATTCCCCATCCGAAGCCGACTTCTTTAAACAGAGTTCCGTCGATCCGAGCGATCCGCCGCGACACGGGATCAATCAGAACGAATCCCTGCATGCCGGCGAGTACCTGTTCCACGCGAGACGGCGGCTCGTATGCCGGATTGGGCCGGAATTTCAGCCGCACCAGCCGACCTCCGTCCTTGCCCAAGTCTGCCGCGCCATGCTCCTCGCCGTCATAGCCGTAGAAAAAAGCGTCGGGCAGGGCCTTCACGATGCGCAGCGTGCGCTCGGCCGTCTGTTGCTCCTGTGAATGCTTGCGGCTAAGCTGCTCCGGATCGCTCACCAGACCTGCCAGCCGGTATTCCTCACCCTGCATTTGTTCTGGCGCGAGCGGCTGGTCATTATAGGCAATCGTAATACCGGCCATGGCGCTCCGCGTTTCCACATAGAGCCTGGTCTGCGAACCCTGCGGAGTTTGCTTGCGGGACCGGAACATGTGTTTGATCGAATCGTCGTTGGCGGCTGCCACTTCATTCGCGACCGCGGCCCGCACCAGTTCGATCGGAGAAGCCGAATCCTGCGCACCGCTCGTGTGAGGACGGGCACCCTTCAGCAAGCTCCGGGCAGGCTCTGGCCCGTCCAGTCGTAGCTTCGAGGACGCCCCGGCATCGAGAGAAGCCGCATCCATCCCAACCAGCAGGATGCCGAGCAAGATAGCCATGGTGGTACGAATCAATTTCGACCGTCTCATTCTCTCGGGCACAGTTCTAGTGTAACAAGCTGGCCTCCGGCATTTGGATGTCCTTGTGGTCGAACTGCACCATTTCCGGAACTTGCCCCAGCCTCCGTGCCTTGCGTATAGTCGTTGCAGTGAGGGATCTTCCGTCTTTGCCTCATGGATTCTGATTTGGGAGCAAACCGTCACGGAGCCCATTGCACCAGGAGAGCGTCCCATGAGCGCACCCGCCACTGGGTTGGCACAAATCGGCAAGTCGGTCTTCATTAAGGGCGAACTTTCCGGCAGCGAAGATCTGTATCTGGATGGCCAGGTCGAGGGCAGCATCGCCCTCAAAGGCAACAGTCTGACGGTTGGGCCCAACGGCCAAGTCAAAGCCAGCGTCGACGCCAAGGGCGTGGTAGTGCAAGGCAAGCTGGAAGGCAACATTCAGGCCAGCGACCGCGTCGAATTGCGTAAGTCCGCGATCGTCACGGGGGACATCACTACCCAGCGCATTTCTATCGAAGAAGGCGCCTATTTGAAGGGCAAAGTTGATATCCACCGGACCGACAAATGAGTCGTGCCGTCGCCCGGCAACCGGTTCTGACAAGCTTGACGAGGTTGTCAAGCAATAAGCGGCGAGTAATGGCTGAGAGGTTTGTTTCAGGAGTCACGAAGTCAGGATGTCGTCAGTTTCACAGACTTTCATGAAACTTTTTCGTGGTTCATCCGGAACGGAGACCATACCGGCGCAGGGCTCACAGAAGCTGACCCGCCGCTCCAGCGGCTTGGGAGAATTGTCTCGTCTCTGGGAGTCCGCCGAAGACCTCTGCATTCTGGACCTGGGATCAACTTCACCCGCCAACATTCGCCACTTTACCGAACAAGGTCACCGAATCTACAGCGAAGACCTGCTCACGGCCTCGACCGATCCCGAGCTTCTTACCAAGAACGAAGAGGGGAATCGTTGCCCTCGACAGCCGCAAGTTTCTTGCGGATAACCTGGTCTACCCGGCCGCTCGCTTCGACGTCGTCCTGTGCTGGAATCTGCCGGACTACCTCGATGAGAGTCTGGTGAAGCCGGTCGTGGGACGTCTGTGGTCGGTGCTGAAACCCGGGGGCATGCTGCTGGCGTTCTTCCACACCCGAGATGCCGGTCCGGACTCGCCTTGCCACCGTTTCCATATCGTCGGCACTGACACCCTCGAGATGCAGAAGATTTTATTGCGACGCGAAGCCCGGCGTGGTCCCACGGGAGCTGTCCACACTGCGATCTCGGATGGTTTCCAGTTGCAGCGCGTATTCAATAACCGCCACATCGAAACCCTCTTCCGCGACTTCGCTTCCATCAAATTCTTTCTCGCCCGCGACAATATTCGTGAAGTGCTGGTAGTCCGCTAGGCAGGTCGAGTCATTTCAGACTGTCCCTTCCACACAATTACCCCCATGCGGAAAAGATAATTGCGCGAGATCTCTATTTGGGCTTCAGTCCCGGCAGAAAGAATAGACGTCAGCATGCTCCGAATTTCGTCCGGTACGTAGGCTCGCCGCACAGAAGTGAGCCCATCCCGCCAGGCCACGCGGCTGCGCATAAGCGGAAATCCAGCGAACGCCAAAGCCAGATGCAGGGGATGCCGAACGAGGTCGTTGATCAGCATCGCCCGACGGCTGACTCGCAAACCCTCCTGCACGAACTGCGCCAACTGCTGCGCGTCCAGATGATGGGCAAAAAGGCTGCAACTCACCAGGTCGAAGGCTCCATCGCCGAAAGGCAGCGCCAGCGCATCGGCCACAACGCCGTGATTTCTCCCGGCGCGATTAGCTTCGGCGCGATCCTTCCTGGGAAGATGAGATCGTGCGCGATCGAGCAGCGTCACGTCCAATGTGATCCCGCGTCGCGCCAGTTTTCGCCGCACCATCTCCGGAACTTCTCCCGACCCCGCTGCCACTTCCAACAGCGAGAAGTGTTTCGTCCCAGAAACTTGAACAGCGCGTTCCACCATTTTCTGCGTGGTGGCTACCCCGCCGAACCAACGGTTGACCCGCCCGAGATCCCGGAGTGTCGCCTCTACATCGGCGGGAGAGCAGGCGTCAGAATCGAGAATCTCAGGTGCGTCGACTCGTTGCATGGCAAGGCGGTTCCGAAGCTAGAGCTAAAACGACAGCAGGGAGCTTGCATAACCTGGCTGCTAGTTTGCTTTCGCTGCCGGCCGCGCCGCGCTGCCGTCGGCTTTGACGTAGTGCGCGTACCAACTGAGGTTGCGTTCGAGCCGGTCTTTGATATGCGAGGGCGTCTTGAAGCCGTGGTACTCGCCGGGATACACCACCAGTTCGGTTTCGCGGCCCAGGCTCTTCATCGCCTCGTACATCTGCTCGCTGCCCACGATTGGCACATTCCAGTCGATGTCTCCGCCCATGAATAGCGTCGGCGTGGTGATGTTGGCAACCTTGTAGAACGGAGAGATTTTGTCCCACACCGCGCGGTTCTCCCACGGGTGCCCGAGTTCCACATCGTAGTCGAGGATGTACTGGTCGTGCCCGTACAGCGCCGCGAAGAAAGCCGAGCTCGCGCCGGAAATCGCCGCCTTGAAGCGCGTGGTCTGCGCAATAATGAAGTCCGTCGAGATGCCGCCGTAGGACCACCCACCCACGCCCATCTTGTCGGGATCCGCCAAACCCTGCGCAATCGCGTAATCGACCATGGCCATGTCGTCCTGATAATCCTTGTTCCCCCAATCGGCGAAGATGGCCTTGCAGAAATCCTGTCCGTAGCCCGAAGAGCCGCGTGGATTCGGCTCCAGCACCACGTACCCATTGGCCGCGAAGAGCTGCGAGAAATGATTGAAGTCGCCGTAATAAGCCCCCACCGGCCCGCCATGCGGATGGAGAAGCGTGGGATACTTTCTTCCCCGCCACGTAATCCAGCGGCTTGAAGAGATAACCCGCCACCATGGTGCCGTCCTTGCTCTTGAACTTGACGTACTCCGGCGTGACGACTCTTGATCTTCGCCATGAACGCATCATTCACGTGCGTAATGCGGTCAGCGGCGCGCCGGAGGTGGTAGTGGTGAAGATTTCAGCCGGCCGGTCCATGGTCGTGATCTGGCCGGCAAGGTCGCCCGACTTGGCGATGGTGTAGCCGGAGACCACAACACGCCCAGAGATTGGCCGCGTAATCTCGCCGCCGGTTGTCGGGATGCGGCACAGGTTCTGCGATCCGTCGTCATCGGCGATGAAGTAGATGAACTGGCCGTCGGGCGAGAAATGCGGCGACCGCGACATGCGATCGAAGGCCAGCGTGAGCACCTTGGCCTCGCCTCCCGCGGCCGGAGAAACGGCAATGTGGTGGGTGGCATAGACAAGGAGCTTCGGATTAAGCTGCGTGACGTAGGTGATCCACTTGCCGTCGGGCGACCAGGCAGGCGAACCGTCCGCGCCCGGGTTCGTCGTGACTTGTGTCAGATGCGCGCCCTTGTCGGTGTTGTCGGCGGCCACCACCCAGATGTTTGTGTCGTAGGTGCGGTCGGGATCGGGAGTGGAGCGGTTGCTGCGGAACGCCAGCAGCTTGCCGTCGGGAGACCACGCCGGCTCGCTGTCGTCAAAGTCGCCGGAAGTGATTTGCACGACTGCCTTGGTCGTGACATCGAAGACATACAAATGTGTGCGTCGGCGGTCGAGATATCCCACCGTATCGGTCTTGAATCGATAGCGGTCGATCACGAATGGAGGAGTAGTCTTCGGTTTCTTCGGCTTCGCGTCTTTGTCTTTCGTCGTTCCCCGGCTTGTCTTTTTCTCTGGTTTTGGCCTCGTCCAATTCTTCCGGGGAGGGATCTCGCAGGACGAGGACCAGCCGCTTGCTGTCGGATGACCAGGCAAAGTCATCCACATCTTGAATCGCATCCGTCAGTTGCTGCGCCTCGCCGCCCATGCGGTTGAGCAGCCACACCTGGGTCTTGCCTTCGTTGCGCTTGGAGAGAAATGCCAGAAATTTTCCGTCCGGGCTCCAGCGCGGATGCGAAGAGGAAACTTTTTCGGCGGTCATGACAACGGCATCGCCGCCGCCCGCCGGCGCCATCCAGATGCGCGTCTCCGTCTTGTCCTCCTTCAACGAAGCGGTCGAGACGGTGTAAGCGACCCACTTGCCATCCTCCGTGATCTGGGGATCACCCACCGCGCGGATTTCAAAGGCATCGTCAACCGTGATTGCCCGCGGCACCGGTGGCGTGGATGGCGCAGACTGTGCGGCCACCAACGGCGCCAGGAAATAAGAAGCACAGGCCAATGCACAAAACGGCAAAGCAAGTGCGCGGAATCTCATAATTTTTGCTTCCCCATGCAGGAATCTTGGATACAGCCGCGGAGCGCCTAAGTTTAAACCTCGGCCAGCTCTTCTTCCAGCAATTGCTTGTTATACAGGTCGCTGTAGTAGCCGTTCAAGGCGAGCAGTTCGTCGTGCGTGCCCGATTCCACGATACGTCCATCGTGCAGCACGGCGATGCGGTCGGCATTGCGAACCGTGGAAACGCGGTGGGAGATGAAGATGGTAGTGCGGCCCTGCATCACTTCGCGCAGGTGATTCAGGATCTTGTCTTCGGTGTGGGTGTCGACGCTGGAGAGAGCGTCGTCAAGAATGAGGATGCGCGGGTTGCGAATCAAAGCGCGGGCAATCGCAGTACGCTGCTTCTGTCCTCCCGAAAGCGTGATTCCGCGCTCGCCCACCATGGTCTGATATTGCTCGGGAAAGCTCTCGATATCCTGGGCGATATCGGCGGCTTCGGCCGCTTCGCGAATCTGCCGATCCGTAGCCGATTCCACACCCAGGGCAATGTTTTCGCGGATGCGGTCGCTGAATAGAAAAGTTTCCTGCGGCACAAACCCAATATCCTTGCGCAAAGATGCGAGGGAGAACTCGCGGATCGGCCGGCCATCCACCAGAACCATCCCCGGCGCCGCGTCGTAGATGCGTGGAATCAGACTGACCAGAGTCGTCTTCCCCGAACCAGTAGGACCCACGATCGCCATGCTGCTGCCGGCGGGGATGCGCAGATTCAGGTCGTGCAGCACGGGTTTGCCGTCGTATGAAAAATTCAGCCCCCGAAATTCGATTTCTCCCTCCACCTGCCGGTCTCTTGCCTCGGCGCCATCCTTGATCTCGGGTTGCTCCTGCAGAATTTCATTTAGACGAACCAGAGACGCTGTGCCCCGCTGGAAAATGTTGACTACCCACCCCAGCGCGATCACGGGAAATGTCAGCTGCAGCATGTAAATATTGAAGGCGGCGAAGCCGCCAATTTCCATGCGACCGGCCAACACCTCGCCTCCGCCGATCCACAACACGAGCACGACCGCCAGCCCGAGCATCAGCTCCAGCGTGGGCCACAGCATGCCCATGAGCCGCACCAGTTTCAGGCTGCGCGCAACGTATTCCTGGTTGGCGCTTTCGAACGACGCGATCTCCGCTTCTTCCTGCACATAGGCGCGGATGACGCGCGCCCCGGAAAAGTTCTCCTGTGCCCGCGCGGAAATGTCAGAGAACATCGCCTGAATTCTCTCGAAGCGCTCGTGGATGCGCCGCCCGAAATACTGAATGACCACGCTGACCACGGGCAGCGGCAGAAACGCGTAGAACGTCAGCTTGGGGCTGATGCGCCACATGAACGAAAGTGCCGCGGCGGTGAACACCAGCGTATTCGCCGAGTACATGATCGCCGGGCCCAGCAGCATGCGCACCGCGTTCAAATCGTTCGTCATCCGGGCCATAATGTCGCCGGTGCGCATGCGCTGGTAGTAAGAGTAGGAAAGCGTTTCCAGGTGGGCGAAAAGATCGTTGCGCAAATCGAACTCGATGTCGCGCGAGATGCCGATCACGATCCAGCGGGTCAGAAACAGGAAGACTCCGCGGACGGCGGCGACCTCCAGCATTTGCCATGCAAAGTGCAACAACTTCGCGGAAGTGACGCCGGTGTTGAGATCATCGACCGCGTGGCGGATCACCTGCGGCAGCAGCACCCAAGCGCCATTGCTCAGAAAAATGCAGAAAACAGCCCGCCACAAAGCCCCAGCGGTAGCGCTTGAGGTAGGGCAGGAGCGGACGCATACTCTTGGGAATCATCCAGGTCGTGTAGATGAAATTCTAGCAGGCCGGGGTGCAAGTTTTGGCGTGGGAGAGAAGAGATGAGAAGAGGTCAGAACCAGAACATGCTTGCAGCGATCATCCCGGCAGGCGTGTGTCTAAATCCCTCTCAGTCCAGGGACGCTCTTTCTCGGCGGTTGCACGCTGTGCGTTCGGAATGATATCGCGTCCGAAAGCAACAACGCTGACCGCTGCAAGAAGCGCTCCCCAGGCGATGGAGAAGATCCATCCTGCGTAAAAGATGAATGCCTGAGCCAGATCCATGCCATTGCTCCTCGCTGCAGGCGGTCGAGGTCGGGCGGAGAGCCCAACCCCGCGCCGCCATGAGCAAACAAATCAACGCGCTTCAAATAACGATTAACGATCCGCGCAGGAGCCGGCTGCCTTACTCCTCCGAGGCAGAGGGAGCAGCTCTGCATGCGTTGCTGCATGCGCGCTTCCCGATTGGCCTCGAACTCCTTCATCTTGGCCTGCTGGTCGGGAGTGAGCAACTGGAACAGCTCGTTGTGGATGCGGGTTTCCTGCACCTTCAGCTGCACCAGCGTCTGCGCCTGCTGCGCGACCAACGCTTGCACCTTGGCTTCGTCATAGGTGCCTTCTTCATACTGCTTGAGCTGCTGCTGCATCAGGTGCAAGCTGCTGCATCTGCGGCTTCATGGCGGCGTGCTCTTTCTGCAGGACGGCCTTCATCTGCGCGCGCTGAGCGTCGCTCAGATCCAGGTATCTGCCGAAGAAGCCCATCATCGGGCCTCGCATGCCGAAGGCATGGCCGTGCACCGGCGCGGTCGCATCCGCGGTTTGCGATTTGGCGATCGCACCGCCCAACATCACGGCCAGCGCCGCTACCAGCAAGCGAAAACGAATCGATTTCATAAAATCGTGACTCCTTCAGATCGGTTCCATCCAGGTGCTCTTCTTGGGAACCGCGGAATTCTCTTGCGTACACTTATAGGAACACGATTCCCGCGGAAAAGTGGTAAAAAGTCGGTCAATCCGAGTAAAGTTTTGTCAAAGACGAACCTCCCGGCCGAACCATGGGGTTAGTGTGTAAGGGTTTGACAATTCTTTACCGCTGGCGGCCTGCAGTCTGGTGCACAATGAAAGCTACCAAGATGGAACGAATTCTGGTTATCGACGATGATGTCGAACTCTGTACCCTGGTGGGCGAATACCTGCAGGCCGAGGGATTCGTAGTGGAATCGGTGCACGACGGCGAGAACGGACTGCAGCGCGCCACTGCCGGCGGCTACCTGCTCGTAGTCCTGGATGTGATGTTGCCCGGCATCAACGGTTTCGAGGTGCTGCGCCGGATCCGCGCCACCTCCCGCCTGCCGGTACTTTTGCTCACCGCTCGCGGCGAAGATGTCGACCGCATCGTCGGTCTGGAGATCGGCGCCGACGACTATCTGCCCAAACCTTTTAATCCGCGGGAACTGGTGGCGCGCATTCGAGCCATCCTGCGCCGCACTCGCAGCGACAAGTCGGCTCCGTCAGCGCCCGAGATCGTCCGCGTCGGGGAGATTGAACTCGATCCGGCCACGCGCAGCGTGCGCCGCGACGGCCAGCCCGTCGACCTCACCTCGGTCGAATTCAACCTGCTGGAAGTGCTGCTGCGCGAGGCCGGCCGCGTGGTCCCGCGCGAGCGCCTGGTAAACGCCGTGCTCAGCCGCAAGTTCTCGCCCTTTGACCGCAGCATCGACATGCACGTCAGCAAGGTCCGCAAGAAGCTCGGCGATACCGACGCCGACGAACACATCAAGACCATCCGCGGCGTAGGCTACATCTTTGCCCGTCCGCGGGAAAAGGCCGGGGAAAAGGTGAAGACCACGTCATGAAGAGCCTGTTCCTCAAGATTTTTCTTTCCTTCTGGATGGCTTTTGCCTTGTTTCTCGTGCTCGCTATCCTGGTCACGCTTGCGTTTCGTCCGCGGACCTCAAGTTGGGAAGCTCTTCTCGCGACTGCGATGAACGACTCGGTGAATGCCTACGAACAGCGAGGCGCGGCCGGGTTGGGCGAATATTTCGATAATCTGGAGAAGACGCAGCACGTCCGCGTCTTTCTATTCAACGAAAACATGGAGGAAGTTTTGCACCGAGGCGCGCCAGAATGGGCGCTGCGCGTCGCAAAAGGAGGGCCGCGGGTGCCGCACGAAGGCTTTATTTTTCCCGCCCCACCTCCGGTGTTGCGCGATTCGCGCGCTTCCTCTGATGGATTGCATCGTTACACGCTGGTGTTGTCTCCTCCGCCTGGCCCCCGTCTCTTCTTGGGTCCGCGAGGCCTGCCCATTCCGGGCCTGATCATCGCCGTTATCTCCTCTGGACTTGTCTGCTACCTGCTGGCGTGGTTCCTGACCATGCCAGTCGTTCGCTTGCGAGCCGCCACTCGCCAATTGGCGGCAGGCGATCTCACCGCGCGGGCCGGCGCACCCAACGCCGGGCGGCGCGACGAAGTGGCGGGCTTGATGCGGGATTTCGATACCATGGCCGAGCGGCTGGAAGGCTTGGTGAAGGCGCAATCGCGCTTGCTCAATGACATTTCGCACGAACTGCGCTCACCGCTGGCCCGGCTGAATGTGGCTTTGGGCCTGGCTCGTCAGCGCTCCAACCCGGAAAGCGCGGCCATGCTCGATCGCATTGAACTCGAAGCCGGACGCCTGAATGAACTCATTGGCCGCCTGCTCACTTTGGCCCGTCTCGAAGATGGAGAGCAGCACGTGCCCGCGACGCCGGTTCTTGCTGGACGAAGTGGTGCTCAATGTGGCCGAAGATGCGGAGTTCGAAGCGCAGGCGCAGGCGTTGCCACGTACGCAGCGAAATTTCTCGCGGGAAGCTGGGCAGTGCGCGGAGATGCGTCGCTGCTGCACAGTGCCATCGAGAACGTTGTGCGCAACGCCATCCGTTACACCCGCGAAGGCACCACGGTTGAAATCCATCTGGAGAAGACGGAAGGCACTACCGGCGCGGAGGCGGTCGTCCGAGTCACCGATTGCGGCTCCGGCGTGCCCGCCGATGCGCTGGAAAAGTTGTTTCAGCCGTTTTACCGCCTGGACGATGCTCGAGGCCGGCAGACCGGCGGGGTTGGTCTGGGTCTGGCCATCACGGAGCGCGCAGTGCGCTTCCACGGCGGACGCGTCGCGGCTACGAACCGGGCCGAAGGCGGACTTATGGTCGAGATTCACCTGCCTCTGATGCCAGGGACCGCTGGCGCGGAGGAAGCTCTCGAAAGTGTTCCCGCAGTATCTAGTACTTAGTAGCCAGTACCCAGTCCCGAGCAACCCCGTGCTGAAGGCGACTCACGCTTCGCGCATTTTCCAGGTACTGGGTACTCGGCACTAGATACGGACTCCGACTACAGTCTTCAGGCAACTCGCGCCCACTCTGCGGTTCCAATAGCTCCGGGGGTTTGCTCTTCCCACGCATTCCTGATACATAAATGGATGGCAATTCACGCCTTCAAATAGGGTTCACGCCCGGTTTGTGTGGCCGGGGAATACATAAGCTCGTTCATAGGAGATAAAGCGAAGAATGCGGACAAGGCTTGCCTGGATTGTGGCGATTCTGGCTCTGGTATCGATCGGCGTCCTGATAGCCTGTAGTACCAAGTACTCGTCTTCCTCCAATGGTTTGGTGATTGTTCCGAGCCAGGGAGGGGGCCCGGAGTTGAGTAGCCAACAAAGCGGGCCGGTAATGGAGACCTTCAGCCTCGACTTGGCGAACGGCCATGTTTCGGAGATCAACAACGTGAACGGTCCCCCGACGCCGGGGTTGCCAACGGCGGTCGTTCTTGATCCGGCAGGCGCAAACGCCTACGTGATTGTCACGCAGAATCCGGCGGTGCCCGGCGGCAGTGTGACCGGGATTGCCGCTTTTCCGGTGGCCTCTGATGGCAAGTTAGGGGCCGGAACCACGACGACTTTGAATACGACCGCCCCCACGGTGACGGTCGTCTGCGCCACACCGAGCGGTCCACAGGACGTGACGGTTCAAGTGCTGCCGACGCCGGTCTCTCCGAATTCGCTGGCTATTGATTCCGCGGGAAAATATCTGTTCGTAGGGGATGTCGCCACATCCGGACAAACGCAGCCGTACACGTGCAATGGTGCGACGGTGACTTCCACGGTTGCGGTGCCGGGGACAGTGTCTGTGTTTGCCGTCAGCAGCGGCTCCCTCAGCGAAGTAGCCGGCTCGCCTTTTGCCCTTCCGACTGACCCGGGCGCCAGTACCGCTAGTGCGTCTGCCCTTGCCGTAACTCCAACCTCTTACCCCTTGCTGTATTCGTATTGTTCAGGGTTTCCGTTTGCTACGACCGAGAACCTGTACGTTACGGATTCCGTCAATTACGTTCTGCTGAATTACTTGGTTTCGTCGACTGGCAGCCTCACCCCGGTTCCAACATCGACGACAGTCGGAGTTCCGACTGGCCCTGTCCCCGACGGGGTGACGGTCGATCCCTGTAACCGGTTTGCTTACGTGGCGAACTCGGGCCCGGGCAACGGGGGAAATAGCGTCAGCGCATATAAGATCTGCAGCACCGTGTCGCTGCCCAACTGCCCGAACCCGGACTACAGCCTGCTGCCGGTCAAGGGTTCGCCCTTTGCGGTTTCCCCAGGTGAGAGCCCTGGGCCTTTGACGATGGATGCGTATGGCAGTTACTTGTACGTAGTGGATACAGCGTCGAACCTGGTCTCCCAGTTCAGGATAAGCCCAACTACTGGCAGTTTGACGGCACTCACCCCCCCGACCGTGGCCGCGGGCCAGGGGGCAAACTCGATTGCGGTTCGCAGTGACGACAGTTGGGTGTTCGTGGCCAACATCAATTCCGCGACCCTTTCGCAATACGCGATTATTCCCGCTACGGGTGCTCTGGTTCCGGCGGCCCAGCCGATTAGCACCTTCACTTTACCCTCGGGAGTAGCGGTGAAGCGCTCTCCTCTGCCTTGATCCCTTGCTTATCCGGAGGCCGCGGGATTACGTCGGAATCTTCAGAATCAGATAAGCGCCCACCAGAGAGAAAATCAGGTCCGGCGACCAGGCGGCCAGTGCCGGGGGCAGCAGGCTGATGTCCCCCATCGCCTCGGACAACCGCGACACTATGGTATAGACCACCGCGATGCCCACCGCCACAGCGACTCCCGTGATAGCCCCCTTCTTGGCCGCTGACAGGGAAAACGGGACGGCGATGCCAGCCATGATCAGGGTGATCAGCGGGTAGGAGAGCTTCTGGTTGAGCTGCACCCTGAGCCGCACCACATCGAAGCCGCTTTGCTGCAAATCCCGGATGTAGCGGCGCAGTTCCTCATAGTTCATCTCGGAATACTGTTTCACTTCCTTCTTGAAATAAGACGGCTCCTCGCTGAGCTCGGGAAAGGTGGAGACGTCGAACGTGCGGTAGCCGGCGATGGCGGCGCTGTGCAAAGACCGTTGCCAGCCTTGTTCGAAGATCCAGCGGCCCAGGTTTTCGGCCCAGTGGGCGCGCTCGGCATGGATTCGCTGCGTGATCGCAAAGCTGGCAGGATCGATTTGAAAGATGGTGAGATTGGCGAACTGATCGCGGTCGGCGTCGAAGAACTGGTAGTAGTAAATGTCGTTGTGCTGGCCGAAAATCCAGCGCCGGTCGGGACGCAGATAAGTTTGCGGCGGCTTGCCCTTGATCTGGTTGTGCAGCGCTTCCTGGCGCTTGTTGGTATGGGGCAGGTAGAACTGGTCGGCAAAGAACAGGCCCGCGGAGAGCACTGCGGCCGCGGCCAGCACAGGCGTGACGATGCGGTAGACGCTGGTTCCGGTCGCCTTGATTGCCGTGATCTCATTGGACCGGTTCATCAGCCCGAAGGTGATCAGCACCGCCAGCAGCATGATCAGAGGTGCAACGCTGTAGAGCAGGTAGGGAGAAACGTTGAGCAGATACTCCGCGACCACAATCGCAGGCGTCTGATTGCGCAGGATGTCCCCCAGCAACTCGAACAGGGTGAACACCAGCAGCAGGACGAGGAACGCCGACACGATCATCCCCAGGTAGAGGAAGAAATCGCGCAGCACGTAGTCATCGAGCAGGGTAGGGAAGCTGGCACTGAAGACTCGCCGCCGCGTGGAGGCGCGCTCGAAAGCGTTGCCCTCTCTGCGCCTGTGCCTGCGGTCGCGAGCGGGGATGTTTGCGGGAACCTCATCGCGCTTCCATGCCAGCCGGATCGCGCGACAGCGATAAGGGCCGCCGCTCGGCTTGCCACAGCAGGAACAATGCCGCGGCAAAGAATACGAGGTTGGCTAGCCAGGCTCCGAACGCGGGGCTGACCCTGCCCTGCTTGGCCAGCGAAACTCCAATCAGAGAGACGAAGTAGTAGACGAAGACCAGCACGATCGTGAGCACGAATCCGCCGGACTTGCCGCTCTTCTTCGAGGAAAGTCCCAGAGGGATTCCGACCATGGCCAGCACCAGACACGCCGTGGGCAAGGCGAACCGGTTGTGAAACTCGATGAGGTACAAGCGCGCCGACACGGGATCGACGCTGGCGGCGCGATCATGCAGATGCCCAGGTGCTCATGGCTTTGACCGGGGTTTGTTCGTCCGCTTTGTTTTCCGACGAAGCCAGTTCGATCGGGATGTCGGTTTGCCGGAAGGTCGAAATCTGGTAATGGTCAACTTGCGCGGGATCGGTTTCGTGCGTGGAACCGTCTCTTCAAATGCAGGTGCAGGCGGTCCTCTCCCTCGGGGACGAGAATGCCTTCGCGTGCCAGCGTGATGCGCGGATTGGAGGCATCCGAGATATCGGCGAGAAACACTCCGTTCCAAACCGCGCCACCCTGGGCGCTGTGCACGTCCTGCACGTAGAGCACGAGCTTGGGAAAGCCTTCATAGAACACGCGGGGCTGCACTTCATAGGAAGCCTGCGCGCCTTTGAGTTGATCCTCCAGGCGTCCCAGCGACGCCAGCGACCACGGCGCCAGGTAAAGTCCGTTGACCAGCGCCAGCAGCCAGGCGGCGGCGACGAAAATCGCCAGCACGCGCCCAAAGCTCCACACGCCCATGCCGCTGGCGCGCATGGCGGTGATTTCGCTGTCGGCGGCGAGCCGGCTCAGCCCGATGAGAATCCCTACCAGCACGCTCATGGGGATGGTGTAGGTGAGCGCGAAGGGCACGGTGTAGAAGAAAATCTCGGCCACGCTGGGCAGCGGCGCGCTGGCCCGGACCACGAGTTCGAGGATGCGTCCCAGATCGCGCGTGAACAACACAAAGGTGAAGATCGCCGCGCCGATGAGGGCGTGTGAGGTTACTTCGCGAAGAATGTAGCGGGTAAGAATCCGCATGGCGGCGACGCTTGCTGAGGGCAGGATAGCATGGGGTTGGAAAGCAGTGGGCAGTGGCTAGTGGTCAGTGGCCAGTTCTTGGAGCTGGCTTTATCTTCGCGCTGGAAACGGTTCTTAATGTTCCAACGGAAGTTTGGGAACGGGTGAAGGTCGACCGCTCTAGTCCCTTGTGGATTTCTTGTCAAAATAAATTCCAACGAGGCTGGTGGATTCGGGATTCCTTTGCGTGCGTTTCGGACCAGAATCGGGGTATCCCCCTCCCCCCTCCCATCACTGGAATCATCACGTTAGCAGGAAATTCTCCGCAAAATCCGGATGTCAAAGAACTTAGATACTAAAATCCGTGAAAGAAAGGACTTAGAGGCGCGACGACGCGGGTTCACCCGACCGTCACGGCCTCGACCATGATTACGCAATTTCGATGACGGCACAAGGTCAGATGTCACACGGGAGGTGTGGAAAAATCTGCGGAGCGAACGATGCGGGTTTTGAGTGCTAACGCCTGTTTACGTCAACGATCGGGAGAACCCCGGCTCGAAGAATCGGCAGCCCGCCCCCAGACGCACAGATGCCGGAAGGTCACGAGCAGGAGTCCAATCGTCTCGCCGTCACTATTGATGCGGCTCTGCCTGATTTGGTAAAGTGCGAACCGATCAGTCTTAAGGCGGAGAAAAATCGCAACTACAAGGAGAGCCATTTATGCCCACGATTGCGACAAAAGACGGAACGCAGATTTACTACAAGGACTGGGGCAAAGGTCAGCCCATCGTCTTTAGCCACGGCTGGCCGCTGTCGGCCGATGATTGGGACAACCAGATGATGTTCTTCCTCAACCACGGCTATCGCGTCATAGCCCACGACCGGCGCGGACATGGACGCTCCTCGCCAGACCGGTGACGGCCATGACATGGATCACTACGCCGACGACCTGGCGGCGCTAACCGCACATCTCGACCTCAAGGACGCAATCCATGTCGGCCACTCGACCGGCGGCGGCGAAGTGGTGCACTACCTGGCTCGGCACGGCGAAAGCCGTGTGGCCCAAGCGGCAATCATTAGCGCCGTGCCTCCGCTGATGGTGAAGACGGCCGCCAATCCGCTCGGGCAGCCCAAACAAGTGTTTGATGATTTTCAGGCGCAACTGGCCGCCAACCGTTCCCAATTCTATTACGATGTGGCGTCTGGACCGTTCTATGGTTACAACCGGCCGGGAGCGAAACCCGCTCAGGCGGTGATCTTGAATTGGTGGCGCCAGGGCATGATGGGAGGCGCCAAGGCGCACTATGACGGCATCGTCGCCTTCTCCCAGACCGACTTCACCGAAGATCTGAAGAAGATCAATGTGCCCGTCCTCGTGATGCATAGCGAAGACGATCAGATCGTTCCGTACGTCGCCGCCGGACCGTTGTCGGCAAAGTTGCTGCGGAACAGCACGTTCAAAACCTACAAGGGCTTTCCGCACGGTATGCCGACGACCGAGGCCGAAACCATCAATGCCGACCTGCTGGCATTTCTCCAGAAAAGTAAGCAAGTGGCCGCATAGGACTAATCCGGCCTTCACTCTGATGAGAAGGCCGGGCGTTCATTTCGAGTGTCTTGAGGCGGGAAGATCGAAAGGAACAAACCGGAAACTATGCGAATCGTTGGCGTAACATCACGCCTGTCCGTAGGCGATCGGTGTTGGCTTCGCAGAAATGGTCTGCTTTTTCGCCAGTGCGATGAGCAGCTTGTCAATCTTGCGCTGCTCGTGTGGGACTCCCCGTTGACGGACACAACCCTGGCCGATGCTGCATTCAGACACCCTGATACACCCATCCCAAAAACGACTTGGGACTCTGAAAGCCCTGCCCCCACTCCGCGTCGTAGGAGGCCGTGGGTTTGGCTGTGATCACTTCTTCCAAAGTCCTGCCCTGCTTCTTGAGCTTGGCGACTTTCTGGCGCGCCTCGCTAAGCACATCGCGAAACAGCGCTAGATCGGCTTTCCCCCCGACTGCGCCATGGCCCGGAATCACAATCGTGGTTGCGGTCACCCTCGCAAGGTTCGCTTCCGCTGCGCGAATCTGCCCATCGATGCTGCCTCCGGTCGAGTAGTCGATAAAAGGATACTCGCGATTCCAGAACGTGTCCCCGGTGTGTAGAACATCAGCCTCGGTAAAGTGTACTGAGATGTCCGAATCGGTATGAGCTGGGGCGTAGTGCTTGAGGGCGAGGGTCGAGCCATTGAACTGAACCGTGTGCTCGTCCTGAAAAACAGTTGTGGGGATCGCTCCGGCGGGCGCGGCCGGAAACGTGTAAACCCAGCCATCCACGCGCGTGTCCACCGAAAGACGTTTGCGGGTATTCTCGTGAGCCAAAATGCTTGCGCCTGCCTCGTGCACCCACTCGTTGCCGCCGGTGTGATCGAAGTGCCAGTGCGTGTTGATGAGTTGCTTGATGGGATCCGCATTGATGCTGGCGAGAGCCGCCGTAACGTTCGGCCGCGCGGAGACGACTTCGGCATCGACGAGAAGCTTTCCGTCCGGACCAGTAAGAACGGCGATGTTTCCACCGGGGCCAAGCAGGACGCTGATATTGCGCCGAAGCGCTTGCACCGTGACCTTGGCTGTGGCGGATTCCTTTAGAGCGATTTCAACCAGGCCTTTCTGCGCAAAGAGTCGGGGTGGAGTGAGACACGCGGCGGCAACCGCGACCCCACTCGAAATCAAAAACTGACGCCGCGAAACTTCGTTGGCTACTCGGGTGCTCATAATTTGCTCCTGTTCCGTGCTTCTGCACTGCCACTGGAGTGTGGCCCGTGTCCCCGCGAAGAGTATAACCGGGAGAGCTGACACGATGGCAGCGAAAACAGGGAAATACGGAATTACCGAGATAAGATTACACGTTCGCGCAGAAGGCAAGCAGTCGCCAACCGTTAGGCAACCGTCTCAACTGGCGAAAAATCTCGATTACACTCATTGAATTGCTCTTTATCGTGTTTAAGCTCTTTTCAGAAACAGCGCCGACAGCGGCGGCAGCGTGAGCTTCAGCGAGTGAGGACGGCCGTGGGCCGGTTCGTCCTCGGCATTCACTCCGCCGAGATTGCCCACGCCGGTGCCGCCGTATTCCAAAGCGTCGCTGTTCAGCAGCTCGCGCCAGTAGCCGCCTTCCGGCACGCCCACGCGATAGCCAACGCGCGGGATCGGCGTGAAGTTACAAACGATGAGAACGGTGTCTCTGGGAGATTCACTCTTGCGCAACAGCGAAATCGTGCTGGTCAGATTGTCGTTGCAATCGACCCACTCGAAGCCCGCGGGATTGGTATCGAGCAGGTGCAGGGCGGGTTCGCTGCGGTAGACCCGGTTCAACTGTCCCACCCAGTTCTGCAAACCGCTGTGCGTCGCATACTGAAGCACGTGCCACTCCAGGCTGGTATCGTGCGCCCACTCGCGGACCTGGCCGAACTCGTCGCCCATGAAAAGCAATTTCTTTCCCGGCTGGGCGTACATGTAGGCGAACAGCAGCCGCAGGTTGGCGAAGCGCTGCCGCTCATCGCCGGGCATCTTGCCGATCAGCGATCCTTTGCCGTGCACGACCTCATCGTGCGAAAGCGGCAGCACGAAGTTTTCCTGAAACGAATACAGCATGCGGAAGGTGAGCTTGCTGTGATGATACTTGCGGTGAATGGGATCGTTCGCGAAATACTTGAGCGTGTCGTGCATCCATCCCATATCCCACTTCAAGCCAAAGCCGAGACCGCCGAGATAAACCGGCCGCGAAACCATGGGCCAGGATGTCGACTCCTCCGCGATGGTCTGGATGTCAGGATGCTCTTTGTAGGCTTCCTGATTGAAGCGGCGGAGAAATTCGATGGCCTCCAGGTTCTCGCGCCCGCCGAACTTGTTGGGAATCCACTCACCCTGCTTGCGCGAATAATCCAGGTAGAGCATGGAAGCGACCGCGTCCACGCGCAGGCCGTCGATGTGGTACTTGTCGAGCCAGAACATCGCGCTCGACATCAGAAAGCTGCGCACTTCGCTGCGTCCGTAGTTGAAGATGTGTGTCTTCCAGTCGGGATGAAAACCCTGCCGCGAATCGGCGTGCTCATACAGATGCGTGCCGTCGAAATAGGCCAGGCCGTGGGCGTCGGAAGGGAAGTGCGACGGCACCCAGTCGAGGATTACCGCGATGCCGTGCTGGTGCAGGTAATCCACCAGATACATGAAATCCTGCGGCGTGCCGTAGCGCGAGGTGGGAGCGAAATAGCCGGTGGTCTGGTATCCCCAGGAACCGTAGAAGGGATGCTCCATCACCGGCAGGAATTCGACGTGAGTGAAGCCCATGCGTCCGACGTACTCGGCGAGGCGAGGCGCGGTCTCGCGATAAGTTAGCGGACGATTGTGCTCCTCGGGAACGCGCATCCAGGAGCCGAGGTGAACTTCGTAAATGGATTGCGGTGCGCGCAGGGAGTTGCGGGCGCCGCGCTTCTCCATCCACTCGCGGTCGCCCCACTGGTAGTCGAGATCCCACACCACGGAAGCGGTGCGGGGAGGCTTCTCGTGGAGCACGCCGAGCGGGTCGGCCTTGTCGACGTGGTAGCCGTGGCGCCGCGACTCGATATGGAACTTGTAGAGCGCGCCTTTGGTCACGCCGGGGATGAAGCCCTCCCAGATGCCGGATCCGCCGCGAGGCGCGAGCAAGTGGGACTGGGGATGCCAGTTGTTAAAGCTGCCGATCACCGAAACCTGGCGCGCATTCGGCGCCCACACGCTGAAGACCGCGCCGTCGAGTCCGTTGCGCGAAACCAGATGCGCGCCCATCGTCTCTTGCATGCGATAGTTGCTGCCCTCGTTGAAGAGGTAAAGATCCTGATCGGAGAGCAGCGTGATGCGGTCAGAGGCGGCGGGGATGGAGGTTTCTGGCATTTTCCGAGTTCCTAGTGTACCGGAAGACCCGCAGGCAGGCCGAATCCCCCATGCTAGACTTTGTTTTCCAGCCATGCCTGCCCTGCGTCTGATTTTTCTCTGGCACCAGCACCAGCCTTTCTACAAGGATCTGGTAACCGGCGAATATCGCCTGCCCTGGGTGCGCCTGCATGCGCTCAAGGATTATTACGGCATGGTGAAGCTGCTGGACGAGTTTCCCAACGTTCACCAGAACTTCAATCTGGTGCCGTCGCTGATCACGCAGATTCAGGATTACGTTGCTGGCACGGCGCAGGATCCGTTTCTGACCGTGGCGGCCAAGCCAGCGAAGGACTTGACGCAGAAGGAGCGGCACTTCGCCCTGCAGTATCTTTTTCAGGCGAACCCCGCGAACGTGATCGGGCGGTATCCGCGCTACCGGGAGCTGCTGGAGCGGTTCCGCGAGCATGGCTATGTGCCGGAGAAGGCGGAAAAATACTTTGAGCCGCAGCATTTCACCGACCTGCAAGTGCTGTCGCAGATCGCGTGGTTCGACGAATTCTTTCTGGAAGATAAAGACGTTGCGGAGCTGATCAAGAAAGAGCGCAACTACTCGCTCGAAGATCAGAGTTTTGTGATCAAGCGCGAGCGCGAACTGCTGGGCAAGGTTCTGCCGGCGTATGCCGATGCCGCGAAGAAGGGATCGATCGAGATTTCGGCAACGCCTTTCTATCATCCGATTCTTCCTCTGGTCTGCGACACCAATGCGGGAGCGGCTTCGTCGCCGGGCCTGCCTTTGCCGCAGAACCGGTTTCGTCATCCCGAGGACGCGCGTGAACAACTGGTGCGCGCGCTCGACCTTCACCAGCAGGTGTTCGGAGTGCGGCCGCAGGGCGTGTGGCCGTCGGAAGGCAGCGTTTCGGAAGAGACTCTGGCGATTGCGCACAGTCTGGGAATCCAATGGATGGCCACCGACGAAGGCGTGCTCGGCCGCAGCACCGGCGTGTTCTTCGCCCGCGACGGCAACGGCCGCCTGCCCGCGCAGCTGGCGGAGCGGCTCTACAACATCCACCGTTATGAGAATGGCCAGACCGCGATGCACATGGTCTTCCGCGACCACACAATTTCGGACCTGATCGGCTTTGTCTATTCGGGGATGGATCCGGGGGAGGCGGCCGGGCATCTGCTGCACAACATCAAAGAGGCGGCTCAGCCAGTGCTGGAGCAAGGGCGAGACGCCGTGGTGTCGGTGATTCTCGATGGAGAGAATGCCTGGGAATACTATCCGAAGTCGGGGCGGGAATTTCTGCGGCGATTCTACGATGCCCTGCAGCGCGAGGCAGGTCTGGAGCCGGTTACGGTTTCGGAGGCGATTGCCCGCCATCGCAATGTCTCGCCGCTGAAGTCCCTGGTTCCGGGCTCGTGGATCAATGCGAACTTCAACGTCTGGATTGGCGCTCCCGAGGACAACCGCGCCTGGGACTACCTCCATCACGCGCGCGAATTTTATGCGCAGCACATGCGCACGCCAGCGAAGCTCAGCGAAAGCTGGCCTTCGAAGAAATCCTGATTGCCGAAGGCAGCGACTGGAACTGGTGGTACGGACCGGAGCACCACTCAGCCAACGACCGCGACTTTGACGAGCTTTACCGCAAACATCTTTCGAACATTTATCAGGCCCTGGGAGCGGCGCCGCCGGATTATCTCGCGCAGCCGATCACGGCGGGCGAAGTGCGGCCGGCCTTCACGCCGCAGACGCACTACATTCATCCCCGCGTCACGGGCGACATGATTCGCTACTTCGAGTGGATGGGCGCCGCCATCTTCACCGCCGATCAGCGCGCCGGCGCCATGCACGGAAAACAGTTCCTGCTGGATTCCGTTTATGCCGGGATCGACAGCACGTTCGTCTACGGGCGATTGGATTTTGCCGGGCCGGTTCCGGATATGGAGTTTGATCTGGTCGTGAACCTGGAATCGTGGGCGAATGGAGAAGCGCGTCCGCGGCGCACGCTGCGGCTCGATGCCAAGGTGCAGGACCGCAAGCTTACGGGATGGAAGGTCGACGGGATGGAGGAATCGTCGTCAGTGTCTTCGGGCGTTGCTGCAACTCAGGGCGAAGAGATCGCCAAGGCGGCTCTGATACGCAACTTCGAGTTTCGCTTGCCGCTGAGTTGGCTGCTGGCGGTGCCGGGTTCGGCTGCGAGCCCTCATCAGGCCGATCAGAAGCCAGGCGCTGCGGCGATCCCACCGACCAGCCGGCTGCGGCTGCGCTTCAGCCTTTGGCAGAATCGTCTGCCCGTGGATGCGTTGCCGGTGGAGGGTTGGATCGAGCTGCAGTTGCTGAGCGAGGCGCGATTTGGGATCTGGGATGTAAAGACGCGGTGGTGCCTTCGCCCCAAAAAACAAAACGCCAGAGGCTGCGCCTCCGGCGTCGTTTGATGAGTTGAGAGTTGTTTACTGTCCTGCGCTGGCCACGGCCGTGGTCATCGTCAGCGGGCGGTTGAGTTCGAGCGTGAGTTCGGTACCTGCCATCAGCGTGGCCGAGCGATGTTTGCTGAGCCAGTGAACGCCGGTTGAGCCTGCGCCGACGACTCCGCCGATGAGGATTCCGGGCGGGCCGCCGATGAGGCCGCCGATCAGCATGCCGCCCGCCGTGCCGCCGCCGGTTTCTAGCTCGTCGCGGCGGTCATGACCGGATCCCTTGAACTCGCCCTCCTGGTTGACGTCGGTGTCGCGCCCCGCGTTGGTATCGACCAGCGTGGCATCGAGAAAGAAGCGTTCGCCGGTCGGGAGGATCAGGGTTTCGGGCAGAATTCCGATGGTCGGCTTGCCCGAGATGCGACGCGGTTCCTCCACCTTGGTGACGCGGCCTTCCACCTTGGCTCCGGCAGGAATCACCGTCTTGCCATCGAGCATCACGGCTTGCGTCAAGCGTGCCTGGAAAGGGTCACCAGCCTTGTTGCTGAAGGTCGCGAGAGTTGTCTCGAGCTTGACCATCAGGGCTGTGCCGGCCGGTACCGGCGAACCGCTCTGCGCCGCGGCCATCGTACTTATACAAGAGTACGCCAGCAGCAGGATGCAAGGTAGCACTATCCACTTCTTCATGATTCCTCCTCAGATCTTAGAACCCCTAAATCTCGCGATTGTTGCTTTGACTCTAGATCAGGCCGATGGCTGGGACAATACGCGGCGCAGTCGGGGAACCAGAGAAGATAAGGGTCGGGCAGGATCTGGTTCCGGGCTGCGAAGGCGGAGTGCTAACGTCTGGGCCGGAATGGTCCCTGTTTAGTGACTCTTCGACGGATCCCAATTAACCGCAATTCCGCAACCGAATGCAGTTTTATGTATCTAACCAACTCGACCAAAGAATATAGAAGTGTGTAATCATCTCTTTGCCTGAAACCGGGACCGAGCATGGCCAAACCAATCTTGCTAAGCGTGGATGACGACTCCGATGTGTTGCGGGCGATCGAGCGCGATCTGCGCTCGCATTACGGCGCTGAATACCGTGTGATCGGAAGCGATTCGCCCGAGGGGGCGCTTGATCTGCTGAAGCAGTTGAAGGTGCGGAACGACAGCGTGGCTTTGCTGCTGGCCGACCAGCGCATGCCGCGAATGGACGGAGTGGAATTTCTGCAGCAGGCGATGGGAATCTTCCCCAGCGCGAAGCGGGCATTGCTGACTGCGTATGCGGACACCAACGCCGCGATCAGCGCCATCAACCAGGCCAGCATCAACTATTTTTTCCTGAAGCCGTGGGATCCTCCGGCGGAGCACCTGTATCCGCAATTGGATGACATGCTCGATGACTGGCAAGCTTCCTTCCGCCCAACGTTTCAGGGGATCCGGGTGTTGGGTACGCGCTGGTCGCCGCGATCTTATGAGTTGCGGGACTTTCTGGCGCGCAATCGCGTTCCCTATCAGTGGACTGACGTGGAGCTTTCCGCCAATGATCCGGAAACCAAACAACTGCTGGAAGCTTTGGGGCCAGAGGCGGCCAATCTGCCGGTGGTGCTGTTTCCAGACGGGACGAAGCTGCTTGAGGGCGTACCTGCGGACGTGGCGCAAAAGGTCGGGCTGCGCACGCGCGCCCAAACCAGCTTCTATGATCTGGCGATTGTGGGAGGGGGACCAGCTGGTTTGGCCGCTGCCGTCTATGGAGCCTCCGAAGGTCTGCACACCGTGATGATTGAGCGAGAAGCGCCCGGCGGTCAGGCGGGAATGAGTTCGCGCATCGAGAACTATCTGGGATTTCCGACCGGGCTTAGCGGGGCCGATCTGGCGCGGCGGGCGGTGGTGCAGGCACAACGTTTCGGAGTGGAAATCCTGGCGCAGGAAGTGGTTGGCGTACGGGCAGAAGGACCTTACCGGATTATCAAGATGGCGGACGGAAACGAGATCTCCTGTCACGCGCTGATGATCGCGACCGGGGTGCAGTGGAGGCGGCTGCAAGCTCCGGGCATCGACAGGTTACAGGGTGCGGGGATTTATTATGGCGGCGGAGCCACCGAGGCTTTGTCCTGCAAGGGTGAGATCGTCTATGTGGTGGGTGGGGCGAACTCGGCGGGTCAAGCGGCCATGAACTTCGCGAAATACGCGGAGCGCGTCATTATTCTGGTGCGCGGCGAATCGCTCTCCAGCACCATGTCGCAATACCTGATCGACCAGATCAAAGAGACGCCCAACATTCAGCTCTGGACTCATGCGAGCGTGGCTGAAGCACATGGCGAAACGCATCTGGAGGAGATTTCGGTGCTTTGTTCCGACACTGGCAAGACTGAGCGCGTGCCGGCGAGTGCGATGTTTATTTTTATTGGAGCGCTGCCCGAGACTGATTGGTTGGCGGGCATTGCGGAGCGGGACGAGCGGGGTTTTCTGTTGACTGGCCCTGACCTTATGCGGGACGGGCAACGTCCAAAGGGATGGACGCCTGACCGCGATCCGTTTTTGCTCGAGAGTAATGTTCCTGGCATCTTTGCCGTGGGCGATGTCCGGCACGGTTCAATAAAACGCGTGGCTTCCGGAGTGGGAGAAGGATCAGTGGCCGTGCAATTCATTCATCAGTATCTGAGCAAGGTATAGATGGTCGATAAATCCGAACTACGCCGCGTCCAGGAATTCGCTGATTTGCCAGATGATCAGCTCGACTGGTTTCTCAGCCAGGCCCAGGAGCTGAACCTCAAGGCGGGCGAGATCTACGCGCGTCAGGGCGATCCAGCCGATGCCATGTTTGTGATTCTTGAGGGGCACCTTCAAGGGCGGGGTGAGCTTGGGGGCGAAACTTTCGTTTTTGACTTGGAACCGGGCGACGTCACGGGGGTATTGCCGTTTTCGAGAATGAAGCAGTTTACGGTGAGCGGGCGAGCTATCACGGACAGCCATGCCCTGCGATTTCCGGCTTCGTTGTTTCCAGATCTGGTGCAGAAAATGCCGGTGCTGACCCAGCGTCTGGTGGGCCTGATGTCGGACCGAATCCGTGAAACTACCCGCATGGAACAACAGCGCGACCGATTGGCTTCTTTGGGAAAGCTTTCGGCGGGGCTGGCGCATGAACTCAACAATCCGGCTTCTGCCGCGAAACGCGCTGCCAGCCAAATGCGCGACATGCTGAAGAAAATCAAGAACGCCAGTCTCGAGTTGGGCAGGCGTGATCTCTCCCCCACCCAGAAATCAGAGATCGAAAAGCTGGAAACCTCGTTCACGCAACCGGATGTTGTTCCACCCGATGCACTGACCATCAGCGACCTGGAAGACCAGATTGATTCTCTATTGCGCAGTCATGGGCAGAACGACTTGTGGCAGCTGGCAGCGGAGCTTGCGCGGCGCAACATCAAGCCGGAGATGGTCGAATCGTTGTTCTCGAACCTCGATGCGGACACCGCTCGAGCTGCTTTGGTTCGGATCGCCACTTCGGTTGAGATCGCGAGCCTGCTCCATGAAATCGAAAGCAGCACTTCGCGGATATCGGACTTGGTCGGCGCAATCAAGGAATACACACACATGGACCAGGCGCCGGTCTTAAACGTGGACGTTGTAAAGAGCCTGGAAACCACGCTTACGATCCTGAATCACAAGCTGAAGCAGGGAGTGGCGGTGCAGCGCGACTACCAGGGCGTTCCACTGCTGGTGAATTCGTTTGGCAGCGAGCTCAATCAGGTCTGGACCAACATAATTGATAACGCGATTGATGCGATGCACGGAAAAGGCGAGCTGCGCGTTCGAACCTACCGGGATGATGCTTGCGCCGTGGTTGAGATTATCGATAACGGTCCGGGAATTCCCCAGGAGGTGCAGCCGCACATCTTCGAACCCTTTTTCACCACCAAAGGAGTTGGGGAAGGCACGGGCCTTGGCCTGGACACGGTGCAGCGAATTGTGAAGAAGCATCGGGGAAATATTCAGGTTAGTTCGAAGCCGGGTGAGACCCGTTTTCAAGTCTGGCTTCCCTTATCCGAGGTTCCGACCTAACTCCGTCACATTGCGGTAATCTTCCATCCGCTATAATCAACAGTTTTGTAGCACTGCATGGGAAAGACAAATGGGCGCCTCGGTTCTTTGACTGGCCGTCGTTTCCCAGGCCCGCGGTGCGGGTGGACGACCAATCACCCGTAACGTGCGGACTCCGACAAGAAAGGTAAGCGCTGTGTGACGAGTATGACGAATATTGGAGCGATCATAGGGCGGGAGGTGCTGGATTCGCGCGGCAATCCTACCGTGGAAGCCGAAGTGCACCTTATCAGCGGAGCAGCTGGCCAGGCCATTGTCCCGAGCGGCGCATCGACCGGCGAGCACGAAGCCGTCGAACTGCGCGATGGGGACAAAGCGCGTTTTCTGGGCAAAGGTGTTCTCAAAGCCGTCGAGAACCTCAACGGGGAAATCGCGGATTCCCTGGCGAACTGGGACGCCGCCGATCAGCGAGGCCTTGACCAAAAGATGATTGAACTAGACGGCACCGAGAACAAGAGCCGACTGGGAGCGAATGCAATCCTTGCGGTCTCGATGGCGGCAGCGCGCGCGGCAGCGGCGGAATATGGCCTGCCGCTCTACCGTTATCTCGGTGGCGCGGGGGCAAATACGCTGCCTACGCCCATGATGAACATCCTGAACGGTGGGGCGCACGCCGACAACAATGTCGACTTTCAGGAATTCATGGTGATGCCGGTGGGCGCGCCTTCGTTTTCCGAGGCGTTGCGCTGGGGGGTGGAAGTTTTCCATACCCTGAAGGGTGTGCTGAAGAAGCGCGGCTACAACACGGCAGTAGGTGATGAGGGCGGATTTGCGCCTTCGGTGAAGTCGAACGTCGAGGCCATTGAAGTGGTGCTGGAAGCCATTCAGCAAGCCGGATACAAGCCCGGAGAAGAGATCGCCATCGCACTCGATCCCGCGGCCAGCGAGTTCTATCAGGATGGCAAGTACGTCTTCAAAAAGTCGGACAAATCGGCCAAGAGCTCGGACGCCATGGTGAAGTTCTGGGCGAAGTGGGTCAAGGACTATCCTATTGTGTCGCTTGAAGACGGGCTATCTGAAGAAGACTGGGAGGGTTGGAAGAATCTGACCAAAGAACTCGGCGGCAAGATTCAGTTGGTCGGGGATGACATCTTCGTCACAAATATTACCTTCCTGCAAGAAGGAATTGACAAGGGCGTTGCCAACTCGATTCTGATCAAAGTCAACCAGATCGGTACGGTCAGTGAGACTTTGGATGCGATTGACTTAGCCCGGCGCAACGGTTACACGTCGGTGATCTCGCACCGCTCCGGCGAAACTGAGGACACATTTATTGCCGACCTTGCCGTAGCAACCGGCGCGGGGCAGATCAAGACCGGCTCAGCCTCGCGCACGGACCGCATCGCGAAGTACAACCAACTGCTGCGGATCGAAGAGGAGTTGGGCTCATCGGCCCGGTTCCTGGGGCTGAAGGCGCTGAATTACCGCGGTTAGATGAGCCGCGGACAAGGCGACTCTCTTTTGTGCAACGCGATCTAGCTAACAGGTCGATTATCCATTGGAGGAGAGATGAAACGCTGCTTAACTTCGCTCATGCTGGTTCTTGCAACCGCCTGCGCCATGCTCGGCCAGCAGGCTACCGGCGACACCGCGCCCACACGACAGGACATTCTTAAGCTGTTTGAAGTGACGCACGTTCGCGACCAGATGAAGCAGGTCATGGATTCCGTGATGAAGCAGATGAAGTCCATGAGCCGTGAACAGATGAAAAAGCACGCCCCCGCGGCCACCGACGAAGACGTCGCCAGACTCGATGCAATGGCGGCCCAACTGTTCAAGGACATGCCCATCGACGGTCTGCTCGACGATATGATTCCCGTTTATCAGAAGCACCTCACGAAGACCGATGTGGACGCGATGGTTGGGTTTTACTCCACACCCACGGGGCAGAAGATCTTGAGTGAAATGCCCGCGATTACGGCCGAAGGAATGCAGGCCGTTCAGCCCCGGCTGCGCAAGATAGTTGACGAAACGACCGAAAAGATGGAGAAGATGGCAAACGAAGAGGCGCAAAAGCAAAACGCTCCATCGTCCGACACGAAGAAGCAGTAGCGGGAATCATGCCTCGTCCCAAACCACTCATCCTCATCATCCTCGACGGTTGGGGATACCGCGCGGAAACCAAGGCGAACGCCATTGCGCTGGCGCGCAAACCCACTTACGACCGCCTGCTGCACGAGTATCCCAACACGCTGATTCATACTAGTGGACCCTTTGTGGGGTTACCCGAGGGGCAGATGGGCAATAGCGAAGTTGGACATCTCAATATTGGCGCGGGGCGCATCGTTCACATGGACATCACGCGCATCGACCTGATGATCCAGAACGGCGAATTCTTCTCGCATCCCGTGCTGCTTGCGGCCATGACGCACGCTCGCATGGGCGAGCGCAGACTGCACCTGTTCGGCCTGGTCTCCGACGGCGGCGTGCACTCGCAGCAGGCCCATCTCTATGCGCTGCTTAAAATGGCGAAGCAGAACGGCGTGGACCGAGTCTTCGTGCACGCATTTATGGATGGCCGCGACACGCTGCCCACCAACGGCGCCGGCTATCTCGAACAGCTGCAGCAAAAGATGCGCGAATACAACTCGGGAAAGATTGCCACGGTGAACGGCCGTTACTATGCGATGGATCGCGACCGGCGCTGGGAGCGGATCGCCAAAGCCTACAATGCGATGGTCTTTGGCGATGCCGAAGGTGGCAAGAACGCTGACCCGGTTCAGGGAATGAAAGATTCCTATAACCGCGGAGTCACTGATGAGTTTGTTGTGCCATTTGTCTGTACCGACAAGAATGGCCAGCCGCTCACGGCCATTCGCGATGACGATGCCTGCATCTGCTTCAATTTCCGTGCTGACCGCGTCCGGCAAATCACGCGCTCGCTGGCGCGCAACAGCGGGCTCAATGCGAAGGCCGGCACCGATCTTCCGGGAGCCGCGGATCTGGATGCCACGATTGCCCGCGACCGGGTTCCAGCGAATCTGCATTACGTTTGCATGACGCGGTATGACAAGAATTTCAGCTTGCCGGTGGTGATTCCGCCGGAATCAATGGCAAACATCCTGGCCAATGTGATGGGCAATCTCCACATGCGCAACCTGCGCGTGGCCGAGACCGAGAAGTATGCCCACGTTACATACTTCTTTAACGGCGGCGTGGAGCAGCCTTTTCCCGGCGAAGAGCGGGTGATGGTGCAATCGCCGAAGGTCGCGACTTACGATCTGAAGCCGGAGATGAGCGCAGCCGGCATTGCCGACGCGGTTATAAAAGCCACGGAAGAAGGAACGTTTGACGTGATTATCGTCAACTTCGCCAATGCGGACATGGTGGGGCACTCAGGCAAGATTGAGCCCACGATCAAGGCGGTCGAGACGGTGGATGCCTGCCTGGGCCGCATCGAAACCGCGGTTCGCGCCAAGGGCGGCGCGATGCTGATTACCGCGGATCACGGCAACGCCGAGATGATGATCGATCCCGTGACTGGCGGACCGCACACGGCGCATACCACCAATCCTGTGCCCTTCATCGTGGTTGCGGAAAATGCCCGGCAGTTCACGTTGAAGCCCAACGGTTCGCTGCGGGATATTTCGCCAACTCTGCTCGGGATGCTGGGCGTCGATGAACCGAAAGAGATGACAGGGACGGATCTTCGCGCGTTCCTGAAGAACAAATAAAGCCGCAAGGGACGCCGAGGACGCCGTCCTTACCGAACCTGCACGATGACGAAGCTATTGATTGTCGTTCATCACGAGTTCGATCTATGGAACGTGCCCGCCTGGTTTTCTGAAAGACTGCGGGCAGACTTTCCTGACATCGAGGTGGTACACAGGAGTAGCTATGAAGGTGCCGAGAAGCATCTTCGGGAGAGCGAAATCCTGTTTGCGTTCGCGCTCCGCGCCGAGCAATTCAGGTTGGCGGAGAAGCTGCGCTGGATGCACACGCCCACGGCGGCCGTGCATTCGTTGCTCTTCCCAGAGCTGGTGACGAGCGATGTGATTCTCAGCAATGCCCGCGAGGTACACGGTCCGGTGGTTGCCGAACTCGTGATCGCGCTTATGTTTGCGCTGGCGAAGAAGATTCCGCAAGCGGCACGGCTACAGCAAAGGCACGTTTGGGGAAAGAGTGCGATCTGGAACGATGGTTCGCGGCCGCGCGAGGTGGCGGACGCGACGCTCGGCCTGATCGGGCTCGGCGGTATCGGCCGTGCTGTGGCCCGCATGGCGTCGGCTCTGGGCATGAGGGTGATCGCAGTGCGCGAACGTCCGGAGAAAGAACGACCCCAAGGAGTGGAGGCAGTCTATGGGCCGGCTCAGATCAAGGAGGTGCTGTCGCAGTCAGATTATGTCGTAGTGGCCGCGCCACTTACTGAAGCAACGCGCGGATTGATCAATGCGGATCGGCTGGCCGCCATGAGGGCGGATGCCTATCTGATCAACGTGGGCCGCGGCCCTCACGTAGACGCAGCCGCGCTTGCCGACGCGCTTCGGAACCGCCACATTGCCGGGGCGGCGCTCGATGTCTTCGACCAGGAACCGCTTCCGGCCGAGTCGCCACTCTGGGACCTTGAGAACCTGCTCATTACGCCGCATACCGGCAGCCTCACCGAAAAACTGTGGCAACGGCACTATTTGGTGTTCTCGGAGAATCTTCGGCGCTATCTCGCCCACGAGCCACTGCTCTTTGTCGTCGACAAGCAGAAAGGATATTGATCGGATTAGTTTTTATGAGAACTAGCGAGCAACATTAGCCCCTCCCGACCCAGACACGAACCAGCCCTCCGAAGACTATAGCCGGTTGGATGATTTTCGCCTGTAGTCTCCTCCCTAGATCCACCGGTTCGAGCATGGAAGAGCGTTCTAATCCAGCGCTGCTAGACCTTCTACGCCGACGGAACCATAGTTTCGGCCGCTGAATGCGCTCATCCTTCGAGCGTTAAAGCGGAGCGTCAATTCCGCCGATGGGACTGGAAGATGGTAGGCAGCGGTATCTTCGCCGACGCTGCTTCCGGGTTGCGCCTCGCTGACGAGGTCCCTATTCACCAGCACGCCGTTGCGACTGCAAACAAATGAGTGAGACCTCCCTAAGGCTTCTTCTGGTGGAAGACAATTCGCTGGATGTTCGTTTGCTGCGGGAGATGCTCAAGCACGGCAGCCGGGTAAGTTCGCCTTGACCGATGTCGGATCTATGAGCGAGGCGGAGAATCACCTGGCGACGAATGCCGTGGACATTATCCTGCTCGACCTCGGGTTGCCGGACGCACAGGGACTGGAAGCGGTGCGGCGGGCGCGCGCCGCCGCGCCTCGCATTCCGTTGGTTGTGCTGACCGGGTGTGACGACGAATTGGTGGCCGACCAGGCTTTGCAGGAGGGCGCCCAGGACTTTCTTGTCAAAGGCCAAATCGAGACTCCAGGGCTGCTCCGAGCCATTCGCTATGCCACTCAGCGCATGAAGGCGGAAGTTGAAATGCAGAAGGCTCAGGAGGAGGCGGAAGCTGCCAATCGGGTCAAGGGTGAACTCCTGGCCGAGCTGCAGGCTGCCCACGCGGAAACCGAACTGTTCCTGCGCTCGATCCCTTCGATCCTGATCGGGGTGGATTCTCAGGGCCGCATCACGCGCTGGAATCTGACCGCGACCAATACCTTCGGGATCGAAGACAGCAGCGTAGTGGGGCGCATGATCGAAGACTGCGGAATCCGATGGCTGCATCCGGGGATGAAAGCGGAGATCGCGCGCTGGCTGGCGACCGAGTCTTCTTATCGCTCCGAGAATCTGGCCTACGAGCGCGAAGGCAAGACCCGGTTTCTGGGTCTGAATGTTCTGCGCAGTCCCGGCGAAAGGCGGCGAACAAACCGGGTTCATCATCACCGGGGCTGACGTCACCGAACGCATGGTCCTGGAATTGCAGCTTCGGCAGGCGCAAAAACTCGAGGGCATCGGTCAGCTGGCCGCCGGCATCGCGCATGAGATCAACACGCCCACGCAATTCGTCGGGGACAACATCAGGTTCCTGAAGGATTCCTGGGGCCCGGTCGCGGAGTTCATGACCTTCTGCGGGACGATGCAAGCGGAATGCGCCGCCGGCCCAGTTTCCTCCGAACATCTTCAGCAGTTCTGCGAACTCCATCAGAAGTGTGACCTGGAATACCTGTCGGAACATATTCCGAAGGCCATCGACCTGTCGCTGGAGGGAGTAAAGCGGATCGCGAAGATCGTGAAGGGATTTAAGGAATTCTCCCATCCCGGCTCGGAGGAAAAGCAAGCCATCAACCTCAACCAGGCGATCGAAACCACCATCTCAGTGGCTAGACACGAATGGAAGTACTGCGCCGACGTGGTTACCGCATTCGACGCCGACCTGCCCCTGGTCCCATGCCTGGTCGGGGAATTCAACCAGGTGATCCTGAACCTGATCGTCAATTCCGCACACGCCATCAGCAACGCGGCCGAGAAGAATGGGAACGGGAAAGGCACCATCACCATCAGCACGCGGCAGGAAGGCGACTGGGCCAGGATTGCGGTGGCCGACACCGGCGCCGGCATCCCAACGGAAATACGGTCGCGAGTCTTCGAGCCTTTTTTCACTACCAAAGAAGTGGGCAAAGGCACGGGGCAGGGATTGGCGCTGGCGCACGCCGCGATTGTCAAACGTCATCAGGGCCAGCTCTGGTTTGAAAGTGAACTGGGGCACGGGACGACCTTCTTCATCCGCCTTCCGCTGGGAACGGGAGCTCTCGCGCCATGAACAAGCGAATCCTCTTTGTCGATGATGAGCCCATGATTCTGCAGGGCATCCAGCACAGCCTGCGCGGCATGCGCGCCGAGTGGGAAGTCGAACTCGCCAACAGCGGCGCCGAAGCCCTGGAGACGATGGCGCAAGCTCCCGTTCGACGTGGTGATTACCGACATGCGCATGCCCGGGATGGATGGCGCCCAACTGCTGGATTTGGTCAAGGTCAAGTTTCCCCGGACGGTCCGCATCATTCTTTCCGGGCAATCGGACCGCGAGACCATTTTGCGCTCGGTGGGCCCCAGCCACCAGTATCTGTCCAAGCCCTGCGATCTCGATGAACTCAAGCAACGGCTGATGCGCGCTTTTGCCTTGCGCGACATGCTTAACGATACTCACTTGAAAGAGGTCATCGGCCGGCTGAAAACCGTGCCCAGCCTTCCCGCACTCTATGTTGCGGTGACCGAGGCGCTGCGATCTTCAGACAGTTCGATTACAGAAATAGGCAACCTGATCGCCCAGGATATGGGCATGTCCGCCAAGGTGTTGCAGTTGGTCAACTCGGCATTTTTTGGGCTTTCCAACCGCGTTTCCAGTCCCCAGCAGGCCGTCCTGCCTGATCGGAATCGAAAATCTGAAAGCGCTGGTTCTCAGCGTGCAAGTGTTCTCCGATTTGGGAGGCCATCTCACTCGGGACTTGGGCTTCTTGTGGGACCACAGCATGAGCACCGCCAGTTTCGCCAAGGCCATTGCCCGGGTAGAACTGTCTTCTCAGCGGAGTGACGGAGGATGCCTTCACCGCCGGTCTGCTGCACGATGTGGGGCGGCTGGTCCTGGCCTCCGCTTTTGGCGCCGAATATCAGCAGGTTCTGAAGCGGGCAGCGGAACCTGGAGTTCTGCTGGCACGGTGTGAAGGGGATGCCTTTGGTTGTACCCACAACGGAGTGGGAGCCTATCTGCTCGGGTTATGGGGGCTGACCGACTCCATCGTGGAAGCGGTTGCCTGGCACCACCAGCCGGCTCACGCCCAACCCACGTCATTTTCCGCGCTGATCGCCGTGCATGCCGCCGATTACTACGATAACCATCTGCATGTTCATCCTCCTTCCGATGAAACCTCGGGGATGGATGAACCTCTTTTGACCCAAATCGGACTCCAGCGACAACTGCCGTCGTGGGAGAAAGCTTGTCGGGAAGTTGCCTCTCGGAGTGAGCCCAATGCCTGAAAAAATTCTTATGGTGGACGACGAAGACGCCGTGCTGGTGGGCTATCAGCGCATGTTCCGCAACGAATTTCAAATCGAAACTGCGCCGGGCGGAGCCGCGGCCCTGGCCGCGCTCGAAGCCACCGGGCCCTATGCCGTTGTGGTCTCTGACATGCGAATGCCGGAAATGGATGGCGCCCAGCTCTTGACGAAAGGTCAAGCTGCTCGCGCCCGATACGATTCGCATCATGCTGACCGGCGATGCCGATGTCCACAGCGCGGTGAGCGCGGTCAATGAAGGAAGCATTTTTCGCTTTCTGACCAAGCCCTGCAACAAGGACACCTTGGGGAAAGCCTTGACTGCGGGATTGATGCAGTATCGCCTGCTCACGGCGGAAAAAGACCTATTGGAAAACACGCTGCAAGGCAGCATCCAGGTGCTCACCGAGGTGCTGAGCCTGGTCAACCCGGCGGCGTTTGGCCGGGCGCTGCGGGTGCGCCGCTATATCCATCAGGTGGCCACGCGGATGGCTCTGGCCAGCCCCTGGAGGTTTGAGGTAGCGGCCATGATGTCGCAATTGGGATGCGTCACGCTGCACCCGGAAACCATCGAAGCTGTCTACGCCGGCCGGACGCTTCCGCCGGACGAACAAAAGCGCTTTGACGCTCACCCCGGCGTGGCTCGCGACCTGCTATCGAAAATTCCCCGGATGGAGCCCATTGCCTGGATGATTGCGCACCAAAATGACTCGGCGCCGGTCGCGAGGCGACATCGCGAAGGTGGCCACGGCCGACATGCGGCTGGGAGCCAACCTGCTGCGGGCCACCCTGGCTTTTGATGAACTGGTGACCAAAGGTCTGTCTCAGGCCGAGGCCGCAAAGCCGTCTGTCGCGGCAGCATGCGGATTTCGATCCGCGAATTTTTCAGGCTCTGGTGGAGATGGATGGCGAGAAGAACAAGACGGAGGTGCGCTCCTGCGATATTTCGGAATTGATCCCCTACGACATGGTTCTGGAGGAAGAGCTGCGCACCAAGACCGGCATGTTGCTGGTGGCCAAAGGGCAGGACATCACGCCGACCCTCATCCTCAAGCTGAAGAATTTTCTGGAGAAAGGAGCCATCGGCCGCAAAGTCGCAATTTCCGCCAAGAACCGAGCCAAGGCCGCGACTGCCTGAGCTATCTTCGAGTGAACAGATTGGCCCGGCGCGGGAGATCGGCTCTCGGCTTAGCTTAAATCTCGCAACTGTTTCGAAAATGGAGGTTGTCCCGAAGTGGAATTTCCGGTGCGAATTTCAGAACTTATCCTGTCGGATCGCCAGTATTGTCGGCGCATACTGATGACATCGCCAGTAGGCAACTGTCCCGTATCTCACCTCAAGGCACCAGCGCCCCTACTCGAAGTGGAAACCCTAGAAGCAGTGCGCACAGCACAAAGTCAGGTGAAATGAAGACCGCACCCCGATTGAATCGGAAGGTACAACTCGAGTCCTACCGCGGACTGCTGGAAGCGGCTCCCGATGCCATGGTGGTGGTAAACGTGGGCGGAGAGATCGTTCTGCTGAATGTTCAGGCAGAGAAGCAGTTCGGCTACAGCCGCGACGAACTGGTGGGGCAGAAGGTCAAGAACATCATCCCCGAAGGCTTCGCGGAACGGATCATCGCCGACGGTACCCGCAGCGCGGCCGAGGCTCTGGCGCAGCAGATCGGCACCGGAATCGAACTCATCGGGCGGCGCAAAGATGGCAGCGAGTTTCCCATCGAAATCATGCTGAGCCCGCTCGAAAGTGCCGAAGGCATTCTGGTGACGGCGGCCATCCGCGACATCAGCGTGCGCAAGGGTGCGGAAACCCATCTGGCCCAGATGGAAGGCAGATACCGCGGCCTGCTGGAAGCCGCCCCCGACGCCATGGTGGTGGTGAACGTGGGCGGAGAGATCGTTCTGCTGAATGTTCGGGCGGAGAAAGAGTTCGGCTACAGCCGCGATGAGCTGGTCGGCCAGCCGGTGAAGAACATCATCCCCGAGGGCTTCGCGGAACGGATCATCGCCGACGGTACCCGAAGCCGCGGCCGAGGCGCTGGCGCAGCAGATCGGCACCGGAATCGAACTCATCGGGCGGCGCAAGGATGGCAGCGAGTTTCCCATCGAGACTCATGCTGAGCCCGCTCGAAAGTCCCGAAGGAATTCTGGTGACGGCGGCGATCCGCGACATCAGCCGTGCGCAAGGCTGCGGAAACCCATCTGGCGCAGATGGAAGGCCGGTACCGCGGCCTGCTGGAAGCGGCTCCCGATGCCATGGTGGTGGTCAACGTGGGCGGAGAGATTGTTCTGCTGAATGTTCAGGCGGAAAAACAGTTTGGCTACAGCCGCGACGAACTGGTCGGGCAGAAGGTGAAGAACATCATCCCCGAAGGCTTCGCGGAACGGATCATTGCCGACGGTACCCGCATCCGCGGAAGACGCGCTGGCGCAGCAGATCGGCACCGGAATCGAGCTCACCGGGCGGCGCAAGGATGGCAGCGAGTTTCCCATCGAGACTCATGCTGAGCCCGCTCGAAAGTGCCGATGGCATCCTGGTGACGGCGGCGATCCGCGACATCAGCGCTGCGCAAGGGCGCGGAAGCCAATCTTCTGCGGAAGCTCGACGAATTGTACCGTTCCAATGAGGAATTGGGGCAGTTTGCCTACATTGCCTCGCACGACTTGCAGGAGCCGCTGCGCATGGTGGCCAGCTACACCCAGCTTCTCTCCCGGAAGCTACAAGGGCAAGCTGGATGCCGAGGCCGACGAGTTTATCGCTTTCGCGGTGGATGGCGCCAACCGCATGCAGCGCCTGATCCAGGATCTGCTGGCCTTTTCGCGGGTCGGGACCAAGGGAAAGGATCTGCGTCGATACTTCCAGCGAAGAAGCCTTGCTGCAGGCGCTGCAGAATCTGCGCGGCGCCATCGACAGAAAGCGGTGCGCAGGTGACCCACGACCCCATGCCTGCCGTCCTGGCGGACGAAATGCAACTGACCCAGTTATTTCAGAACCTGATCGGCAACGCCATCAAGTACCAAAAGCCCGGCGTCCCCCGGGTGCACATCTCCGCCGCCAGGAACGGCGACGGCAAATGGATGTTTTCGGTGAAGGACAACGGATTGGGAATCGATCCGCAGTACTTCGAAAAGATTTTTGGCATGTTCCAGCGGCTGCACAAACGGGAAGAGTTCGCCGGCACCGGCATCGGACTGGCCATCTGCAAGAAGATTGCCGAGCGGCACGGCAGCAGCATCCGGTCGAATCGACAACTGGGCAGGGTTCGACTTTTCGCTTTGCCCTGGAAGGAAGTGAGGGGAAATCATGTATACCAGCGGATTACACCGACGGAGGTGACAGTATGTCCCTAGAAGTTCTCCTGGTCGAAGACAGTCCCGGAGATGTCCGGCTGACGCAGGAAGCCTTCCACGCGGTGAATCCCGCAGTCCATCTGCACGTGGCTAACGACGGCGTCGAGGCTCTGGCCTTTCTGAGGCATGAGGGGGTTTACGTCGATGCCCCTCGCCCGGATCTTACCTTGCTGGATCTGAACATGCCCAGAATGGATGGCCGCCAGGCTCTGGCTCTCATCAAGAACGATGACCAGCCTGAAAACGATTCCTATCGTGATCCTGACCACATCCGACGTCGGAAGGGGACATCGCGAAAAGCTATCAACTGCATGCCAATTGCTACCTCTGCAAGCCCGTGCAGTTGAATGCGTTCGAGAGCCTGGTGAAGAGCATCAACGACTTCTGGCTGACCAGGGCCAGGTTGCCGCAAATACAGTAGATCGGCTCTTTGCAAGAAGATTGCAGGGTCTGGCACAGCATCGCGTTCCGCGGTTCGCCTCTGGAAAGAGAGTGAGAGGAAATCATGTATGCACCGACGATTACACCGACGGAGGAAACGGTATGCCGCTAGAAGTTCTTTTGGTCGAAGACAGTCCCGGAGATGTCCGGCTGACGCAGGAAGCCTTTCGCGCTGCCAACATGTCCGTCCATTTGCACGTGGCTAACGACGGCGTTGAGGCCATGGCGTTTCTGAGGCGTGAGGGAGTTCACGCAAATGCCCCTCGCCCGGATCTTACCTTGCTGGATCTGAACATGCCTCGAATGGATGGCCGCCAGGTTTTGGCTCAAATCAAGAAGGACGACAAGCTGAAAACGATTCCTATCGCGATCCTGACCACATCCGAGTCGGAAGCCGACATCGCGAAAAGCTATCAACTGCATGCCAATTGCTACCTCTGCAAGCCCGTGCAGTTGAGCGCGTTCGAGAGCCTGGTGAAGAGCATCAATGACTTCTGGCTGACCAAGGCCAAGTTGCCGCAACCGCGGTAAGCATGGCAGCACTCGCGCAGACGGCTGCCAATCGCGAGCGCGGATCGATCAGATTGAACACGCTCAGATTGAACAAGCTCTAGGCGATCCGGTCATCTCATCGATCAAGACGCCTTAGGGTTCGACCAGGCGGGCGCGGTAGCGACTGGCTCAAGACGAAATTTCTTCACCGCGTAAATGCCGAGCACGACGAAGATCGCCATCACGACAAGTTGTGCGACCAGAAACGGCGGCTCTTTCTGCGTTGGAGCCAGCGCGTGCACAGCCGGCACCTTCATGAAGATCTGCGCTACCAGAACAAAGACATTCAGATAGAGGGCAAGCACAGCGCATACCACGTAGATCGGGCGCCAGGCACCAGCCATGTGACGCACGTAGCGGGCGACGATGGCAACCGCGAGCGCCACGAGCGAGATAATCCCCAGCACATGAGACGGCAAGAGGCGCTCGAACGGGAACAGGAATCCGGTCAGACTGGTTAAGACAGTCGTCAGTAGAAAGATCGCGGTCGCGCCGTCAAACCGTTTGCCGAGAAGTAGCCCGTACAGGACGAGGAATCCGGAGCCGATGCCCACCAGGCTCAACATCACATGCACGAGGGTAAATGTCGAGAGAGACATACCTAGGATCATCACGCCCATCCTTTCAGAATCAGGATGTTACGTCCGCCGCGGTCAAATCGCAAGACGGGCGCAGACGAGGACCGACTGACAGGATTCCCGCCTGCCAAGTCATTTTCTGTTTCTGACCGGCCCACTGCTTCGTGCTACAGTTTTCTCGCGGACAGTTGTGTTCGCCCGAGACCTCCATGGAACCGCGACTGATATGGATCAATCTGCTGGTGAAGCTGGGCGTGGCTGCGGCCGTCTCCAGCAGCCTGGTGCGCTCCGTGGAGTTCAAGTCGCTGCTGTTTCGCGAAGAGCGTTCGCTGCGTCAGAAGATTTATCTGGTGCTGTGGTTGGGGTTGCCGATCACAATCGGGGTATGGATCCGGTTCTCCGCCAGAAGCTTTTTCGCGGGAGATTTGAGTTTTGAAACCGCGCTCCTGCTGGGAGCGATCGGCGGCCGATGGGCGGGCGTTCTGGGCGGCATTTTGATGGCCCTGCCCGCATTGGTGCACGGGGAGTGGGCGACGCTGCCCTTCGGCATGCTTTGCGGCTTCATCGCCGGTCAACTGCGCACCATGGCGCGGGATAAGGACGACATCTGGTCGTTCTCTCCCTTCATCGATCTCAGCATTTATCGCCTGATCCGCCGCAATCTGCCGACGCCCCACCTGTTCGATTGGCAGATCATGTTCTTCACTACGATCATCGGGCTGCGTTTCGTCCAGAGCCAGTTGTCGCGCTATTTTCCCCATTCCATCTTCAGCCTGGACAGCAGCAATTGGTGGGTCAAGGTGGCGATCTATGCGGCGTCGGCTATGGCCATCGGGATCGAGCTCAAGATCTTCAACAGCGTGCGCATCCAGATCAAACTGGAAGAGCAAGAGCGCTTACTTCTGCATGCGCGCATGGAAGCGCTGCAGAACCAGATTAATCCTCATTTCCTTTTCAATACCCTGAACTCGATTTCTTCTCTCGTGCGCTTCGATCCCGATAAAGCCCGCGACGTGATCTCCAAACTGGCCACCATCCTCCGCCGTTTGCTCAACAGCGCAGACTCGTTCGTGCCTCTGCGAGAAGAAGTGGAATTCATCGACAACTTTCTCGACATTGAAGTGGTCCGCTTTGGACCCGATAAACTCCGGGTGGTGAAGGAACTCGACGCCGCGTCCCTCGATGTAATGGTTCCCAGCATGATCTTGCAGCCGCTGGTGGAAAACTCCATCAAACACGGGCTCTCCTTCAAGGTGGAAGGCGGCAGCATCTACCTGCGCAGCCGCCTGGCCGATTCCGTTTTGATCATCGAAGTGGAAGACGATGGCGTGGGTATCGCCGCCACGCCACTGGCCGAATCAACCAGCACACAAGGCGCGGGGATTGGCATGGCCAATATTTCCGAGCGGCTGCAGGTGTTGTACGGAGATACCGCGCGCATGACGATTGACAGCCGGGAAGGCAAGGGAACGCTGGTCCGCATCCGCTTGCCGCTTCTGCAGGCCACGGGAGCAGTTCCAGAGGCTTTCTACGAAGAGCGCTCCACCACGCGCCGGTAGAAATCCTCATATTGGGGAACAATCCTGCTGGAACAGAAGCGGGATTGCGCTACGGCACGAGCTGCCTTGCCCATAGCCCGCAGGCGGCTTTCATCGCTCAGGAGTTCGATGGCGTAACGGGCCATCGTGTCGACATCGCCGACGTCGGCCAGATACCCGCTCACACCGTCTCCGATCACTTCCGAGACGCCGCCGGTGCGGGTCGCGATGGGGACGACTTCACACGCCATCGCTTCCAGCGCTGCCAGGCCGAAGGATTCCAACTCACTCGGCATCAGCAGGATGTCGGCGATTCCCAGCTTCTCCTGCACCTGGTCCTGCTTGCCCAGGAAGAGCACGTCCTCATGGATTCCTTTTTGTACGGCGAGCCATTCGGCTACGGAACGGTCCGGGCCGTCGCCGATCAGCATTAACCTTGATGGAACCTTCTTGCGCACGCGGTCGAAAATCTCCACCACATCCGAGACTCGCTTTACCGGCCGAAAATTGGAGAGATGGACCAGCAGCCGCTCCCCGTTGGGCGCATACTCGGCGTGAAGCTCGGCGTTGTGGTTCCGGACGTACACGTCACAATTGACGGAGTTGTAGATGACTTCGATTTCTTTCTTCACGTCGAGGACCCGCATGGTGCGGTCGCGCAGATAGTTGGAGACGGCGGTGACGCCGTCGCTCTGGTTAATGGAATAGCGGGTGATGGGCAGGTAGGAGCGGTCAATCCCGACCAGCGTGATGTCGGTGCCATGCAAGGTGGTAACGAAGGGCAGCCGGCGGCCTCGCGGACCATCTCCCAGCATTTGCCGCGCCAGCAGTGCGCTCACCGAGTGCGGAATCGCGTAATGCACATGCAGCAAATCGAGATCATACAACTGCGCCACCTCGGCCATGCGCGTGGCCAGCGCCAGGTCGTACGGCGGATAGTCGAACAGCGGATACCGCGACACTTCGACTTCGTGATAATGAATATTGGGTTCTTCACCCCGCAGCCGGATGGGCTGGGCGTAGGAAATGAAATGAATCTCGTGGCCGCGTTGCGCCAGTTCCAGGCCGAGTTCCGTAGCCACCACGCCGCTGCCTCCGTAGGTGGGATAACAGGTGATCCCAATCTTCATTCCGCTAAAGTCCGCCCTTTCTCATGGTTCTGTAAGGTTCTGTAATTCGATGGCAGGAAAGAATAGACGATGCAGATTCTACAGGGCGCGGGCAAGGTTTGGTGCGCGGGAAGAGCGATTTTGCTGGAGGACTTACTCCTCGGCTTTTGGACCTGGCTTGGAAATGCCAGGATCCAGCTTGTCCAGATGGGTTTGGAAGCGTTTCTTAGTCTCTTCTGGCAGACCGGTGAATTCGATGCCCATGCCGACTCCGGGATCGCGGGTGCGGACGGTGGCGGAGGCGGTTACGTGTTCCTGGTCGATCCAGAAATCCACTTTCAGCACGGTGGTGATGGTCAGCGGCATCGCGGTCTCAACATAACAACCGTTTCCACTGATGTCTGTGGCATTTACACGCATGGGAGTGTTCACGCGCTCGTCTTTGAATTCCAGGGGGAACGAGATCTTGTGACGTTGAAACCTTCGGCGATTGTCGGGAGTAGGAGCCGGCAGGTTGGACCGCTCTTCCGGCGGCAACTTTGAGATCCAGGGGCACTCCTGGTCAACCACCAACTGAACCCCGACCTGAACTTTCTTTAGTGCGCCGGCTTCCGACACCCAGATTACTTTGCAGCGAGCTTTCTTGGTCTCGTATTGGACGCCGATGACGTCGCCCACCTTCAACTCCTGCTCGATGCCGGAAATGCAGGCTCCGGTGATGCTGACATTCTGTGCGGTGGCGTTCTGATGGAAGGGTTGACCGCTCGCACCCATGCCCCACACACGTACGCGCAGGTCCAAGGTTGCTCGCGGGGCTGCCCCGGTGGCAGACATGATAAAGGCCTCCCAGCTTGAAGATCTGAGCCGGTTCTAATGGAATGATAACGCAGGGAAGGGCTTACGTGGGATTACGAAGGTCACTCGATCTGGCGGCGCGTCCCATGACGATCCGACGCCACTATGGCCTGGTCTATGTGGGAATCAGATCGCGGTACGAAATCAAAGCGATTCCCTGACTCAAAAGCAACTCTCCTGCCTCGGGCATGGTCAAGACGCGCAACTCAGTCTCGCGCGACTGGCGCAGGCGAGTCTTGGCCGACTTCAGATCATCGTCGTTATATCCCGGATGACAGACAAATTCCCAGGTGCCTTCGGGAATAACTGCGGCGATGGCGCGGAAGAGTTTTTCATCGAGGGCCCCTGTTACGACGATGCCGAGAGTGCCATCGGGAGTCACCAAACCCTCCCGTTCCGCTGTCTCGCGGAACTTGGCGGCAAGCGTGCGAAGAATTCGGACCTCGGCATAACGTGTCCACAGGCTGGGACGCGTCAACAGTTCACTCGATTTAAGAGGTTTGCGCGGGCCAAAGGGATTGCGAACGGCGCGCACGCCGCAGGCTCGGGCAGCGCTCAGCACGGGCCGCAGCACGCTGGGAAACAGGTGTGTGTGCTTGTGGGTATCCACGTGAGAGACGCTGACGCCGGCCGATTGGAGCTTGCGAATCTGCGCGCTGGCCTCAGCTTCGATCTCGCGCGGGTTCAGGCGGCCGGCCAGGGCACGGGCGGCGAAAGACTTCAGTCCGTCCCGGAAGCGGGCGCCGCCGGAATCCGCGGCAGTGATGGAGGGCAGTTCCGCCTTAAGAACCGGCTCGCCGTCGATCAGTACGACATGGCAGCCCACGCTGAGACGAGGAACGGTCGCTGCCAAACGCACCGCGTCCTCGAACGCGCGCCCGTTGGCCATCAGAGTGGAGGAGGTCACGATTCCGTGAGAATGAGCTTCGACGATGGCGCGATTGATGCCCGCCGTGAAGCCAAAGTCATCGGCATTGACGATCAGACGCCGCACGCGTCAGTCTAGCAGGGTAAAGAGTCGGTCCCGCGGGTCAATGAGATTGCGGTCTCGGGTTTGACCGATTTTTCGCGGCTCGCGTAGACTCGTTAGGTGAGCGGTTCGCGCCGGGATGCCCCTCAATCGGCGTTTCGGTCCGCGCGGCGCTTGCCCTGCGAAACCTAAGGATGTATTCACGCAAAGGCAAAGGTACGAGGGGCGGTTAGCTCAGCTGGTTAGAGCGCCTGCCTTACAAGCAGGAGGTCGCAGGTTCGAGTCCTGCACTGCCCACCATTCAAAGCCAGTTAGATCATGCGTCATTACTGTCGGGAAGCAAGCTCTGCGACAGGCTGGCACTCGCCTTGATGACCCCGAGGGAGCCAGCAGTCTTTGGCCTGCCGGCAGTCCTGATTCAGAGACTTGTTCCACTCATGCCACCAGTGGCGGTTGGCCTTCATCGCGGCGTCTTCAGGTTTGACGCCTGCGTCGTACTCTTTTCGGTAATCGAACGCGCCGATTGTCTGCCAGTCCGCCATCGGAGTGTCTAATGAGTCGAACGCAGCGCGGACTTCCTTCATCCACGTCTCGTATGAATGAGCCATGAGTTCGATCCTCCCTGACTCTGTGTCGCTCCGCCAATCGTGAACTGATGCGGACTCCGATTCCGCGCCCGGCGGCAACTTTAGCAGACCAAGTCATAGCTGTAAATCGGTTCTTCCGTACTCTTCGCTTGAAACCTGGATGCAGGAGAAAGCTCGATAAAGCCCGGCATCGAAGCCGTCGTGTTCGATTGTTATGGGACATTGTTCGATGTGCATCCTGATTGCAGGTTGCGACCGCATGTTCCCCGGTCGAGGCGCCGAACTCAGCAAGCTGTGACGCGCCAAGCAACTCGGGTACACCTGGCTGCGCAGTTCACGGGGAAGTACGAAGACTTTTGGATGGTCGAGGAATCGGCACTGGTCTTTGCCCGAGGCGATCCGGAGGGACTGATGATAAGGAGTGCGGATTGCCCAGAAGTCCGTTGAAGCAGTTCAGCACGTGTGGCTGTGTTAAGATAAAACAGCGTGAGCGTTCAGGGATTGTGGACGGTATGTAACCCATCCAGAGCCGCAAAAACACTGGCGATTTCGCATCTTGTTGATTTGGCGAGTGGGGACGTAGTTCAGTTGGTTAGAACGCTGCCCTGTCACGGCAGAGGCCGCGGGTTCGAGTCCCGTCGTCCCCGCCAACTACTCAGTTGGTTTTTAAAGACGTACTTCCAAGTTCGCCAGAACGCCGTAACAAGGCTTGAGTTGCACGTTCCGCGTTTTCCCGCCAGACGGAGCCAGGATGTTGCGTGGCGTTGACCATGCACTGGTCGGCGACTTCATCTAGCGTCCTACAACGTCTTGGGAGTTTCTCGCCTCAACCTCGTCTTACGTGCCATAAGCTTCCACTCATAAAAAGACGATCAATTCTGACCAGCTTTCTGCAGCCTAACGGTTGATACTAGCCATTCACAAGGTTCTGACGACCACAATGCTTTGGAGGCGTCAGGTGGGAAAGAAAAACTTGGAAAGGAAACTATAATGACGACGAATGAGCGGGTTAAGTGTGCGCATCTACCGTGCCGTTGCTTGGTTCAAGCCGGCGACAAATACTGCGGTCAAGCCTGTAAAGACGCGGGATCGAAGGAGGTCGAGATTGCCTGCCAGTGTGACCATGGAACCTGCCCACTTACCGCATGAAAAACGGCGACCTCTTGTTGAATACACTTAGATTGACCGAGGAGGAATCAACATGAAGGTGCGCAGACTCGTGCCTCTGTGGCTGGCGACTGCGAGCCTTGCGGCCCTACCCTTGGTGGCAAAGGCGCAAGCACCGGCCGATTCGGGAGGTACCTCGCGTATTGTTGCAAGCACAACCGCGGCGCCAGACTTGACGTATACGCGTCCGACAGAGAAAACGAAGATCCAGAACTACTTCTTCGACGCGTTCGGCCCGTATCCAGCGACAGGCGCAGTGTTTGCGGCCGGCATTGGCCAGGCCTATAACACCCCGCCGGAGTGGGGGCAAGGCGCTGAGGGCTATGGCAAGCGCTTTGGATCGGCTTTTGGCATCGCGGCGATCAGCACGACGACGCGCTATGGGCTGGCGGAAGCATTCAGGGAGGACACGTTGTACTACCGCTGCGAGTGCAAGGGCGCGTTTCCACGATTGCGCCACGCCGTGATCTCAACCTTGACCGCACGCCGCGGCCAGGACGGCCACAGCGTCTTCTCTTTCTCCGCGCTCGTCGCGCCGTATGCGGGAACGCTGACGGCGGTCTACGCGTGGTATCCCGGCCGCTACAACGGCAAGGACGCACTTCGGATGGGTAACTACGCCATGCTGGGATACGTGGGCGGGAACATCGCTTTGGAATTCCTCTATAGCGGACCCCACTCCTTGCTTCATCGCCTGCACTTGGACAATGGGCACGGAGCGAAGAATGCAGGATCAAATCCGTGATCGACCCCGAATCCAGTGCGGTCGCAGGCATGAGCCAGCAAGTTCGGGGACAGCGAATCCAACTCATCTCCTCGCCGCCGAACGCGGCCTGGCGCCTCGGCAACGAGTTTCTCGAATGGTTCGGCGATCTCGGCATCTTTTTCTGGCAAGTTGTGCGGGCTGCGGTCACGCCGCCGTTTGAATTCCGCGAATTGTTTCGACAGCTCGACGAGATCGGATCAAAGTCCCTGCCGCTGGTGGCTTTGGCCGGCGCGGCCACCGGGGTTGTACTCTCCCTGGAGGCCCGTTACAGCCTGACTCGATTCGGGGCCAAGTCGCTGCTGCCCGCCGCCATCGTGTTCTCCGTGATTCACGAGACGGGTCCGATCATCACCGGTCTGGTGGTGAGTGGTCGAGTGGGCGCCGGCATTGGCGCGGAGTTGGCGTCGATGAAGGTGACCGAGCAGATCGATGCGATCGAGGCATCTGCGGTAAACCCTTATCGGCTGCTGGCCGCGACCCGCATCCTGGCTTGCATTGTGATGCTGCCTTTGCTGACCCTCGCTGCCGACTTATGCGGCTTGGTCATGGGCTGGGTTACGCAGGCCATGGTTGAGCCGCTGTCGTTACATCAGTTCATCAATAACGGCTTCAATGGCGCCGATTTCAACGATTTCCTGCCCCCAACGCTTAAGACTATGGTGTTTGGCCTGATCATTGGGCTGATCGCGTGTTTTCAGGGAATGCGGACACAGGGAGGCGCCGCGGGCGTGGGCCGGGCGGCCACCAGTTCGGTGGTTTTGTCCTCGCTGTTCGTGATCCTGGCCGATGTCGTGCTGGTGAAGCTGATCCTTATATTTTTCCCATGAACATTCATTAAAGAAATGGCAGAAGCGAGTATGGAAACAATCGATCAAGTCCCGATTCAAACCGCGATGGAGCGAGCAGAAGCCGAAGAAGACGGCAGCGCGCCAGTGCTCGCTGTCGATGACTTGCACAAGTCTTTCGGGAACCAAAAGGTTTTGGACGGGATTAGCCTGGCCGTGGGGCGCGGCGAGACTCTGGCGGTGCTTGGGCGAAGTGGCACTGGCAAGAGCGTATTGCTCAGGCTCATTATCGGCCTGCAGAAGCCTGACTCGGGATCGGTTTGTATCCACGGGCAAGACATTGCAGGCTTGACTCTCGACCAGATGGGCGAAATCCGAAAGAAGATGGGCTTCCTGTTTCAGCACGGTGCGCTTTACGATTCGCTGACTGTCGGGGAAAACGTGGCCTTTCCGCTGCAGCACCATAAGAAGGAAATGTCGAAGGTGGAGCGGGGCGACCGGGTCAGAGAACTACTGGCAGAAGTGGGCATGGAAAGCGCCCTCGGGAAGATGCCTTCGGATATCTCGGGTGGCATGCAGAAACGGGTAGGACTGGCTCGTGCCCTGGCTTTGGAGCCGGACATTCTGCTGCTCGACGAGCCCACTGCCGGGCTCGACCCCATTAGTTCCGCGGAGATTGATGATTTGGTTCTCAAGCTCCAGGAGGAACATCACGTGGCATCCATCGTTGTGACTCACGATCTGCACAGCGCAAAGACGATTGCGGACCGGCTTGCCCTGCTCAATGAGGGAAATGTGGTCATCGAAGGCAACTTTGAAGAACTGCAGAAAAGTGACGTCGAATTTGTCAGGGAATTTCTAAGGCATTCGTAGGAGGACATATGTCGAGAGCGGCGCGGTTGGGAGCTTTCATCGTTGCGACACTGGCAATTCTGGTGGCCGGCATCTTCATTATTGGCGGCAAGCAGTATCTTTTCAGTTCCACGTACCAATTGAAGGCGCAATTCGACAATGTGGTGGGCCTGGATGCTGGCGGCGATGTGCGGGTGGGCGGGGTTCACGTGGGAACCGTGCATGCCATCTTGTTGCCCCACAAACCCGGCGAGAAAGTCACCATCGTCATGGATCTGGGCAAGTCGACCCACCAGATCGTCAAGCAAGACTCCGTAGCCACAATTGAAACCGAGGGGTTGCTGGGCAATCAGTTTTTGGCGATCTCATTTGGATCCGCCAGTGCAGCCGAGGTCCGGGAAGGTGACACCATCGCCAGTCAGCCGCCACTCGAAATGTCAGACCTGTTTCAAAAGACGAGCGACATTCTAGATAGCAGCCAGCAGGCCATTCGGAATGCAACTCGGGCAACGGCGAATCTCGACTCGATCAGCGCCAAGATCGACGGGGGGCAGGGCACCGCAGGAGCATTGGTTAATGACAAGCAGCTCTACAGCAACCTTGAACAGACTACGAGCGCCATGCGTGACACCATGGTGCAGGCGGAAGCCGGGGTCACTGACTTCCAGGAGAACATGGAAGCCATGAAGCACAATTTCTTACTGCGCGGCTATTTCAAGAGCCGAGGATACGAAGATTCCGCCGAACTGGCAAAAAATGAGATCGAGCGGCTGCCACAGGGCACGCCGACAAAGCAGTTTACCTACTCAGCGAAGCAGCTTTTCGATAAGCAGGATTCGGCCAAGCTGAAGAACCAGAAAACCCTAAACCCTGGCGGCGAGTTTCTGGCGAATAACCAGTTCGGGTTTGCGGTAATCGTGGTGTCCGCTGGCATGGAAGGTGATACCCAGAAGGACTTGGTGCTAACCGAAGCGCGGGCTATGGTTGTCCGCGAGTATCTGGTCGAGAACTTCGGGTTCGATGACAGTCAGCTCAAAACTCTGGGAATGGGCAAGCAGACGGACACGAATTCAGATGCAGGCTGGGGAGCGGTGCAGATTGTCATCTACCCAGCCGGGACCGAAATTCCACCCAACAAGCCATCCCAGGCAGGCATCGCAGCCAAAACAACCTCAGACCAGCCAGTGCAGGCGTACGCAGCCACAACCCCGAAGCCACAGTAGAGGGTCTCGGGATCGGCGAAAATACAGTTCAACTCAGAAGATTCGAAGCGCGGTTATGAATTGAGGGAAGATTGTGTCTGAGAGGCCGCACGACATGAGCGGTTCTGCACAGTATTGTTAGAGCAAGTGAGAGAATCTATTGCCGGCGTACAAATCGAGGAGCAGGAATGTTTCCAGCCATCAAAGCCGCCGGCGCCGGTATCGTCTTCCTATTGCTGGCGATGAGTATCTCGGGTCCGCGCCCGACCCCGCTCGTTTCGGTCCCCAACCTCAAGGAAGTGCCAGCAGCCGAGCCTCGGAACGATGTCAAGAAGATGCAGCAAGGTCTGCAGGACACAGGACACTACAGCAGCGTAGTCGATGGAGTACTCGGTTTCCGAACCCGGGCGGGCATTCGCGGATTTCAGAAGGCTGAGAATCTACCGGTCACCGGGCAGCTTGATCCCCAAACCGCTAGTAAACTCGGAGTCAGACCAGAGGGTCGCGATGAAGCTGGCTACGCGACTACGCAAGATAAGCCTTCGGCAGGCATGGACTGGGCTGCAGGTTCGGGGCGAAGAAGCAAGACTTAGCGGAAAGCGGTCAAAAGAGTTACCGTTACTGAGAGCGGCCGGGTCGAGAGCGAGAAGAAAGTTCAAGCCGAGAACGGGAAGCACCCGCAATAAATCAAGTCGTTCTTACTGTCAGGAGCACAGGCAATAGAACAAGTCTTCCACTCGCGGACCTATTTCAAGCCCAGCTCGCCATTGTACTGTTGTGTGATCCCGTAGCACTCACAGGCGGAGCGTTCAAGTTTCTTGCGGTTCACGATCTTGACTGCGCCGCGCGTGTACTCGATAAGCTTCTTCTTCTGCAAAGCACCGGCTGCCAGGCTTACGCTGGGCCTATCTGTCCCTAGCATCGTCGCGAGAAAATCGTGGGTGATGGGCAGCGACTCTGCATCGACTCTGTCCTGTGTCATCAGCAACCACCGTGCGAGGCGCTGCTCAATATCGTGCAGGCGGTTGCACGCAGCTGTTTGTGCAACCTGCATTCCCTGAACTACCGCATAGCGGCTCAACATCAATTGCAGGTGTGGAGCGGATTCCAGCGTTTCCTGCAAAGCTGCGACCTCAACCCGGAACCCATCCCCCGTGATTTGTACGACCGCTTGAAGCGGGCTCCTGCTCAGGCCAACAGCCGCCGGTGTCCCAATGAAGCCTTCATTGCCAACAATGCCGGCTTCCGCAGTCTTTCCATCTTTCATAACGACTACGAGAGAAATCAAACCTCGATTCGGGAAGTACGCAAATTCTACCCTTCCACTCCCCTCGTGAAGGACGAGATGGTTTGGCAAGCTGACGTATTCGAGATGAGGACGCAGTGAGTCGTAGTCGCTGACGGAGATCGACAGAAGAATAAGGTTGCTGACTGGTTTCCCTTCGGGATTTGTCCGCTCACCAGACTGCACGACCTGGAGACCTTTGCTTTCCACAAACCATCCTTAAACAGACCAGGATCAGAACCGACCGCCCTCGCGGTTGCGGGAAATGAACTCGCCGCTGACGCTGTACGGAACAAGGGAGGATTCCGGGAGGGCATATTGAATCCTTCTCGACGACACGTCAACGCTACGCTCGATACAACCCTGGTACTGAGCAATACTGATCGCTTCAAGTCGCACGAAACCTGAACCAATACTTAAGCGATTCCCACGCTTCAAACGAGCCTCGAAATCGGGGGTTCGCGCGGCGCAAACTATGTAGGATGCACGACAGACCATCCAGACCTGCGCATGTAAACTCCGTCCCTTTACGTGTCTTCTGTTCGTTTTCTTGCAATCAGGCAGTACGCCGGCGCGAGGGGAGCCGTTAATGCCGAACCAGAACGCTTCTTTTTTGGACAACGAGCGGGTACTCGTTGGGGCGCGGAGTCAGAGGCGGCCGTGAGCAGGAGGCTGGTGTGGCTTGAACAACAGCGTTTTCGGGGGTTTGGTTGCTCCGACTGTGACTGGCGGTTCGAACCGTCTGGTGCACCCATCGGCACGTCTTTCGACGAAATGATGCACAAGTTCGAGTTGCAGCGCGACAAAGAGTTTGCGTCCCATGTTTGCGCCGACTACCCAAGGGCCAAAAGCGCGAAGGAGCAACAACGATAGGTAATTCACACTGCCGTACGTACTGGCGCGGAGTTCAATATGTACCCTGTTCATTGTGACCACACCGATCACACCCGGCCTGCACGTTATGTCAAGCAAGATTGGGAGAAGCTTTACCGCGCTGCAGTTCTAGAGAGTGACCGGAACACACTGCTGCAGCGGATCGAGAATGCAGAGGCCGCGATTCTCAAGCGATCGCGAACTTTACCAAAGCCGCCAGGCAACAATGGTAAAGAGCGGGATGCTATCGCTCGCGCACTCCACATCTTGACCTTGCTGCGCCAATCTCGGCAAAACCAGTAATCTCACGCGATTGATGCCGGAAGGATCGTCAGCCAGCGCCTTTGTGCGGCTCCTCTTTCCTGAAGTTCTATCACCCTCATGCCGATGTACCCAAAGGCCCACTGACCGGAAGAAGCAGTAAGACCTTTCGCTGAGTGAAGAATGCGAACAGCTTTATGTCCATACGTGCTCTCATCGTCGACGATTCCTCGGTCATGCGAAACATAGTAGAGCGCTCGCTCGCCCAGGCGGGCATCGAGATGAGCCAGGTATTCCAAGCCGGAAATGGGGCCGAGGCGCTGGCTGTCCTAAAGGACAACCCGGTCGATCTCATTCTTTGCGACATTAACATGCCAGTCATGGACGGGCTGGAATTCATCAAGCAACTGCCCGGAATTGAGAACGCGAAGGATGTGCCCGTGGTCATGATTACCACCGAGGGCAGCGAGCCGCATGTGGTGCAGGCGCTCTCGTGCGGGGCGCGCGGCTACATCCGCAAGCCGTTCACGCCCGAGCAGGTAAAGGAACATGTCATCCCTGTGCTGGCGGGCCGATCATGAAATCGGTGAGTGAGCTCCTCGCGGCCAACGGCAGCCACGAAAACTGGGTTCCGCTGCTCGAAGCGGCGACCCGGGAAGTCTTCGAACTCATGCTGAATAGCCAATGCGCCGGCTAATCTTCGGCGACGCTGTGCCGATAGACAACGAGTGACCACCCCTTCCTCTGCACTAAGCCCCGGTGAAGACAAACCGGCACCCCAACCCGGAACCCATTTTGTCGCCCGCCAGCCGATTCTTACCACGGATGAGAAGGTCTTCGGTTACGAACTCCTCTTTCGCGACGGCATCGAAGATTTTTTTCGAAGTCCGGATTCCGACGCGGCTTCACGCAGCACGTTGAACAGTTCCATGCTGCTTGGCCTCGATGTACTTTGTGACGGACGCAGGGCCTTTGTGAACTGCACCCGCGACATCCTGCTAAAGGATTACGTCACGTTGCTGCCCGCCGGCCAGACGGTCGTCGAGATTCTGGAGACCGTCCCCGCCGATGATCTGGTAGTGGCAGCCTGTCGCCGGCTGAAGGAAGCCGGATACATGATCGCGCTGGACGATTTTGTGGTAAACGACGGGCGAGAAGCGCTCACCGATCTTGCCGACATCATCAAAGTCGACCTCAGGGCAACCGCGGCCTCTGATGCGGCTGCCATGGTGCAACGGTACGGCCCCTGGCGCTGCCGGCTGCTGGCGGAAAAAGTAGAAACGCGCGAAGAGTTCATCGCCAGCAAGAAGGCCGGCTTTCTCTACTTTCAGGGCTACTTCTTCCGTCGCCCGGAAATACTCACGGCGCACGAAATTCCCGCCAACCGGCTCAATTATCTGCGCATGCTGACGGCGGTTTCGCAACCCGAATTAGACGTGCGTCACATCGAAAATCTGGTCAAGGGCGAGGCATCGCTGTGCTACCGGCTGCTGCGCTATCTGAACTCCGCCGCCTTCGGATTCAAGGCTGAGATTCACTCCGTGCGGCACGCACTTTCCATCCTGGGAGAACGGGAAGTCCGCCGCTGGATCCGCCTGGTGGCCAGCCTGGGAGCTGGCCAGGATAAGGCCAGCGACCTGGTGCTCGCCGCCCTGGTGCGCGCGCGTTTTTGCGAGCTGCTCTCACCCAAAGTTCAGCACAACGTTCAGCACGGAGATTCCGACCTGTTCCTGATGGGCATGCTTTCGCTGATGGACGTCATTCTCGAGATTCCCATGCGCCAGGTGCTCGACAACGTCCCCATCGATCAGGAATGCAAGGCGGTGCTGCTGGGCGTGGCCAGCCGTCTGCGCTCCTTTTATCAGCTTATGCTGGCGCAAGAATCCGGAGAGTGGACGGCTGTCAAGGAGCTCACCACCCAGCTTCAGCTCAGCGAAAGCGACGTTTCGGCGGCTTACTGGCAAGCCATGCAATGGGCCCGCGAAGTAAGCGCGGGGACTTAGTCGATCTTTATCCCGTCGATTCATTTGGTTCCCTGCGTAGCGGCCAAATGCTAGCGCGGTCGTATTCGGGGCGAAACCAATTGAGATGCTGGCTCACCCGCTTCGAGCCTCTGCAATCGCTCGCGTATGTCACGGCAAAGCAACTTGACGGAAATGCCGCCAAAGGATGCCGGATAGCGGCCGAGCCTCCGCAGCGCAGCTTGCAACAAGAGCGTGGTTCCCAGCCGATTGTTGCGCTGCAGGTGATGAAACGCCGCAGTCACCTGAATCAGTCCCTGCAGAAACGTTTTCTCCGGCTCTGGCAGCTCCAGCCACACGCTCTCCCATGCCTCGTGTGCGGTGAAGAACTCACCTGCATCATAGAGACGTAAACCTTCTGCCAGCGCTCCCTCCGTCCAATCGAATTTCATCATTTCCCGTCCATGCTAGAAGCTAGCATGGACTCCTGCTTCAATACCTTGACCTCGCGGGGCAGCCGGGACAGGTGTACACTGGCTGGCAGCATTCGAAGCCCACAGGACCCTGCCTGTGGGTATCTGACTGAGTCCGCCCTGCCTTCCCCCGGCGATGGCTGGAGTCTTATGAGGAGTTCCCCGGAAGCCAAGCGGCCGGTTGCACCCAGCGGTGTGGCGAGAGACGTCGTCTGCCTCCGCAGCTTGGTTGCTTGTTTTCTGCTGTGCGTGATCTGGTTCTTCGTTGTCCCCACCGCCCTCGCGCAGAACGCGTCTCAGCCAACCCCTGCTCCAAGCCCCACCCCGCCATCCGAGGCTAAGCAGAACTCGGCAGAACTTGCTTCTCACGACGAACCCGCCACATTCAAGGTGAATGTAAAGCTGGTGGTGGTGCGCGCAGTGGTTCGCGACTCCCAGGGACGCGCCATCGGAAATCTTCACCAGGAGGATTTTCAGATCTTCGACAAGGGCAAGCCGCAGGTAATTACCCAGTTCGAAGTCGAACAGCCGGGATCTCTGGCGGCGAAGGCGCGCCAACAGTCGGTTGAGAACTCCGGCGACACTTCTCCCGCCGATACTTCTTCCAATACCGGGAACGTGCCGGCTGTGCCCGAGCGCTTTGTGGCCTACCTGTTCGACGATGTGCACCTCGAATTCGGCGATCTCGCGCGCGTGCGGGAAGCCGCGGAACGCCACTTTGCCGCGTTCCGGCCCACGGATCGCGCCGCCATCTTCACTACATCGGGCCAAACCACACTCGACTTCACTGACGATCGCGCCCAGCTCCACGCAACCTTGCTTCGTCTCCAGCCCCGCCCCATCGCCCGCGGCTTCGGGCAGGATTGCCCGGATATCAGCTACTACCAGGCAGATCTGATCCTCAACAAGAACGATCCTCAAGCTACGCAGGTTGCCATCCAGGACGCGATCGCGTGCACCGCAGGCTTGGCAGGCTTGCCAGCCGCAACTGCTGCGGCAATGGCCGCCGCGACAGTGCAAAGTACCAGCGCCAGTGTATTGAGCACTGGTGACCACGAAAGCCGGATATCCCTCGGCTTGCTAAGTGATGTGGTCCGCAACGTATCCAGGAAGCCCGGCCAGCGGAGCGTTGTCCTGGTTTCTCCCGGATTCATCACTCCGCAACTGGAGTATGACTACACTGAGATCATCGATCGTGCGTTGCGCTCGCAAGTTGTCGTCAATACGCTCGATGCGCGGGGTTTGTACGTCCCGCCCTCGTTCGGAGATCCAACCCAAACGCGCCCGTCATCTGGCGGCAAAATCCTGATCGAAACTGAGGCGGCTTCCGCTCAAGCTGACCTCCTCGCGGTCGTAGCGGATGGCACTGGCGGTGTTTTTTTCCATAACAGCAACGATCTCGACGAAGGCTTCCGCCGCGTTGATGACACTCCCGAGTATTCCTACGTGCTGGCCTTCGCTCCGCAAAACCTCAAGCTCGATGGCACCTTTCACGCCCTGAAGGTGACGCTGAAAAACCCGCAGAAGCTGACGTTGCAAGCCCGCCGCGGCTATTACGCACCCAAGAACTTTGCCAGCCCGGACGAACAGGCCAAGCAGGAAATCGAAGACGAAGTGTTTTCTCAGGAGGAGTTGCACAATCTTCCGGTAAACCTGCACACGCAGTTTTTCAAAACGACTGATGGGGATGCCAAACTCGTCATCCTCGCCCACGTCGACATAAAGCGTCTGCGCTTTCGAAAAGCCGATGGCCGCAATAACAACGTTTTGACCTGTGCGTTCGCCGTGTTCAATCGCAATGGAAATCTCCTTCAAGGCACGGAAAAGATCCTCACCATGCATTTGAAGGATGAGACTCTGGAGCACAAGCTGGGTTCGGGCCGTACGCTCAAGACAAGCTTCGACGTAAAGCCGGGAAGCTATTTAGTCCGGCTGGTGGTAAGGGACGCGGAAGGGCAACAGATGTCCGCGGAAAATGGGACGGTCGAGATTCGTTAGACAGGTATCTTGGAGGTGAGTTATGCGCGATCGCCGGCTGGTTCTTCTGATTGGCCTGATATGTCTTGCCAGTTGCTGGATATTCCGCGAATTAGGCTCGAACAATCCGGTGGCGTACGCCCAACAGCCCGCCGCAGCCGACACCGCCGACGTCGGGGTGATCCGGACCGAGACCCGCTTGGTCCTCGTGGACGCTGTGGTCACCGGCAAGAAGGGAGAACTACATACGCGATCTTGCTCAGAAAGACTTCAAGGTCTGGGAAGATGGCAAGGAGCAATCCGTCACCAGTTTCTCTTTTGAGGAGAGCACTGGTTCCGCCAATCCCAAGCCCCGCTACCTGGTCCTGTTCTTTGACAACTCCACCATGGACATGGGTGACCAAGCCAGAGCCCGGGATGCAGCCGCAAAGTTTATTGATGCGAATGCCAGCCCCGACCATTTGATCGCCATTGCAGACTTCGGCGGCAGCGTGCACATCTCGCAAAACTTCACCGCCGATGCCCAGCGCTTGAAGCAAGTGGTGGCGGGTTTGAAGGGATCGGCAGTTTCGCCGAACGCGCCGCCCCCGGTCATGGTGGCGTCTCTGGGAGCTCCACCCTTGGGGCCGACGCTGGGGAATGCGGAAGCTGACTTCGGCGTACAAACCGTGCTGCTTGCTCTACGCAGCCTGGCGAAGAACCTTTCCACCGTGCCCGGCCGCAAGTCGCTGGTCATGCTGACCTCTGGTTTTCCCTTGAACCCCGAATACCAGTCGGAACTGACCGCGGTCATCGATACCTGCAATAAGTCGAACGTCGCCATCTATCCCATCGATGTCCGCGGTTTGGTGGCTCCTGAGCTAACGGCGCCACACAGCCATCTGGCGCTGCCTTCGACCCATTCCGTATCAGGATCGTACGTTCCGGCCGTATTTCACTATTCGGGAACCGATCCTCATCAGCCGATGCTCCGGTTGGCGGCCTTTGCTGAGCTGGACGCGCTTGCCGCGCAACACCCCGGCGGAGGTGGTGGTGGCGGCGCGGGTGGCGGGAGGCGGTCATGGGTGGGCGGAGGCGGTGGGGGGCGGAACCGGTGGCGGAACCGGCGGAGGTGGAACTGGAGGTGGTGGCAAGCCTGGCGGCGGGACGACTGGCGGCGGGACCAGCGGTGGCGGCAAGCCCGCTGGCGGAACAACAAGCGCAACGGGATACAACAACAACCTAAACAATCCCTACAATCAGCCCAGGCAGATTGTTCCTCAATTCCCTCCCAGCGCTACGACCAACCAGCAGGTTCTCTATCAGCTCGCCGACGGCACCGGCGGATTTGTCATCGTCAATACCAATGATTTGCTGGGCGGTCTGGAAAGGATCGCCAAGGATCAAAATCAGTACTACCTTCTCGGCTACAAGCCCGCAGTCTCGGCCGAAGGCAGTTGCCACACGTTGAAGGTCAAAGTGGAGCGTGGAGGAACCAATGTCCGCGCCCGCAGCGGCTATTGCAACGTCAGGCCCGCGGATCTTCTAGCCGGCAATCCCATCGAGAAAGACCTGGAGACCCGTGCGGGCGGCGAGATGCCCGGCAACGTTACTGCCTTGATGCAGGCGCCCTATTTCTACACCTCGCCCAACACCGCCCAGGTTCACCTGGCCGTGGAGATTCCTTCGGCGGCGCTGAAGTTTGAAAAGGTGAAAGGGAAGCAACATGCAGCCATCAATATTCTAGGTATCGCCTATAGGCCGGATGCGTCGATCGCCGCGCGTTTCAGCGATACCGCGAACATTGATTTAGATGACAAAAAGCAAGTCGACGAATTCCAGAAACAGCCGTTTAACTACGAAAACCAGTTTGGCATCGCCTCCGGCGAGTACAAACTGAAAGTCGTCTTCAGTTCCGGCAACCAGAGCTTTGGCAAACTCGAAGCGCCGCTCTCAATCGACCCGTACCGTGGTCAGGAATTCAGCATCAGCAGTGTGGCGCTCAGCAACAACGTTCGCCGCTCTTCCGACGTCGCCGTGGATCTGGACAGCCAACTGCTGGAGGACAGAACTCCCTTGGTGGTGCAGGGCTTTCAGATTTCTCCCTCCGCATCCAACCGTTTCAAGAAAACCGACAATGCCGCCATCTACGCGGAGGTCTACGAGCCGCTCATGAAAAATCCGAATCCCCCGGACGTTGCATTTGATCTGAAAGTTGTCGAACCCAAGAGTGGAGAGGAGAAACTTCACGTTCGTAACAGACTCCCCAAGGGAAAGGATGGGGTTCCTGTGATTCCGATGGGACTCAAGTTGCCGGTCGCTTCGCTTGCGCCTGGTTCCTATCGGGTGGAGTTGCGGGCCATCGATTCAGTAGGCGGCACCAGCAAAACCCGCACAGCTGATTTTGAAGTGGAGTGACGGCCGCCGCGCTCTGGGCTCCTGCGCTCGACCTGCGAGAGCCGCTTCGCATATGATTCGAGGATGATTCCTGCGAATGCGTGTTGCCCCGGACGCGGGTCCGCTCGATGATCATCACCCGGAGTCCGCTGAGAATCTGCCTCGGCGGCGGTGGCACCGATCTCCCGTCCTATTACCGGCAGCATACCGGCTTTGTCATCTCCGCCGCCATCAGCCGCTACGTCTATATCACCATCAACGAAGCGTTTCGTCCGCGGATTATCGTCAAGTACTCCAAGTTCGAAGATGTGGAGCGCGTCGATGAGATCCAGCACCCGATCATCCGCGAAGCCTTGAAGTTGACCGGTGTAACCGGACCGTATCTTGAAATCGTCAGCCTCTCCGACATCCCGGCCGGTACCGGAATGGGCTCTTCCGGCAGCTTCACCACCGCTCTGTTGTGCGCTCTACATACGCTGAAGCGAGACTTCGTTCCGCCGCGCGACCTCGCGGAGCAGGCGTGTCACATCGAACTGAAGTTGCTCAACGAACCCATCGGCAAGCAGGACCAGTACATCTCCGCTTTCGGCGGCATCACCTCGTTCCAGTTTTTGCCCGATGATCGCGTGCTCGTCGAACCGTTGAAAATCCCGCCCGAAACTCTGGCCAACCTCGAAGACAACCTGCTCTTGTTCTTCACCGGAAGCTCGCGCAATGCATCAGACATTCTTCGCGACCAGGATTCAAGAACCAAGCAGAACAACTCCGCGATGCTCGAGAATCTTCACTTCACCAAGCAATTGGGCATGCGAGAGTCGGGACGCTCTACTGGCCGGTGACTTGAGGAAGTTTGCCGACTTGATGAATGTGCATTGGGAGCACAAGAAAAAACGGTCTCCGGGCATGAGCAGCGGTGAAATCGATCAGTTGTATGAACTCGCGAGAGCTAACGGAGCGCTCGGCGGCAAACTGATCGGCGCTGGAGGAGGCGGATTTCTCATGTTCTACACGGAAGAGAAGACTCGCCTCAGGTCGGTCATGCGAGGTGCGGGACTCCGGGAAGTCCGCATGCAGTTCGATTTCGCCGGAACGACGGTGGTGGCCCATTCGTAGGAGAATCCGGTGTTGACTCCAGAGCGAAATCCATTGCCGGCCGTTGCGATTCTTGCCGGCGGCCTCGCTACCCGGTTGCGGCCCTTGACGGAAACCGTGCCGAAGTCGCTACTCGAAGTGAACGGCGAGCCCTTTGCTGTGCATCAACTGCGCCTGCTGCAGTCGAAAGGCATTCGCCGCGTCGTGTTCTGTGTTGCGCACCTTGGGGAGTCGATCCAGCACGCCATCGGCGACGGCACTGCCCTGGGCCTTCAGGTAGACTACTCATTTGACGGGCCTGCCTTGCGGGGTACGGCCGGGGCCATCAGAAATGCCTTGCCCAAGTTGGGCGATCCTTTCTTTGTCATGTACGGTGATTCCTATCTTCCTTGCGATTACGCTGCGATTGCCCGGAAGTTCGAGACTGCTTCTACGCGAAGCAGGGCGTGTTGGGAATGATGACGGTCTTTCGCAACGAAGGAAAATGGGACACCAGCAACGTCGAGTTCGAAGCCGGAGAGATTGTCGCGTACAGCAAGACCGATCGCACTCCACGCATGCGTTACATCGACTACGGACTCGGAGTTTTTCGCGCGGAGGCCTTCCAAAGTTTGCCGGCCGGAAAGGCCTGCGATCTTGCTGAGTTGTATGCCGACCTTCTGCGACGAAAGCAACTGGCGGCGTTTGAAGTGCGGGAGCGTTTCTACGAGATCGGGTCGCCGGCGGGACTGCGGGAGACGGCGGACTTCCTGGCGGCGCGGGGAGTGGGCCGACATTAGTAAGTAAGGCTAACAAGTAATGACCACGAAGAATACATTCGCGCAACAGTTTCTGGCAGAAGCCAAAGATGTAATCGATCGCCTGGACGCCGCCAGCATCGAAAACGCCGCCGCTCTGCTGGCGCTGACCCGTGCTTCCGGCGGACGTTTGTTCATCCTCGGCGTAGGAGGCAGCGCCGCCAACGCTTCCCATGCCGTGAACGACTTCCGCAAGATCGCGGGAATCGAAGCCTACGCCCCAACGGACAATGTTTCCGAACTCACGGCCCGCGTAAACGATGAAGGTTGGGCAACCGTGTTCGAGGCGTGGCTGCGGGTCAGCCGCCTGCGCGCCAACGATCTCGTGCTCGTGTTCTCGGTGGGTGGCGGAGATCTCGAAAAAAATGTCAGCCCCAATCTGGTGGCTGCTCTGCAATATGCAAAGACTGTAGGCGCGAAAATCGTGGGCATCGTCGGCCGGGATGGCGGCCACACTGCCAAGGTAGCCGACGTATGCATCCTTATTCCTACGGTCAATCCCGCCCACATCACCCCGCACACAGAGGCGTTCCAGGCCATCGTGTGGCATCTACTGGTTTCGCACCCCGCGGTGAAGCAGCAGCAGACGAAATGGGAATCGAGCTTGCCCGGCAACGTTCCCGGCAATGAGCAACTCCGTCCGGCAGTCTTCCTCGACCGCGATGGCGTCATCAACCGCGCCGTGGTGCGCGATGGCAAGCCGTTCCCGCCATCCGGGGTGGAAGAACTCGAACTGCTGCCCGGGGTCGCATCGTCGCTGCTCGACTTGAAGGCGCACGGATTCAATCTGTTTGTCATCACCAACCAGCCCGATGTGGCGCGCGGCACCGCAGACGCGCGATGCCGTCGAGGCCATCCATCAAGCCCTCGCGTCCTCGCTGCCTATCGACGATATCTTCGTCTGCTATCATGACGATGCGGATCATTGTGCTTGCCGCAAGCCCAAGCCCGGTATGTTGCTCGAGGCCCAGCGCAAGCACCATATCGATCTCTCACGCAGTTTTGTGGTGGGCGATCGCTGGCGCGACATCGATGCCGGCCACGCGGCAGGTTGCAAGACCATCTTGATTGATTACGGTTACCGCGAGAGAAAGCCGGCGCAACCTCCGGAAGCTACTGTGCGATCGTTGCGCGAAGCCGCTGACTGGATCATCTGCTCCAGCTTGAAGGAGTCTAATAATAAAGATGAAGTCCGTGTCTGAATTGACCGTCCAGGTGTTCGCCGACGGAGCCGACAAGGCCAGCATGCTCGAACTCTATCGGCAACCCTACATCAAGGGTTTCACTACCAATCCAACCCTGATGCGGAAGGCGGGCGTCACCGACTATGAGCGCTTCGCGCGGGAAATTCTCCAGCAGATTCCGGACCGTCCCATCTCCTTCGAAGTGTTCGCCGATGATGAAACCGAAATGGAGCGCCAGGCCCGCAAGATCGCCCGCTGGGCTGCGAACGTGTATGTAAAGATTCCGGTCACGAATACGCGCCGGGAGCCGATGTACAACTTGATCCGCCGCTTGAGCGCAGACGGCATTCAGGTCAACGCCACCGCGGTTCTAGCGCTCGATCAAGTGCGCCACATCGCGCAAGCTCTTCTGGGCGGTGCACCGTCCTACATCTCCGTCTTTGCCGGACGAGTCGCCGACACCGGCCGCGATCCCGTTCCGCTCATGAAATCCGCCCTCGAATTGATGGCGCCCGAGCCCAACTCGCAGTTGGTCTGGGCCAGCCCGCGAGAACTCCTGAACATCTTCCAGGCCGACGAAATTGGCTGCCACATTATTACTGTTACCGTCCGACGTGCTCAAGAAGGTCAGCCTGATTGGCAAGGACTTGCACGACTACTCGTTGGAAACCGTGCAGATGTTTCATAACGATGCCGCACATTCCGGATACGCGCTGGAACTCACACCGGAAGAGCGGCCGGTCGGCTCACTGAAGTTCCTAGACAGCTTCTGCGACTCAGAACGGAACGTCCTGGGGTATCTTCGCAATGATTTCTAAAATAGTGAATCGGTACGTTTCCGAGTCTGCAGTAGTTCTTGTCGTCGCGATCATTTTAAGCGGCACTGTCGCCGCGCAGGAAGCGGGCACGCTGACTGGAACGCTAGTCGATCCAAAAGGTGCGGCCGTACCAAACTCCAATATCGAACTACGATGGAACTATCTCGATAACCGTATGTCCTTGGATGGTGCGCGCCCCAAGAAGGAAGAACAGCCTCGCAAGAAAGTGTTACGAGTTAGCACCGACAGCGCAGGCCGGTTCTCTGTAACTCTTCTTCCCGGCAATTGGGACGTATTTGCTTATCGCGACGGTTTTGCTCCTACTTGTACCATCGCCTTAATCGAGCCCGGTAAAGCGACGAATATCGATCTCCACCTTTCCCGGCTTGCCGCCATGTCAATTCAGTAATTGTGTATATTCGCGGGGCACAAGCCGATGGCTTCGATACCCGGGACAATCGGATAAATGCGTCGCGAATTATAGATTTCTCTCCTGACTATCCGGGATACCTTCCGGTGATGTAGCCTTCCAACTCCTGAATGGTCTGCGCCTGATCGGAGACGATCCACTTCACCAGGTCGCCTAGCGAAACCACGCCTACCACGGCGTCATTCTCTCCAAGCACCGGCAGATGCCGGAAATGGTGCCTGGTCATAATGGACATGCATTCGTCCACAGCGTGTCGCGGAGTCACGAAGACGACGGGCGAGGTCATGATGTCACGGACCAGAGTCTCCTTGGAAGAACGACCCTTAAGCGTCACTTTGCGGGCATAGTCACGCTCCGACAGGATGCCAACCAATTTGTTGCCGGAAATAACCAGCAACGCACCCACGCTCTCCACAGCCATCTTCTCGACCGCCTCATAGACGGACTGGTCGGGCGTCACGGATAGAACTCTGCTGTTGTCCTTGCTCCTCAGCACCAATGCAATCGTGTCCGTCAGTTTCATGAGGACCCCCTCCAGCCGGGCAAAATTATACGCCTCACCGTTCCCGATCCAATCGCAAATGCGTGCCGGCACGATCAGAAATCGGTACACGTTTCAACCTGCTGAACTTTGTGGGTGACTCAGGTAACCCGCGAACGGTTACCCTCAGCCCACAAGCTAATTTCGTGTAAAGAAGGAATCATTCACCTTCGTAATTCGCGGCAGCGGCAGCTCACAACTAAACTTCGATCCGGGGGTTTTAGCCTCACATGCTCAACAAAATTACGAAGTCGCTATTAGTCCTGGCAGTGGGTGGTCTCATGTTGGTTGGCGCCGCCGCTGCTCAAACCCAAGACAGCAACACATCCGGCGCAGGAGCGGGAGTAGTCGATCCTAATCATCCTCGCGTCAACGAAGTCAATGCTCGCGAGCAGAATCAGCAGGACCGCATCGCCAACGGCGAGAAGAACGGCACCCTGACTCCGGGACAAGCTGCGCACCTGGAAAACCGCGAGCAGAACACCGAGAACCAGGAAAAGGCCGATATGGCTGCCCACAACGGTCACTTGACCAAGGCCGAGCAGAGGCAGCTCAACAAGGAGCAGAATAAGACCAGCAAGCAAATCTATAAAGACAAGCACGATGGCAAGTAACTCGAGCCTCTGACTTCCCAAGTTCAGGACGAAAGCCGCGAACCACCGCGGCTTTTTTCTTTTCTCTCTCTTCCGTGTAAGCCGCATCGACAATCGGCCTCGCCCTGGCCTGTCGTGCCGCCTGTCACATTTTCCGGATTCTTGGTTTGAGTTGCGTTTTTGCGCCCGCTCTTGTCTATAATGACCGGGGCACGGCGCGGCTTCGGTCCTCCCCGGCAGGGAAGTTGGCTTCGCGCTGGTCAAAATGGATGGCCTGCGTGCTGCCGGTCGAGGTTGCGAAGAAATGTCTGTTGACTGCATGAATGTGAGACCCGGAGTCGAAGTGGCCAGCCTCACCGATGTAGGCTGCCAGCGCGATAACAACGAGGACTCCTACCTCTATTGGGAACCTGCCAGCGATGAGGAATTCCGCCGCAAGGGGCGATTAGCCGTGATTGCCGACGGCATGGGCGGACACGAGGGCGGTCAGGAAGCCAGCCGCCTGGCGGTTGAAACGGTTCGCGCCGTCTACGATCAGGCTGTGGGCGACGATCCGCAGGCCGCGCTGGTTGAGTCCTTGACCGCGGCCCACGCCCGCATTCAAGACTTTGCCGAGCGCCATCCCGTATTCCAGGGCATGGGCACCACCTGCACCGCCGTTGTTCTGCGCGGCCGTCAGCTTTATTTTGCCCACGTCGGAGACAGCCGCCTCTACCTGGTTCGCGGCGCGCGCATCTTGCGACTCACTCGCGATCATTCCTACGTTGGTCGGCTGGTCGAGAGCGGCATCGTCCGCGCCGAAGATGCGGAGAAGCATCCCCAGCGCCACATCCTGACCGCTGCCTTGGGAGCGGGAAGGGAACTGGTGGTCGATGGCGCCGACCAGGGTTTGGCTTTGCAAGACGGAGACGACCTTCTGCTTTGCACCGACGGTCTTTGGAGCGTCGTGACCGAGGAAGAACTAGAGACCGCCGTGAGCAACAGCCCCCCGGCCGAATGCTGTGCCGCACTGGTGAAGCTGGCGCGGCAAAGGGGCGCGCCGGACAACGTCACCCTGCAAGTGCTGCGCGTCGGACCCGAGTCACAACGCTAGGCTAGGGAAGCCGCACCGCAGAATTCCCTTCCGAAACTGCAATGGGATGCACACTCTTCCCCCTGCCGCCCCGCAAGGCTCTCCCTAAATTGCTGAACAACTTGGCTTTAATGGGCATTCTAAATCTCTCGCAGGAACGGACCCGCGATTGCACTGCCCGTGACGTCCATAAAGTCTACTAATGCAATGGACTTTATGGCATAATCGCTGACCATGAAAATCTCTCAAAAGGGACTCTACGCGCTGCAGGCCATGATGATGCTTGCCCGCCATCACCATCAGGGCGCCATCAAGATCCGCGAGATCGCATACGAAGAGGATCTGCCGGAAAAATTTCTGGAGCTCATCCTCCTCGAACTGAAGAACGCCCGCATGGTTGAGAGCGTGCGCGGAGCCAAGGGCGGCTACCAGCTGCGCCGCGACCCGGCCGAAATCCGTTTGAGCGAGATCATGCGTTTGATCGACGGCCCGCTCGCCCCCTTTGCTGACGCCGAGCAACTGCGCGTCCTGATCAACCGCGACCTGCCCCATCGCGCCCTTTATCAAGTGTTTCTTGACGTGCGCGACGCGGCTGCCAAAATCCTGGAAAACACCTCGCTCGCCGACCTGATCTCCGGCACTGCGCCTCATTCCACCAAAGGCAAGCGCTCAGCCAAAAAGAATGAAAAAGACAAAGGCAGCGTCCTGCCTATGGTGGCGTCAGGGCACAAGAGTGAGTAGCGAATTCCCATGACGCCTCCGCACTCGAGTACAAGACCGTTCGCCTTTTTGATTCCGATCATGGCCATCGGCTATGTCGTGGACGACGCGGCTTTCAAGTCTAGGAAGCACCAATTGGCGCGCCTGTGGGGCTTTACCCCTCGACCCAGGCCTCTGTGTGCTGGAAAACATCCCTCAGTTTTCTCCGTAATTTAACACTCCCTTAACAAAGAAGGAGTAACTTTGCTCGTTGAAATCACTACTAAGTTGATTGTAATGATGGTAACGGCGCGCAGCGAGGCACTGCTTGCAAACCCCCCGCTCCGAAAAGTAAAGGTCGCAAAGTAGCGCCTTCCGATTGCAAAGAAGGCGCGGTTATTTCCCAGGGAAGTATCGTTCGATCGAAACTCAAAAAGGAGAGGATTGAATTCCATGAAACCAACTAAAACTCTGTTTATCACCGCCCTCACGCTTGCGGCTCTCGCTGCCGGCGCTTGGGCAGAAACTCCCGGGTCAGGTGCGCCGGCTGCCAACGCGGCCGCCCCAGCGCCCGTCCCGCCAACCGTAGTTACGGCTGCCGATGTCCAGGCGTTGAAAGATGCCCTGGCTGCGCAACAGCTACAGATCCAGCGGCTTACTGAACAACTGCAGCGCCAGCAGGCCTGGCAATCGCAGCAATCCTCGGTAGAAGCCGCAGCCAAGACCGGCGCAGCCGCAACTCAAGCCGTTCCGCAGCAGTTGGCGGAAGTTAATACCAGCGCTGCAGTTCAGCCAGATGCCGCGCAAGGCTCCGCACCGAACACCCAAGATACGATGAACGTCAGTAAGGAGTGGGAGACACCCCTGTCCATCCATCTCAAGGGTGTCACCATCACGCCGGGCGGCTTCGCGGCCGCCGAATTTGTGCGGCGTTCGCGAGAACTGGGAGCGGACGTTATCACTCCTTTCAATACCCTCACCATGCCCGGCGCTTCGCAGAGTACTCTGCCGGAGTTCTTCGGCAGCGCCCGCCAGTCACGGCCTACCGTCTTTGTCGGGGGCAAATTGAAAGATGTGGAACTTTCCAGCTACATATCGGGTGACTTTCTGTCTTCCGGCACCACCTCTAACAACAACCAGAGCAATAGCTACACTCTCCGTCTCCGGCAGGCGTGGGGCCAGGCCAAGTTTAGCAATGGCTGGAAATTCCTCGGCGGTCAGGCGTGGAGCCTGGTGACCGAGAAGAAGGCGGGAATCGCCCCCAGCGACGACACCGGCAAAGTCAATGATGCCCGGCCTATGACGATCGAGGGCCAGTACTCGGTCGGCTTCACCTTCGCGCGCCAGTACGGCCTTCGTCTCACGAAAGACTTCAACCAACATGTGTCAGTCGCTGTCGCCGTGGAGAATGCCCAAGGCACGCTTACCACAAGCAACAACGCGGACAATTTCCTGCTCGGTGAGGCGGGCGCCACCAATGTCAACAACGCCTTTAATGGGACTTACACCGCCAATCCTGCCCCCGATTTCGTCGCCAAAGTCGCCTTTGATCAAGGCGCCGGCCACTACGAGATCTTCGGCCTGGCCGACCGATTCACCGACCGGGTCTTCCCCTGCGTGGAAGCGGGCACCAACCCCGTTTGCACAGGCACTCCCGCGACCGGCGCCTATAACGCCTCCAAAGAAGGCGGAGGTTTCGGCTTCAACGCCCGCTGGACTATCCTCGACAAGCACGTCGTATTCGGTTTTCATGAATTCGGAGGCACCGGAGTGGGCCGCTACGGCGCAGCCTCACTCTCCGATCTTTCCATTCATGCCAACGGAACTCTTGACCTGATCAGGAACTACCAGGGTCTGGGCACGCTCGAGTATCACGGCAAGAAACTCGACGTCTACTCCTACGCCGGAGTGGAATATGCCGGCCGGGCGTATGACTTCGATCCTCTCTTGAACGCCGGGGCAGGAGGCTACGTCGGCTACGGAGCGCCGGAATTCAACAATTCCGGTTGCTACAACGAGACCGCTCCCAGCCGGTAAACACGGGATTCAATCCAGGCGGACTCGCCAATTGCACCGCTGCACACGCGGGCGATCATGGAGGGTACGCTCGGCTTCTGGTACCGCTTCTACAACGGGCCCAAGGGCAGGTTCCAGTTCGGCACCCAGTACTCCTACGTGACACGTGCACACCTGGTCTGGCGTCGCAGGGCCGGGAACTTCAGGGTCGCCCTCAGGACTCGACAACATGATCTACACCTCGTTCCGCTACTACTTGCCGTAAAACCTCAAACGGTCCCGCGTCAGCATCTGACGCGGGACCACCTGGTTTCTGAACAAGGTCTTACCGACCGCGGTTCTAACGGACACGGTTTTAGGACAAGGTTCCACGACACTCAACTTTCTGAGGGGCGCCTTCCCTTCGGAAACGCCGCCGGCTCGGTTTTGGCTTACTCTCCTTTTCCGGGCCGGTGGTGTTAACTTATTTGCGACAGGATTCACACTAGGCTGTCGAAGTCCATGAACTCCAGACGCGATTTTCTCAAGCACATGTCCGCAGCCGCGCTCGCCGCAGCAGCAGCTCCTTCCATCTTGACCTGGGCTCTCCCCCAGGGACAATCAGTAGAGGTTCCCGGCGAAGACGGCATGATTCTTCGCTCCTTCCGCTTCGTCGATCTCGAATCCCCGGTCGAGTATTTCAACACCTGGCTCACCCCCGTACCTCACTTCTTCGTGCGCAATCACATGCACGAACCGAGCGAGCTCGATCCCCAGGACTGGCGTCTCTCACTCGGCGGAGAAGTCGAGAAGCCGCTCACCCTGACCCTGGCCGATCTTTCCAAACTCGAGACCCACTCAATCGTCAACACGCTCGAATGCGCCGGCAACGGCCGCAGCTTGCAGCGCCCCCAGGTCCCTGGCGTCCAGTGGGGCAAAGGCGCAGTCGGCACTGCCCGCTTTTCCGGTCCACGCCTGCGCGATGTCTTGCAGCGCGCCGCAGTGAAGCCTACCGGCAAGCACGTCATGTTCCGCGGTCTCGACGAAGTCCCCGGCAAAGTTCCTCCCTTCATTCGCAGCATCCCCATCGAGAAGGCTCTCGACGCAGATACGCTAATCGCCACTCACATGAACGGCTCCCCGCTCGCCAGGCATCATGGCTTTCCAGCCCGCGCACTCGTCCCCGGCTGGATCGGCGCGGCTTCCTGCAAGTGGCTCACCGAGATCAAAGTGCTCGAAGCGGAATTCGTCGGCAACTTCATGAGCCCGGCCTACCGCTTTCCCAATCAACCTGTCCAACCCGGGGATGCCGTGAAGCCCGAAGATACGCATCCGCTCACCGCACTGAGCGTGAAGTCAGTGATCGCCGGGCCGGCCGACGGCGCCAGCCTGAAAGCAGGCAAAATCCCCGTACACGGCGCAGCTTGGGCCGGCGAAGCCGATGTCGCGAAGGTCGAGATCTCCACCGACGGCGGCGCCACCTGGAGTCCCGCAAAACTGGGCAACGAGCAAGCCCACTATGCCTGGCGCCTGTGGAGCTACGACTGGAAGGCCGCCAAGAGCGGCGACTACGCCATCCTGTCGCGAGCCACAGACAGCCAGGGACGCACCCAGCCTTCCGCCGCACTCTGGAATCCCAGCGGCTATCTCTACAACGCCGTCGATCAGGTGAAGATCCATGTTTCCTGATATGTTTCGTAAAATGTCGCGACTACGTTTTGAAAGGGCGCGGCTTCCAGCCGCGCCGCAAAGGCCCACAAGACTAACTGCGGCTTTAGCCGCTGCCGTCGCTCTGTTGACATTAGCCGCTGTTTCGCCATTCTCGGCGCAGGCCCAGAAGCCATCAGGAGCAAGCGTAACTGCCGATCTGCCCGCCGGCGCAATGCAGGCGAAGGCCACCACGGCCTGCCTGGAATGCCACGAAGCCCGCATCATCCTCCAGCAGCGTCTCAGCAAAGCCGCGTGGACCAGGGAAGTCGACAAGATGGTGAAATGGGGAGCGGTAGTCGATCCCAGCGACCGCGACGCTCTCATCGACTACTTGAGCACCAACTTCAGCCCCGACACGCCCCCCTACGACCCGCAGCGTACCTCAGGTGCTAAGAGCAGTTCCGGAAGGTAGTCGAATGGGAGGGGCTCGGGAAGCGCACGGCTTCAGCTGTCTGGTTCAGACCGAGGAAAGACGCGGCTTTAGCCCCTGAGAGGTTCCGGCGTTGAATCAAGGGATGGCTTCCAGAAAAAGCAAAACGCTGCCGACCCAATGTCCAGAGCTTTCGCGGACACTACGGCAGCGCTGCCATTACTGAGCCCAAAACATAAGAAAAGTATAAGAACGTCCCTGCCCTATTTCTAGTGCATTGTAGGGAACTGGGAAGCCAATAGCTTTGTAGCAAACATCCGGAGGGCGAGGAAATCTCCAGTCCTACTCCCCTACCGTTTTGATTCCTGCAGCAGCACTACGTCAGAATCGGAACGGCTGCGCAGGATGCCGAGGTTCTTGCCGTCCGGCGACCAGCAGAGATCAACGATCTGGTCGGAGTTGAAATTCGTGATCCTTCGCCCCGGAGAACCGTCCAGTGGCTGCAGCCAAACATTGTCCACCCCGTTTTCCCGAACGGCATAAGCCAACGCTTTTCCGTCCGGAGTGAACTGGATCCCGTTGCCCGCGATGCGCGGATCGGCATTAACCAGCCGCGCCGCACCCGCCGAATCCAGGCTGACCAGCGCAATTTTATCCTCCGGCTTCATGACTTCCGGATTCAATGCGGTTATCAGAACGACTGCCAGCAGCTTGCCGTCCCTGGAAAGGGCAGGTCGGCCCCCTCCGGTAAAAGTGTTGGGAACTACTGTTCCGGGAACCAGCTCCGCTTTGCCTGATCCATCCACCGGGACGCGCCAAACCTCGTCGGCGGAAAGATTCAGGTAGTACACCCATTTTTCATCGGTCGAGCAGACCGGATAGCGCGAGTCCATATCGGTCAATTTCACCAAATTCGAACCGTCGGTGTTGGCCCGCCAGAGAGTCCTGTCTTGCGGCCCCCCATGAAATCTCCAGGTAAAAACCACGTATCGGGTGCCGCATGCCGAAGGCTCTAATACCTGAGACGCCGCATCTCCCAGGATCTGGCTGGAGTTGTTCCCATCCGTATCCATTCGCAAGAGATGCCCAGACTCGCCAACCAGAACCTTGCCGCTGCCTTCCCAACCGATCCCACTCACGTATTCTCCCGGAGGCAATACCGTAGGCAATTCTTGAGCCTGGCTGCCTGTACCTGCAACCAGATATAAATTCTGCGCGGTTTTTACCTGCACCGTGGCCAGCGTCTTGCCGTCCGTGGAAAGGGTTAGAGTCGCGTAGCTATTCGTATCGCGAGTAATGGGTTGGAGCGCGCTCCCGCCCGTGGGCAGGAAACCGATTTGCGCACGTTGCATATTCGGGCCGGCTTGTTGGTAGTTGACAAATAGCCCGCTGCCATCCGGGGACCATTTCAGTTCATTCACTAATTCATCTTGAAAGGTAGCGAGTCGCTCCACTTTGTTCGTGTTGGAATCAAAGGCCGCAATCGCGCTCAAGGCCTTATCCACCGGGTAAAGACTCACCGCAACCTGCTTTCCTTCCGGGGACCAGGCCAGAGAAGTCGGCGACGTGTTGCCCGGCGCCGGCGCAATCAGCAAGACCTTTTCGTCGTTGCCATCCAAATTCGCCGTCAACAGGCGGTACTTTCCAATCTCGGGGTCATTGCCTCGCGCGTAGGCGATCCGGCGGCCGTCCGGAGAGAACCCAATGTCGCTGTCAATGTCGCGGACGATAATTTGCGGCGTCCCTCCCAGCACCGGTGCGCGATAAAGGTAGTAGGTGGTTTCGAGCGCGTCTTCCGCCTTCCGAAAATATAGATAGTTTGCGTCCGGCGAGAACGCCAGGCTGCGGTAAGAAACCGGAGCTGGTGGAATCACGCGCGTGTCGCTGCCGGTTGCGACGTTGCGCAGCCAGAGGCTTTGCAGCCCTTTGTCGTTCAATACGCTGAGCACATACTTGCCATCCGGAGAAATGGCCGCCATCACCGCCTTGCCCGAGTTGGTGACCTGCGTGATGGTGAAATTCTGGAAGGGCACAGAAGTCGAGCGGTGAAGCACGAAATAGATACCAAGTCCCGCCGCGATCAGCACAACCAGACCAGCGATCGCGCCGGCCGTAAACCCCAATTTAGGTTTCTCGGCGTCGGCAACCCCCGAACTGCTCGCCGTGTTAGGGGCCGTCATCGCTCTGGTTGCCGATGATGATGGTCCCGATCCGGGCTGTTGCACGATCGGTTGAGAGCCGCTCTCCTGTGCCGCCGCCACGGTGCTGGAGCTCGCAGCCATGGCTTGCCCGGTTTCCGTATCCCTCTTCAGGCGCTGCAGGTCAGCCCGCATTTCCCCCGCGCCCTGGTAGCGCAGGTTGCGGTCTTTCTCCAGCGCCTTGTTGATAATGTCTTCCAACTTCGGCGGCACTTCACGATTCAGCCGGACCACAGCCACTGGCGCCCGGTTCACGATGGCTTCACAGATCATCGCCGAGCTTTCTCCGTGAAACGGCAAATCGCCCGTCGCCATCTCGTACAGCACCGCCCCAAATGAGAACAGGTCGGTCCGCGCATCCAGCTCTTTCGCCCGCACCTGCTCCGGTGACATATAAGCCACGGTTCCCAGCATGGTGCCCGGACTGGTCAGATGCTCCGCCGCCGCCGCCGTCTGCGTGTTGAGGGACGCAATACTGCTCGAAGAACTGCCCGCCAGACTGACCTTCGCCAGCCCAAAGTCCAGAACCTTGGCATGCCCGCGCTCGGTGACAAAGATGTTCGCAGGCTTGATGTCGCGATGCACGATCCCTTTGGAGTGGGCCGCATCCAGTGCGTCCGCAATCTCGATCGCCAGCGACAGAATCGACTCGGTCTCCATCGGGCGGCCCGCAATACGGTGCTTCAGCGTCATCCCATCCAGAAACTCCATGGCGATGAACGCTTCGCCGTGCTGGTCATCAATCTCGTAGATCGTGCAGATATTCGGATGGTTCAATGCAGAGGCAGCCTTGGCCTCGCGCTGAAAGCGGCTGAGCGCCTGCGCGTCTTTTGCGACATCGTCGGGCAGAAACTTGAGGGCAACGAAGCGCCCGAGCTTCACATCCTCAGCTTTATAGACCACACCCATACCGCCGCCGCCCAGCTTCTCGACGATGCGGTAATGCGAGATGGTTTGGCCGATCATGTTTGTCAGATTAAATGAAAGAGGGTTCTTTCGTGCAGCGACCATCTTAGGCAGCAAGCCAGAATGCGTCAATGACTTGGCGGGGTAGGATCTCGCAACGGGAAAATCGGCGCGGGAACCGAGGGAGAGGCTCAGACCTCAGGCCACCGGCAACGTGCGATGGTAAACTACAGAAACTTCAATGATTTTGAAGCAATACTACCTGGGTTGCTTGGCCCACGCCTCTTATCTGCTCGCCGACGAGGCTAGTTCGACCGCCGTCATCGTCGATCCCCAGCGCGACATTCAGCAATACCTGGCCGACGCCGAAAAATCCGGGCTACAGATCCGCCACGTCTTTCTCACCCACTTCCACGCCGACTTCGTCGCCGGTCACCTGGAGTTGCGCGCCCGCTGCGGCGCCACAATCCATCTCGGCTCCCGCGCCAAAGCCGAATACGCTTTCGTCGCCATGAAGGACGGCGACACTCTCGACTTCCCGGGACTGCGCCTGCAGGTGCTCGAGACCCCTGGCCACACCATCGAGTCGATCTCGATCCTGGTGTTCGATCTCTCCAAGCACCCGGCGCAACCTTACGCCGTGCTCACCGGCGACACGCTGTTCATCGGCGACGTGGGCCGCCCCGACCTGCGCGCATCGCTCGGCTGGAGCGCCAACGACCTCGGCTCCCACCTTTACGATTCGCTCCACAACAAACTTCTGAAGCTTCCCGACGAAACCCTCGTCTACCCGGCCCACGGCTCCGGCTCCCTGTGCGGAAAGAACATCTCCTCCGACACGGTTTCCTCCTTAAGAGTCCAGCGGCTGACGAACTACGCGCTGCAGCCCATGACGAAGCAGGAATTCATTCGGCTCGTCACGGCAGACCAGCCGGACGCTCCTCCGTACTTCACCTACGATGCCATTCTTAACACTCGCGAGCACACTTCGCTCGACAGCAATCTCGAACAAGTTCTCCATCCCATCGCACTCGATGAAGTCCTGCGCATGGGAGATGCGGGTGCTCAGATTCTCGACGTCCGCGACGCCGTCGAATATGCAAAGGGTCACCTCGCAGGCAGCATCAACATTGGACTCGGCGGCCAATACGCCACCTGGGCGGGCACGGTACTTGACCGCGCCAAACCCATCGTGATCATTGCCGAGCCCGGACGCGAGAAAGAAGCCGCCCTGCGCCTGGGCCGCATCGGTTTTGATCACGTCACCGGCTACCTGCAGGCAGGTATGGAAGCGCTTACCGGCCGATCCGACCTGGTGTGGCCAACGGAACGTATCAGCGCCCCTGCGGTGGCGGAGGAGCTGGCGAACACCGGTCCGCCACTACTTCTGGATATCAGAAACCCTCGCGAGTGGGCGGCCAAACACGTTGACGGCAGCGTGAACATCCCGCTCAACCATCTGCAAGAGCGCATCGCCGAAATTCCGCGCGACCGCCGCATTGCGATCCATTGCGCGGGCGGCTATCGCTCGTCCATCGCCGCCAGCATTCTGCAGCAGTACGGGATCACGAATCTAGCCGAGATGGCCGGAGGTCTCGCCGCCTGGGAAGCCGCTAAACTGCCCGTGGTTTCGTAAGCCTGGTTTCGTAAGCCCGGTTTCGTAAGCCTGGTTTCGACAGACATAGCGCGCCCGCATTTCCGCAAGAAGCTGCCGCAGTCCTTCGCGAAAGCTGCCAGCGCCCAGGGCGCCCCAGCCGCAGCAGGTTGGCTGAGGCGCGAACTACTGCAGCCCGGACTGCGTTAGCTTGACCGCGCAGTAGGCGGCAGTGCTTCCGCAAATGGTGGTTGACGTCGCCAGCGTGCCGAAGTAGATGCTCGACGCCTGCCCGGCGGTGGAATCGTTGTCCACGATCATGCCGCTTGTCCCGCCCGCGACATCGGCGGTGTTCGTCGCCGCACTGGTAGGCGCGGTGCCCGAAGCAACTAGCAGCGAGTTAGGCAAGAGGTAGGAATATAGTTCTGTTGGGTTTTGCACCACTCCTACGAACAGGTAGTCTGGTCCACCCGTGGCGGTTGCGCCGGTCACAGTGCATCCCGCGCCGGTTGTCGCGGTGAGGGTGGTGTCAGCGTTGAACGTGAAATTCGTTGCGGTCGCAGAAACCACGGTCTGCATTCCGGCAGTGATGGCGGCGATGTCTGCTGCTGCGCAATTGGCGTTGGAAGTCACACCCGAGACGGTCACCAGGTCATTGACAGCGAGAGTGTTGTTCGCCGTGACCGTAACTACAGTCGTAGATGCCGTAACCCCGGTCACCGTGAATACCCCCTGGCTGTTGTAGAACTCGGTGAGCGGCGAGATGGGCGAAGCGTTCGTGCCCGATTGAGGCTTGTCGTTGTTTTGCGGTGTTACCTGCATGGTGGAACTGACGAACTGCAATTCCTTGATCTGCTGGCCGCCGGTGCCGGAGGTGGCGCCGATTATCTCCCCGTTGTTCGCCGCAGTAGCACTACTAATACCCAAGGCATAGTAGCGTTGGTCCGGAGCGGGCGCGTAGTTCGGATAGCCAGCGACCGTACAGCTTTGATTTGCTCCGGTGTCGAGACCCGCATACACAGCCGCGGTCAGCGTGTTGCTGGTGTATGTGAATTGCACAAGGCCGGTATTGCCCTCTATTCCCGTGTCCCCCTCGCCGGTGGTGTTGGGGTTGCACGCGGTTACCACATACCCCACCCCGTTCGTAGAGTCAATGACGACGGCATCGCGAATGCCGCCGTTGATGGCGCCCTGGTTCGTGGCCCCATTTACGCCAAGAGCAAGCGCCGTGGCCGCAGTAGCTCCGGCCGGCGTCAATTCGTACAAGTTAGAGCTGCTGTCGCCGACAAAAATATTGCCCGTATTACCCACATCGACAACCGGGGCCGCGAGAAAGTTGGACCCCTGGGTGACCGTTGCCCCGGCGAAAGTGCACCCGGTGCCAGTGGTCGCGGTGGGTATCGTGGCGGCGAACGTTATCTGGCTTGCGCTCGCCGAAGCAGGGATTTGTACTCCATTAATGGCAGCCACGTCAGCCGCGGTGCAGCTATTACCAGGGTTGGCGCTTACGCCCGCGATGGTAACCAGCTCTCCGATGCTAAGCGAGTTGGCCACGGTGACCGTCACTACCGTTGTGGTTGCCGTCACTGCAGTCGGGGTGGCTGACGCAGGGGTGGTGGCATTTACGTGCACCGGAAAATTCCCCCCCGCATACGCTGGCGTCCCCTTGAACGTCGGGGTGATCGCATACAGGTAGCCGTTGTTATCGCCGACGTAAATAGTGTCGTTGGCATAGTCGGTGAACGGAGATGAGAAGCTATCCGCCGCTCCAGCCGCCCCGGTGGCTGCGTTGGCGGCAACCAAACCAAGAGGAAGCATGAAGTCCGTGGCGGTGCTTCCTGAAGTGCTTCCCGGGATCACCGGGTTGGTCGCACAGGTCGGTAACGTGGCCCCGCCGTTGTTATTGCTGGCGCAGCCGGCGCTGCCTCCGTACTCAGTGCTGCCGCTCGCGAACGTCAGCACGTGCAGAATTGCTCCAATGTTCGGGTCATTCTCCACGTAGGCGATTTCTGCTCCACTGAGCGAGAGGCCGGGCGAGGTAGCGACAGGTCCAACGCCCGAGGCGTAGGAAAAGATGAATTCCGGATTCGTGAGACCACACAGCGGTGTCCCGGACCCGCTGTAGAGGTGATTGAAGGCGACGATGTTGGCTTGGGCGCCATTTGTCCCGGCAGTAACGGCGCCCCAACTGAAATTCGTCAGCGTGTTGGCGTCAGTCAGCACGACGCGGGTCCCCGGAGTCAGCGCGTACACAGTAACCGTAGCTCCCGACGCAACTGCCACGACACGGTCTAGAGCGGTACTACTGAGATTCCGGTTGATCGCCGCCGCCAGATTCGCCGCATTCGTGGCAACTGTGCTGGAGATTTCAAAGTCCACTCCTGTGTTCGTAGTGGTCGATGAGGTCAAGGTCAGAGTGGCCGCGGTTCCAACCGTCGGAGTTATGGTGATGGCCGTAGTGTTGCCGGCCGCCGGCTCCGCGCTGAAGGTGCCGGTAACATTGGCGCGCGTGTTTCCGGTCGCCGCGTTGACGGGGAATACTACGAAATCGGCGGTGCAACTCGGCGTCGCGTTCACGTTGAAGGCGTACTTGGCGGGGAACATGCCCTGAGCGACGCCGCCAGCGCCCAGCGAGACCGCCCAGTCCCTTCCCATGCCGGCCCTCGAAGGCCTTCCCCGCGGTCGCCGCCGCCGGCGGCGCACCAGGCCTGAATCTACCGGCGCATTCCCATGCAGAAGCCACTCTGCATAGGCGCGCGGCTCGTTCCACATCTTCCCCGCGTGCTCCGGAGTGAAGCCTGCCGTGAAGATAATATGCTTTGAGCTCCAATCCATCGGCACCGGGACCGAACCATCCGGCCTCGCGAAACCCTGTCCGAACGCCAATGGCGCAAAGCTAATCGCCAGCCCGAACGCTGTCAGCAGCAGCGCCGCAAATCTTGCAGGAAAGACCACGTTCTGACGCTGCGGAGTTTTGAAAACATTCATTGTCTATTTGCCTGCATGCCGCGATTCCGGGCACAGCGGTGTCCTATTACGGAGGTGTACAAAAGCTCAGACACTTGAAGCTCTGAGGGAGGGTCCAGCATGCTTACAGTGTAAGAAATGAACCAGGGATTGTCCCGTTCTTGGAAGCAAAGTGTTCCGTACTAGTACCCTCCCAGTGCGCCGTACCTAACCGTGTTGAAACGGAGTACTAGCCTCTTCGTCTACCACGTCTTCAGGGAATTTGAGGCGGCATCGCGTTGCCGTGCGAATGGGTGTACACTCGTTGCCGTGTTTGGGATGTAAAGGCAAAATTCCCACTGGATGGGCCCCTGGACTGGAGCCTCGACGCGACGAAAACACTGTCGCGTTGCCTGGTTACATTCCACGTTATTTGTGGCGTTGAATGGGGAACACTATGACGCGTACGCGGAAAGCCTTTGTATTGGTGATGGTTCTGGTCTCCGGATTAGCCCTGGCTACCTCGACTAGGCCGGTTACCGTTCAAAGCGGGGTCTCGAATGCAACGCCAATCGAGCGGCCCAATGTTGGCGTTCTCTTCGCTAACGGTACCGGTACCGCTGCCAGGCCCGCTGCCACTACGGCTACCAGTACTGCACAATCCCCCCACCCCCATCATTCAGCGCAGGCAACCGCTGGGTCGTCCAGTATATTCGGGCATCCAGCTGGTGAGCCGGGAAGTCCGGCCGAGTTTTTCGATCGAAAATGACGGCCGTGACTTGAATTGGAGCGCCTTCGGCCCCAGCATGCAATCCTCGGTGCCCTCAAAATGCTTGGAGGTTTTCATCAAAGGCACGCTTTACGGCAGAAGGGCGAACAATTTGTACGCTTGTTGACGCTCTTCTGGCTGGCGGCTCACTTTGCACTTACCGTCGTCTATGTAATGCCCTTAAATCCAATGAATGCTGCGATGCAGCCGCTATTGAATGCAACCTTGGGAACGTACTACTCGCAGAACTGGCGATTGTTTTCTCCTGAGCCGCTTGCTCGGAATTATGCGCTCTTGATTCGACCCCTATCCGCCGAGCAGGCAATTGCATCCAAGAACGACCTGCCCAGTGACGGTTGGTTTGATGTCACCACTCCATTTTGGGTGCGCTTTCAGCGCAACCGCTTTTCTGCGTATGACAGGCTGACGAGGCCTCAGCTCAACGCCATTCTCAACTGGTTAACTGGGGGCACGGGCCTGGAGGCATGGCAGCAGTCATGCCAGATGGGAGACACGAAGGCGTGCGCCTACTTTGAGGAGGAGCTCCGATTGGTTCGAGTGCAGGAAGCACAGGTGCTGACGAGAGTGGCATCAGCTTTTTGCAAGGACGTGGCGGAGGCATGCCGGGGCGCAACCCATGTGGCGTTGCGGGCACGCGAAGAATCGGGCGTCGCCTGGTCCCAGCGGTACAGCGCGGCGAGGCCCGCAGTCCATGACATGGAGTTAGGTGTCTATCCCATCGATGCGGACGTTGCTGGTGCAGGGATCTACCTAGCCGGAAAGAGTCAATGAACCTACTGCGACGGGGTTGGACGTGGTTAGCCGACGAACCCCACCAAACGCGCGGGGTGAGAGTTTTGCAAGTGGCTGTTGGCGCCATGCTTCTTTTCCGGTTGTTCACAGAGGGTCGTTACGCTGCTTATCTGTGGGGACCGAGAGGACTTGGCTCCGGCTCGATGATTCCACTGTTCGGAAATCTGGCTGGAGGGCGGCTTGACCGTCTGTTTACGACACAGACGGGCACCGACGCGGTGCTTCTTATTTTGGGGATTGGAGCCCTGGGGCTGATTCTTGGATATCGCACCCGGGTCGCGACGGGAATGGCCCTCTTCGGCTTTCTTCTCCTCGAGGAACGGCTTCCAGATTTGCCCGACGGCGGAGATAATATCGCCCGTCTCGTCCTCTGCTACATGCTCTTCCTGATTCCTTGCGGCAGCAAACGCCTGCGCGGGAGCCTCTCAGTTTGGGTACACAACATCGCCGTGCTGGCGATCATGTTGCAGGTTGCAGTGCTGTATGGAACTGCCGGCTTGGCCAAGGCTTACGGTGACCTTTGGCATCATGGCACTGCCATGTACTACATCAGCCAGGTGCAGTGGTTCTCGCTTCCTGCAATGCGTCAAGCGTTCAAGAACGCGTGGATCGCTACGCTGTCAAGCTATGCGCCAGTCCTCTATCAAGTGTGGTTTCCGATCGCCATCATCTCGCCGCTGAGACGTTCCTGGATCGCAAAAGCGTGGGGTTGGCACTATGGCCAAATGGCGCGGATAGCCTTGTACGTACAACATCGCCAATTTTCCCGGAACATTCCGGCCGTTTGCTCCCCTTACGGGTTGCCCTTCAACCCGTTACCAACTCCCCTGGATTCTTCGGTTTAAGAGACCTTATACATACAATGAGATCAGCACAGAATTGCCCCAACAAACCCCAAAACCGGAACATTCAGCACCAATGTTCCAACTGGAACATTGCGCCCGAATGTTCCCGCCGGAACATTTCTCCATTCGAGCAGTCTGAAGGCCGCCCGCCCAGCGGCCTTACCCTGTGTCCTGTGTGCCCTCTGGGTTAGAGCTTTTTTCCGGCCGCAGCAGCGGGAACAGAATCACGTCGCGGATGGTGTGCGAATCAGTCAGCAGCATGCACAGCCGGTCCACGCCCACGCCCACCCCGCCCGCCGGCGGCATCCCATACGACAGCGCCCGGATGTAGTCTTCATCCATCTGATGCGCCTCCTCGTCGCCGCGCTCCCGTTCCGTCAACTGCGCCTCAAAGCGCCGCCGCTGATCTTCTGGATCGTTGAGCTCGCTGAACCCGTTCGAGATCTCCATCTGTCCCGCAAAGATTTCGAAACGCTCTGTCCACTCCGGCTCATCCGGCTTCTGCTTCGACAGCGGCGACACCGCGGTAGGGAACTCATAGATGATCGTCGGCTGCGTGAGATGCTCTTCTGCTACAGCGTCAAATAAACTCGCAATCGTTTTGCCCACAGGCTCCTTCGGATCGTAAGCCATGTGCGCATGCGCCTGGTTGAAGCGCTCGACCAGCCTCTTGACCCCATCGTGAGAAGCGAAGTCCCCCATCACAGGTTTCGCACCCGCCGCCTCCGGCCAGTAGTGAAGGATGGCCTCGCGCATGGTGAAGCGCTTCCAGTTCGCCCAGTCGATTTCCTGCTCGCCCCACTTCGTTTTCGTTCCCCCAGTCACGTCCTTCGCCGCCTGCGTGATCAGCTCCTGCGTGAGATTCATCACGCCCTGATAGTCGGTGTAGGCCTGATAGAACTCCAGCATTGTGAACTCAGGATTCCATCGCCAGCCCAGCCCTTCGTTGCGGAAGTTGCGGTTGATTTCGTACACGCGATCGAATCCGCCCACCACCAGCCGCTTCAAATAAAGTTCGGGTGCGATGCGCAGATACAAATCCATGTCGAGGGTGTTGTGGTGGGTCACAAACGGCCGCGCCACTGCCCCGCCGGCGATGGGCTGCATCATCGGGGTCTCCACTTCGACAAACCCATGCGCTTCCATCGTGTGCCGCAGCGAGTGCACCAGCTTGCTGCGCTTCAGAAAAACTTCCCGCACCTCAGGGTTCATCACCAGATCGACATAGCGCTGCCGGTAGCGGAGTTCCACGTCCGTAAGCCCATGAAACTTCTCGGGCAGAGGCAAAAGATCCTTGCTGAGGAAAGTGATCTCCTCCACGTGAATGGTCAGCTCGCCAGTGCGGGTGCGAAACAGGTAGCCGCTGACGCCGATGTGGTCGCCCAGATCGAGCAGCTTGTACAACTCGAAGCCCTGGTCGCCGACCGCGTCTTTCTTCACGTAAATCTGCAGCCGTTTGCCATCCTGCTGCAGATGGCAGAAGCCGGCCTTGCCCATCAGGCGGATCGCCATAATGCGTCCGGCCACGCGCACGTTGATCCGCGGGGTCTCCAGTTGCTCGGCGGTCTTGGCCGAGTAGTCCGCCAGAATCTGCGGAATCGTGTGCGTGAAATCGTACTTGCTGCGGTACGCGGTCTGGCCAAGCGCCTCGATCTGCTTCAGCTTCTGGCGCCGCAGTTCGTAAATGTTCTCGTCGAATGCCAAGAGAGTCCTTTGACAGGGAAGTGCGCCTTGCGGCGTGCTAGACGATGAAACGTGAAACGCGATTATAAACAACCCGCGGCCGCAGGTGTGCCGTGGCAGCCGGATCAGGAGCCAGTTGCTGTGTACCTAAGTATTCTAGTACACTGGTACGCATGATAGACGATTCGAAGCTGCTGGTAGAGCGCGTCCAGACCGGGGTGCGCATGGAGAAGCGCCTGCTCAAGGTCTTGAAGGCCTTTGCCGACTACCACGACATGACGCTCGGCGATCTTCTGGAGGGCATCGTTCTCCATGCCTTCGACGGGAAGACGCCATTCAGCGCAGCCTCGCTCGAACGGATTCAGGAGTTGAAGCGGTTTTACGATTTTGACCTTGATTCCAGCGCCAGCCACCGGCTGAAGGAAATCAAGGCGCGGCCGGCACGCAAGAGAACTGCAGACAAATAGTCCCTCAGGGGCTAAAGCCCGCTCCTTAATTGGCGCTAAACGGCATGGCTGAAGCCGTGCCCTTCGCAAAACAGTTTTACGAGATAGCTTGCCGCGAGGTCTTACGAGATGACAGAACAACGGATGAAAATCGCCCTCACGGGACTGCAATGGACCTTGGGACTTGTGATTCTGATTGAAGCAATCTTATTTGTGATGCCCAGCGCCCGCCACGACTTCGCCCGAACTCACATGCCGGATATGGTGCGGCAAGTGCTGGGATGGGGCGAGATCGTCGGCGCGGTTCTGCTGCTGATTCCGCGAACCGCAGTCCGCGGCGGCTGGGTGCTGGTGGGGATTTTTGTGCTGGCGATGATCGTTCACCTGCTGCACGGAATGTTCAACGTTGCGTATCTGGCCATCTACACCGCGGCGGCTTGGGCCATTGCGACCGGCAAGGGAGCATAGAACTGATCCGACCAAGGTTCTCAGAGGGAAGAGAATGTACCTCAGGGGCTGAAGCCCAATCAAAGCCTGCTTGGGATGGAGGGCTGAAAGGTCTGCTCCGCCCGCTTGTTTTCGCGCGAAATTCCATGAGCAACCAAGAACTCATACGCTGCTTCGAGAGCGACGCCGTTCCCGAGAGCTCTTTCCACCATGCCGACCATGTCCGGCTGGCGTTTGCCTATCTGTGCGAGTATCCGGTTCTGCAGGCGCTGGAGAAGTTTGCCACGGCACTGAAGCGATTCGCCGCTGCCCGCGGGAAGACGCAGCTCTACAACGAAACCATCACCTGCGCATATTTCTTTCTGATCCGCGAGCGCATAGCTCGCTCCGAGTGTGCGGATTGGGAAGAATTCGCACGCCATAATCCCGATCTGCTGATCTGGAAAGGTGGCATCCTCGGCCGCTACTATGAGGAAGCAACTTTGAAATCTGACCTCGCCCGCGTCGTTTTCTTGTTTCCTGATAAGCGCGGGTGAGGTTTTGCCAGTTGTGCTGGTTCTCGGGGTCGACTCAATCGCTCTCGATAGCGTAGGATTCCTCGCACGACCTAACGCTTCGAGAGACACCTGGCCGGAGCACCGCATCGGAACACCACAAAGGAAGCGCATGAAACGGTTCTTGGTCCAATTTCTTCTCACATTGACTCTGGCTCATGCCCAGGAGATCCGGAACGGCGAAGCGGTTTTGAAGGCGATGCATGATCGCTATGGAACGTCCTGGTACGACACCCTCACCTTCACTCAGAAGAGCACGAGCTACAACCCGGACGGCACCACGAAGGTTGAAACCTGGTACGAGGCGGCGCTGTTGCCCGGCAGGTTGCGCATCGACATTGGCCCGCCCAGCAGCGGAAATGGTTATGTCCTGGTCAATGGGACCGTGACAATCGTCAAGGATGGCAAGGTGTCTGGAACGCGGCCGCGGGTGAATATGCTGTTAGTGCTTGGGTTTGACGTCTATCGGCAAGAGCCGCAAACCACGATCGATGTGGTGAAGAGTCAGGGCTATGACCTGACGAAATTGCGAGAGGACACTTGGGAGGGCCACCCCGTCTACGTGGTGGGCGCAGACAAGGGGGATTTGCAGTCCAGGCAATTCTGGGTGGAAAAGGATACGCTGCTGTTTGTTCGCGAGATGGAGCCGGATCGAAGTGATCCCAAAAAAGTCGACGATATTCGCTTTGCCGACTATCGCAAACTGGGCGGCGGTTGGGTCGCGGCGCGGGTTGAGGTGCACGCCGAGGACAAGATGGTTTTCAGCGAAGAGTACTCGGACATCCAGGCGAACGTGAAACTCGACCCGGCCGTATTCGATCCCAGCCAGTTCAATTCAACGCACTGGGAGAAGCAGTAAATGAGGGATCGCGAGCGCGGTCCATTCCTCCGATTACAAGAGCCTTGAAGCCAGGCACGGACGGCGATACTATGGGTGGACTCGTTGCCCGGTAATGCGCAAGGCACACTATGCCGCAAAACTACGTTCCCATCTTTATTTTTATGGCAGTCATCGGCGTGCTGCTTCCGCTCACCTTGCTGGCGGCGAAGCTGGTGCGCCCGGACAATCCCAGTAAGGCCAAGCTGATGCCCTACGAGTGCGGCATTGACCCCATCGACAGCGCCCGCGGCCGTTACACCGTTCGCTACTACATTGTCGCGATCCTGTTCGTGGTGTTCGATGTGGAAACCATTTTTCTGTTTCCCTGGGCCGTTAAGTTCAAGGCTCTCGGCGTGTTCGGTTTGCTGGAGATGCTGATTTTCCTGGTGATTCTGATCGCCGGCTACATCTGGGTTTGGAAAAAGGGCGCACTGGAATGGGTGTAACCCCGCCCACGCCCGCCGCCGAGTCTCCGGTCGAAACCTTTACCGCCAGCCGCTGGACTCAGGGCAATTTTCTGTTCCCCACACGCCTTGTGGTGAGCCCGCTGCGTGTCAGCCGCGTAAAGTCGAGGTTGTTTGGCAGCAACGACGAGAGCATTGCGATGTCGAAGGTCGCCTCGGTGCACATCTCGACCGGTGTCCTCTGGGCCGAGATTCGCATTGAATCCACCGGCGGCACCGATCCCATCACCAGCCACGGTCATCGCAAAGGTGACGCCCAGCGCATCCGCGACCTGATCGAGCATTATCAGGCGCAGGGGCGCGTATGACGCGCAACCCGCGCCGTTCGCCAATCTCGTTGACACCGTATCCTCAAGCTGATAAAAGTTAACGTTCTCTCCGTAGCTCCCTGAGCCGGAGGTTTGTTCGTTTCCGAGTTATGCCGGACGAAACCAAATCGCCCGCTTCACCGCCGCCGGAAGGCGAGCCGAAGCCGGCCGCTCCCGCGCCGACAGCCCCGGCCGCCGCGGCTCCTGCTAAGCCGGTTGCTCCCGCCAAGCCCGCCGCGCCCGTTCCTACTCCCTGGGACTCGCCCATGATTGCGAAGCTCAAGGGCAATTACGGTTCCGGGATTGAGCCGTTGACGTATGCCGGGCAGAACTACATGGTGGTCGATCGTTCGCTGATTCCTGAGATTCTTCAAGTCTTACGCAATGAGGAGCAGTTCGATTACTGCGTCGATATCACGGCGGTTCATTACCCCGCGCGCGAGAAGCAATTCGACGTGGTGTGGGTGCTTTATTCCTTTCCGCGCAACGAGCGCATCCGCGTTAAAACGCAAATCCGGGATGGCGAGAGCCTGCCCAGTTCCGTTCCCGTGTGGCCGGGGGCGAACTGGCTGGAGCGCGAAGTGTATGACATGTTCGGCATCAAGTTTGACGGACATCCCGACATGAAGCGCATTCTTCTGCCTGAGGGCTGGAAGGGACATCCCCTGCGCAAGGATTACGGGATTCTGCAGCAGGATAATGAGTGGGTGCAGATCAACCTGGGTATTGAGAGCGGGCAGTGAAAGGCGCAGTTAGAATCGGCAGTTAGATCAGGCAGTTATATCAGAATGACCGACCCCAACAGCACGCTCTCGCATCTCGATCTCGAAACTCACGACAAGACGTTTCTTGATGCCAACGAGCTGGTCATTAATATGGGGCCGCAGCATCCCGCGACGCACGGTGTGCTGCGGGTGATTCTGCGCCTTGACGGCGAAAAGGTGCTTGGCCTGGAATGCGTAATTGGATACTTGCACCGCGGCGTCGAGAAGATTGGCGAACATCGTACTTATACGATGTTCAATCCGTACGTGGACCGCATGGATTACGTGGCCGCGGTCTCGAACGGGCTGGGCTACTGCGAAACCGTCGAAAAACTTCTCAACGTGGAAGCGCCGCCGCGCGCCCAGCATGTTCGCGTCATCCTCACCGAACTGAACCGGATCGCCAGCCATCAGCTCTGGCTAGGCACACACGCCCTCGACATCGGCGCCATCACGCCACTGTTCTATACCTTCCGTGACCGCGAAGAAATTCTCAAGATCTACGAAAAATATTGTGGCGCGCGCCTCACTACGCACGCCTTCCGCATCGGCGGCCTGCAGTACGAAACTTATACCGGGTTCGAGAAGGAAGTGAAGAACTTCCTGACGTTCTTTCGACCGAAGATCGACGAGTATGAAGAATTGCTCACCACCAACCGCATCTGGGTGGAGCGTACCAGGAACGTCGGGACCATCTCTGCGCAAGATTGCATCGCGCTCGGGGTTTCCGGGCCGGTGCTGCGCGCCAGTGGCGTGAAGTGGGATCTGCGCAAGGCTCAGCCCTACGCCAACTACAAGAACTTCGACTTTGAAATTCCAACCGGGCAGAAGGGCGACACCTACGACCGGTACCTGGTTCGCATGGCTGAGATGCGGCAATCGGTGCGCATCATCCAGCAGGCTGTGGACGCACTGCCCGAAGGTCCCATCATGGCGAAGGTGCCCAAGGTGATGAAGCCGGCCGCGGGTGAGGTGTATCACTCGATCGAAGCGCCCAAGGGCGAACTGGGATACTTTATTGTCAGCGACGGATCGACGCAGCCTTACCGCGTGCGCGTGCGTCCGCCGTCGTTTGTGAATCTGCAGGCGCTCGATGTGATGTGCCGCGGCCAGCTCGTGGCCGACGTCATCGCGGTGATCGGGACGCTCGACATCGTTCTCGGCGAGGTGGACCGCTGATGGGTGCGATCATCCAATACATCGAGTCTTACCTTAAGACCAAGGACCTCACGCCGGGCGCTGCCGGGAACATGTTCTGGGCGCTGGTCTACATCATGCTGGTCTTTGCGGGGCTGTCGGTCGCAGTGATCGCGATGAACTGGCTGGAGCGTAAGATTCTCGCTCATATGCAGGTACGTCTCGGGCCCATGCGTGTCGGTCCGCACGGCTTGCTGCAGCCGATCGCCGACGCGATCAAGCTGCTGCTTAAAGAAGACATTATGCCGGCCGAGGCTGATGGCTTTGTTTTCTGGATGGCTCCCCTGATTGTGGTGCTGGCGGCGTTTACGGTGTTCGTTGTGGTTCCGTTTGGTCCTACGCACGCGGTCACTGACATGAACATCGGAATTCTCTTCATGCTCGGCGTGTCGTCGTTGAGCGTGCTGGGCATCGTGATGGCGGGATGGGCTTCGAACTCGCACTATCCGCTCGATCGGCGCGCTGCGTTCGAGTGCGCAGATGGTGTCGTATGAAGTTGCGATGGGACTGGCCGTGGTTTCGGCGATCCTGATGACCAGCCTGAACGCTACTGGAACCGGAACTCTCAGCATGATTGGCATTGTTCAGGCACAGCTGGCGCAGGGGGAATGGTTCATCTTTAAGTTTTTCCCTCTCGGGCTGATCGCCTTCTTCATCTTCGCCGTTGCCATGGTTGCCGAGACTAACCGCGCGCCCTTCGATCTGGCCGAGGCTGAGTCAGAGTTGACCGCGGGATTCCACACCGAATACAGCGGCTTCCGGTGGTCGCTGTTTTTCCTGGCAGAGTACTCGGCCATGATCGCGGTTTCTTCCATCGCGGTGACGCTCTGGCTGGGCGGATGGCTGCGGCCGTTTCCGAATGTGTTGAGCGGCACTCCTTGGGATCAGATTTTCTCTTTGGTCCCCGGCGTCACGTTTCTTTTTTTCGCAGCGATATGTTTCTACAACACGGTCCGCATGCCGAAGCATCCTCTTTTTCGTATTCAAACCATCGGCCTCGCGGGATTCGGCGTCGTTCTCGGTTTAATCGGTCTTGTCCTGTTCGTTCCGGCAGTGAGCGGGCGAGTGCAGGACATTTTCTGGTTCTCGGCGAAAGTTGCCGGGTTTATGTACCTCTATATCTGGTATCGTGGCACGTTCCCGCGTTATCGATTTGACCAGCTCATGCAGATGGGATGGAAAGTCCTGCTGCCCATGGGGTTGGGCGTTCTGATTCTGACGGCTTGCGTAGCGCTGCTGCAACAAAAGATATGGCACCCGTAGCCACACCATTTTTCTTTTACCTGTTTGCCGCGATTATGCTGGTCGGCGGCATCCTGGTGATCACCTGCAAGAACGCGGTGCATTCAGCTCTGGCGCTGATTGTTATTTTGCTGGCGCAGGCGTCGATTTATCTGATGCTTTACGCCCCGTTCGTCGCTGGCGCGCAGATCATTCTTTACGCCGGCGGCATCATGGTTTTGTTCCTGTTCGTCATCATGCTGGTGAGCATTGAGCGCTCGATGAAAGAGCGGCAGTTCAATAGTCAGTGGGTGGTGGGAACGATCGCAGCCACGGCGTTGGGCGGATTATTCATTGCCGTCTATGCAAAGGGAACGAGTATCTTCCCGGATCACGCTCTGTCGGTAGTAGAAGACAACAACACGCAGGAAGTGGCCAAGCTGTTGTACGGCCAATATATGTTTGCCTTCGAGATCGCGTCGCTGCTGTTGCTGGTGGCGATTATCGGGGCGGTGGTGATGGCAAAGAAGAGGATCTAGTACCGAGTACCGACTACCTAGTACCTAGTGCCACGCCAGAAGCTAGAAACAGTTATGGAATCGATGCTGCATATCACGACTTTGCACTATCTGGTGCTGGGCGCGGCCCTGTTTTTGCTGGGAGTAATTGGCGTGCTGACGCGCCGCAACGTGGTCATCGTCCTGATGTCGATCGAGCTGATTCTGAACGCGGTGAACCTGAACCTGGTTGCGTTCTCCCGCCTTTGGGGAGGAGTGCACGGCCAGGTCTTTGCCATTTTTGTGATCACCGATGCCGCTGCGGAGGCCGCGGTCGGACTTGGAATTCTGATCGCCTTCTTCCGGAACAAGGAGACGGTGAACATAGACGAAGTGAATTTGCTGAAGTGGTAGAAGAGGAGTACCGAGTACCCAGTATCTCGTGACGGGCATTTGACCAACGGCTAACGGCCAACGACTAACGACATGTTTTTTCTTTCCCACATCTGGCTGATCCCGCTGCTGCCGGCCTTCGGAGCGACCATCATGTTCTTCTTCGGCCGCAAGCTGCAGAAGGCCTCGGTGAGCGCAGTTTGCGTGGGTACCATCGTGCTGGCGTTCCTCATGGCCTGCGGTGCCGTCTGGCAATACTCAGCATGGTCGTCTACACCCGAAAACTTCCATCAGCCTTATCAGACCATCCTTTACACCTGGCTCGGCACCGACACCGGCCATATGACCTACACGACCCACGACGGGTCGCAAGCTGCGTTCCAGGCCGACACCGGCTTCCTGCTTGATCCGCTCTCCAGCATCTGGCTGCTGTTCGTTACCGGCGTCGGCATGCTGATTCATATTTATTCCACCGGATACATGGCGCATGAAGGCGGATACTACCGCTTCTTCGGATATCTCAACCTCTTCATGTTCTCCATGCTGACGCTAATTCTGGCCAACAACTACGTGCTGATGTTCGTTGGCTGGGAGGGCGTGGGGCTGTGCTCGTATCTGCTGATCGGGTTCTATTTCCATCGGAAGTCCGCCACGGATGCGGGGAACAAGGCCTTCATCGTGAACCGCATCGGCGATGCCGGATTTCTGTTGGGAATGTTCTTCATCGCCTGGTATTTTGGATCGCTGCGTTTTACTGATGTAACCGCGGCAGCCCGCAGCGGTCATTTTGCTATCGGCGATCCCATCATCACCGCGGCAACATTGCTTCTGTTCGTCGGAGCTTGCGGCAAATCAGCCCAGATTCCGCTCTATGTCTGGCTGCCCGACGCCATGGAAGGCCCCACGCCGGTTTCCGCGCTCATCCATGCGGCAACCATGGTCACCGCGGGCGTCTATATGGTCGCGCGTTCGAACGCGTTGTTCGTGCTCGCGCCCACTTCGATGAAGACGGTCGCCATCGTTGGCGCCCTGACCGCGATCTTCGCCGCCTCCATTGGCCTCGTGCAAAACGACATCAAGCGCGTGCTTGCCTACTCCACCGTTTCGCAGCTGGGCTACATGTTCCTCGCGCTCGGCGTCGGAGCCTTCGCCGCCGGTGTCTTCCACGTCTTCACCCATGCGTTCTTCAAAGCTCTGCTGTTCCTCGGGGCAGGCTCGGTGATCCATTCGATGAGCGGCGAACAGGACATGCGCAACATGGGCGACCTCGGCCATCGCATTCCCATCACCCACCGCACCATGTTCATCGCCACGCTAGCCATCGCAGGCATCTTCCCGTTTGCCGGATTCTTTTCCAAAGACGCCATTCTCTGGGAGGCGTGGTCGCGGGAGGCGAGCGGATATCACTTTCTCTGGGCTATCGGTTACGCCACCGCGTTGATGACGGCGTTTTACATGTTCCGCCTGATGTACCTGACGTTTAACGGACGTCCACGCATGAGCCACGAGGTCGACCATCATATTCACGAATCGCCCGTATCGATGACCGCGCCGCTGGTCGTGCTGGCGCTCTGCGCCGTCGTCGCCGGATGGCTGGGCTGGCCGCACAGCCTGGGTGGTTCCGACCGATTCACGAAATTCCTTGAGCCGGTCTTCGCTTCCGAAGCTCAAGTGCTTCAGGAGGAAGGCCGAGCCGCCCAAGTGGCGGCTGGAGCGAAAGAAGAAGAACACAACACCGCTGCGGAGTGGCTGCTGATGGGATTGTCTCTCGCTGCTGCGGGTGTCGGTTGGGGTATGGCGCACCGGGCTTACAACCATGCCGACAAGGGTTACACGGAGCCCATCGCCGCCGCCGCTCCGTCCGTCTACAACACACTGCTCAACAAGTATTACGTTGACGAAGCTTACGACTACGTCTTCACCGGACGCCGCAAGCTAGGAGACGTCCGCCTCGGCGTGCTGGGATTAGGCGAAGCGTCCGCGTGGTTCGACACAAACGTAGTGGATGGCGCAGTCAACGCCGCCGGCTGGATCACGCGCCTCACGGCGACAGTTTCCAGTTGGTGGGACAAGTGGATCATCGACGGCATCGGCGTCAACGGCCCGGCAATTCTGGCGCGCATGCTTTCTTACCCCGCGCGCCTGTTCGAATGGGGTCTGGTCCAGTGGTACGCGCTGGTGATGACCGCCGGATTGGTAGGGTTCGTTTTTTATTACGTGTACCACTAGGGCTTGGCAGCGCCGCCGTCCCGGCGCTACAACTGAGAACTTCATGCAAAACCATATACTCTCGATCATTCTCTTCACGCCGCTGGTAGGCGCGCTCGTTCTCCTGTTCGTTCCCAAGGAGAACAAGGACGCCATCCGGTGGATCGCGAACCTGTTTGCGCTGGGCGGCTTCCTGATCTCGGTGCCTCTGGTGCCGATGTTCTGGGCGCAGATGCAGAGCGCCGACCGCTTCAAGTTCATCGAGGGCACGCCGAACAACTGGATTCCGTCGATCGGCGCCGGCTACGTGATCGGCATCGACGGCATTTCTTTCCTGCTCATCATGCTCACCACGCTGCTGGGCTGGATCTCGATCCTCTCGTCATGGACCGCGATTGAGAACCGCGTCAAGGAATACTACGTCTGGTTCCTGATTCTTCAGACCGGCATGCTCGGCGTCTTCATGGCGCTCGATTTCTTCCTCTTCTTCGTCTTCTGGGAAGCCATGCTGGTGCCGATGTACCTGCTGATCGGCATCTGGGGCGGCCCGCGCAAACTTTACGCGGCGATCAAGTTTTTCCTCTACACCCTGGCCGGCTCGGTGCTGATGCTGCTGGGCATCCTGTTCCTATATTTCCATCACCATACCCTCACCGGAATCTATACCTTCAGCCTCACCGCACTCTACGAAACCGCGCCGAAGATCTACTCCGACCCAGCCTACGGCCCCACTATCGCTACGCTGCTGTTCTTTGCTTTCTTCTTCGCCTTCGCCATCAAGGTGCCGATGTTTCCCTTCCACACCTGGCTGCCCGATGCCCACGTGGAAGCGCCGACGGCCGGCTCGGTCATCCTGGCCGGTGTTTTGCTGAAGATGGGGACGTACGGCTTCATCCGCTTCTCGCTGCCATTCTTCCCCGATGTGCTGATGCACACGAAAGTCCGCGGCTGGATGATCACGCTTTCCATCATCGCGATAATCTACGGCGCGCTGGTTTCTCTGATGCAGAAGGACATGAAGAAGCTGGTGGCGTATTCTTCCGTCAGCCATCTCGGCTTCTGCACGCTGGGCATCTTCGCGCTGAACTCCGCGGGCCTGAGCGGGTCGGTGTTGCAGCAAATCAATCACGGCATTTCGACCGGCGCGCTGTTCTTGATCGTCGGCATCCTCTACGAACGCCGCCACACTCGCGAGATCTCCGAATACGGCGGCATCTCCAACGTAATGCCGGTCTACGCCACCATCACCATGATCATGTTCCTGTCGTCGATGGGACTGCCGCTGCTCAACGGTTTCGTCGGCGAGTTCACCATCCTGCAGGGTGCGTTCATGGAGAACTGGCGGTGGGGCGCATGGGCCGTGCCCGGCGTGGTTCTGGCTGCAGCGTATCTGCTGTGGCTCTACCAGCGCGTCTTCTTTGGCACGGTGACGAATCCGAAAAACGAAAAGCTGCACGACCTGACGCCGCGCGAAGTGCTGACCTTCGTGCCGCTCCTGATCATGGCCTTCTGGATCGGCCTCTATCCCAAGCCGTTTTTCCAGATTCTTGAGCAGCCCGTGAATCACATCGTACAAAACGTCCGCAACCCACAGGCGGAGGTGAATGCCTCAATTCAACCGGCCTTTGAACCGTCGAAAACAGCACCCGTTGCGACCACGGCCTCCGTAACCAACGCGCCCGCCGTGGTGCGATCCAGCAAGGGGAAGAACTAGTGGGCCTCGCTCCCCAATTCGGCTTGAACGACTATCTGCTGGCCCTCCCCATTACTCTGCTCACGCTGTTCGCTCTCGGCATCCTGCTCATCGACCTCATGCTCCCGGCGGAGGAGAAGTGGGTCAATGCGCGTCACGGCTTTGGTCGGCGTGCTCTTCGCCGCCAAGGCGGTGTATAACCTCCAGGCCTGGATGCAAGCCAGCGGCGTCCCTCGCATTTCAGGTTTCATGGGTACTGTGCTGGTGGACCGCTTTTCGATCTATTTCTTCTATCTGTTTCTCGGGGGCACGGCCATCTCGATCCTCATGTCGATGCGCTACATGAAGACCGAGCATGAAAACCACGGCGAGTATTACACCCTGATGTTGCTCTCGGTCGTAGGCATGATGAGCATGGCCGCAGGGTTCGACATCGTGCTGATCTTCATCGGCCTGGAGCTGATGGCGATTTCCACTTACGTTCTGGTGGGATTTCTGCGCCGCGACCGCCGCTCCAACGAAGCGGCGCTGAAATATCTGTTGCTGGGCGCGTTTTCGTCCGGCATTTTTGCTTACGGTCTGTCGCTGCTGTACGGCCTGACCGGCAGCACGAATCTGAGCGTCATCGGCAACCAGCTCGCCCGGATTCTCGCGAGAGAGCCGCACAATCCGGTGGCGATCGTTGCCTTGCTGACCACGATCACCGGCCTGCTGTTCAAGATTGCTGCTATCCCCTTCCACCAGTGGGCGCCGGACGCCTACGAAGGCGCGCCTACCTGCATCACGGGATTCATGTCCGTCGCCGTCAAGGCCGCGGGATGGGCGATGCTGCTGCGCATCCTGATCGGCAGCCCGTTCCTTCCGGGTGGACTTCTCGCCATGCGCTCGACTTGGGTTCCGGTGCTGGTCTTCGTCTCCATCGCCACCATGACGGGCGCGAACTTCGCCGCCCTCACCCAGACCAACACCAAGCGACTGCTAGCCTACTCTTCGATTGCGCACGTCGGCTACATGCTGCTCGGCCTGATCGCCGGAACTCTCACCCAGCTCAACGCGGACGGGGTCAAAGGCATCCTGATCTACCTGCTGGTCTACACTTTCATGAACCTTGGCGCTTTTGGCGTGATCACTTCGCTGCGCCATCGCAACGTAATCGGCGACGAACTTGACGATCTCAACGGCCTGTACTCGCGTGCTCCCGTCGAAGCTGTGTTGATGCTGATCTTCCTGCTCTCACTCGCCGGCATTCCGCCGCTGGCCGGCTTCTGGGGCAAGTACTTCATCTTCCTCAGCCTTATCGAAACCGGACACTACGTGCTGGCGTCTCTGGGCGTGCTCTATTCCGTCTTCGGCCTGTATTACTACTTGAAGATGGCCAACGCCATGTTCATGGGCCAGCCCGAAGAGCGGGGACTGCTGCCGGTGAGCTGGAGCATGAGGGCCGCGCTCGCCGTGACCGCATTCGCCACGCTCTTTATCGGAATCATGCCTGAGCGCTTCATCCATCTGGTGAACTGGTCGCTGGGGATGGCGCAGAATCCCGCGGTAGCGAAGCTGATCCGCTAGAAATGCCCATCTGGCGACGGCCGCCTCGGCTGTCCAGGCCGTGGCGAAACCCGGTCGCACCCTCTTCAGTCGCTTACGGTAGAATCTGGTTTGTGCCTGAAGATCCAAATCGCCCAGCCAAGCCCAACGCCCTGGTCTCCGCGGCTCGCTACTCCGAGATCGGATTCATCATTCCCGCGGCCGTCTTCCTTGGCTATGCCCTGGGCTGGCTCCTCGACCGCTGGCTGCATACTCACTGGCTGTATCTCGCGGGAGTAATCTTCGGTGCCGTGGTCGGATTTGTGCAAATGATTCGCATGGCTTCAGCTCTATCGCGTGACAAGCCGGACTCCTGACTGGTTGAATGAAAGAGAGAACGATTCGCAGCGGCTTATGAGCTTTAGCCCGCCAACTCCGCCGTCCCCCGAAAACTCCGTCCCCGCTGACCGCTTCTTCTCCGGTGCCATCCCCAGAATGCTGCGGTTTCTGCTCATCCTCGGCGCGGCCTTCTCCCTCGGCACGGCGTGGCGTTTCGGCTTGATCACCGGCCTTGGCTTTGCTGGCGGGGCTTCGATCGCTTACCTGAGCTTCCGATCCTTGAATAAGGCCGTGCAGTCCCTCGCCAGCCGCATTGTTGACGCGAAACAATCCGACCGCGGATTCTCTCTCGTCAGCGGTTTTTTCCTCCGCTATCTTTTGGCTGGAATCGTTGCCTATGTTATATTCACAAGTTCCTTCCAGGCCTTTCGGGGCTTTCTGTTTGGGCTGTGTACGCCGGTGGCAGCCATGTTGATGGAAGCTGTTTTTGAAGCTTATGCTGCCTTGCGCCGCGGGTACTGACCTTTAAAAACTTGGAAATCAGGATATTGCTGGGATCGTAGATTATGGAGCAACTCTGGTTTACCGCGCTGCTGAACCGCTTCTTCGGTGGTCCGGTGCTCTCTTTGCTCCTGGCTTTGGGAATACATCCGAAGCATCCTGCGGCGCCGATCTCCAATAGTTTTGCCATGGAAGTGGTTGTGATGCTGCTGCTGATCACGTTCTTCATCGCCGTACGCCTTCGGCTGTCTGTGGACCAACCCGGCGGCTTGCAGCACACCATGGAAGGCATCGAAGGCTTTATCGGCAACATGGGGCAAGAGATCATCGGCCATCACTACCGAACGCTATCAGCCGTATCTGGTGGCTCTGGGACTTTTTATCCTTACCAGCAATTTGCTCGGCATTATCCCCAGTTTTGAATCTCCCACCGCGGTTCCGATCGTTCCCCTGGGATGCGCATTACTGACCTGGTTCTATTACCACGTCCAGGGACTGCGCTCAAATGGTCTCGGATACTTCAAGCATTTCATGGGTCCGGTATGGTGGCTGGCTCCGCTCATGCTTCCCATCGAAATATTCAGTCACACGGCCCGCCTCTTATCCCTTACCGTTCGTCTATTCGCGAACATGTTCGCCGGCGAGATGGTCACGCTCGTATTTTTTTCTCTGGTGCCCATCGGCGTGCCCATCATTTTTGAAGGGCTTCATATCGGAGTGTCATTGATCCAGACTTATATCTTCGTGATCCTGGCCTGCGTCTATTTGAGCGAGGCCACTGCCCACGAACATTGATTTTCCCGGCTTTATGTAGCGCTTCGTCAGCGTGAGGGCGTCTGCTCGAGGATGACGTCAACCACCTCCTGGCGATATTTCTTAAGGAGAGTCGAATATGCGTAAAGTTGTGTTCCTGATTCTAACCATGGTTGCGTTGTCCCTCTTCGCCATGCCGGCCTTTGCCCAAGGTGGGGAAGCGGCTGCGTCTGGCGGTACTAACTGGGTCGCGATCACTTCCGGCTTCGCGATGGCTTTCGCGGCTGCTCTGGCTGCTCTCGGCCAGGGCCGGGTTGCTTCCGCGGCGTGCGAGGGGTTGGCCCGTAATCCCGCGGCCCGCCCCGGAATTCAGATTGCCCTGTTCGTGGGACTAGCCTTCATCGAGTCGCTGGTCCTGTTTACCTTCCTCATCATCTTTGTCAAAGTCGTGAAGTAGGAACGACAAGGAAGAAGCGGAAATGCAAAAAGCCTCGTTCGCATACGCGGACGAGGCTTCTCGTTTCATGTTCTGTTTTACGTGGGGACATCTCAACCGCTAGATTTTCCGCTCCCCGCTCCACTGCTGGTCCTTATTCTGCGCAGTGCGGCTCATCGCCTCCACCAGCACCCGGCGCAGGCGGTAGCGGCTTTCCAGGTCGGTATCGACAATCTCGAATCCTACTTCGTTCACACGCGCCCGGCGCAGCAGCACATGCGCGCGAATCTTCGACCGCATGCCCAGCGAAATCTCCAGATCGGCCTCGCTGCCGATTCGCAGATTGTCTTCCTTCGTGCCCATGCCGCCGCCCAGGCTCAACTCGCGGATCAGAATCCTTGACTTTCCCCACGAACTGCCGATCGAGGCGCTAATCGTGCGCGCCAGGACCATGCGCTCGTAGCGCCGCTGCCGGACCCACGGGCATGCCGGAGCCGTATCCAGGGGCGCGATTGCCAGTTCCGCCGGCTCGATGCCGCTATCGGAGAGAATCTGAGCGCTGTAGCGCGGGTCGGTCTTCGAGAGCGACTGCGCTGCCGCAATGCGCAGCTCGCGGTGATGAACCCATCCAAAAGTCTTCTTCGTCTCCACAATTTCGCGCAACAGCGACACCGCCTCCGGATCCCGCAGCCGGCCCAGGGACTCGATGGCTTTCAGTTGCACAAATGGCGAACGCGAAGCCGGCTTCGCCCGGCTTGGCCATCGCGACCAGCGGCGGTGCAGCCGTCAGATCGCCGCTCATTCCGATTTCATCGATGGTTTCCGGCAGCACCACCGAATCCAGCACTTCCGCCAGCTCCAGCAGCGTTCGGCCACGGTCCGGAGCAGCTCCGTACGCGATCTGGCGAACCACGATGTCGTGGTAGAAGCGGTTCCATTCGGGCAAGCGGATCGGCAACAACTCGAGCAAGGTGCTCACATCCAGACGGCTCATCAGCCCCACCACCGCCGAGGCCTGTCGCGGCTGCCCGGTGCGCAGAATCTCCCGCAGTTGCGTCAAAGCCGGACTTCCCATCTCCTTGACCAGTTCGACCATGCGGTCGCACTCGTCGCGCCGCATGCAACGGAAGAACCGGTCAGCCAGATGTTCGGCCCCCGACTGGCAAGTGCGCCGCAAGACCAGCAGCAAGTCCGCGGGTACGGGCTCGTAGAGCAATGCTTCTTCAATGAACTCCGGAATCCGGTTTTCCACGCCCACCCGCGGGCGCAAGTCGGTCACCATTACCGGACGTTGCTGCAGCAGCATCTCCATCCCGGTGCATACTTCGTTCACGGCCTGGTAATTCTTGGCTTCGCTGGCTTCCTGGCTCAGGCGCACAAACGCTGCGCTCAGCAGGCTCTGCAGTTCAGGATCTTTCTCCACACACAGCTGCTCGCTTACCTGGTGGATGGCCTTGCCCATGGCTTCGCCACCCAGCCGGGCATAAAGGTCGGCCAGTTGGCTCAATCCAATCGCCGTCTTGCGCCGCGGTTCTTGCTCCTTGCTTACCAGGCAACCAGAATAGTTGTTCAGAATGTCGGTTGACGTTTGCTTGTCGTCGCGGTCGAGCAGCACTTCCACGAACTGGCGCAGGTTCCGCGGTGGCACGCACGGAGCTTCATTCGAGAGCAGCACCGTCTTCTTTCCCGACTCCGGCACTTCCGCCCAGAACATCCGGTCCAGGATGTCGGCGTGCGACTCCACCAGGATGCCCGCCTTGTTCATCTTCTCTTCTTGCAGCTTCAGAATCCCGCGCAGCGAGTCCATCTGCCGGCTCATGTGCTCCATCATCTGGTGCACGGCATTGACCTTCACTTCGCCTTTCGAATAGCGCTCCAGCGCGAAGCGGATCGCCATGTGCTCGGCAGCCTTCATCAGCAGCGGCGTGTCCTCTTCCTGCTTTTCGGTCGCCTTTGCCGCCAGGCTTCCCAGCAACTGCTGCAGGTTCAGCCGCGTGTTCGGGTCGACTTCGGTAAGCTCTTTCTGCAGCGCTTCCGGATTGGCATTAGGATCGTCCTGCACCTGGCCAAATCGAGTCAGCAGGCGGATGGCCTGAATCACTTCGGCTTCCTGCAGCGGTACCACTCCGCCTTCCCAGGCCGGAGCAGTCCCTGTTCCACTTCCGGTCGCAGTGGCCCCGGTTGCCGGCCCGGCAACCCAATGGCCGGAAGCGTTCGGAACGCTTCCGAACGGAACGACGGTGCCGCCAGGCTGGCCTCCGCCGCCTGAGTTGGCGCCTTCCGCCGCTGCGATCAATTGCAGCAGCTTCTGCGGATCGTTCAGCCATTGCTTGAATTCCGGTCCCAGAGTTTGAGCCGCGATTTGTGCCGCCACGCTGATATCGCCGGTCAGCGGGTCAGCCGCTACAAATTTCACTTCATTGATCTTGATCGTGCTCTGCTTGCTTCCGCCGCTGAGAGCTTCCTTGATCTGCTTGGCCACGTCTTGGGCTTTGGAGCCAGCCAGGGTGAAGGCGCGCACCAGGCGGGCAAAGTCTTCGATGGTTACGTCTTTGGAGAAGTGCAGGCTGGCCAGGCCCGCGGTGCTCAAAAGCTGACCAAAGCTGCGCTCGGTCTGTCCGGCTTCCAGCGGAACTCCATCCAGCAGCAGCTTGTTGTCGGAAACCCCCAGCAAGAAGCCGCCCTCTCCCGCCGCGGGAAGGCCGTGCTGCAATTCGTTCCAGGCAGTTTCGAACTGGGCTTCAGTGCGCTTGTGATCAGGGCCGTACATGCGCGCGTACTTGATTAGAATATTCAGGCTGTGGACAAAAGCGCGCGCGGAGGCGGCCCGGTTTGCGTGAAATGTGGTAGCGTCGCTGATAAAACACCCCTCAACCCGCAGTTCTGGCTATAGGAAGCTATAGGCAATAAAAGGTTAAATCCAACAGGTAAGGGGTTGCACGTTACGGAGGTAACGGGCAGAATTGGCAAGAGGTCAGGACACACACCCACCGCTTCCCGGAACCTTAGTGTTTTCCTCAACCACTCACAGCACGCGTGCCAAGAAAACGACGGGCCTGCGCTACTGGATGTTGCGCGTTTTAGAGGAGTGCGAGCACGCCGCCGCCGATCTCAGCCCAGACCCCGTTCACGACCTGCGCGTCTGCTTGCGTCGCTGCCGCGCCATGGCCGACGGGATGAACGCTCTCGATCCCGATCCCAACTGGAGGGCCATGAGAAAGGCTGGCAAGCGGCTGTTTCAGCGGCTTGGTGCCTTGCGCGATGTCCAGGTCATGATGGAGTGGATCGAAACGCTGGGCCCACGTCCAAACCCGTGTGGAGCGGGCGCTCTCACCCGCTACGCCGCCAGCTGATCCGAATCCGGAATCTTTTCCAGACTCAAATCGGCAAGCGGGCGCCGATCCAGCAGCCCAAGCCCTGCTCAAGATCCTCGCCGCACGCGCAGAAGAACGAAAGCTCGAAGCCCACGCCGCTCTCGAAGAATTCGACTGTAAACAATGGCGCCAGTGGAGCCGCTCTCTTCCCGCACGTGCTGCCCACTTCCGGCCAGGCAGTGCATTATTCAAGCATCTGGCTCTGGAGCGCTGGACCGAAGCCCGCGAACTCCACAATCGCGCCTTGCGCAACCGCTCCCAGGCCGCGTTTCACGGCCTCCGCATCGGCATCAAGCGCTTTCGCTACATTGTGGAGAACTTCCTTCCGGTGGAACACAAGGCTTGGAGTAACGACCTCAAAGAAATGCAGGACCTGCTCGGTGAGGTCCATGACCTCGACGTGCTCTGGGCCACCGCAGTCTCCTGCCACGTTTTCCCTGATGCAGATTTACGTCGGGGCTGGCACGAACGAATTCTCTACGAGCGAAACCAGCGTATCGAGCGCTACCGCAAGAAGATGACAGGCCCCGACTCTCTCTGGCAAGTCTGGCGCGCCGCCCTGCCGCAAGGCAAGCAGATTCAAGCGCTGGCGACCCGCCGTATGAAACTCTGGGCGAACGGCCTCGATCCGGACTTTGCCCATTCTGAGCGCGTAGCGGGCCTCGCTCTTCAGCTCTATGACAGCCTTCTAGCCTCCGGCTGGCAGCCTGCAGTTGACCGCGCTTCTGCCCGTTCCAGCCTGCTCGCCGCTGCCCTACTGCACGATGTAGGCAAGTCCAAAGGCGAGAAGGGACATCACAAAACCTCCTTCGACATGATTCGTGTGCATGGCAACCCGTTAGGCTGGAAACCCGCAGACCTGCAACGCGCCGCCATCCTTGCTCGCTTCCACCGTGGATCCCTGCCCACCAGAAAGCACAAAGCCCTGGCAGACCTCCTCCCCGACGAGCAGAAAGCAGCCATCCAGCTAACCGCTATTCTGCGTCTGGCCAACGCGTTGGACGCCGGGCACGACGGCCACATACGCCGGATTCAGATTGAAGACAATCAGACGGAAGGCGTTCATACTAAGGCCGCAGCCAATCGCAAAAATCGCAAGAACGGATTCCTCCGCAAATACACCGCGGGCTTAGCCAGGAACCAAGCTCTCGTGATCGCAGCCGAAGGCTATTCGCCGCTCGGACCCTCCGCCCGAACCATCGCCGCCGAGCGCCATCTGCTGGAAACTGTGCTGCACCGCCCGGTAGTCGTCAAGCCGGTGAAGACCGCAGCTCGCACGCCCGGTGCCCAGCACGCCCTTTCCGGCAAGTCTGCGATGGACTCAAGGCGACGAGCGCGCATATTGTATCCATGAAACGGGACAGATCTGACAGATCTACAGATCTAATGATCAGCGCTGCTGAGCTCCATGTCCCATTAGCTGCATTATCGCTTTCGAAGTCCGAGCGATGAAAAAAATGAACGCTAGAGAATGCCATCGAGTTCGGGTCATCGACTCCCATACCGGGGGAGAGCCAACCCGGCTGGTAGTGAGTGGCGGCCCTGACCTTGGAGCGGGTCCGCTCGCCGACCGTTTGGAATGCTTTCGCCGCAAATACGACAGTTTTCGCTCGGCCGTGGTTAACGAGCCGCGCGGTTCCGACGTCATGGTTGGCGCATTGCTCTGCGACCCATTGGATTCGGCCTGCGCCGCAGGTGTCATCTTCTTTAATAACGTCGGGTACCTGGGCATGTGCGGTCACGGGACCATTGGCCTGGTTGCGACATTGGCCTACATGAAGCGCATCGGACCGGGAGAGCACAAGATCGAGACGCCGGTGGGAACAATAAGCGCAATTCTGCATGAAGGCGACGAGGTTACGGTCAACAATGTCGCGAGTTACCGGAGCGCGGCAAATGTCGCAGTCGAGGTACCCGGATACGGCCAGGTGCACGGCGATGTGGCCTGGGGGGGGAACTGGTTTTTCCTTGTCCACAAGCACCCCATGGAAGTAACCCTGCGGAACGTCGACGAACTAACGGCCTTCACTTGGGCGATCCGCAAGGCGCTTCGCGACACTGGCATCGCCGGCGCCGATGGGAAGGAGATTGACCACGTCGAGCTGTTTGGCCCGTCCGACCTTCCGGGAGTGGACAGCAAGAATTTCGTGCTCTGCCCGGGCAAAGCCTATGATCGTTCTCCGTGTGGGACGGGAACCAGCGCCAAGCTGGCGTGCCTTTATGCGGACGGCAAAATCCGCGAAGGCCAGACATGGAAGCAGGAGAGCATTGTTGGCAGCGTGTTTGAAGGCAGTGTGAAGCTACGGAATGGCAAGGTGTATCCGAGCATCAAGGGGGCGGCATTTGTGAACGCTGAGACCGAGCTGGTGCTGGATCCGCGCGACCCGCTCTGCATGGGTATTCGCGCATGAGCAGGAAAACCTATCACGCAGTCGTTTCACCGGAGTGACAAACGAATGAAAACTGCGAAGCTGGCCAGATCGTACCGCATTGACGATGGCGAGCATTTCCGCCTGAAAGACTTCGATCCCGCGGATACCGGGCATTGGCGGTCGGTAGAGCATGCGCAGGAAGACTTGCAGAAGGACATCGCCCGCATGGCGGATTTACAGTCCAAACTTTACGCCCAGGATTGTTGGGCTTTGTTGCTGATCTTCCAGGCCCTGGATGCAGCGGGTAAAGACGGTACCATCAAGCACGTCATGTCGGGCGTGAACCCGCAGGGCTGCCAGGTCTACTCGTTCAAGACGCCGTCGGAAGCCGAACTGCAACATGATTTCCTGTGGCGCACGACGCGACATCTGCCCGAGCGCGGTCACATCGGGATCTTCAACCGCTCTTATTATGAAGAGGTGCTGGTGGTGCGCGTACATCCCAAGGCGCTCGAGAACGAGAAACTTCCGGCATCCCTGCTGACCAAGGACATCTGGGAGGAGCGCTTCGAAGACATTCGCAGCTTTGAGCGTCACATGGCGCGCAATGGCACCGTAATCCGCAAGTTTTTCCTGCACCTTTCGAAGAAGGAGCAGAAGCGGCGCTTCCTGGCGCGCCTGGAGGAACCGGAGAAGAACTGGAAGTTCTCCGCGGCGGATATCCACGAACGCGAATATTGGGACGATTATCAGAAAGTCTACGAGGACATGATCCGCAATACTGCGACCAGGCACGCTCCGTGGCATGTCATTCCAGCGGATAACAAGTGGTTCACGCACCTGGCAGTTTCAGCGGCGATCGTGGAAACTCTGGAAGAACTCGGTCTGGCCTATCCGAAGGTGGACGCCGCGAAACGCAGAGAGCTTCAGGCCGCCCGTCAAACGCTCGTGAAGAAATAGGATTAAAGACTGGCGTGCGGCGGTCGTGCGCTTCCCATTCGGCTTGCGTCGCTGCTACGATAGCGTTGAACTGTTTCTTTTCTTTTCTATCTCTTTCAACTGGGGGCATTCGAACATGGCCGGTCGCGATGCGTTTCGCAGGGACAAATCTGGTAAGGCTCAGCTAGCTTGCATGTCGTTCTTTCTTGCCGTAATCGTGCTTTGTTTGCAAAGCGCAGCTTTTGCCCAGACCAAGCCGGAGCGGCAATCAAAAGCCGCCAAGCCCACCCAGACCGCACCGGCGGCTGCTACCTCTGACCAGAAGTCTACTGAGAGCGAATCCGGTAAGCCGGAAGACAAGCTCTTCAAAGGCATGAAGTATCGCCTGATCGGCCCCTTCCGCGGCGGACGCTCGCTGACCGCAGCCGGAATTCCGGGCGATCCCACGACCTACTATTTCGGTGCGACTGGCGGCGGAGTGTGGAAGTCCACCGACGGCGCCTTGAGCTGGGTTTCTGTTTTCGATAAAGAGGGTAGCGGATCCATTGGCAGTCTGGCGGTGGCCAATTCCGATCGCAACACCATTTACGTCGGCACCGGCGAAGCCTGCATTCGCGGCAACATTTCTCACGGCGATGGAGTCTACAAGTCTCTCGACGGGGGCAAGACCTGGAAGAACATTGGCCTGCACGACAGCCGTGCCATCGGCAAAGTCATCATCAATCCCAACAATCCAGACATCGTTTTCGTGGCTGCCCTCGGCCATCCCTACGGACCAAACACCGAACGCGGAATTTTCCGCACGATCGACGGCGGCAAGAGCTGGGAGAAGGTTCTCTACAAAGATGAGAACACGGGAGGCATCGACGTCGCCTTCGACCCCCGCAATCCCAACATTCTGTTTGCCGCGTTGTGGCAGGCGCGCCGCACTTCGTGGAGTCTGGCCAGCGGCGGCCCGGGAAGCGGCCTCTACCGTTCAAACGACGGAGGCACGACCTGGAAGCGGCTGGAGGAGCATGGTCTGCCGAAAGGCCCTTATGGACGCATCGGCATCGCTGTCGCGGCCAACGCTGATCGAATCTACGCCCTCATTGAGGCGCGTAATCCGGATGGAGGCTTATATCGCTCCGACGATGGCGGCGAAACCTGGGACTTCGTCAATCCCAGTCACAGCTTATGGCAGCGGCCGTGGTACTACATGCACATCATCGCCGACCCGAGAGACGAGAACGTGGTCTACATCATGGATGTGGAAGCGTATAAATCCACGGATGGCGGTCACCTGTTCAACAAGGTGAAAGTTCCGCACGGCGACAACCACGGCCTGTGGATCGACCCCAAAGATACGCGGCGCATGATCGCGTCCAACGACGGCGGAGTCACAATCACCCTGGATGGCGGCAAGAACTGGACGCGCGAAGAGAATCAACCCACGGCGCAGTTCTACCATGTCATTACCGATACAGCTGTGCCCTACCGCGTTTACGGTGCGCAGCAGGACAGCGGAACGGTGGCCATCGCCAGCCGCAGCGATGACGGCTCCATCGATCGCTCGGACTGGTATGACGTAGGCGGAGGCGAAGCGGGCTACATCGCACCTTATCCTCCCGATCCGAACATTGTCTATGCCGCCGACTACCAGGGAAACATCACGCGTTTCGACAAGCATAGCGGACAGGTGAAGTCCATCACCGAGCAGCCTGAGCTTTCCGACGCCTATGGCGCGGCCAACCTGGAACATCGCTTTCAGTGGACCGCACCCGTGCTGCTTTCCCCACACGATCCCAACACGCTCTATCACGGAGGGGAACGTCTCTTCAAAACTACGGACGGTGGAGTGCATTGGCAGGCGATTAGTCCAGACCTCACGCGCAACGACAAGAGTAAGCAGCACGTTTCCGGTGGCGAGATCACACTGGACGATTCCGGCACGGAATACTACGACACCATCTTTGCGGTCGCAGAGTCTCCTCTCACAAAGGGCTTGATCTGGGTCGGTACCGATGACGGTCTGGTCCAGGTCACCCGCGACGATGGAAAGCACTGGACAAACGTGACGCCCAAGGATCTGCCGGAATGGAGCCGCATCAGCCAAATTGAGGCTTCTCCTGGCGACGCCGGCACGGCTTACGTTGCGGTGGATCGCCATCAGAACGACGATCTTCGGCCCTATATCTACAAGACCAGCGACTACGGCCAAACCTGGACGAAACTGGGCAACGGCATTCCCGAAGGCAGTTTCGTGCGTGCTGTCCGCGAAGACCCGAAGAAGCGCGGACTGCTCTATGCGGGAACCGAGAACGGCGTTTACGTTTCTTTCAACGACGGAGCGGATTGGAGGTCGCTCAAACTGAATCTGCCAACCACCCCGGTACACGACCTCGTAATCAAGGACAACGATCTTGTGGTGGCCACGCATGGACGGGCGTTCTGGATTCTGGATGACGTCAGTCCGTTGCGCCAATTCAGTGACGACGTGGCGAAGCAGGATGTCCATCTTTACACTCCGGGACCGGCCTATCGTATTCAGGCGGGTAAAGCTGGCGAGCGTCATCCCGGCAAGGGGACGGGGCAAAACCCGCCCGCAGGCGCAGTAATTTATTTCTCCCTGAAGGATGCGCCGAAAGCGGGGACAGAAACGAAGGTGGAAATCCTGGATGCCTCCGGGAAGCTGGTTCGCAAGTATTCGAGTGCCGAAATGGAGCCGCTCGAGGAACCACTCGATCCCGACGAGAAGAAACCTGAAAAACAGATCAAGCCGGACGCCGGCTTGAACCGCTTCGTGTGGGATCTACGCTACGAAGAAGCCCATCGCGTTCCCGGTTACTACCTCTGGGAATATGGCGGCGGGGCGCTCGGACCGGTGGCTGCGCCAGGCCAGTATCAAGTACGGCTGACGGTGGACGGCAAGAGCCAGGTTGCGCCGCTGGAGGTGAAACTGGATCCCCGCGTGAACGTCGGCCAGGCCGATCTAGCCCAGCAATTCAGCCTGCAGATACAGATTCATGAGGAACTAAACCGGGTTTACGACGCGGTCAACCAGATTCAGGATGTGCGCTCGCAAGTGAACGGCCTGAAGCGGCGGTTGCCGGAGAACGCCAGCACCAAGCCAATTGTGTCCTCGGCCGACGATCTCGAGAAGAAACTGGTCGAAGTGCGCGATCAACTCATCAACCTGACCATCAGCGCGAACGAAGATTCACTGGCCTACCCGCCACAGATTGATGCCAAGCTGGCATATCTTGCCATGGATGTGGGCAGCGCCGACTCCGCTCCAACCGAGGCGGAGCAGGTTGAGTTCGAGAAGCTGAAGCGGCAGAGCGGAGAATTACTCAGCCGCTGGGATGACTTGCAGCGCCGCGATCTGCCGGCCTTCCAGAAGCTCACCTTGGAAAGCAATCTTTCCACCGTTGTGGTTCCACCCGCAGGCCAAACCGGGGAAGCGGAAAGTACGGAAGCTCACTGATACGGATGCTCCCTGACGATGGTTGCTGATGATGGTTGCTGATGAAGATGCTCACTGAAAAGTGACGCCTGCGGTCTGCTCTCGCGTAATGCACTTGTGGGCCATGCCGTATGACTTCCGTGCCACAGACATGGCACGGATGGGCCTTGTCCGGCCTGCCTTCCACTGCTATTTTGCCGATAGTGATGCTGATCCTCCCCTGAGGTGATGGCTGATTGAGATGTTGGGGGTATCTATGAGGTTCATGCATCTGTGTTACGCAGCTCTGGGCTTTGCGGTGGCTCGTTGGGTATTCCGGCGGCAGCCGGTTGCCGATCCAGTCTCGCGGTTGCGGTCTTCGGGTCTTCTTTAGGAAAGCTTGGGGTTCGGGTTTGGGCGCGCGCCCCGTTGCGCCTCCATTTCGTCAGCGCGCGCCCTATCTTTAATCTTCTTCTGGGAAGTTCTAGTTACTAAAGTTCGGCAGGTAACCTCCGCTTCGCTGCTCGCTCTCACTACAATCTCCGTAGAACCCTTCGAGTCTCCGAACTCCTTGTGCGAGCGCGTACCCCAATTCGCCTGAACTTGGCCCTGCTCGTCTCGGGAATGCTGCTGCTGGCCCTGCCCTCTTGGGTTAGCGCACAAGAAGAAGCCGGTGACACTCCCCTGGGGGATGTAGCGCGCAACATGCGGAAAAATACTGCTTCGTCCCAGCCGGTTATTGACAACGACAATTTCTCGCAGGCGATGGACGACGCCGAAAGTCGGCGCGCGGCTGGTTCGTCGCTGGTGTTCTCGCTTGATGCCGGGAGCAGGAGTTTCCACGCCTCCTCGCCCGATGTCAGCTGCAGTCTGTCGTTTACGGCGAAGACCACTTCGCTGCTGTCTGATCCGTTTTTGCTGGAGGAATTACCGCGCAGCGAACTCGCCAAACTGGATGGTCCGGCCACGATCGACGGAGATTCACTACAGGTTTCGATGCATAACGGAACGTTATGGGAGCTGCGCGAGGTGGTAATCGGTCTGACCATCGTGAAGCGCCCCGAACCCGGCGACGCGGTTTCGCACTTCGGCCAGGCGAGGATTATTCCTGCGGTAGCGGGCGACGCGTCCCCACAAGGGCAAGACTCGTTCCAGAAGCAACCTGACGTGACCCTCTTGCTGCACGTGAAGGGATCGGCGGCTCCATCCACGACTGCGATCTTTCGCACGCCCTTGAATTTTGCCCTCTTCCCCGACCAGGATTGGCACTGGGCAATCGTGAGGGCCAAAGGAATTCCGCCGCACGGCTCCTCCTGAATGACCACGATCATGCAAAGTGAAGCCACAAGCCACCCCGCCGCTGCCGAGCCCGACGCAAGCATGAAGACGGCAGCGCCAACCGCCATAGTCCATCCCTAAGCCTTTGTCATTCCGAGCACTCCGAAGGCGCGCGAGGAACCTGCTGCCTGCGCGCAGCGTCCCAACTCATGTGGAGACGGCCGCCTCGGGCCGTCAGCGGAGCGAAGCGACGCCCGTCTAGAACGGACACCCCTGCCCGCTCCCTTCGACCTTGCCCTGATTTTGACCGTCGACGACAGCCATCTCAGAACGGGGTGCCCCACCCTTTCGCCTCTTTGCGAAAGGTAGGAACCACGGACGCCGTCAGCGCCGCTCTTGACCTCGACGTTGAAGCTTATGCCGAAGCTTGTTGCTTCGCCTTCCCCTCGTCTATTAGCTTGCGTAGCAAAGCGAATGCGTTTGGCTTGAAAGATCGTGCCCTTCCGCTAAACGTGCCCGTACTCAATAGGAATTCAATCGTTTTGCGCTGAGGCTTGCCTGCCATTTGCTGTTTGGCGTCCTTCATAACGTCATAAGCCATTAGGTCGGCGGTTTGAATAGCCATGCAATCCTCCCAGCCGACGGGCCCAATAGTCTTAAATCGCTCTCTCTCGGCAAAGGTCGGATCGTCCTTGGCACTGTAGAAAGTGTTCGTCAACGTCCCGCCGTAGGGATTCCGCTCATAGAAGAATGCGATCTCAGTCTTCTTAACGTTGCCAAACCTATCCCGTGCTCGTTCGACCTGGTCTACGATCTCCAGCATTAATAACTTGAGTATGCTGTAGCATGCTGGAAAAGGGTCTTCGACGCATTCAGGGAATTCGGCATAAAACGGCTCCATCGGCATCGTGTAGGCGACCACGTTGACCCAATACCGCTTAAAAACCGCAAGAAGCTTCTTTGTGAATTCAACTTGTTCGGGAACCTCCCACCCTTCAAATTCATTCTTTGGGTTGGCGCAGTCGCTGGCACGGTACCTGGATAGCGTTTTGCTTCCCTGCCCTGCTAGTTCTCTGTTCTTCGCATTCAGGCAGCGTTTCCACGCCGCGTTGATTTCTTGCCAACCTTTAATGTCGCTCATCGTGCAGGCCAAGGTGAACAGCTGAGGCCGCTCCGGTGGCCAATAGCTTTCGTCGATATAGCCTTTGAGAATCACAAAGAGTTGATTGCCGCTGGAACGGCCAAAAATGATTCTAGCCCACTCACGGATAAAGCAGTCCCGTCGACCCGGCGAAATTGTGCCGAAAGACCTCCACCGACCAACCCCGTGACGTCTGACCTTGCGCACGGCCCACAATTCGTCGCATCATTGCCCAAGCGGGGCAGTAGAGCCAGCCGGGGCACCCGAGCAAGAATCGGGACGTAACTCCTTTGTTTTGCGGATTATGACCGCTAAGTCATTTGCTATGCGGATTTTGCGGGGAATTTCGCGCTAACGGCAATAACACAGTTGACACACATGCTGCCGGGAGCCGACAATGAGGCTCCGTGACAGGGCAGGCTCACTTTTTGCATGGGGCAAAGCTCGTTAACTGGTTGGCCCCAGCTACGTAGCGGTATTCGCGGCACTCGTAGGAATGGCCCTCTGCGTAATCGTAGGAAATTGTAATCTCCAATCTGAGAGGCTGCTTCTCGGTCACCACCTGTTTAAAATCATCCCCGTCGATTGCCCCTCTATATTCCTGAGTCTGGCTTGGGAAAAAGGTGAAAGGGGCTTGCTCCCGGTTCATATGCGTGAGCAATTTATCTCCGACATAAGCATCCAGCCAGCCTCGGAAGTTCTCCCCGGGGATTGGTCCGAAGTTCTTGATGACCGACTGGAATTCCGCTCTTGTGGGTGGCGGCGTTTCCGGGTTCGCGTACTGCCATTTCCCGGCCTTGTCGAGCCACTCGGGTTGCATGGTGAAAGTCCACGGCCCTATAAATGGTCTACTCCCGCGCTCGCTGATTTTGACTTGCTGTCTGCTCAAGTAGTCTTGATATCCAGTCAAGCCAGCATAGACGAACAACAAAAGGGCAGAGGCTTTCGTCCAAAACAGTACTCTGCCGCTGTGGGCTGTGCTTTCTTGTTGGGCGGTATCGTACTTCTTTCTAAGGTCCTCAACAAAGTCTATCTTGGCGCCAGGTTCAACGTAGACGTGGCGGTTAGTGGATTCTTTCTCGCCGGATTTCTTGTGTGGATCGGGATGTGGATTTTGTTGTGGGCGGTTGGGCTTGTGTGACATAGACTTTCCTTATGAAGCAACCTGAATACACCGAAGGCCCGAAGCACTGGAGAACTTCAAACAGCTTGCGACCGCGATTCTACAGGCTCCGGCCGAAAAAGAAAAAGAAGCAGACTAAGAAGTCCGCTTCTCAAGGAAGCCGAAGAAATCCGACAAGGACTAGGCTTGTGCCGTCTGCCCCGTCCCTGTCGGCGCGTGATGTGGCGATTCGCTCTTGCCCGTCAGATCGCTGTAGGTGAGGCGACGGCCAAGCAACTTGAGACATGACGAGCGGCGAAGCGGTCGGCATCGTTTAGCTTGCGGTCGCCGTCTTTGCGATGGTTGTAACGAAAAACTTGTTCGTCAACATAGCGTGAGAGATGAAACGGTTCCACAGCAACGTAGGTTCCGCGCAGAGATCGCTTGAGCAGCGACCAGAAGTTTTCCATGCCGTTGACGTGAACCTGTCCGCGCACGTAAGCCTCAGTCTTGTTCACCACGTCATGCACGAAGCGGCGCTGCATGCCGTTGTCGTAGGCGACCGCGTTATCCGTATAGACCGTGCTCCCATACTTCACGTTCTTGAGAATCTCGTTCTGCAAAGTCTCTCGCGTCACGTTCGGCACAACCGTGGCGCGAACCTTGCGAAGATTGCGGTCAAGGATGCCTTGCACAATCGTCTTGCCGGTCGAGGCTCCGATGTAGCCTTCCTGCTTGCGCGAATCGCAGACGGCGCGAACGGTGCATGTTCTTGACCTTGCCGCCGACAAAGGTTTCGTCCGCTTCGAAGTCGTTGCCTTCGCCGCCGATCTTGTTCAGTCCGTATCCAAAATCGCTCTTTCATCACCTTGCGGATGCGCTGCAACATAAACCATGCCGTCGTTTGCGTCACTCCCAGAGCGCGGCCAAGTTCGTGAGAACTGATTCCGTTCTTCGCATTCGCCAGCAGCCAAAACGCCGTCATCCACTTGTCGAGAGTGATAGGCGAATCTTCCATGATCGTCTTGACCTTGATCGTGAACTGCCGCTTGCAGGCGTAGCACGCTCTTGATGATTTCATTACACCCAGGGGGGAGGGGGTACCCCGTTAGCAAAAAGGTAAACTCACTCGGCAGCTGAAGCCGCCGTTAGACTTATTTGCGGGTTCATCGCGCCCAACAGTAGTGTTGGTTTTGCTTTTTGTTTTTCTCCGTGCCTCTGTGTCTCCGTGGTGAGAGCCTTTGGAAACAGTCATGCTAAACTGACCTCAAATCCCACATCAAGGATAGGACAAACGACAGACGATGAAATTTGGAGTCATCATCTTTCCCGGCTCTAACTGCGACCACGATGCCTACTGGACGATTCAACAGGTTGCTAAGCAGCCCGTGACTTTTCTCTGGCATGAATCGCACGATCTGGAAAACTGCGACGCCATCATCGTCCCCGGAGGCTTTGCTTTTGGCGACTACCTGCGAACCGGCGCGATTGCGAAGTTCTCTCCCGTAATGGAATCGGTGCGCCGCTTTGCGGACGGCGGAGGTCTGGTGCTGGGAATCTGCAATGGTTTTCAGATCCTGTGCGAGTCGGGGCTTTTGCCGGGAGCTCTCATGCGGAATACGGGCCTGAAATACGTCTGCAAGCCGGTACAGGTGCGGGTGGAGAACGCCGCCACTCCCTTCACCAACGCCTGTTCAAAGGGAGAAGTATTGACCATCCCGATCGGCCACATGGAGGGGAATTACTTCTGCGACCAGGCGACGCTGGATGAGTTACATCGAAACGACCGCGTAGTTTTTCGTTATGTAACTCCCGCTGGTGAGATTTCATCCTCGGCCAATCCCAATGGCTCTCTGGATAATATCGCCGGCATCTGCAGCGCTGGCGGCAACGTAGTCGGCATGATGCCTCATCCCGAGCGCTCCGCCGAACCTGAACTCGGCTGTACTGACGGGATGAAGATTTTCCATTCCATGGTGGGCGCCATGGCGAACAGGTAAGGTTTTTCCTCCTAAAGTTTGCCAGTGGGATCCGTTGGAATCCTGTGAATAACTTTTTGTTTGATAAGTTGCGGCCTCGGTGTTACTGTCTCCGCGAAAGCTGCTTCCCCATTTCGCACCAACGGAACTAAAACGCTCAAGCAAATTGAGGGAGGAGTGTGCCTGATGACGGCGAAGCAGATTCTCGATTCCTTTTCTGAAACGTTGATGCGGGATGAACGAATTCTGAGCCCGCAAGAGCGGGAGTTGCTGATGAGCCTCCTGCAAAACTCCAGAGCAGCTTCCGGCCACCCAGAGACCCAATCGGCCGTAACCGCAGCCATAGCGCGATCGGTGGGTGAAACCGTAGCACAACGCGCGTTTGTGCTGTTGGGCGGTAGCATTGTGGAACAAATCCTGTCTCGCTCGGGAATTCCGGCGGGGACGGAAGAGACCATGCCTGCCACGATTCAGTTAAAGGCCCCGGGACCACAAGGCGCCCCGGGACCACAGCGCGCGCCGGGACCACAAGGCGCGCCGGGACCACAAGGCGCGCCAGGTCCGCAAAGCGCGCCGGGACCGCAAAGCGCACCGGGTCCACAAAGCGCGCCGGGTCCACAAAGCGCGCCGGGTCCACAAGCTAAGTCGCAGATTCCAAGCCATCTCCGTCCACTGCATGTGCCGGTGCAAGAGACGGTGCAGCAAAGCCACCTCGACTCGGGCAGCAGCGTCGGCGTTTTGGACGAGTCTGCTATGGTTCGGGCACAATGCGTGGTTCTGGACGAGTTCCTGGCTCCGCAAGAGCTCGACGAACTTGTTTCCTACACGCTGCAACATGAGGCTGAATTCCAGAGCAGCGAGGTAATCTCGCCCGGCGGCGGACAGGGTGTGGTCGATTACAACCATCGCAGCTCGCGGGTGCTCACGGATTTGGGAAAGCATGAGGGAGTAATCCTGGAGCGAATTCGATGGGTGCTGCCAAGAGTGCTGGACCGGCTTGGGATCGACGAGTTTCCGGTTACGCGCGTGGAAACTCAGATCACGGCCAGCAATGATGGTGACTTTTTCCGCGCACACAGCGACGACGCGCAGGAAGCGATCGCCTCTCGCAGGGTCACGTTCGTTTATTTTTTCCATGGCGAACCCCGCCGGTTTGAGGGTGGAGAGTTACGCCTCCACGATTCGAATGGGAGCGGGGAGCGGCAAGTTGGCACCGGCAGCTATCAGACCGTCGTGCCGCAGCAGAACCAGATCGTGTTTTTCCCCTGCTCGCTGTTGCACGAAATCACTCCCGTAGAATGCCGCTCAAGAGCGTTCGCGGACAGCCGCTTCACACTAAACGGATGGCTTCACAAGTAAAAGACACGGCGTGGCTGGAGTGGATTGCTGGCCTGATGGGGGCGGGGTCGCGGCAAAGACATAGCGCGACTCTGCCCCCAGGCCAGTTCCATTGTCTGCTTGACGAGTTGCCGCTGCACTTGATTCCGCAGCGCCAGCTCGAGTCACAATGCTGGTGGCAGGACCTGTCTCATCGGCAGCTATTCCTCAACCCGCAATGTTCGGTGCTGCCCCCCGGGCAGGTGCCGCCGGAACTGGAACTCCACCAGCACTTACTGGAGAACTTCAACCTGCAGGAATCGGTGGCCTGGGTGCGTGACCCGGCCACCGGTTCTCTACATCCGTTTTGGCTTGGTCCCAGGCTGGAAGCGGCGGTTTCACGTCTTCGTGCAGGAGAGCCTGTGCCTGCCTCCGTTCCTAAAGACGTTCGCCGCTTGTTAGCTGTCGCAGGCGTTGTGACGCCTGAGGAGCAGGCCGAGCGCCGTCTTGCGGAGTGGTCTGAAGTCGTCAGAAAAAGTGTCCGCGCGTTTCGAGAAAAAGGATACGTACCTGTCGGCAACTTGATTCATCCTTTCAATCTTGCAGCTTTGCGCCGCTATTACCGGCATGCCATCCGGCGGGGAGCCATTGGCCTTGGCGATGAGCAGAGCCCGCGGCGCTACGCGTTTCACAATGACAGTGTGGCGCGCTTCTTCCATCACCAGATTGCAAACGCAGTCAGCGCCATCGTGGGTGAAGCGATCAAGCCTTCTTATGTTTATCTGGCGTCTTATTTGAGCGGCGCCGAGTTGAAGAAGCACACCGACCGGCAACAGTGCGAGTTCAGCGTTACCCTATGTCTGGATTTTTCTCCTGAGCCGCAGCTGGCAAGCTCGTGGCCCATATCCCTGGATATTCCTGACGGCACAGTCACGGTTTATCAGGCACTGGGCGACGGCCTGGTTTATCGGGGAACCAAGGTGCCTCATTACCGCGGCGTCCTGGCCGATGGTTATACATCGACCTCCATCTTCTTCCATTACGTCCCGGCGGATTTTCACGGGCCGCTGGAATAAGCGGGCCATTGTGGCGAGGCGGCCGTTACCGCAAGCCCGAAATCAGATAAAGCACTGAGGAGACTTGGTAATAGCTATAAGCGAAGCGCGAGCCGTCGCGGGTCACAACCACGGGGGCTATATAAACGACTCCGGTGGTGGTCGGGGGCTGCAATTCCTGGACAAGAGTCTTATCGCCAGTCACCAGGTTGACCTTGTACACCTTGGTTGGAAGCTGGCCGCGACGAAACCCATAGACTGACAAGTCGTCCTCGGACCACTGCAGGGGAGAAAAATCCGGTTCGAGATTGGGGATGGGACGGGGTGCGCCCCCAGCGATAGGATAAACCGCGACTGCTGCGCCGGCATCGTTAGCTCGAAGTATGTATTGGCCGTCAGGCGAAACCAACCCACTCGTAATGCCTTCCGGCGTGATCGGTATTGGCTTTCCCCCGTCCAGGTCGACCAGATAACTCCGCGCCCCGTGGCCGGACTCGCTGGCGTTGAGCGTGATGTGTTTCCCGTCCGCCAGAAAATGCGCATAGCCGTTTTGAATGTGCTCCAGCCCGGGTAGCCCAATCGTACGAGGTTGACCAGGACCGATGGGAAGCAGCGTTACCCGCTCAGGACTGCCCGTGACAATAGAAATCGCCCACTTGCCGTCCGGTGAAAGGCCGCCCGCGCTTCCTTCGCCCAGTCGCACTGGCGGGGTACCGTCGATTTTTCCGATAGCCACTGAATAGTGGGCCCCTGCCGCTTCACTGGAATCTTCGAACAAGACCGACTGCCCATCACCCGAAATATCTTTGGCAATATTCCAATCGTGCCAGGAAAGATCAACGGTCTTGCCGTCTCGTGCATTGGTGGCCATCGCAATGCGCTCGTCATCCTGGCTCACCAGTACTCGGCCATCCGGCGCCACGTCCTCTAAGGTCAGGCCGGTCGGGCAGATCCAGGATCTTCCGAATCCTTCCAGACATGTTCACCGCCAGCAGGTCGCGGTTGATCCCCTTTTCGATGCCAGTAAACCAGACTTCTTTCCCATCCGGGCTCCAGGCCAGACCGTCCTCGGATTCCCATTCCGAAGTAAGCACTTTCACATGGCCGCTAAGGTCGATGAGGGAAACGGACCCGCGGTCATCCGACTCTGCAGGGTGATCCATAAATGCGATCTTGTCGGCTGGCGGAGAAAAACGAAGGTCGCTGATCCATCCGTTGCTTTGGTATAGAACATGACCAATCGGGTACTCAATTCGATCCCGGCCCTGAGCATGATGGACCACAGCCAGTTCACCGTTTTCATCCCAGTCTGCCCACGAAACGTCTTCGAGGACCTCTCGCGGAGAGCCTCCAGCAAGTGGCGTGCGGGCAAGCGTGCCGCCTGCTATCTCCAGATGTGCCAGGTGAGCCCCGTCGAGTGTCACAGCCAATTCCCCGCTTCGAGAGATCGCGAGTAACTTTGCGTCCCTAACGTTGAGCGGCTGACTCAGGAGGGAATCACCGACGGTGGAGAAGAGCTGCAGCGGTTTTCCGTTCCAGGCGGCACCGTACACAATCGCCCGATAGTCGGGTGCGAAGCGCGCCGAGTAAACTGTGCCCTGTTCGAAGGTCAGACGCCGGTAAGATGGAGCAATCGCCTTCTGTCGCCACTGATTCACCAGGAGTAGCAGCGTCGCAACCAGAAACACAGCCGCAACCGCCCAGGGAACGAGCTTTGCCTGCCGCCGGGAACCCCCGAGGCGGATTGCTCGCCCGCCCGTCGCGCTCGAAAGAGTATCCAGCGCAAACCCCAGGTCGCGCGCCGATTGAAAGCGGTTCTCCGGTTCCTTCTCCAGACAATGGCGCACGATCCGCTGGAACGATAAGGGAACGCCGGACTGCTCCAGATTGATTTGGGGGGGATCTTCGAGAAGCAGCGCAGTAATTGTGTCTACCTCGGTCTCGCCGCGGAAGGCCCGGCGTCCGGTCAACATTTCGTAAAGGATCGCCCCTACGCTGAAGATGTCGCTGCGGTGGTCCACGGGCCTGCCCCGCAATTGCTCGGGTGACATATAGGCGACGGTGCCGATGACAGCGCCGCTCTTGGTTACCGTGGTCAATTCTTCCACCGACCGTCCGGAGTCTTCCGGCGCAGATTGCAGTTTCGCCACTCCGAAGTCGAGAATCTTGACTCGGCCATCGGTGGTCACGAATAGGTTTTCCGGTTTCAGGTCACGATGAACGATGCGGTGATCGTGCGCCGCGATGAGCCCCTGCACGATTTGCAGCGAGTAGTCCATGGCCATGCGAACCGGCAGTGCTCCTTCTGCCAGCCGTTTGCGCAGGGTCTTGCCTTCCAGCAATTCACAAACGATGTAAGGAGACCCCTCGTTGAAACCCACGTCATAAACGGCGACGATGTTGGGATGATTCAGCGCTGCTGCGGCACGGGCTTCCAACTCGAAACGGCGGAGATGATCAGGGTTGTCACTGGAAGCCGGCCGGATCAGCTTCAGCGCGACCTCGCGCCCCAGCCTTTCATCGCGTGCCCGGAAAACCTCTCCCATGGCTCCGGAGCCGATTTTTTCGAGGACTCGGTAGTGACCTATGACCTGGCCAGTCATGTGGGAGAACACCCCGCTGGCATGTTAGGGGGGCGTGTCCATTGCCGTCAATGACCCGGTCAGGCACCGCAGATCCGGGGAGGTTCTTTCCCGGACGGTGCGGCAGCCCGTTTCCAGGGATGCGGCGACCGGCGGAATCGTGTCGTGCTATAATTTCCGTTCGCCTGCATCCTTTCGAGGCAGCCTTTGATCTTTCTACGGGCGAATCCCGCGTTCAACCGACATCATTAGCTACGAGGTCTAGCCATGTCCGGCCATTCAAAATGGGCCACAATCAAGCACAAGAAGGGCGCGCTGGACGCCAAGCGCGGCAAGATTTTTACCCGTCTTATCAAGGAAATCAGCATTGCCGCGAAGAACGGCGGCGGTGATCCTGATTCCAACCCGCGGCTGCGCGGCGCCATCGTTGCCGCCAAAGCCGAGAACATGCCCGCCGATAACATCAAGCGGGCCATTCAGCGCGGCACGGGAGAACTGCCGGGAGCTACCTACGAGGAGTTTTCTCTCGAAGGGTTATGGCCCGGGCGGCGTCGCGATTCTGCTCGACATCAACACCGACAATCGCAATCGCACCGTCAGCGAAATCCGCCACTGCTTTCGGCAAGAACGGCGGCAACATGGCCGAAGCCGGCGCGGTTTCCTGGATGTTCCACAAGAAGGGCGACATCATCATTCCGAAGAGTGCCGCGAAAGAGGACGACCTGATGAACATCGTTCTCGAAGCTGGTGGCGAGGACCTGAACGACGACGGCGAGAACTGGGAAATCCTGACCGAGCCCTCCGCTTTCGAGACCGTGCTCGAAGCCGTGAAGAAAGCTGGCATCGAGCCCGCGTCGTCCAGCGTCGCGATGATTCCTCAGAACTACATCAAGCTCGAAGGTCAGGCCGCCAACACGATGATCCGGCTCATGGAAGCGCTCGAAGATCAGGACGACGTGCAGAACGTGCACTCCAACTTCGACATCGACCAGAAGCTGCTGGAAGAAGTGGCTGGCTGAGCTGCGCATTCGAGGATTTACCCCAGAGCCGTCCTATCCGGGCGGCTCTTCTTCTTGAAGAAGGCGAAGCCGAAAGAGTTTTCAACACAACCGTGGAAAATTCTGTGGAAAAACACGACCGTATCTTTGTAAGTGATTCAGCCAGAAATGGTTCAGCATTTTGCACCGCAGCGAGGGCTGGCACTTTCGTGGTCCGACGGCAGACGCAATCCAGGTTGCCGCCACAACTCTCCGATCTTGGGCCAACCTTGAAACTCAGACTCGACAAACTCCTCGTCGACCGTGGCCTTGCCGCCTCGCGAGAACGCGCCCAGGCTCTCATTCTCGCGGGGAAAGTGTTGGTCAACGATCAGAAGCTCGACAAGGCTGGCGCTCAAGTTGAGGCGGAAGCCGTGATCCGCCTGCTCGGCGAGGATCTGAAGTACGTCAGCCGCGGCGGACTCAAACTTGAGCGCGCTCTGGAACACTGGCAGATCGATGTCGAGGGCAAGTCCTGTCTCGATGTCGGCGCTTCCACCGGCGGGTTCACCGATTGCCTTCTGCAGCATGGCGCAGCCCGCGTGATCGCGGTCGATACGGGTTATGGACAAATGGATTTCAAATTGCGCCAGGATTCTCGCGTCCGCCTCCTGGAAAAAACCAATGCCCGGTACGTGACTGCCGAGGTTATTGGCGAAAACGTAGACCTCATCGTGATCGACGTGGCGTTCATTTCCGCGACTCTAGTTCTCCCTCCAGTAGTAAACGCCGCCTTCCCACCGTCTCCTGATGAGCGCCGCGGCCGGCAGGCGATCGTCCTCGTCAAACCGCAATTCGAGGCGGGAAGGGAATTCGTTAGTAAGGGAGGCATTGTGCGCGATGAGGCCGCTCAGTTAGCGTCGATCGAGAAAGTGCGCAGAACCTTGCTGGACCTGGCTTGCCTCAGCACCGATGTAATCGAGTCACCAATTCTCGGCGCAGAAGGAAACCGCGAATTCCTTCTCCGGGCCGTTTTCTAGTGCGCGCGTTCCCCTGCGGCCTCTGCGGTTAAGGTTTTCGCCTCAAATTCTGTACAATCTTTCTTTCTCTCTATCGCCATGGCAACCTCGCCCTCATCTTCCCCAAGCAAAGTTGCGGCTATCATCTCGCGCCCGGCGCGGCCCGAGGTGGCGCGCGTCTTTCCTGAGCTGCTGGCATGGCTCCGTGCTCATGGTTACCACGTCATCGTCGATCCCGAGACGGCTAAGTACTCCAATGGTCACGAGGAAGTCCCGCGCGCGCAGATGTCCTCACGGTCCTTGGATCTGGTGGTAGTGCTCGGTGGCGACGGGACGCTGCTTTCAGCGGTTCGGGCCACGGCAGCAGCCGACGCTCCGCTGCTCGGCGTGAACCTGGGTTCGCTCGGCTTCCTTACCGACGTTCCGCTTTCCTCGCTCTTCTCGATGCTCGATGCGATTGCGCAGAGCCGCGCGCATGTGGAGCAACGCTCGCTGATGCAGTGTGATTTGCTGCGTGGCGAACAGATCCTGGGAAGTTACAACGCCTTCAACGACGTCGTCGTCAACAAGACAGCGCTGGCTCGCCTTAATAACTACGACCTCTTCGTCGACAAAGTATTCGTCTCCAGCTACCGGGCCGACGGTATGATCGTGGCCACGCCCACAGGTTCCACTGCTTACTCGCTGTCAGCAGGTGGTCCCGTGGTTATGCCGACGGTCAATGCTTTTGTGATCACTCCTGTGGCGCCGCACTCGCTCACTCACCGCCCACTGGTGGTGCCCGACTCGGCCGTAGTTGAAATTCTGCTGCGCAGCGACGAGGAAGTGGCTTACCTCAGCCTGGACGGCCAACCCGGCCTTGATCTGAAGGATGGAGACCGGGTCCGCTGCCGCCGCTCCGATCACAGAGTGAGCCTGTTCCGCACCGACACGGATTTCTTTCATGTCCTTCGCACGAAACTGAAGTGGGGAGAAAGATAAACCGCAGCCGCGGAAAGGCCTGCTCCGCCTACAATTCCGCAGAATACAGTTCGCGCACCTTCTCCCGGCGCCGGATGACCTTGGCTGACTTCCCACTCACTAGTACTTCCGCTGGCCGCGGACGCGTGTTGTAGTTCGAAGCCAGCGCCATCCCGTAAGCTCCGGCGTCAAGAATTGCCAACAAGTCGCCCTCTTCTACGCGAGGCAACTCTCGATCGCGTGCGAAGAAGTCGCCGGATTCGCACACTGGGCCGACGACATCGACAATTTCTTTCTTCGCTGCGAGGTCCTTTGATTGCACCACGGGAACGATCTCATGGTATGCGTCGTACAGCGCAGGCCGGATCAGATCGTTCATGGCCGCATCTGTCACCAGAAACTGCTTGCCATCGTTTTCTTTTCTGTAAAGAACAGAGGTGAGCAGCGCGCCGGCCGGCCCCACAATCGCCCGTCCCGGTTCGAGCAGCAAATGCACATTCAGCCCGCGCAAAGGAGTGGTCACGGCACGCGCATACGCTGCAACGTATTCGGCAAACTCTACCCCCGTTGCTTGATAGGCAATTCCTAGTCCGCCCCCTGTGTCGACGTAATCCACGCTGTGCCCGTCGGCGCGCAACTCACGAACTAGATCGGCCACTCGAGCCACCGCTTCCGCAAAGGGCGCCACATCGGTGATCTGCGAACCAATATGAACGGAGACTCCGGCAACTTTCAGATACCGCGTTGCTGAAGATGTGGCGTACAGCGCTCGTGCACTGCCGATGGGCACTCCGAACTTGTGTTTATGCAGACCGGTAGAGATGTAGGGATGGGTATCGGCTGCCACGTCTGGATTCACGCGAAGAGCAACGCGTGCAATCTTGCGCAACCGCGTCGCGCACTCTGCCAGAGCCCTGAGTTCCGATTCGCTCTCCACATTGAAGAGCAAAATTCCGGCCTTCAATGCCGCCACCATCTCGTCGCGAGACTTTCCCACGCCGGAGAACACGATCTTTTTGGCGGCGCGGCGATCGGCGGCCAGCACCCGCTCCAGTTCTCCTCCCGAAACCACGTCAAAGCCGCATCCCTGCCGCGCCATCAGGCGCAGAATGCTGACATTGGAATTTGCTTTGACGGAATAGCAGATGGTGTGGGGAACATCGCGAAACGCGCTTTCAAAGGCCGCCAACCGCGCGCGGATGGCGGTTGCCGAATAAACGTAGAGCGGGGTTCCGTAGCGCTCGGCCAGTTTGGTCAGCGGAACGTCGTCACAGCATAATTCAAGGTCCCGCGCCACCGCGCAACGACCCTTTCCCGCGTTCGTGAAAAATAAATCCCGGCGGTCGCTCGAAATAATCGTGGTGAGGTCTCGTAACTTCAGTACGCCGGGTCATTTTCGCTTGGAAGAACTGTGCGCGGCGCCGTCCTTGACCTTGATTGCGACCACGGTTTGGTCGTCGAAAGTCTCGACCCCGGCAGAATGCTCGGCCGCAGCCTTGAAGAGACGGTCTACCACGCAGTCCGCCGATCGGCCGCCGCATTCCGCAATGATTTTCTCCACTCGTCCCCGGCCAAACATCTCTCCGCTGCGGTCGCGCGCGTCCGAGAATGCCGTCGCTGAAGAACACAAACATGTCTCCAGGCTTCATTTTGAATCGGAACTCATCGTAATCCGCGTCGTCGAAAAGGCCCAGCGGCAGACCTGTCGCCTCGATCACATTGTTTTTTCCATCGTGAACGTAAACCGGGCGTGGCAACCCTGAGTTGGCCACCAAGAGGGTGCGGTGCTCGTCATCCCAAACCGCGTAGATGAGGGACACAAATTGTGCTTCGATGCGCCGCTCTGCGAGAGACAAATTCACCGCGGAAAGCATTTCAGCGGGTCCCGGCTCAATCGGCGCATGCGAACGCAGTATTCCGCTCACCAGTGCGGCGTAAATGGCGGCAGGAGCTCCCTTCCCGCTGACGTCGCCGATCGCAATTCCCAGCCGGGAAAGTGAGTAGGGAATGAAGTCGTAAAGATCTCCGCCGATGGCTCGCGCGGGACTAAACTTCGCGGCTAACTCCAGGTGTGCCAGCTTCGGCAGGGTTTGCGGGAGCAGTCGCATTTGCAATTCCCGGGCCAGCGCTAAATCCCTTTCCAGCCGCCGTTCCTGCCGTGCAATCTCCTCATACAAGCGCGCGTTTTCGATGGCAATCGCCACCTGCGCCGCGAGCGTCATCACGGTTCGGCGGTGGTCATCGGTAAAAAAGCCGCGCCGCGTGTGCTCCAGATCGAGCACTCCGATCACTTTGTCCTTGTAAATCAAAGGCACAGCCAATTCCGATCGGGTTTCCGGATTGCTCTCGATATAGCGGGGATCTTTGCTCACGTCGGGCGCCAGAATCGCCTGCATAGACTGCGCCGCTTGTCCAACCAACCCACGCCCCAACGGAATCTCCTGCTTCACGTGGACATTCTCGTTGAAGCGCAACGAGAAACGATGCTGCAGCTTCTCGCCGGAAGAATCCAACAGCAGGATGCTGAACATCTGAAAGTCGATTAAGCGCCGCAGCAGCTCGGCAATCCGGCCGAGTAGCTCGTCCAGGTTTAAGATTGAAGTCAGTTCGCGCGCGATCTCGTTAAGCAGCAGCAGAATTCGCGCCTGCTTGGTGGTGCGCGTGTACAGTTGAGCGTTCTCGATGCCTGCCGCCATGCGCGAAGCAATCAGCGTCAACAGCCGCTTGTGCTCTTCGTTGAAGTAGCCTGGGTCCCGCGCTTCCAGGTCAATCACTCCGATCACCCGATTCTTGGTGGTGAGGGGCACTGCCAATTCCGAGCGCACGTTGGGTACGGCAGAGATGTAGCGGGGATCCTGCGTCACATCATCGATCAGAACCGCCTGCCGCAATTGGGCTGCCAGTCCGGTCACTCCCACGCCCACCTTGATGCGCGCTCGCTCAGCGAACTCCGGAGGGTATCCCACCTGAAAGCGAATGCGCAGTTCCTGGGTTTTTTCGTTCAGAAGGAGGATCGCGAAAATTTCATAGTCGATGACTTTGCGCACGACCTCTGCGACCCGGCGCAAAGTTGTATCCAGGTCGAGCGAGGTCGACATGACGTCGGATACCTCGAGCAACAGAGGATCCACCGGCACATGCTTTTCGTGCTTGCTCAAAACGGAACCCATTGTGTGTCCATGATAGCAGCCGTACTTCGAGTACCTAGTACCCAGTACCTAGTACCAAGCGAAACGCCGCGAACTCAAAATGCTGATGCACTCTGGGTACTGGGTACTCGGTACTACTTCACTCGCGCGGCACGATGCAGACGTCGGCCAGGTTGCGGTAGCGTTCGGCGTAGTCCAGACCATAGCCGACGACGAACTCGTCAGGAATAGTGAAGCCGACGTAATCGCCTTGCAGCGGCAGTTTGCGCCGCGAGGGCTTGTCGAGAAGAGCTGCGATCTTCAGCGATCGAGGCTGATGTGCAAGCAACAGCTTTTTCAGGACCGTGAGCGTCAATCCTGTGTCCAGAATGTCTTCTACCACGATCACGTTCTTATCCTTCATCGATTGATCGACGTCCTTGGTCAGCTTCACTTCTCCGGTGGAATCCCATCCACTCTTGAGTTCCTGCGTTGGGCTGGGACGGTTTCCGTAGCTTGAGACGCCGATGAAGTCAAAAGTCGCGTCCAGCTTCACCTGTCGCGCCAGGTCCGCTAGAAAAATTGCAGAGCCTTTCAAGACGCCGACCAGAATCACGGGTTGGCCCACGAAGTCGCGTGTGATCTCGGCGCCCATCTCGGCGACTCGTTTTGCAATCTCTTCGTGAGAAATCAACACCTTGAGTCCTGTCATGGCGTTTCATATTAAACTAACAGTCAATCCGCAGCCACGTTTGTTTGCTTGTCTTCGGCAGAATTGTTTGAAGAAGTGACTGTCGGCACGGAGTTCTCATTCATGAATCTCAAAGGCATTCAACTTACCTGGTTGGGCCACGCGACCTTTCGTATCGTAACCCCCGGCGGCCAGACCCTCATTATTGATCCTTGGATCATGAACAACCCAATGTGCCCGGCTTCCGAGAAAAAGGTGAAGAAAGTCGACATTCTTCTGTGCACTCACGGCCACGGCGACCACATTGGAGACGCCGTCGAAGTCATCAAGCAGCATGATCCGCAAGTTGTCGGCATCCCTGAACTGTGCGGATGGCTGGAGAAGAAAGGCGCCAAGAAAATAGCCATGATGAACAAGGGTGGTACGCAGATGGTCGGCGACATCAAAGTCACCATGGTGCACGCCGACCATTCCTGCGGCATCCAGGACGGCGACCAGATCATTTATGGCGGCGAAGCCTGCGGTTACGTGGTCGAATTCGAAAATGGCGTTAAGATCTACCACGCCGGAGACACAAATGTTTTCGGAGACATGGCGATCATCCGCGAACTTTACGCGCCCGAAATAGTCATGCTGCCCATCGGCGACCACTTCACCATGGGACCGCGCGAGGCCGCTTACGCCTGCAACCTGCTCAAGCCAAAGACCATCATTCCCATGCATTTCGGCACCTTCCCGGTTTTGACCGGAACTCCGGGCGAACTGCAGAAGCTCGTGCCCGGCGTTGAAATCGTCTCTATGAAGCCCGGTGTGACCGTCGGTAATTGAACCTGCAGTCGAACAACTAACAGCAGAAATTTCGAGGGAGACCATTGGCCCAGGACAAACCGAAGAAAGAAAACAAACCGAATTGGCGGCACTATAACCTCACCACTGCCGGCTCCGTCGATGATTACCTGTACTCCGTGCTCCCCAAGCGTGATGAAGTGCTGACGGAGATGGAGGGCTATGCGTCCGAGCACAATATCCCCATCGTCGGCCCCGCCGTGGCGCGTGTTCTGCAGCAACTCGCCTTGACGATTAATGCCCGGACGGTTTTCGAGCTAGGCTCAGCCATCGGATACTCGACCATCTGGTGGGCGCAGGCGGTCGGCGAAAAGGGCCGCGTCATCTACACGGACGGCGATCCCGGGAATGCCGAGCGCGCTCGCCGCTATTTCGATCGAGCCGGCGTCTCCAACCGAATCACTCTCCATACTGGAGATGCTCTTGAAGTTCTCTCCGAGCAGAAGCAGCAGTATGACATCATCTTCAACGATGTCGACAAAGAGGACTACCCGCGCGTGCTGCGCCTGGTTTCGCCACGCCTGCGCAAGGGCGGTCTGTTCGTCACCGACAATGTCCTGTGGAGCGGCCGGGTTGCGGAGAAGAATCCCAGGGAGCCGCAAACTAAGGCCATCCTCGAGTTCAACCGCTTGCTATACAACTCCGAGGATTTCTACACGACGATCCTGCCCATTCGCGATGGCTTGGCGGTTGCGCTGAAGAAGTGATGTGGGGCAACTAAAGGGAGATTAGCGAGGCTGTCGCGAGAGCCGCCAGGTATAAACCAAGTCCAAAGACGGCGTGTGTAGTCAGGCTTTTGACGCAATTGAAGACCGGCTTCGGAGTCTTGGAAGAAGCGATTCCTGCTCCCAGTCCCGGTTGCAAGATAAATAGTGGCGCAACAACCGTTACGATCCCAATGATGAGCGCAGGAAGCAAAGTTGGTTTTCGTGCCCACTCCAATCCGTAGACGGCGAGTAAGAGTGCAGCGAAGGCAACTCCAATTGAATAGTGAGCAAACCATCCCATCCACAACTCACGCTTTATGGGTGCCGCTTTCGCTATGTTTTCATGAGTCCAGTGACGGCCGGGGAGATGACCGATCCAGCGGCCGAGGAAAGCGAAATTCAATGATGGAATGCCAAGCTGCTTCAGGAAAAGCGCCCAAAAGTCCATCACGATCGTGGCCCCGACGCCGACAAAAAGAGCGCGCAAAACGAATTCTGATGTGTGACTCATTCTTAGCTAAATCGACTTCACGGGAATCGCCACCAGATCCTCCACCAGCCCCACTTCCTTCTGCAGGAAAGGTTCGGCATAGGTCACGCCGCCCAGCATGCCGTAGTAGCGCGCCATTGCGTCCACACGCGCGCGAATTTCGTTGTGGGCAGGGAAGAGATCCTTACCAGCCTCCTGATCGCTGAACTGCGACTTGTAGGCCAGGATGGAAGCGAACTTCTGCTCGAACTGCTGGCTGATGTCCACCACAAACGTAGGACGCACGTCGTAATAAAGCGTGGCGTAGATGATCTTAAACGGACGATGCGGAGCGAGCGTCCCGCCTTTGTCCGCGACGGCATTGGTTTGGCTGACAGCTGAAGGCTGAAAGCCGAGAGCCAGCTTCGACAATCCCGCCAGAAAGCAAGCTTCATATCCCAGCACGGAACACGTGTAGTGATCGGGATGCCGCCCCTTCCAGTAAGGCAGAATCACCACGCGCGGCCTCGTCTCGCGGATCACACTTGCCACTTTCAGCCGATTCTCCCATGTATTTTCGACTCGGCCATCGGGAATGTCGAGCGCCCTGCGCCAGGCTACTCCGAGAATTCTTGCCGCCTCAGTCGCCTCGCGGGCACGATCTTCGGCCGTGCCCCGCGTTCCCATTTCGCCCTGAGTAAGATCGAGAACGCCGGTGCGCTGCCCGCGTTGTGCCATCTTCAGCAGCGTGCCGCCGCAGGTCTGCTCTACATCGTCGCGGTGAGCCGCAATCGCCAGAATGTCGAGGCCACCGGGAGTCGAAGTCATGTTCGTCGAGAGTGCCCTTTCAAGACTGGGGCGCTTCTACCTCTTCCGCTCTACCAGGTACCGCGCCAACTCCTTCAAAGTGTCCGCTCGGCTGCCGAAGCTCTCCAACTCCGATAATGCAGCGTTCACCAGCGCGTCCGCCTTGCGCTCGGACCCTTCAATTCCGAACAGCGCCGGGTATGTTACCTTCTGCGCGGCCGTATCTTTGCCGGCCGTTTTGCCAAGCTGTTCGGAGGTTTGGGTTACATCGAGCACGTCATCCACAATTTGAAAAGCCAGGCCAATCGACTGCCCAAACACCCGCAGTTTCTTAACCTCGCTCTCCTTTGCCCCGGCATACAGCCCACCGCTGACCAGGCTGGCCGTGATCAGCGCCGCCGTCTTTGCGCGATGAATATACTCCAGCATCTCCGCCGTCGGCCTAGTGTGCTCGGCTTCCAGATCCACGACTTGTCCGCCGATCATGCCATCCACAGTGCCCGTGCCGCGCGCGATTTCTTCGATGATTCGAACCCGCCCCTCCGCCGGACATTCCAGCCGCGCCAGAACCTCGTAGGCTTGTGTCTGCAATGCGTCTCCTGCCAGAATTGCGAGAGCTTCCCCGAACACTTTGTGGCAGGTGGGTCGCCCGCGCCGCAAGTCGTCGTTATCCAGTGCAGGGAGATCGTCATGGATCAGCGAGTAAGTGTGCAGCATCTCCAGCGCCGCACCCAGTTCCTCGATTTTCCGCGGCAAAGTTCCCGCTATCATGCGGCCTGCCTCCATGCACAATACTGGCCGCAGCCGCTTGCCGCCAGCGAACACACTGTGGCGCATGGCCTTATGAATGGACTCCGGATGCTGGGTTTCCAGCGGGATCAGCCGGTCCAGGGCCGCGTCAGTTCGCGCCTGCCCTTGTTCGAGAGTTTCCTGCAGCATTGAGCAGTGAGTATAACAAGACGTCTGCTGGAGATGAAAAAGCGAGGACGCCCAGAGGCATCCTCGCTGGGTACAGAGTTCGAATGATTCAGGCTGCCGCGTGGTTTGCCATGGCCACGTTCCGCAAAACGGAACTCAAGACATTCGGCACATCGTCAGCGGGGCACACGTCGCTGGCGCCAGCCTCGAGCGCGGCGATCCACAGTTCCTCATCCGGCAAGCGGTGGGTGCAGACGATCGGCAACGTGGGGAAATCGCGGTGCAGGTTACGCACATCCGTCAGGCGGGAGTATTCCATATCGAGAATCACAGCCTCTGGACGGTTTCGGGCGATGCGCTCGCGGAGTTCGTCCCCGGATCGCGTCAAGTGCACGGAATGGAAGTGAGAGGAAAGCCCGCCCTCCAATGACTGGGCGACCTTAGGATCGCTTTCAAGAACGACCACACTAAAGCCCATAGATCCTCCTGACTTACTGCTGTCAGCTACAGCGGACTAGGGCTGCGGGGAAGGGTTCGGAACCGCCACTCCACAGACATTACAACCTGACAAGCACCACCGACGGTTCGCCGCCTACCTGCGGGCAGGCGCCTTTTCCGTCAGGGGCTCAAACGGCTCGGCCTGGAGCTTCCCGTTCTTCTTCAGCAGGATCTCCACCTTGCCTTCGGCCTGTTCCAGCTCCTTCCGGCAGGTGGAGGAGAGATGCATGCCCTCTTCAAACAGGGTGAGAGACTTCTCCAGAGGTACATCTCCCTTTTCCAGCTCCTGAACAATCTTTTCCAGTCGCTGAAGGCACTCTTCAAACTTAGCCAACGAGTTTCGCTCCTGTTCTTATTGTAATGCTCCTAATTGCAAGGAGTGTCCAGTGTTTTTTTGTAAACCGCTGTTGAAATCGATTTGCTCTTCTCCACAAAGGGAATTCTATGCAGTAGCGGGACTGTTCGTGCCCAACGCCTCGAGCACATCCACCGCCGAGCTGTAGCGCCCCTGTGGCGCGCTAATTTGTGCCCCTTGCACGGTGTGCCGAACCGCGATCAGCATCTCCCGGGCAATAGCCACGCCCTCGGCTCTCGCCGCCTCAGGCGTCTGTGCCCTTGCCATGCGTTCCAGAATCGAGTCCGGCACCGAAACCCGGAGCTCGTTTTTCATGAACTCGGCATTGCGTACGCTCACCAGCGGCCAGATCCCAGCCACCACCGGGACGCGGCAACTGCTCGATCCTCTTCAGAAAATTCTCCAGCAGGCGGATGTCGAATACCGGTTGCGTCACCGCGTATTCAGCTCCGGCCTGCACCTTGAACTCAAACCGCCGGATCTCTTCATCCAGGTCGGTAAGCCCCGGATTCGCTCCGACGCCGATCACAAAGCCCGTACCCGCACCGATCGGGTTTCCGCCCAGATCCAGCCCCCGGTTCAGGTTGTGGACGATATTAACCAGGCCGATGGCATCCACATCAAAGACCGCCGTCGCGTCCGGATAGTTGCCCATCTTTGGAGGATCGCCGGTAATACAGATCAGATTCTTGATCCCCACTGCAGCCGCTCCCAGCAGGTCACTTTGGATGCACAGCACATTGCGGTCGCTGCAGGTGTAGTGCAGAATCGCTTCGATTCCCGCTTCCTGCTGCACCAGCAGAGAAAGCGCCTGATTGCTCATGCGCGCCGAAGCCCGCGGGCTGTCCGGAATGTTGACCGCATCCACTCCCACTGACTTCAGGAATCGTGAACCGTCCAATTCCTTGCGTATGTCGGTTCCCTTGGGAGGAACCACCTCCACCATCGTGACGAATTCTCCGCGGGCCAGCTTCGCGCCCGAGAAGCGACCGTTCGACCAAAGGCTGGGCGGGCGCAGCCGTTGGTGTAGCCGTGCTCGCGACCTGGGCCGAGGCCGACTTCCCCCTGGCCTCTCCAACTCGCAAAGCGGATTTCATCACCCGGATGTGGTCGGGAGTCGTTCCACAGCACCCCCCCACGATCCGAGCGCCGGCGGCCACGAACTTGCGCGCATAGCTCGCCATGTATTCCGGCGAGCACAGGTAGATGTTTCTGCCTTCCACCGACCGCGGAATGCCTGCGTTCGGCTGCGCGGAAAGTGGCAGGGAGGTGGCCGCTCGCACCCGCTCGATGGCATCCAGCATAGCCACCGGACCTACGCTGCAGTTGCAACCGATGACGTCTGCGCCCCACTCTTCGAGTCGAGGCGCAAAGGTCTCCGGATCGGAACCATCCAGACAGTTGCCGTCTTCGTCGATCGTAACCTGCACGACCAACGGCAATTTTGCTCCCACATCCTTGGCCGCCAGCATGGCCTGATGGAGTTCTTCGAGGTATCCGAAGGTTTCCAGCATGAGCAGATCAACGCCGCCCTCGGCCAGCGCCGCAATCTGCTCCCGGAATGCCAGACGGGCTTCTTCGAAAGAGGTTTTTCCCAGAGGCTCGATTCTGGTTCCCAGCGGGCCAACCGATCCCGCCACCCATACATCGAAGCTCTTGGCGGCTTCGCGGGCAAGCCTCGCTCCCGAACGGTTAATGTCGTGGACTTTGTCGGCGATGCTGTGCCGTGCCAGCCGAAAGGCATTCGCCCCGAAAGTGTTGGTTTCGATAATTTCGGCCCCAGCCTGGAGGTAGCTATGGTGAATGCCGCGAATCAGGTCGGGCTGGGAAAGATTTAACTCGTCGTAGCAGCGGTTGATAAACACACCGTTAGCGTAGAGCAGCGTTCCCATGGCTCCGTCGCACAGCGCCGGGAACTGCTTGATTCGGGTAAGAAGGTCAGACGCCATATGCTTGGTCAGGATACAGTCAGAATACAGGATGAGCGCCGTTTCTTGTATCCGAAGGGCAAGGTGAGTAAGGGGCTTCGCTCAACCGGTGGGACCGGAAGCGAGGTGGAGTTCTGACGCTCTGCTATAATCCCGTATTTCGCACTTAAATCTCTGGTTTTCCTGTAGTTAGGAGCCTGACGTTTGAAGAAATCCGCTCTTTTGTATGCTGTGCTCGTGGTCGCCAGTTTCGGCTTCGTGTCCTGTGGATCGTCCGGAGTACGCTGACGACGCGTGTTCTCGCTTCGCAGAGCGTTTCCAGCCCGACGGCATCCCCCGGTCTGGTGCTCATCGATGGAGAAGACGACACGCTGGTAAGGGGTGGAATAAGCGCTGGCACCTCTCCCGGCCTCATGGCGCTGACGCCCGATAGGACGGAGCTGCTCGCCTTCGATTCGGTGAGCAACAGCGTCGAAGTCGTCAACGCCCAGAGGGGGACGCTGGCCGGAAGCATACAACTGGGGGGACCGACCACCAGCATGGTCGCGCTCAACACGGGCTTTGGCTACGCGGCAGTGCCAACTGCCCCATTTGAATCCGGACCTCCTCTCGGAGCAGTTGAGGTAATGAACCTTACGATCGGCGGGCTCGCAGCCTCGATCGGCGTTCCCAGCGCCCAAACCGTGGTGGCAAGTCCGGATGAAACCCATCTTCTGGTTTTCAGTAACGACTCCGATGCTGTAACCGTCATCTCTCCGCTGCTGGTGAACATAAGCAATCCGGTCTCGGCCACGGTGCCTGGCTTCGACCGCCCTGTGTACGGGGTTTTCAGCGCCGACGGCAGCACCGCCTACATCTTGAATTGCGGTCCGGAGTGTGGAAGCGGCAGCGCCAGCGCCAGCGTGCAGACTCTGGACATGACCAGCTTAACCGCGGGAACTCCGGTCGCAGTGGACGGTGCGACCATCGGATGGCTGAGTGGTTCAACCCTCTACGTGGCCGGCACTCCAACCGCATCCGTTAGCAATCCGCAGCCCAACAACTCGTGCGCCGGCCAGACCACCGCATCTACAACTTGCGGACGTCTCGATCTTGTGGACCTGGGTTCAACAACGATGACCGTCACCAGCAGCGCGGTTATCACTGACGGTTACCACGACCGCATCGACATGAGCATCAACGGCCAGCTCTTTATCGGCTCCTACACCTGTACCAACATCGGCGACGTCAACAACCCGCAGGGAGAAGTGCGGGGCTGTCTTTCGATCTACAACACCACCAATTCGGCCGTCGTGATCCCCCCGGACAACGGCGACGTCACCGGTCTGCAGAGCTTCACCACTCGCGACGTGGAGTACGTTGCCGAAGGCGGCAACCTTCGTGTCTACAACACCCTCATCGATAGTTTGCTGGTGGAGACCACGAACAACATCACTGAAACCGGAACCATCATCATCACCGGCTATATCATCGACGCAAAGGCCATCGACTTCTTCTGATCCTGCGTTTTAATCGCGGGCGCGGATGGCCCGCCCTTCGAGTTGGTTCTGCACGCTGAATAACACGCGAGCCATGAGCTTTGGGCGAAGGATTGGTACAAGTGCCGGCTTGACCACCTACCTCGTACACGTATTATCGTCGACATGGGCGCGTAATCAGGGTTATGCGAACGTCAAAGACAATACTCAAGAAGTTGCTCTACGTCTGCTTTTCGGCTGTGGGCCTTCTTCTAATTGCCGGGTTTGGCTTTTGGTGGTGGCTTATGCCCCATTATTCTCTTCCGCCTGAGCAACGCGTGGTCCAGCAATTCGAGAACAACAGGACTGATTACATTCGATTTGTTGCACTCCTTCGAAAGGATCAATCCGCCCGGTACGTCATCATTGGCAGCGATGGCAAGGTTGATATCGATGGAAAGCACGGACGGCTGGTTCCTGAATACCGGGAACTCATTCGCAAGATTGGAGCCAAGAGCGTGATTGTCAGAGAGGATGGCTCAATGGAGTTTGAACTTTGGGGGCACGGTTGCGCGGTTTGTTCAGATTCCTACATGGGTGTTCGCTACTACCCGAAGGATCACAAGGTGGATTCTTCTGTGGGATGGACACAGACAGTGGTTACTTCTTTAGACAGCGCGAAACTTCCTCAAGAAAAAGGGACCGTTGCCACCGGTCTCTATGTAGTCCCTATCGAGCCCGAATGGTTCATCTACCGGCTTGAGTATCAAGAATGATGCGACCGGCGGGTGGCCCACCCTTCGTCTCTTGAAGCGTGGGGCTTCACGGCAGCCGGCAGGGCCACCATATCTTCCTATTCCCAGCGTAAGGAATAGGAGCCAACTCCAATCAAGATTCCCCAACAGCGCTCCGGCCCTCCCTATCTCCCGCAGATCCTGTCACTTATGCACGATTGTACCTACAATCGGATGCCGACATAATCGCCTGCACAAATGTTCCAGTTGGAACATATCTCACATATGTTCCAGTCGGAACATTAGAGCGATTTCATCGTCCAGGTTCCAGCACCAGCCGATGCGCCCCAGTTCGCTTCCACCGCTTGAGACGTGAAAGGCAACGTGAAGGTCGAGCCTTCGTACCAGGCCTTCCATTGGTCCATGTAGTAAGGGCTCAGGAAGTTTCCGCCCTGGCCGGTGACTGTGTTTAAGGTGGATTGGTCGAGGTCCGCAAGGTTCGCGGTAAAGCGTTCGGAAGGTCCGTGGTGGCGTGTCACAGCTTTTACCGTGTAGCCACTGCCGGACTGCTCCCTGACTCCGGGCGCGGCCAGGCGCCGAACCAAAGGAATCTTACCCAGCACTGGGTGATCAATCTCCACAGGATTCACGCTGCCCCAATGCCAGGAAGCCAGATCCTTAGGCGCCGCCGGCCCGCTCACCGCAGCTTCCACAGCGGCGGTCAGCAGTTCATCGTAATTCGGATACTTTTCCGGCAGCCAGCGCTTGGGCTGGTGCAGCAAAACATTCTGCAGCCACACCGTTCGCATCTCCCAATGGTAGGTCTTCCAGCTCAGCGATTCTTCCTGCCGCTTCGGATCTTCCGGGGCCGGCCCGAGACGGGGCTCGAGTAGCAGGCGACTCAACTCCTGAGCCGAGCGTACGGCAATGGTCGGCGCCGTCGAAGAGCCAAGCATCCGCCCATCCCAGTTGCGCATGAGATCCGCAGCCTGTTTTGCCCGCGCAGAGGGTTTGGAGGCATGGTCGACGGCGTAGACAAAACGTTCGGCTGCGAACAAGTCATTTTCGGAGTGAACATCGTTCTCCAGCGCGAGCATATCCGTGGCCGCAAACTTCCGTCCTGACTCCAGTACGTGATAAATGCGCTCGGTGCGCCACGGCGCTTCCCACTCCGCGCTGATCGAATTGGGATAGCCGTCTGGCGTGATGCGCCCGTTCGCAGTTGCGATCACTCCCGAGGAAGGATTGTAGATACTGGGCAATTTGTCGAAAGGAATGTAGCCCGTCCACTCGTGCGCATTGTCCGCCCCGCTGACCGGCAGACTCCCGTCACCGGCGGCGCGAATCGGAACCCGGCCCGTGGTCTGGTAACCGATGTTTCCGTCGACATCTGCGTAAACCACATTCTGCCCAGGCGCATCCAGTTGGGAAAACGCCTTGCGAAACTCTTCCCAGTTCTGTGCCGTGTCAACATCGAAAAACGGCATGCGCAGACCGTCATACAACGTCCAGCGCAGTGCCACTTGCCGTTTCTCCCCGGGTAAAAGGTCCGAAACGATCGGCCCGTGCCGCGTAATCTTCACATCGACGGTCACATCCGGCTTGCCCTTGATGTGGATCACCTCGGCGCGGTGCTCCGGCTGCTGCCAGCCCTGCGGCGTCTGGTAGGCCCCCTGCCCGTTGAAGTTTTCAACGAAGGCATCCGCCACCGTCGGCCCAACATTCGTGAATCCCCATGCGATGCGTTGATTGTGGCCGACAATCACGTAGGGCATTCCGGGCAGCGTGACTCCCGCCACATCCAGACTGCCGGACTGGTTGCCGCATTTAAGATGCGCCTCGTACCACAGGTTCGGCATCTGATGCCCGAGATGCATATCGTTCGAGAGCAGCGGTTTGCCCGTGACCGTGAGTGCTGCCTGAAATCAACCCAATCGTTCGATCCATTCACTGCTTCCGGAGTGTGCTGCGCCCAGATTTCGGATGCCGGGGCTTCTTTGCTGGGTCACCGAGGTGTCCGGTCCCGAATCATCCTCATCGTCGTCATCGTCCGAATCGCTCTGATTCTCCTGATCGTTGAGGTCCTCTCGCATCACGGTGGGCGGGCGATCGTGCCACGAGCGATTCACGTACAGATCAGCGGTCAACTCCGGGCCTAGCTTGGCCAGTATCTTTTCTCGGGCGAGAGTGTCCCCAAATGAGTAGTAGTTGAGGTCTTTCACCATCTGGTTCGCGATGACGATGGAATCTTCCGGCTGCCACGGCTTAGGCCGATACCCCAAAATGCGGAACTCGATCGGAAGACTACTGCCATGGCTCTCGATGAACGCATTCACCCCGCGCGCGTAGGCTTCAAAATAAGCGCGATCGCGGGCACTAGCCGTCTGCAACCCTTTCCTCGCCGCCGCCTGCAGTCCCAGGATGCGCTGCTCTCGGTCGATCTTGAGCGTATCCTCGCCCAGAATCTCGGATAGTTCTCCGGCTGCGAAGCGCCGCATGATGTCCATCTGCCAGAGCCGGTCTTGCGCCGTCACGTAGCCTTGGGCCAGAAACAAATCTTCCAGACTCGCGGCCTCGATGGCAGGCACTCCGTGGCCGTCCCGAGTTACTTTCACTGCCGCCGAAAGACCCTTCACTTGGAAGCTTCCGTCAAGCTGGGGTAAGGCAGAGCGGGCGATGAAATAGGCGAAAGCAACCACGCCCACCGCCAGCAGAGCGAGAACAAACAGCAGCCAGAGGAGAATGCGCAACCCGGTTGAGCGCCGGGAAGCAGGAGCGCTGGTTACAGTAAGAGTGCTCATGAGCAAAGTTGATTCTAGCAGCCGTCCTTACGAGGCGCGGCTTTCACTCTCGTCACAGAAGCCCCCCGAATCAACTGAAAATGAATTTCATTTTCAAGATGCCGAATGTTATCCTGAGCCTTCATGTTGCAGAAGCGCATCGATGACCAGCCCTCCATCTCTCGCGAGATGGTGCGCGAGGCCCAGGATATCCTCCACCGCCATCTCAAGCGGGTCGGCCTGAAGCAGACGGCTCAGCGCGACACGATTCTGCGCTCATTCCTGGAAACCCGTGACCACCTCTCCACCGACGAACTGCACCGCCTAGTGCAGAAAAAGGACGCCGGCATCGGCTACACCACCGTCTACCGCACTCTCAAGGTGCTGGCTGAGTGTGGACTGGCCAGCGAAGTCGCCTTCCATGACGGCATCGCGCGCTATGAGCACCAATATAACCGGCGCAGCCATCACCACATGGTCTGCACCGAGTGCGGCAGTTCAGTGGAGTTCTTCTCGCACGAGGTGGATCAGTTGGAGCAGGAAATCGGACGCAGGCACCACTACACCACAACCCGTCACACCTTCCAGATTTACGGTGTTTGTGAAGACTGTCGCAAAAAACACTCTGCGCCGCACCCGGTTTGAAGGAATTCATGCCAATCGCCTGTCCCCATTGTGCCGCTGCCATGCCCGATACTGCTTCTTACTGTCCAGGTTGCGGCCGCGCCATGGGTCCCGTCGAGCGCGCGCATGGCGTGGTGGGCGTGCTTCCTGAGACGTTGGCTGGCGCCCTGGCTTATTTCCTTGTACCGGCGATCGTGTTTCTTCTAATTGAGCCGTACAACAAGAACCGCTTTGTGCGCTTTCATTCTTTTCAATTCCTCGGATTTTGTCTGGCTGCCTTGGTAATCGGAGCGACGCTCAGGGTTGTGGGATTCCTTCTGTTCTTCATTCCGATGGTCGCCCCTCTGCTTCTGCTGCTAGTCTCCATGATGGTAGGCCTCGCGTTTTTCGTAATTTGGGTCGTGCTTGTGGTCAAGGCTCTGCAAGGGGAGATGTTCAAGCTACCGCTGGTGGGCGACTTTGCAGAGCGGCAAACGCTTGCGGGCTGAACCCACGCCCGTCGGCCAAGTTGTTGATTGCTTCCAATGTGCTTTTCTGGTATTTTGCCGCAACATCGCTAGGGGCCGAGCTCGCGTGGTCTAGCTGAATGCTCGCGTGCTCCACGAAGAGACCGAGGGGGGATTCCAATGGCATTTTGCAATATGTGTGGTGCTCCAATTGCCGATGGCACAACCACATGCGCAGCATGCAGCGGCCGGGCCACAGCTGCGCCCGCTGCCTCCGCCTCGGGGATGGCTGACAACGTTGCCGGAATGCTGGCTTATTTCACCATCATCCCTGCGATCATCTTTCTCGTGCTGGAGCCCTACAACAAAAGCCGCTTTGTCCGCTTCCATGCGTGGCAGTGCGTGTTTTTCAACCTGGCTTGGTGGATTCTGTGGATCGGGCTCCGCATCGTAGTTCATATCCCGCTGCTGGGTTTTCTCACGCTATTGGTTTGGCCGCTGGTCGGGCTGGGCGGTTTCATTGTCTGGATCATCCTGGTGTTGAAAGCGAACCAGGGGCAAATGTTCAAGCTGCCGGTGATCGGTGACTTGGCGGAGAAACAGGCTGGCTAGGCACAGGATGTTTGTGTCGGCAACCGCGGAGCCCGTGCCCTTGACTTTCTTCCTCTAAGCTGTCAATCCTATTAGCTTTTACCCTGCTCACCGGAATCCACTTGATGTGGCCTTGGGGGCGGCGGGAATTCTTGGCCGATTGGGGCGCTTATTGAAAGTCAGAGTCTTCTACCACGACAAGTGTTTCGACGGAGCCTGCTCCGCTGCGCTCTTCGCCCGTTTTTACCGGGAGCGGATTCGCGAAGACGCCGAATTCGTTTACTCCGGCCTGTTGCATCGCGCGGGCGCGCTCTTTGACGAATCCCAGTTCAACGGCGACGAAAATGCCATCGTCGATTTCAAGTACTCCAGTTCACCCAGGATCACCTGGTGGTTCGACCATCACGAAAGCGCGTTTCTGTCAGCGGCCGACGCCGCCCACTTCGAACACGACGAGAGCAATCGAAAGTTTTACGATCCGGACTTCAAATCCTGCACCAGTTTCATCGCCATGATCGCGCAACAGCGTTTTGGCTTTGTCCCCGCTCCAGTGGCCGACCTCGTCCATTGGACTGACATCATCGACGGTGCTCTCTATTCCGACGCCAAGACAGCAGTGGAGATGCAGGCCCCCGCCATGAAGCTGACCATGGTCATCGAGTCCGCGCCCGATCAGTTTGTCCCGAACCTGATTCCGCTTCTGGCCACCAAGCCCCTGGCCGCTATTCTGGAAGAGCCCTTCGTGGCTCCGCTCTTGCCACCACTGCTCCGGCGCCACGAAATCTCTATCGAAATCCTCAAACAGCGCACCGAGTGCATCGACGGAACGATTTTTTTCGACGTCACCGATCACGATCTCGAAGGCTACAACAAGTTTGTTCCCTACTACCTCCATCCGGAATCAATCTACAGCGTGGGACTCAGCAAGAGCAGCTTTCGCGTGAAGGTTTCAGTCGGATCCAACCCCTGGGCTCCCGAAGAGCCTGTGGTCAATCTAGCCAAGATTTGTGAGCGCTACGGAGGAGGCGGACACGCACGTGTGGGCGCTATCTCCTTCAATGTGAACCAGCATGCTGCCGCCATCAAAGCTGCCCGCGAGATCGTGAACGAGCTTCGCGCCGCTGTTCGCGCCCGAAAGACTGAGAACCGTTCATGAGAACAGCCTTTGGGCCTCGGGACAAAAAGAACGATCCCAGTAGCCGTGTTACTCTGAGGGTTGCTTGCGCGCCGCATGCTATCGCTGGCAACGAAAATCGACTTGCATCCCACGCAGAGAAATCTGCTGCGGGTAGTCGCTTCCTTCGAATTCGCCAAGGGCGTCTTCGTTCTGTTGATCGGGTTGAGCGCTCTCCTGCTCGTGCACAAAGATGCCTGGGTGATCGCCGAGAGCCTGTTGGCCTTGTTGCACGTCAGCACTGACCGGCAATGGGCGCAGGTCTTCCTCGATTTTGCCGATCGGATCACCGATGCCCGTTTGTGGGCGGCGGCACAATTCGCGTTCGCTTATTCCGTCCTGCGTTTTGCCGAAGCCTACGGCCTGTGGAAGCAGCGTACCTGGGCTGAATGGCTTGCCTTCGTGTCTGGAACTCTGTTTCTCCCGCTCGAGGTCCGCGGCCTCATGCGGGGTATTACGGTCCTCCGCTCCGCGGTGTTGGCGGCCAATCTCGCGATCGTCCTTTACATGTTCTTCCTGCTTCGGGCCGAACGCCAGCGCCGGCGCGAGCGCCGATCGGCTGCGGCCGAAAGCCCCGACCAGAAAGGCAATTAGAGTCCAACGACTCTGGCCGGGCGCAGCTCCTTTGCTTCATAATCACTACGACAGTTGCTACGCCGCGGAGGTCCCATGCGCATCTTCTTCTACTGCTTGTTTTGTTGCACCCTACTCGTAGTTTCGACCCAAGGAGTAGCCCTTGGTCAGGATACGAACTTTGCCACGGGTCCGCAGTATTTGATGAATTATGGATCTCCCCTGTTGGCGCATCCCATTTCCACGCCCTCAATGTCCCTGGCAGGTCCGCCTCTTGAGGTCGGTGCCAGCGATGCCACCGGCGTCCTGATCGCCGGCGCTGGTGATCAGAATGTCCTACCGCCAAATCCCGACGCCCTGCCCAATATAGATTTATTTCCCATCTACTATGGCGGGCCTCCGGTCGGCGAGAACCGCGAGATCAGTTTCTCCTACCCGACGGAACCATCTTCGTTGCCGGCTGAAATTCCCTCAAGCATTCTCGATAGCGGAGTCTGGCAGATGACCACCGCTGAAGCGCTGCGCGAGCGTGGTTATGGGATCACATTGGCAGAGGCGGCAGCGTACAGCAAGACGCGAACCCAGCACGGCACTCACGTCTACACCAACTCCGACATCGATCGCCTGCACGGTGGCATCTAGCACCGACGCTGGTACGAACTCGGCGCTACGGCTGGTCAGGGCTGACGGGACTGACGGGATTCCCCCGGCATAGAGCCCAGCAAGTGATTACTCCGATCACGACGACTCCAGCTCCCTTCGCCCAAATACTGTTCAAGATCGCCGGGTTGGCGCTGGGGACCTCGGCCGGCTTGGGCGCCTCCCCGCATCGGTCCTCGTGGGTTGCCTGCCCGCCTTGATAGACCGTCACGTCCGCTAATTCGATGTGCTTTGACCGCCAGGTAGCCGGACCGCTGTAGTGAATCTTGACATCGTTCTGGTACGCCAGTACTAAAACTTCTCCGTCAACGTCAGTGACGTCGTACCGGGCCCACTCTTGCGCCGGTGGACTTACGGTCACACAATTTACCCGCACCCTCATTCCTCGCCAGGTATTCACTTGCAGGCTGCCATGTTCGAGGATGAGCTCGTCTCCTTCGAATTGCACAATGGTCTCCGGCTCGACCGTGACCGTGGATCCGTCGGCGTCGATTCTCGCCCTGGTTTCCTTCTGAGTCCGTACCAGGTCGTGCGGAAAAATCGCGGAAGAATTGGGTGCGGCATTCCCATTCAGCCAGACTCCTCCCCCATTGTGCAGCATCGCCCGAGCGGAGTCCTGGGCCATCAGCGACGTCGGCAAAATCACGATCATCGCGCCGCAAACGAGATTGCGCCACTCAAGCAAACAAGCTCCCGCCTTTTCCGCACTAACTGCTTCTGCCAGAATAACTTGCGGGATGGTGCCGGGCTATTGCCTTCCCTGATGACCGGAGTGGGGAGTTATCACGGGTGGGGGAGGACTGGCGGACTATACGCGGGCAAAGTCGATGAAGCCACGCTGCACGTCGGTGCGAATCAGTTTGACCCGGAACTTGTCTCCCACATCGACCCCCTGCTGCCCTTGTGCCAGCAGTCCATCGACCCGCGGTTGCAGCACGCGAACGAAAGTTCCTTTGGGAGTCACGCCGGTGACGATGGCGTCGAAGATGGCCCCGATGCGATGCTGCAACGCGACCGCAGCCAGACGCTTCGACATTTCTCGCTCGACCTTTCGTGCCGCGTCGCCTTTCTCGGTGCAGTTGGCGGCAATCGCGGAAAGTTCGTCATCCGAGTAAGGATTGGATTGTCCCGCCAGCATCGCCTTGATCAGTCTTTGCGTCACGACGTCAGGGAAGCGGCGATTGGGAGCGGTCGAGTGCGTGTAATCCTGCACGGCTAGGCCGAAATGTCCTGCTACGAGATCGCCCGGCCGTTCCAGAACATATTCTCCCGGCCCAATCAGCTTGATTACAGCGAGCGAAAGATCGGAGAAGTGATCGGGATCTGCCGCCTTACGTTTGATCAGAAAATCGTTGAGCGCTTTGGAATCGGGATCGGCTGGCAACTTCACTCCAGAATTCGCTGCCAGTTGAACGATGCGATCCCAGCGCTCCGGCGTCTTCACGATGCGGCGTAAAGACGAAACTTTCTCCAGCATTCGCGCCACCACCCCGTTCGCGGCAATCATGAAGTCTTCGATCAATTCGGTGGCATGGTTTCGCTGCTGGTTCACTACGTCGATTACTTGCGTATTCAGCACCAGGGGATAAATTTCGTCAGTCTGAAGGTCGAGCGCTCCGTTCTCATAGCGCCGGCTCCGCAACTTCTGGGCCACGTCGCTCTGCAACCGCAGTTGCGCCTGCAGATCGGCGGAAGCCGCCACCTTCGGCGGTGCCGCCGCCGTGTTTTCCAGCCACGCTCCCACCGAGTTGTATTGCAGTTGGGCCTGGTTACGAACGACAGCGCGATAGACATCGCTGGAAGCCACGTGGCCGTCGCCGTCCACCACAAACTCGATGACCACGCTCAACCGCTCCTGGTTTTCCAGCAGGGAAGTCTTGCCCGTGGAAAGTTCCTCCGGCAGCATGGGGAAATTTCGGATACCCGCATACACGGTCGTCGTTTCCCGCGCCGCATGCTGATCGATTACGCTCTGCTTGGCGACGAAGGCGTCCAAATCAGCAATTCCAACCAGAACCTTTACATCACCGTTCGACAATCGCTCCGCAACCTCGATCTGATCCAGGTCTCGCGACGTGTCATTGTCAATCGACGACCACAACTGACTCCGCAGGTCGCGCACAGTTCCTCCCGCAGCGATTGCTGGAGGATGAGCCCGCAAGTCGATCAGTTGTTGCTGCACCCCAGGTGGAAAGTCCGGTTCAAATCCGTGCTGCCGCATGATGTCTTTCGCGACAGCTTGCAGGTCAACGTGAGCAGAACTGCTGTTAGGCATGGTTTGGTCAGGATTAAGGGAACCAATGAGAACGTTTCACGGACGCACAGACGAGAAACTTTTTAAATTTGCCTGTCTCGTCCTTGTTTTCTCCGTGCCTCCGTGTCTCCGTGGTGAAGAGCTTGCGGCGTCGGACTACTCCATGACCACCGCCTTAACCAGATTCCGGGGATGGTCCACGTTGTATCCCTTTTTGGTTGCCACATGATAAGCGAATAGTTGCAGGGGAATCACCTCGACGATGGGCAGCAATAGTTCAGGCGCTGGCGGAACATAAAACACATCATCGGCGACTCCCGCAACCTCCGGATCGTCTTCGGTCGCCACCGCCACCAGCCGCCCGCGCCGCGACTTGACTTCCTTCATAACGTCGAGAGTCCGCCGGTAGCGCAGAACCGAATCCGGATCGCGCTTATCGCAGGTTGCCAGCACCACCACCGGAAGGTGCTCGTCCACCAGCGCGTTCGGCCCGTGCTTCAGTTCGCCCGCCGGGTAGCCTTCGGCGTGCGCGTAGGAGGTTTCCTTGAGCTTGAGCGCACCCTCGCGCGCGATCGCGTAATGCACACCGCGCCCCAGGTACAGGAACTTTTCCGCTCGAAAGTGCTTTTGCCCGAATTGTTCCGCCAGATCGTCCCAGTCCCGGAGATTCTTTTCAATCGCGTCCGGAAGCCGCTGCAGCCGCTGCAGATAAGACCGCGTGACCTCCGACGTCATCCGGCCTCGCCTTCGCGCCAGAAATAACGCCATTAAGTAGAGAACCGTGACCTGCGTGGTGAAACTCTTGGTAGCTGGCACGGCGAGCTCCGGACCGGCCCCTGTGATCAAAGCCGCACTTGCCTCGCGAGGAATGGTGGCTTCAGCCACGTTAGAAACTGCAATGGTCTTTACCCCGCGGGTCAACGCCTCGCGCTGCGCGGCAATCGTGTCGGCAGTTTCACCGGACTGCGTCACCACCATCACGATCGGATCCACCGCGGCGTGCGTGGAGCGGTAACAGTACTCGCTGGCGTATTCCACGTCGACGGCAACGCCAGAAAGATCCTCGATCATGATCTCGCCCGCCAGCCCGGCATGCCGGCTCGATCCGCTGGCGGCGATGATCAGCTTCTCGAAGGTGAGCAGCGCACTTTCGATGGCGTGCAGTTCGCCGGGGAAAAGAATGTCGTCCTTCAGATGCAGGTCGATGGTTTTCGCGATGGCCTGAGGCTGTTGGTAGATTTCCCGGAGCATCGCATGGGGAAACCTGTCAGCCGCGGCGTTAGAGCTGGCGTTGTTTGGACTCATGATCGACTGCGGCGAGAGTAAATCATTTGACGCGCCGGGAGCAAACGGGTCCAGGGCGTCCGGGAGTATCCCGAGCTATAATGTCGTTGAAACGAGGAAGGTTCTATGTCCATCACACGCCTTCTGGTTCTCCCGCTCCTGATTTCAGTATGCGTTCCTTTGACGGCGCACGCACAGGCAGTCGCGGGCCCAATGATCAGCCCAATGATTAAATGTCCGCCGGAACAGGTGGAGCCCGTGCCCTTCAAGAATCCGTTTCAGCCTACGGCAGCATCCGAGCAATTACCTCTCCGCGCTGACGGGCTCAACGTGGCAGACGTCACTGCTCCACTGGAATTTCGCCGGGTGCAGCAGCACGATCTGATCTTGGTGGACGCGAATGGAGTTCTGCGTCGAGTTCCCCTCCATTTCCCGTGCGGGTTCTACGTTTATCTATCAACGAATCGTCCTAATCGGCTCTACTGATCGCCCAAATCGGCGTGAGATAATGAGGCTACTCGCGGCCCCGTAGCTCAGTTGGATAGAGCAGCGGTTTCCTAAACCGTTGGTCGGCGGTTCGACTCCGCCCGGGGCCCCCATGCTTTCAATCACTTCCACCGTTACCATCGATTACTCCCTCTGGTTCTTATCCCCAGGCCGCTGCACCGAATCCTGTGCTATAATGATTCTCAACGCTACTGCCACGGTTTGCTCGTGACGCGGTGATCCTGTTGGATCAAGATTCATCTCCGCTTTTCCTGCCCGCCGTTTATTCAGCGTAAATCAAAACCTAAGAGCGGCATGGAAACTCACGCTACGTGTGTAACATCAGGCCCCTCCAGAAAGAACAATTACGAATGACAAGCTTTACAGAACTAACGCTATCTTCTGCTTTGCAGCAGAGGCTGGCGAATGCTCAATTCATTACCCCTACGCCGATTCAGGCGCAGGCTATTCCTTGCGCCCTTGAAGGCAAAGACGTGCTGGCGACGGCGCAGACCGGTACCGGCAAGACTCTCGCGTTTCTGATTCCGATCATTCGAAATGCTGCAGCGCGAACCGTCGCAAAAAGTGCGCGTACTGGTTTTGCTGCCCACGCGCGAGCTGGCGATCCAGGTCAACGAAGAATACGAAAAACTGCGCGGCAAGCAACTCTCCAAAGCTGCGCTGGTCATCGGCGGCGTCTCGGAAAAAACACAAATTCAAGCCGTGCGCTCCGGCGCCAGCCTGGTGGTCGCAACTCCCGGCCGCTTGCAGGATTTCATCACTCGCAAGCTGATTGACCTGCGCGATGTCAAAATCCTCGTGCTCGACGAAGCCGACCGCATGCTCGACATGGGCTTTCTGCCCGCCATCCGCCGCATCCTCGCGATCCTGCCGCAACGCCGGCAAACCCTGTGCTTCTCGGCCACCCTGGAACAATCCGTCGCCGGCCTGGTGAACGATGCCATGCGCGACTCCGGTACGAGTTGCAATCGGTTCCGTGCTCAAGCCGGTCGAAAGCGTCCGGCTGCAAGCCTACGAAGTGCGTCCGGCCGAAAAGCCAGACGTGCTGCGGCAGTTGCTCTACGCCGAAAAAGGACAGACGCTCATCTTCGCCCGCACCAAGCGCGGCACCGAACGCCTGGCCAAGGAACTGGTGCGCGAAGGCTTCTCCGCCGCCATGATTCACGGCGACCGCTCCCAATCCCAGCGCAACGCGGCCCTCAGTGGATTTCAGGAAGGACGCTTCCAAGTACTGGTCGCCACTGACGTGGCCGCACGCGGACTGCACATCGATGACGTGGCGCATGTGGTCAACTACGACTTGCCCAAGATGGCCGAGGATTTCATCCATCGCGTGGGACGGACAGGGCGCGCCGGATCGGAAGGTTTGGCGACCAGCTTGGTGGCGGGCGGCGAGGTTATCGAGCTGCGGCACATCGAGCGCGCGTTGAAGCTGAAAATCGAACGCAAGCAGGTGGACTGGGCGAACGCCGGGAGGTCAGAGCATGTCGTCCAAAACACTTTGGCCAGCCGTACGCTGACCAGGTTGCCCGGCGAAGTGTTCGCCTAACCAGATAAAAAGGGAATCAGCAAAATCGAAGGGGCGCGTCCTAGAGATTAAGACGCGCCCCATTTTTCTTGGATGGACCGTTACCTGGCAGATCTACACGGGAACCGATTTCCTACGGCTCCGTTTTCTCCGGAACACGTTCGCGCGGAATGCTGGAAATGTCGCGGTCGTCGTCCCCCATTTGAAACAGTGCGGCTTGCTCGGCAGCGTGCCTTTGCAATTCGTCCAAATCCAGTTCGCTGGAATCGCCCGGCGTGCTCGAAGGTTCGTCCTTGCGCTGGATGCGGCGTTCGGCCTTGTCGCGCTGTTTTTGCTGGCGCGTGTGTTCTTTCTGGCGTTTGGTAAAGCTTGATCGACCTCGTCCTGGCATACCCAATCTCCAATCGTCAATTTTGGCAATAGCGGCTGGCGCTTTGCATTTTGGTCAAGTTCAGACAGCGGCAGCTCATCCGCAGGTGCGGCGTGCCGCTACCAGCGGGGTTCCCGAGGCTGGCGTGCGTGGCCCTGATAGTCGTCGCGACTGCCGCCCCCGCCGCCAAAACGCTGTCCTCCACCACCCCGCGGTGAATCAGTCTTCGGTTTTGCCTCGTTGATCTTCAGCGCGCGGCCGCCCAGCTCAGTTCCATTCAACGCCGCCACCGCCTTATCGGCTTCCGCTGGGTTGGTCATTTCGACAAAGGCGAAGCCTCGGGCGCGGCCGGTTTCGCGGTCCGTCACTATGCTGACGCGTTCGACCGCGCCATGCGCCTCAAACAAGCCGCGAAGTTCCGGTTCCGTGGTGGTGTGGGGTAAATTGCCGACATAAAGATTCTTCATAGGAGTTCTTCTCTCTCTGCTGCTGTTGCGGTTGGGAACAACGGTTGAGGTTGGATGGCTTCGGGCGCGGAATGCTGCTCGATCGCTTCCGCCCAACGGGAGGGTCTGGGGATTTCCCGTATGGCGCGCGAACGAGCTTCGCTGACGGAGCGGACGCTCGAGATTTTTCTGCAGGCTTCGAGGATTCCCCAGCGCTGCTGCGACGAGTTGTGGGAACCTTGCGCCAGCAGGGCTGCAACCATCTCCTTGTCGAGAGCGTCCGACTTCCACAGGCGCTTCGTCAGAATGCGGCGCCGCTGCAAGATACTCGGGACCACCCACAAAGAAGGCAATCCTCTGCGGTGGATTCGCACTCCGAATATCAGTACAGAACTTGTCCCGGCTGTCGATTTCCCCGGCCACGTTAATGAGCACCAGATTGTACAAATCGGCTCGCCACCAGCATCGCGCCTCGAGCACATCGGCCGCGCAATCCACCTCGATGCCAAGCTGTCTCATCACGTCGGCCCGCAAGTCGCGCTTCGTCTGCGAAGTGTCCAGCAGCAGTACACGCTTCTTCTTCGCTGGAATGCCATCCGGAGTCGAAAGCGGCAATACGATGACTGGCGTGGTCATGCCACTTTCTCCTTGAGATTGGCTGGCTTCGCCGGGGCCACCAGGTGCTTCTCAGCCAGGGCCTTCAACATCTTTTCATTGCTCTGGCGGCGGCTGATCTTTTGCCTGCGCCGCCGGTTGAATCTGGCTTTATCGCCGTTGATTCCGGACATATTTATCTCCTGCCTTGTGGGCTCGTTATGAGGTGCGCTGCCGCAGATTCCCGCTACCGCGAATCGTCGAATCGGCCACACCGCATGGCCGTTCTTTCAAGTCGATGTCTTGGGATTGAAGGAACTGACTTCCAGAAGCTTCTCAGGTTCGACACGTCACTCGCCTTTCAGGGAATTTCTCAATCGCGAAGGCGCAACGTGCTGTTCAGGGTGTCTTCGAGGTCAAGATCTTCAGTATACGCTGCCATTGTAGATCCTGCTCAGGTATTGCCGATGGGGAAGGTGACCGAAGGTATCGGACGATTCACAACAAAGCTATTTTGCAGGTGCGCGACGAGCAGATTCCGCAGCTGACTAACCACTCGAGCTCGCTGTTCGCCAAGGATTCTGTCAAACCATGAGCTCTGGCGGACTACTCAGGGTTCAGAAGGGCTGACGCTGCTGGGCCCCGAGCCTTTGCAGAGAAGCAGGCACAGCACCAGAACTCCACCCCCACCGCCGCCGCCAATCTCGAGCCATTTTGTATTCAGCCCATTGCCGGCTCTTCCGGGCCGAGGTGCGGCTCCGCAGGCAGTCGATTCATCGCGGGTTGCTTGCTGTCCCTCGTGCACGACGGCAGATAGAGAAGAGCCGCCTTGGGGATGTGTTTTTTGCGGGCGCCACCTGCGCCGCCTACCGTGATATTCACGTCGTTCTTGCGCGCCGCGACCTGCACCGTGCCGCTGACGTCGGCCACATCATATTGCGTCCGCTCGCTGGAGACGGGCTCGACCTTGATGCAGCTCACATGCACGCTCATCGAAGTGGAAGTTCCCACCGACACGCTTCCGTGCTCCAGGCTCAGGAAGCGTAGCCTTGGAACTTCACCACCGATTCCGGCTGAATCAGCACGGACGATCCTTCGGCGTCAACATTGGCGACAAATCCGGGTCTCGTCTCCAGCAGGTCTCCGGGAAAGACGACTGTGGACCCCGCGATCTCGAAGCCGTTAACCCAAACCCCTCCCTCACTATGCAACACGGCGGAGCCCGTGTCCGCCGCCACGAGCGAAAACGGGCACAGGACGACCATCATCCACGAAACAAATTTGCGCAAAGCAGACACACTCATAGCTAAAGACAATTTCCACAAATCTCATAAGAATCGTAACGACAGGGGGTCTGGTCGTCTATTAGCTCTCTGGATGCCGGTCGCACCCGAGTAACGCTGGGACGCCGTTGCCTGCTTTGCTGCGCCTGCGCGTGTGAACTTCCGGTATGCTTGGCGAACATGCTTCGGCAGAACACGCTTTGCAAGAAGATGGTTTAAAGAGAACAGAACATAGTTGAACAAAACATGAGTTAACTGAACAGTTTTTGCAGAACATGGTTTAACAGAACATGGAACGAACTTCCGCCAACGATCCCGTGATTGAATTCCGCAACGTGGCCTACGCGCTGCCCACCGGACGCGAGTTGCTCTCGGGGCTGAACCTGCAAGTGCAACGCGGCGAGACTCTTGTCTTGCTGGGACGCAGTGGTTCCGGGAAAACCACCACGCTGAAGCTGGTCAATCGGCTGTTGACCCCCACCGGCGGGGATGTGCGTGTAAATGGCGTACCCACTGCCGAAAGCGACGTCATTCGTTTGCGTCGCAGCATCGGCTATGTCATCCAGGAGGTGGGACTGTTCCCGCATTTCACCGTGGAACGAAACATCGGCCTCGTCCCGCGAATCGAAGGCTGGACTGCCGAACGGATACATCAGCGCGTCGAGGAATTGTTGCAGATGGTCGGGCTGGAGGCGCAAATGGCTTCGCGCTATCCGCACCAGCTCTCCGGCGGGCAGCGGCAGCGAGTGGGAGTGGCTCGGGCGCTGGCCGCCGACCCTGCAATTCTCTTAATGGACGAGCCCTTCGGCGCGCTCGACGCGCTCACTCGCGACCAGCTGCAGCGCGAGTTTCTCTCGCTCCAGCAGCGGCTGAATAAGACCGTGGTCTTCGTCACGCACGATCTGCGGGAAGCGTTGCGTCTTGGTTCGCGCATCGCGCTCATGGAAGCCGGCCAGCTGGTTACGGTTCTTTCCCCGGAGGATTTCCTGCGATCCAGCGAACCATTAGCCGCCGCCTATGTGCGGGCTTTCAGAGATGGGCTGGACTCTACAACATATCGAGGCGTGTCATGAACTTTTTTCACTTCCTTTTGCAAAACCACGAACAGGTTCTGGAACTCACGCTGGAGCATCTCTGGCTGGTTGGCATCTCCACGCTGCTGGCGGTGCTGGTTGGCATACCGCTAGGCATACTGAGCGCGCACTGGCCAGTATGGAACAGGCCGGTGCTGGGAGCCGCCAACATCATTCAGACGATTCCGAGTCTTGCCCTTTTTGGCTTCTTGCTCCCGGTACCGTGGCTCGGCGATCGCGCCGATCGCCTGGCGATCCTGGCGCTGACGCTCTACGCCCTGCTGCCCGTGATTCGCAACACCTACACCGGAATTCGTGGCGTCGACCCAGCCGTAGTTGAAGCCGGGCGCGGCATGGGACTCACCGGCAGCCAGCTCCTGTTTCAGGTGGAACTGCCCCTGGCTTCGAGCGTGATTCTCTCCGGTGTAAGAGTGGCGGTCGTCGTCTCAGTGGGACTGGCCACCATCGCTGCCGCGATTGGCGCTGGAGGCCTGGGCGAGTTCATCTTTCGCGGGCTCGCCATGGTCAATAATCAGCTCATTCTGGCCGGAGCCATTCCCGCCGCGATTCTGGCGCTATCCGCAGATTTCAGCCTGGGATGGCTGGAGAGGCGTTTGCGGCCACAATGAAACACGATCGGCACGGACGGCATTGCGAGGTTTTCGAAGCACCGCGCTGGAGTTCGGCCTGCTTGATTCTCGCAGCGTTGCTGTTGTCCTCTTGTGCATCGTCGCATTCCGATCGCATTGTGGTCGGCTCCAAGAACTTTACCGAATCGCTGATCCTGGGCGAACTGGTGGCCCAGCAGATTGAAGCGCACACCCACCTCAAAGTGGAGCGCCGCTTCTATCTGGCGGGCACTTATATCTGCCAGCAGGCGCTGCTGGCCGGGCGCATCGATATCTATCCCGAATACACGGGCACGGCTCTGACCGCAATCCTCAAACAACAAGTTGGAGGCGATAAGGCTGAAGTTTATCAACGGGTCAAGAGTCAATATGAGGCTCGCCTCGGCCTTACACTCGGTCCGCCCTTCGGTTTCAATGACACCTTCGCGATGGAGATTCGCGGAGCCGATGCGCGCCGCCTGAATCTCAAAACCTTGTCGCAGGCCGTCTCATTCAGTCCTCAATGGCGTGCCGGGTTTGGTTACGAGTTCATGGAGCGTCCCGACGGATACGCTGGGCTCGCCGCCGCCTACGGTCTGCATTTTGCCGCGCCGCCCCGCATCATGGATCTGGGCTTGCTCGCCCCTGCATTAAAAGATCATCAGATTGATATGGCCGCCGGCAACACCACCGATGGCCTGATTCCAGCCCTCGATTTATTTGTGCTCGAGGATGACCGCCACTATTTTCCTCCCTACGAAGCGGTCGCAGTGGTTCGCCAACAAACCGAGCAGCAGCATCCTGAAGTTGCCCAGGCGATTGCCGAGTTGGGCGGTAAGATTTCCGATCAGGAGATGCAGCAATTAAATTACGCTCTAGACGGCCAGCACCGCGATGTGCAGGACGTCGCGCACGAATTCCTGCGCAGCAAGGGATTGATTCAGTAGCTTGGTCTGGGGACCATTTCCGCTAGGCACCAAGAAAGCGGTTTCCGAAAGATTGTTTTCGGTTGCGACCGCCTGCAGCACGCCGTCATCTAACCACGCTGCAAGAAGACAGACGGCAGCGGGATGGCCCGCGAAACGCTTGGCGGTGAAGGCCTCAACGTGAAATACGGGTAGGGGCATTACCCTATGGTACTCGGGGATGCTGATGGCATAGAATCCCCCCCACTGACTTCCTTGCGCCAGTCGCCGCTAAGTTGTTTCGTCCGCCGATCTCTAGATTAGGAGGTTCGAATGCTAGCCACGCAGAACGACTCTGCCATCGGACAAACTCTGATCGAGCGACTCGCGGACGCCCGTCAACGCAGTGATGACCTCTTTGCTCTGGTCAAACCCGATTCTCTCTACGCGCGCCCAATTTCCCAACGTCACCGCATAATCTTCTATATCGGCCATCTCGAAGCCTTCGATTGGAATCTGTTCCATGAACGAGCTCTCGGATTGAAAGCCTTTCATCCCGAATTTGACCGGCTGTTTGCCTTCGGCATCGATCCGGTCGGCGGCGGACTTCCCACCGATCAGCCTTCGGACTGGCCTTCCATCACCGCCGTCCAGGATTACGTCAGGAAAATTCGCGCCGCTCTGGACGAGAAAACTAAGTCAAGCACTTCTCGATTCCGATCTTTCCACAAGCGACAGGCTTTCCCCTCACCACTCTGCTCAACGTAGCCATTGAGCACCGCCTCATGCACGCGGAAACGCTCGCCTACATGCTGCATCAGCTACCGCTTGATCACAAAAGCCTGCAGACGGAATCGCTAAGCATCATCACTCCGTCCGTGGTCCACCGCAGCATTGAGATCCCCGCTGGTGTTGTTACCCTGGGCCTTCCGCGTGGCAGCGATTCGTTTGGATGGGACAACGAGTATGAAGCTCACACCCTCAACGTCCCAGCCTTTGCTATCGATCAGTACAAGGTGACGAACCGGCAGTACCTGGAGTTCATCGCCGCTGGCGGCTATGAAACCCGCGAGTTCTGGGGCGACGGTGACGATGACAATGGCAATAATGAAGACTGGAACTGGAAGTCCCGTCAGGGAATTTCCCATCCGGCTTTCTGGAAGCGCGAAGGCAACCAGTGGCTGTATCGCACCATGTTCGATGACGTCCCTCTGCCGCTGGATTGGCCAGTGTATGTGAGTCAGGCGGAAGCGAAAGCATATGCCAAGTGGGCAGGGAAGTCGTTACCCACCGAAGCCGAGTGGCAGCGCGCGGCATACGCCACAGCGCACGGCGACGAAAGGCCTTACCCATGGGGCGGAGAAGCGCGGGGCGCGGCAGAACCTGCGGACCAGTCCGGCAACTTCGATTTCGCCCGTTGGAGTCCGGTGCCGGTAAACTCACCTCCCCAAAACCAGAGCGCCTTCGGGGTTCACGGCATGCTGGGCAATGGATGGGAGTGGACTTCCACCGAGTTCGCTCCGTTCCCCGGGTTCGAGCCGTTTCCGTTCTATCGCGGCTATTCTGCCGATTTCTTCGATGGCAAACATTTCGTCATGAAAGGCGGATCGGCGCGCACCGCGGCATGCATGTTGCGGCCCACGTTCCGCAACTGGTTCCAGGCGCACTATCAATTCATTTACACCGGATTTCGCTGCGTAAGTCGCTGATCATAACGAAGCTGCTCACGCCGCCGCCGGCCAGCAGGGGAGTTGCCAACATGCTGATTCAAACCATCGCTCCAAACGCAAGCTATGAATTCGCCGCGGACGTCCGCGCCGGGCTCACCAAGCCAGGCCAGAAAGAGCTGCTGTCGAAATATTTGTATGACGACGTAGGCTCCGCCTTGTTCGAAGTGATCAGCCACCTTCCGGAGTACGGGCTCACTCGCGCCGATGAGCGCCTGCTGCGGCGGCACGGCTATGACATCGTCGAGCGGCTCGCGACTCCCGTTTCCGTGGCCGAACTCGGCAGTGGCAGCGGCCGGAAAACGCGCCACATCCTCGAAGCTCTTTGCCGCCGCCAGCGCACTGCTTACTATCCCATCGAGATTTCCCCTTCTGCGCTGGCCATGTGCGAACGTGAGCTTCGCGACATCGAGTCCATCAGCATCCTGGGTTTCGAGCGCGAGTACCTCGACGGATTGCTCGAAGTGGCCGCGCACCGCTCGACCGGCCAACATCTTCTCGTCTTGTTCCTGGGGAGCACGATCGGGAACTTCGATCGCCCTGCCGGCATTCACTTCCTGGCCGAGGTTCGTCGGATTCTGCAGGCCGGAGATTCACTTCTGCTCGGAACCGACCTCGAGAAATCCAGCGCTCAACTGCTTCATGCCTACGACGACGAAGTGGGAGTCACCGCTGCCTTCAACCTGAACCTGCTAGCCCGCATCAATCGCGAACTGGACGCCGATTTCAATCTTGCTCAGTTCGAGCACGTGGCAAGAATCAATCACCAGGACCGCAGCGTAGAGATGCATCTGCGGTCCACGTGCCGCCAGACCGTGAATATTCCCGCCGCCGAGCTTACCGTCAATCTTCTTGAGGGCGAAACCATCTGGACCGAAAGCAGCCACAAGTACTCACCGGAAGAAATATTTCCCATGGCCCGCACTGCCGGTTTCCACTGCGAGGCGCAATGGATCGATGAGCAATGGCCTTTCGCGGAGAACCTCCTGATTGCGGCATAGTCACTTCTCAACTCTCGGGATGTTTCGCCGTACGCCCTCTGTCCCGTTCCTGCCTCACGCATGTACTACGTTGTTCATTTTGAGGTAAAACTTTGTAAATCCTGCAGTTTTGTGCAACGCGCAATGTAAATTAGTAAGAGGCGTATGCGCGCAACTGCCAATCAAATTTTAGTGATCGCACTCGGTGCGGCAATCGGAGCCAGCCTCTGGCTGGTGCCCTCCGGTTGTGCGATGCCCTCCAGCCAGGAAACTCAGGCCGCCGGCGCCCCTCGGGCAGTCGCTAAGCGCATCGGCGCCATCAAAGCCATCAACGGAAGCGAAATTACGCTAACCCCGGATTCCGGCCCCGATGTGAAGATTACGGTCCAGCCCGCGACGCAAATCGTTCGCTTCGCTCCGGGAGAGACAAATGTAAACAATGCCACGCCGATCCAGTTAAAGGATCTCCAAGTCGGCGATCGCATCCGTGCGACAGGCTGGGCCACTGATGACAACCTGCCGCTTCCCGTTTTGAAGATTGTCGTCATGACGCATTCCGACCTCGAAACCCGCCACCAGCAGGATCTGCAGGACTGGCAAAAGCGTGGAGTGGACGGGCTCGCCAAGACGGTGGACCCCGCGGCAGGAACCGTCACAATCTCCGTGCGAACTAAGGACGTTATCATTCACAGCTCCAACGCCACCGTGATTCGCCGCTATGCGGCCGACTCCGTCAAATTTGACGACGCCAAGCCGGCAACCCTTCAGCAAATTCGTCCCGGTGATCAGGTGCGGGCGCGTGGTAATCGCAGCCCTGATGGCAGCGAACTTGCCGCCGAAGAGATTGTTTCCGGATTTTTTCCCGGCATTGCCGGCACCGTCGAGTCCGTTGATGCAAGTTCGTCGACCCTCAGCGTTCACGATCTGTTGTCGAAGAAAACGGTGGTAATCAAGATTACTCCGGACTCCCAGCTTCGCCATTTGCCTCCGGAGATGGCGCAGATGATTGCCATGCGCTTAAAAGGAGCGGCTACCGGTGCGGCTCCCGACGGCGAATCCGGTTCCGCGTCCGTGACGGAAGGTCAAACTGCGCATCCAGCCTCCGCTCCCGGTGGCGCAGCTTCGGGAGGAACAGGTATGGGAGGAAATGGCGGCGGCAGTGGGCGTCCAGGCGGCCCGCCGGATGTTCAGCGCTTGCTCAGCCGCGCTCCGGCGGCCGCGCTGACCGATCTGCATAAGGGCGATGCTGTGATCATTCTCTCGACCGAAGGCACCGCAGGCGTAGGGACGGTCATCACCCTGGTCAGCGGCGTGGAACCGATTTTACAGGCCGCTCCCAGCGCCAGCAGCGCAGCGTTGCTCACACCGTGGAGCATGAGTGCGCCCTCCGGTGACGCGGGAGGTCCATAGCTTTTGCTGCTTCTGCCGCAACCGAATGCTGCACTTAAACCTCTAGCGAAGATGCTTAGCAGAATGGAATAACGGAATGACGGTTCGGAAGTACCTTTTTCTAGCACTCATCCTCTTGTCGCTGCAATTATGCGCCAGCCTCGGCACGACGCAGACGGCCGCGCCCCAGCCCGCCACAACTCAGACCGCCACAACCCCGGCAGCCGCCGGTACTTTGCGCGGCCAGGTAACTGATCCTTCCGGTGCTGCTATCGCTGGTGCCAACGTTGTCATGACTCCGGCTGCCGTTTCGTCCTCGCCCATCACCACCCAAACCAACGGGCAGGGCTTCTATGAATTCAAGGGGCTGGCCGCGGGCCAGTACTCCCTAACCGTAGTCGCCCAGGGTTTCTCCGTCTACGAAAACGACAACGTGGTCATCACCACCGATCAGCCGCTGCGCCTCAACGTCGCGATGGCCATTGAAGTCGAACAGCAGAAAATTCAAGTCTCCGATACCGTGCCCACCGTCGATGTGAATCCAGAAAACAACGCCGGGGCCATCACCATCTCGGGCAAAGAACTGGAGGCCTTGCCCGACGATCCCGACGAGCTACTCACAGATTTACAGGCACTGGCCGGCCCCTCCGCCGGGCCGAATGGCGGGCAGCTTTACATCGATGGTTTCACCGCGGGCGAACTCCCTCCCAAGTCGTCCATCCGCGAGATCCGCATCAATCAGAATCCGTTTTCTGCGGAATATGACAAGCTTGGCTACGGCCGCATCGAGGTCTTCACCAAGCCCGGCACCGACAAACTCCACGGCCAATTCCTTTTGGATGGAAACGATTCTGCTTTCAACACCCACGATCCCTTCATCAGCGGCACCGAACCGGGTTACGACTCCGTCCTGTTCAATGGGAGCATCGGCGGAGCGATCAACAAGAAGGCGTCTTTCTTTCGTCAGCGCGCAGCGCAGAGACACCAATGACCTCGATGCCATCAACGCGATCGATCCCAGTACGCTGGGCCCGTTTAGCGCCACCCTTCCCAATCCCCGCGAACGCACCAATATCTCCCCCCGCCTCGACTTCGCTCCCAGCAAGAACAACACGCTGAGCGTCCGCTATCAGTATTACCGCGACACCCAAACCAACGATGGCGTCGGTCAGTTCAGCCTGGCCCAACAGGCCTATAACAGCGACTCCATCGAACACACGGTGCAGATCAGCGATACCCAGGTCTTCGGCTCGAAAGTCGTCAACGAAACACGTTTTCAATATCTCCGGGAAAACGACACGCAGACCGCGCTGGACGTCAATCCCGCCGTCAATGTTCAGGGAAATTTCACCGGTGGCGGCAACAACCAGGGCACCCAGACCGACCACCAGGACCACTACGAATTCCAGAACTACACTTCAGTGATTCACGGCAACCACACCATCAAGTTCGGAGCACGTTTGCGCGACCTGCGCGATGCCAGCGTTTCGACCTCGGGCTTCAACGGCACTTTCACATTTCCCACGGTCGCGGATTTTGAAGCCAGCGCGCCCAGCCAGCTCATCATTACCCAAGGTTCACCTTCTGCCGGGGTCGGGGCTTTCGACGCCGGACTCTACCTCCAGGATGACTGGCGCGTTCGCAGCAACATCACGTTCAGCTACGGCTTGCGCTATGAGACCCAGAACCACATTCGTGATCACGTAGACTTGGCGCCCCGGCTGGGCCTCGCCTGGGGAGTGGGCGGCCGCAATGCTCCGCCCAAAATCGTGATCCGCGGCGGCCTGGGCATATTCTATGATCGCTTCCAGGAACAGCAGATTCTTCAAGCCGAGCGTCTCAACGGCATCACGCAACAGCAGTTCATCATCAACAATCCCACTTGTTTCCCAGGGTTGGACCAGCCTCTCACCACCCCAGTCTCTAACTGCGTCCCCGCCGGTTCCACTGCCAGCACCTCGTCCATATATCAGACCAGCCCTTCGCTCTATGCGCCCTACACCCTGCAATCTGCGATCAGCGTTGAACGGCAGCTGACCAAAACCGCTACGCTGGCGGTCACCTATCTGAATTCCCGCGGCTTCGACCAGTTGCTCTCGCTCAGCCTCAACCCCGCCACCGTCGCCGGTCCGCGCATTTACCAATACGCTTCCGAAGCAGTGTTCCGCCAGAACCAGCTCATCGTGAACAGCAATGTGCGCGTGGGCTCGAAGATTCAGCTTTTTGGCTTCTACACCTTGAACTATGCCAATAGCGATAGTGGTGGCGTTTCCAGCTTTGCGTCGAACTCCTACGACATTAGTGAAGACTACGGCCGGGCCTCGTTCGACACCCGTCATCGCCTTTTTTTCGGCGGGAGCCTCGGCTTGCCCTATGTCTTTCGCCTGAGCCCATTCCTGATCGCCAGCTCCGGCACACCATTTAACATCGTCACGGCCGATGATCTGAACGGCGATACAATCTTCAACGATCGTCCCGCTTTCGTTTCCAGCACGGCCTGCCCAGGCCCGGCACCTCCAGCGGCACTACCTATTGCACTCCGCTGGGCACTTTCAACGACGCGCTGCCCACCGCCGGTCAGAAGGTAGTTCCCATCAACTACGGCACCGGCGCGGCGCACTTCGTCCTGAATCTTCGGCTCACCAAGTCCATCGGCTTCGGACCCAAAGTGAAGGGTGCAAACGGCAACCAGAACCAGGGGCAAGGTGGTCCGCCGGGTGGCGGTCACGGCGGCGGTTCCGGCGGAGGTCCGCGCGGTGGTCCGGTGTTTGGCAGCGGACCTCAAATGGGCGGAGGTGGCGGCTCAGACCGTCGCTACACCCTGACTTTTGGTGTCTCCGCCCGCAACGCGCTTAATAACGTAAATCTGGCGAATCCCAGGGGTTCTAGGCTCGCGTTTCTTCGATACTCCGAACAGCCTTCCAGGGTGGCCATTTTCTTCCGGCACGGCTGTTCGCCGCATCGACCTGTTCGCTACGTTCTAACTTCTGATCCCGGGGTGAGATCGAGTTCTTCCGCGAGAGCAGCCGCAAGCCTACCGCCCCCTCCATTCGGTTATTCTGGAGATGTGCATGCGCATGCCGTTGATGCTCACAGAGTGATTTTCGTTTGCCGTTGATTCCCACCACAAGACGCCAGTTTCTTCGCGCCGCCGCCGCCGTCGGCACAGTCGCGATCGCCGGGGATGCGATCTTGCTGGCGCCGAACCGGCCTCGCATCGTCCGCCAGGAGTTTTTCCTGCCGCGCTGGCCGGAACGGATGAATGGCTTCACCGTCGCCGTGCTCAGCGATTTCCACTACGACCCTTATTTCTCGGTCCATCCTCTGCACGCCGCCATCGCCATTGTCAACCGCCTTCATCCCGATCTGATCGCTGCTCACCGGAGACTTTGTCTCCGTACCCCTGGTCGGGGACGAACGAAAAGCCGCGTTCGCCGCCGAGCCCTGTGCTCGCCTCCTGCGCCAGATGACCGCGCCTCACGGTCTCTGGGCCGTCATGGGAAACCACGATGACGGCACTGACCCGGAATACGTAACCCGCGCACTCCAGGCCGAGAACATCCAGGTCCTGGCCAACCAGTCGGAACCAATCGAGCAAGACGGCGCACGTTTCTGGCTGGCCGGCGTGAATGATGTAATCAGCCGACACCGCCGACCTCACCAAGACGCTGCGCCACGTCCCCGCCGGCGAAGCCGTCATTCTCCTCGCCCATGAACCGGACTTCGCCGATGAAGCCTCACAATTTCCCATCGACCTGCAGCTTTCAGGACACTCTCACGGAGGCCAGGTCAGAATTCCATTCCTTCCCCCGCTTTACCTGCCAGAGTTGGCGAAGAAATATGTCTGGGGTACCTACCACGTAGGTCCGCTCACGCTCCACACCAACGCCGGCCTGGGCACGGTCGGAGTTCCGATGCGCCTGAATTGCCCTCCTGAAATCACGCTGCTGACCTTGCGGCGTTCGGCGAAACAATAACTGCAAGGGCGAGGCTGTGGCCGGCTTCGGAAATAACGCTTCCACCTGACATATGCAATCGCCTTCACACGCTCATCGAACCGCTTCGGACTTCCCTCAATCGATTGATAACAATATACTTACATCCGCTCTCCCCTTGGCACCAGACGTGCCAATGTAAGGTGTAACAAGCAGCGGCATCCGTTCGACCTGGAAGGTGTCACTCATGCCTCGCATCTGGCCTTGGTTTCTGATCCTCGCAGTTCCCGCGTCCAGCACGGCTTCCGTGCAGGTTCCAGCTTCGCGCCTGAGTCAGGCAGTCTTGACCGACCGCGAACACCTGGTCTTCAAGACTCCCATCGCGCGCCTCCGAGTTCAGCGACATCCCGCACGTGAGCGCGCGCGCGCACTGCGAAGACCTTCGACCGCCCGCAGGCTTTGACCACGCCCGACCCTCTGCTGGTTCCGATCGAAGCGGGCCTCAAAGTCAAAGTAAGCTTCATCATCGGTGCTGACGGCCGCGTGCATAGTCCTTTGATTCTGCAGAGCGTCGGTCCCGCGGGCGACCGCAACGTGCTGCGAACCGTACGCGGCTGGCGCTATCGTCCTGCAACCTGCAACGGCGTGCCCACCGAAGCGGAAGGAAAAATCGAGTTTTCCCGTCGTTGAGATTCCTCCCGCGCGTGGTCTGACCTGCTTGAGCTAAAATGACGCCAACACCTCGGTCTGAATCGTGGATAGGGACAAGAAACTCGGAAAGCCATCCAGCGTCCTTCATCGCTGGATTCCGATGACGCGATGCCGGCCATCGGCCCGCACAATCCCGCGCTCGGCGAGATCTATCAGCGCCTCTATCCGGAAATGCGCCGTCCCAAGCCCAATCAGGAAGCCATTGCCGCGGCTCTGCAAGCCATGCAGCGCCTCACCATGGAATCCGATTCCGAAACCGTCGCCGAGGACGCCACACCCGGAACTCGATTCCGGCCCTCACCATGCCTGCCGCGTCTGTGGACATCACAATCGCGAAGGCAACAAGTTCTGCGGCAGTGTGCGGCCTTCCCCTGGGAGCCGCGCCACCTCAGTCGTCAGATCCCCATCGCCCGCTTACGGCGTACCCACGCTCGACTACGACGACGAGCGTCTGCCCCAAAGTTCGCGACCAGCACCCGCACTCCGGAGCCAGGGATGAAGTGCACCCGCCGCCCGGCTCTCCCGCCGGCACGCATCACTACCACCATCACTACCATCACCACTATTTCCAGGGCGGACACGACTCTGCCGCCGCCGCGCCCCAACGCTCCCGAGAGCGCGCGGGAAGCGGACCGCATAAGAATTGCCGCTGCCGCCAAGGGCGAACCCATGAGCCGCAGCGAGGCTGCCGTCCGCCGTCTCACCCAGGAATGGGTTTTGGCCTGCAACACTCGCCAACTCGATGAACTGATGGAGCTCTATGCCCCTGACGCGCTGGTGCTGCGCTCGAATCTTCCTCCGATTCGCGGCGCCGTCGCGGTGCGTGAGTTCTTCTTCGCGTCGCTCGAAGCCGGCTTGGGAGAAGTTTCCGTCGAGCCCATGCGCGTCGAAGTCCTGGGAGATCTGGCTCACGAAGTGGGACGCTACAGCGCGCTGGTTCCGGGAACCGCCGGCAAACGCCGCGAAGAGCGCGGCAAATATCTCTGGGTCTTCGCCAAGCAAGCCAGCGGAGACTGGAAGCTGGTTTCCGAGTGCTGGTCCACCGACCTCACGCTTTCCGGCTCAGAATCCGATGTCCCCAAATCAGCGATTCCGTCAGCCAAGCCGCAGCCGCGTAGAAGCTAGTGGTAAGTGGTCACTGATCAGTGGTCAATCCGCAAATGCCAAGTCCACGATTCCGAGGCCATAAGCCTTAGGCTGGCCACCTGACCACTGACTCACTGACCACTGCCTCCACTCCCAACTTCCCCAACTCCCCGCGCAACTGTTCCAGCGTCTGCATCTGGATCGTCCGCATTCCCATCTTCGCGGCGCCCTCCAGATTCAGCGCCCGGTCGTCGATGAAGCAGCACTCCTCCGGATTGAACTGCGTAATCTCAATCGCCAGCCGGTAAATGCCGCTCTCCGGCTTGCGCAGTCCCACAAAGCAGGAGCTCACAAACAGCCGGAAGATTTCCCGCAAGCCATACTTCTCGATGCGGTACAAGTTCAACTCGCGCGACTCATTGTTGATCGTTCCCATAAAGTATCTGCCCGAATCGGCCAGCGAGCGCGCGAACCCAAGAACCTCCGGCATCGGCTGCGACAACGAAAACATGTAATCCCGGAACTCCTCCCGCGTAAAAGGACGGTTGCGAGTAAAACACGGTCCGATCCAGATATTCGTCCAGCGAAATCTCACCGCGCTCAAACGACGACACCACCATCTCGTGCCGCGAGTGAAATTCTCCTTCGTCTAGATGAAAATGTTCGAGCGCGTCGGCACGCTCAGTGTGGTCCCAAGCGTTAGTGAGCAGCACTCCTCCAACATCCCAAAAGATGGCATGAATCGCAGACACGTATGAGTCCTCCATTACCTCTTGTCATTCCGAGCCGCTCGCAGCCGCGCAACGCGCGGAGAGAGCGAGCGAGGAATCTGCTGTTGCTCTTCTCCGGCTCGAAACGTTCCTCTCCATCAAGAGCGCCGATCAGGAGTGTAGATCAATTGTTTTCAGAACTCTCCACCCTTCACTCTTCCGGCTCAGGTGCCGGCCCCGGGGCTTCTGCAACCTTCGGCTGACCCGCAACGATTGCCTGCCAGTTCAGGATAGCGTTCCACAGCAGCCGCTGATCTCCTCGGTTCAAATCGCGATGCATCGGGTTGAAATTGAAAGACACAACGTGTCCTTTGCCGACAGGCATGTCCAGGATCGCAGGCCGTCCGATCAGATTCTCTTCTCCCCAGGCCTGGCCGCTCTCGACGAACGCCTTCCCATCAGTATCGCCCCATTCCATCACCACCCCTCTCCGGTCCTCGGGACCGTCCAGGCACGTCGTGCAATAAGCCATGCGCAGCCACCGGCGTGGAATAGCGTACAGCGGGAAGTTTTGCCGGAAGACATAGGTGTGCGCGGGATATCCATACGAGATCGGGTGGTCGGTCTGGTCGAAAGTGACCCGAACATGCGCGCCCGGCGTCCGCGTGGCTGCTTGCTGCGAAGCAGCGGACGAGGCGCCGCCGCCTCCGGCTGCGCTGCGCGGAACTCCTCCCGAAGACCGCCGCACAAAGCGCACCAGCCCGCCTTCCAGAGCCAGCATGGTTCCGCTGCCCAGCGTCACCATCAGCCCTCCCTCGTCAATGAAGCGCTGGATCTGCGCTAAGCCTTCATAGCCAATCCCTCCGGTAATGTCGTCGGATTCCGCGGGAGTCCCGAAACTCGGCGTCTGCGCCGTCTTCTTGAAAGGCATGGGCGACCAGGTCTTCGGCAGACCTTCAATCTGTTCGGCCAGTTCCAGATCAACATGTCCGTAAAGCAGGACGTCGATGCGCGAGCGGAGATTCCCGGCGCGAACATCTTCATCGCGCAGATACGTGTAGGGAACCTTACGTTGATCCAGCGAGTAACGGATCCATCCGATCGAGTCAGTATCAGCCCATGGCACCCACAGGCCAATGCGCGGCGCCTGCGCTTTGTGGGACGGCACCTCTGGCACCGCCGAGACTTGTGTGAAGTCAAGTCCCAGTTCCGCCGCAATCGGCGGAATAGCCTCTCGTAACCCCGTTTGGTTGGCAACAATCCACGATCCAGCGGGAAATTTCGTCCCGCCTGCCTCGAACTCACGTTCCGCAATGCGAATTTCGAAGTTGGCCAGACGATAGCGGGCGGCCAGAAACGATTCCTGCCCCGTGTCCTTCAACAAGTAAAGAGGTCCACTGCCCGTGACACGTCCCGCCACATGCGGCGCATCCTTCAACTGAGTCAGCGCAGCCTCGCGGATAGACGCGTCCGCCGTGGGTATCGCCTGCAGGTGATAATGCGCGGGGAGCTCCCAGGAAACATCGTCGTAAGGCGCTTCTCCATCTTTCGGGTAACGCTGCGGTGTCAGCAAATCAACCGCGTAGTTGCGGTATGGCTGATCGAGCCGCACCACGTACGTTCCCGCAGGGAAGTTTCCTTCCTTCAGCTGAATTCGGTTCTGCGCCTGCGCAACCTCGATGTGTTGGCCCATCAGCCGTTCCACCATTTGCGCGACCCGGGCCGGGTCGCCTTGATTCTCCGGAATCAGAAACGCATAGGGCGGCTGCGTCAGGCCCTTCTGCCACGAATCCCATCCCTTCTTGTAGAAGTTGTGCAACATTTCTTTGGATTGGCTGGCCGTTTCGTCCAGCGCCGCCAGCGCGCCCGTTTCCTGATAGTTGAGATTGTCGCGGGCCGACCACGTCACCTCTCGTGCAGCCGGCAGCGGACGGTACCACTCCATGGTTGTGGAGGATTGCGAAACCGATCGCTGCTCCGTTTCCGCGCTGCCGTTGCCGAATGTCTCGTAGCCGCGTCCAATGCTGTTGTGATTCATTGCCACGGAATCCAGATAGAGGTGAGCGAACGCCTCCCCAAAATTCCACGTCGAGACCCCAGGCATGCCCATCGCAGTAAGAGCCTCCACTTCGTGGAAGCTAAGTTCCAGAAACTCGGTATAGGTGATGGGGTCAATGTTGGGGTTGTAAGGGCCTGTACCGTTCCACGTCATCATCAGAGGTGTGCCCTCATGCAGATCATGCACCACCGTGGGATGCCATTCGTGAAACATGCGGTGTACCGCTTTCGTGGTCTCGTGCGTCTGCTGGTGCGTGTCGCGGTTGATGTCCACGAAGGTGTATTTCGACCAGTAAGGCGGCGACTGGCGGGGCAGCGTGTTGCGGTCAGTCTTGCCTTTGAGATAACGGTAGAACCAGTCAACCATTTTGTCCCGCCCGTCGGGATTCGAAATGGGATTGATCAGCACCACCACCTGTTCTCGAATCCGCCGGATCATGGGCTGTTCCGATACCGCCAGCCGGTATGCCAGCTCGACCATCGCTTCCGTCGACCCGGTCTCATCGGAATGCAGCGCAGCGTTGAAGTAATAAATAGGGCGCGAGCTCGCGATAAGTTTGTCGGCCGCTGCCTGGTCCGTGCGTCGCGGATCCGCCAGCGCCGCAGTCGCGCCTTTCAGGCGGTCCAGATCGCGTATACCATCTTCGTCCGCGATCGCCAACATCAGGATTTCTCGCCCTTCTTCGCTATGCCCAATCGTGAACACACGAACTCGCGGGCTAGCAGCAGCCAGGGCACGGGCGTAAGCGTATGTCTTCTCCGTCCCCAACAATTCTCCCGGAGCGCCCATGATCCGCCCAAAGAATTTCTCCGGAGACGGAACCGTACTCGATGCGGGGACATAAGAAACCCAGGGCGAAACAAAATGGGCATCAGTGGTAGCCGCCGCGATAGCCTCGACCGAGCCAGGCTCGGGGATATCAGGATTTTGAGCGGCCGCGATGACAGTCAACAGCGCAAGCGACAACATCCACACCAGCCCGAGTCGAAACATGAAACCTCCTGAGGTCGGTTGAGGCGAAAGTTTAGCACGCACTCAACCGCCGCAATCTTCCACCCCTGCCATCTTTCAAAATCAGTCATCCCAACGGGAACACTGCGATTGGCCTCCCGATCCCAAAATAAAATCTGTCATCCCGACCGGAGCATTGCGATTGGTTTTACCAATCGCAATGCGGAGTGGAGGGACCTCCTGGTTGGAGCCACCCTCGTTTGTCGACTTTTTGATTTTTTCCCACTTCGCGAATTCAACCTGCGGCCGTCAGGCCCGCTAACTCCTTTATTTCATCGTTCTTACAGCTAAGTCATTAAAACATAATGACTTAGAAGCTCGAATTTTTCGCCAGCGACTCGACAACCGCTCGATAGCCGCCTCATAAACTCAAAGCTATCAGTTTGGAGATGCCGATATTTCGGCACCTCCTCAACCCGTAGCAGGATAAGCGCTTGGCACACATAATAGCTCAGAGTAATCACAAGCGATCCTTCCCGAATGTTCCAGTCGGAACATAACGCACTATGTTCCGGTTGGAACATTCAAGCGATTCCGCGCGGTCCGGACCTGGCGATTAGACATTCTTGACTCGTAAACCCACTTTTCGTTTAGTCTGTGTACCACTAAGGCGGTGCCTCTATGCCGGCAGCTTCAACCACAGGTGGAGAACACCACCTCGGCGGCACAATGCGGCGGGATGCCTGGTGGCTCGAGTTGGTGCCACCCATCGTTCTGCTCAGCGCATTCGGAGTCTATGCCACGCTGCGGGCCTTCGAAGGAAACTACTACTCATGGGGGCCATATCTTTCTCCGTTTTATTCGCCGCTCATTGACCCGCATCATCGCTGGTGGCCGTTCTCTCCAGCGTTGCTGATTCTGGTTTGGCCTTTGGGATTCCGCGTCACCTGTTACTACTACCGCAAGGCTTACTACCGGGCCTTTTTTCTCGATCCCCCCGCGTGCGCAGTCGGCGAGTTCAGGAAGCATCGCTATCGGGGCGAGACTGCGTTTCCGTTTATTCTGCAAAACCTTCATCGCTACTTTCTGTATGCAGCGTTCATCTTCCTCATCTTTCTCTGGCATGACGCCTTCCGCGCGTTCTTCTTTGATGGACGCATCGGAGTGGGAGTCGGCACTCTGGTTCTGCTTTTCAACGTAATTCTCCTGACGATCTATGCTTTGTCCTGCCACTCGCTTCGCCACCTGGTAGGAGGAAAGCTCGACTGCTTTTCCTGCGTCGCTTTCGGAGGCCCGCGCCACACCGCCTGGCAGTGGGTAAGCGTTCTCAACGGACGCCACATGCTGTTTGCCTGGATCAGCCTGGTCACAGTGGGACTTACAGACCTTTACGTCCGGCTGGTCGCGAGCGGCGCAATCCCTGACTTGAGACTCTTGTGACCACAGAATACGAAACTCACGAACACGATGTGTTGATCATCGGCGCCGGCGGTGCGGGCCTGCGGGCTGCCCTCGGAGCTCTCGCTCAAGGTGCGAAGGTGGGAGTGGTCTGCAAATCCCTTCTCGGCAAGGCGCACACCGTGATGGCGGAAGGTGGAATCGCCGCGGCGATGGCCAACGTGGACTCGGCCGACGACTGGCGCACTCATTTTCGCGACACCATGCGCGGCGGCAAGCTGCTTAACAACTGGCGCATGGCGCAAATCCACGCCCAGGAAGCCCCCGAACGCGTGCGCGAGCTGGAGCAATGGGGAGCGCTCTTTGATCGCACGCAAGACGGGCAGATCCTGCAGCGCGCCTTCGGAGGTCACACCTTCCGCCGGCTTTGCCACGTGGGCGACCGCACAGGGCTCGAAATGATCCGCACGTTGCAAGACCGCGGCGTGCAGCTGGGGATCGACGTCTACATGGAATGCGCCATCACGCGCTTGCTGAAAGATGGAGACCGCGTCGCTGGGGCGTTCGGCTACTGGCGCGAACAGGGCCGATTCGTGGTGTTTCGAGCCAAGTCGATTGTGATGGCCACTGGCGGCATCGGCAAGGCGTGGAAAATCACTTCCAATTCGTGGGAGTACACCGGCGACGGCATGGCGCTCGCCTAAACGGCTCCGGGGCCGAGCTGATGGATATGGAATTTGTGCAGTTTCATCCCACGGGCATGGTGTGGCCTCCGGGTGTGCAGGGGATTCTGGTTACCGAGGCGGTTCGCGGCGAGGGAGGCGTTCTTCGGAACAAGTTGGGCGAGCGCTTCATGGAGAAGTACGATCCGAAGAAGCTGGATCTTTCCACCCGCGACGTGGTGGCGCGCGCGATCTACACGGAAGTGCGCGAGGGCCGAGGCACGGAACACGGCGGAGCTTATCTCGATATCTCGCAAAAGCCCGCTGACTATGTGAAGAAAAAGCTGCCCAGCATGTATCACCAGTTCAAGGAGCTCGCGGATGTAGACATCACCAAGGGGCCGATGGAAGTGGGACCGACCTGCCATTACATGATGGGAGGCATTCGCGTGGATGCGGAAACGGCGAAGTCATCGGTGGCGGGGCTGTTTGCCGCGGGTGAGGCGGCCGCGGGGCTGCATGGGGCAAACCGGCTGGGTGGCAATTCTCTTTCGGACCTGCTGGTCTTCGGCCGCCGGGCGGGGCTGGCGGCGGCCGAGCATGCGAACAAAACAGCAACCACAGCCCTCGACTCGGGGCAGATCGAAGAGGCCGCACGCGAGATGCTGGCTCCTTTCGAGCGCAAGGATGGAGAGAATCCATATACGATTCATCGCGATTTGCAGGAAACCATGCAGAATCTGGTGGGCATCTATCGCGATAAAGAAGACCTGATTCGCGCGCTGGAGGAGCTTGAGAAATTGAAAGAGCGCGCCGGACGTTTGAGCGTCGAGGGTTCGCGGTTGTTCAATCCAGGCTGGCATCTGGCGCAGGACCTGAAGGCGATGCTTACTGTTTCCGAGGCGGTTACGCGCAGCGCACTGGCGCGGGAAGAGAGCCGTGGAGCGCACAGCCGTATCGATCATCCCGGCCTCGATGCAGCTTGGGGGACGAAAAATAACGTGATTGTCCGTGAGGGAAGCGCGATGACGCTGCGGCAAGCACCGGTGCCGGAATTGCCCATTGACTTAAAGCAACTTGTTGCTGATGAGAAATAGCTTTTGTAGCTGCCGCCGGCAAGAGGCGGGTGCTGCCTAGAAACGGGAGGCGTGATGGCGGAAGCAATCTTTGAGGTGTTCCGGGGAGACCGCGAAGGTGGACAGCCTGCCATCTACCGCGTCCCGATTGCCCCGGGAATGGTTGTGCTGGATGCGCTGCACCATATCCAGGCGCACCAGGCGCCCGACCTGGCGGTGCGCTGGAATTGCAAGGCGGGCAAGTGCGGGTCCTGTTCGGCGGAGGTCAATGGCCGGCCGCGGCTCACGTGCAAAACCCGGATGGATGCGCTTCCCCTGGACAAGCCCATCACGGTTCAGCCCATGAAGGCGTTTCCGGTGATCAAGGATCTGGTCACCGACGTTTCCTGGAATTACCGCGTGAACAAGAAGATTCCGCCGTTCGAGCCCCGACCCGGCGCCGACTGGAAGATCTATCAGGAAGATGTGGATCGGGCACAGGAGTTTCGTAAGTGCATTGAATGCTTCTTATGCCAGAATGTGTGCCACGTGCTGCGGGAGCACGAGGAGATGGAGCAGTTCGCGGGACCGCGGTTCTTCGTCCGGGTGGCGGGACTCGAGATGCATCCTCTCGATACGAAATCGCGCACACGCGTGCTCAAGGAAGAGCTTGGCCTCGGCCTGTGCAATATCACCAAGTGCTGCACCGAAGTGTGCCCCGAGGAGATTCACATCACCGATAATGCGATCATTCCCTTGAAGGAGCGCGTGGTTGACGAGTTTTATGATCCCGTGCTCATGATCGTGCGGAAGATTCGAGGAGCAACATAGGACGGTTCCGGACGCTGAAGGCCAAGAAGCAGGTTCCTCCACTCCGCCGTCGCTGGCGCTCCGGCTCCGGTCGGAATGACAAAGTTAAGGGTCCGGCTGCGGTCGGAACGACAGGCTCTGGTGGTCGATACGGAGTTCTGTTCGATACAGAGTTCTTGTAGTCGATTATGACTCCGGGGGTCGTGAAGAAAGATTGGGCTGATGGTAAAGGGAGGTTTCTCATGGAGTTCACGCTGAAGACCATCTCGAAAGCCGGCATTCCGGAAGCTATCTCAAAAGTAGAGCTCTACCGGTCGCTCAACGAACCGGAGGAGGCTGAGTCGATCTGCCGCGACATCCTGGCGGTCGAGCCCGAACACCAGCTGGCGCTTCGGCTGCTGGGCCTGGCGATCACCGACCAGTTCTGTGGAGACGCATCGGATCGCGCTGACGAAGCGGAAAAACTTTTCCAGAGACTCAGCGAGCGTTACGAGCGCCTCTACTACACCGGTCTGCTGCATGAACGGCGAGCCAAAGCGCAAATGCGCGTGGGGCGCACGCCGCACACTCTTGCGCCACTTTTCGCGGAGGCGATGCACTGTTTCGCGGAGGCCGAAGCGATTCGACCCACGGGGAACGACGACGCTATTCTTCGGTGGAACCGCTGCGCGCGGCTGCTGCAAAGCCATCCTGGCTTCATTGAAGAAAAAGAGTCCGAAGTATTTGAGGCCTTCGATAGCTCGCCGATCTGAAGTTTGCTGTCCCTCCGGAGCCACCAGCGGGGGAAAAGCAGGTTCCTCACCGGGCCTTCAGCCCGGTTCGGAATGACACCCCTTAATTTTGGTCCCAGCAACGCTAGTGTTTGTAGACGGTAGTGTCGTGATGGTAGTTGCGCCAGTCGAACCAGTAGTCTTTCAGGGCGGGGATGCGGGCGAGGCATTTTCCCTGCGCGGGGCCAGAGGTGGCGCAGCCCTGGAAGTTCCACTGGCTGCCGGTGAGTGTGTCGAGCAGCGTCCACTCTTTCTTCTCGGCTGGGGCGCTGGCTGTGTCGTCGCCCCGAAGAAAGAATTCGGCGTCGTGGCCATCGATGCGACTGACGAAGACGCGGAAGGATTTGCCGTCGGGGCCCAGAGCCAGAAGCAGTGGGGTGCCGTTGACGCGATCGAGAACTGGAGATTGTTTGGCGAAAGTTTCCCACGGATAGGCGCGAGCGGCGCCGGCGATGGTGAGTCCGATGACCACGTCGCGCGATTTCAGTTCGGTGCCGGGGAAGCTGATGACTACTGGCAGCTTGGCTACGTCGGGCTCCCAGTTGGGGTCGTACTCTTTCACGTATTTGGCGACGGGCGCCAGCACCTGTCCGGAGGGGAATTCGGTTCTCCACTCGCCGAAAGTCAGTTCATCACTGAGCACGAGTTCAAGCGCTGCGCCTTGCAGCGGACCATAGATGGCCTTGCCGGTGATCTGCTGCCACCAGGTTCCGGTTTCCCGGTCGCGCATGAGGAAATTCTGGTTGTTGATGCCTGCCAAATAAAAATGCAGCACTCTTCCGTTCACCGTTCGCGTCCACACCAGACCGGTGTGACAGAGCGTTCAATAGGTGGCGGCGATCGGGACGCCTCCGACCACATCGTTGAGGATGTGATGGTAGGCCATCTGGCTGATGGGATAGGCGCGGGCATCGTTGCTGAAGCGGACCGCCAAGATCATTTCCTTGGGGTCGAGCTTGCTATCGGATTGCGCCAGAAATTGTGGGCCGGTGACGGGGTGGAACATCCACTCGAAATAGTTTTGACGCGCCATGACTGCGGAGAAGGCGACAACCAGCAGAGTGAGCACGAGCAGGGCTTGGCGCCATCGGCCGACGGTTTTCCAGAGCGCGAAGGCGAGGGCGAAACAGGCCAGGGCTGCGATCAGCGTGATTAAAGGAGCCCGCTGGCGCAGGGCCATCGCAACGAAAAGTGCGCGCGGGGTTTGGTGACGGAAAGGACGAATGATGAAAGCAGGAATAAAGAACAGGGCGATGGCAGCGAGGGCGCAAAGGGCGAACAAAACCCAGATCCAGCGCGAGGTTTGGGGATTCGGCGTTCGGGGATCGGACCGGCGATCGGGTTGGCCCTGGAGTTGCGGCGTCGGATGGCGAAGATGTGCTCATGGATTGATCGGGTGAAGGCTTGTGCGATTTTAATCCGCAATGGTACGGGAAAGAGCGTGGGCGATGGAATAGTACAAAAAAAGGACCCCGGTCCGTGAGGACCGGGGTGCTGGTTGACGGTTTTTGAAGTCGTTATTGTGGGGTGAAGTTCTGGTGATAACTCAAACTAACCACGTCCTGGAACATGGGAGTTCCGGGAGGCAGCTGAGTCGGATTCAAGAACTGCGTGTCGAAGAAATAGTTTCGCGTGGGAGCGCCGTACACGGTGTTGCAGCACTTGAAGACACCCGTGTTGTACTGCGAATAGTACATGCTGATCAGCGAGCCGGTATAGTTCACCGTCGCGCCGGCTCGCGCCCCGGTCCTCGAGATAGCGCATGAAATTGTGCATGCCGCCATCGGTTCCGAAATCCTTCAAGCCAGCAACGGTGGCCCAGCCTGGTTCGGGGAACGGAATGCTCTTACCGGCCGCAATGGCCATGCGGTAATAGCTGGTGTTTCCCGGCCGATTGCCTGCTACTCCTGGCTGGAGGAAGCTCTCGACATCGGTCCAGCCCGTGTTGGCGTTAGGAGTCGTGCGGGCCTGACGGAGGGTTAGAGAGCAGGGTGACTGAGTCCGCAATAATCGAAGCGGCAGAGTGTGGCGTGTTGGGAGTTATACCGCTCGGCCAGTAGGGATCGGCCGCGCCGGTGTTGTAGTCTCCGTACACGTAGACCGGTTCTTCCGAACCGACCGTGAAACCGATTTCCAGCGGTGGCTGGGGCTGTGGGATGTGGCAGGTAACTAACTGCCCCAGCACTCATGCCACCATCCACCAGCCGCACTGCGTGACGGGGCCCGGTGACCAAGTTGTTTTGGGGTGATCCGGGAATAACTGTGGCGCCAAGGTTCCGGTACCTGGGGGATCGGTCTCGACCGTGCCGGCTGCGGTGAAGGTATAAGAATTACAGTTCACCTGGTTCGCGCTGGCAGTGACGGCTTGCGCCGGAATGGGGAAATAGGGCTGGCTGGTCAAGGCGCCGGTCAAGCCGAATCCCGCACCCAAGTAGTTTTCGCCATACTTATCTAGGTTGCCGTCGGCGTTCAAATCCTCAGGAGAGAACGCGTAATATGATGGCGGTTCCAGCACGTTGTCCGGTACGCCGGTGGCGGAGGCGGCGTTAACAACGTCTTCCAGGCCGGACATCCCAGTGAGTTTGTTGTAGAGAAGTGCCGCGGCCGGGAAAGGATCGGCGACCATGCCGCGACGATCCGAGAAATAGACGATGTAACCGTTAAAGTTGGTGTTATTCACCGCCGCGCCACTGCCCCCCAAGTACGGGCTAGCAGCCGGACCAGCGGCCCCTTGCAGCCAGAGCCACAAATTGCCCACATCGAGTTCGACGGCGTTCATGACTCCGATGGGACTGCACGGAGTGTAAACGGTCTGATTCTTGACGTTGGTGGTGTTGGTGGGGCGGGTGTTGATATCCCGCGGCTCGCCCTCGCGCGAGTCGTAGAAGTTAATGGGAATCCAGTTGTTGGCGGTTCCGGTGAGGTCGGTGGTATCAGCTTCGGTGGCGGCGGTCGTTGCCACCCCTTGCCGGAGCTGCTGCAGGATCAGGATCGCGGGGCTGATCGGGTTGTAACATTGCGCAGCTGGCGGATAGCCGGCGCCGCCGAAGGCGGGGCAAGCCGGATTCGCGCCTCCGGGAAGATAGGGAGCGGTCGGGGGCACGTCGTAGCCGCGGCCAAAGCCGTAGGACAGCCACTGCCGTGTGACGCCGACCCAGTTGCCGGCGTTGTTCAGGAACTCGACGCGCAGCCAAATGTACGGGGTATTACCGCCGACGGCGTTGGGGGCGGGGCCGGCAACGTTCGCCGGGCTGCTGGTGATCTGGCCGAGAAGCGGCCACGAAGTCCAGTTGTACGGGGTGCCGGTCCCGGGGTTGGTGGGGGCGACCCATCCATTCGCGCCAGCCGTGGCGACGCCAAAATACTCATAGGGGCTGCCCGCGAGGGACGGTATTTGGACTGACGTGGTTGAACCGCCGCCGCCGATGGCGGTGCCTGAGATGCCGAGTTGCACGTCGTCCGCGTCGAGTGCGCCGGCCCCACGGTCCGGGTGCAAATCTTTTTGGGTATCGGCGATCAGGATGCGGATCGAAGCCTCGGTATAGAGACGGGACTGTGTCAAAAGCGGGGTATCGGTTGCTTGTTGGCGGCGAATGATTTCGATGGCTCCAACCGCGTCCGCTTGCACGAAGGGTAACTGCAGTTTGGTTGCGCCGGTCAAACCGTTGATGATGAAGCTATTGAACGTAGTCGTGGAAATGCCCTTCCAGGCAGCGTTGGCAGCACCAACGGGCGGGAAGCCACCGGTCCAACTGCCGGCAGGAAGAGCGGCGCAATTCGCGGCTGGTCCGGAGCCTGGGGCACCGGGGCAAGCGCCAGCGGCGCTGGGCACGTAGGTGTTTCCGCCATAGCCGTTGTTGGTCGGCCATCCATTTTCGAGCTGGTCCATAACGACCTGGCCCACGGCGGCGATCTTGTCGGTAAAGGTTAAGGTGGAGCCGGAGGCGAGAAAAAGATTTCCGTTGGTGTGAACCCGGCCGCCGAAATTAAAGTTTGGACCGGCAAAGTAATCGCAGTCACCGTCGCAGAAGACGCCGAACTCGAAGGCGGGAAGCAGAGCAACTTCCACGGTGCGCGACAAGTTGACGGAAGCTCCCGTGACATTAGTGAGAGCCGCGTTGTTGGAGGCCTCACCGGCGGTGGAGGCGCGGGTCGCAGTTACACTCAGGGTGTAGGGGATGAGAGTTGCCACCATGCCCTGGTCGGAACCGGAGCCGACGATGTCCCACGCGCCGGTCGGATTTGTAGCAGGAGCAGGACAGGTTGTGTTCGGCGGCCAGGTAATGCATTCGGCATAATTCATGCTGGTGATGTTGGAACCGTTCACCAGGGTTGGGAAATTGGCGGGATTGGTGAGGGCAGTGATGGCCGCGGCACTGGGCGTTTGCGAGGTCTGGTACAACTGGGAGATTTGGGCAGTCAGGTTTTCAATGCCAGACTCTGCGCCATAGAAGGCGAGGCTGCCTTCCAGGTCGTTGCCGCCCATGCGTTCCTCGTTGCTGACCATGTACAAGAGTCCCACGGCGACAGCCGACAACAGGACGGTCAACAACAGTGCGGCGACGAGCGTGAAGCCCCGCGAATCTCGTGTACTCTTCCCCATATATATTTCCCCCTCCAAGCGCAACAGCCAGACCCTCATTGGCAAGCAGTGGTTTGGCTACTATAAGAATTGCAAAAACTCATATTGCGAGCGCTGACGGAACTCGCCAGATACATGCTCTGGGATTTCTTGCTCCCGCCTTGAGTAATGCTTTCTCCCATGACCCATATGTTGACTTTCTGAATCAGGGCGGGAGAAAGTCCAGCGCCGATCGGATTCGACTGGTTCGCGCTGATGGTGCCGAGCACGGTATTGACCACGTCATAGCTGAACTGCACGTTGATGATGTCATCGGCTACGGGGACGGCGGTGAGGCCGTTGACCTGACGCATCAGGCGCGGAGTTTGCACCGTTCCGCCGGCGGCGGGAACTTGCAGGAAATAGGTGACGGCATAGAGCCGGCAGACGTTGATGGTGGTGCCGGCGACAAAGCTGGCGGCGATCGTGGCCATACTGTTGGCCCCGGTCTGATTGAAATTGAGAGCATCGCCGGCGGCGAAGTTGATGGTGGCGCCGTTGGGAATGCCGGTGATTTCGGCCACTGCCGCTGCGGTTTGGGCGACGCTGGTACCCTGGGCAGTCTTGCCGTTGCCGGGGGTGCCCACGGTGAACAGCAGCAGGTCGCCTACGTTGAGGCCACCTGGGGCAAGAATGTTATTCGGGGTAACAGCGCCGTTGATCACGGCTACGGTGGCCTGAGTTGAACTGGGAAAGGTGAAGCTGAAATTACTCAGGGGAAAGTTGTAGTCGCAATAGATCGAGGTGATGCTGTCATTCACCGCCGCCGGAGCGTTGGGGATGACGGCGGCGCCCTGTACGCCGTTAGCGAAGCCAGGCAAGATGCCATACATATAGTTTTGAGCGCCCCCGCCGCTGAGCGGGTAAGTGTCGGCGGGAACATAGCAGGTGCCGGCCTGGTTGCATGCAACCCTGGTGGCGCCACCGGCGTTGGCCAGCTGCAGACCGCCCGAGGGCAAGCCTGCGCCCGCCATTGAGATGTCCTTGGTCATCAACTCGATGCCGGCGCGCATGTTCTCCTGGGTCTCAGCGCGCTGGGTCACGGTGAAGGTGGCGTTCATACCCATGTTGAAAAGTTGGGTCATAGCCATAACGGCGATCAGTCCGATGGCGGAGGCGACCATCAATTCCAGAAGGCTGAAGCCGCGTTGCGATTTTGAGATGGGTATCTTCATGGTTTTAGTCCGGCTTAGTGGTAGCTGGAGATCAGCCCATTCACCGTGTAGGTGCGGGCGGGCCAGCCGGCTTTGGTATAGGTAACGGCGATGGTGACGGCGATGAGATTGTTGTTGACGGCGCCGCTGGGCAGAAACACCGGATTGAAGGTGATGCTGCGCGTGAAGTTGCTAAGGCTCTGGGGGATGTCGTCGGCGGTGCCGAGAATGCCATCGGGGCCGGGCAGGACCAGGCATTCCACTCCGCCCGGGCAGGCCGCGCCGGTGTCAGGAGCGATGCAGTTGGTGTCGTCGGCAGTGCCGACGATGCCGTCGGGTCCAGCGCACTTCAGAGGGAGAGCGCCCGGCAAAAAGATTCCGCCCGCCGCGACGTTGTTGATCGAAGCGAAAGGAAGCTGCTGGCTGTTGCGGGCGGTGTAGATGCTTTCCATGGCATCCAGAGCCTTGTGGCGGGCGATGAGATCTTCCTGCGCCGAGGCTGTGGCGGCAATCGCTGTGGCAAAGCTCGCCATCACCGCGAGGATGCCGATGGTCATGATGACGATGGCGATCATGACTTCGATCAGCGTGAAACCGCGCTGAGTGTGGTGCTTCCGGAGGGTTCGGTTTCTTTGTGTCATTGTTGCACCCATTCCGCTACGCCTGCCACCTGATTAAGCCGCCATCCGCGGATTCTGCCGGTGGCGCCCCAGACAGTGACTGCTCGCGAAGAGTAGATAGTGTCGCCAACCCGGCTCAGATAGACGACGCCGCTGTTGTAGTTGCCGAGGCTGTCTTGCGCGGAGCCGTCAGGCATGAAGACGACGCATTGACAAGGCAGGGGGACGCCTACCGTAGATTCGAAATCGATCGCAGTGACGCCAGTGCCAAAACCGTCCGGGGTATTGGCCGGGAATCCCGCTTGCACGTTAAAACTGACATCCGACGGAATCGTGTAGGTGTTGACCTGCTCAATCGGCGGCGCGGCAACGGCAGGAGGCACAATCGGCGGCTGATACTGGACCTGAATGGTACCAGCGGGAAAACCAGCTGGATTGAAATTGACAAAGTACTCGTGACTCTGAGTGATGGCCAGGTTGCGAGTGTTACGCAGGGCCATCAAAGTGGTGTCATAGCCCGAGTTCACATGGTTCTGATTGAGCTGGGGCTTCAGGTAGATGAACGTGACCCCTAACATAACCAGGGCGAGGCTGGCGGTGATCATCAGCTCGAGCAGCGAGAACCCGTTATCTTTGCGCGATGGCATAAGTTCCTTACCGGTTGAGAACCTCGTATCGTCTGGTGATGTCAACTAACCCAACCTCATCTCAAAAATTTCCAAGAGCCCAACCGGACAGAGAAAACCTGCAACCGTTCGGGGAACAGGCCAACCGGCCCTGCATACGGTGGGGCAGTCTTCATCCTAGGAAGGTGGGGAGATGCCGTCAAAGCACCACGGTGCAACGAAGGACTATTGGTCTTTTGTAATGGCGGTGGTGACTGAGGTCACCGGATTGAGGGCAGTGGAGTTAAGCGAGCGTCCGCGGAAGACGGGGGCAGCAGGCGTGACCGCGGTAACTTGTCGGACGAACTAGGGTGATCCTAGGATCATGAAGGTATGACTCTCTCATCACTCTTAATTTGCGCGGACAAAGCAGCAGTGGAAGTGCTGCGGCACGTCCTGGAAGAACTCGACATTCAAGTGGAGTTGTGCGCGGACCCCGTGCGCGCAGCAGTGAGGCTGGCGCAAGAACGCTATGACCTGATCATTCTTGACGGTCAAACGCAGGCGGACGTGGTGGCGTTATTGCACGAGAGCCGGTCTTCGCGCTTAAACGATGCGACGCTCACGGTGGTGGTGGTGGCGGGGCAGGAGAGCATCCGGGAGATGTTCTCCCTGGGAGTGAACTTCGTGCTGTACAAGCCGGTGTCGCACGAGCGGGCGTTGAGCACACTGCGGGCAGCCCAAACCGTGCTGCACCGGGACAAACGCCGCAAGTCGCGCGCGGCTGTGCATACGCATGCGACCATTGACTATGCCGGAGTGGAACGAGCGAAAGCGACGCTGGTGAATCTGGCGGAAGATGGCATGAGTGTGAACTTCGGCAAGAAGTTGCCGCCGACCTGCAAAGTTTATTTTCAGTTTCAGTTGCCCGGCCAGATGGCCAACGTGCGGCTCTCGGGCCAAGTGGTCTGGCAGGACTGGAACGGTCGCGCGGGAATCCAGTTTTTGGATGTGCCGCAAGGTTCGCGGAGGGTTCTGCAAGAGTGGTTGAAGATGAACGCGGCGGAGACGCCGGCTCCGGAGTCGGCTTCAGGAGCGGGGGACGTGAAACACTCCATCCAGCCGAGTGATAGTGCGGCCGCAAGAAGCGGTCAGGGCGAGAAGCAAGAAGCGAAAGGCCACGACGGGCAAGCGGCGGCTCGATTGCGTTCTGAGCCCGACAATCGCCGCGGGCAGACTCGATATGCATGCCGTCTGGGAGCGGAGGTTTACCAGAAGGGAAGCTCGGTGCGGAATTATTGTCATTTGAGCGATCTGAGCCCGGGGGGATGCTACCTGGAAATGCCGCTGGCTTTCGCGCAGGGGTCGCCAGTGGAGATCGTGGTGCGCACGCACGAGATGAAGTTGCGGTTGAGCGGTGACGTGAAGGCTTCGCATCCCGGCTACGGGATGGGGGTTTCGTTCAAGCTGAACACAAAGGACGAACGCCGCGGGGTGCAGCAGTTGATCGACTTTGTGGCAGCTACGGCGCAGAGCAGCGAGTAAGGCAGTTTCCAGTTCTCAGTTCTTCTTACCTCGGAGCAGACGACTCCGGCTTCGGATTTCTGAGCGAAAAATAAATGGGAAAATCGGGAATGGCCATCCTTTGCGAAACCCGCAAAGGATGGCCATCCGCCCGTTTTCTTATCTGTCACTTGGTCTTGGGGTTATAGCTTTTGAGGATAAAGGCCGCCACGTTATCGTGAATCGCCTTCAGTGAGGCCTCGTGAGCATAGACCATGTGGCCGGACTCATAGAACTGAAATTCGATATTCTTTTGCAATTCAGGGGGAATCGGCAAGTGCTGCATTTCATAGACTCCCTCATAGAACGGAGTTGCAAGGTCAAAATAACCGGCGTTCAAAAGGACTTTGAGCTGCGGGTTGTACTTCATGGCGACGGCGAGGTCGAGCATTACATTCGTTGCCCCGGGAAAGGCGAAACCAAGTCCGGGAGCCCTGTGCGAGAAACTCCACCACTTGAAGACCTCAATTTCGGGCTTGTATTCCCGGTTCTCACCGAACTTCAGTTCCTTTCGTACATAGTCGTTGAACGCGGAAACGTAGGCTGAAGAGATTGCCGCCGATTGCGGATCGTAGTCGGCTTCTTTGCTGAGGGGATCAAACGTAGGTCCGGAGAAGCGGGTGTCGAGCCGGCCGGTAGTCAAGTTGCTGTCGTCCTGCAGATTCTTCTCGAATTCTCCGCCATTAATACGAAGGTCGGCTTTCTCGATGTAGGCAACGGGAAGGCCGGTGTATTGATGAAGCTTGGCGGCGATGGCGTGGCGCTGATCCGCAGGAAGGGAAGAGCCGGCTCCAAGGGCGAGAGCGTACTCGTTCATGGCGAAGTGCTCGACCTCAGTTAGGAGAGATTGAAGGTCGGGGTGTTGCTCCGGCAGTTTGTGGTGATACCACGCTGAGGCGGCGTAGGTGGGGAGATTGAGCTGATACGCTACATCGATGCCAGGATTGAAGTTAGGGAAGTCCGAATCGAGCGCGAAGTTCAAGATTTGGGAGAGAAGGATGACACCGTTGAAGTCGACATCGCGTTCGGTCTCGAGGATGTTGGCCAGCACGGCGGAACGCGTGGTGCCGTAGCTTTCGCCAAACAGATACTTCGGCGAATTCCAGCGCCCGTACTTCGCCAGGAACTGCGAGATGAAATCGCCGAAGGCCTGCGCATCCTGGTCGACACCGTAGAAGGCTTTCTCCCGGTCTTTCCCGCTGAGGCGGCTGAAGCCGGTTCCGGGCGCGTCGACAAACACCAGATCACTCACGTCGAGCAGGCTGTACTCGTTGTTCACGACCGAGTAGGGCGCAGCCGGAGTATGGGTGTCATCGGCGGTGACCACGCGCTTCGGCCCGAATGCGCCCATGTGAAGCCACACGGTCGAGGAACCGGGACCGCCGTTGTAGAGAAACGTGACCGGACGTGGAGCGCCTTTGTTGTCGGACTTAAAGTAGGCAACGTAAAACATGCTGGCTTCCGGACCCTTGTTCTTGGGATCCGGGTCGGCATTCTGCGGGACATCGTCCCAATCCTTGGGATGCACGACGAGCGTGCCGGCATATGCGTCGTAATTGATGACACTTCCGCCGATCGTGACCGAGCCCTTGCTGGCCTGTTGTTCCGGCTTGAATTGTTCGGGCTTTGTGGTATCGGTCTTAGTAGCTTCAACCTTGACGGTTGACGTTTCGTCTTTTGCCTGCGCATGAATCAGCATCGTCAGTAGCGCGAGGGTTGCAATCGTCAGGGTGACGATTCTGAGAATGAGCGTTCGCATCGAGCGTTTTTCTCCGTTCGTGGAAATAGACTGAGATTTTCCTTCTTTGTTAGCGCAGGTCAATTTATCACGTTCCGTCGGGGGAAAGCTCGTCGCGTCCGGAAACTGCCTCGATGATGATTGCGCAACTTCCGTGGTGGCAGAAGGTCAGAGGTCACATGGTGGACGACCGGGGTTATCGTGAGGGATTGAAGGTCCGCGCCCACTGTGGATAGAAGCCAAGAAGTCCGAACAGCGGACCTGGCAAAAGCACCCAAGCAACCTCCGCCCCCAAGCGATTGAAGAGGCCGGTGACGATCGCGATGGAAACGATGGTGATGGCGAAGCCGATAGAGATCTGAATCGCCAGAGCGGCGCCAACCAGATTGGGAGGGCACGCCCGAGCCGACAGGGCGGAGAACTGAGGCGAGTCGGCGACCACAGCGGCTCCCCAGACGAGGAGCAGCGCCAGAAGCGCCACTGGGGAGAATACCTGCCAAGCAAGAGCGAAAATAAAACAACAAAGCCCCGAAAGTGAAAGTGATACAGCCGCCACGCGCGCGCTGCCCCACCTTGCGGCTGAAGAGACCACCCGCAACGCATCCCAGCGCACCCGCAGAGATGATGGCGAAAGCCAGCCCAGAAACTTTGAAGTTGTGCAGGTTCACGTTAAGTGATGTACGGACGATGAGTAAGGGAATGATGGTCCAGAATGCGTAGAGCTCCCACATGTGGCCGAAATAGCCAAGAGCGGCTGCACGAAAGTCGCGAGATGCGAATGCTCGAAGAACACCTCCCATCTGGGTACCGGGCATCCCTCTGCGAAGCGCCAGGTTAGGGCCGTCACCGAGGACATGAATCAGCAGGGCCGCCAGAACAGCGAGAGCGGAGGAAGTCCCGATGATGTACTGCCATTTCCATGCCGCTCCAATCAGCCGCAGCGCATGAGGAAGCGCAGTCCCGAGCGTGAGCATGGCAACGAGATAGGCGAGCGCGGAACCAGTCCGCTCGGGGACCCAGCTCACGATCAACTTCATGCCGATCGGGTAAATTCCAGCGAGGCAAATACCGACGGCAAAGCGGAACACGGCGCCGCTCGCAATGCCGGTCGACAGCCATGCGAAGCAGGCATTGAAGGTTGCGCCCAGAAGAGCACAAACGGAAAAGATTCTGCTGGCGGGAAATCGGTCTGCCAACCCGCTCAGCGCAAAAACCAGCGTTCCGAGAATGAAGCCCAACTGAACTGCGCTGGTGAGAATTCCGATGTCGGAAACGCTCGCACCCCAGGCTCGGCGCAGATCGTCTGCCGCACTATTCGCGCTGAACCAGAGTGATGTGCCAAGCAGTTGCGCCACTGCGATGATTGCAACTGGATCGAAGCGCGGGATTGCCTCCTCTGGCGGATGTGCGAAGGCTTCATTCATGGCTGACTGGCCGTGGGTCGGGATTCTACCATCGTCGCCGTGGTCGGGCTGAAAAAGTCAACAGCAGGTTCCCTTCGGGTTCGCTCAGGGCAGGCTCTCACCGGGCCTTCGGCTGGTTCGCACTGACATAAGGCTAATTTAAGTTCGTTACTTGGCTGTGGTGGCTTCTTCTGCTACGGCTTTCCGGAAATAATCCAGTGACATTCGCAGGCCGGCTTCTAGCTGAATCTTCGGCTCCCAGCCCAGCAATTGCCTGGCTTTGGTGATGTCGGGACGGCGCTGCTTGGGGTCGTCTTGCGGCAGGGGTTCGTAGGCGATCTTGCTTTTCGAGCCCGTTACTTTTATTACGTGCTGCGCGCACTCGAGGATGGTGAACTCGTTCGGATTACCGATGTTTACCGGCAGGTGTTCCGAAGACTTTGATAAGCGGATGAAGCCATCGATTTCGTCGCTGACATAGCAGAAGCTGCGGGTCTGGCTGCCATCGCCGTAGACGGTGAGGTCTTCGCCGCGCAGAGCCTGCTTCATGAAGTTAGGGACGACGCGGCCGTCGTTGAGTTGCATGCGGGGGCCATAGGTGTTGAAGATGCGCACGATGCGCGTGTCGACCTTGTGATAGCGGTGATAGGCCATGGTGACGGCTTCGGTGAAGCGCTTGGCTTCGTCGTAGACCGAGCGCGGGCCGATGGAATTCACGTTGCCCCAGTAGGTTTCTTTCTGGGGATGCTCGAGCGGATCGCCGTAGCACTCTGAGGTGGATGAGACCAGATACTTTGCGCCGTATTTGAGCGCGACATCGAGGGCGTGAAAGGTTCCGAGCGATCCTACTTTCAGCGTAGGGATTCCGTGGGTGGTGTAATCGACCGGGCTGGCGGGGCTGGCGAAGTGGAAGACGTAATCGACCTGGCCCACGTCGAAGGGTTCGCAAATATCTTTTTCTACGAAATCGAAGCGGGAATCATTTTGGAGATGATCAAGATTGGCGCGGCGGCCGGTGAGCAGGTTGTCGACGACCACCACGCGCCAGCCTTCGCCGAGCAGGGCATCGCAGAGATGGGATCCCAGGAAACCGGCGCCACCGGTGACCAGGGCGCGTTGGGGGTTCATGCTTTCTTGGTGCCGTTGTGGATTGCCCCGTTTTTCAGAGCGGCGGCGGGTACGCCGTCGGGATGAGAAGCCGCGCGTCCCACGCTGTAGTAGGTGAAGCCGTGTGCCGCCATTACTTCGGGATCATACAGGTTGCGGCCATCGATCACGATGGGATATTTGAGTTCCTGATTGAGGCGGCGGAGATCGAGGTTGGCAAACTCTTCCCACTCGGTGAGGATCAGGAGGGCGTCGGCGCCGCTGGCCGCTTCGTAGGCGGAGTTGGCGTATTTGAGACTCGAATTCATCGCTTCCTGAGTACGCTCCATGGCGGCCGGGTCGTAGGCTGTGATCTTGCAGCCTTCCTGCAACAGAGCCTGCACCAGGAAAAGGGCGGGCGATTCGCGAATGTCATCGGTGCCGCCTTTGAAGGCGAGGCCGAGCACACCCAGGTGCTTGCCGCGCAGGGTCCACAGAGCGCTGCGCACTTTGCGGAGAAAGCGCTCGCGCTGATCTTCGTTGATGCGCATGACTTCATCGAGCAGGCGGAAGTCATAACCACACTCGCGGGCGACGGCGCGAAATGCCAACACATCTTTGGGAAAACAGGAGCCGCCATAGCCGATTCCGGGATTCAGGAATCGCGGACCGATGCGGGAGTCGGTGCCGATGCCGTGGCACACCTGGTTTACGTTGGCGCCGACGGATTCGCAGATGGAAGCGACTGCGTTGATGAAGGAAATCTTCATGGCCAGAAATGCGTTAGAGGCATGCTTGATAAGTTCCGCGCTTTTGGTGGTCGTTACGATGATGGGAGCGGGAATCGAGGCGCGGTCGGGTTGTGGGATGGCATCACTGCGTTCGTAATAGCTGCCGCTGGTGAGCGGCGCATAGACCTGGCGGAGAACCTCGGCGGCGCGCCGGCTGTCGCAACCGATCACAATGCGGTCAGGAAAAAGGAAGTCGGTGACGGCGGTGCCTTCGCGCAAGAATTCGGGGTTGGAGGCGACATCGAAGGATTCGGGGTCGGCGCCGTTGCGCAAAATGATCTTGCGCACCCACTCGCTGGTATAGACCGGGACTGTGCTTTTCTCCACGATCACTTTGTACCCATTGATGGCGCCGGTGATTTCGCGGGCGACCGACTCGACGTAAGACAGATCAGCCTCGCCGCGCTCCGTGGGCGGAGTTCCCACCGCGACGAAGATGACGGAACTGGCGCGTACAGCTTCCTCCAGGTCGTCGGAAAAAGTGAGACGTTGCCCGCGGTGACGGCTCAAAAGCTCGGGGAGAAAGTTTTCGTGGATGGGAACTTGTCCGCTGGTGAGAGCGAATAACTTGCGTTCATCGTTGTCGACGAGAATGACATCATGACCAAGGTCGGCAAAGCAGGCGCCAGCAACCAATCCTACGTATCCGGAACCAACGACAGCGATCCGCATGTTTCAAACTCCCTGGGTTAAAGGTTTTGGAACGGCTTGTTTTCGGGTGCTTTCAAAGAGAAGCCACGGGGAGGAAGCGGCAGAAACCAACTTGGGAAGCATTCTCACCTACCCCAAGATTGAATAATTCTAACATTTTCCCGCACGAAGAAGAAGAAACAAAATACTCAAAGACAGGTGTCCTAATGTGGTTTTTCTGCCGTTTTGGGACGCGACGCGCCGGCAAAGGCGGGCTTGCAAGGTGCTGGTCGCGGCCGGCTGTGCGACCGCGTTCAGGGCGTGTTTTGAAGGTGTTTCCCTGGTGCGAAAGGCCGTTTTCGGCGCCCGACTTGGTTCTCGGGGTCAGTCCAGATTCCTAACTGCACGGAAGAGCCTCGACGGACAATGGAGTGTTGAATCCATATTGACAACCCCGTAATTTGGGGCGAAACTCCGCTACAGAAGCAGATTTTTCCATCGCTGTTCCTCTCGGTATGGCACACAATCCAATATTCGGGTCTGATCCCGTAAAACCAGCGTCTTCGACGGCGGAAAGGAGCGCGGAGAATGATGCGGCTTCGCGCGCGGCGTCGGTGGGGGAATCGGATCTGGCGGAACTAGCGGCGCAGCTGGCCGCGCATGGAGAAGGGCGGGTGTCGCCGGAGCTCTCGGCGGACCTGGCGCTGGAGATTGTGTTGAACGAGGTTGTGGAACAAGCCCGCCTGGCCACCGGGGCGAGCGGCGCAGCGATCGTGCTGGGGCGCGACGGGGAGTGGGTTTGCCGGGCGAGCGCAGGGGGCAACGCTCCGCACCTGGGAGCGAGGCTGGACACCGCTTCGGGGCTGTCGGGCGCGTGCGTGAAAACGAAGAAAGTGCAGCGCTGCGACGACGCGCAAAACGACCTACGCGCCGATATCGAGGCCTGCCGGATTCTCGGAGTGCGCTCGGTGATTGTTCTCCCCCTGCTGCAGAACGGTGAGCTGGTGGGCGTCTTCGAGGTGTTTTCAACCTCGCCGTCGGCGTTTGGAGAGCGCGACGAACGCACGCTGGAAGCGCTCTGGCAGCGAGTGCTCAGGAATCTGGAGCGGGGAGCTGGAGCAATGTCTGCCGCTGCGGAACCTTCTAACGGCACGCAGTCGATCGCGGAGGGTCTTATTGCCGCTTCTGGTTGGAAACATGGTTCTTTGGATCTACCGCTGCCACAACCGGTGAGTGAGGCGGCTCCTTCCGGTCGAGGGATGAATCTGATCACGTTGGCGCTGGGCGCAGTGGTTTTGGCATACGCCGTACTACTGACGGTGCTGGTCACCCAGCGTCTGAGTGGACGGAAAGCTGCGGTGCGTGCGCGTCCGCCCGCCGCGGTCGCCGCTTCCACAACCAGTGCAGAGAGTCACTCGGCAGGGGCTGCGGGAACCGCGGCTTCCCCCCCAGCCGGAAACCAATCTGCTGGGAGCAGTTCCAGTACACCGCGCTCCGGAAACATGAGTACCGCTCCGGGTACGGCTCCGCCTGCGAGAGCATCTCATGCGACTCCGTCGCCGCCAAGCAGCTTGCTGGTTTTTGAGGATGGAAAAGAAGTTTTCCGCATGAAACCTACCCCAGAACAGGGTGAGGCGACCGGTGCCGGGGGTGCAAATCGAAGTGATGTAACGAGTGCGCGCGGAACCGAAGTGCAGGGCGCGTCTGCGGTGGAGCCGGCGGGAGCGCTGGAGCTGCCAGCGGAGGTGGCGGAAGGCAGCCTGCTTCATCGCGTTGAACCGGACTATCCTGAAGAAGCCCGGCAGCGGGAGATCCAGGGCGGAGTAGTGATGGACGTCCACATCGCCCAGGACGGCAGCGTGCGCGAGGTCACCCTGGTGAGCGGGCCACCACTTCTTGCCCAGGCTGCGACCGCTGCCGTGAAACAATGGCGATTCAAGCCCCGCTTAGTGAGTGGTCGTCCGGTGGAAATACAGACGAGGATTATCCTCAACTTCCGATTGCCCCGCTAAGAAATCCTTCCGGCAACGATGTTATGTGGATCTGTTCGTTATGTGGATCTCTTCCGGATCGCGACAGACATCGCTTCGGGTTTCGCGGGAACGGAGGCTGGGGGTCGAGACCGTCCGCTGGCGGACGAAGCGCTTGCACGGTGCTGAGTGCCACCGCCCAAAGCGTAGAGCACTACCTCTACCCGACTGGAGACGCCCAACTTGTCGAAAATACGAAATAGATAATTCTTGACGGTATGTTCGGTAAGCTTGAGACGCCGAGCGATTTCGCGGTTGCTGAGACCTTCAGCCAAACATCGAACAACGTCAATTTCGCGGGCGGAAAGCAGCGATCCGCCATTGCTGCTGAGATGAGCCAGCGCTGGTTGAGTCAAGGCTTCGAGCACGAACTGCAGTTCGGTGCTGCTGGCCCATACTTGACCGGCGTCCACGCACTGAATGCACTTGGCCAGCAAACGGAAGGGTTCGGTCCGGCAAAATACTCCCTGGGCGCCGGCCCGGAAAGCCTCAATGACCGCGGCCCGCTCGGAAGAGTCGAGCAGCATGATTACCCGCGGGGAAGGCGACTGCGCGCGGAGCTCGCGAAGCAGATCGAGGCCTCCTGCATGATCTTCGCCCAGCTTCGCGCTGATCACCACCACCTGTGGTTTCTCGCGCTCAACCAGGTTAAGAATAGCTGCCGCATCGGATGGACATTCGATCATCTGAAACTGCGTATCTCGAGCCAGAGCCTCGACCAGAAGTTGTGTGCTCATGGCGGTGCTGTCCGCAGCTAGAACGCGAAGCCGGTCTGGTTTAGGAAGAGCCGTCAAGTGAGCCATAGGCTGAAGAAGCTTGAAGCTACTGCGAGAATTTCAGACAGAAACAACAGTGGCGGCGACACGACGCTGGCGTAACACCCGTGGGGAGAGATCCGAAACTTTAAGACACCGGGCAAGACCCGCGAGCCGTGTTCTCAAGGCGCCGGTCCACAGGATTTAGTCTTACCGTATAGGAAGTAAGTCTCAGAGTAAATGGCACTATGGTGTAGGTTGGAAACGGCGGCAAGTCGAGCCCAGCCAGAGGTTTGTCGGTAGGAGAAGCCACAAAAGTTGCAAGTCTTTGCGGCTTTGACCAGCCCCCTGTAACCCCAAACCCTCGCCCCGCTCCGGCTTCGTTCGCCTTTTCTCGATTCCAAGCGAATCGTCACCAGATTGTCCGCGGAGTAATCCCGGGGGGAGGGGTGTCAAGCCGGGTGCCTCGGACGATGCACAAACAGGCCACAGAGCACTGAAAATTGGCTATGGTTTCAATAGGGATTAACCAATTCAATGTATTTGTTTTCAGTAAGTTGCATATAGTTACTTGAGCAAACGGGCGAAGCCGTAGGGGTCTTTCATCTCTCTACTTTTCACCTCTTGCACGTTTTTGCGCAGCTGTCTAGAATCACGACAATGTTTTTGGGGTATTGAATCCCCAACTGTCAATCTTCAGATTTGTTGTCCCCCCCCACTTCAGTCAGTAAACCGGGCGACTGGCTTGCAGCCAGACGACGGTGCCGGAGGTCTTTTTCCTCGAGTCATGGAATGTGACTCAGAGGGCGAAGCTATGAACAGCGGTCAAGCACTTCCGATGGGTTTGGGCGCTGTTGAGCTGGACCCGCTTCCCGAGGTACCGCAGTGGTACGCGATCCGCACGCGATCGCGCCACGAAAAAATGGTGGCCGAACAACTGGAGAAGCAAGGCATCGAGAGCTTTCTTCCGTTGGTGAGAAAAACGCACAAATGGAGCGACCGGAGAAAGGAAGTGGAACTGCCGCTGTTCTCCGGCTACAGTTTTGCGCGTTTGGCGCTCTGCTCTCCAGATCGGGTGCGTGTGCTGCAGACTCATGGGGTCGCAGGTTTCGTCGGGGTGCGGGGAGCAGGGATTCCGGTTCCAGAGGGACAGATTGAAAGTTTGAGAACTCTGCTGGCAAATCAGATCCCGCTGCAGGATCGGCCGTTTCTGCAAGTTGGTCAGCACGTGCGTATCAGGGGAGGGGCCCTTGATGGAATAGAGGGGATCCTCGCCGCCCAGGATAATCGCAATCTGATCATCTCAGTTGAGCCCATCCACCGTTCGTTGTCAGTCTGCATCGAGGGATACCGCGTCGAACCGATTTAAGTCCAAGATTCCATTCATTACGTAAGCAAGAATGTTTTAAAGCGGGACGGGACGGACGTCCCGCGGGCAACGTTTGTCGAAATTCAGGTTCTGTGGGGTTAATATGAATGACACCGAAAGCAAGAGCGAGAACAACGGTAATTTGAGTACACAGTCCGATGCGTGGCAGGCTGGCCGCAGCGAGATCGCGGCGGCGGCTGGTCTAGAGCCGGCGGTTGACTTGTCGCTGCGCAGCCATCGCAACGAAGCGGAAGTCCATGCGATCAATTACGCTCTACAGCGAACTGGCTGGAATCGAAAGCGAGCCGCCAAGCTGTTGAGCATCAGCTACCGTTCTCTCTTGTACAAGATTCGCCAGCACAACATCACACCTACCGTCGAGCACGGGTAACCGCTTGCCCGGCAGGAAAGGAACGGCATAAAGAGCCTTCCTGGACGGCTGGTTTCTCCTTTGCTACCGCGGCTGAAATGACAGCAGTCGTGAAAGCAAGGGGACGGAATATCCGAATTCCTCTACGCTTCCTTTGGGTAGAAACAGGTAAGGACGAGAAAAAATGTTTCTAGAATTCTACGGACTGCGGGAACAACCCTTTGGGGTTACGCCTGATCCTCGCTTTTTGTATCTGAGTCCTGCGCATCGCGAGGCTTTGGCGTCGTCTCTATTACGGGATCGAGTCCGGGCGCGGTTTTATGGCGTTGATTGCCAAGCCTGGCATGGGAAAGACGACGCTTCTGTTTCAGCTGCTGGAGAAGTTCCGGCAGTACGGCGCACACCGCGTTTCTCTTTCAGACGCAGTGCAGTTCACGCGAGTTCATGCGCTTCCTGCTCGCCGAACTCGGCTCCGGAGAGCCATGAGCAAGATTTTGTCCGCATGCACGATGAATTTAACAAGCTGCTGTTGCAGGAGGCTCGGGCCGGAAGGCGCATGATCATTGTCGTCGATGAGGCGCAGAACCTGCATCCCTCGGTGCTGGAGACGATTCGACTGCTTTCGGATTTCGAAACTCCCAAGGCCAAGTTGCTGCAGATCATTCTCGCCGGACAACCGGAACTGGCCGACAAGCTGGCCAGCCGCAAACTTTCGCAACTCCGGCAGCGGATTTCCCTGCTGAGCGGCCTGTCGCCGCTCTCGATGGCGGAGAGCAGCAACTACATTGAGCATCGTCTGCGCATCGCCGGGTACTCCGGTGCTCCCCTGTTTGCGCCGGCAGCGATGCACGCCATCGCGCAATTCACCGAGGGGATTCCGCGTACGATCAACAACTTCTGTTTTAATGCGCTCTCCCTGGGTTGCGCTCTGCGCGAACGGGTGATCAGTCTTTCAGTGGTAGAAGAAGTAATCTCGGATCTCGACATCAAGAAGCATATCACGGAAATAACTCCCAAAGAGCCTTTGGATCCGGAGATCTGGTTATGGCGGCCGCTAACCGGAACTCCCCTCCGTCGCGTACCAGTTCGCACTGTGCCGATAGCGAAGTCGAGACCCGCTCACCTCAGCCCAGGCCAAGGCCTACATGCAACAACTGGCCGTGCAATTAAGAGATTGGAAGAGAGAACCTCGATTAAGCGGACTTCTGGACGCCCTAGTCAGGCACTCTGGCTAAGAGAATGCCAATTCCTTCGCTCTCTGGGTCGCCCTTACTACTGCCTTGATGAGCGTCACGCGCAATTTGCCTTCTTCGAGTTCCATGATTCCGTCGATGGTACAGCCCGCAGGCGTGGTTACGGCATCCTTGAGCAGAGCCGGGTGGTCGCCGGTCTCCAACACGACTCTGGCGGCACCGAGCGTGGTTTGCGCAGCCAGCAGGGTAGCAATATCCCGGGGAAGGCCTACTTTTACGCCGGCTTCGGCCAACGATTCGAGGATGATGTAGATGTACGCCGGACCGCTTGCCGACAGGCCCGTGACCGCGTCCATGTGCTTTTCGTCGATTACCACTGTCCGGCCGACTACATCGAACATCCTGCAAGTCATGGCAACCTGGCCAGCATCAGCGTATTTGCCTTTGCACACCGCCGTCATTCCGCTGCCGATGGAGCAAGGCGTGTTAGGCATTGCTCGAATGACAGGAATCTTTTCGGGAAGGCCGCTCTCAATCATCGAGGTCGGTACCGACGCCGCGACGGAGACGATCAACTGGGCGGGAGTGATTTGCCCGCGGATTTCGCGTATGACTTCTTGCACGACTTGCGGCTTTACGGCGATCAGAATGATGTCCGCTCCCTTGACGGCGGCTGCGTTATCGGTTCCGACCTTTACACTCAGCTTTGTGCCAAGCATCTTAGCGCGCTCTTCGTGTTGCACGGTGGCGCAGGTGAGCTCTGGCGAAAGCAGGTTGTTCTTGAGTAGGGCTTGGAGAAGGATTCCACCCATCTTGCCGGCGCCCAGGACTGCGACTCGTTTTTCCCGGAGTTCATTTTCCATAACTTTGCCTCTGCGGAATCAGGAACGATTCCCCTCGCTATCGCTGATGGTACAGAAATCTTACAGGATGCCTTCAGTTGCCGGGCGGCGACGTTCCATCCAGTTCCAGGCGGTGGAAACCGACTCTCGCAATGATCGCCTGGCTTTCCACTGCAAGAGACTCTCGGCGCGGCTGGGATCGGCCACCAGCGTGGGCGGATCACCAGGACGGCGAGGGCTCAGGTGCAGCGGGACTGGATTGCCAGTCACTTCTTCCACGGTGGCGATGACCTCTCGAACCGAGTGGCCTCGGCCCGTACCCAGGTTCGCTGCGAGAGATTTGTTGCCGGCTTGCAGATGCTCGAGCGCCTTCACGTGGGCCTCCGCGAGATCGGTCACATGAATGTAGTCTCGAATGCAGGTGCCGTCAGGGGTGGGATAGTCGGAACCGAAGACGTGCAGTTCCGGTCCGGCGCCCGCTGCCGCCCGGAGAGCGAGAGGGATGAGATGAGTCTCAGGCTCGTGCAGTTCGCCGATCTCTCCGCTTTGGTCCGCTCCGGCCGCATTGAAGTAGCGCAGACTGGCGAAGCGTAATTCGTAGGCACGATCATAAGCTTCCAGTGCGTGCTCGAAGAAAAGTTTGGAAACGCCGTAGGGATTCACGGGCTGCCTTGGCGTATTCTCGGGAACAGGAACACAGGATGGCTCCCCGTAAACCGCACAAGTGGAGGAAAAGATTATCTTTTTCACTCCGGCGTCTACCGCGGCGTTCAGCAACGAAAGTCCCCCTTCGACGTTGTTGCGAAAATATTTTCGCGGGTTCGTGACCGATTCGCCTACGTATGCGTGAGCCGCGAATCTGAAGCGCATCGCGCATTCGGCCGACCTGGTGACGGCGGATGGCATCGGCGTTGTGTGGGCAGCAGGTCGACTCGGGCACCCCGTACCTGAGCGGGTGACGGGGGTCGAGTTGGTAACCGCATTGCTTGATGAAGCACAACGCAGGAATCAGTCCCTGCGCGTATATATTCTTGGCGCAAGTCAGCCATCACTCGATGCGTGTTTAACACAATTTCGGGAACGCTATCCGGAGAATGTATTTGCTGGGCGAAATGGATATTTTCGCGAATTGCAGCTTCCCGAACATTCAAGAGGAAATACGTCAGTTCCAGCCGGACGTTTGGCTTGTTGGGATAGGACAACCCCGCCAGGAAACGTTTATCTATGAATGGTTGGGAAAAGTACCACCTTGCGTCGCCATCGGCGTCGGCGGGAGCATTGACGTCTGGGGCGGCACCGTACAGCGCGCACCAGAAGTGTTTCGCAGGGTGAATCTTGAGTGGTTGTATCGGCTGCTGAAGCAACCGTCGCGTTGGCGCAGGCAACTGGCCTTGCCGAGGTTCGCATGGCAGGTTTTGCGCGATAAAGGCGCGAAATCTGTCAGTTCGTTGACGCTTTGGCACAAATAGATTACGATAGTTTGTGTTTTGCGGGCCAGTACGCAGCAGATGGGGCTTCGTTGTACTGAAAAGTAGGACAGGCCTACGTCAGTGAGGGGGAATGACCCATGGGAACACGTCGACTGTTTACCTCGGAATCCGTCACAGAAGGCCACCCGGACAAGATTTGCGATCAGATCTCCGACGCCGTACTGGACGAAATTTTGACACAGGATCCACTCGCGCGCGTCGCGTGCGAAACCTCCGTCACGACAGGCCTCGTCCTCGTCGCGGGCGAAATCACGACGACCTGCTACGTCGACATCCCGAAGATCGTGCGTCGGACGATCACCGAGATCGGCTACACGCGCGCGAAGTACGGCTTCGACGCCGAGACGTGCGCCGTCATCACGTCCATCGACGAGCAGTCCCCCGACATCGCGCAGGGCGTCGACAGTGCGCTTGAAGCGCGGGACACCGCAACCGACGCGGAAATCGAAGAAATTGGCGCAGGCGACCAAGGCCCATGTTCGGCTTTGCCTGCGACGAGACGCCCGAGCTCATGCCGCTTCCATCTCGCTCGCGCACAGGCTCGCGCGGCGCCTCAGCGAAGGTCGCAAAAACGGCGAGCTCCCCTACCTGCGGCCGGACGGCAAGACGCAAGTGACCATCGAGTACGACGGCGACACACCGGTGCGGGTGGACACGATCGTCATCTCCACGCAGCACGACGAGAACACAACGCTCGAAACCGTCGAGAGCGACCTTAACGAGCACGTGATCAAGCCCATGGTCCCGAGCAAGTGGCTCAATCCAGACGCCATACCTCATCAACCCGACGGGACGTTTTGTCATCGGCGAACCGCGAGGGCGACGCGGGTTTGACGGGCCGCAAGATCATCGTCGACACGTACGGCGGATACGCACGCCACGGCGGCGGCGCGTTCTCCGGCAAGGATCCAACCAAGGTCGACCGCAGCGCAGCCTACGCCGGCCGCTATGTCGCGAAGAACATCGTGGCAGCAGGCTTGGCGAAAAGTGTGAGGTCCAGGTCGCATACGCCATTGGTGTGGCGCGGCCGGTGTCGATCTCGGTGGATACCTACGGCACCGGCCGCATTCCCGAGGACGACATCGTCCGCTTGATCCAGGACGCATTTCGACCTGCGCCCGGCTGCCATCATTCACGATCTGAAGCTGCGCCAGCCCATCTACCGTCAAACAGCAGCGTACGGCCACTTCGGCCGCGGTACTTATTAAGGGTATATTTTATCGTATATTCATGACGACAAAGGTGTTAGGTGTCACGGGGGATATTGGATGCTTCGGACGGGTTACGTGAAGAGACGCATCGTTTGCTGGAGCGACGCATCGAAAGTTGTATGGCAGAGACTGAGACGGCGATCCTCGGCGGCGGATGCTTCTGGTGCATCGAGGCCGTGCTGCAGCAGCTGGAGGGCGTGCTGCAGGTGGAGAGCGGCTATATGGGCGGCAAGCGCGAGGCGCCCAGCTATGCCCAGGTTTGCACCGGAGGAACGGCGCCACGCGGAGGTGGTGCGGGTGCACTTCGACCCGGCGGTGATTTCCTACGGGGAGCTGCTGGAAGTGTTTTTTACCGCCCATGACCCCACGACGGTGAACCGGCAGGGGAACGACGTAGGGACGCAGTACCGGTCGGTGATCTTCGTGCTCAACGATGAACAACGGGCAGAGGCCGAGCGGGTGATTGCCGGTCTGGAGGCCAGGCATGTATTTGCCGCGCCGGTTGTGACCACCGTGGAGCAGGCGGGCAGCTTCTGGAAGGCCGAGGATTACCACCAGAATTATTTTGCCAACAACTCCCCATCAGCCTTACTGCTTGTTTGCAGTGGCTCCCAAGATAGCCAAGGTTCGGGCCAAGTACGCCGACCGGGTTAAACGGCCAGGCTGATACGCAGGCCGTGCCGATTACTCTCCTCATTCAGCGTCTCCGCGGAGGCGCTTTTTTATTGGGTTGAATGATAGCGGTTCCGCTGAAGGTGCAGTTACCGGCTAAAATGCCTCTTGAGCCGGGTTGCTCACTTGGATTCCTCGCTACGCTTCGGAATGACAACTAAGGAGCAACAGCAAGTGCCAAGAAAAGAGCGGCTCGCATCAACTCTGGAACTGCTTCATTGGATCTGGGGCTGGCCGGATGGGCCCAGCGGCAGACTGCGCAGCAGGGCCGAGCGACGATCCAGCTCGGAGATGCGGGTGAGCAGGGCGGTCATAGCAAAGGGTTTTTGCATGAAGACGGCGGAACTGGCGCCGTCGGCTTCGCCGGGGTCCTGGTCGGCGTGGCCGGACATGTAGATGAAGTTGAGGTGGGGAAGGCGTTCGGCGGCCAGGCGGGCCAGTTCGCGTCCTCCCATGCGCGGCATGACGAGATCGCAGACCAGAACGGAGAGATCGGTGTTCCGGTTCAGGAGATCGAGGGCTTCGATGCCATCGCAGGCGGCCAGGACCTGGTAGCCATGATTGCGGAGCTGGTCGGCGATGGCTTCGCGCAGGGCATGCTCGTCTTCGACCACCAGAATGCGGCCGCGTCCGCTGAAGAGAGGGTGCAGGACGGGCAATTCCGGCACGGAGGCGGCTTCCAGGCAGCGCGGCAGGTAAACGAAGAAGGTGGAGCCGCGCCCGGGCGCACTCTCGACGCGGATGTGTCCGCCGGATTGCTGGACGATTCCGTACACGGTGGCCAGGCCGAGGCCGGTGCCTTGGCCGTGCTCCTTGGTGGTGAAGAACGGCTCGAAAAGTCTCTCCTGGACTTCAAGGGGGATTCCGATGCCGGTGTCGGAGACGGAGATTTCGATCAGGCCATGCTCGGCCGCGCCTACCGGCGGGTGCGGGCCGACAGCGGGCGCTCCGGCCGCGGGCGCAGGGTGGTTGCGGGTGGCGATGACCAGCGCGCCGCCGCTGGGCATGGCATCACGGGAGTTGACGCAGAGGTTGAGGATGACCTGCACGATCTGGTTGGCGTCGGCTTTGACCGGCCAGAGGTCAGCGGCCAGGTTGCAGCGCAGGTCGATGTTCTCCGAGATGAGACGGCGCACCATGCTGCTGGTTTCCGAGACGATGGAGTTGCAGTCGAGAACCTGGGGCGCCAGCACCTGTTTGCGGCTGAAGGCCAGCAGCTGGCGGGTGAGCGAGGCGGAGCGCTGAGCGGCGCGCAGGATTTGCGCGGTGTGGCTGCGCAGCGGATCGGTTTCGGGGAGCGAGTTGGCGAGCAGTTCGGCGTAGCTGACGATGACCATGAGCATGTTGTTGAAGTCATGGGCGACGCCTCCGGCGAGGCGGCCGATGGCGTCCATCTTCTGCGACTGGTGCAGCTGCTCGTGCAGTTCGGTCTCCTGGGAGACGTCACGCTTGACGGCCACGAAGTTGACGATGGTGCCGGAGCGGTCGAAGATGGGCGCGATGGTGGCTTCCTCGACGAAGATGCGGCCGTCTTTGGCGCGGTTGGTGAAGCGGCCGCTCCAGGCTTCGCCGGACTTGAGCGTGTTCCAGAGCTGGGCGTAGAACTCGCGGGGATGGCGGCTGCTCTTGAGGACGGAGGGTTTTTTGCCCAGCGCCTCCTGGCGGCTGTAGCCGGTGATGCGCTCAAACGCCGGGTTGACATAGACGATGTTGCCGTCCGGGTCAGTGATGACGATGGATTCGCAGACCTGTTCGAGGGCGCTGATGAG
>CAVYOW010000009.1:0-163512 GCA_963770235.1 uncultured Acidobacteriaceae bacterium | reverse complement strand
CACCGGGCTCAGCCGCGCCCATGGCGGCGCGAGCAAGAAACCTCGGCCCCGCCGCCGTGCCGACGACGGCAAGCGCGCTGTTGCGAAGAAAAACCCGACGATTAATAGACATAAGAACGGCTCCTAAGCTTCTAGCTCCTGCCCTTCTCTTCCAATCGTGCAACAGGCCAAAACCATAAGGTCTTGGCTAGAAGCTAGCAGCTAGAAGCTATCTCCTCTGAAACTCCGGCGAACCCAGCAACAACCCGGCGATCGTGCTCACATCCGGAGCGCGCGCCAGCGTCCGCAGGCTTGCGCGCCCCGCCTTGTCATCCGGCTTCGGAGGCCCTCCGTTATTTCCCGCCGCTTCAATCTGAGCCACAATCGAGTCATGCGTTTGAGCGGATACGCCACCGACAAGCAGGCTAGTCTCCAGCGCGGAGAGTGTCGCAGTCGCATCCGGCGGCGGCGGACCATTCCCTGCCAGTTGCGCCGCATCCACTTTGACACCCTTGATCTTCCCGCTGGTCAAGGCTAGCGCAAAATTCATGCGGTTAAGCAACGCCGAAGAACTCACCCAGGTTTCCGCCTTCATGGAATAGCCCGTAGGCGGCTGCGCGCCGTATAAAGGCATGCCCATAGGTTGAGTTGCCCGACCAGCGGCTGCGCATCGTCAATCTCGGCGCCGGTGGCGCGTACTGCCGAGGCCACAAATTCCAGAGGAGTCTTCACCTTCGCCCGGTAGGTTGTGTCGTCCCAAAATTCGGGCGAGTGGAACAGCGTGTTCAACACTTCGCGGATGTCGCCTTTTTCTTCAAGAACGTCTTCGCCATGCGATCGACCAAAGCCGGGGCCGGATCGTCGGAAACAAAACGTTCTGCCAGCTTCAGCGAAATGAAGTGCGCCGTCTGCGGACTCGTAGCCAGCCGGTGCAGCACCTCCAGACCCTCGCCTTCACCCTTGGGCTTGATGCGATGTCCGAGCACGAACTTGGGCCCCGGTTCATGCATGCGGGGCTCGAACTTGAAGCCGCCGCCCTCCGCCGGCTTGTCAATGGTCCATCCTGTGAATACTTTGGCAACCTCGGTCACATCGCGCTGCGAGTAGCCGCCGTTCACGCTCAGCGTGTGCAACTCCATCAACTCGCGTCCGTAGTTTTCGTTCAGTCCGCTGCGCTTGCCGGCGTTTGGCCGCGGCAGACGGGGACGCCCGTACGGCCCGTAAGGATGCGCCGAAAGCCCCAGAGCCTGCGCCGAGTTTGGCCCTACGCTCAACCAGGTTGTCCAGGTAGAACAGCATCGCCGAACTATCGGCCGTGGCCACCAGCAGAATCTCAAACTTGCCAAGCGCGTGCGGACGAATCACATCGCGCTCGTAGCTGGTTACCATCAGCCAGTAGAGTCCCTTGTCCACGAACACGTTGAAGTGATTGCACCAGAAGTCGGTCATCACTTCTTCAAACTGGCGCTGGCTGTAGACGGCGCGCAAAAGTTTCACCTGGGCCAGTTCGCCGGTCACCACGCCCGCCGGGTTGTTCATGGCAAGCAGGGTTTCCTTCTGTTTCGGGGTCAGGCCTTCGAGAAACTCCTGCCCTTTGCCCCCGCGTAGCGAGTCGGCAAACGCAAGCTGCGCCTGCGGCGGCAGGCTCAGAACTTTCTTGAAGCGCTGGTCAGGCGGAAGGCTCGGCAGTTGCTGTACTTCAAGGTCGGCGTAGAGTTGCTCCTCGCGAAGGCGCGCCTGCTCTTCTTCCTCGGTTGTCGGCTTCGTTGGAGGCGAGGGCGGGGACGCGGCCGCCATCGTTTCCTGGTCCTGCGGAGTGCTCTTCGTCTGCCGAGGGATCGCTGCTGGCGGCGGCAGAGTTCATTGAATCGCTCATTGCATCACTCACGCCGCCATTCATCGCGGGATGAGTGCCGATGGCAGCGTCGGTCGCCGCATTCGCCGACGTCATCGAGGCATCCGGCTGTGCGCCGCTGCCTTTGTTTGCGGCGGCCGACGCCGTATTCTTCCCGGTCTCTTCTTTGCGTTCTTTTTTCTCCTCCTGGCGGGCGAGCTGCACCTGGAACACCGCGCGCCGCGCCGGATCGGACGGCATAGGTTTCTTGCCGTTCCTTACTTGCGTGATCTCCTGCCCGTCCGGAAAGTCTTCCGCAATCTCCCTGGTGCTCATGCGCAGGGTGCGGAGCGGCTCCAGGCGGCCGTTCAGGGCGCTGTCGTCGATCTTTTCAGGATGCAGTTGCAGATCAATCCACTGCTCGACGCCCATCGCCATCACCACCTGCACATCGCCGGGGCGCGGACCGAAGGTCAGGCGATTGAGCGCGTGCAGCGCCCGCCTCGGATCGCCCGGGCTGGAGGCGACCGTATCCTTCTTCTTAGCTAACAATCGCGGGACAATACACGCCAAGCTAAAACATAGAAGGAAAGCAACAAACTTCGAGCGGCCCAAGCGCATGGGGACTCCCCAGGGGAAGACAGCAAGCTCCCTCATTATCAACCCGGACCGAAGGAAAGAGTTGCTGGGCCTGGTTACTAAAAGGCAGGACCGTCACGAGGCCAGAAGCTCTGATCTGGCAGCTAGCAGCTGAACCTAAGTCAGATACATCCTGCCGCGAGACACCTTGTGCTGCAGCGTAGCCGCCAGCTGGTCAACGTCGCCGGGAGCAATGTTTACCGCCATATGATCGGCCAGCAGCGGAGCTCGATTGCTGCCCACCGCGTCGCGCCGCACCTGGATCAGCAAGGCCTGCACCACGCTCGGATCGTACTTTTGCGGAGACATGCGGACCAGATCGCTCAGCGCGCTGCCCAGCGAAAGCGATTCGCGATAAGGACGCGTGCTGGTCATAGCGTCGAAGGTATCGGCCAGCGCCATGATGCGCACCGGCATGGGCATTTCGTCGCCGCCCAAAGCGTCGGGATAACCCGAGCCGTCGCTGCGCTCATGATGCCATCGCACCGACTCGTGGATCTTCGGCCAGGGAAACTCCACGCTGCTCACAATCTGATGGCCGACCACGGTGTGGTCCGCCATTTCCCGAAACTCCTCGGGATTGAGCGCCCCCGGCTTGCCAAACAGCCGGCGGTCGACCGCCACCTTGCCAATGTCGTGCAGGTATCCGGCGCTGCGCAGCGCGGCCACTTCGCCGGCATCGGCGCCCATGGCCTCGCCGATCGCGGCAGCGTAGCGGCCCACCCGCAGCGAGTGGCCATGAATGTTGACGTGCTTCACATCAATGGCGGTGGCGAATGCCTCGAGCGCCGTGTCATAGAACCCGTGCAGGGAAGCCATCAGCCGCAAATTCTCGGTCACGCGCTGAGCCAGCGTCTGCGACAAAGCATGGTTTTGCACCGCCAGCCCAATGTAGCTGCACAGTAGGTCCGTCGCATCCAGTTCGGCTTCTTCGTAGGGCGCGTCTCCCGGCCGCCGGCCCAGAGCCACCACCCCGGCCAGTTTGCCGGACGCCTTCAGGGGGGCGATGCACTTGAAAAGTTCAGGAGCCACATTGCCATTCGAGCTGAGGAATACCGAGTATGTGGAACTGTTCAAAACAATCGGTCCGCGCGCTGCGGCGAGAGCATGAACGTGCTTGGGCAGAAGAGGAATAAACGCAGGCTCGGGCAGCATGGCGAAGCCCCCCGCCGCCACCGAGGTCAGCATGGTGGGCTTCTCGCTGAAGACGAAAAGCGCGCCTTCTCCCGCGCCCGCCGCTTCCATCACGGCAGACAACATGCGGCGCGCAGTGTCTGAAAATTCGCGCTCCGCCGTCAGCTCCGGCCCCAGTTCGGAGAGAGCTTCAACCGTGCGCAACAGCCTGCGGAAATTATTGGTCTCCACGGCCAAGACGAGTGGTGCGAGAATGCAGAGCAGAATGAGCGTAGCATGCGGGAACAACGTGCCGCGAGAGCCGGTTGTTGGTTAGTTTGATGCTGGCGCCGCGCAAAGCCCCAGTCGCGTCAGCGACGGCATTCAATAGCCCCGCACGTGAGTGCGGGGTAGGTATCGAGCACAAAACCGAGTCCCGTAGAGACGGCACGGGTCTCGCGCGCCGCAGCTTAAAAATGTTCCTGCAACTCCGCAAACCGTCCCACGATAAGCAGCCGCTGCGCCGGAGGCGCCGCATTCACTTCTTCATGTTCGAGGATCCAGGTATCGCCGTGGGGCACGAAAACCGCGTGCAAACCTGCGGCCAGCGCGGGATTAATGTCAGACCGGGGGCTGTTGCCGATCATCCAGGTGGACTCGCGAACCAGCGAATGTTTCTCCACCAGCGCTTCATAGACGGCGGAATCTTTTTCTGCGACGATCTCCGTGGCCGCAAAATATTCCTTCAACCCTGAACGCTCAATCTTTCCCGATTGCTCCGCCTGCGCACCCTTGGTCACCAGAATCAGGCGATGCCGCTTCGAAAGGTATTGCAGAGTTTGCGGCACGTCGGGCAGAAATTCGATCGCATGGTCCGCGACCGAGTGAGCAAAGCCCGTGATCTGAGCATGCAATTCCGGCGTGACCGGCCGCACGCTCAGCCGCTCAAACGTGTTCACCAGCGCGTGCGAAAAGCTGTGCAGGCCGTAACCGTGCTTCGCGACGCATTCCCGCTCCACATCGTTCAAAACTTCGCGCACCTGCTCGGGAGAAAACTCGTGGTGATTGAGAAACGAAATAAAGCGGACGATGGCCCGCTCAAAGTAAACATTGTTCTCCCAAAGCGTATCGTCGGCGTCGATCAGCAGAGTCTGGGATTGGTGGATACTTTCGGCAGTAACGGACAAACGCGGATGCTCCTTCAGAAAGCTCTACCCTAACCAGTCCACGCGCGCCTCAGGCCCAATGATGCCAGCCTTGTGCCCCATATCAAGCAGCCGTACCACAGCCTCGCGTCCGTCGGGACCATAATCCAGTGTCCGTTCGTTCACATACATGCCCGACGAACCGGTCGGCGGTCTGCGGGTCAAGATCGCGGGCGAACTGCATGGCGTAGGACAACGCTTCCTCGCGGTGTTCAAGCGCGTATTGAATGCTGTCGCGCAACGCGCCGTTCACTGCGGAAACCAGCTCCGGGCCCAGCGCGCGGCGGATGGCGTTCCCGCCCAGCGGCAGCGGCAATCCCGTCATCTTCTGCCACCATCTTCCGAGGTCGACAATGCGGTGCAGGCCGGCCTTGTCATAGGTCAACTGGCCTTCATGGATGATGAGTCCAGCTTCGTACTTGCCCTCGAGTACCTGCGGAATGATCTGGTCGAAGGGCACCACTTCAGTCTCCACTCCAGGAGCAAAAAGCTGCAGCGCCAGATAAGCAGTCGTGAGCGTACCTGGAACGGCGATGCGCTTCTCCTTGATTTCAATCTGTGTAAACGGCCGCGGCGACACCACCATCGGCCCATAGCCCTCGCCCACGCTGCCGCCACAGGACATCAGTGCGTACAAATCCTGAATATAAGGATAGGCATGAAACGAAATCGCCGTCACATCGTAAACGCCCTCGCGCGCTTTCTGGTTCAGGGTCTCGATGTCGCACAGGGTGTGCGTGAAATGCAGTCCCGGGACGCGAACCTTGTTGGTGGCCAACCCGTAAAACATGAAGGCGTCGTCGGAATCCGGGCTGTGAGCCACGCTGATCTCGCGCATCTGAGAGCCTGCATCGCCGGAAGGCTTCGCGTCTTGTTCCGAAATTACTGTCACATTGAACTCCAAACTGTTTGCGGCTTGTTTACCGCTGCGCCCCCGAACGGCGCTGCCAGCGCACCGCAATCCCGGCGGCCATCATCACCTTAATCACTTCGGCGAAAAGAAACCAGTAAAGTCCCCAACGAAAGGCCCGTCCCACCGAATGCGTCAGAACCGCGAGCCAGCTCAGACCTCCGGTGAACAGCACGATCTCACCGAGAAGGCCAGCCAGCGCGGCGCGCGCGAAACTCTTGCGCCCATGCTCCATGACGAATCCTGCGACCCACGCCACGAACGGGTAGGCCAGCAGAAATCCGCCGGTGGGGCCGAGCAATTGCGCGATCCCTCCCGGGCCCGTGGGACTGAACACCGGCAGGCCCATCGCGCCTTCGGCCAGATAGAGAGCGAGCGCCGCAAATCCGCGCCGGCTACCCAGCAGCAGTCCCACCAACAGCACGCCGAAATTCTGCACCGTCAGGGGCACCGGTGTACCCGGCAAGGGAATCGTGATGCGCGCGCACAATGCCACCAGCAAACTGCCGCCGACCACGAGAGCCACCTGCCGCGCCATCTCGAGGGCGAAAACGCGTTCCCGCGGAGTGCTTAAGGTTTGCATTGCCGGTTTTTCCATGGAAAAGCCTCCGAATCGTCAACCGAGCCTCAGTGTTCCACGCCACCCGGCGGACGCTCATGGTCGTTCGCTGGAACTCCCCTCCCGGGCCGCGTGCGCCAGCCTGCAAATGGCGCCGCAAGCGCACGTACAAGGCGATCGCAACGCACACCACCACCAGCGTACTCACACCCAGGATCAGGAACCACCAGATCATCCGCACAGCCGACTAGGATAACAGATGGTCCGGTGTCTCAGTTCGTGGAGATGTCCGTGCGGAGGCTGCTCATGTGGGGACAGCCGCCCTCGGCCGTCCGTCGAGCGGACCTCGACCAGTTCTTGGCGCCGGTTCAAACTCTAGCTCGCCTTCGCCATGCCCCTCTTCTCACGCATCGTTTCGACCCGCTTCAGCGTCAACTTCAACCGTTCCCGGCCGAACTTGGAACCGGTGATGACCTTCTCGATGTTCCCGAACATCTGCGGGTCTCCAATCTTTTCCCGCAGCTCTTTCAGAAAGGGATGAACCTTGCCGAATACAAAAAACATCTCTCCGCTTACTGCCGGCTGAATGAACAACTCCTCATTCAGCGCCCCGTGCAGCACGAAAGAAGCGGCCATGCTCCAGTATCCGCTGACCTGCCGCAGCCAATTGTTTTCCTGTGATCCCATGGCTCCGACAATCTTCATGAAATCGTCGGCGCTCTCCGGCCAAAAGCCGGTCACCCACCAGTTTCGCGCCTTGCGCATTTCCGGCTCGCGGCGCAGATCGTAGAGTTGCATGATCAGTTGAGCATCCGTAGCGGTTGCTTTCTTCGACATGGATTACCTCCGTATGATTGTTTACCACCGGTTGAGATTAGGCTTATGTGGGGACAGCCGCCCTCGGCTGTCCGTCGAGCGAAGCTCGACTCCTTGACTACGCGCTCGTAGTCGCCACCAGCTCAGGCGCCGGCCGCTCGTACTCGCACTCTTTGTTCGGGCAGGCGATCACCGGCCCGTCCTTCAGGAACTTCTCCACCAGATACTCGCTGCCGCAGCTCGGACATTTCTCCGCAATCGGCTTGTGCGCCGAAGTGAACTTGCACTTCGGATAATTTCCGCACCCATAGAACGTGTTGCCCTTGCGAGCGCGCTTTTCGACCAGGTCGCCCTCTTTGCACTCCGGGCACTTCACGCCAATGTAGTTCTGCTTCACGTACTTGCACTCCGGATATCCGCTGCAAGCCGTGAACTCGCCGTAACGTCCGTGCCGGATCATCATGTTACGCCCGCACTTCGGGCAAGGCTCGTCGAGCGGAATATCCGGAACCTTCTTGCCCTGGTCAAGCCGCCGCGTAGTCTTGCAGTCGGGATAGCCCGTGCACGCCATGAACTGCCCGAAGCGCCCGCGCTTGAGCACCATCACCCGCCCGCAGTTCTCGCAATATTCTTCCTGCGTAGTCTCCTGCACGTCGGCCGAATCAAGGTCGGGCAAGTTGATCGGATTTTCTTTCGTGAACGTGCAGGTGTTCGGATCCTCTTTATCGTAGGTGCTGCACGCGTAGAACGATCCGTGCCGGCCCCACTTGATCACCAGCGGCGCCCCACAGCGCTCGCACTTCTCGTCCGTGGGCTTCTCCATCCGCTTGATGTTCTCCATATGCTTTTCGGCATATTTGAGATCCTTCGTAAACTTCTTGTAGAACTCGGCAAGCGTGTCGGTCCACTTTTCCTTGCCCTCTTCGATCTCGTCGAGCTTTTCTTCCAGGCCCGCGGTATATGCCACGTCGAAAATATCGCGGAAGTTTTCAACCAGCAGATCGGTAACCACCAGTCCAATCTCAGTCGGAGTAAACTTCCCGCCCAACTTCTGCACGTACTGCCGCTCCTGAATCGTCGAAAGAATCGCCGAATAGGTCGACGGACGCCCAATGCCACGCTCTTCCAGTTCCTTCACCAGCGACGCCTCGTTGTAGCGCGGTGGCGGCTCCGTGAAATGCTGCTCCGGCTTCAACTCCTTGAGCGTAAGCTTCTGTCCTGCTTCCAGCGCCGGCAGCTTGTGCTTCAGTTCTTCGTCTTCTTCGTCCTTGCCTTCCTTCGACTCTTCGTAAACCCGCAGGAAGCCGTCGAACTTCAGCACCGATCCAGTCACGCGGAACCAGAATGTCTCGGCCTTACTCTTCGCGTCGATGTCCACCGTGGTCTGGTCGAACACCGCCGGCATGATCTGCGACGCCACAAAGCGCTGCCAGATCAGCTTGTAGACCTTGAACTCATCTTCCTTTAAGTACTGCTTTACCAGGTCAGGATGCCGCATCGCCGAAGTCGGCCGAATGGCTTCGTGCGCCGCCTGCGCTTCCTTCTTCTCTTTATATGTATTTGGAGTCTCGGGCAGGTAAGCCGCGCCATATTCCTTGCCCACGTATTCGCGCACTTCCTGAATCGCCTCGGGCGCAACCCGGGTCGAGTCGGTACGCATGTAGGTGATCAGACCCACCAGGCCTTCTTCGCCCAGTTCCACGCCTTCGTACAGCCGTTGCGCGATCATCATCGTGCGCTTCACGCTGAAGCGCAGCTTGCGCGACGAATCCTGCTGCAACTTGCTGGTCGTGAAAGGAGGCGCGGCGTTGCGGCGGCGTTCCTTCTTGTCGACCGACCGTACGATCCAGTCAGCTTGCTCGAGCGCCGCGCGGATCTTTTCCGCATCCTCGCCGTTCGTGACCTCAATCTTCTCTTCGCCCTTGCCCAGAAAGCGCGCATCGAATGCCGGAGGCTTGCTGGCGGCCAGGTGTGCATCGATCGTCCAATATTCTTTCTTCTCGAACGCTTTGATCTCGCGTTCGCGTTCCACGATCAATCGCAGGGCAACGGTCTGCACCCGTCCCGCAGAAAGTCCGCGGCGAACCTTATCCCACAACAGCGGCGAAACCTGATAGCCGACCAGTCGATCGAGCACGCGCCGCGCCTGCTGCGCGTCTACCAGATTCTGATCGATGGCCCGCGGATGCTCGAACGCCGCCTGCACCGCACGCTTGGTGATTTCATTGAAGGTAACGCGCTGAATGCGCGGCGGAACGTCTGCATCTTCTTTCTTCTTCTTTTTCTTCTTCGAGGCCGCGCCGTTGCGCGCCAGTTCACCCGCCAGATGAGCCGCAATGGCCTCGCCTTCGCGATCCGGGTCAGGCGCCAGATAGATCGCATCCATCGGCCCTGCCAGCTTCTTCAGCCTGGCCAGAACCTTTTCTTTTCCGGGGATGACGACGTAGTCGGTCTCGAAGTCGTTGTTCGTGTCCACTCCCAGAGTGCTCTTGGGCAGATCCTTCACGTGCCCAAGCGAGGCCTCGACAGTAAATCCCTTTCCCAGATATTTCTGGATGGTCTTCGCCTTAGCCGGCGATTCGACAATGACTAAACTCTTTACCAATGGACCCTCAGTTTGTAAGATTTCGCTTCGAAGCTAGCACGAATGGGACGGCGGCAACAAGTTACCCGTGAAAAAGCTTCTAGCTTCTAGCTGCTAGCTGCTAGCCAAAACCGTGATCTTCAAGCTTTGCACTAGCGAGGCCAGCATGCGCTGGATTTCGAGGACTTTCGCTTCCAAATCCCTGTGCTCATCAGCGGTCAAAAAATTCAGATCCTTCGCGAGCAGCAGATGGTATTCCACTTCGTTGGCAGACCCGCGGGCGATTTGAACAAACCTTCTCATCTCTGCGTCCGATCTTCGGCCGCATCCTTCAGCGATGTTTGCTCCGACCGAGGCGGAGGCACGTCGCAGTTGACTCGTCAGCCCGTACATCTCTTCCTTCGGGAAGGCACGTGTCTTCTGATACACGGCTAAAGTCAATTCGTGCGCCTTGGTCCAGACCCGGAGATCCTTGAAGTCTTCCATCGGTCACCGTCCAAGGCTTGGCTAGTAGCCAGAAGCTAGGAGCTGCCCTCAGAAACTCTTCACAAAATTCTTGCCCGGCATTTGTCTGATTTTGCCCGTCAACTCTAACTCAAACAGCGCCGCAAAAATCTCAGAGGAAGATAACTCTGTTTCTAATTTCTCCACCAATTCATCGATATGCGTTGCCTCATCTGCCTTCAATAAGCTCAAGATTCGCTTCTCATGCGGCGGAAGCCCTTCGTCCGGGAATAGAGATGCCGAAGATGCGCTCCCGGATTCAGGCGAGGGCGTCGGAGCAAGCGCAAGTTTAACTTCCGGCGGCAGATCTTCCCACACATCTTCCCACGTCGCGACCAGCTTCGCGCCCTGCTTGATCAGCGTGTTCGGCCCCCAGGAATTCTTATTCGTGACGTTGCCCGGCACCGCGAAAACGTCGCGATTCTGCTCCAGCGCGCAGCGCGCCGTGATGCGTGTTCCCGAGTATTCCGCCGCTTCCACCACCAGCACGCCGACCGACATGCCGCTCAAAATCCGGTTGCGGATAGGAAAATTCTGTGGCGCCGCAAATGTTCCCAGACGAAACTCAGAAATGAGTGCACCGCCGAGCGCCAGAATCTGCTCCGATAACCGCGAATTTTCCTTGGGATAGATCACGTCCACACCCGTGCCAAAAACCGCCACCGTCTTCCCCTTGGCTGAGATCGCCCCGCGATGGCTGGCCGTGTCGACCCCGCGGGCCATGCCGCTGATAATCACCAGTCCTTGCGCTGCCAGGTCGCATGCCAGCCGCTCCGCCATCCCCGAGCCATACGGCGTCGGATGGCGCGTGCCCACCATGGCAATGCCGGGCTGCGTCAGAACCTCGGGATTGCCGCGAACGTAAAGCACCAGCGGCGGATCATAGATCTCCTTCAGTCGCGACGGGTAGCAGGGATCTTCAAGAGAGATCGCAGTTACCTCCGCAGCCGCCGCGCGAGCGATCTCTTCCCGCGCCAGTTCCGCAGATTTTCCCGTCGCGATCGACTGCGCCGAGACCACTTGAATCCCCGTGCTTTCCAATTCCGTGAGCGAAGCGTGAAACACCGCCTCCGCGTCGCCGAAGTGTTCCACCAACTTCCGCGCCTTCGTCGGCCCCAGGCCGGGCGTCAGCGAGATGGCAAGCCATTCCAGAATATGAGTGACAGATGGGGATGCAGCAACGGCGTTAGGCACGTGCATACTCCAATCATCGGCATCGAACAGAGACTGGGCGGACTGTAACCATTGGCCGAAAGCAGTGTCAAGGGAAGCCGTCACAAAGGCCTGTCAAAAAGGTCTGCTAAAATCAAAACAGGAATGAGACGTCTGCGCATCTCTGCGATTTCCTACCTCAACACCGCTCCCCTCATGTGGGATTTCGAACACGGCGAGGCGGGCAGCGAGTTCGAGATTTCCTACACGCTTCCCTCGGCTTGCGCCCGCGCGCTGGAGGCCGGAACCGCCGACATCGGAATCATCCCCGCCGCGGCTTACGCGCAAGTCCCCGGCCTGATGGTGTTGCCTGGTGTCGCGATCGCCTCGCGCCGTCCAGTGCGTTCCATCCTGCTGGTCAGCCGAGTGCCGGTAGACAAAATTCGCACCGTAGCTCTGGACACGTCCTCCATGACCTCAGTCGCGCTGACCAAAATTCTCTTTGAAAAATGGCTGGGCGGCGGCAGGACATTCACCCCGATGGCGCCGAATATCGAAAAAATGCTCGCCCAGCACGATGCCGGATTACTGATCGGAGATCCCGCGCTGCAGATCGACCGCTCGCGCTACCTCACGCTCGACCTCGCCGAGGAGTGGATTCGCCACACCGGCAAGCCCTTCGTCTTCGCCTTCTGGGCAGTTCGTCAAGAAGCGTTGCGTGAAGCGACGCCCAGTCGCCAGACCTGGCGCAAGTGTTTCAACAATCCCGCGATCACGGACTCGAACCCGCCAACCTCGACCAAATCGCCCGCGAATGGGCTCCCAGACTAAGCCTCAGCGAATCCAACGTACGCTCCTACCTCACTGAAAACATTTACTACCACCTCGACGCCGCCTGCCTCGAAGGCCTGCAACTCTTTTATCGCTATGCGGCTGAGATCGACGCGCTGCCCGTCGCTCCGGAGATGCGTTTCCTAGTCCCAGAGAATGTCCGGCGAATGTCTCGGCGCATGCCGCAATCGTTTAACAAATCCAAATGCTCCTTCCTCTACATCCCTTGCTGGCAGTGCCTCTCTGGCGGCAACTCCGTCACCTGGGTGGAATAGGCTTGGTCCTGTTGGGACTCGCAGACAACTCCGTGATTCCGCTGACTGGCAGCATGGATGTCCTCACCATCTGGCTGGCTGCTCGTCATCAGGAACCGTGGCCCTACTACGCCGTCATGGCGACTCTCGGCGCAGTGATCGGCGGCTACATTACTTACTTCCTGGCCCGCAAGGGTGGCAAGGAAATGATGGAGCGCAAGCTCTCGAAAAAAAGAGCGACTCAATTTTCCAAAGCGTTCGCCAGCTGGGGATTCGCCGCGATCGTGATTCCCGCCTTGTTGCCGCCGCCGTTTCCGTTCCTCCCGTTCTTGCTCGCGGCAGGCGCCATGCAATACTCGCGAAAAAAGTTCCTCGCAGCTTTGGTGCTCGGTCGCGGGATTCGCTACTCCATCGAGGCCGCCCTGGGATTTGTTTACGGCCGACATATCCTGCGCTTCTTCACTAAGTACTACAAACCGGCGCTGGCCATCTTGATCGTTCTGGCAGTCATTGGCACAGCGGTGACGCTGGTTCAATATCTTCGCTACAAGCAGAAGTTAGGAGCGGCCACAGCCTCTTCGTAAAGACGTTGCCTGGCGTGCCCGCATTTGGCCCAAGCCCCCACCCTCCGTTAGAATTGAGTTGCACATGTCTCTCACCAAGCAGCAAGCTCTGGAGATGTTCGAGTCCGATGACCTGATCGGCATCGGCATGGAAGCCGATGCGGTGCGCCGCAAGCTGCATCCCGAGGGCACGGTCACCTACATCATCGACCGCAACATTAATTACACCAACTTCTGCACCGAGTACTGCACCTTCTGCGCCTTCTATCGCCCGCTGAAAGGCCCCGCGGCGAAGGAGGGCTACATCCTCGATTTCGACACCATCTACGAAAAAATCCGCGAGACCGTCGAACTCGGCGGCACCGGCGTGCTGATGCAAGGCGGCCTGCATCCCGATCTCAAGATCGACTGGCACGAGAAAATGCTGCGGGGCATCAAAGAGCGTTTTCCGCAAGTTCATCTGCATTGCTACTCTGCTTCCGAGATCATCGCCATCGCCGAGTACAGCAGCCTCAGCATTCGCGACACCATTCTCCGCCTGCGCGACGCCGGACTCGATTCCATTCCCGGCGGCGGCGCCGAAATTCTCGACGACGAAGTGCGCTACAAAATCGCGCGCCTGAAGTGCCTGACCAACGACTGGATCAACGTTCATCGCACCGCCCACCAGATCGGCATGCGCACCACCGCGACCATGATGTTCGGCGTCGGCGAGAATTACGAAAACCGCGTCAACCACTTCCAGCAACTCTACGATCTGCAGGAAGAAACCGGCGGCTTCACCGCGTTCATCCCGTGGAGCTTTCAGCCGCACAACACCGCCCTCGGTGGTCGCCACTGGGACGAAGCCACCGCCGTCGAATACCTGAAAGTCCTGGCCATCTCGCGCCTGTATCTTTCGAACTTCCTGAACGTGCAATCGAGCTGGGTCACGCAAGGCCTGAAAGTCTGCCAGATGGGCCTCCGCTTCGGCGGCAACGACGTAGGCTCGGTGATGCTCGAAGAAAATGTAGTGCGAGCCGCCGGCGTAACCAACTGCACCACAGAAGAAGAACTGCGCCGCATCATCCGCGACGCCGGCTTCCGCCCCGCCCAGAGAGACACGCTGTATCGGCAGTACTTCCTGAATTAAGCCGCGCAGATTGTAACCCTCGGGGAAATTGGGCCTGAGCCGGGCGAAGCATTTACTGGTCAGTAAAGGCCGAGGAGAACGCCAATGCCGAAGCATGGAATCCGCATTTTGACGGCGCTCCTTCTGATTGGCCTGACCAGTGGCTGCGGGGCGAAGAAGCGGCCCTCGGTAAGCCCACAGGGTCAGGCCCATTGGAGCACATCTTCCACACCGTTCCGGATAGAAAACGTCACCGTGGTCGGGAACGTCTTTTGGGCATGCGGGGCAGACGAGACGATTGGGTCCTCTGTTGATGGTGGAAACACGTGGAAAGTCGCACACCAGAATCACGAGGGCGGAGTTCTCTTGAACATAGCATTTATCAATGACAAGGTAGGACACGCTGCCGGCAAGGGCGGCCGATTGCTGTCCACTGCCGACGGAGGCAAGACTTGGGATGTGCACAACGCTGGCGCTACGATATGGACGTTTTCCTTCGCTGACGCCCGCAATGGTATCGCGGTAATCGGTGGTCGCCGCAGCCTTCCCTCGGGCATTTGGGGTGAACCTACATTAATGACCGGCCCCGTAAGATTGACACATGACGGGGGCGACCACTGGGAGGACATCGCTGCCCTAACCCATGATGAACTACGGGCGTTTAACCTGGTCCTCGCCGTCGCAGCGCTGGATTCGTCGCACTACCTTATGATTCGCGAACACCCTGAGGCTGAAGATGCCTACGTGATTACCAACGATGGAGGCAAGTCTTGGAAGCTCGTTCACCAGCGCGACGACGCCACGAACAGGGAACTCGCGAGCTGGGTCTTTGTTCACGGCGGGGAATACTGGGCATTCGGTATGGAACTTGTGCATCGCGACAAGGGCGGTGGATATGGTGTACCACTCACTTTGCATTGCAAGGACGGCGAAACATGGACCCACGGAATCAACGGCGGACTGCACGAATATGGCGGCTGCAATCCGCAAGGCTGCTTTATGTGGGACGGTACGATTGAGACGCTATATGGGGAGCGCGAGCAGTACTGGGCTCTTCCGCAGGACGGCTCGTTGAGTTTCTCTAAGTGGGCAATAGCAGGAAGTCATGCATGCAACGTGAGCACGCATTTTGAGTGTGGCCCGGCCGTAATCACAGAAGCGCCGCAACCCCGACCCGAGACAACCGCTCCCTCTACATTTGTCCTCGAGCCGAAATGGGAAGAGTAGCCCAGTGCCCCGCTCGCGTGTTTTGCGGGAAGCGGGACTGCGGGCTTTTTGCGCCGTGCCACAGAAGGCAAACGGCCCCGGAACTTCCGAGGCCGTCGCGACAGCAAGTAACTGGTTCCCTGCCACGGTACAAGGCCATTATCGAGGGAATCAGCCGGCGAATCAAGTTACTTTAAGGAGAGGGACGTACCATGCCCTACGAACCCTCCACTTGTCCCTGAGAGACATCCTCAAGCAAAGAGGAATGGACCTGGAGGGATTCGAACTCTCACCGTTTCCGTGGCAGGGAACTGTGCTGCCATTACACCACAGGCCCACGAATCAAAGCTTACTTCAGTTCGCGCAAGGCTCCGGCACTACCCCGGCATTTATTGAAGCAGAGTTTCGTTTTGGAACAAGCTCGGGCGGCTCCGCTCTTCCTTTGAAAGGTGGATTCCACAGCGACCATGTGACATCTAACCTTGCCATCCACAGGCCCATCAGCCGACAATGATCAAGCCGGAAACGCTGAAGCCGGTCAGCCCAGCGCACCTGATCTTTGACAACCGAATAGCAACGAGATAAGTCCTGTGAATGCAAGATCTTGCGATGCGATCTGCTGATTCCAGGGCACTTAGCCGAGGCGATGTCCTCTAAGTCCTTTGAATGGAATATTTTACAGGTAAGTTGTTTACTCTCAATATTTTAGCCAGATCCCCAGGACGTAAGCTGCTGATTCCAGAGATTTTACGAGCTCGAATCTGCAATTTCTTTGATCTGGATCAACGACTCACCTCAGGTTAGAATGACTAGGTCGAAGCGAACGTGATCCGATCCTCACGACGACGACTCGACGCACTCCCGACACGCCCCCGCACTAGAGAAGATGAAGGTTCTTCCCGCAGGTCTGTTGTGGCTCGTCGTCGCAGCCGCCGTTGTGCTTTCCGTGCAGAGCCCGACTTCATCCGCTGCGCAAACTTCCGCACCAGCACGAGCCGTCGTCACCGGCATCGTCACCAAAGATCCCGGCAGCGAGCCGGTGAAGAAGGCGCTGATCGAGCTGATCGCCGAGAGCCAGAGCGATGGCGGAAACTACACCGCGCTCACCGGCGTGGATGGCGGCTTTCGCATCGAGAACATCGTGCCCGGGCGCTATCGATTATTTGTGGAACGCACGGGCTTCCAGGAAATCGACAAGCACCAGCGCCGGACGGAAGGGCGCGTGCTCACGCTGAGCGCCGGGCAGGAGCTGAAAGATTTAGTCATTCATCTGCAAGCCGCGGCGGTCGTGGAAGGCCGCGTGACCGACGAGGACGGCGATCCCATGGCTGAGGCGCAAGTCGCCGTACTGCGCCAGACTTTTGTCGCCGGACGCAGTCACTGGGAGCAGGTGGGTGCCGAGCGCACTAACGATTTGGGCGATTACCGCATCCCAGGCTTGGCCGCAGGCAACTACTTTGTTTCGGTAACGCCGCCGCCCGACTTCAGAAGTCTGATCGAAACCACCGGCAACGCTCCCGCGCCGCACAACGGAGCCGCAGCGCCCGAGAAATCTGTGCCTACCGCTTACCAAACTGCGTATTATCCTGGCACCCGGGATCGTGGTCAGGCCGCGCCGATCCAGTTGCACGCCGGCGATGACTTTCCGGCGAATTTCTCGCTGACCCCAAGCCCCAGCTTGATCATCCGCGGCTCCGTGGTGAACCTGCCGCCCGGGACCACGGCCGCGATCATGCTGCAGTCGAAAGATTTCAGCCTGGTGCTGAACGGCGCGGAGATGCACAAAGATGGCAGCTTCGAGATTCGCGACGTTTCTCCCGGCGCCTACACGATTTTCGCGACCGTGGATAACGCTGCCGCGCCTATGATGGCGCGGCAGGCCTTGCAGGTCACGTCGGCCAACGTGGAAGGCCTGCAGCTCGCGCCGCAGGCTGGTGGCTCGATTCGCGGCCGCTTTCGGATGGAGGCAGCGAGCGTCTCCAAACCCGATCCCAGCCAGATGTTTCTTCTGCTACGCTCCGCCGACGGGGATGACGATGCGGTCGGCGCGGTCACAGTTGGAGAGGGCTCTCCGACCCTTGGCCCACGTGAATGCCGATGGCAGCTTTGAGTGGAAGAACGTATCCGCGGGGCACTATTACGTGCAAATTTCCGATGCTAGTTCGCTGCCCGATTGGTTTCTGAAATCCGTGGCGGCGGGCGGGCGCGAGGTGACGGACTCTGGATTCAGCGTGAGCGGCGGCACCACCACGCTTGATGTGCTGGCGAGCGCCAACGGAGCGACCGCCGAGGGCGTGGCTACGAATCAAAAAGACGAACCCGTCGCCGACGCGGTGGTGGTGGCCGTGCCCGAAGCGCGTTTCCGCAGCCATCCCGACCGCTATCGCAAAGTGGCCACCGATCAGGGCGGACGCTTCACCCTGCGCGGCTTGCCTCCCGGCGATTACACGGTCTTTGCATGGGAGAGTGTCGACGGCGAAGCTTACTACAATCCCGAATTCCTCAAAAACTACGATGGTCAGGGCAAGGCGCTGCGCGTGAGTGAAGGCGACCGCACGAATCTCCAGCTCAAGACGATTCCCACGGTCGAAAATCAGGACTAGCCCGGGCACTTCCTCGCCGGGCACTTGCCGCGATGGCGTATTCTTTTGAAATTATGACACGCTTGCTTACCTTCCTCCTTCTGCTCGGCAGCATGCTTGGTGCGACGCTGGTTCATGCCGCGGACACTCCCGCGACTGCATTGCTTATACTCGCCAAGCGCGACGGCATGCTCCTGATTGTTGATCCCTCCAGCTTGCAGGTGGTCGCTCGGATACCGGTCGGCAATGATCCCCACGAAGTCATCGCGTCCGACGACGGCAAAACCGCCTACGCGACCAATTACGGATCCGGGGCGTACAACACGCTTGCGGTCGTGGATCTGGTTGCGCAAAAGGCATTGCCTTCCGTCGACCTGGGAGCTTTGCGCGGTCCGCATGGAGTGACTTTCGTCGGGCGGAAAGGCGTGGTTCACGGCCGAGGGCGCGAAGGCGATTGGCAGCTATGATCCGGCGACCAAGAGTGTTGACTGGATGCTTGGCACCGGGCAGAACCGGACACACATGATCTACGTGTCACCGGATATGAGGCTGATTATCACTACTAACGTTAGTTCCGGCACCGTGAGTTTGATCGAGAAGAGTGCCGGCGGGCCTCCCGGGCAAGGTGGGCCGATGGGCGCACCCGGAGGGGACTGGAATGAGACGGTGGTCCGCGTCGGCAGCGGGTCCGAGGGTTTTGATGTTTCTCCGGACGGCAAAGAAATCTGGGTGGCTAATGCCGGGGACGGAACCGTCTCCATCATTGAGATTGCAAGCAAGCAGGTGACGCAGACGCTTGCGGCTGATGTGGGCGGCGCGAACCGGCTGAAGTTCACGCCGGACGGGAAACTGGCGCTCATTTCGTCCTTGCGAAGTTCAGATGTCACCGTCATCGACACGGCGACTCGCAAGACCGTCAAACGTATCGCGGTTGGACACGGCGCAGCCGGCATTCAAATGCAGCCAGACGGAGCGCGCGCCTTCGTGGCCTGTTCTCCTGATGGGTATGTGGCTGTCATCGATCTTCGGTCGCTGGAAGTGACTGGCCGCATCGAGGCTGGTCGTGATCCCGACGGGCTGGCCTGGGCAGCGCGGCATTAAGAGCGGCAGCGGGCAATAATCCTCGTTTGTGACAGTATGATACAATTAGGTCATTGCAGTCGGAGTTTGTCATGCCAGAAGAAACCCGAACGCGTGTGAACGAGAACGGCCGTGTCGTAATCCCCTCTTCATTCCGCAAGGCGCTTGGCATCGAGGTTGGAGACGAAGTCGTGCTGCGGATCGAAGACGATGAACTGCGCATCACGACCCAGCAGCGCCGCATCCAGCGCGCGCAGCGCCGCGCCCGGAAGTACGTGAAGGGCTCCTCGCTGGTCGATGAATTGCTGGCGGAACGGCGCGCGGCCGCCAGGCATGAATAGTCAATGCTGAATGAACATAAGCAAAGATGAACTGGATTGTGCTCGATGCTTCGGCCATTCTTACGGTGATTAACGATGAGCTGGGCGCGGAGAAACTTACTCCCGATCTGCTGGCCCGTGCGGTCGGCAGCACGGTGAATCTTGCCGAGGTGCAAACCAAGCTAGTAAGCCGCGGGTGGACTCCCGAGCAAGCGTGGGAAGACGCCATCAGCCCACTTCGAGAAGCGGTGTCATTTGACGAAGAACAGGCCAGGATTGCCGGCGATCTGGTGATTCAGACCCGTCATCTTGGGTTGTCCCTGGGGGATCGCGCTTGCCTCGCGCTGGGGATTGCGCTCAAGGTCCCGGTATATACGGCCGAGAAGGTATGGAAGAAGCTCAAAGTGGGTGTGAGAATCCACGTCATTCGCTAGCGCACCGCCTTGAATTGCAAACGGCCGTTGGGAGCGCCGAGGGCGAGACGCCTCGGGACAGCCGGACGGGATGCCGGCGCTACGAATCCGGTAGAATAAAGGTTTTCACCGGACCCCTTGCTCCGTTCTGATCTCATCGTGTCTTCGACGCTGGCTGCATGGGCCGCCCCCAGGGGCATTGGGCCCTATCTCCGCCAGCATCTGCTGGATAAGACTTTCCAGGGTCTCTACCATACCGACGCGTTCGATCGTGCGCTGCTGGTCCCGTATTTTATTGTGCTGATTCTGCTGGCAGGTTACGGGATGCACCGCTATGTCCTGGTTTATCTGTATTACAAGCACAAGGAAAAGCGCACCACCGAGCCGGCTGCGCGCTTCGAGGACTTGCCGCGCGTCACGGTGCAACTACCCATCTTCAATGAGCAGTACGTGGTCGAGCGGCTGCTGGAGTCCATCTGCAAGCTGACGTATCCGCGGGAGAAGCTCGACATTCAGGTGCTCGACGATTCCACGGACGAGACCGTCGAAGTCGCGCGCAACCTGGTCGAACGCTACGCCGCGCTGGGCAATCCGATCAGCTACCATCACCGCAGCAACCGCGAAGGCTTCAAGGCGGGAGCGCTGGCCGAGGGCCTGAAAACAGCGAAGGGCGAATTCGTCGCCATCTTCGATGCCGACTTCACCCCGCCCCAAGACTTTCTGCTTCGTACCATTCATCACTTCACCGGTCCGAAGGTCGGCATGGTGCAAACCCGCTGGACGCACATCAACCGCAATTACTCATTCCTCACAGAAGTGGAAGCCATTCTGCTCGACGGCCATTTCGTGCTCGAGCACTCGGGACGCGCGCGCAGCGGCGTTTTCTTTAACTTCAACGGCACTGCCGGAGTGTGGCGGCGCACGGCGATTGACGATGCTGGGGGCTGGCAGCACGACACCCTGACCGAGGACACCGATCTCTCCTACCGGGCCCAGCTCAAGGGATGGAAATTCGTTTACCTGCAGGATGTGGAGTGCCCCGCCGAGTTGCCGGTGGAGATGACCGCGTTCAAAACCCAGCAGGCGCGCTGGGCCAAGGGACTGATCCAGACGGGAAAGAAGATTCTGCCGCGTGTCCTGCGCAGCGACGCGCCGCTGCACACCAAGATCGAAGCCTGGTATCACCTGACTGCGAACCTGAGCTATCCGCTCATGATCGTGCTCTCGGTGCTGATGTTGCCGGCCATGATCATCCGTTTCTATCAGGGATGGTTTCAGATGCTCTTCATCGATCTGCCGCTATTCATGGCGTCGACGTTTTCGATTTCGAGCTTCTATCTGGTCTCGCAGCGTGAACTCTTTCCCAGGAGCTGGCCGCGCGCGCTGCTGTATCTGCCGCTTCTGATGGCCCTCGGCATCGGATTGACCATCACCAACACCAAAGCCGTGATCGAAGCGCTCATTGGCAAGGAGAGCGCGTTCGCGCGCACGCCGAAGTACCACGTGGAATCGAAGAAAGACAAAGTCGGCGCCACGAAATACCGCAAGCGCCTGGGCTGGGTGCCGTGGCTCGAACTGGCGATCGGCACTTACTTCGCGCTCACGGTGTACTACGCTTTCCTAAACGAAAACTACGTTACGATTCCATTCCTCCTGCTGTTCGTGGTGGGTTACTGGTGCACCGGATTGATGTCGCTGCTGCAGGGCCGCTTCGCGGGCGTCGGGCTCAGCGCCGAGACTCACACCAAACCCTTCCCCGTGGGCGTGTGAAGTTTGTAACGGCTGCCGCCGCTACTCGATGAGGCGTCGGCTGCTCTTTCTTTTGGCCGACCGCTCGATTACAATCCAGTCGCAAAGTTTCTCATCGGGCCCGGCCCGCCAGTTGAACTCCGCGTCCTGTAAACTTCGCGGTTGAAGGAGGATCCGATGCTCCGCTTCCCCAAGCTGGCTTCTCTTCTGGTTCTGGCATGCTCTGTGAGCGCGCTTCTCAGTTGCGGCGCCGCTCACGATTCCGACGAGTACTACGTATTCGTGGCAGCCAACCTCCAGGTTCCTTACTGGCAGGCTGCGGGAGCGGGCTTTGCAAAGGCGGCCGCGCAAATGAAGGTGCGGGCTGATTTCGTCGGCCCCAACACCTACGATCCAAAAGCCGAGCGCGAGGCGCTGGACAAGGCGATACAGCAGAAAGCCACCGGCATCCTGCTGGGCGTAACCGACCCCGCCCTGCTGAAAGACAGCATCGACAAGGCGATTGCCGCCGGGATTCCGGTAGTCACCATGGATTCCGACGCGCCGGCGAGCCGGCGCCTGTTCTTCATCGGCACCAACAACTATCAGGTCGGCCTGACGGGCGGGCAGCGGCTGGCGCAGGAGTTAAAGGGCAAAGGCAACGTCGTGGCATTCACCATGCCCGATCAGCACAACATGCAGGATCGCCTGCGCGGTTATCGGGACGCGTTCGAGCACACCAGCATTAAGATCACGCGCGTCGTCGACATCCAGGGCGACCCGCGCATCGCCTTCGATACGACCACCCAGATCATCGGCAAGGAAAAAGATCAGGTCGACGCCTTCGTCTGTCTGGAAGCGCAGTCGGGAAAGGAAGTAGCCGGCGTGCTCAACAGCTACCACATCGCCGGCAAAGTGGTGATGGCGATGGATACGGATCCTGATACGCTGGAGTGGATCCAAAAGGGCGGCATCGCCGCTACCATCAGCCAGAAGCCCTACACCATGGCCTTTGTCGGCATGCAGATGCTCGACAACCTGTATCACCATAAGCCCTCATCGCTGGTTGCGGACTGGTCGAAGGACAGCTTTGCGCCGATCCCCTCCTTTGTGGATACTGGTTCTGCCCTGGTCGACAAGACTAACGTCGACTCCTTCCTGCAGGCAAAGCAGAACGTGACCAGCGGGCAGAAGTAGTTGGGGGATGTCCTGTTGAAGAGACAGCCCTCCAGTTGACGGTTGCGATGGGCGCACGTCAAACCGAGGATGAATCACACGATGCGAAAGCAGTCTTCTTTTTTTCTGGCAAGTTCTCTTGCCGGCCTTTTCTTTTTCTTTCTGCTGAAGGTCGAGTCGAGTTTCGCTTTCGACCGCCAGCCCAACTCCGACTATCACGCCCGCCGCGAGGCGCTCGCCAGGAAAGTGGGAGGCGTGGTGGTTCTGTTCGCCGCTACGGAGAACGACGGCCCTAACGACCTTTACGGCTTTCGCCAGGATGATAATTTCTACTATCTCTCTGGCTCGACCGAGCCGGGCGTTGCTTTGCTGATTGCCTCGGCTGCCGACGCTAAAGGCGACACGCCGGCGCGTGCGTATACCGAGATACTTTTTCTGCCTCCACGCAATCTGACCCAGGAGAAATGGACTGGACCCAAGCTTGGCCCCGAGAACCCCGAAGCGCCAAAGATCACAGGCTTCGATCACGTCGAAGATATGGGGCAACTGCCCAATGACGTCGCCCGCTACGTAACCGGCGCTCACCCTGTCCTCTACACCGATGTCGATTCGGAGGGTGAGACTTCTACTTCGTTCAAGCCGCTGGAGTTCATGAAGCGGTTCAACGCGTATCTGTCATTTCAGGACGTAAAGCCGATGATCTCGTCGCTGCGCACCACCAAAGATGCGGGAGAAGTGGCGCTGATCCGCAAGGCGGTCGATGCCTCGGTGGCGGCGCACTTTGCCGCATTCAAGGCAGTGAAGCCGAACGTGAACGAGCGTGAAATTTCTGCGCTTATGCAATACGAGTGGGGGAAGCGTGGATGCGAGCGGGTAGCGTATGCGCCCATCGTGGGCTCAGGCTACTATTCCACGGTGCTGCACTATTCGGACGACGACAACGTGATGAAGTCCGGGGACGTCGTGGTCATCGACGCGGCGGGGGAATACTCGATGTATGCCTCCGACATCACGCGCACGCTTCCTATCAACGGACATTTCACCGCGCGCCAGCGCGAGATCTACGACATTGTTCTGGGAGCGCAACAGGCCGCCATGGCCGCGTTCCAGTCCGGCAAATCGCACCTCGGCCGAAGCGGCGCGGATTCGCTCCACCAGGTAGCCTTCGACTACATCAACACGCATGGCAAGGATCTGCATGGCGAGCCGCTGGGAAAGTATTTCATTCACGGCCTGGGCCACTATATCGGGCTCAACGTTCATGACCCCAACGACTACAACGTCCCCCTCGGTCCGGGCATGGCTTTCACCATCGAGCCGGGGATCTACATTCCCGAGGAAAATCTTGGCGTGCGCATCGAAGACGACTACTACGTGGATCAGGACGGCAAGCTGATCAAACTGAGTGAGGCCCTGCCTTCGAAGGCAGAGGAGGTGGAAAAATTGATGGCCGGGGGTAAGTAAGAGAAGAGGCGCGGCCGGGGCTCGCATCACCCCTAGAGTAGGCGTAACTTTAGCCGGCGCTGCACATCTGCATCGACAGAAAACTGTCCGGCAGGATCATTTGCGAATCGTGCCTCGAGTTCATAGGCCTGCTTCTCAAGGGGTATCTGCTCGTATGAACCGCCGTTGAGGAAACCGCGAACATAATGCTGGGCGAATCCGGGCAGACCAAGATGTTTGTACTGCACGGCGTGAACCAGCTCGTGAAACAGAAGACGGCGGGTGAGCGGCTCGGCGTGTACCACTACATCCTGGAACGTAATCCCCGCCATGTCCGAGAACGGAGGCGCGTTCGTGATTCCCAGACCTCGCAGTTGAGAATAGAAGGAGGGCTCGCTCGCCCGTCCCCGCACGACCTTCACTTGGTCAAGCAAAGTTACTGGGAAAAATGGTTGTAACGCGGCTTTGTGGCCCGGTTCGATCGCCGCAGCCTTGCTCTGGAATGATGTTCTCTGCTCTGAAATATACGCCGCAACCCAACTAGTGAGCTCCCGGACTTGCGTTTCGGACAGCCTAGGATGAGGCATAGTTGCTTCTACGAGATGTATTCCCGGATGTACTCGTCCTCGGTGTGAGCCAGTTGTTGCAGGTCGCCGTCGAAGATCACCTTCCCGTCGCGCAGAATCAAGAAGCTCATGGGCACTTCGCAATGTTGTCCCGGCGGCAGGGGGACGATGTGGTTGGTTCGCTTGTCGAATTGATGCGTGGCCATGGTGAAAGCATCCTGCAGGCGGTGGGTGACCAAAAGGGCGCTCGTCTGGTAGACATCGCGCTGCTTCACAATCAATTCGATGATGGTGTTCGAGGTTACTGGATCCAGGCCCCCAGTGGGCGAGTCATAGAGCAGGAGCTCGGGGTGCGTAATCAGCGCGCGCGCGATGGCCACGCGACGCCGCATGCCTCCGGAGAGCTCCGAGGGATCCAGATCGAGCGTGTGCTCCAGTTCCACGAAGCGCAATACCTCGCGCACTTTGCGGTCGATCTCTTCGTTATAGATGCCGTGCGATCCCATCAACCCGTACGCGACGTTTTCCTTCACGCTGAGAGAATCGAACAGCGCACTCTCCTGGAAGACCATCCCAATCTTGCCGCGCAGTTCAAACAAATCTTCTTCCCGCATCTGGGTCACGTCCTGGCCGAGCACGAGAATCCGTCCCGAGTCCGGCCGGATCAATCCCAGAGCCAGTTTAAGAACCAGACTTTTTCCTGAGCCGGCAACGCCGAACAGCGCCTTGGTCTCGCCGCGGGCCAGCCGAAAGGAAACTCCGCGGAGCACGTCATTCTCAGGGAAGGAGAGAGCCACGTCTTCAAACACGATGGCCGGCGCGGACCGCCCTTTCGCGGTCACAGCAGCAGAATCGAGAGGCAACGTCGGCGCGGACATACATTAATCAAACATGCGATTAGTGAAAAGAGAGCACGGCCATCAGGAATCGGGTCACGAAAAAGTCGAGTACGAGAATCAGCACGGAGGAAGCCACCATGGCCTGCGTGGTGGCGCGGCCCACGCCCTGGGTTCCTCCACTCGTGTTCATTCCGTAGAAGCAGCCAATGGTGGCGATGACGAAGCCGAACAAAACCGGTTTGATCAAGCCCATGAACACATCTTGAAACACCAGCGTCTGCCAGGCGTTGTACCAGTAGGTCCGGGCATCCAGACCGAGGAGCACCTTGGCGACCATCAGCCCACCCGTCAGCCCCACCAGGTCAGAAATGATGGCCAAAAAAAACAGCATGAACACGGTGGCGACCACGCGCGGTGTAACCAGCTTCTTCATGGGGTCGGTGCCCAGAGCGCGCATGGCGTCGATCTGCTCGGTCACCACCATCGAACCCAGCTCGCTGGCCATGCCGGAGGAATTGCGCCCGGCCACCATCAGGCTGGTCAGCACCGGTCCCAGCTCGCGCACCATGGAAGTGGAGACCAGCTCCCCGATCAGATTGATGGAACCGAAACGCTCCAGCGTGTTCGCCGCCTGCAGAGCCAGTACGGCTCCGGTGAAGAAGCCGGTGAGCAGAACAATAGGGAGCGATCCCACGCCGATCGTATCGGCCTGCTGCGCCATGTCAGCGAAGTACAGAGGTTTGCGGAAGAGATTCGCGATCGTCTGCCCGCAGAACAGGACGTAATTCTGAACCGTCTGGACATTCTCTTTGGCGAGATCGGTGGGCGACGTGAGTTCCATGCGGTTCGGAAGAGCGCGGCAGTCTAGTGCAGCGCTTGCACGAAACTATAGCAGAACAGTGGTCAGTGGTCAGTGGCCAGTGGTCAGAAAGATCAAGTGGATGCGTGTTCGAAGGTATTTGCTGGGCACTGGCCACTGGCCACTTTCTTTATCCCCGGGTCTTTTTCTTGATCTCGATATTCAAGCGGCGGATTTTCTGGTTCAGGGTGGAGAGCGGCACCTTGAAGTGCTCGGCGGCTTCGGTCTGGTTCCAGTTGCACTTCTCCAGCATGTCGGTGATGATGCGGCGCTCCACGTCTTCCACGATTTCAAACAGTGAAGCGTCCATGGGCGGATCCTGCAGCGCGAAAGCGGATCCCCGGCCCAGCAGATTGTCGGGCAGCAGGTCGAGGCTGATTTCTGGTCCGGAGGACAGCACTACGGCACGCTCGATTACGTTCTCCAGCTCGCGTACGTTGCCCGGCCAGGAATAGGACATGAGGGGCCGCAACGCTTCCGGCGTTACGTGCCGCACCGGGCGGTCATTTTCCTCGGCATACTTCTTCAGGAAGAAATCGACCAGCAGCGGAATATCCTCTTTGCGCTGGCGCAGGGGAGGAAGATCGATGGTGATCACGTTGAGCCGGTAAAACAGATCTTCGCGGAAGCGGCCTTCGCGCACCGACTGGCGCAGATCAATGTTGGTGGCGGCGATGATGCGCACATCGACCTGAACCTCCTGCACTCCGCCGAGGTGCATGAAGCGGCGGTCTTGCAGGACGCGGAGAATCTTGGCCTGCGTGTCGAGGCCCATGGTGGCAATCTCATCGAGAAACAGAGTGCCCCGGTCCGCCATCTCAAACAGGCCCTTCTTGGAGGCGATGGCGCTGGTGAATGCGCCCTTCACGTGGCCAAAGAGCGTGGACTCGAGCAAGTCCGTCGGCATGGAGCCGGTATTGACCGGGACGAAAGGCCGGTCGTGGCGCGGCGAGTTCAAATGCAGGGCTTTGGCAATGACTTCCTTGCCGGTGCCGCTTTCGCCCTGCAACAGCACGGTGGAGCGGCTGTTGGCCACCTGGGCGACGAGGTCGAAGATCTTCAGCATGGGCTCGCTCTTGCCCACGATGTTTTCGAAGTTGTAGCGCTGCTTGAGGGCGCGCTTGAGTTGGATGTTTTCTTCTTCCGCCCGGCGCCAGCCCACGGCGGCGCGCACGTCGGCCAGAAGCTTTTCGTTGTCCCAGGGTTTCTGGACGAAGTTGGCGGCTCCGGACTGCATGGCGCGCACCGCGTTCTCCACTGTGCCGTAGGCAGTGATCATGATGACCGGGAGGCGGGTTTCGTGGGCGCGAATCTCGGCCAGAACATCCATGCCGTCGCGGCCAGGCATGGCGAGGTCGAGAAGGATCAAATCGAAAGGCTGTTCGCCGATGCGCTGCAGGCCGGCTTCGCCGGTGGCTGCGGTTTCCACGGCAAAGCCTTCCATCTCGAGCAGAGCCTGCAAAGACTCACGAATCTCGGCCTCATCGTCGATGATGAGCACCGCGCCCGCCATGCCGGGCGTTCCGTGTAACAGCGTGCGCGAAATGACGGCGGCGTCAGACATATTCTGCCTTGGAGGCGACTGCCTTCCGGCTCAAGGGGAAATCCAGGGTGAAGGTGGTTCCTTTGTCGGGGTGACTCTCCACGCGAATCTTGCCGGCATGTTCCTGGATGATGCCGTAGGTGACAGAAAGGCCCAGGCCGGTGCCGCGGGCCTGCCCTTCGCGAGGGGAAGTCTTGGTGGTAAAGAAGGGATCGTAAATGCGCTGAATGTGCTCAGGCGCGATGCCGGTTCCGGTGTCGGACACGCACACGCTGACGCTTTCGCCATTGAGCGTGGCCACGCGCAGCGTGCCGCCTCCCGGCATGGCGTCTTTGGCGTTCAAGAACAGGTTCAGGAATACCTGCTGCAATCTCCCCGCGTTCCCTTGAATGGGCGGCAACTTGGGCTCGAGTACGTTCTGCACCTCGACCTTGGCCACCTTGAACTGGTGCTCCAGCAGCGCCAGGGTGTCGGCGATCACTTTGTTCACATCCACATCGCCGATTTCGCTGCCGCTGGTGCGCGAGAAATTCAAGAGATTGTTCACGATCTCAGAGGCGCGGAAAGTCTGCCGCGTGATCTTCTGCAGCAGGTCGGCCTTCTGCGGATCGCCCTGCAGCTGTTTGCCCAGCATCTGGGTGTAGGAGGAGATCACGGCCAGGGGCGTATTGACTTCGTGAGCCACGCCGGCAGCCAGCAGTCCGATGGACGACAGTTTATCGGCCTGGGAAAGCTGGGCTTCGAGATCCACGCGCTCGGTGATGTCATCCATGATGATCAGCCGTCCGATGACCTGGAAGGTGCGGGTCACCAGCGGCGCCATGGCCACATTCACAGTGCGGACTTCGCCCGCAGGCGTCTTCAGGCGGAATTTGTACAAATTACGAATGCCCTCGTCCTGCCGCATACGATCGAATTCCTCGACGAACTCCGCGGGGAAAATGGCTTTCAGGGGCTGGGTCAGGGTCTGCCAGCGCGGCACCGCGTACATCACTTCCATCTGCGCGTTCCAGCTCTCGATGCGGTCTTCCATATCGAGCGCCATCACGCCCACGTTGATGGATTCGACAATGTTCTCGTTGAAGTCCTTCAGGCGTTCGTATTCCGCTGCTTTTTGCTGCAGCGAGGCATAGAGCTGGCCGTTCTGAATGGCGATGCCGAGATAGCCGCCGAGGGTCTCCAGCAACTCCATGTCTTCGCTGGAGAGGAAGTCGCCCTTCGTGGTCTTGCCCAGGCCGAGCACGGCGACGGTCTTTTGCTGGGCGTGGCAGGGGATGTAGTAATTCAGATCGAGCCGGGCGATGGCTTGCTGGGCTTCCGGGGTTTCACGCGGCACCTGGTGCGTGTTCTCGAAAAAGAGATGCCCGGCCGGTTCCGGCCGTGGCGCGCTCAGAAAAGCGAGATCAATCTTGCCGGGTACGGACAGGCCGAAGGACTTGGCCAGCACAAATTGTCCCGGTCTTTCTTGTCCCGCCTCGTCGCCGGCCAGGAAAATCGACATGCGATCAACCGCCAGGGTGCGGGATAACCGGTCGATCAGCGACGACAGCAGAGTATTGAGGTTGGTCTCCGAACTCAGCTCCCGGCCGAACTCGAGGAGCGTGCGGCGGTAGTCATAGCGGGTGCGGTAGAAGAATTGGTCGATGCGGTCCTGAATCCACTTGCGAACCGGATCGAACAGCAGCGCCGTAACCACCACAGCCAGGATTAGACCCACCGGACCGGAGCTGGGCCGCCAATTGTGCACCAGCAGGGCCACGCCCGTTACCAGCCCGAAATACAATCCCAACACGATCGCTGCCGCAAGGGTGTAGACCACGCCGCGCTTGAAAATGAGGTCCACATCCATCAGCCGGTAGCGGAAGATGGCATAGCCGAAAGTGAGCGGCAACAGCGCCAGCGACAGGGCAGAGATCTTCATGGTGGCGCCGGGCAGCGCACCCATCAAATACGGGATTACATAGAACAGAGTGTAGGGAACGATGGCCAGAATGGTGCCGCGGGTAACCCACTTCAACTGCTGCCGCAGAATGGTTGTGGTGGCGAGCCGGTAGCTGTACCAGAGCACGACGGCCGCGGCCAGAAAGAACAACGATCCGTAGGACATTTCCATCCGGTCGAGGTTCCAGCGCAGCCGCTCACTGGCCTGCAGCCACTGCATGGCGGTGACGTGCGCGATCAGTAACACTGCTCCCGGCACATAGACCAGGGCCAGCAGCAAGGGATACTTGCGTACAATCTGGCGTTTCTCGGGGAAGGTGAGGGCAAAGTGAAGAAACAGGGCCGGCTGCAAGACTCCGGCGGCGATGTTGCCCCAATAAATCGTCCAGTCGAAATCGTTCAGCTTGCCCGTGTACTTGAAGGAATAGGCAATGAAGGAGACGAGGCAGAAAATATAGAAATGCGTAGATCCGGGAGCAGTCCAGCGGCGCAGCAGGACGTAGAGGCCGATGCCAAGATAGATCAGCGCAATCGCTCGCAGCCAATTGTACAGTGGGCGTTTCGCGGGTTCCAAAATCACGCTGGAGTCGAGCGGAACCGATTGCCGGACGAGCGAATACGCGGCTTTGGACCAGATGCCGGCGCGGTAGAACTGGCGCTCCAGTCCCGGCATATTCTGGACTTCCTGCCCGTTGACGGAAACCAACTGGTCGCCGGGCTTAATTCCGCTTTTGGCACCCGGTCCGTCGGGATCGACCCGGTCCGCAGTTAGATGTCCGCCCTGTTCCACCCACCAGACGCCGTCGTCTGGGGCCGGGAACTTCCACTCTGAGTTGAGATTAAAGCCAGCGAAGACGACGCGCAGCCACGGTCAGGAGAAATAACAGGACAGCAACAGAGCGAACTTGGCTCTCCCGGTTCATGGCTTTCGGCTGCGACCCCCCGGTGGGGTGTTTGGTGGGCCGCAGAGCACCCTCCGGCGATTCAATGCCTGGCTGAGGCTCAATGAGCAACTTCGCTGCCATGTCGTTTCCCATCTCGGGACTGCTAAGTGCCCTATCTAAAGCAACTTCCAAGATTATAAATGGGTTTCCGGAAACTACGTACGTTTTTCTGGAGGTTTGTGTGGAATCCTGTATGTGAATGGATGACAGACGTTTAGGGGACAAAGGCGGGTTCGCAAGATCGAGCTTGCGGGATCGATGAGGGGATCAATCAGGGAAGAACCTACACCGCCGAGCACGTGGGGGAGGGCGCCGAGGTTTGGGGAATACTGCTCTCGGCGTACTCGGCGATCTCGGCGGGCAGAGCTTTTGCCGCTGGGCGCTCTTACGACGGCCAGGTCGCCGCCTGCGGCACCCCCGGCCCCAGGCTGACCCGGATCACGTTCAGCAATTCGTCGTTGTCGGCGGGCTTCTGGAAAAATGCCGCTGCCCCAGCCTTCAGGGCTTTTTCCTCATTGTTCTGCGGATCGCGGGCGCTCAGCACAATCACCGGGATACCCGCGAGGGCGTCGCTGTTCTGCAACCGGTCGAGGACAACGAAGCCGTCGCCGACCGGGAGGCCAAGATCCAGAATAATCAGCGCCGGCCGCTCTTTCTGGGCTGCGGCGATGGCGGCATAACCATCGGACGCCGTGGTCACTTCGTAGTTGTTAGCCCGCAGCCGCAGCCGCAGGGCACGCAATAGGTCAGGATCATCATCGACCAGCAGAATCTTCGGTCTTGGCATTGGAGTTCTCCTTTTTGGGTTCATCGTTTGGAATTTTGGGTGCTCTTTCCGGTACCCAAGTGGTTTCGTTCCATATTCGTGAGAATCATCTGGGTTACGCGGTCGGCCACATTCTGAATCTGCTGCTCCAGGTCGGCACCCGGATTGTGGGGAGGAAGCTCAACCGGAACCGCGGTGACAGTCAGCGTGCATTTGGTTTTGAGGTCGCCCAAGCGCTCCAGTTGTTCGCGAATGCGCATGGTCATGGCCCCGGAACCCTGCACGTCCGTCGATGCCACGACAAACAAAGTCTCGCTGGTGGCCGACGTTCCCATCGGTGGCAGGACCAGGTCTTTGTCGAGATACACGCAGTGCCGCAGAATTTCCAGGCACTGGCGCCAGGTATCCTTCCAGTTGCCTCGCGGAGGACTTGCGAGCGGCGCGAGTTCGACGCGCACCAGCACAAAAGCCGGACGCAAATGGTCCTCATGCGTGATCACCGGGGCAAGCAGTCTTGGCCAGGGAGTAAATCGGCAGAGTGAAGGTGAACGTGCTGCCCTGTCCCGGCTCGCTTGAAACCCAGATGCGTCCCTGATGCAGCCGGACGATTTCCCGGCAGATGAACAATCCGAGTCCTAACCCGGAGCGGCTGTTGTCGACGGCGTCGGGATCCTGGTAGAGGCGTTCAAAGATCTGAGCCTTGGCTTCCGGACCGATGCCGCGGCCGGTGTCAGTTACCGAAATGTAGACGTAGCCCGGTTCCGCTTCCACCAGGCAGGCCTTGACCACGACGGACCCATCCTGGGGCGTGAACTTGATGGCGTTGTCCAGCAGATTGATGAGCACCTCGAGCACGCGGCTGGGATCGGCATGCACCAGGGGCAGCCGTTGGTCCAGTCCGATTTCCAGTCCGATTCTCTTCGCGTCCGCCGTGGGCCGCAGCATCGTCACTGCCTGTTGAAGCAGTTCCCGCAGTGAAATGCATCGTGGTTCGACCCGCATCTTGCCACTCTCGGCCCGGGTGGCTTCGAGCAGGTCGCGGATCATGGCGTGCAACTGATTCACGCTCTTCAGAACCGTCTTCAGGTGGTCGGACTGCTCGGGCGCCACGGGCCCGGCTAGGCCGTCGAGAATCAAGGTCACGTATTGGTGAATGCAAGTCAGTGGGCGTGCGCAATTCGTGGGAAACGTGCGACAGGAACTGGTTCTTGAATTCCAGTTGCTGCTTTTGAGCGATGTCCAGGGCGCGCAGCAACCCTTGGCGTTCCACGGCGTAGCGGATGGCGCGCTCCAGCTGCTTGCTGGAAATGTTGCCTTTGATCAGGTAGTCCTGCACTCCCTGATGCACCGCCTTGATGGCCAGCGCTTCATCGTCCTGGCCGGAAAGCACCACCACCGGCACGTTGGGCGCGTGCTCCATGACGCGGCGAAAGGTTTCCGCTCCGTGGCTGTCGGGCAGGTTCAGATCCAGCAGCACGACGGCGGGTGTTTGCTTGCTTAGCGATGCCAGGCCTTCGGACAGCCGGTTGACACAATTCACGTGGACTGGAGACTTCCCTTCGACCAGGCGTAATCGGACCAGGTCCGCATCTCCCGGGTTGTCTTCAATCAGCAAGACTTGCGTGGTTTGGTGATCCATTATTCTCCTTGTGGCGGCAACACCGCGGAGCCGAACCAGAATTCTTCGATCGACTTCACGGCCGAAAAAAAATCATTCAGGTTTACTGGCTTTCTGACGTAGCAATTCGCGCCCATTTCGTAGCTGCGCACGACATCCTTGCGCAACTCGGAGGTACTGAAGATCACGACCGGAATCCGGCGCAGATCGGGGCCTGCCTTCATCGCGGCCAATACCGACAGTCCGTCTCGTTTCGGCAGGTTCAGGTCCAGAATGACCAGGTCGGGCCGGACCGCGCCGGCAAACTTTTCCCTGCGGCCTAGAAAAGCCAGCGCCTCTGCACCGTCCCTGACGCTGTTGATGTGGGTGTGATGCTTGCTTCCTGCCAGCGCCTCGCCGACCAGAGCAACATCGGCCGGGTTGTCATCCACCACGAGGAGTTCCAGCAGCGGCTTCACGATTGCGCCCCTTTTCCCTGGTTGCGACCCTGGCAGGGCAGGGTGAACTTGAAGCTGGAACCTGACCCGGCCTGCGATTCCACCCAGATCTTCCCGCCATTGTGCTCGATGATCTTCTTGCAGATGGCCAGGCCGATGCCGTTGCCGGGATATTCGCTGCGCCCATGCAAACGCTGGAAGACAACAAAAATGCTTTCCGCGTACTCCGGCGCAATTCCGATTCCGTTATCGCTCACGCTGAACTGCCATTGCTGGTCCGTTTTTTCTGCCTGCACCGAAACCAGCGGCGGCTCTATCCCGCGGAACTTGAGGGCGTTCCCGATCAGATTCTGAAAGACCTGCGCCACCTGGGTGCGGTCCGCCCACACGGCCGGAAGCTCCCCATGGCTGACGACTGCGCCACTCTCAAGAATCGCGGCCGCCAGAGCTTGCAGGACGTCTTTCATCACCGCATTGCAATCGACGCTTTCGCAAGCTTCCTTGCGTCCGACTCGGGAAAACGCCAGCAGATCGTGAATCAGCACCTGCATGCGCTCTGCCCCCTCGCTGGCATAGCCGATGAACTTGTCGGCGTTCTCGTCGAGTTTGCCGCGATAGCGTTCGGCCAGAAGCTGGGTGTAGGCCGCCACCATGCGCAGCGGCTCCTGCAGGTCATGCGACGCCACGTAAGCGAACTGCTCCAGATCGTCGTTGGAGCGGGCCAGTTCAGCCACTTTCAAAGCTAAGTGCTCTTCCGCCTGGCGGCGCAAGCTGCGCTCGGCTTTTTCCCGAAGGGCGCGGCGAATCACTTCCGGCAGGCGCGCCAGACCATCTTTAAGGACGTAGTCGGTAGCCCCTTGCCGGATGCATTCGACCGCGGTCACGTCGCCCAGCGCACCCGAGACCAGAATCATCGGGATATCGAGACCTTCCCGGCGGATCACGTTGAGCGCGTCCATCCCTTTCCAATTCGGCAGGTTGTAATCGGCCAGCACCACCTCTGGCGGGTTGGCGCGAAGTGCCTTGGTGAACGCAGCTTCATCCTGCACCACGTCGGCTGTGACCTCGAAACCGTCCTGGTCTAGTGCCCGCAGAGCATCCGCTTTTCTCCGCGTGATATCGCGGAAAGCCACCACGCCACCACGCACCGCCCCGTCTTTGTCCTTCAAGGGGCCGCCGCCGACCTCAATCCAGGTCCCTCGCTCGAGCTTGGGATTGCGCACAAACATCTGGGCAGAACTTGATTCCCCGCGGATGGCACGGGTCAGAGGCAGCTGATCGGTCGGAAAAGGTGTGACCATGTCTTCCAGGTAGAGGCCGTAGTGTGCGGTCCACTGCTGGCTCGGCAAGTTTGCCGCTTCGAGTCCAAGAATCTTCACCGCGGCCGGATTCCAGATGATGAATTTTCCCTGTTCGTCAGCGGCAACCAGGCCCTCGGCCATGCTGTCCAGCACCGATTGCAGCATCAGCGTCTGGCTTTCCAGGGCCTGCTGCGAACGGAACAACTCCTCGGCTTGCCGGGAGAATTCTTCCGCCTGCCCCGCGAGTCGATCCTCCAGCTTGTTTGCGTTCGGTGATGTCGCGCGCAATTTTCGATGCGCCAACAATCGCGCCGCTGCCATCCCTAATCGGCGAGATGGTCGCAGAAATGTCAATTCTCTTGCCATCCTTCCGCACCCGCACGGTCTCGAAATGTTCAACGCTCTCGCCGCGCCGGACGCGCGCCAGAATGTCGGACTCCTCATTCACGCGCTCCGGCGGGATGAGCATCAGCATCGGTTTGCCCACGACTTCCGATGGCGAATAGCCGAACACTATCTCGGCGCCGCGATTCCAGGTCTTGATCGTTCCGTCCAGGGTCTTGCTGATAATGGCGTCATCGGAGGAGTCGACCACGGCGGCCAGGTGTTCGCGCGCTTCCTCGGCCCGTTTGCGCTCGGTGATATCCGCGCGGATCGCCATGTACTGTCTGGGCTTGCCGTCGGGCGTCGAGGAACGGGACGACGGTGGTATCCACCCAGTAAATCGAGCCGTCCTTGGCGCGGTTGCAGATCTCGCCGTGCCACACCTCGCCATTCGCGATGGTGTGGTACATCTGCTGGAAAAACTCCTTGGAGTGGTGGCCCGAGTTGAGGATGCGATGGTTCTGGCCCAGCAACTCATCCCGCGAGTACTTGCTGATGGCGCAGAACTTGTCGTTTACATAGGTGATGGTTCCCTGCACGTCAGTCGTGGCGACAATAGCGTGCTGGTCGAGAGCGTATTTCTGTTCGCGCAGCGCCTGCTCGGCGTTCCGAGACGCTCCGCGCTGTCGTGCGCAATGGCGTCGTCGTCGCTTCGTCTCCCGCTGGGCGAGGTTGTAGCCACAGGGATGGCACTCCCTGCTTTGCCGAGGCGAGATGCGTTAGCACGCTTCACGGGCCTGATGACTCCTTACCGCATTGCTTTCGTGAAGAGGGATCGAACGAGGGGGGAGCGATGCCGCTTAGGGCACAGCCTCTTCAATTAGGCTATCGGCGGCGGCGGGGCTATCTTTAGGCTGTATGCAGGTCGGCGGCGGGTTCCGGAAACCGGGAGTGTATGCCTAACTATGCCCCTTCGGATTGGGTGGAAGCGCAGCTTTCATTAGCGCGGGCAGGGAAGGGCTCGGCGGATAAGAATTCCCTCACAGTGAAGGAGAGATTAGAAGAAAAATGTGAGCGTGCAGCCGGAACATTAGAGCGGTTTCAGCCGGCCTTCCGCTCATCCTCGGTGGTTTCTGGGGAAGCGTCCTCTTCGTCCCACTCAAACGAGAGCGCCCGCGCCGTGGTTTCAATGGGCTCAAGCTCGGGAATGTCATCAGCCACTGATGCGCCCAGTTCAGCAAACTTGCGCGCCGAAACCAGCACCCGGCTTTCGAGCGAGCCTACAGCTTTGTTATAAGACTCGACGGCGCGGTCGAGTCCCGTGCCCACCTGCGTGATGTGCCCTGCCAGAAGCCGCAGGCGGTCGTGTAATTCTTTGCCCAGAGCGCTGATCTGCTGCGCGTTGCGCGCCAGTTTCTCCTGATTCCATCCGTAGGCCACGGCCTTCAGCAGAGCGATCAGCGTGGTTGGCGACGCCGGAATCACGCGCTGCAGCACGCCTTGCTCGATCAATCCAGGATCCTGTTCCAGCGCCGCGCTGAAAAAGGTTTCGCCAGGAAGAAACATCACGACGAATTCAGGAGTGGGATCGAACTGCTCCCAATACCGCTTGTCGCTGAGGGTCCTCATGTGGTCGCGAACCTGCCGCGCATGATTAGCCAGACAAGCGCGCCGCGTTTCCTCGTCGGTGGTCTCGAAGGCGTCGAGGAAAGCCTGCAGCGGCGTCTTGGCATCGACCACAACGTTCTTCCCGCCGGGCAGCTTAACCACCAGATCAGGCCGCAGCCTCCCGGTTTCTGTGGTCACGGTTTCCTGCTCAGTGAAATCGCAATAAGGGAGCATGCCGGCGATCTCAACCACGCGGCGCAACTGAATCTCTCCCCAGCGTCCACGCACGTTGGGCGTGCGCAGGGCCCGCACCAGATTGCCGGTCTCCGATTGCAGTTCTTTCTGCGTCGTGATCAGCGATTGCACCTGGGCACGCAGTTCGCCGTAAGCATCGCCGCGGGCGACTTCCATCTGCTGAATCTGCGCGTCCACTTTGCTCAGCGACTCACGCACGGGACCGACCAGGTCAGCCACGGCTTTCTGCCGGGCTTCGAGGTCGCCCTTGGCCTGGCTCTGGAAGCGCTTCAGAGTCTCTTCGGCAATCACCAGGAAAGACGAGTTGTTGCTCTTCAAGGCATCGGAAGCCAGCGCCTTGAAGGCGTCGCGCAAATCTTCGTCGGCACGCTCGCTGGCGCGAGTCACCAATTCCAGTTTTTCGCCATTGGTCTTCCGTTCCGATTCGAGGGCGGATTCCAGCCGGGCTTTGCCCGCGACCAGCTCCGTGTGGGCCTGCTGAAGTCGCGCCAGCTCAGCCTTTCCGGCCGCTATTTCCTTTTCCAGCAAGGGCAAACGCGCCCTCAGCGTCGCGGTTCGCGGCCCCAGCACGAGCCAGGCGAGCACGCCGCCGAACAACAGGCCAATGACCCCTATGATCCAAGGTTCCATAGCGAAGGTAACTTCTCAGGCTGGGTTCCAGCCTCTAGCCTAGCACCAGCGGCAAGTTTTCGGCCTGAAGACAAATCCCCCAAGGGTCGAGTTATGTAGGCCAAGCAATGCCAATAGCCCGTAGAGTAATCGACAAAGCGATCGACGGCAGGTTTGTGATGGCGCTTCTTCTGATGATGGGCGCCGCCCTGGTTCCGCCGCTTCGAGTGATGGCTGCTTCCGGGGGAAACGATGGCCCTGCGGGGCAATCGGCGCAGCATGCGACTCTGAAACCAGCTGCCGCAACTGCTCCCGAAATTCCTTTCAGCGACTACGATCCCGCGGCCGAACAACAGCTTCTGGAGCTGGCGAATCAGGCGAGGGCGCAGGCCGGTGCGCCGCGACTGACACTCGATGCCGGCCTCTGCCAGGCGGCCCGCGCGCACGCGGAAGAGATGTTTGCAGCGCGACAGCTTTCGCACCAGTTTGAGGGTGAGCTTTCCCTGCCGCAACGTCTGGCGACCGCGACCCACACTCAACTCGATCAGGAAGGCGAGAATGTGGCGCTCGATTTCGATGCCGAAAAGGGGCATCAACATCTCATGCTTTCCCCTCCGCATCGCGCCAACCTGCTCAACCCGGCTTATAACGTGATCGGGTTGGGCGTGGTCCGCAGCGGAGACCGGCTGTACATTGTGCAGGACTTCGGCCACGCCCTCCCCAATTATTCAGTGGCGGAAGTGAAGGACCGGATTGCGGCCACAGTAACGCAAGAGCGGCATCAGGCCAACCAGCCCGATCTCGCCCGTAGCGATCTGCCTAACGCAGATGATGCCGCCTGTTCCATGGCGCAAGCCGACAAGCTCGGCACAGGCGCCGTTCATCAGCTCGCGCAACGTTACACCGTGCTGACCTACACCAGCGTGCATCCAGAAACGCTGCCCGCAAACGCCGGGCACATGCTCTCCAGCCACAATCTGCGCAGCTTCTCGGTGGGCACGTGCTACTCGCGCACCGAAACCTATCCCACGGGCGTGTATTGGGTGGTGCTGTCGCTCGAGTGAACCCGGATCACTACTTCACAGGAACGCTGTAGTGCGACGCCACGACCTGCCACTTGCCGTTGTTCTTCATCCAGATATCCGTGAATCGGTCGTGATATTCGTAGCCCTTGCCGTTGGACTCGCCTCTCTCGTGATAGGCGCCCGTCACGACTGCGATGTTCCCATGCATGCGCACTCTGAGGTCTGACATTTCCGCCACTTCGACGTGAACCGACGGTTCGGCGCTATGGCTTATATAGCCAGTCTTGCTATAGGTGCTGCCGTCCTCGATGGTGATGACAAAATCGTCGGCCAGCAGCGAGGAGAGGATGTCAACTTGCCGCTGCTTGTACGATTCGGTCCATTTCAGTTCCAGAGAACGAATGTTCGCGGCATCTGGTTTTTCCTGCGCCGCACAGGGGATCGCCATGCCTGCGAGCAAACAGAAGATAAGAGGGGAAACTACACGATTGGGCATAGCTTTTGTGTCGCACAGTCTGGTGACGGCGCGCAAGTTCCTTCTCTGGGCACACCAGCACGACTGCACGCGTGAAGCCGCTTGCCGGATTCGGCCTTGCCGCTTACCGGTCTTTCCTGTGCTAACCTTGCCCCTGCCCTCCGTCTGCGGTTCCGCGTATGGAATCCTCGGCCCAAGTCCGTTTGCCCCAAGTTCACTCGAACCAGGTTCAGCCGAACGAGGTCCGCATCGGCACGGCCGGGTGGTCTTATAAAGACTGGGACGGCATTTTCTATCCTTCGGGCATGTCGCGGCGCAAGCAGCATCCGCTGGAGTATCTGGCCCGCTTCTTCGACACCACGGAGATCAACACTTCGTTTTACGGACCGCTGAAACCCGAGTGGGCGAAGCTCTGGTGCCGCAAGGTTGCTGCCGTGAACAAGAACTTCCTTTTCACGGCAAAGCTCTACCGCGCGTTCACGCACTCACCCATCGCAGTGATGGAGCCTACTTCGGCGGCAACCATTCGTCCCACCGACGAAGACGAACTCCGGACCCGCGAAGGCCTCGATGCCATTGCCAGCGAAGGACGGCTGGGCGCGCTGCTCATCCAGTTTCCCGTGTCGTTCAAAAATACCTCGCTCAACCGCGAGTATCTCGACCGCCTGCTGCGCCAGTTCATCGAGTATCCGCGCGTGGTTGAAGTGCGGCACTCCAGTTGGAACGATGTCGCGACGCTCGCGGCATTCACGCAGAAAAATGTCGGCTTCTGCAACATCGACCAGCCCTTGCTCGGACGATCGCTCGCGCCCACCGAACACGTCACGGCTGCGATCGGTTATGTCCGCTTGCATGGCCGCAACTACGAGGAGTGGTTCGATTCCGATAACCGCAACGACCGCTATAACTATCTCTACACCGAGCGCGAGCTCGCGGGCTGGAAAGAACGAATCGAGAGCGTCGCCGAACGGGCGCAAACCACGTATGTGATTACCAACAATCACTTCGAAAGCAAAGCCGGCGTGAATGCGCTGGAATTGAAGGCCATGATCAGCGGAAAACGGGTGCTGGCTCCGCCCACGCTCATCCAGAAGTATCCTGAGTTGAGAAGGATTGCTGATCCTGCGGAAGATTCCGGCATGGACTTCAATCCGAAGTTGCCGCTGCGAGCCTAGACGGTTTCCCTAGTGTTGACTGACAAATAGGTTTTATGGAAATGAGGTAGGAGGAAGAATGAAGCCCAAGCAGCTACGGTACGATTCGCACAGGCTCGGCCCTTAACGACAGCGCTTAAGCACCCAGGGCCGCGTGGTCGGACATTCTTTGCTTGTTATGGCGCAGTGCGACGTTCATGAACACATTGCCCATGGAAGTTTCGAAGCAGATCATGAGGGCCTCGACGTCTTCGCTGGTTTTGTCGCCTTCCTCGCTGGTGAGCAGCATCGGAGGATGCACCCGGAAATGGAAGCCCTGGTCGTTGAGCGCGCAGACAGCGTTGCCGACGACCTGATTGGCGAGTTCGAAGATGGTCTCTTTGATCAGCCCGTCGGATTCGGGCAGTTCGGCGCCCGCATAATGGCTGGCCACGCGCACCGCGGTTTGTGGCTCGAGGTCCAGAATGATGCGGCCCTCGATGTCGCCCGAGAGCGCCACCATGCCCGCTACGCCTTTCCGGCGATAGCCTTCCTCTTCCATCGCCAGGTGGCCCACTTTGGTGGTGCCCGAAAGTCCTTGCGACAGGACGGCGTCAGCCGCGTTGATGAAAGGCTGAATCAGCTCCATCTTCATGCGATTAGACCCCCGCGCCGGCCGCACCCGCGGCGACGGCGCCGTCTTCTCCCAGCACGTATTTGATGACCTCGTACAGCACTTCGGGCTTCACCGGCTTCTGCACGAAATGGCGTGCCCCGCGCTGCAATGCGGCCACAATGTTTTCCTGATAGCCCACTGAAGAAACCATGACCACGCGGGCTTCGGGATGCGCCTGGACGATCTTCTCGGCGGCCTCGATGCCCTCCATCTGCGGCATGGTGATATCCATCAGTACGATGTCGGGATGCGTGCGCTCGAACTCGCTGATCGCAGTCAACCCGTCACCGGCCTCGGCCGCCACCTGCCCGCCAAAACTTTCGATCATGCGGGCCAGGTTCTTGCGCGCGAACACGGAATCGTCCACGATCAAGTAGCGGACCGGTTGGCCGTCCTTGCTGCGTTTCACTGGTGCAAACTGCTCCATAACAACCTCCCCCTAACATTCCATCACAGCGGTTTCCCGCCGGCCAGATGACTCAGGTCCATAGGACCTGTGTCAGCAATTCTTTCTAGCGCCCGGCGCGGAGTGCTTTTCCCGCCCCGCCGCTTTCCCCATGACCCTCATTTCGGCCACAAAGAGCTTGTAAAGTAGACGCGAGCACGTCCAAAGCCACCACGCGCGTGGCATAGCCGCGCTCGATGGCAGCCTTGGGCATGCCGAAGACTACGCAAGATTCTTCACTCTGCGCGATGGTGATGCCGCCGGCTTTCTTCACCGCGCCCAGACCCTCCGCGCCGTCATCGCCCATGCCGGTCATCAGCGCGGCGACCGCGTGCGGGCCGAATTCCTGGGCCACGCTTTGGAACAAAACGTCTACGCTGGGCCGGTGGCCATTGACTCGCGGGTCGTCGTTGAGCACCACAATGTCTCCCATGGCCAGGCGCTTCACTTTGATGTGCCGGCTTCCGGGGCAGACCAGAACCCGCCCGGCCTGCAGGATGTCACCCGATTGAGCTTCCTTCACGCGCAGCGAGCACAACTCGTCCAGCCGGCGGGCAAACATGTCGGTGAAACCTTCAGGCATGTGCTGCACGATCACAATCGTTCCCGGAAAATCCGGGGGCAGTTGCGCCAGCAGGAACTCAAGTGCCTGCGGTCCTCCCGTGGAAATTCCGATCGCCACCAGCTTGCTGGGCGGCGGCGCCGACTTCCCGACCGAGATCTTTTCCGGAGGCGCCGCGATCTTGGATGTTCCCGGGCGGACAACCTTGCACTCCGCGGCCGCTTTGATCTTGGCGATCAACTCCGCCGCGGTTTCGGCCATGTGCGACGTCGCGTCCTGCGGCTTGGTGACGAAGTCGAAAGCTCCCAGCCCCAACGCCTTCAAGGTGACCGACGCGCCATCGGTCGAGTGGGAACTGACCACAATGACCGGCAGCGGGTGGCGGCGCATGATCTCCTTCAAAGTGTCGATGCCGTTCATGCCCGGCATTTGCAAATCGAGGGTGACCACATTGGGTTGCAACTCCTCGATCTTCTTCAGGCAGAAGGTCCCGTCCATGGCCGTGCCCACCACATCGATCGAGGGTTCGGCCTCCAGCATCTGCGGAATCAGCTTCCGCATCAGGGCGGAATCATCCACCACCAGCACGCGCACTTTCTTGAGGTCTGGTTTCATGCCCGGCCTCCGGCGCTGCTCAGGGCTATGCGGGCGCGATCGGCATGATTCAGCAGGATTCCGCAATTGGCCATGCCCACTGCTTCCGGACGCGTGCGCGCGACGTGTTCCACGACTGCGGGCAGATTCAGAATAAGCACGACCTTCCCATCCCCCAGGATGGAAGCGCCATTTACCAGATCGGTGGCGAAGGTCTGGTCGTCCAAGGCCTTGATCACCAGTTCTTCTTCTCCTTCCAAAGCATCGACGATCAATCCGTACTTCCGCTCGAGAACGGTGATCACCAGCACAAACAGCTTGCTCGATTTCCGGTCTATGTCGGGGGCGGAAGGACGTCCCAGGCGCAGCAGCGGGAGCACCTGATTGCGCAATTGCAGCACTTCGTAGTTGTCGACCTGGTGCACTTCGGATTCCATGGCGCGGGCAATCTGGCTCACTGCGTTGAGCGGGATGGCATAAAGGCGCTGTTCCACCCAGAACATCAGGGCTTTGATGATGGCCAGCGTAAGCGGTAGCTTCAGGCGGAATGTCGTGCCCTGGCCCACATGAGTCTCCACGTGAATCGTGGCCTTCAGCCGCTGCAGCACGCTCTGCACCACGTCCATCCCCACCCCGCGTCCGGAAACTTCGGTGACTTCCTCCGCCGTGCTGAATCCGGGCCGGAAGATAAAATCCAGCGTCTCACCTTCGTTCAAACGCGCCGCTTCTTCTGCCGTCATCATTCCCAGTTCGAGCGCTTTGGTGCGAATCTTCTGGGCATCGATGCCCCGCCCGTCGTCACTGATCTCGACCACGACCTGATTGCCCTGGTGATACGCATTCAGGCGAATCTTTCCCCGCGGCGGTTTGCCCTGACTCCGGCGTTGCTCAGGCGGTTCGATGCCGTGGCTGACCGCGTTCCGCACCAGATGCGTCAAGGGCTCGGCGATGGCGTCGAGAATGCCCTTATCGAGGTCCGTCTCCTGCCCGGAGAGTTCCAGATCCACTTCGCGGCCGCACTGCCGCGCCACATCGCGCACGATGCGCGGGAAGCGACGGAACAGCTGGTCGACAGGCACCATGCGAATCTTCATCACCGAGCGCTGCAGATCGTTCAGCACCCGCGCCTGAAAGGCCATCGCGTCGGCGAACTTGCCCCGCAACAATTCCTTGGGATAGCGTTTGCCAAACTCGCCCAGCGCCTGCTGCAGCATGGACTTGCCAATGATGAGCTCGCCCACCAGGTTGAGCACGTTGTCGATCCGCCCGGCTTCCACGCGGAGGATGTTTTCCACCAAAGCTTGCGACAGCCCCGGTTCTGGCCCCGGGGCTCGCTCCTCGGCGGGAGCTGGCTGAGCTAACGCGGAGGGCGCCGATGCTGGAAGCGCCGAAGCGGAAGTCCCGGACCCTGGTTCCGCTTCCTGCTGGGCGATTTTCGCGGCTGCCTTGGCCGGCGACGCAGCCTCGATCAGGGTCACGCTAATGTCGCCCGCAATGGTTGGGATGTGGCACTTGGCGGCGATCTGTTCCTCCGGCTGAGCGCTGGCGAACACGAATTCCACCTGCTTGGAGGCGGCTGGCGATTTCGCATCCGGCCGCACTACCAGGACCTGGCCGATCCCGCTGATCGCATTCCGAATCAGTTGCCTGGCGGCGATCGGCATGGTGCAGTGGGGATCGATTTTCACCACGATGTCGTACACCCCCAGGCCGGCAGCCTGGGCCTGGGCCAAAGCGCGCTTCTCCGCCTCCGTCCAGTCTTTGCCAGACGACAGCGCGGGGGCGGCGGCTTTTTTCTTACGCCGGGATTTCTTGGCCTCGGGGACCGCGGTCAGTTCGTTGATTCTTTGCCGCAGATTCTCCGTGGCCGGCAGGGGGCCCCCGCCATGGTAGGCCGCGAGCATCTCCGCAAAAACATCGGCGGCGGCAAAGGAGATTTCGGGCAGGGCTCCATGGGCGGCCGCGCTCTCCAGCGTGAGGGCATCCTCGAACAAGTGCGCCAGCTCGCTTAACTCGCGCAGCCCGCAGGCTGCCGAATCGCCCTTAAGCGTGTGCACCGTGCGGCGAATCGAACGCACGATCTCCTCGTCGCCGGGATGACTCTCCAGCTTCAGGGATTCTTCGTTCAGCGCCTGCAGCAGTTCCTGCGAGGTCTCAAAAAACAGCTCCCGCAGTTCCGCTCCGCGCTCATCGGGGGGATTCGTCACTCTCGCACCTCAATCCTCTGGTAAGCCGTGCCGCTGTCCCGATGCACCATTTGGAACTTCTCGGTCAGTCCCAGCAGGCTCTCAGCATGGCCCACGAAGAGGTAGCCGCCGGGGTTCAGACAGCGGTAAAACTTCTCGATCAGCCGCTTCTGCTCCGCCTGGTCGAAATACATCATCACGTTGCGGCAGAAGATGACGTCATTGCGCTGCGGCAGGTACTCCGTCTTCAGATTATGAAAGTCGAAGTGAACCATTTCCTTCAGCGCTTTCTTGATGGCATAGCGCTCGCCGACCTTGTCGAAGTAGCGCAGGCGGAAGCTGTAATCCACCGTCGACATCTGGTGTTCGTTGTAAGCCCCTTCCTGCCCGGTCCGCAGCACCGAGTAACTGATGTCGCTGGCCAGGATCTCCACCCGCCAGGGCGGGGGGATCAGCGGCTTGGGCATCGCCATCTCCACCGGCAGCGGATTGCGCAGATAGTAGTAGGCCAGCGTATCGGCGGCCATCATGCCCAGCGTATAGGCCTCTTGCCCGGTAGAGCAGCCCGCACTCCAGACCCGAATCGAATATTCCCGGTGCGCCTGCTTCCGCTTTAGCATTTCCTCCAGCACGTGTTTCTGAAACAGGTCGAGCTGAGCCTTGTGGCGAAAAAAGCTGGTTTCGTTGACTGTCAGGTTCTCCACCAGCTTGGCCAGTTCCGTCTTGCCTTCCTTGCTGATGAGCAGCCGGTAATAGGAGTAGAAGGAATCGATGCGGCATTCCTTCAGCCGGCGCAGCAGGCGGTCCTGCAGGAAGTGGGTGCGGCGCTCGTCGAAGTGCATGCCGCACTCCTGATATACCAGCGCCTGCAGCAGCCGCAGTTCGGCTTCCGTCAAGACAGGAGCTGGTGCCGCTCCGAATGTGCTCATGCTTTCTCTCGTTCCTTCGGCCCGAGTGTCATTTCTTTTCCGTCGGGCAGGCCAGCGGCACGCTCACCCAACGACGCCCGCCGCAGCGTAGCTTTAACGCCCCGCTGCTCCCCGGGCTTCCGCCTTGACCGTCTTGCCTTCCGCGCTCCCGCTCTCGTGCAGCAGGTTGGCCGGAGCCAGCAGTTTGGTCATGTCGAGCAACACGATCAGGCGGCCTCGAACCTTGCCCAATCCGGTGACACAGTTCAATCCACCTTCCTGGAATACGGCAGGCGGAGCCTCCACATCGGTGCTGGCGATCTTCAGTACTTCCGACGCCGAATCAACGATCAATCCGGCCAGCTTGCCGGAGTGCTCCACCACCAGAATCCGGTTCTGCTTTTTCAGCGTGGCCTGCTTGTCGCCGAAGCGCTTGCGCAGGTCCATCACTGAAACGATCTTGCCCCGGAGGTTGATCACGCCTTCCAGATAATCGGGCGCGTCGGGTACGGCGGTGATCTCCGGCACGCGCACGATCTCGTGCAGTGAGGTGATGGGCACGCCATAAGTCTCACGCCCGACCTGAAAGCCCACGATATGGAGTTCACGGCTCATCGTTATTTTGTTCACTTGTCCTAGTAACGGGAGGAAGCAGCCGCAGCCCGGCGCGCGTTCTGTGCTTTTTCGTCCGCCGTGGTCTGCCGCCCGCTCGCGGCTTCTTCCAGTGCGAAGCGGTCCATGAATTCGAGCAGGCCCCGCGACATTTTCGACATTTGCTCCGCCGAAGCCGCCAGTTCGGTCGAGCCCGATGTCGACTGCTGCACCAGTTCGCGCATCCGCTCCATGGCTTTCACCACGGCCTGCGCTCCCGAGGCCTGTTCTTCCACCGCCGAATTGATCTCGTGAGTGATTTCGTTCAGCCGCGTTGTGGCCCGCGCGATCTGCGACGAACCATGGGATTGTTCGTTGGTGGCCGCCCCGATTTCCTGAGCGAACTTGTAAACTTCGGTGACCACGTTCGAAATCTTCCGCAGCGCTCCGTTCAGCTCGCCGCCCAGGTCCAGGCCTTCGTTCACGATCCCGGTGGAACGGTCCATGTTTTCGACCGCCTTACGGGCTTCCTTCTGAATGCTCTGAATCAGTTCGGAAATTTCCTTGGTCGATTGCGCCGACTTTTCCGCCAGCTTGCGGACTTCGTCAGCCACCACCGCGAAGCCCAGGCCGTGCTCGCCGGCGCGCGCCGCTTCAATCGCCGCGTTCAGCGCCAGCAGGTTGGTCTGTTCCGCCAGATCGTCGATGACTTCGATGATCTTGCCGATGTCGTCGGCGCGCTGGCCCAGCGCACCAATGATCTCTCCCGAACTGGTAATCGTCGTGTTGATGCGGTTCAGGCCGTCGGTGGCCTTTTCCATGGTGGCGATGCCGCTGTGCACCTCTTCGCGCGAGCGGTTCGAGATATCCAGCAGCACCTTGGCCGTATCGGCCACGCGCTGGATGGAGGCCACCATCTGGTCGATGGAGGCCGAGGTCTCACTCACGCTGGAAGCCTGCACCTGCGTGCTCTTCACCATGTTCTGCACGTTCACGCTCATCTCGTGCATGGTGCTGGTCACTTCGTCGATGGCGGAGGAAGCCTGCAGCCCGATCTTGGCCGAATCGTCGGAGGCGTTGGCCACCTGCCCGCTGGCGCTGGCCACCTGCGAGGAAGCGTCGCGCACGCTACGCACCAGCCGGCCCAGCCCTTCCACCATCCGGGCAAAGGCATTGCCCAGCGTGTCGTGCGGGGAGCGCGGTTTCACCTGAACTGTTAAATCTCCTCCGGCGATTGATTCGGAAACGCCCGCCATCTCCTTGAGATAAGTGACCATCTTGGCGAAGGTGCGGGCCAGTTCCCCGATCTCATCCTCGCGGGTGACGTCGATGCTGTGTTCCAGATCGCCGGTGTCCCCGATTTGCCGCGAGACCTTCATCAGATTGGTCAGCGGGTCGGTGATCGATTTGGCCGTGGTGATAGCGACCCAAATGCCGACAACCAGTGCGACCACCAGGGTTACGGAGGAGAATATGATAGTCAGGGTACTCGCCGTCTTATCCGACTTGGCCCGCTGTTCGACCAGATTGTGGTTTTCTTCATCGGCCGTGTCGAGCGCGTCGGTTAAATTCTTTACCCACGAGGAAGCGTCTTTCTGGAGGTAGTAAATCTGCAATTCGGCAACGGTGGCGTTGCCGGAATCCACGTCCTTGCGTTTGTCGATGAGAGGCTGGGCGAACTCCTTTCCCCAGGCCTGCTCCAGTTGCTCCACCTTCGTCAGCGCCGTCCGCTCCCGCTCCGAGTTAGCCAGGGACTGGCCCAGGCGCAGTTTTTCATTGAGCGTGCGCAGGCCTTCATTCATCCGCTCTACTTCCCGGGTATCGCCACTGAGCAGGTAGTTGCTCAGGTACAGGCTGTTCTGCATCATCTGAGAGCGTACGTCGTTGGTGGCGCCGGCCAGATCGAGCGACACTTTGGCCGCGTCCTTGGCGGCGTGCTCTCTCAGCACCGCCACCAGGTTCACGATGAACAGCAACACCACCATGATGAGGATGATTCCGAAATTCTTGTACAGCTTTTTGCCGATCGTCATGCCGTTTTCTCCCGGCCGCCTGTTTGCCCTTGTCTAGTGATTCTGTCTACTGATGCGGTTCGAACTTGAAATCCACGACGCCCGAGCTTTCCACCGCAGCCGGCTCAAAACGCCACTTCTTCACTGCTTCCAGTGCCGCCCCTGCCAGCACCGGATGTCCGCCCACTATCTTTGCGTCCTTCACGGTGCCATTCGGCGCGACCACTACCTGAATCTTCACCGTGCCCGTGATGTTCATCTTCCGCGCCAGGTCGGGATACACGGGCTGCACTTTGCTCTTGGCCCGGCGCGTGATTTCGCCTTGCACATCCTGCGCTTCAAGCCCTGCCACTCCGACCCCGGTCGTTATCGCCAGAACCGCCAACCACACTCCTACCTTCCGCAGAGACACAGTTCCTCCCTGGCAATAATCCCGGTGACCCAATGGAGCAACACCGGGGCCACGCCTCAGCTTTTGAAAAAACCAAGGTAACTCTCGGGATACTGCTGAAAACTAAAGACTTAATGCAATTTCCGAACCCTCTACTCAGTCGTGGTTCGAGATTAGCCTTGTCTCACCTTCGGCTTTGCATACAATCGATTCTCACAGTGAGATCGATATCCGGCGTCTTTTCTCGGGATTTCACACTAAGGCACCCGTTGACCCATTTCCCTTGACTCAAATTGAGATGGCGGGATAGTTTTCCATTAGATTCAATCACTTGTGAGAATCATGAAAATCCTGTGTCGGCCGGTGGTGATGCTCTGACGATGATCGAAGGCAATTCGACGCCGTCCCCGGACGCACCCACCCTGCCCAACTCCGACGATGCCTTTCAGAGACTCCTTCTGAGGATTGCCGCCAAGGCCGCGGAACGCGTCGACCCCGGCTCCCTGATCCAGCTCTTTTGCCATGCCAGCCGCGAGTTCTTCAAGGTCAGCGGCGTTTATTTCTGGCGCCGCCACGCCGGCGACGAACTCGTGGGAGAGCAGGCCGATGGCAAACTGGCCGAGCGTTTCATCGGTATCCGCCTGCTCCCCCAGCAGAGCGCAATCACCACCGACGCCGTGCGCGGCCGCCGGACGATCTTCGTAAACCAGGTGCTGTCCAGCACGACCTTTCCCCCGTTGCGCCAGTTTGAAGCCCGTTCCCTGATGGTCGCTCCCCTGGTGGTGTTCGATGAAGTCATCGGCGCGGCGGCCTTTCTGCATGACTCCGACGAAGGATTTTTTAATGAGGACCTCGCCGCCAAAGCGACCATCCTGGCCGGGCAACTGGGCAGTTTGCTGGAAGCAACCCGGCTGGGCGAAGCCTCGCGCGAGGAGCACCGCAAAGCGGAAATCCTGGCCGAGGTCGCCAACGCCCTGCACGGAACCCCCGACGTCGCCGCAGTCATTGAGGCCCTTGCCGATCGGCTCCGGCTGCTCTTGCGCACGCGCCTGGTCTCGGTTCTTCTGCGCCGCGACGGGCCCTTCGAACTTCGCGCCGTGTCCGCCGAAACCCCTCAACTGGCCAATTCCTTCCGCGCGGGACACGACCGCCAGACCATTCGCTTCGCCGCCGAGCTGGCGCAACGCGCCGTGTCCGCCGGAGAAGCCATCACCGTCTCGTTGAGCAGCGACCAGCACTCGCTCGGCAGCATGGTTACTCCTGGAATGCTGATCGCCGCGCCCTTCCGCACTTCACGCACCCAAGGCGCGATCCTCATTTACCCGCGTCCCGACGGAGTCTTCACTGCCGAAGAGAGGTCGCTGGTATCGGCCATTTCCGGCTTCGGTGCGGTTGCCGTTGCTCACGCTGAACTCTGCGCTACAGCGCAAGGCCAGGCGCACGAACTGCACCAGTTGCTCGAGATCTCTTCCGAACTCAGCTCAAGCGGAGATCTCGAACATTTTCTGCAGGCCTTCGTGGTGCGCGCCACTGACTTTCTCGGTTTCGGCCGGTGCTTCATCGCCTTGCTCGAAGACGGGCAGTTCCACGTTCGTCATGCCCTCAACCGGGGCGAGCCGGAGCGCCTGGATACGGTTTTCCCGGAGGGCATCGCCACCCGCGCCCTGCGGGCCAAAGAAGTCTTCTGGTCCGACGATCTCAAACAACTCGCCGGCGTGAACTTAGAACTCATCGCGCAACACCAGGCCAAGCAGTTGTTGGCCGTCCCGTTGTTGGGTGCCGACGGGCGGGTGCTTGGGATGTTCGGCGTGCTCGATCGGCTCGACGGTACCGGCATCTCCCAACAGGATATTCGCCGCGCCCGCGCCCTGGCCGCTCAGGTTGCGGTGGTCCTCGAAGTAGCCCACAACCTGCACCTGGCCGAGCAGCACCGCCGGCGCTCCCAGGCGCTTGCGCAACTGGCGCGGGAAATCGATGGTCTGCTGCGCCTGCCGGACTGCGCCAGCAAGTTTCTCGAGCGCGCCATTGAACTTGCCGGAGCCCGCGGTGGTGCGGTTGCTCTGTTTGAGGAGGGACGATTCCAGACGGTCGCGCTGCATACACTGGCTCAAGCGACTGCCTCGATTCCGGATCGCTCGAATGAAGGTCGTCCGAACGAAGGCCGTCTCAACGAGGATCACGCACTGCAACAGAGGCTGGCGCATGCCCTGTCCGACTTGGTCAAGAAAGAATTGCTCAAGAAGCTGACGGAGTCGATCGTCTCCGGCTCCGCCGCCGAACTGCTCGGTCCCGAGCTGGCCGCGAGTTTAGGCTGGAGTGATTGTGTCCTGGTTCGTCTTCCCGATTCCAAAGGAGAACTCACCGGTTTGCTCTGCCTCTCCGGGCGTGCTCATCCGCTCGCGGCGGAAGATCGCGACCTGCTGGAAGCCATTGCCGGCCACGCCGCCAGGGTTCTGGAAAATGCCCGCTTGTTCAGTCGCATCGAACAGGCCAACCGTCACTGGCTGGAAATCTTTGATGCCATCACCGACTTCATCGTCGTGCACGACGAAGTCGATAAGGTTCTGCGCGTAAACCGCTCTCTGGCCGCCATGATCGGAGTTGCTCCCAGCGAACTGATCGGGGTCAACATGCGCGCTCTGTTGACTCTGACCAACGAAGCCACGCTTTATTCCTGCCCCTTTTGCCGCTCCATGGGCGAAGACGGCGACGAATTCGTTCATCCTGCTCTGGACCGCACCTATCTCGTCTCCACTTCGCGGGTGCACGGCGCTTCCGGCGAAAACCTGCAAACCATTCACGTGCTCAAAGACATCACGGACCGTCGCGAGGCCGAGCGCCGTTACCGCGAATTGTTCGACAACATTCAGGAAGGACTGTTCTTCAGCACGCCCGAAGGCCGGTTTGTCGAAGTCAACGATGCCCTGGTAGCGATGCTCGGCTATTCCAGCCGCGAAGAACTACTGCAGGTTGATATCCCCAGCCAGGTTTATTTTTCTCCGGAGCAGCGTGAGCGCCATGCCGAAGCCATGGAAAAAGACGGCCACATGCGTAATTTTGAAGCCACGCTTCGCCGCAAGGACGGTGCGCCGATCTACGTTCTCATCAACGCCTTCGGCATGTACGACAATCTTGGGCGCCTGCTGCAGATTCGCGGCCTGATGCTCGATGTCACCGGCCTCCACACCTACCAGTCGGAACTGCAACGGGAGCGCGACTTCTCCGGCAAGATTCTGAGCAACACCCAGAGCCTGATTCTGGTCGCCGACACCGCGGGCCTGATCAGCTACGCCAACCGTCGCTGGTACGAAGCCGGTTTCGAGCAACGTGAACTGCTGGGGCGTCCGCTGTTGGAGCTGGCCGCTCCCGGCTATGTCCGTCCTCTGTCAGATGCCTCTGCAAGCCATTCTCCACGGCGGACAGGTCGACAACCTGGAGCTGCAGATCATGCGCGGTAACGGCCATGCCGGCCAGTTCTCCGTCAACCTCAGTCCCATGCGCGACGAGCAGGGCAACATCAACAGCATCGTGGTGGTCATGACCGACATCACCGACTCCGCCGAACTGCGCGGCAAACTGGTTCACGCCGAGAAGATGGCAGCCGTCGGACAGCTGGTCTCCGGCGTCGCCCACGAAGTGAATAATCCCTTGACCGCAATTCTCGGCTTCGCCGATTTGCTCCTGGAGAACCCCGACCTTCCTGCGACTGCGTTGAAAGACCTGCGCGTCATCTTGCAGGAGGCGCAGCGCACCAAACAGATCGTGCAGAACCTGCTGAGCTTTGCCCGCCAGATGCCGCCGCAGCGCAACCCCGTGCAGCTCAATCTGATCCTGCGCCGCACCATCCAGTTGCGCTCTTACGACTTCAACAGTCACGGAGTCGAGATCGTCGAGCACCTCGATGAGGGACTGCCCGATGTCATCGGTGACGCTCACCAGCTGCAGCAGGTTTTCCTCAACATCCTGAACAACGCCTACGACGCCGTGCATGAAGTCGGCCGCCCCGCGCGCATCGAGATCATGACCACCAAAGTCGGCGATGCCGTCGAAGTTTCTTTTACCGACAACGGCTATGGCATTTCCCATCCCGATCGAATTTTTGATCCCTTCTTCACCACGAAAGAGGTCGGGAAGGGAACCGGCCTCGGCCTCAGCATCTGCTACGGCATCGTGAAGGAACACGGAGGTGAGATTCTCTGCCACAACAATGCCAACGGGCCGGGAGCCACCTTCATTGTCCGCTTTCCCGCAGCGCCCCACACCGCTTCTCTGAGTGTGGCCGCAGGAGTAATACAAAAATGACCACCCCTGCCATTCAACGATCGTTCTTGCCGGTTCTCCTCATCGAAGACGAGCCTTCCATCATGGCTCTGGTCAGCGCCACTCTCGAGCGTAACGGCTACGATGTCGTGTGCATCGAGAGCGGCGCCGAAGCCCTGCGCCTTTTGGAGAAAGGCCAATTTCTCGGCGTAGTTTCTGACATGCGCACGCCCGGTGGCGTCGACGGCGCCCAGGTGCACACCTGGATTTCCGCCAATCGCCCCGATCTCGAGCACAAAGTCGTCATCATTACCGGCGACTACGCCAACGAAGAAACCGTGACCACCCTGCGCAAGATTGGCGCTCTCTACCTGGAGAAGCCTTTCCGCGTGCAGGACCTCATCTCCGCCGTCGAGAAAACCATGGGAAAGGCCCGATGAACCCTGCACCTGGCAAGCCGCCTTTAGGAAAAACTGCTCTGGGTAGAGATCTGACCAGAGAAGATCTCCGCGTCCGTCTTCTGATCGTCGACGACGAGCAGAGCATTCGCAAGCTCTGCGTTACCGTGGGCGAAGCCCTGGGCTTCATCTGCCTCGAAGCCGACAGCGGCGAGTCCGCGCTGGCTCTGCTCGAAGAGCAGCCCGTCCACGTTGTCCTCAGCGACATGGTCATGCCTCACATGTCGGGCCTTGAATTTCTGGAGAAGGTGAAGAAGCTTCTGCCCCGCACCGAAGTCGCGCTCATGACCGGACACGGTTCCATCGAAACCGCGGTGCAAGCCATGAAACTCGGCGCCTATGACTACATCACCAAGCCGTTTTCTCCGCTCGAAGAACTCCGGCTATTCTTGCGGCGCATGGCCGAAAAAGTCCGCCTGGTCGAGGAAAACGAATTCCTCCGCGAGCGCATAGATTCCGAAACCGCGGTGCATGGCATCGTAGGCTCCTCCGCCAAGATTCAGGAAGTGTTGCGCGTGGCCTCGCGCCTCAAGGACACGCGCACCGCCGTTCTCATCTCAGGTGAAAGCGGCACCGGCAAGGAACTGATCGCCCGCGCCATTCATTTCCGCGGCGCCTTTGCCAACCGTCCCTTCGTGGCCGTCGATTGCGGATCGCTCGTGCCCACGCTGATCGAAAGCGAGCTTTTCGGTTACGAAAAAGGAGCCTTCACCGGTGCTCTGAAGTCCAAGCAGGGACTGTTTCAATCGGCCGACACCGGCTCGGTTTTCCTCGACGAGATAGGCGAACTGCCTCTCGAGTTGCAAGCCAAGCTGCTGCGGGTCCTGCAGGAAAAAGAAGTGCGCCCCGTGGGCAGCAACCAGCGCGTTAAAGTGGACGTGCGCATCATCGCCGCTACCAACCGCGATCTCGAAGCCGCTTACCGCAACGGAACCTTCCGCAAGGACCTTTACTTCCGCCTCAATGTCGTCACCGTACACGTTCCCGCTCTGCGCGAGCGCCGCAGCGACATTCCCATGCTGGTGAACTGGTTTTGCGAACGCTACGCTCCCGGCGCGGATCTGCGCGTCTCCAGCGCCGCCATGAAAGCCCTTATGAATTACGACTGGCCGGGCAACGTGCGCGAACTGGAAAACTGCGTGGAGCGCGCCGTCGCTTTGGGCAACGGAAACCTGATCGACCTCGGCGACCTGCCGCCCACCATCGCTGCCTTGAATTCGCCGGCATCGCGGGCAGCCTCAGAATCGGTGCCCGAATTAGTTTCCGATTTAGCGGCTTCTGCGGAAGAGAGTTCCGGCGCGGGCGCCGCCCCGGTTCCGCTTTCCACCACCGATCTGGAAGATATTGAGCGAGCCACCATCCAGCGCGTCTTCGAGCAAGTCAAAGGCGACAAGGCGCTCGCCGGTCGCATGCTCGGCATCAGCCGCGCCACTCTCTACCGCAAACTCAAGCGCTACAACATCAGCGGAAGCGCAGGTTCCGGACCGTCGAGCCACACGTTGCAGTAAGAGCGAGTGATTGCCTAAGCGGGTGATGACATGCGAGAGCCACTAACGCCGAAACAGAAAGCGTTATGCGTCGTGGTCACATTCTGTCTGAACACCCCCATACTGATCTTTATATTCTGTTACTCAAGCGAATTTTCCCCCAGACAGGTGGGAGTCGCAGGTCTGCTGAATCTAGCTCTGGGAGTTCCACTGCTCGCGCTGATCACCGAAAAATGGATTCGCAAACTCAAATAGCTTAAAGACCGTGTGCGTCGGCACGAATAGATTCCTTTGCGGTCTTTACCGCAACCCACCTGATCAATTAGACTCCGGCGGCATCAATTTCAAGGAGGAGAATGTTTATGAAGCAGGCTAGTCGGTTAGCAGTCGCGGTACTGTGTCTTTCCTTTTTGTCGGTCGCCACGGCAGTGGCACAAGACCAATACACCGAGGGCGGAGTCACTCGAGTCACGTTGGTCCAAATATTGCCCGGACATTTCAACGCGTTCATGGACGATCTGAAAGCCAACATCAAACCACTTTGGGATGCTCAGAAGAAGGCGGGGCTGATTGAAAACTACAGCATCTTCCTGAACAGTACGAAAGCCAATCCCGACGACTGGGACATTGGCTTCGCCATCAGCTATAAGAACTTCGCCGCTCTCGACGGACTGGCACAAAAGGTCCTCGATCTCCGCATGAGCCATTATGGCGACAAGGGTAAGGAGCAACAGGTGGTCGACAAGCGTGTGCAAAACGCACGAACGGTCGAGAGCATCCTGACACGAGAAATCACATTGAAGTAACCGGACAAGTTACAGGCGGCGCCTCCGCGCTCAAGATGCGCCGCCTTTTTCAGCCAATTGTGTGCTCCGCGAAAAAAAAGCACCCTGAGAAACTCAGGGTGCCTGAAACGATCCATCCCACTCTTGCAGCTCGGCCTCTACTCACCGGAAGGCTTCTGTTCCTTCTTCTGCTTTTCTTCCTCCTTCTTCTTCTCCTCAGGCGTCTGCGGCTTCTGGGGCTGCTTCTGCGGAGCCGCCGCTGGTTTTACAGAATCAGGCTTTGCGGCTGCAGGGGGAGCTGTGTGTTGCTCCGGAGGCGCCGCGGGCTTGCTCGCGGCAGGGGGTGTGCGCTGCTCCGGACGCTCGGCTGGCGCAGCAGCTTGCGGGTGCGCCGCGGGTGGAGGAGCTGTTCGGTTCATCGCCGGCTGAGTAACCTCCGGTTTGGCTGGCTCCGGACGGCTGCTCGGCTGCGCCGGTTCCGGACGAGTGTTCGGCTGATTCATTGCCGGACGATTGGCCGGTTGTGCTGGAGCGGGCTGGGTCGGCTGCGCTGCCGGCGCGCGATTCGGTTGAGCCGGAGCGGCCGCAGCGGGACGTTCAGCCGGAGCGGGTTGAGCGCCCGGCCGATTCATGGGCTGATTCGCCGCTGGAGCGCTCGCGGGTTGACCCGGTCGCGCAGCAGCTGGCTGGCTTCCCGGCAAGTTGGCCGGATGTCCGACGGTCGGTGTCGCCGGCTTCCCGGCAGGCGCTACCTTCACCATCGGCCGCGCCGCCGCAGAGGCTGCCGGACGCAGTGTCTGTACTTCGCTTCTCGCCAGCGGTTGTCCGGGATGAGCTGCCAACGCCTGCTGCTGTTTCGCAAAAGGCACCGGCGGAGGCGGAGGCGTTTTCTTGGCCACGACTTGCCGGCTTGCTACTGCCGCCGGAGGCGCAGCCACTCGCCCCGCCGTCGCCGCCTTCGAACCCAGAACGCTTTCTCTGGTCGGAGCCACCGCAACCCGCGCACTCATCGGCGCCGCGGCGATGTCCCGCGCACTCACCACAACGGCTACTTTTGCCACGGGCTGCGCACTCACAAACGCGTGCTGCGGCACCACCATCACCGCACCTTGCACACTCCGGTTGGCGTAGGTGATGTTCGTAACGTTGGTGGTGTTATTGATGATCGTCGTGCGGTAGATGTTTGTAACCGTGACATTCGTGACGGTCGTACTGCTGATGTTGACCCGGGTCACGTACGCCTCGCTGACGTGATACGACGGCACATAGACTTCCCGCGGGCCCAGCGCGAACCAGCCCACATTGCCGCCCCAGCCCCCGGGTCCACCACCGATGAAGACCACCAGCGCGGGCGCGTAAACCGCCTGCACTGCCACCGGACCGGCCACCCAGCCCCAACGTCCGCCCACACTCACCCAGCGTCCGTAGTGGAACGGCGCGTAGCCCCACGAAGAATCATCCACCCAGGTCCATCCCCAGGGAGAAATCCAATCCCAATGGCCCTCGTGATAAGGCGCCCAGCCGACGGCAACCTGATTGGGAAACCAGACATGGCCGTAGTTCGAATCGTCGCGCCAGTCGCCATAGTCATCGAGATCGTCATAGCCGACCACATCGCGCGACAGATACTGCGCCGAACGAGAATAATCGTAACGATGATCGCGGCCCTCCGACCAGGTATCGAATTCGTCGGGATCGTAAATCGGCTCGACGTTAGCGTACAGCGAGTCCGTCCCGCTGAACGTGCCTCTCTGCCCGCCACGCAGCGTAAAGGTCTGGCCATTACCGGTGGCCTCGCCTTCGCCGGCGCGGACGCTGATCACCGTATAGCTTCCATCCGCGCTCGCTTCCACGCGATAATGCCCGGGTTGGAAAACCGTAAACGCCTGGTTTGGAGTATCGACTTCGAAATCATCGTTGTCACTCAGTCTGCGCACCGTAACGTTAATCGCGCCGGAGCTGAGTTGGATCTGCACCGTTTGGTCATCGAGGTTCAGGAAAGAGAAGCCGGTAAGCGGCGCAAGACGGATCACGGCCGACCCCAGTTGCACTTCGGCGCGCGAATTCTCATCCGTCCAGAGCTGGTCACCCGTACTCATGGGACGGTTGGGGACCGCTCCTACCCAGTCGGTTTCACCGGCTGGCTGAAATGAAACCGAACCTTGCAGGTAGCCGAGGCGAGCCACGCGCCCCGGCGGATCGTCTTGATCCTGAGCGGCTGATCTTGTCGGCAAAACTATAGAGGCGAGCGCAATCCCGAGCACAGCACTCCACCGCACTAACTTCAGAGTTGTTTTCATAGAGGTGTTCTCCCAAGCTTTCGTCGCGAGACCTGAGCCTCGCGGAATTTCCGTCAATCTTTAGGGACGAAGATGGTCGCTGCAAACAGGTTTTCCACGAGCGCGCCCGGCAGCGACCTGGGCACGAGCGCCACGAACAGGCGAATGCGCTCGGCCAACACGCCCACTGGATTGTTTAGTGGACCACAAGCATAACAGATCGGTCGCTGCGCAAGGAATTGTTTACCACCAGTCCCCAAAAATCCCGCTGCGTTGTTTCTCTTCATGGTGTCGTTTGTTGTGCCGCTCGAAAAACTATGCTTCGAGTCGTTCGCGGTTCGGGTCTTGCTCTCTACGATTTGTGGACGACGGGAAGCATTGGCCGCGCAAAGGATGAATCATGCTCTGGCTTTGTCCGACGACGTGCCGTCCGCAACATTGACACAGTCGAGATCTATCGGCGACGATCGACGCAAAGCAAATGACTTCTCAGGGCGTACAACTTTCGCAGGGTGTTTCTGCAGGCATTCCTGCGCACGGGAAGCACGTGTATGTGGCGAAAACATCCTCACGCGACCGGCTCTGGCTTGCCCTCGTTTTGCTTCTGAGTGCGCTGTACATGGCGCGGGAGTTAAAGCACGGCTGGATTCCGTCGGACGAGGGCACTCTGGCGGAAAGCGCCGACCGCGTGCTCCGCGGAGAACTTCCTCACCGTGACTATCACGAAGGCTACACCGGAGGATTAGGGTACCTGAACGCGGCGGCGTTTCGGGTGTTTGGAATAAACCTTGCCAGCATGCGTTACATGCTGTTTCTGTTTTTTCTGGCCTGGGTTCCTGCGGTTTATTACGCGGCGTCGAGGTTTGTTTCCGCACCCCTTGCTAGCGCACTAACCCTCTTGGCGGTGGCATGGGGACCGCCAAATTATGCTGCCGCCATGCCTTCCTGGTACAACCTGTTCTTCGCGACCTTCGGGGTCGCAGCCCTATTGCGCTACATCGAAGTCCAAACTGCACCTTGGTTGTTCCTTGCCGGGGCTTGTGGCGGCATCTCGCTCTTATTCAAGCTCCCGGGTTTGTTGTTCGTCGCCGGTGCCTTATTGTTCCTTGTGTATCGCGAACAACTTGCGCCCGGCGCCCAAGCCGACGATCCGCCGCGAGAGTCGGGCGTACCGCGGCTTCGTCGTAACCTCGATAGTCTTATACGAAGCCCTGGTCTTTGTACTCCTGCATAGGCTGGCGAATCGTGCCACCTACTTTTACTTCTGGGTCCCGGAACTTGCGATTGGCGCGGCTGTAGTCTGGCACGAAATCCATGCTTCCCGACATCGAAGCCAAAGATTTCACTTTCTTCTGCGCGAACAGCTGCTGTTCGCAGCCGGTGTTGCGATTCCCATCGCCGTATTCCTGGTTCCCTACCTTCTCACTGGAAGTGTCGGTCTTCTGGTGCGAGACATTTTTTCCATATTCGGCCACTTGATGGAGCGGGTGGGTATTAAGCCGCATGTGCGTTGGTTTAATCGAGGGAATCGTAGTGAATGTCGTGCTGATCGCAGTCGTGCTCCTGACCCGACCGAAAACCGCCCCCAAGCTTTGGAAACAGGTCCTCTTCGGAGTCTCCCTCGTCCTCCTGATCCCTGTCCCTTCTGTTTTTGGCTCGCCGATCCCGCTATTACTATCAACACGTGTGGAGCACGATTTGGGATTTTGCGCCAGTCGTGGTGGTCATTGGCGTTGGGCTGCTGGCTCGCTGGTCTAGGCTGAACCGATTGGAATCCATTCCGCGGCAGCGACTATTCCTGACTCTTTCGGTGACGGCCGCGTGCAGCTTGATTCAATTCCCCTTCACCGACACGATCTATTTTTGCTACATTGCGCCGCTGGTTTTGCTGTCCATCACCGCCGTGGTCAGTTTGATGGATCCGCCACCCCGGTTAGCCGTGGCCGGCATGATGTGCTTCTGCTTTCTGTATGCCGTGTTCGAGTTGACGCCGGGGTTCGTTTACCACCTGGGGTATGAATATGCGCCTGACACCCAGACGGTTCGGCTTTCCATTCCTCGCGCAGGTGGCCTGCGTGTCACCGCTGCGAGCGCGCGCGAGTATGAGGAACTGGACAGTCTTATCCGCCAGCATGCTCGCGGCGAATACATTCTGGCCAAACCCGATTCCCCCGAAGTCTATTTTCTTTCTGGTTTTCACGATCCAACCGGTATCTTTTTTGATTTCTATGAAGACCCGTCCGGGCGAACCCAGCGTGCGTTGGGGGTCATTGACTCGCACAACATCAATCTCGTAGTCCTGAATCATCGTCCGCCATTCGCGGGTCCAATCGCGGACGATCTCAAGACCGCACTGGAGCGCGAGTTCCCCAATCGTGCCGACGCCGGGGACTTTGAAGTCAGGTGGAAGCCATGAACATGCGGTGTAACACGTTCTTACCATGACACCTTCAGGGATTGCGAGCGCTGAGAGGGGCAGCGAAAGCATCCGCGACAAGCGGATGCGCACCGGGCCCGTGCTGGCAATTTCTGCGGTTATCGCGGTGCTCGGAGCGCGCTTTTTCCTGGTTATCTGGAAGTACGCGATCAACGTTTTTTTCTACGATCAGTGGAGCTACCTTACACCGTTCTTCCGCCATCAGCCGAGTCTTGCCGAACTCTTTTTCTGGCAACACGGGGAGCACTTCGAAGGGGTCGGACTGATTGCCGACAAGTTTCTCTATCCCCTGACCCACTGGAACGCGCGCGTAGACCCGTTCCTCATCGGGTGCAGCATCTTTGCCGCGATGCTGCTCGCGCTGCGGCTAAAGCGCAGGCTATTCGGAGCGCTTTCGTATTCTGATGTCGCGATTCCAGTCATTTTCCTTACACTGGCGCAATATGAGGCATTGATCGGCACACCGAATCCTGGCTACAGCAGCCTTCCCCTGTTGATGATGATGCTGTATTGCCTTGCGCTTCTCGGCCGCAACCGGATGCTGCGATACTCGTTGGTGTTGACGCTGAATTTCCTGCTCATCTATACGGGCCTTGGCCTCTTCATGGGCGCCGTCACTGTTGGTATCTTCCTGCTCGAATGCTATTGGAGCTGGCGGCACATGACGTCCGTTCCGTTCTCCCAAGCCTTAACCGGACTCGTAGTGGCTGCAGCTTCCCTCGCGTCCTTCTTTATCCATTACACTTTTGTTCCCGGCGTGGAGTGTTTCGAGATGCCTCACCGTCATCTCCTGCAATATGCCAAGTTCACGGCCTTAATGTTCGCAGGGTCTGTGGTTCCGAGGCCACTTCACGTCTCGTCAGCAATGATCGTGCTCGGTGTGGCCATTCTCTCGGCTGCGGTGGGTATATTTGGCTGGCATCTATTCCACTTGCTGAAGGGTGCGCGTAGCGACGCGCACCTGGTCGGCGCCGTACTTCTGGGCTATGGTCTGTTGTTCTCCGCGAACGCCTCAATCGGACGCCTCTGCTTGGGATTGCAAGCCGCATTTGGATCGCGTTACGTCACTCTATTGATTCCTGCGTTCCTGGCCATCTACTTCTACTTGCTGTCGCGTTCGTGGCACGGCAAGCAGAACTTAGTGCTGGTATTATGGGTTCTGCTGCTCCTGCCTGCCGCCCTGCGCAAACCATGGGAAGAAATCCGCTGGTACTCCAATGGCAAGCGCGACTGGGCCAACTGCTACGTGCGCAGGGAAAATATCCACTACTGCGACCAGAGCGCCAACTTTTCCGTGCACCCGCCTCCCGAACAGATCCCGGATTTTGGCCATGGACCTGATTTGAACCTGCGACAGAAGCTGGATTATCTTAAGCAGCATCAACTCAACCTATTTTATGAACCTGGTCCCCAATGAAGGTTCAGCGTGCGCGTGAGACTATTGTCTCAGCTTGAGACTGATGCATCTCCGACTCGTGCCGCGTCACATCAGGCGGGGCTCTAACTTACTGAAAAATATAGCGCCTGAGTGCTAGTCCTTCCGTTCTGCACTGTGGTCTCGGTCGTGCTTCTCTTTCTGGCGTAACCGCGTGTTCCGGCTCCCCACTGTTTTTCCTAACCGGGAAGAGAGGGAGCCCAACCGCATTTATGCCGGGCTTGCCCGGCGGACAGCCGAGAGCCTTCCCTGAGCTTGACGAGGGCGGCTGTCTCTACAGCAGCGCAGGGAAAAGGTCGGCATCGTTTGGCGCAACAAGGCACAGCTCAATCGCGGACGCCGCAAACCAGCACGGTCGCTGAACTGGCGCGCTTTTTCCCCGAGGCCACGCCGGTTCGCATTCCGGTCCAGCTCACGCGCAGCCCTAACGCGAGTAATGAGAGCCAGCCGGGCCATGCCGTCGTGCAGGAAAGCACGGTCATCGAATTCGGCACCGCGCGCGAAGTTCTGTTTGCCTGCTCTACGCCGCTGGAGTTCGGCGACGTCCTGCGGCTGCGCAACTCCGACGGCTCACTCGACACCGAGGCCTCGGTGGTTGCGGTGCAATATCATCCGGCCGCAACCGTTGTAGCAGCCCGCTTTCTCACCTCAGTTCCCAACTGGATCGTGAAACCATGACTCCAACGCAACCATCGTCATCACAACCGTCGTCTTCCCAGACCTCAGTGCCAGCTCCAGATCTGGCGGCCGTGTGGTCAAGCGCGCGCCGTCTTCATCCCATTTACGCCGAACTGGCACGGGAATTCGTCATCGACCTCCCGGGCTGCGCCGATCTCGAGGCCCACGTGGACACGCCGGGTCGCGAGTCCGTCGAGCAGGCCCAGCAGTGGCTGAACGAGATGGATGACAAAATCCAGGTTCACCAGTTGCGCCAGTTTCTCCAGACCAGTTCGCTGGTGGATCCCGAGGGCTTGGTCGCACTGCTCCACCACTTCCTGGCCAAGACTCCTCGAAGCGATTCCGCGCGCGACAAGATCGATTTCCTGCTGGTGCAGTATTTCAGCCAGGGCGCGCCCACTGACCTTGACGACAACGGCGCCGACATCGCTTATGTGGCTCAGGGCCTCGAGCCGGTTCTCGGCACGGTGGAACTCAAGACTCCGGTGTGGCTAAACGCTTTGGACCGGGTACTCGACTCCGCCCGCCGCTGCCGTTCGCTCGACGAGCTGCTGCACGGCGGCGTGCTCGAGCAGGGACGCAAGGCCAAGGTTCAGGCCGGTGATTTGTTTTACCTGCCCATCGCGTTGGTCGCCTTTACTCGTTTCGGATACTTGATGCGGCGTGCCTTCTTCCGCCTGATGCTCGCCGATCTCAACCACATTCTCGACGGCCTCATCGAGCTGGAAGAAAAAGGCGTGGAAACCATCGACTGCCGGCGTGCGCAATTCTCCGCCCAGGAACCGATTATTCGGCTGCGCATGATCTGCCAGTCCTGGAAAGTCATGTTCCAGGCTGAATATTCTTCCGGCCAGCCGCTGCGCATGCTGGTGGACCTGCGCGCGTCCGTCGAGGGGGCCTTGGGCCGCTGCTTCAGCCGCAAAAGACACGGCGTCCAAAGGCGCCGGAGCTGCACCGGCCTTAGCCGCGCCACGAGCCGCTGCTGCTGCCGCTGGTGCCAAAGCTGCGAAGCCGGCAGAAGCAAGGCAGACTCCACCGAAGACGGCCGTAGTTAAGAAGGCGGCACCTGAGACGGCCGCGAAGTCCAAAGCCAAGTCTGCGGCGGCCAACGCGGATGTTGCCGAATTCGATGTCTCCGCTGCACCGCAGGAATGGAATCCGGATGCGGACTCGCAGCCCGGCAAAAAGAAATAAGCACGAAGAGGAAACTGGCAAGTGGATCAACCGACCGTACTCGTTATCTCCGACGACGTGGAGTTCTCTCGGAGCATCACCGCACGCTGGCAAATAGAGCGCCACGTGCCCACGTTCACGCTGCTCAGCGGAGGTCTCTGGCCGCGTTCCATCGATAACTTCGCGGTTGCCATCGTCGGCCCGCTGCGCCGCGAACTGCTATCAGTGGTTCTGGAACCCTTGCACTCGACCCAGCAGCCCTTGTTTTGCATCTGCCAGGACGCCCCCACCGCGCAACTGGTGCGCGAGCGTTGGCCGCGCACCTCGGTGCTGCGCTGTGACGAAAACTGGTTGAACGTTTTAATTCCAGCGGCCGGTGAAGCCGTGCTTCGCGCCGGCGCCGAAGCCCGCGCCCGCGCTTCCGAAGAGGCTTGCGCCACACTCGAACGCCAGGCCATGCTCGGCCGTTACATGCTGGAAATGCGCCACGGCCTGAACAACGCGCTCACTTCGCTTCTGGGAAATTCCGACCTGCTGCTGATCGAACCCGGCAGCCTTTCGGCGCAGGCCCGTGCGCAGATTGAAACTATTCGCAACATGACGCTGCGCATCCACGAGGTGCTGCAGCGGTTTTCGTCGATTGAGAAGGAAATGAACGTTGTGGCCCAGCAAGTGGAACGGGATTCGGGCAAGTACCGTGTCGCTGCCGCAGCGGGCGACTGAGGCAAGACTGAGAACTGTTTTCCTCCCCCGGCAAATATGCCGACTTGATCTAGCTCGGCGGGCGCGTGTCTTCTCGTTGCGCTTGGGGAAAGGCTCTATGCACAAGTTAATCGCGACCAGCACCATCCTGGAACACGAGCTCTCGGAGTTGCGCCTGCTGGTTGAGCGCCAAACCGGAGTCGTTCTTGACTGTCCCAACAGCGCCCTGGCCGCGCACGTCGCCGATTGCGTCGAGGTCCAGAGCTTGGGATCATCCACCGCGCTGCTGGAACGTCTTCGCTCCTCCGATCAGGATCCTTCCAACCTGCCGTCCCTGCTCGATGGGCTGGTCAATGTCAATACTGGCTTCTTCCGTCATCCCGGAGCGCTCAATGCTCTGGCGCGGCATGTGGTGCCGCAGCTTTGCGTTCGCAAGTCGGTCGACGGTCCCACGCCGCTCCGCATCTGGAGTGCGGGCTGCTCCACGGGAGAAGAAACATACTCGATCGCCATGGCGGTCTGCGACGCGTTGAGCCACAACGGCGCCAGTTCCGGAAATAACGGAAACGCGTCGAACAACGGAAGCAGCAACGGCAACGGCAGTGGAAACGGAAAGTCCGCCACGCGCAGTGGAGGCATCGCCGATCCCGCGCCGGTCTCTTCCGGGTCCGCGAACCTTGGCGCAGGATTGTCAATCCACATCGTGGGCAGCGATTTGCTGCCGCAAAACATCGAGGCCGCCGATCGCGGCGTGTATCGGCAGTCCGCTGTGGATGGCCTGCCGCCAGCTACCATCCGCAATTATTTTTCGAAAATCAGTTCGCCAGCTTCGCAGAACGCTGTGCAGAACGCCGTCCAGAACGACTCCCAGGACGAAGCCCCGGCCCAGAGCCAGGCAAGGAATGGCGCTTCCAACTCATCCCAGAATGTTTCCGCCAGCCCGGCGCATCTCTTAGTAAAACCGCGCCTGCGCAGCCTGGTGACTTTCAATTGCATGAACCTGGCCCGTCCCGGCTACATCGGTCGCTTCGACTGCATCTTCTGCATGGACGTGCTGCCGCACTTCTCCCGCGCCCAGCGCATCGCTCTGCTAGAGCGGCTGCATCTCTACCTCGAGCCCGGCGGATACCTTTTCCTGAGCCAAACCGAAAAACTCTGCGCCCCAAACCTGAACTTCCGCTCCGAAACCTTCGACGGCTATACCTTCCACCGAAAGCCGCTGGCAGCCAGCGCCGCGTACGGTCGGTAGACAAGACTATTCTCGTATTCGCCCTACGCCCGTTCTGGCGCATGCGCGGATCAGATCCTCATCCAAGGTCGCCACAGGTAGGCCGTTGCTCTGAGCGAGATCAAGGTAAGCGGCGTCGTAAGTAGTCAAGCCATGCTCACGGCTAAGAGACTGGATCCGGTCGAATACAGCGTCAGCCTGTAACTCGTGTAGCGCAATCGGAAGCGTTGCCAGGTCCGTAAGGAAGGTGCGGATAAGGTCACCGGAAATCCGTTTCCGCTTTTCGCCAACCAGCAACGCGTTCAGGACCTCGTGCGGCCAGAACGAAGGGGCGATCGCTGACTCGCCCTCCTTGAACTTTTGTGCGACTCTCTGGGCTAAGGCAGAGCTTTCATCGGGGAAGCACCAGGTCAGTACGACCGACGCATCCACCACAAACCGGCTCACCGGCGTCCTTCGTTGATCAAGTCTTTGATCTTGAGCCCGCGCAACGACAGCTTATGCCGCTTGCCGAAGCCGGCCAATCGCTCCGCCGCGTCGGAGACTGGACTCTTGCCGGAAAGCCTCCCCATCCGTTCTTTCAGCAACTCACCCAGCAGCCGGGAAACGCTGGTATCCCGCTTCGCGGCCTCAATGCGAGCCCACTGGGCGACGTCTTCTTCGAGCGTGACGGTTACATTGCGGAGGCGGTTGGTGGATGACACGAGAACAGTGTAACACGAGATTCATGTACCTTATGAATTTTTTTCATTCCGAACCCTGTGCTTCATGCAAACAAAAACTCCTTAGTCCTCAACTCTTTAATCGTATCCCGCAGCTTCGCCGCCTTCTCAAATTCAAACCGCTTCGCCGCCTCGCGCATATCGCTTTCAAGCTTGACGACATATGCGTCTAACTCCGGCTGCGATTTGAACTCCGGCATGCCTTCGGCTTCGCCGCCGGTCAAATCGGTGTAGTCGGCGGCGACGATTCCGGCCAGCGTCATGTCGAGTGGCCGCACGATCGATTCCGGCGTGATCCCATGCTCTTCGTTGTATGCGGTCTGGATGGCACGTCGCCGTAGAGTCTCATCCATCGCCCGCTTCATGGAATCAGTCATGCGGTCGGCGTAGAGAATCGCGCGCCCATGCAGATGCCGGGCGCACCGTCCGATCGTCTGAATCAACGATCCCCAGGACCGCAAGAAGCCTTCTTTATCCGCATCGAGAATCGCCACCAGCGAAACTTCCGGCAAGTCCAGCCCCTCGCGCAGCAGATTGATGCCGATCAATACATCGAACTCGCCTTTCCGCAGATCGCGGAGAATCTTCACCCGCTCCAGCGTCTCGATCTCGGAATGCATGTAGCGGCACTTCACGCCCACTTCGGCGTAATACTCCGCCAGGTCCTCGGACATACGCTTGGTCAAGCGTAGTCACCAGCACACGCTCGCCCTTCTCCACGCGCGCCGCGAATCTCGTGCAGCAGGTCATCGATCTGTCCTTTCACCGGACGCACCTCAACCTCAGGATCGATCAACCCCGTGGGCCGGATAATCTGCTCCACCACCACGCCCGGCCGACTTGGTCAGCTCATACGGCCCCGGCGTCGCCGAAACATAAACCAGCTGGTTTGTCCGATGTTCAAACTCTTCGAACGTCAGCGGACGATTATCCAGCGCCGACGGCATGCGGAAGCCGTACTCCACCAGCGTTTCCTTGCGCGAGCGGTCTCCGGCATACATGCCGCGCAACTGCGGCACGGTCTGGTGCGACTCGTCAATGAACATCAGAAAATCACGCGGAAAATAATCCAGCAGAGTCGGCGGAGGCTCGCCCGGCATCCGTCCCGTAAAATGCCGCGAATAATTCTCGATGCCGTGGCAGTAGCCCATCACCTTGATCATTTCCAGATCAAACTTCACCCGCTGATGAATTCGCTGCGACTCGACCACCCGCCCTTGCTTCTCCAGTTCCACTTCCCACCACGCCAGCTCTTTCTTGATCGACTCCACCGCCGACGCCCGCGTCTCATCTTTCATCACATAATGCGTCTTGGGATAAATCGGCAGCCGCATATACTTCTGCTTCACCGTGCTAAACAGAGGATCGATCTGCGCCAGCGACTCCACCTGATCTCCCCACAGCTCGATGCGATAAGCCATGTCGTCGTAAGTAGGGAAGACTTCGATCACGTCGCCGCGCACGCGAAATGTCCCGCGCTTGAACTCGCCGTTAGTGCGCTCATAAAGAATGTCGACCAGCTTGCGCGTGATGTCGTCGCGCGTGATCTTCTGGCCTTTTTCCAGAAACAGCATCATGCCGTAGTAAGCCTCGGGCGATCCCAGGCCATAGATGCAGCTCACCGAAGCCACAATCAGCGCGTCGCGCCGCTCAAACAAAGACTTGGTCGCCGAAAGCCGCAGCTTGTCGAGTTCATCATTGATCGTCGCTTCCTTCTCGATGAAAAGATCGGCGGCCGGAACGTAAGCCTCAGGCTGGTAGTAGTCGTAATAAGAGACAAAATACTCAACTGCATTGTGGGGAAAAAAATTCTTGAACTCGTGATAAAGCTGCGCCGCCAGCGTCTTGTTATGCGCCATCACCAGCGTCGGGCGGTTCACCGCCTCAATCACCTTGGCCATCGTGTAGGTCTTGCCCGATCCCGTCACGCCCAGCAAAACCTGATGCTGCTCGCGGTCATAAACTCCGCGCAGAAGAGACTCAATCGCCCGCCCCTGATCCCCCTGCGGCTTGTAATCGGAAACGAGTTTGAAATCCATGAAAGCAGCTTCTAGCTGTTAGCTCCCAGCCTCTAGCCAGTTTGTCATTCCGAGCGAAGCGAGGAATCTGCTGTCCTCGCCGCCATAGTCACAGACGGCACTCTCGGCGATGAAGAATCTCTCTATTATAGCGCCGGACAAAGGGACGGAAATTCGGCGAAAGAAGCTTCAGGAAGAAGCAACCCGCCACCTACTTCTCCTGCGCCTCTCCAATACTCACAATCCGCGCCGTGGCGCGGAACTTCTTGTAATCGCGGTAGGTCTGTTCCAGGTTCACATCGAAGTTCTTGAGCAGCGCCAGGCGCACATCAATCTTGGCTGCGACATGCAGCGGCAACCATACTTCGTCGTTCACCCGAGTTTGTTCCAGCATTACTCGCGAACCCTTATGAAAGCGCGCCAGAAACAACCCCCAGGAAATCGTGTCCATGCATTCCACGTCCATCTTGGCTAATTGCAGATCGTTCTTGTCGATCCAGACCCGCCCGTGGAACTTCGACAGATACTTGGACTCCTTCAACTTAGGCACAAATCCCGGGCGCGGCTCCCCTTCAATCACCCAGGCCTCGCGCCCGCCCAGGGTTTCCGTCCCCACCAGAGTGAAGTTGTAGGCGTCGGCCACCTCGCGCACGAACTTGCGGTCTTCTTCCCGATCTTTCTCTTCTTTCTCTTCCCGCTTCCTGCGATCGCCCTCCGATTCGTTCTTGCGCTTGTCGATGATCTTCTGAATCTTTTCTTCCTCCTTGGCCGCATCCTTCTGGTCAAGCGCCTTATCATCTTTCTCGATCAGCCGCTGCACCTGCTCGCCGTAGAGTTCCATCACCTCATAAGTCTTCACTTCGGTGGATTTCACCTGCCCCTTGCCGTCGAACTTGTGCTCCTCGTCGCGTTCGATGTAGGTATAGTCGCGCAGCCGTTTGTCGTTTTCGAGGTCCTTGTCGGCGACAACGCGAAGCAACCGTTGCATCTGGTCCTGCGAAAGTTTGCCGCTGCCATCGGGCTTCAAATCAGGCAGGGAAGAGGTACTCGGCGAGGTGCCCGAAGCAGCCGGGGACGATTGATCCTGTCCGAATGCAAGCAGACTAACAAAAAGAACGATGACCGGAGTAAGCGGAGCGAGACCCAGTCTTCTCATGAGGGGTATTACGTTCTTAGAAGACAGGGAGTTCCCTAAAGATGCATGAAAATGCCCCTGTTCACCTGCCGCCTGTCTTGTACGCCTTCCCCACACATTCCCCCTGAAACAGCCGCTCGTCCAAACGATGCAGCCCTTTGGCCATGGCCGGAGTGATCAGCGGGTAATGTTTGACATCGAACAGGTGATACACGATGAACCAGACGGGCTTGTCAGTCGTCATCCAGTTCTCGCGGTCGAAGCGCCTCAAATTCACAGGGACTGAGTAGCGCCGCAGCGTGCGCTCCCGCCGCAGGTTGAAATACCCGTTGAAATAGGTAATCGCCAGTTCGCGCAGCGTGCGATGGATGGGCTCGCGCCAGCGGCATCCCGCGTAGTTCGATTTGGCGACGGCGCCCCAGCCACCGTTCTGGCGAAAGATGGCGACCACGTGGTCGGTGTCATGCTCAGCCTCAAAATCCAGCAGCAAGGGCGGATATCCGTTGGCGCGCAGCGCGGCCGCGGCAAATATGGCGCCCTCGAGGCAGTGCGCCGTCTGCTCGGCCAGCACCCGCCGCGGCGACCATGCCGTATCCGCAAGGTGATACGGGGCGTCATCGAGAAATTTCTGGATGCCGTACGGATCTTTCATGCCGCGCAGCTTGCGCAGCTCCGAAGCTGTGAAACCACCCAATGGATCGCTCATCGTCGGATGAGTTTACATGAGACCGCGTGGATTTAGGCGGCGCTGCGCTTAAGCGCTGCCCCGGACGGCAGGGTGGAGCAGGCCTTCCAGGCCTGCTTCAAGAGCGCCGAGAAAATGTCGAGGCTTTAGCCCCTGAGGTATCTAACCAAAGCTTCTCGGATGGATCTCAAGAGAACACATCAGCCAGTTCCTGGGGCTTGTCGACAAGCACATCCGGAGGACTCTCCTCCAGCGTATGCGGGGCAAAGCCGTAATTCACGCCCACCGTCCACAAGCCGGCGTTGCGTCCAGTTTCAACGTCGACGTGGGAGTCCCCAATGATCGCCGCTTCTTCCGGGCACACGCCGTTTTCTTCCAGCAACTTGCGCGCGCCTTCCGGATCCGGCTTCTTGGTGGCAAAGCTGTTTCCACCATAGATCTGAGTGAAAAACGGGCCCAGTCCGAGCGCCTCGACGATGGCACGCGACGGACCGACGGGCTTGTTCGAGAGCACGGCCATCTTGCGCGGAACGCCGTTGCCACCTGGGTTGCGATTTTCCTGGTGTGACTGCTGAATGGCCGTGAGCGCCTCGCGGATGCCCGCGTAGACCGTGGTGTGGTCGAGTTTATGTTCGCGATAGTAAGACAAGAAAAACTGCAACCCCTGGCGCACGATTGCCTCATCAACTGCCTCACCACCGAGCGCCCGCTGAATCAAAATGGGCGCTCCGTCACCCACATAGCTGGCAATCACGTCATCCGGCAGTTCCGGACGCCCGATGTGGCGCAGCGCCGCATTTACCGAGTGCACCAGGTCAAGGCGCGAATCAATCAGCGTCCCATCCAGATCGAAGATCACCAGCTTGATCAAGCGCGGATCAAAAGCGCGGCAGGTCCGTATCATGCCCTTTCAGGATAAATGATAGGAGGCACCCGTCAGCACTCAGCATTTAGCCGAAAATGACTGATGACCAAAGTTCGACCCAACTCCTCGGGCATGAACTTGCATGTTTTCCAATCCCCGATTCCCGTTTACAATGCAACCAGCCCGGTATTATTCCGCACCGTATTCAAGAGGCCGGGAAATTCATAACGCTTTCATCAGGGAATCGGATGGCGACGACAAAAACCGACCCTAAACTCTCCCTTGCGAACGGCAAGAAGTCCCAGACCTACGAGGGACTTACGCGCGAGCAACTGATCGAAGCCTACCGCATCATGTACACTTCCCGGCGCATCGACGACCGGGAAATCCTGCTCAAGCGGCAGCAGAAGATCTTCTTCCAGATGTCAGGGGCCGGGCATGAGGCCATCGGCGTGGCCGCCGGGATGGCCCTGAAGCCGGGCTACGACTGGTTCTATCCTTATTATCGCGACCGCGCGTTGTGCCTGGCGTTGGGTGCTAAGCCCCTGGAGATGTTTCTGCAGGCAGTAGGCGCGGCCGATGATCCCAGTTCCGGCGGACGCCAGATGCCCTCGCACTGGGGGTACAAGCGGCTGAATATAGTCACTCAATCGTCGCCGACGGGATCACAGATCCTGCAGGCCGTCGGCTGTGCCGAGGCCGGACGCTATTTTGCGCAGCGCCCCAAGGCAGCGGAAATCCCGCCCGCGACTGACCGCCCCGATTATCGCCAGTTCAAACAGGTGATGTTCCAGGGCGACGAGGTCTCTTACGTTTCTCTCGGCGATGGCACCACCAGCGAGGGAGAGTTCTGGGAGGCGATGAACGCCACCGCCCTCAACAAACTGCCCGTGATTTTCTGCGTACAGGATAACGGTTACGCGATCTCAGTGCCGGTGGAAATACAGACCGCCGGAGGCAGTATTTCGCGCCTGGTCTCAGGCTTCCCCAATTTCCATTTCGAAGAAGTCGACGGCACCGATCCGGTGGCCAGTTCGGCCGCGTTTCGGCGCGCCGTGAAGTATTGCCGCGAAGGCCATGGGCCGGCGTTCGTGCATGCCCACGTCATCCGTCCGTATTCTCATTCGCTCTCCGACGACGAACGTTTGTACCGCCCCGACTCCGAGCGTGAGCGCGACGCCGCCCGCGATCCCGTTTCACGCACCCAGATGTTCTTGCTGCGCGAGGGAATCCTCGACGAGAAGGGCATCAACGAACTGGAAAAGAAGGTCGAGGAAGAACTGCAGGTCGCGGTGGACCTGGCTCTGGCGGCCCTGCCGCCCGCGCCTGAGAGTGTGACGCAGTTCGTGTATTCGCCCGATCTCGATCCCACCTCGGCGTCCTTCGATACGCGAGCCCGTGGTCGCACCCGATTCCGCCGACGGTAAGAAGCCAGCAGCAAAAACCATGGCCGATTTGATCAACGTGACCCTGCGCGACGAAATGAAACACGACGAACGCATCGTGATCTTCGGCGAGGACGTGGCCGATTGCAGCCGCGAAGAATACCTGAAGCGCAAGCTGGTGAAAGGCAAGGGCGGGGTCTTCAAACTGACGTTCGGTTTGCAGAATGAGTTTGGCCCGGACCGTGTGTTCAATTCGCCGCTGGCCGAGGCCGCCATCGTGGGCCGCGCCACCGGCATGGCCACGCGCGGTCTGAAGCCGGTGGTGGAGATTCAGTTCTTCGACTACATCTGGCCCGCGATGATGCAAATTCGCGATGAACTCTCGGTGATCCGGTGGCGCTCGAATAACGTCTTTTCCTGCCCGGTAGTAATTCGAGTGGCCATTGGCGGATATCTCACCGGCGGCGCCATCTATCACTCGCAATGCGGGGAAAGCGCGTTCACCCATATTCCGGGACTGCGCGTCGTGTTTCCATCGAACTCACTGGATGCGGCTGGACTGCTGCGCACCGCGATTCGCTGCGATGATCCGGTGCTCTTTCTCGAACACAAGCGCCTTTATCGCGAGACCTACGGACGCGCCCCCTATCCCGGACCCGACTATATGATTCCGTTCGGCAAAGCGAAGATTGTGCATCCCGGGACTGACCTGACCGTGATTACTTACGGGGCGGTAGTGCCGCGCGCCCTGCAGGCGGCACAGAAGCTCGAGCGTGAACACGGCTTCAAAGTGGAGTTGATCGATTTGCGCTGTCTGAGTCCGTTCGACTGGGAAACAATCGCCGCTTCAGTCGGCAAGACGAATCGCGCGCTCGTGGCCTATGAAGATACTTTGAGTTGGGGCTATGGCGCGGAGATAGTGGCGCGCATTGCCGATCAACTCTTCGATCACCTGGATGCACCGGTACGCCGCGTAGCCGCCGCCGACACGTTCGTGGCCTACCAGCCAATTCTTGAAGACGCCATCCTGCCGCAGACGAATGATCTGTTCCGTGCCATGAAGGAGCTGGCCGAGTACTAGAGACAGCGGCCAGTTGACCGAACCTACTCACCGAACCTACTCACCGAACCTATTCACCAAACAATGTCCGGTAGAGTCCTCCGCCGAGCGCGCCGCCGATGAGCGGAGCCACCCAGAACATCCACAACTGCTGCAAAGCCCAGCCCCCGGCGAAAATCGCTGGCCCAGTGCTCCGAGCGGGGTTCACCGACGTGTTAGTGACGGGAATGCATACCAGGTGAATCAAGGTGAGGCAAAGACCGATGGCAATAGGGGCGAAACCTTTGGGCGCGCGGCTGTCGGTCGAGCCCATGATGACGATCAGGAAGAACGCGGTCAACACCACTTCTGCGACAAAGCCCGCGAGCAGGGAATAGCCCCCAGGAGAATGCAGACCGTATCCGTTGGAAGCGAAGCCGGCGTGCACGTCGAAGCCGGCCTTTCCGCTGGCGATGACGCACAGAACACCCGCGGCCGCGATCGCACCCAGGACTTGAGCAATGACGTAGGGAACGAGTTCAGAAGCCGGGAAGCGTTTGCCCACCACTAAGCCGAAGCTGATCGCCGGGTTCAAATGGCAGCCGGAAATGTGTCCGATGGCAAATGCCATGGTGAGCACGGTCAGACCGAAGGCCAGGGCGACGCCCGCAAATCCTATGCCGAGCGTCGGGAAGCCAGCGGCCAGCACGGCCGCGCCGCATCCGCCGAAGACGAGCCAGAAAGTTCCAAAGAATTCTGCGATGGCACGTTTGGTGAGAGTCATAAGATCTCCTCATTTGTGAACAAAAGCGAGTTTTCGATCGCCGAACTGTTTATCGCGACGCGGAAGGTTAGCACAAAGGGGAGCGGTCGTGCTCCATGAGTCTATCGTCTTGCGCTCCCCGAGTCTGACGTGAGAGATCGGACACATTACGAAGGCTTTTCTTGCAAGCCGATCAGGATTGCCCGTTCTCAGGGGCGATGCTAGGCTGCAAATAGGTGAACTCGGCCATACCTCAGTTCCGTGAATTCGAGCCAGGCAGCGAGCGGCCGCGCCATGGCGTGGCTGCAATCAGCGACGGCGGAAGTGTGGCTAAAGTTTTTGCTGGCGCTGGTCGGATTGGGGCTGGCGTTCGGGGCGGCCTTGCTTTCGACGGCCTCCGGTGAGGCCGGCAATCTGTGGGCGTCGGTCATTCTGGCGTCCCTTGCGCTCTTGATGGCGGCCTTTGTGGGGTTGGTTACGGTGCCCTACTTGGCGCGGCGGGTGGCGATCGAGCGTTTGCGCCAGACATTTCACTACGAGGTCACGAAGGCGGGCGTGGTCTATGTGCTGGTCACGCTAGTCATCGGCATCGCGGCGCTGAACACGGGAAACAATCTTCTGTACATCGTGGTAGCGGCTATGCTGGCGGCGATTCTGGTGTCGGGAGTGGTTTCCGCGCTGGTGCTGCGCGGACTGGAATTGCAGGTTCGCCTGCCCGAGCATGTGTTTGCCGGGCGCCCAGTCGTGGCGCGGATCGCGCTGCACAACCCGCGCCGGTTCCTGCCCTCGTTTTCGATTCGCGTCGTGCCGGCCCGCACGGAAAAAGAAAAAAAGCCCCGCAAGCAGTGGCAATGGGAGCCGGCGACATTCGCTTTTCCGCAGAACCGTGCGCCAGAGAATCAGTGGGTGCGGCTGCGCGATTGGCGGGTCAAGCGAGTGGAGGTGACTCCGCCCGCGCCGGGAATATTCGATGGCATGATTTATTTCCCCTACCTGCCGCCGGGAGCTGATCTCACAGCTGACCTGGAACTGCGATTCGATCGGCGCGGGCGTTATTGTGAATCAAGTTTTGGCGTGGCCACGCGGTTTCCCTTCGCCTTCCTCACCAAGACGCGGGATGTCGTACTGGAGCGCGAGATTCTGGTCTATCCCCCGGTTGAGCCTCCCGACGAGCTCTTTGAAATCCTGCCGCTGGTCCGCGGAGAGTGGGAAAGCTTTGTACGTGGACGGGGCTCCGACTTGTATCGCATTCGCGAGTACATGCCGGAAGATTCAGCGCGCCACGTCGACTGGAAGGCAACCGCGAAGTCCGGCTCGTTGAAAGTGCGTGAATTCAGCCGCGAGGATGAGCGCAAGCTGTGCATTGTCTTCGACAACCCCGCAGCCGGAGTGATTTCATCTCCGGCGTACGAACGAGCGGTGAATCTGGCAGCCTCGCTGGCATGGCACTTCTCTTCGCAGGATGCGGAGGTCTCATTTGTCGTCCCCGGCCACGACCGCAGCGTCGATCTGCACGAGTTCCTGGCGAAGTTGGCTGTCATCAAGCCCCACACAGATCCTCAGGCGGTCCCAGTGTCGCAAGCCGGTCGCCTGCAAGATGTAGACTTGGGCAGCACGGGTGAATACAACATCGTCCTCACGGCGCGGCCGCGAGGCAGTTTGCCTACAGCGCTGTGGAACTGCTCATACTTCGTCTTTCTCGGGGGCGAAGTTGCGCCCCGTGTGCCAAAGAAATAGGGCAGCCTTACTTCCCCTAGGATCCGCCCTGTTTTGCCCGTCAGCGCCCGATATCTCATCAGCGATTAGTCTTCCCGTAATGGTCTTTACCCCTCGGATTTTCTCCAAACCCCCACCTTTTAGCCCTTCCCAGGAGTGCTGTTTCGCCGTATACTCACGCCCCGGTATAGCTTCTTGACGGCTCGGAATCCGATACCGGGAGGATCGAAATGCGTATCTGCGACCTGATCAAGAACCAGGAAACCTACCAGGCGGAGATGGGCCAAACCGTGCTGGAAACCGTGCGCGCCATGGTGGAACGCAACATCGGCGCTGTTCCCGTCGTGCACAACGGCAGGCTGGTGGGAATTTTTTCCGAGCGCGATCTGATGAAGCGCGTCGTCGCGGAAGGCTACGATCCCCGCAGCACCTGCCTGGCTGAGGTCATGACCGACGATCCGCTAACCATCAACACCAGTGAGGAGTTGGAAAACTGCATGGCGCTCATGCGCCGCCACAACTTCCGTCATCTGCCCGTTTGCCATGAGGGACAGCTGGTCGGCATGGTGTCGCTGCGCGACATTTTGCTGCACGATTTGAACGAAAAAGATGATGAAGTGCGCATGATGCGCGCCTACATCCACTCCGTCCCGGACGCGTAGAGCCCAACCAGAGGACCCATCCCAGGCCCCGTTTGCCCCGAGCGAGTATTTTGACGCCCGCATAGGTATGGCCCGAAGGTAACGTTACCTTCGGTTACCTGAGTACATTGAACACTTGGGTGAAAAGGTTTAACTTCTGTCTTATTAACCAGAATCGTCCCGTTTGAAGCGGTGCCGCGAAGCTGGCTCTGGCCGCCAGTATTGTTTCGCAAGTTAGCTTGTTCCCATGAGCGAGAAGATCAAGATTCTCTATTACGCTCTCTGGCTCGCCCATCCCGTTCTCCAAACGGTGATCGCTCTAGCTATGCTCCGTCGCGGCCAGCACCGCGAATTCAAGTATTTCTTTGCTTACGTCGTCACCCAGATTGTGACCTTCGCGGTGGTCTTTCCCACCTGGCGCTACAATTACTCCGCCTGTTTCTATCTTTCGTGGTTCAGCACTGCCGTCAGCGTGGGTTTGGGTTTCAAGGTGATTCACGAAGCCTTTCTCGATGTGTTCCGGCCATTCCACACGTTGCGCGATCTGGGCACGGTGTTGTTCAAATGGGCAGGTCTGGTGATGCTCTTGGTGGCTGGCGTAGTGTCGGTTTCCACGAACTCTTCGGATACGGTGCCGTGGGTGCAGGCCATCGCGACCGCCCAGCGTTGCGTACGTATTATTCAAGTTGGGATGGTGCTTTTCCTGTTGTTCTTTGCCCGCTACCTGGGAGTAAGCCGGCGGCAGCACAGCTTCGGAATCGCTCTCGGCTTTGGTACGTTTGCCGTGGTGGAACTGGCGTTGATCGCGTCCTGGGCGGGCGATCACCTGGGCAGTCTCGCGATGAACCTGATCAACATGGGGGCGTACAACGCAGCCTTGTTCATCTGGTTGGGGTACACCCTGGCCAAGAGCCCCGCCCGCGACGCTGCTTCCACATTGCTGCGGCCCCAGCGGTGGGAGCAGAGCCTGTCTGACCTTCAGCACCCGCTGCCTGCCGACTCCCTGATTCCAATGTTCGAAGGGATGGTGGACCGGGCTCTGTCTCGCACTCGCGTATCTCCATCTCTCACACCAGAAAGTGCTGGCGTGGCGAAGGTGGCCACTCGCGCCACAGTCGTGCCCATGAGCTCAATGAGTATCTCTGATCTAGTCGAGCGCGTCGGATCCAAGCGGTAACCAGCGCCTTGCGTCTCCGGGGCGCTTCAGTTTCCTTTAGCCTCGTTTGCGTCGGGGCGCTCCATTCCGGATTTCGTAAATAATTCGCCGGCACAGCGAGCGTTTAGCTCCGGCCAATCCTGCCTTTTGGGTCTAAGGTAAAAACCTTACAGAAACTGCGTTTTGCTGGGTATTTGCACACTTCCTGGAGGCGCGCAGCTCTGCCGTGGGGTAGAGGCCCGTTGGCGATGCAGGGAATTCTTGCGCTTTGGCTTGACTCGTGCCTTATAATTCTGCTCCGCGTCAGAGAGCCTCTATGTTGGGACGCTAAGGCGCGGAAGGAGTAAACCCATGAAACAAGCAGTCAGGATTTCGGTCCTGATGTTTGGACTAGTGGGCACGTATGTCGCAGCTGCCGTTCCGCAGGTTCCCGCCCCGGACGGAGGCCCGATTCTACTGTGCCCACCTCAACAACAACTGGAAGCCAAGTGCCAAGCTGGCTTGCCACCGATGGTGAAATAGCAGTTAACCGGATGTCAGAGGCATCTGCAAGGTCACCAAAGTAACCACCAAGTAACTTGGGCCGACCACTAAGGGCTCGCAATCTTCGGGCTGACGGACTTCATACATAAACCGTCAGCCCCGTTTTTTGTCTACGTCCGGGGTCACTTCTGAAGGGCGGATTCCAGCGCCCGCCGCAGCTCGGCGGGATCCGTAACCGGTGGTTGGCAGGCAAAGCCCGTACAAAGCACTGCAAAAGCCTCGCCCGAGCTCAACTGAGGCAGGTTCGGGAGGGTGGCAGCCAGCCCAGGAGGAAGGTTCCCGGCAATCGCTTGGTTCGTCGTCAGCCGCAGCACGCTCTTATTGAAGGCGAAAGCAGCGGCCGCGACGGCAGCGAGACTCTTTGCCTCTTCCTCCCGCTCGTGGTCGGCGATCACAACTACCTGCACGGGATTCTCCAACAGATGGAGGACCGCGATCCCGTAAGTCGCGACAAAAATTCCAAATTGCTCGGCCACGCCCGCAAAGGTCTCCAGCGTTTGCTCCGCCTTATCCCGATATCCGCTATCGCCCGTGTAGTGATGCAGGCGCAACAGCGCAATCGCCGCCATGGGATTTCCCGCCGGCGTGGGCGAATCCTGCAGCGGCTTGCGCCGCGTGGAGAGCACGCCCAGGCTTTTACCCTCGGCTGCCGGTTCGGCATCGAAGAATCCTCCCGACACCGCATCGAAGAACCTCCCAATCATGGCATCCCCGATGGCCCGCGCGAACTTGAAGTAGCTGAGGTCGGCCGTCGCCTCATAGGCGTCAAGGCAAGCCAGCACGGTCGCGGCGTAGTCATCAAGCAAACCCCAAACTTCGCGAGGTTCAGCCTTGGGATCGGAATAAGAAACCACGTGCAGCAGTCGTGTGGAGCGGGCGCCCTCGCCCGATTTTCCCGCATGCGGCTTCCAGGCTTCCGCAAGAACACGGTCCAGCGAGCGCAGCGCAAAGCTGCGGGCCTCGGCAAGATCGAGGACCTTCGCAGCTTCCAGATACGCCGAAACGCACATGCAGTTCCAGCCCACATAAACCGTCTTGTCGACGTAAGGCGTGGGCCGCTGCAACCGCGCGGCATACATTTTCTTCTTCGCGGAATCGAGAAGCTCTCGCACCCGCTCGGTGCTGAGGCTCATACGGCGGGCAATTTCTTCGATCGGCGCGCGCACGTAGAGCACGTTCTTCGCCGGATTGTGGTGCATCTCCCCGATCTCGTTGATGTCATAGTGCAGAGCCGCAACCTGCGCTTCTTCCTCCGTGAGCACAGCGCGAGTCTCGGCGAGCGTCCAGGTGAAATAGTCGCCATCGTCATCCATGGAAATGTCGGCGTCCTGCGAAGCGTAAAAACCGCCCCGCTCGCGATCGCTAAGCCACTCGTCCATCCAGCGGACAATGTCGCGCGCCACACTGGCAAAGAATTCCGAGCCCGTCGCCTGATAGGCGTGCACATAATTCTTCAGCAACTCGGAGTTGTCGTAGCACATCTTCTCGAAGTGCGGCACCACCCAGCGCTCATCCACCGAGTAACGATGAAATCCCCCCGCCAACTGGTCGTAAACTCCGCCATTCGCCATGTGCTCAAGCGTAGTGACGATTAAGCCACGAAGGTCTGGGTGGCCCATCCTTTCGCGCTCCTTGCGAAAGGGTTGGGTCTCGGACGCATCCGCCGTGCGCGCATACCGTTCGATCAACAAATCCAGCGCGGAAGGATGCGGAAACTTCGGAGCCTGCCCAAATCCACCATGCTGCGGATCAAACATGCTGAAAGCCGACTTCTGAATCGCAGCAATAATGCCAGCTGAAACCCGCCCCCCGCGCCCCGAAAACGACTCCGCCTGCGCGATCGCACTCTCCACCATCTTTGCCTGCTCCACTACGTCGCCATGTTTTTCCTTATAAGCATTGGCAATGCTCATCAGCACGCGCTTGAAGCTTGGACGCCCGTAGCCATCGTTCGGAGGAAAATACGTCCCCCCGTAAAACGGCTTCCCGTCGGGAGTAAGAAAAGCCGTGAGCGGCCACCCACCCTGTCCGCTGACCGCGCTGATCGCAGCCTGATACCGGCTGTCGATGTCAGGCCGCTCGTCGCGGTCCACCTTCACCGCGATGAAATGTTCGTTAACGATGGCCGCAACTTCAGCGTCGTCGTAAGACTCGCGATCCATCACATGGCACCAGTGGCACCACACCGCGCCAATGTCGAGCAGCATGGGTTTGTTTTCGCGCTGCGCGGAAGCAAACGCCTCCTCACCCCACTCGTGCCACTGAATGGGCTGGTGCATAGCAGAACGCAAGTAAGCGGAAGATGCTCGAGCCAGGGAGTTGAGCGTGGTCGTGGTCATGACTCTAAGTGTACTGCGGCAATGCGTCTAATCGGCTGTCGGCAGCGGATCTGCATCTCCACCAACTGTTATGCTGAGCGCAGTCGAAGCACCCCATACTGCCGTAACTGTCCCAAGCTCCAACAGGAGTTCTCATAGGGAAAGCCTGGGTGCTGCATCAGGCCGTCGATGACCCTACCAAACGCTTGTCATTCCGAACCGGGCGCCAAGCCCGGTAAGGAACCTGCTGTTTCCCGATCTTCTCATCGAACCGGTGCGAGAGCTATTTCCGTAGTTAGCCAAACCACGGTGCACCCAACGTCTCGCAAGGAAGCCCAGGTTGTACCACCACGTTCCCGAGAACCATTCCCCGCAGCGGGGACAACGCCAGGTATTCAGGCGCACGCCGTCAAACAGAAATAAGATCATCCAAAGGCCTGCAGCGACAAAACCTGGAGTGAACGTGCCAAGCAGCTTCAGCGAAGTGACTCCGACGGCGAAGCACACGGGCACGTAGGTCATGAACACAAGAAGAAATGTGTTCCTGATTCGTTTGTATTCTCTTCCAATTCTCTTCATACCTATTCGTCATGTCGCCGGGCCGTAATCCTTTCGCATTGCCTGCCAAAGGGGCACCCCCTCCCGATGATTCGCACAGTCTTTCCTGGGTAATCCGTCACATCGCTCCTGTCAATTTTTAGCTACCATTGTTGACTGCAGCTTCCGCTGCTGCACTCCCGTTCTTTGACAATTCCTACGCAGTCCACCTGGTCAAGGCTAAGTCCTTCAAATCAAATATTTTACGGCTAAGTTCTTTAGAAGCAATATTTTAGCCAGATTCAATCAGGATACGGATGACCTAAGTCATTGCGAGTCAATAATTTAGCGGATCTGATCTGTGATTTTTTTGATCCAGATCACCCGCCGTTCCATATAGAGCGTACTGGTGGGTCGCATGAAGTCTCCGCACCCCGGAGCTCTCACTCAACACATGCTCCAGAAGCGGATTGTGATAGAGCACATACACCGCCCGCGGATGCTCCCGCAAACTCTGCTCCAGATTCGCGATCACCCGTCTCAGTCCCGACTCCGGAAACGGGTTAAAGAGATAGAGAACGATCGGCTCGGCAGGAAAAGGGAACTCGGTTCCGTCCGCGCAAATCGATTCCAGCACAAAGCACTTCTGCGTTTCGCCTCGATACTTGCTGAGGTTGTCCAGAGCGGCTGAATGCAATTCAGGCAGAAGTTCCACACCCACGATGCGACGAAAGGGATAGTCCGAAGCCATCAGCAGCGTACGTCCCTTGCCCGATCCAAGATCGATGAATACAAAGTCGTGAAAGTCAGAATTACTTTGTTGCCCTAAAGTCTCAAGCATCTCGTGAAAAAGATCGGGCTCTGTGGGCTGATATGGCGAATGGAAAACTCCGAGCAGACGATTGCGCCAACCGACAGCCGCGCTGGTCGTGTTGACGCGGTGTTCCCAATCATATTCGGCGTCGCCGTAGCGTTGGCGGCGTCGTTCCGGAGCGGAGTCGCGAACGAACTCCCACAGCGCCGCCAGCAATTGGCGCGTTGCCGCAAGCCCGCCTTCGCGCGCGGCAACGTCATTCCACCATCGCCACGCCGCGCGCGGCAGGCTGACTCGGGATGACGCGGAGGGATCGATGCCGCACATTCTCCGTCATCATAAGCGATGGCAAGACAGCGATGATGAGACTACTGCTGAGGGGAATCGAACGTCGGCAAGGGTTTATACCCTGGAGGCAAACCCTTGGTAGCGAAGGGAAAGTCTTTTGGCACGCGAACTTCAATTCGTCCCTCGGGAGTCATTTTGTAAGGATGGCCGTCGGGATCGACGGGAGTTCCCGGCAACCCCTCTGCGGCTGCGAGTTCGGACATGCTTGCGGGCAAGCGTCCGGTGCGTTCTCCGAAGCGGGTTACGGCCGCTTGTAGATGCTCGACGTCTTCATCCACGCGCAGCGCACGCAGATGGTCGACAGCGTTCTGCTTAATCAGTTTGTCGTGGGTGTTCTGGTAGCTTGCCGACCACAGCATCCGAGCGGTTTCATAATCGCCGGCGTGTTGTGCCATCTGCGCGGCCAGAACTTTCAGGAAGGGATGAGCGTTCGGCACCAGCGATCCGCGCGCGAACGTCTCCGCGGCTTTCTTGTAATCCTTAAGCTCGGTGTAATAGACGAAGCCCAGGTCGTAGTAGAGCCTCCAGTTGTCGGGATTGTTCTGGATACCGTATTCCATTAAGTCGATCGCGCGCTCGGGCTGGCCCGCGCCGAACGGCGGCTTGGGGGCAAGAAAGCTGCTGCCAAACTCATAGGCAACTACAAGGTGCGGATCGAGGTGAGTCGTGATTTCAAGAAGCGGCGCCAGCAGGTTGTAGCTCGCGGCTTCGTAATGATGCCGATAGCCGAAGTACTGGACGGCGCGAGTCCAGTAAATGCAGGCCATCAGGCCGTCGTAACCGAGGCTGGCGCGCTTGATCACTTTTGGCGAACTTAGGAAGAGGACTTCATCGAGCGTGGCTTGCGGGCGAAGCTGGTCGACGCGATGAAGCACAAACGAACTGGCCGCCAGCGACAGGACCAGACAGGCGCCCGCAATGATCGAAATTTTCTGGCGATGCTTCATCTCATGTCCATGTTTATTTCAGATCACGGTGCTCGAAAATCAGGACGGCTCCGCTCAGGGCCATGATGGCGTAGAACAGGGCGTAGAGAGTGTTCTGCAGGACGAGTTGTCCGGCCACCGGCTGTTCATGGGCGATGGAGGTGATCACGTTGAATGCGGAAAAGTTCGGCACCAGGTAAGCCGCGCCCGTGGCCAGCCAGCGCGTGAACCCGTGAGTCATGCCGGCGAAATTGCGCAGATCCTCGGCGAAGCTCCCGATTACGAAGAGTGAGAAGGCGAAGACGGCGGAAAGCAGGGGCGAAGAAAACGACGAGAACAGCAGCGCCAGCGAGCAGATGATCAGGAACTCGAGGATGATGAAGTACAGAGCAACCAGAATCAGGGCGTCGGCGCGCACGAATTTGTGAGAAATGTAGAACAAGGCGGCGAACACGCCGATCGCCATGAAGAAAGTGTTTACCACCAGCGTGCCCGCCAGCCCGAAGAACTTGCCAACAATGAACTCCCAACGGCGGACGGGACGGGAGAGCACCGTGTAAAGAGTTCGCTTTTCGATTTCTTTAGAGACCAGGCCGATGCCGATAAAAATCGCAATGACGACGCCGAACAGAGAAACCGCGGTGAGCCCGAGGTTGATGACGACCAGCTTCTCGATCTCGATCGAAATCTGGCCCACCAGGATAGCCGCTCCTGAGAGCAGCAGGGCGAAAGCGATCAGGTTGTAGAGCACGCGGTCGCGAACCGCTTCGCGGAAGGTGTTGGAGGCAATGTATGCAATGCGGGTTCTCATGCCATTATCCTCACGCCGTCGTACCGGCCGTGGTCTCGGCGCGCCGCAGCTTCTCGACGAAATAGGCTTCGAGCGAAGTACGCACGGGCGTAATTGCGATCAAGTGCTGCCGTTCGCGGCGCAGCGCATCGATGACTGCGTCCTGCTGGCTCTCATCAATAATGGCGCGGACGCGATCTCCGGTTACATGGCATTCCCCGCCCAGCGCCTTGATCGAGGCCGGCACCTGCGTGCCCTGCCAGATCACCTCGACCTTGCCCTGAACGCTTGAGGTCAGATCCTCGATTGCGCCAACGCCGCGAAGTTCTCCCTTATGAATGATGGCGACGCGGTCACAGAGGGCTTCGGCGTCGGAAAGAATGTGGGTGGAGAAAAACACGGTCTTGCCTTCGTGCTTGAGCTGCTCCATCAAGTCGCGCACTTCGCGGCGGCCCATGGGATCGAGCCCGGACATGGGTTCGTCGAAGAATACGAGCTTGGGGTTGTGCAGGATGGCCTGGGCGATTCCTACCCGCTGCAGCATACCTTTGGAGAATTTGCGCAACTGCACGCCCTGTACGTCGCGCAACCCGACCTGATCGAGTACCTGGTCGACGCGCTGTTTGCGCTGTTTGGCGGGAACTCCGGAAAGCTGTCCGTAGTATTCCAATAGTTCGTGAGCGGTCAGATAGTCGTAGAAATAGGGCTGCTCGGGAAGGAAGCCAATCTGCGCCTTGACCGATGGGTCTGTCCATTCCCGGCCCAGGATGCGCGCGGTTCCGGCGGTGGGGAACACCAGCCCCATGAGCAGTTTCAGGGTGGTAGTTTTGCCGGCGCCGTTGGGACCGAGGAAGCCGAAAATCTCACCATCCTCCACCGTCAGCTGCAGGGGACTGAGAGCGCACTTGGGCCGCTTGCGCCAGAATCCCACCAGATAGGTTTTTTCCAAACCAAGAATTTCAATCGCGGCCATGGCACTCCGACAGAGGAAGGTTGAAGACTGCCTTCGTGACAAATTATAAGCAATGACTTTAGATTTTGGCACTGAATGGAGGATTACGTCCGTCACCTGAACGAGGATGATAAGGAAGCGAGCCAAACGCGCCCTTCGGTCGCTTGCGCTCTCTCAGGGCAGGCTCCGTGGATTCGCGCGGCTCGATCCCCTTCGGCTTCGCTCCGGCTTTCGCGAGACAAAATGCGTCTCGCTCAGGATGACAATCGAGATGTGGCTTAACTCGGAAACGGGGACATCCGCGAGTTATTGCATCGCCAACAGGGTTGAGCAGACGTTATAGCTCGCGACCAGGGTGATGGTGCCCGCGGGCTGAACGCGCAATACGGCGTCCTCGATGGAGCAGTAGGCGCGCGTGCCGAACTGGGTGCTGAGAGGCGTGCCCGTTGAGTAGAATTGGTTGTTGATCAGACTTCCGGCGCTTGCCGAGCCGGTGGCGTTAAAGTTGTAGCCGCTCTTGCCGACTCCGGCGCCGTTGGTAGCCAGAAAATTGTCGATCAGGCACCCGGTAGCAATGCCTGGAGTGCAGGGGGACGCGCCACCCAGAGTAGCGAGAGCCGCCGGGAAACCGATGGTTGGGTAAGCACCGAAATAAGCAATTTCTCCTGTGTTAATGGTGCGAATCGACGCGGCTGCGGAAGAGTCGTTGGCTGCCATGCGGGCGCGCAGGAGATTCGGGATCGCGATAGCCGCAATGATCAGGATGATGGCTACCACAATCAACAGCTCAATCAGTGAGAAACCCTTCTGTTTCTGCATGGAGCGCTCTTCTCTCCCGAGACTTGCCGGGGCCAACCCTGAGGGGTTAAATCCCCCGGGACCTAAACATTTGTGGCATGCGGAGGACCATATCGAAGCCGTCTGACACTTTGGTTCTAATCCTGGAAATGCCCTATTTTCAGACTGATGCCCCCCCTTGCCACACTCCTATAGCAAGCGGAATGCCGGTTGGGGCCATGCTGGAGTTCGTTTCTGACAAATTGTGTCACTTTGCGACGAAATGCACTCTTCGTTGCTGAGGCCCGTGACGCTGAACCCATCTGCACCAGTAACGAGCCCAAAGCAAAAAGCGGAACAGCGAAGTTGCCTTCGCTGCTCCCCGGCTTGCGCCCTCTCCGGTTACTTTCCCAAGGCCGCTATGAGTTAGTTCGCCATCGGGTTCAGGGCTTGGCAAGCGGCGTAGCCGGCGACCAGCGTGATGACGCCAGGAGCCTGGGTACGAACCACTCCGTCATCAAACGCGCAGTACGCCTTGGTGCCGGTCTGCGCGCTGATGGGAGTTCCGGTCGTCCAGAACTCGTTTGGAATCGGGCTGCCGCCGCCCGTAGCAGTTTGAGCGTTGAACATGTAACCGCTCTTGCCGCCACCGGCCGGGGTACCGTTCTGGGCCAGGTTGTTATCGATCAGGCAGCCAGTCGCTACGGCTGGCGTGCAAGGAGACGCACCGCCGAGGGCGGCCAAAGCAGCATAGCCGATGGTCGGATAAGCGGCGAAGTATCCGACTTCGCCGGTGACGACAGTACGCTCGGAAGCGGCCGCGGACGAATCGTTGGCTGCCATACGGGCGCGCATCAGGTTAGGAATCGCGATGGCTGCAATGATCAGGATGATAGCGACCACGATCAGCAGCTCAATCAGTGAGAAGCCGTTGTGTTTTTTCCGCATCTCGATTTTCTCCTCTGGAGGGTACCATCGGCAGGAACGCGGCAGGACATTAGGGAAGAATCGGTGCTCTTAGCCATTATTCGCGAGCCGGAGACAATACCCGTTAGAGCGTCGGCGAGAAACGAAAGGGCAGCGGATTTGCATCCGCTGCCCTCGAGGTTTTGTACCCTCCCCCAGGTACTTTGTACTTTGCCAGACTGCTACTAGTTCGCCATCGGGTTCAGGGCTTGGCAAGCGGCGTAGCCGGCGACCAGCGTGATGACGCCAGGAGCCTGGGTACGAACCACGCCGTCATCAAACGCGCAAAACGCCTTGGTGCCGGTCTGTGCGCTGATGGGAGTTGCGGTCGTCCAGAACTCGTTCGGAATCGGACTGGCTGCGCCAACCGCTGTGGTAGCGGCAAACTTGTAACCGCTCTTGCCACCGCCGGCCGGGGTACCGTCCTGGGCCAGGTTGTTGTCGATCAAGCAGCCAGTGGCTACGGCTGGCGTGCAAGGTGACGCACCACCGAGAGCGGCCAAAGCAGCATAACCGACGGTCGGGTAAGCTGCGAAGTAGCCGATTTCGCCGGTGACGACAGTACGCTCGGAAGCAGCCGCGGACGAATCGTTGGCTGCCATACGGGCGCGCATCAAGTTAGGAATCGCAATGGCTGCAATGATCAGGATGATGGCCACCACGATCAGCAGCTCAATCAGTGAGAAACCGCTGGCGTTGCTCTTGTTGTCTTTGTGCATGTTTGTTTTCCCCCAAATCTTCATAGTGTCCCGCCCTTAAAAAGTGGGCATCTAAAGCAGAGAGAATCTAAATGATCTCGCCTTTACTATTGCACCTTGGGGGCCAAATGGATGGCTCGGTACATAAGTGACCCAAACCAGGGATTATCCTTTATTTTCAGGCGGTAAGGAGAATACGGTATTTGGCGGTTACCGCGGAACTCCTCCCCAGCCACGAATGGTCAGTCTGGGGTGACAGAAGTTGACAAGGTGCTTTGGAGCAGTCGACGGAATTGAAGACAGAAAGAAAAAGGGAGCAGCGAAGTTGCCTTCGCTGCTCCCTGGCTTCGTACCCTCCCCCAGGTACTTTGCCAGACTGCTACTAGTTCGCCATCGGGTTCAGGGCTTGGCAAGCGGCGTAGCCGGCGACCAGCGTGATGACGCCAGGAGCCTGGGTACGAACGACGCCGTCATCAAACGCGCAATACGCCTTGGTGCCGGTCTGCGCGCTGATGGGAGTCGCGGTCGTCCAGAACTCGTTCGGAATCGGGCTGGCTGCGCCAACCGCTGTGGTAGCGGCAAACATGTAACCGCTCTTACCACCGCCGGCCGGGGTACCGTTCTGGGCCAGGTTGTTATCGATCAAGCAGCCAGTCGGCTACGGCTGGCGTGCAAGGTGACGCACCACCGAGAGCGGCCAAGGCAGCATAACCAACGGTCGGGTAAGCTGCGAAGTAGCCGATTTCGCCGGTGACGATGGTACGCTCGGAAGCGGCCGCGGACGAATCGTTGGCTGCCATACGGGCGCGCATCAAGTTAGGAATCGCAATCGCTGCAATGATCAGGATGATTGCAACCACGATCAGCAGCTCAATCAGTGAGAAACCCTTCTGTTGTTTCCGCATCTCTATTTTCCCTCGTTTCTGGACTTTTGTTGAATTCATGCTGGTCATGGAATGACGCAGTCGGGGTTGATGTTCGCATTTGCCGGGCCAAATCCGATGGTTACCTTGGTTCCGAACTGAATTCTGGCAATTCCCTTATTTTCAGTAGAAAGCCAAACTATGGTCTTATTCCAGGGCTTTCCGCAGGCTGCTCCGTGCCAAAATGCGTCGCGGCTCCTGACAATTCGTGTCAGTCTGCAACACCGGGGAATTCCCTCATCAGAACGAAGCGAAGGCCCCGGCTTGCACGAACAATGCGCGGGTTGCAAAGAGCTGCTGCTGAGAATCTAAAGAGGAGCGACGGTGCCCTGCGCTTCGGGCCTGCCTTAGAATATCCTGCTGAATCTGATAAATCCAACATCGTAAAGCCACATGGTAAATACAACATGGTGAACCCAATTTCCAAAGCCCTTCCGAAAGGTGCAGTTTCCGTTGATTCCGATATCGCGCGGGCGTGGACTTTGCCCTCGCATCTCTACACCGAGCCGGCTGTCTTCGCGGCCGAGAAGGAAGCGAATCTTTGCGCGAAGCTGGCAGGTGGTGGGGCATCGCGACCAGGTGGCAGACGCCGGGCGATTACTTCACGACGGAGCTGGTGGGCGAGCCGCTGCTGATCGTGCGCGGCGGCGACGGCGAAGCTGCGCGGGTTCTATAACGTGTGCCGGCACCGCGCCGGACCGCCGGCGGAGGGATGCGGCTCGCGCAAACTGTTTCGCTGCGGCTATCACGGCTGGACGTACGATCTGGATGGATCGCTGATCAGCGCCACGGAAATTGAGGGCGTCGAAGGATTTCGTCCCGAAGATTTTGCGCTGGTGCCGGTGCGGGTCGAGGAGTGGTTTAACTTTATCTTCGTGAATCTTGATCGCGATGCGCGGCCTCTGCGCGAGAGTCTGGGCGAATTGCCGAAGCAGGCTGAGAAGTTTCACTTTGCCGGGATGAAACTGTTCGAGCGCCGCACCTACGAGATGAAGTGCAACTGGAAGACCTATGTGGATAACTATCTCGAAGGCTACCACCTGCCCAGCGTGCATCCGGGACTGAATCGCGAACTCGACTACAACGCCTACGTGGTCGAGCCTCATGCAGAGTATGTGCGGCAGTTCAGTCCCATCCGGGGGGCGCAGCCCGGGGACACGACTCCGCGGCGTTACCAGGAAGCGCAGCGAGGATCTGACGACCGACTACTTCTGGATTTTTCCTAACTGGATGCTGAACTGCTATCCCGACAATGTTTCGCTCAACATCGTGCTGCCGCTCGCGCCCGAGCGCTCGCTGGCCGATCTTCGAGTGGTACCTGCCGGAGAAGGAGCATAGCAGTCCGGCAGCCAAGGCTTCGGTGGAATTCAGCGACCAGATTCAGGTTGAAGACGTTGCCATCTGCGAAAGAGTGCAGAAGAATCTGCGGCTCACGCAGCTACTCGCGAGGCCGCTTCAGCGTGAAGCAGGAAAAGGGCGTGCACGCTTTTCATCGGATGTATGCGGAATGGATGAAAAAGGATTAACCGCCGAGAACGCCGAGGGCGCCGAGAATAATTTGAGGATTCTAGCCCCACGATTTCTCGGCGATCTCTGCGCCCTCGGCGGTGAATAGTTTTTCTCACTCCGCTTTTACCAGCAGGCAGGTTACGTCATCGTGCTGCGGCGTCGAGCCGACGAAGAGATCGACCTCTGCCATGAGGCGCTTGAGCATCTCGCTGGGAGTGGTCGCGGCGCCGGCAGCGATGGCGCGCGAGCAGGCGGGTTTCGCCGTACTCCTCCTGGCGGGCGTTTTCTGCCTCGACCAGGCCGTCGGTAAAGATGATCAGCCAATCGCCGGGCGCGAGCGTGACGCTGGCCGACTCATACTTCGCTTCGGGCTGAATGCCGAGTGGTAATCCGCCCACGTCGAGGCGCTCGATCGATCCGTTGGCGCGGCGCAGGATGGGGTTGTTGTGGCCGGCGTTGATGTAATTGAAGACCCGGCGGGCCGCGTCGTACTCGGCGAGAAAAGCGGTGGTGAAGCGCAATCCGCCCTGGCTGTTGGAGCAGGCGTACTTGTTCATGTTGGCCACCAGCTCAGGCAGGGCGACCTGCGCGGTGGAAAGCGTCTTGAGGCTGGCCTGAAAAGTGGCCATCAGCATGGCCGCGGGAATGCTCTTGCCGGCGACGTCGGCGACGGCGAATACCACGCGGTTCTCTTCGTTGGGTTTTGCCGGGGCGCGGGAACACGTCGTAGTAATCGCCGGCGACGGTGTTGGCGGGGCGCGTGGTGTAGGCAAGCGAGATTCCCGGAATCTGCGGCGGAGCGCCGGGCAGCAGCCAGGTCTGAATCTCGCGCGCGATCTGCAAATCGCGCTTCATCACGACCCGGTCGGCAATCTCCAGAATCAGCAGCACGAACAGCAGCAGGCCGCCCCAGAAATGGAAGTCGAGTTCGACGACGTGGACTTCGTTTCCGGCGCCGCGATAGCTGAAGCCGCTGCTGGGAAACACCAGCATGATCAGCGCCGCCAGCAGCAGCACGCGGCGGGCGGGCGAGAGTTTTTCGAGAACCGCCCAGAAGAATTCCTTAACCACGTGCAGACGGTGGCCGCGCCGGGTGAGTCCCTCAGGAGTCTTGGCGGCCACGTCGCGGGAATAGAGACGGTAGCTGGTGCGTGCGTCGGTCTCGAACTGCGACCAGAGCTGGGCTCAGCTCCATCCTTCGGTGACTCGCTGCCAGAACCGGCGCAGCCGCACTCCGAGAGGAAGGCGTTGCGCGGGATGCGGGTTCGGCCGGTGGGGAAGCGGTCGCCATGGGAGTCAAGTGATTATAGAGGAAGAAAAGCAGTGGCCGGTGGCCAGTGATCAGTGACGGCGATCAGTGGCCGGACTTCGATAAACTTCGCTTGGCTAGCCACTGAACACTGGCCACTGACCACTGCCTTCAGAACAGCGCCAACTGCTCGTCGAATGCCTGCACCGGCCACTTGCTCAGCATACATCGCTCCGCGCGGGTCGGCGCGGCGGATGCCATATTTCTGGCGGAAGTGCGCGATGAGTTGTGCCACACGCTTGCCGTAGGAAGGCGGCAGAAACGAGCGGTCCTGATAGCGCTGGCGATAGTTCTCGACCAGATGCGGGAAGTGCTGTTCGAGAAAAGGAAGAAAAACCGCTGCCGAACAGGGCTTCAGGAACAATGGTCCGGCGAAGATGTGGCGCGCTCCGGCCGCGGCTGCGGCGCGCACCACGGCCTCCAGATCTGCGGGCGAATCGGTGATGCCGGGCAGAACGGGCGAGCAACTCACGCCCACGGTCAGTCCCGCTTCGCTCAGCTCGCGCACGGCTTCCATCCGCAAATCCGGGCGCGGAGCGCGCGGCTCCAGAATCCGCGCCAGGTCGACGTTCAAGGTGGTCACGGTGATGTGAATCGAGAGCGCGTTATTCTGCGCGACTGCGCGGAGAAGATCCAGATCGCGGACGATGAGATTGGATTTGGTGACAATCCCCAGCTCGAAGCCGCGATGGCGCGCGAACTCTTCGAGAATGCCGCGCGTGACTTCGTAGCGGCGCTCGGCCGGCTGGTAAGGATCGGTCGCGGTGCCGAGGGCGATGGCTTCGCCCGCCTTGACCCGGCGCAGTTCGCGCCGCAGCAGGTCGGCGGTGTGCTGCTTGACGTAAATCTTCTGCTCGAACTCCGCGCCGTCGCGCATTTCCATGAATTCGTGGGTGTAGCGGGCGTAGCAGTATTTGCAGGCGAATTCGCAGCCGCGGTAGGGATTGATGGTCCAGGTGAAAGGCAGCCGCGGCGGCTGACGCAGCGGTTCAGCAGGGATTTCGCCGGGAGAGTGAAGTATTCAACGTTGTGGCCTTCGCGCAGAGATTCGCCCTCGGACGCCAGCCGGGCAATGCCGACGAGCGGGGATTTCGCGGGAAGCGCGAACAAGGGCAGAGCTGGACATATTCGCCTTTTGTTCGCCTACAGTAATCTGTTGGCTCGACGTTGTCAAGGGATGGGGATGAGGGAGCCGAACAATCGCAGCCTAGACCTGCTGACGGAGGTTGGAACGCAGCGTGAGAGAGCCGTCGTCGTTCAGCTTCTGGTGACAAGCCCAGCGCACTGGATAGCGCATTCCCTTTACCTCAATCTCCGCTCTAAGTTTCAATCCTTTCCAGTTCGACGCGAGGTTTGGGAGCACGAACTGGGCCTGGCGAATCTTGCCCGGCAACGGGTAACCGGCGTCGAGACAACCGCTCGTGAGCAGCCTTTCCGTCCGCGCTTTCAACGGTCACCCGCAATACGCCTGGCACGCCCGCGATCCCGTCATTCGCGAAGCCGACAATCAGGCCCAGAGTTCCGACGTCGTTGTAGCTCCAGATGAAAGACGGCCGCACCCGATAGCCAATGCGGCGATTGATGCGGTCGAACCGCTGCCGGATAGGCCTCATAGTAGGTCATCAGCATTCTTTGCGATTGATCTTGTGGAAGTTCCAAAGCGACCAGTAGTTTGCCCCGATATCCATCACATGCGCGATCATGTTCTCGGCCGGCGATATCCCTTCACTGCGACAGCCTGCGATCTGGCGGTTTGCCCGGCAGCGCCTGTTCGAGCACGTGCTGCGATCCACGGCGGGCGATTGCTGAGAGCTTCAATCTGTTCGTTCTCAATGAAAATGGTGTCGCTCCGAATCCAATTGTTGCTGCGAATTGTGCGGTCGAGGATTTCAGAATTTCCCACCCGGCTGTAATCAGGTTGGGTATTGGTCAGCAAGGGAGTCTTGGTGAATTGCTCGAGCTGAACTTCGAACATCTGAATCCATGTCCGCTCGGCCGTCTGGTAGTCGGGAAAGGGATTATTGCCGAAAGGCCAGGTGTGACCTTCACCCCAGAATCCGTACATGAAGGTATCGATGAACTCGACGATGGGGTTCCCATTGAATTCAGCGGCCAGCGCGCCGACCAAATCTCGGAATGCGTGCTGAAAGAAAGGATCATCGAAGCGGGGTTGATAACGCGCATGCGGGTTGCGCAGATATCGTTCGGCTGACGCTTGGTTTTCCCTATCGCTAAGGACGAGGTCTACTTTCGGAACCTTTTCGAGAACGAAGTCGGGCAAGGCCGGCGCGTGAGTGTAATCGGGAGCGCTCATTTGGATCCGCAGTCCGATCCGTTTGTGGTTGCTCTTAGCCAAATCAAAAACCAGCTTGATGTAGTCAGGAAAGTCGAGGCGTCCAGGACGAGGCTGCACTTCACGCCACGTCGGCCGAATATAGAGCTGCTGTCCCAGGGGAAATCGAACCAGCTCTTCAATGGCTTTTGGGATGTTGTCGGATTTGATCTCGTCCGTGCCCATATCGGCCGTGATGTAGGTGATCAGGCCTTTGCCATAATTCGGCACCACTTCGTCCGATGGCGTCGTGGTCATCACTACGTCGTCGGCAGGAATGACGGCATCCGGCGGGTACTGAGGGAAGGGGCCTTGATTCAGGCGATCGGAGACCGCAGGGCCGGAACCGAAATCGTATTTCTCCCAGTTGTGAGCAGGAACGAAGCCCAGCGCTTTGCCAGCCCCGAGTTCTGCAGCCACCGCGAGTGCGGCCCCCGTTCTTAGAAACTGTCTGCGCTGCATGGAAATCACCTCCTGCCTATCGTTCGATTAGATTTGACTCGCTTCGCCGGAGGCGAAGCGCCGAGCGAGACGCCCCCTTCAACTTTGCTCAGGGCGAGCTCCCAGCCCCGACGGCGGCGCTACGGTTGGGCTGCTGGTTTTTCCGCGGGCTTCTCGAACAACTTGGGATCGACCGCCGGATTGAACTCCAACGACGTGTACTCCGCCTTACTCGAATCCTGACCGTTCTGTTTGTTTTGGCGCACGAAGGGAACGTTCAGGCCGTTTACCGACTTCCAGTCTTCCATGTCGGTTTCACCCTGCGCGGGCTGGCCCTGGCTAAGCGTTCGATAAGTTTCTTTCAGAATGTGGCCGGTCTGCGGGTCGACGAACCAGCGGATGGCGGCGCCGGCGGCATTCACATCCACGATGCGCGCATCGATGTCGCCGACCTTCTCGGTTCCACCGGCGCGGAAAAACACATTGGGATCCTTCGCAGTGCGAGGCGATGAAGATGGGATCGCGCTTGATCTGCTCCAGCGTTTCCGCCTTCTGAGAAGCAGGGAAGTCGCGCATGCCCTGGCCGGGAATCGCCATGAAGGCCGCATCCGGCGTGACCACGATATTCATGGTTCCATTCGGAGTCTGCATTTCGGCGTGCAGGTGATCGGGGTAAACGATGACGGTTTCCATTTGCATGGGGAACTCGCCTTGCGGCGTTTTCTGCGTGATCGTCAACTCCGCCTTTACGGACTTGATGGCTGCCAGCTTAGCTTCGCCGCCCATCGCGGCCACCACCTTCGCTGCGAGTGCTTTGCCTTCTTCATTGGAGGCTGTGGGTTTTGCGTTCTCTTCTTCCTTCGCGCCCGGCGGAGGCGGAATGGTGATATCGATTTCCTTCACCGCTCCGAGTGACGAGAGAGGTTTGTCGAACTCTTTGGTGTTGCCGACGACCAGCACTGCGAGCTGGTCGCGATGCACATACTTCGCCGCCACGCGATTCACGTCGGCGGCCGTCACTTTCTGGATCTCGGCCGGAAACTTGTCGAGCCAGTCGGAGGGATATCCGTAGAACTCGTAGGTCAGGCGCTCGGAGAGAACTTTGTCGGGCGAGTCGAGGCGGAAGATGAAAGCGTTCAGGATGGCGTCTTTGGCGTGCTTGATTTCTTCGTCGGTGATGGGCTGTCTTGGCCAGATCGTCGATGTCTTCATCGAGCGCCTGGATCGACTCGATCGTGCTCTGGCTCTTGGTGCCCATGGAGAATTGCTGAATGCCGGGATGCCCGAAATTCGTGCCAATGCCGCCGCCCACGTGGTAGGCCAGGCCGCGCTTGGTGCGGATGTCGTTGAACAGCCGCGAGGAGAATCCGCCGCCGAACGCCTCATTGAAAACGGTGATGGCGTAGTAATCCGGGTTGTTGCGCGTGGTGCCCAGCGTGACCATGCGGATGTTGCTCTGGTTTACATCTTCTTTCGGGATGAGGTAGTAGCCGGGCTTGGCCGGGCTGGTACTGAATGTCATCTTTCGGCAGGTCGGGGCCTTTGGGCCAGGACTCGAAAGCCGCGCGCAGCTTGGCTTCCATCGCGGCCGCATCGAAGTCGCCACTTATCCCAAGGATGATGTTGTTGGGATGCACGTAGGTGTGGTGCCAGTCGATCAGATCCTGGCGCGTCACTGCGGCCACGGTCGCGTACTCAGGCTACGCGGGCATAGGGATTGTCCGCGCCATAGGCCAGCTTGGCGGATTCGCGTGCCGCAATTTCTCCGACCTCATCGTTGCGCCGCGAGATGCCGTCCTCCGCCTGCTTTTGCGCGAGGTCGAGCTTGTCGGCGCGGAATTCGGGATTCTGCAACAGGTCGGCGAAGACTTTGAAGACATCGTCGAAATCGCCTTTCAGGCAACTCAAGCTGATGGTGGTTGAATCGGAACCGCCGCCGGTCTCGACCTTGGCGGCGCGCACTTCGAGAAAATCGTCGAGTTGATCGCCGGTTTGTGTCTTGGTGCCGCCGGTGCGCCAGACTTCGCCGAAAATATCCACCAGCCCAGTCTTTGCTGGCCGGTTCATTCGCGCGAGCCGCCGCGGATGCGGGCCGAGCCGTCAATCAGCGGCAGTTCGTGATCCTCCTGCAGGAAGATCACCATGCCGTTCGAGAGTTCGATGCGCTTCGGCTGCTGCGGATGGAACGCGGGCAGAGGCGGGATGGGGATCTGCTGCCAGTTCGTTGCCTGTGCCGCGGCTCTGGGAAGCGAAGCGCGACGTGATGGCTGCGGCCACGAGAATGATCGAGAAGAGACAATTCGCATTCGTTTCATTGCGCACCTCCCTGATCCGCCGCACCTTGGTCCGCATGAAGCCTGATCTGGAGGAGTCGATCTGGACGGCCTGATCCGATGCGCCCTGATCTCCCGATCCCTGCTCATCGCGGGGTCCGCGCCGGTGACCGTTTCGATCACGCCTACGGTGCGGTTGGTATCGTTGAAGGTTTCGTTGGCCACGCGCCGAATGTCTGCCTTGGTCACTTTGTCGATGCGGTCGACGGATCGGAACAACTCGCGCCAGTCGCCGTAACGAGTCTGGTAAGTCGCCAGCTGGGTTGCCAGTCCCTCGTTGTCGCCGAGGCCGCGGATCAGGTTGGCTTTGGTGCGGGTCTTGATCATCTTCAATTCGTCGTCGCTGATGTCTTCCTTCTTGAGGCGTTCGATTTCGGCGTGAATCGCGTCTGCCACTTCCTGCGTGCGTGTGTCCGGGCAGAGGGAAAGCGTAGAACGCGAACAGGTGCGGATACTTGGTGCCGGGCAGCCCGCTGAATCCAGCAGAGAACGATGCGATCTTTTTATCGCGCACCAGGGCGCGATAAAGGCGGGAGGTGCGGCCTTCCGACATGAGATCGGTGATGGCGTCATACACCGCGTCGTCTTTCGCCATGTAGTCGGGCCGGTGGTAGCCCTCGAGATAGAGCGGCTGCGATTTCTCTTTCAGCACGACCTTGCGCTCGGAATTCTGCGGAGGCTCGGTGGTAGTAGTTTCATCCGGCTTGTGGCTCGCGGGCAGGCGGCCGAAATACTTTTCGAGAATCGGCATGACCTGGGACGCTTTCACGTCGCCGGCCACCGCGACCACCATGTTCGCGGGCACGTAGTATTCGTTGAAAAATTTCTTGGCATCGGTGGCTGAGAAAGAATTCAGGTCCGACATCCATCCCACCGTCGGCCGGTGATAGGGATGGGCTTCGAATGCCGCGGCGTTAAACTGCTCCAGCAGCCGGCCGATCGGGTTGCTATCGGTGCGCAGGCGGCGCTCTTCGATCACCACGTTGCGCTCTTTGTAGAACTCGCGCAGCACGGGATGAAGAAAGCGCTCCGACTCGAGATAGGCCCACAGCTCCAGCCGGTTCGCGGGCAGCGAGTAGTGATAGGCGGTCTCGTCGTAATCGGTGAAGGCGTTGAGATCCTGACCGCCGCTCTGCTCGATGATCTTGCCGAACTGGTTGGGTACGACGTACTTGTCGGCCTCGGCGATGGCGTCTTTCCAGGCTTTTTCGAGCTGCTTCAGCTTGGCCTCGTCGCGGCCTACGCGTTTGTCGCGCTCCGCGATGTAGGCGGCGTAGGCGATTTCGACCTTTTCCAGCGCGGGCTTCTCGGCGGCATAGTTGGTGGTGCCGATCTTGTCCGTGCCTTTGAAAGCCATGTGCTCGAACATGTGGGCCAGCCGGTCTTGCCCATGGGATCCTGCGCGGAGCCCGCATCGACCAGGGTGAAGAAAGAAAAGACCGGTGCCTCCGGCCGCTCGCAGATGAGGATGGTCAGGCCATTCGGAAGTTTCTTGACCGTGATGCGCTTTTCAAAGGACGCGACATCCTGGGCCGCAGCGAGCGCAGTAAGAATGAGAAGCAGCACAAGAACGCATGGCCTGAGTATGCGATGTTTCATTGGACCTCCGGAAGGTTGGACGTATGCTTTCGACATGCTTAGACCGCCATGTTTAGACGAGCGTGAAGGGCAGAAGTTTGAAATTACGTGGCGGCAAGGGCGGTTGTCAAACCGGCTCGATGTCTCCCTGACTCAGGCGAGAGCCGGGGTAGAGGCCGACATTTTGCGCTGGGCGTGGTTTGAGGCACAATGCCTGCGGGAGCACGAGCGATGGATTCGACGATTGAGGTTCAGGGGAAGCAGCTCAAGCTGTCGAATCTGGAAAAGGTTCTGTATCCCGCGACGGGATTCACCAAGCAGCAGGTCATCGACTACTACGTGCGCATTGCGCCGGCGATGGTGCCGCATCTGGCCGGGCGTCCGCTCACCCGCAAGCGCTATCCCAACGGCGTGGACGAGGAATTTTTCTACGAGAAGAATGCGCCGCAGCACCGGCCCGACTGGGTGAAGACTGTTCCCATCTGGAGCGGGAGAAACCGCCGCACCATCCACTACATTCTCGCCGATGATCTGGCTACGCTGGTCTGGCTGGCGAACCTCGCTGCGATCGAGCTGCATCCGTCGCTTTCGCTTGCGAAAGACATCACTTGCCCCACGATGATGGTCTTCGATCTCGATCCCGGACCACCGGCAAACATCGTGCAATGCTGCCAGGTTGGGTTGTGGCTGCGGGAAATCTTCGAGCACTTTGGATTGCAGAGCTTTCCGAAGACTTCCGGCTCCAAGGGATTGCAGATCTATGTTCCGCTCAATACTCCAACCAACTACGAATCGACCAAGACTTTCTCCCACGCGCTGGCGCAGTTGCTCGAACATGAACATCCAGACATGGTTGTGTCGGACATGAAAAAGCAGGTTCGAACCGGAAAAGTTCTTGTGGACTGGAGCCAGAATGACGAACACAAGACCACCGTAGCCGTGTATTCATTGCGGGCGCGGGAGCATCCGACGGCTTCGACGCCGGTGACGTGGGAGGAAGTCGAGCGCTCGCTCAAGAAGAAAGATGCGAGCCTGCTTGTATTCGAAGCGAAGCAAGTGGTCGCACGCGTTGATAAGATGGGCGACTTATTCGCCCCGGTGCTCGACGCTGAAGCAACGGCTGCCGGATCTCAAGGGACTTGCCGCGCCAGCGGCAGCCGTTGAGGCAAAGCCGGCGATCTCGATCGCTGCTCAAGCGGAAGAAGAATCAGAGCGCGTTCGCCGGCGACCTGCGAGAAAAACCGGGGCGCAACCGAAGGCGCGCAAGGCGGGACGCAAGGTATAATCCCGTCCGCTGCGAATTCTGCTTCGAGACTTTACTTCGAGAGCTCGCCATGCCTCAACTGTTCGTCGGAACTTCGGGATGGGCCTATCCGAGCTGGAAGCCTGACTTCTATCCCGCCAAGCTTGCGCAGAAAAAGTTTCTAAGTCACTACGCCACGCAGCTCAATACGGTGGAAGTGAACTTCACTTTCCGGCAACTGGTGAAGGAGAGCACGATCCAGAACTGGATTCAGGGAACGCCTGCGCACTTTCGCTTCGGCGTTAAGGCGCACCAGGTGATCACGCACATCAAGCGGTTGAAAGGGACGGAAGATTTTGTTCCGCGCTTCCTGGCGACGATCGAGCCATTGGCCGCCGCCGGTAAGCTTGGGCCCGTGCTCTTCCAGTTGCCGCCGAATCTGAAAGCGGATGCCGCACTGCTCAAGGATTTCCTCGCGCTTTTGCCGCGTACGCTGCCGGCGGCATTTGAATTCCGGCACGACTCCTGGTTCAGCGATTCGACCTGGGAACTGCTGAAGGCGCGCGGAGCCGCCCTGTGCGTGGCAGAAACCGAAGAAAGAACCACGCCGGATGTGGTCACCGCGGCCTTTGTCTATTACCGATTCCGCAAACCGAATTACACGGGAGAGGAGCGTCGCGCCATGGTCGCGCGAATTGGAGAGCACCTGGCGGCCGGCCGCGACGTATTCGCCTACTTCAAGCATGAGGAAACGCCGGAAGGGGCGCTGTACGCGGTGGATCTGCTCCGTGGTGCTGGCCAGACGTAAGCAAGCTACGTCTTTACGATGGTGCTGTGCTTCTCCAACTAAGCATCTACCTCGTCACTTTTATCAGCGTCCGATAACGCGCATACTTTTTTCATCCCTCCTTCATGGCTTTAGAGACCAAATCGCGCGTGCTCGCCAGCTTTCTCGATTATTTGAGAATCGAGAAGGGACTGGCAGCCGCTTTCCATCAGTGCTTACACGACTGACATTTGCCAGTTCTCGGAATTTCTGGAAAAACGCAAGCGTCTGCTGCTGACCGCTCGCCGTGTCGATGTGCGCGATTTCCTGCAACAGCTTTTCTCCCATCAGGTGGATGGCCGCAGCGTGGGACGAAAACTCTCGGCACTCCGTCATCTTTATCGCTACCTGTTGCTCGATAAGAAACTCGAACACGATCCCACGCTGAACATCGAATCTCCGAAGCAATGGAAGGTCCTTCCGAAGGCGCTGGCTCGCGACGAAATGGAGGCAACACTGGCCGCTCCGCTCACTCTGCGGAGCAGGTCCGCGCGCAACGCGAAGGAGTCAGCCGCACTGGCGGTCCGCGATCACACCATGCTGGAGGTGTTCTACGCAGGAGCACTGCGAGTCTCGGAAATCGTCAACGCCAAGTTGGAAGACCTGAAACTCGAAGCCGGATACATGCTGGTGCGCGGCAAGGGCGACAAGGAACGCGTAGTGCCGCTCGGAAGATCAGCGCAGGAAGCGCTCACGCAATATCTGGCAGAGTCACGCCCGGCACTGGCGGCAGGGAAGCGAAGCGGAGCATCGGCAACAGTCGCGGCCCCCGTTGCGAATTCACCTCTGCTGTTTATCGCGCGGGGTGGGCGCAAACTGACGCGGCAACGCGTTTGGCAGATGGTGCGTGCGGCCTCGGCGGTTTCGGGGCGCGCGGCTTCTCCGCACATGCTGCGCCATTCCTGCGCCACGCACATGGTGGAGAACGGCGCCGACCTTCGGACAGTGCAGACCATCCTGGGCCACGCCGACATTTCGACAACCCAGGTTTACACGCATCTGGCGCTCGACCGCTTGAGGACGGTGTATCAGAAGCATCATCCGAGAGCGAAGGCGAGATGAGATTAATGGCGAGGATTAAATTCACCACGGAGGCACGGAGCCACGGAGGAAACCTTAAGCGAATTCCTCTGTGTCTCCGTGCCTCCGTGGTAGTTCTGAACTTTCATGACCGAGAGCAAGCACACTAAAAGCATCGTCGGCAAAGCCGTTGCCGACTTCCTGCGCCATCTGAGCGAGCGCAATGCTTCGCTGCACACCATCAAGGCTTACAGCCGCGATCTGTCGCTGTTCGCCGCCTACGTCGGTTCGCGCGGATGGAAGCAGCTTGACCATATCGCCGTGCGCGGATTTCTCTCGCAACTCTACGAGAAGGGATTGAGCAAGACTTCCGTGGCGCGCGCGCTGGCCGCGGTGCGATCGCTGTATCGCTGGCTGGCGCGGGAAGGCGTGGTGGAGCAGAATCCGGCAAAGCTGGTCGCCACCCCGAAACTTCCCAAGAAACTTCCGCGCGTGCCCACGATTGAAGAAATGAATTCTGTGATTGACGGCCAAATGCCAGAAGTGGCGGCTTTCCCGGAACGCGACCGGCTCATGCTGGAACTGCTCTACGGATGCGGCATCCGCAATTCGGAACTCACGGGAATCAACCTTGACGACATCCGGCTCAGTGCCGAGGCCATTCTCATCCGCGGCAAGGGGAAAAAAGAACGCTACGTTCCGTTCGGAGATTCGGTGAAAACCGCGCTAGCAGCCTATCTTCCCGAGCGACAGAAAGCTTCTTGCCGGAACCAGCAAGCACGCTACCGCGTTGCTCATCAACCGGCGGGGCGGCCGGCTTACCACGCGCAGCGTCGGCCGCATCGTTAAGAAAATTGCCGTCGCCAAAGGTCTTTCCCCTGACGTCCACCCGCACACGCTGCGCCATGCTTTCGGGACGCACATGCTGGAAGAAGGCGCCGACCTCCGCGCAATTCAGGAACTGCTCGGCCACGAACGACTCGCGACTACGCAGCGCTACACGCAGTTGTCGATGAAACACGTGCTGCAGGTGTACGACCAGACCCATCCGCGGGCGAAGTAGGACGCGCTTCACTGCAGCTGGCGTCTCTGCAGCTCCTCCCACATTCCGACCACGCGGTCTTTCAACTCCGCAGTCAGCCTCTCGTAGGCTGCTTCGGATGCCTCACTCTCCGGCGGCGGGACAATCGGATCGCCAAACACCATCTTCAGTGGCGTGAATCCCTGGAACGGTTTGTTCCGCGGCCAGGCTTTGTAAAATCCCTCAATCGCCACCGGCACAATCGGTACCTGCAGGTGAATGGACAAAATGGCCGCACCCTTCTTGAAAAGTCTTGGGGTGCCGTCAATCGAGCGCTCGCCTTCGGGATAAAGAATGATCGGGCGCCCCTGCCGCAGTCCGAACGCGCCGGCGCGCATGGCAGGAATGAGATTCGCGTCCGGGTCCAGAACCACAACCCGCAGCGAACGCGCCAGCCGCAGCATGAATCCTTTCCCGAAGATTTCGCTTGTCCCCACCGCAAAAACCCGGTCAAACTCCTGCGGCGGCAGAACACTTGCCAGGATGACCGCATCGAGATAGCTCTGATGATTCGACGAGATGATATAGGGACCGCTCGATGGGCAGCTTCTCAAGTCCGCGCACATGCAAATCAAAACGGTCGAGCGCGACCACCTGGATCAGGCGCGAAACCATGTACCAAAATGCATCGCTAAGCGGCTGCGGCCGGGCCAGAGAAAGCACGGCAGCGGCATCCGGTTCTTCGGCGAGAATCGCTTTCCAGCCGGCAAAGGCGGTGCGCGTGCCGGCGCCGCTGGCTGCGCTTTGCAGAACAGCGTCTACCAGATCGCGAACTGTATAAATCTCGGCCAGCTGCGACTCTTCGACGTTTCCGCCCAGTTGATCTTCGACCTGGCTGAGCAGCTCGACGCGCTGCATGGAATCGAGCCCCAGGTCGAGCTCCAGATTGTGAGTGGGCCGCAAGCCGGGCGGCGCCGTGCGCGCAGCGTCGCGCACAATCTTCAGCGCCCGCTGCACGTCCGGCTGATCGAGCCATGCCATCTCGTCGGCGGTCAAGGGCCGTTCCGATCGGCAACTCGGAATCGTCGTCGAGCCGCCGCGACTGATTCGCTTTTACCCGCTTCTCCACTTCAAAGCGCTTGATCTTGCGCGTGGTGGTGCGCGGCAAATCTTCCTGCCAGATCTCATAGCTGCCGATGCGCTTGGTGGTAGCGATCTGCTGCGACAGGCTTTCGACATCGAACCGGATGACTTCTTTCGCGTTCACAATCCTTTTCTGGCGCAGCACGTCGAAGTTGGGCACGATTACGGCGTGCAGCCGGTCGCCACCCTCGCCGGGCTTGCCTTCCAGTCCCATCACTGCCAGTTCTTTGATGTACGGTGATTTCAGGTAGTGCGCCTCAACCTCTTCGGGATAAATATTCTTCCCGTTGCTGAGCACGATCACTTCTTTCTTGCGGCCGGTGAGGAACAGGTTACCCTCCGCATCGAGGTAGCCGAGATCGCCCGTGTAAAACCAGCCATCGCGCAGCACCGCCGCGGTTGCATCCGGACGGTTCCAGTAGCCCTTCATCACGACCGCACCACGCAATGCGATTTCGCCCGTGGCGGGTCCGCCATCTTCCTGTGGTTGCAGGTCAACGATCTTGGCCTCGACGCCTTTCATGGCCTTGCCCACCGATCCGATCACGTTGTTGGCTGGCGAATTTGCAAACACGGCAGCAGTGGTTTCCGTCAGACCATAGGCCTGCAGCACGTCGATGCCGAGATCGTGGAAGTCCGTCGCAATCTGCGGGTCGAAGCGCGACCCTCCCGTGACCAGATAACGCATGTTTTCGCCGAGAGTGTCGTGGACCTTGCTGAAAAGCAGGCGGACCAGCGTTGATTCCTGCTTTACGCAGCATGCGATTGAATCGCACCAGACCCTGGAATATCTTCTGTGTCAGCACGCCACGTTTTGCGACTTCCTGGAAGATGCGTTCGTGAATCAAATAAAAGAATTGCGGCACCACGGCGAAACCGGTGATATTCCGTTCGCGCAGGGCCCGCAAGAGTTCGGTCGTGTTCAGAGTCTCCAGATAAACCACGCGTGAACCTTTCACCAGCGGCAGAAGCAGATTCGCCATTTGCGCCAGCACATGAAACATGGGAAGCACGCCCAGCAAGGCGTCCGTAGGTCCGATCTCGACCCAATTGAACACCGCCTCCACTTCACCCAGAAAGTTCGCGTGGGTAAGCATGACGCCCTTGGGGTCGGCAGTGGTTCCGGAGGTATAGAGCAGAGAAGCGAGGTCTTCCGCAGCGGAGGGCACCGGCTGAAATTTCCCCGGTCCACCATCGAAAATCGCCGGCAGATTTCCCAACCAGTGTTGGTCTATGGAATGGCCGGTCATGCGGTCCGGATCCATGAGCACGAGACCGATGCCCAGACTCGCAACCGCCTCCCGGGCCGCTGGCGCATGCCTTGCGTCGCAGAACAGGGTGGAGGTGCCGCTATCTTTCAACAGCTTGGTCAGTTGGTCAGCGTGCAGCGCGGTATCGAGCGGGACCACCACACATCCCGCCGCGATGATCCCCAGATACGCCGCGACCCACCGCGGATGGTTATCCGCCACAATGGCCAGCCGCGATCCCCGACCGAATCCGTTTTCGGCAATCCATCGGCCCACGGATTCAGCCATCCGGTGAAGCTCGGCGTACGTGCAACTCTCGAGGTGATCATGGCGCTGGATTTCCAGCGCGACGTTGTCCGGCCAGCGCTTCGCGCATTCGACAAAACGGTCGTAGAAAGTGGGCATGAGTCGTGTGGAATATACACGAAAAAGTTACGATGCACGACCGACCGACTGGCCTAGGTCCGAAAGAAAGCAAGCGTTGTTTGCACAAACTGAGAGGCAGCATCCAGAAAGACGGGTCCATGGTTGCCATTGGGTATGACCCAGAGGGCAGACCGCGGAATCGCGCGATACATCTCGACCGCCATCTCGACCGGATAAAGGAAGTCGCGGTCCCCGTAGACGATCAATGTTGACGCTGTGATTCTGGACAAGTACGGCGGCGTGAAATTCATGTCGTCATAGCTGTCCTTCATCCCGCGCGCCCATTGCCACAGGGCAACGATCTGCTCGTCCCCGAGATGGTGGCGCTTGCGCATCGTCTCCCACTCCTTTGTCGGTTGTTGATCGGGAGCCGGGATTTGGCACATGACCGCTCGGGCCTGCTCTGGAAAGTACATGGTCGCGCTCACCAGAACCATAGCTTCGATTCGATCGGGTTGCATCGTTGCCATATGGAGAAGCGTATTTGCCCCAAAGCTAAGCCCTATCGCTCGACATTTCGTGATGCCGAGATGGTCTAACAGCGCGAAGGCGTCCAGCGCACACTGCCGGTGCGTGATGGTTTTCTGAGGGTTGGTTGATCGACCGTGACCCCGTGCATCAGGCTTAATGAGCATGTACTCGCGCACCAGTTGATCACGGCCTGCGTAGACCCAATCATCGTGACAGCCGGTTCCGCCATGTAGAAGCAGAAGTGGATCGCCCTCTCCTTCCGTCTCGTAGTACATTTCGATGCCGTTTAGTTGAGCGCGCTCAGACTTCATGATGTGGATTATTGTTGCCGGTGCGTAAACAAACAATCTGGCAAATGCGCCTGATATAATGGAGAATCCCCTGACAGCAGGTCCGTACGGCAACTGTGGGCGCGATCCGAGCACCTCTCACCCTGTCCCGAAAGGCCTATCGGACACAACAGGCTGCCACCCCGCATCACGCATCTAATATGCTAGGCTAAAAAGGGATAAATTAGGGTAGTTCCCGCCCTCTGAAGGATTTCACGGTTTGATTAACACTCTGATCGGCAAGGTCTTTGGGACCAAGAACGAGCGGGTCGTCAAGAGCTTGATGCCCAAGGTCGAGGCCATCAACGCTCTCGAACCGCAGATGCAAAAGCTCACCGACGCCGAACTGCGCGCCAAGACAGATGAGTTCCGGCAGCGCATCCATGACCGTCTGAATCATGACCGTCTGAATCAGGATCGTCTGAGTCAGGAGCGACTCAGTCCTGGCACTGGCGGCGTAGCGATAGACTCCGAGTCCGAAACCGAAGCCGATCCCGATCGTCCGAAACGACTCGAGAAAGAGCAGTACGAAGCTCTGCAGGAGGTTCTGGACGAAATTCTAGTCGAGGCCTTCGCCGTGGTGCGCGAGGCTGGACGCCGTGTGCTCAACATGCGCCACTTCGATGTGCAGCTGATCGGCGGCATGGTGCAGCACCGGGGCATGATCTCGGAAATGAAGACTGGTGAGGGCAAAACCCTGGTTGCGACTCTTCCGGTTTATCTCAATGCTCTCAGCGGACGCGGCGTTCACGTGGTCACCGTCAACGATTATCTGGCCAAGCGCGACTCCGAATGGATGGGCAAGCTCTATCGTTTCCTCGGCCTCACTGTGGGCGTAATCGTCCACGACCTCGACGATGAGGAGCGCCGCGCCGCCTACGCCGCCGACGTGACCTACGGCACCAACAACGAGTTCGGCTTCGACTACCTGCGCGACAACATGAAGTTCGACCTGAAAGATTGCGTGCAGCGCGGCCACAACTTCGCCATCGTCGATGAAGTCGATTCCATTCTGATCGACGAGGCCCGCACCCCGCTGATCATCTCAGGCGCAAGCGAAGAATCGACTGACAAGTATTACAAGGTGAACCGGATCATCCCCAAGCTTGAGAAGGGGGAGGAGCTTGAGGTCGCTACCGGCGAACCCGCGCAGCTTACCGGCGACTTTGTGGTTGACGAGAAACATCGCAACATTACGGTTACCGACGAAGGTTGGACAAAAGTCGAAAGCCTGCTCGGCATCGGCAACATCGCCGATCCCGAAAACTGGCCGCTCAAACATCACGTCGAGACAGCGGTCAAGGCGCACGCCCTCTATCGCCGCGACGTGGAGTACGTGATCAAAGATGGCGAAGTCATCATCGTCGACGAATTCACCGGACGCATGATGCCCGGCCGGCGCTGGTCTGACGGCCTGCACCAGGCCATCGAGGCCAAGGAAGGCGTCAAGATCGAGCGCGAGAACCAGACCCTCGCTACCATCACCTTCCAGAATTATTTCCGCATGTTCAAGAAGCTCTCCGGCATGACCGGAACCGCGGAAACGGAAGCCGCCGAGTTCGACAAAATTTACAAGCTGGAAGTGGTCGTCATTCCTACGAACAAACAGATGCTGCGGTTGGAGAATCCAGACGTCGTTTTTCGCACTGAGAAAGAAAAATATTTTGCCGTCGCCGACGAGATTCAGAAGTTGACCGAGAAAGGCCAACCCGTGCTGGTGGGTACTACGTCGGTGGAAAAGTCCGAGCGGCTTTCGGACTTACTGAAGAAGAAAGGTCTTAAACAGCACGTTGTCCTGAACGCCAAATTCCACGAGCGCGAAGCTGAATTCGTGGCTCAGGCCGGCCGCAAGGGCATGGTCACCATCGCCACCAACATGGCGGGCCGCGGCACCGACATTCTGCTCGGCGGCAACCCCGAATTCATGGCCAAGCAGGAGATGGTGAAGAAGGGAATCGCGCAGCAACTGCGTGTGGCTCAAGGCAAGATTGAAGGTCCGCAGGAAGACGGCACGATTTCAGTTTTTTATTACAACGGCAATGAATATACCGTCCCGACTGACAAATGGACGGAGGCGCTGAACCGCTACAAAGTGCAAACTGATAAAGAGCACGACGAGGTGACCGCCGTCGGCGGCCTGCACATTCTCGGCACCGAGCGCCACGAGTCGCGCCGCATCGACAACCAGCTTCGCGGACGCGCCGGCCGCCAGGGCGATCCCGGCTCCTCACGCTTCTACCTCGCGCTTGAAGACGACCTCATGCGCATCTTCGCCAAAGAGTGGGTTTCGAAACTGCTGGAACGCCTGGGCATGGAAGAAGGGATCCCCATCGAGTCGAAACTCATCAGCCGCCGCATCGAGACTGCACAGAAGGCGGTTGAAGGCCAGCACTTCGAATCCCGCAAACACCTGCTCGAATATGACGACGTGATGAACAAGCAGCGCGAGGCCGTGTACGGCCTGCGCCGCCGTCTGCTCGAGGGCATGGATCAGAAAGAACTGATCCTCGAGGACTACGTCTCAGCGATTCTCGGCGACCTGATGGAAGAGTACTGCCCGCCCAAAGGCCACGCGGACGACTGGAACATCAAGGGCCTGAAAGACGCCGTCTTCACCCGCTTCGGCGTGGATTTCGTCGCGGAAGGCGTGAAGCCGGAAACGTTGAACCGGCAGGAACTCGGCGACGCGATTTTCGAAAAGCTGAAAGAGCGTTACGACGCGAAAGAAAAGCTGATCGGCCCCGAGGCCATGCGCCATCACGAGCGCATGATCATGCTCAGCGTTCTCGATTCGCAGTGGAAAGATCACCTCCTGAGCATGGATCACCTCAAGGAGGGCATCGGCCTGCGCGGCTACGGCCAGCACGACCCGCTGGTCGAGTACAAGAAAGAGTCGTTCGAGATGTTCGAAGCCATGCTGCAGCGCTTTCAGGAAGACACGGCCCGCTATCTCTACCTGATGCAGATCATCGAGCGCCCGCCCGACGCTGGCGCAGGTGGTCCGCAGGGAGGCGAACCTGCAGGCCATGGTCCGGAGCCCGGAGTTCCGTCGCAACAGGGAAGTGGAGGGAACGGAAGCCGTCCGCCGCGCCTGGTTGCGACTTCCGCCGACGATTTGGAAGAAGCTTTCATGCGCCGCAAGCGCCGCGAACTCGAACAGGCGCGCATGGCCGGAGCCGGCGACGTGCAGCCGGTTCAACAAGTCGTCCGCGGTCAGGAGAAAGTGGGTCGCAACGATCCTTGCCCCTGTGGTTCCGGCAAGAAATTCAAGAAGTGCCACGGGGCGTAGCGGCCTCGCTGGCGAGTTTCATGTGGGGAGGGCCGCCTCGTGAGCCTGCCCTGAGCGAAGCCGAAGGGGTCCAGCCAAGCGCAGCGAGGCGCAGCCCTACCACGAATGCCGGCCGGATCGCCTCGGACTCCCCACGGCCTTGAAAGTCATTTCTAAGGCGTGGCTTTTCGTCCGAGCCTTCCATTCCAGAAACAATCCGGCGTAATTCTTGGTAATGTAATGCGCCCGGCTCACTCCGAGCTTCTTCGCAGTTGCATCAATCCACCGCGGTGCGCCCTCAATCTCGCAGAAATTTCCGATCGGCGTTTCGTCCACAACCACCTGCCCTTTTCCATCCGTCCACTCGGCGCGAAACTTTTCGTAGCGGAACGACGGCAAGTATCCCAAGGCGCGAAGAATCAAATCCATCTGCTTCCCGTCAGTCACTCCTGTCTCTAACTCCTCGCGGCTGCTGTGGCGTCCAGTCCGCTTCCCGGCTTTATGCGTGAGGGTCCACTCCGTCCCATACTCGCGCAGTCTCAGCAGTTCTTTGCGAGCGCGGAGCTCCTCGCCGGGAAGGTCGTACAGAGTATTCATTTCGTGGGTGCGCGGGGTCGTCACGCGAAACCCAGCCGCCCGCAACCTGCGCGCGAGCGCCCGCAAGTCAGGCACGCGAAACTTGATTTCGATTTCTTGGCTCATCGGGCAAGATTGTATTACGGAACGCGGACCGACGATCCTCCGACGCCGGGAGCATCAGGCGTGATCGCCTTGGGTAGCATCTTCCAGACCACGGTCTCAACCCGGCCAACCACCAAGACGTAGTCCGCCGCCCCGATCCAGGTGATCACTGATGTAATCAGAAACGGCCAATAGAAATGTCCCGGGCGCCCCACCAGAAATCCAGTGAGTGCAGGGGCTACGGCGCCAGCCAGGTTCGCCACAAAGTTCTGCGCGCCCATCCATCGCCCCACGGCGTGAGGGCCAGCAAGGGTCTGCGTGATTGCGTTGAGGTTCGAACTGACCAAACCGAAGGACGCTCCTGACAGAAGTAGCAGAACAACCAAGAGTTTGTTGGATGCTCCCGCACAGCCAACCAGGAAGAGTCCGTTGCAAGCCATTCCTACACCCATGAAAGTCTTGCGAACCCGCGTTACCGTAGCGCCAGAGGAAATCCAGCGATCGGAAAGCCACCCGCAAATCGGAGAAGACAAGGCAGCCAGCAGAAAGGTAGTCCCGCCAATCCTCGCCATACCATACGGAGAAAAATGCCGCTCACTTTGAAGATAGTACGGCAGCCATGTAAGCAGAAAATAGAAGAAGTAGTTGCAGCAGAAATGGCCGATCCATGTTCCCCATGTCGATCGGTGGCGGACAATCTCCGCAAGTCCGGGACCCTGTTTCATGTCCAGTCGACCGGTGGCGGCGGTGCGTGGCATCCAGCGCAACCACGGAGGCAGCCAGAAAAGGCTGACCAGTCCGAGGACAAAAAAGAATGGCCTCCAGCCAAAATGCGCCACCAGAGTCCCGCCGAAGAGAATACCCACCGCAGGTCCCAGAGATTGACCCGCTCCAACAATGGAATTGGCGAAGCCGCGTTGGCTTTCCACGAAATGGTTGGCAAAGATCTTGGCATAGGCGGGATACGCCACGGACTCTCCGACTCCCAGAATTACGCGTATCACCAGTAGCGCGGAAAAGGCGTGTAGTGCGCCGGTAAACGCGGTGGCCAGCGACCACAGGAAGAAACCGATGGCTAAAACCCACTTCACCTCGAAACGGTCCACGAGCCAGCCCGCGAGAATCTGCATGCAGGCATAGGTCCAGAAGAAAGCGGAAAGCAGAAGTCCCAACTGTGCGTGCGAGAGGCCCAGTTCGTCTTTCAGTAGGGGAGCCGCGACCGAAAGGTTGGCGCGATCGATATAGTTGATGAAAACGGAAAAGCCGAGCAGGAGCAGGACACGGTTCATCCCGCCGGAGCGTGATGCGTCGTGAGTGCTCGGTTCACTCATGGTGGCAAGAGCCCGACAATGCTACACCAATCTTGCCGGTTCTCCGGGAGAATCTCTTTTGCCGGCATGCCGCGGCTCGACTTGACGGTGCTATGATTTCGAGCATTCAGTGCGAGGGATTGCGACAATGCAAAGTCTATTTCAACCCGAAGCAGTCGCGGAGGTGATCTCCCGCATCGACAAGCTGCAGCCCGCGACTCAACACCAGTGGGGCAAAATGGATGTCGCGCAGATGATGGCGCATTGCTCCGCGACCCTCGACGTGGCTTGCGGGCGCGTCGTGTTACCCAGGATGTTCATCGGCAGGATACTTGGTCCGTTCGTTCGTCCGGCCTTCACCAGCGACAAGCCATATTCCAGGAACGCCCCCACGGACAAGAAGTTCGTGATCGCTGATAAAAGAGATTTCGCGCGCGAGCAGGAACAGCTCAAGACTCGCGTCCGGGAGTTTCAGGAAGGCGGCGAAGCGAAATGCACAACGCATCCCCATTCGTTCTTCGGCCCGCTCACTCCGCAGCAGTGGGCTACCGGGATGTATAAACACCTCGATCATCATCTGCGGCAGTTCGGGGTGTGAAGGCGTACAGCGTGGCAGCAACCGGCGACTAGTTAAACGTAGGCAGTTTCACCAGATCGTTCTGCGGAACCGACTCCAGCGGCTCGCCGGCCTTGCGCCAGGCAGTCAATCCGCCGACAATCACGAACGTGTTGAATCCTTTTTCCCGCAGCAGGTGCGCCACCCGGGCGCTGGTCGCTTCGCGCGCTCAAGTGCAGTAAAGATAGATGTCCTTGTCCTTGGGAAGGTTCTTGATTTCCTCATCAAGATTATTGGGCTCGATGCGGATGGAACCCTTAATGCGCGCCGTTCCCGAGTCGTAATAGCCGTGGCTGCGGACGTCGACGATGAGCACCCGGCTCGCATCCTCCGACGCCAGACGCGCGGCCAGTTCCTGAACCTGAATCCGCGGCACCACCCGGTACATCTTGTGCTTGCGGTACTGCACGATGCGGTAAATCGCATACGCCACCAGCGCGGCGACCACCACACCTTCCATCGCCAGCCCGGCCGCGTGAAAGCCGCGCAGAAGTGCCGCCAGAAAATCGCGTGAAAGATATCCCACCACAAGATAGGTGACCGAATACACCAGGGCTCCGGCAAAGTCCAATCGCAGAAACTGCCAGAAGCGCATCTTCATGCTGCCGGCCAGCGGTGCTGCCATGGTGTTCACCCCAGGGATGAACTTCGCAATCACCAGCGTGACTTTGCCGCGCTTGTAGAACGACTCCGCGGAGCGCAGAATGCACGTCTCCGGATTGATCGACACACGGCACAGGAATCCCAGCAGCAGCCAGCCCATGTATCGTCCCAGCCAGAACTGCACCGTGTCGCCCAGCAGCAAAGCCACAAGAGCCGCGAGCAGAACATACGGACCCCACAACGCGTGCGCCGCCACTGCCGCCCCCGCCGCCACCAGCGCGATCGCTGCCGGGAAGGGAAGCCCGATCGCCTCCGCCAGCAACAGGCCGAAGGTCAAGGCGTATCCGTGCCGCGCCATCAGCAAAAACAAATTCATAGACAGTCTTGGATAAAGAAAATCAGGAAAGGGTTCAGTAAAAAACGGCTTGATGCCTTACTTCTCTCTCGCCACTACAAACTCCGGCGCCCACAGCAATGCCCGCTTGATCTCGGAATCCGGGAAGGTGCAGATCGCCTTCCGCGCAGACTCCGCGTACCGTGCAGCGCGATGCGTCGCTGCTTCCAGCGATCCGTAGCGCTGCAGAATCTCCATGATCTGCGCATGGGTCACGCCATTGAAAGCGCGATCGCGCAGAATGGTCTCAATCTGGGCGCGTTCCTCCGCGCGTGCAACGCTCCAGCGCGTGGATCACCGCCATCGTGACCTTGCCCTCGCGCAGATCGCTCGCCACCGGCTTGCCCAGAACATCTTCGGACGCGGTCAGGTCGAGCACATCGTCCACGATCTGAAATGCCATGCCCAGGTCGTGCCCGTACTGGCCCAGAGCTTCTTCCTGCGCGGCCGTTGCTCCGCCCAGAATCGCTCCCAGCCGCATGCACACCGAAAACAGGCAAGCCGTCTTGCGGTAGATCAGATCGAAATGCTCATCGAGCGTGATCAACTGGCCCAGTTTCTCCATCTGCAGCAGTTCGCCCTCGACCATCTGCTGCGTCAGTTCAATCAGCGTGTCGAGAATGCGGAAGTTGCGCTCCTGCACCGCCACCTTGAAGGCCTGCATGTAGAGCCAGTCGCCCGCCAGCACGCACTTCGAATTGCCCCACTGCGTATTGGCGGCGGGCCGGCCGCGGCGCGTCTTGGCTTCATCAATGATGTCGTCATGCACCAGCGTGGCGGTGTGAATGATCTCGACCACCGCGCCCAGTCTCACCGCGCCGCGTCCTTCGTAGTTGAAGAGCTTCGAAGAAAGAAAAAGCAGCGCCGGACGAATCCGCTTGCCTCCACCGTTCCGCAGATACTCGCCAATCTCGGTGATGGCCTGCACACCCGAGACAGTATCCTGCCCGAACTCGCCCTCGAGAGCCGCGAGATCATCCCGCAGCAGGTCGAAGACTTCTTTCCCGTTAATGATTGCCGGTGCGCTCAATGGAATGGATTTCCGATCAAAATCGTTTTACCGCAGAGAACGCCGAGCACGCCGCGAGAAACAACTGTGTCGGTCCCCATACTCCAATCCTCGTTCTCTCCGCGTACTCGGCGTTCTCTGCGGTCAGAGTCTTCGTCAATTCGTCCGGTAATTCGTAAACTGCAAATCGATGCCGAAATCATGTCCCCGCAGCATCGCGATCACTTCCTGCAGCGTGTCGCGGTCTTTGCTGCTGATCCGCACCAGGTCTCCCTGGATCGAAGCCTGCGCCTTTTTCTTCGAATCCTTGACCAGCTTCACGATCTCCCGCGCCTTTTCGATGGCGATGCCCTGTTGCATCGTGACTTTGCGCTTGGCCGTGCCGCCCGCCGCCGCTTCCACCGCGCCATAGGTCAATCCTTTCAACGAGACTCCGCGCTTGACCAGTTTCTGCTGCAGGATATCGTTCACCGCCTTCAGCTTGTACTCGTCGGCCGAGTGCAGCACGATCGCATCTTTCTCCAGTTCGATATTCGACTTCGAATCTTTCAGGTCGAAGCGAGTGTGAACTTCCTTCAACGCCTGCTGGATGGCGTTCGACACCTCCTGCAGGTCGATCTTGCTCACGATGTCAAAAGTGTTATCGGGCATCGGATTTCAATTCTTTCTGAAATGATGGAATCTGACTCTTGAGGGTACCAGAAGAAGCCCTTCCGGAGCAGGGTCAACCTGCCGAAACTTTGCTTTCAGCGGTTTCAGTCAATTTGAAAAAATTGTAGAAATTGCGTGTCGTCCGTTGCCCGACCTCTTCCGGCGTCAGTCCTCGCAATTCGCCCAACTTCCGCGCCGTTTCCTTCACGAACGCCGGCTCGTTGCGCTTGCCCCGATGCGGCACCGGCGCCAGATACGGCGAGTCTGTCTCAATCAGCATGCGCTCCAGCGGAACTTCGAGCGCCGCATCACGAATCTGCTGCGCTTTGGGAAACGTCACGTTGCCCGCGAACGAAATCATGAACCCCATGTCGAGCGCGCTCTTTGCCTGCGGCCAGTTTCCCGTGAAGCAGTGCAGAATGCCGCCCAGCCCCTTCGCCGCCCAATGCTCTCGCATCAATCCGAGGCAATCTTCCCAGGCATTGTCGCTCGCTTCCGACGGACGGCAGTGAATCACAATCGGCAGCTTCGCGGCCGCCGCCAGCTCCATCTGACGCACGAAAACTTCCTTCTGCACGTCGCGCGGCGAGTGATCGTAATAGTAATCGAGCCCAATTTCGCCCCAGGCGATGACCTTGGGATGCTTCGCCAGCCGTTCCATTTTCTGTAAGCGGCTTCATCCGCCAGCCTGGCTTCGTGCGGATGAATGCCCAGCGTCGCGTAAATGAAATCGTATTTCTCCGCCAATCGGATTCCGCAATCCACCTGCTCGGGACCATCGCCATTGCCGATGGCGACGATGGTTTGCACTCCGGCATCGCGCGCCCGCGCAATCACCTGCTCGCGATCGGAGTCGAACTGCTTGCCGTCAAGATGCGCGTGAGAATCAACAAACATAGAAGCTCATGTGGGGACAGCCGCCCCGGCTGTCCGGCCGAGCGAAGCTCGGCCGCCCTTCTACTTCAGCCTCGCCCCCACCGGCACATCCTCCAAAAAGCCCGCCAGCACCGGCTTCCCGTCGTCCAGCGATGCCGCCACGATCATCCCATTCGACTCCATCCCGCGCAGCTTGCGCGGCGCAAGATTGGCCACGATCACCACTTTCCGTCCAATCAATGTTTCCGGCGCATAGGCTTCGGCGATCCCGGCCAGCACCTGCCGCACTTCAGTTCCAATATCAATCTCCAGCCGCAGAAGCTTGTCCGCCTTGGGCACTCTCTCGGCGACTTTCACCAGCCCCACGCGCAGCTCGATCTTGGCGAAGTCGTCGATCGAAATCTTTTCGTCAGCCGCTGGAACTGCGGCCGGAACTGGGGCCGCAGAGGCTGCCGCCGGAGCTGTCTGCGGCACACTCGCCGCTGGCGCGGCTGCCGGAGCCTCGGTCAGCAGTGCACCTTTCTGCTCCTCTTCCATCTTCTGCATCCTTTCAATCGCGCTCTTGTCGGCACGCGGAAACACGGGCTGCACCTCGCCCAGCTTCGTGCCCAGAGGCAGTTGTCCCCAAGCCAGTTCGCCTAGACGCGAGCTTCTGGATATCTCCCAACCCCATCTGCGACCAAATCTTCGCGGTCGCCTCCGGCATCACCGGATACGCCAGCGCCGTAGCAATCCGCAGTGCTTCCGCCGCCGTGTAGAGCACCGTCGCCAGGCGCGAGCGGCTGTCTTCATCCTGCTTCTCGCCCAGCGCCCAAGGCTCATTCTCAACGATATACTTGTCCACCGCCGCCACCAGCGCCCACGCCGCCTCCAGCGCCCGCGAAAACTGGAACTGATCAAACAGCGTTCCGAATTCGCGGATCGTCTTCCGCGCCGTCTCAGCGATAGCATCGTCCGCAGCGGTTCTCGACGCGCCCCGCGACGGATACGGCACCTCACCTTTGAAATAGCGGTTGATCATGGTCAAGGTGCGGCTGGCCAGATTTCCCAATCCGTTCGCCAGATCAGAGTTATAGCGCTGCACCAGCGCGTCAAACGAGAACGATCCATCCTGCCCGAACACCACTTCCCGCAGCAGAAAATAGCGCAACGCATCCGCGCCCAGCACGTCGAGAATCGTCTCCGTGCGCACGATGTTGCCGCGCGACTTCGACATCTTGCTCTCTTCAAACAGCAGCCAGCCATGGGCCACAATCGCCTTCGGCACCGGCAGACCCGCCGCCATCAGAAACGCCGGCCAGTACACACAATGGAAGCGGACAATCTCCTTCCCGATCATCTGCACATCCGCCGGCCAGAATTTCTTGAACGCCTCCTGCGCGCCCGCATGCGAAGATCCGTAGCCAATCGCAGTGATGTAGTTCGCCAGCGCGTCCAGCCAGACGTAAATCACGTGCTTAGGATCGTCCGGCACCGGGATGCCCCAGGTAAATGTCGAACGGCTGATCGACAGATCGCGCAGCCCCGAGCGCACAAACGAGATCACCTCGTTGCGTCGCGCCTCGGGACGAATGAATTCCGGATTCGCATAAAGCGCCAGCAGCTTGTCCTGAAAGGCTGAGAGCTTGAAAAAGTAGTTCTCTTCCTTCACAGTCTCAGTGATGCGCCCGCAAGTGGGACACGGGATCGCCCGGCTGCGCGCCATCGACATAAGCCTCACAGAAACGCAATACTGTCCCGTGTAGGTGCCCTTGTAGATGTACCCATCGTCGCGAAGCTTCCGGAAAAGTGCCTGCGCCCGCTTCTTGTGCCGGTCTTCGGTGGTGCGGATGAAGTCGTCGTTCGAGATGCCCATCCGCTTCCACAACTGCCGGAACTCCGCCGAAATCTCATCGGCATACTGCTGCGGAGTTTTTCCCGCAGCCTGCGCCGCCCGCTCGATCTTCTGCCCATGCTCGTCCGTGCCGGTGAGAAAAAACGTCTCTGCGCCCAGCAGGCGCTGCCGCCGCGCAATCGTGTCACAGGCAATAGTCGTGTACGCGTGCCCGATGTGCGGATGCGCGTTCACGTAGTAAATCGGCGTCGTGATGTAAAACTTCCTCGTCATTCCTTGTCTTTCAGGGATTCGTTCGCAAAGCCTCCTCACGAAAGGGTTTTGTCATTCCGAACCGGCGCTAGCCGGTGAGGAATCTGCTTTTACTTTGCCGCGGACGTGCAGGTAAGCCTCGACCGCCTCCCCCATCACCGTCTTCAGCGGCACATGATGCTCCGCCGCGATCCGCCGGCAATCTTCATACTCCGGCGCGTAGTTGGTGACCGTCCCATTCATGCTCGCGATCTTGATCCTCACCTCGCCCCACGGTGTGCCGACGTTCTCCCACCGTCGCGCCAGAGTCTGCCGCATCTCATCGCGCCGCCGCACGCCCAGCGTGGTCGTCTCGGTGAAGATCAGATTGCGTCAGCTTGCTCGCGTCTTCGGGCTTGCACAAAACCGTCAGCAACATCCCCGGACGGTTCTTCTTCATCTGCACCGGCATGCCAAAAGCATCGAGCGCGCCTTCTTCCAGCAACCGGTCCATCACATATCCAAACACCTGCGGATTCAGATCGTCGAGATTCGCTTCCAGCACCGTAATCGTCTCGGACGCGGTCTTCGCAGCCAGAGCAGTCGAGGCGGCTTCTCCAACCGTCAACCGCACCACATTCGGATGCCCAGGAAAATCCCGCGATCCCGCGCCATAACCCGACTTCTCAATCTTCATCTCCGGAAATGCCGCGAAGCGCGAAGCCAGCGTCTTCACGATGGCCGCGCCCGTCGGCGTGACCAACTCCGCCTGCAATCCCGACGAATACACAGGCGCGTCTTTCAACAATTCCACCGTCGCCGGAGCCGGCACCGGAAACGTTCCATGCGCGCACTTCACCATCCCGCCGCCGACGTTCAAGGGTGAACAAATAATCTCATCCACTCCCAGCGCCTCAGCCCCCACGGCCGCGCAGACAATATCCACCATCGCATCCACCGCGCCAACTTCGTGAAAGTGCACACTCTCGATCGAAGTATTGTGAATCTTCGCCTCCGCCCGTCCCAGAGCCTCGAAGATGGCGATAGCAGTCTTCTTGGCGCGCTTCCGAAATCGAAGCCGCAGAAATGATCTGCCGAATCTCACTCAGCCCACGACCATGCTCGTGAGAGTGTGAATGTGGCGCGGGCGCTCCCGCCCGCGAACTCTCACCAGGATGGGAATGCGAATGTCCATGATGCTCATGCGGCAGATGTTCATGTGAATGCAAGTGCTGCTCCTGCCGCTCCCAATACTCCTCGCGCGGCAAGTCCTTCTCTCCATCCACGTAAACATCCACCTTGGTAGCCGAAATCCCGCTGCGCACCACCCGCGAAATCTCCAGCTTCGCCCCCACCCCAAGTGCCGCCACGGTTTCCTCCAACACCCGCGCCGGAACTCCGGCATCCACAAGCGCGCCCAGAAACATATCGCCGCTCATGCCGGAAAAACACTCTAGGTAAGCTATGCGCATGGAGATGAAAGACTGATTTTTCATCATAGGGAAGCCTGCATCCTGCGTCAAACCAGCTTCCGCCGCGCGCTCTGCTAAAATCACTATCTCCTTAAACAGCTCAGAGGGAAGCCTTGTATCGTCATCTCGAACATCGTTCTAGCCGGACGCATCGTAGAGTTTCTTCGCCAGCGTTACCCGGACGCAACTCTGCCCAAGTCGTCATCGAGCAGCCTCCCAAGGTCGAGCTCGGCGATTTCGCCATCCCTCTCTTTCCCTTCGCCAAGCCACTGCGCACGGCTCCGCTTAAGATTGCCGAAGCCATCCGCGCTGACATCGGTCCCATCGAAGGCATCGCTGAAATGCAGGTCGCGCCTCCCGGCTACCTGAATGTAAGAATCGATCGTGCCTGGATGGCCGCCGCTCTCGCCGCCGACCAGAAACCGCTCGCGAAATTCCCGCAGGAAAGATTCTGGTCGAGCACACCAGCATCAATCCCAACAAGGCCGCCCACATCGGCCACCTGCGCAACGCCATTCTCGGCGATACGTTTGTCCGTCTGCTGCGTTACGCCGGCCGGGAAGTCGACATCCAGAACTACATCGACAACACCGGCGTGCAGGTCGCCGACGTGGTCGTGGGTTTCACGCAGATCGAGAAAAAGTCCCGCGCCGAAATCGAAGCCCTCACCCGCCAGCCCCGTTTCGACTACTACTGCTGGGATCTCTACGCCCGCGTCTCGCAGTGGTACGAACAAGACAAGCAAAACCTGCAAGTCCGCGCCCAGACGCTGCACGGCATCGAAGACGCGACCAGCGAAACCGCCGCCATCGCCGAGCTGATCTCAACCGCCGTCCTGCGCCGCCATCTCGAAACCATGGACCGCCTCGACATCGAATACGACTTCCTTCCGCGCGAGAGCGAAATCCTGCACCTGCACTTCTGGGACGCGGCCTTCATCAAGCTGAAAGAAGCGGGCGTGCTCACCTTCGAAAACGAAGGCAAGAATAAAGGCTGCTGGGTCATGCGCCGAGCGGGAACTGTCGCGACCACAGAAGACACAGCAGACACAGAGCAAGCTGAGAAGATTTCCGAAGAAGACCAGAAAGTAATCGTCCGCTCCAACGGCACCGTCGGCTACGTCGGCAAAGACATCGCCTACCACATGTGGAAGTTCGGCTTGCTCGGCCGCGATTTCGCCTATCGCAAGTTCTATCGCTATCCCAACCAGCACGACTGCTGGATTTCTGCCATGAAAGGCGAGAAAGATCATCCGCACTTCGGCGACGTCGCCGAAATCTACAACGTAATCGACGCCCGCCAGTCCGAAGCCCAAAACACGGTCATCGAAGCCCTGCGCGGACTCGGCCACAACGAGGCCGCCGACCACTACACGCATTTTTCTTACGAAATGGTCGCGCTCACCCCGCGCTGCGCCGCCGAACTCGGCTACACCCTCAGCGAAGAAGACAAGACCCGCTCCTACATCGAGGTCTCGGGTCGAAAAGGTTTCGGCGTCAAAGCCGACGACCTGCTCGACCAGCTCATCGCCTCCGCCAAGAACGAAGTCGACTCCCGCCATCCCCAGCTCACCGAAGCCGAGCGTCTCTCCATCGCCACCCAGATCGCGATCGGCGCCCTGCGCTACTTCATGCTGAAGTTCACCAAGCAGTCAGTAATCGCTTTCGACTTCAAAGAGGCTCTCAGCTTCGAAGGCGAAACCGGCCCCTACGCGCAGTACGCAGTGGTTCGAGCCACCAGCATCTTCAAGAAAGCCGCCATCGATCCCGACTCTTTCGGTGGAGACGTTGCTGGCAAAGTCTCTGCCGCAGATCTCGCCAAATTCCTGGCGGGCGATAATGCAGATGAATTCTGGGAACTCTGGCTGACCGCATCGAAAACCTCATACCTGGTCGACCAGTGCATCGCCACGACCGAACCCGCATACCTTGCCAAGCACGTCTTCCAACTGGCGCAACTTTTCAACACGTTCTATCACCGCCATCCCATCCTGAGCGAGCCCGATGAGAAGCGAAAGCAATTCCTGCTGGCCACGGTAGCCGTAGTCCGTCGCGAACTGATTCGCACCCTCGCGGTCATGGGCATCACCGTGCCACCGGTCATGTAGAGAGCATGTGTGGCGCGGGCGCCCTCGCCCGCGTCTCGCCCAAGGAGCGAAAATGTCCTCGATCGCCACTGCCGGCAACGCCACCGAATCGGAAGCCACGCAACGTCCTTGTCGGGGTTATCGTGGCGGTGGTAAGTCTCCTTTTCCTCGCCGGATCGCTTTATCAGTCCCTTTCCGAACGCCGCGACCGCCACGCCCACCCCATGCCCGGCCAACTAATCGACGTCGGCGGCTACGAAATGCACATCTACTGCATCGGCTCAGGGATCTCCCACAGTAATTCTCGATGCCGGCATGGGCGACACATTCATCTCGTGGCAAAAAGTGCAGCCACAGATCGCGCAGTTCACCCGCGTCTGCTCCTATGACCGCGCTGGCATCGGCTACAGCGATTCCAGCCCGCCACCCCAGCACCAGCAAAGACTTCGCCCAAGAGTTGCACACCCTTCTGCATAACGCCGGAGTCCCACCGCCGTATGTCCTCGTCGGCCACTCCATGGGCGGATTCGATGTTCGCCTCTACGCCAGCCTCTATCGCAGCGAAGTCAGCCGGCATGGTTCTGGTGGATTCTTCCCACCCCGAGCAGCAGAAACGCCTTCCCCCGGCGATAAACGATCTCGACGCGACCTGGCTGCGAGAGCAGGAGTTTTTCGAATTCACCATGCCCTTCGGAATCCCGCGTCTTCTGGGATTCTGCGGCAACGATGCTGCAGTCCGCGCCGTCGACTGCAACTTCCACAGCGTGCGCGAAAGCGTAGCCGAGCTGAAGGCAGTTTCCGAGAGCGCCGCTCAAACCGCCGCCACCGGCTCACTCGGCGACATGCCTCTGGTGGTGCTCTCGCACGATCCCGACACGCCCCAGCCCGACCTCCCCGAAGACCTGGTCAAGCCCGCCAACGACGCCTGGCAACAGATGCAGCAAGAGTTGGCGCACCTCTCCACCAGAGGCAAGCAAGTGATCGCCAAGAACAGCGGGCATTACATCCAACTCGACCGCCCAGACCTCGTGATCGAAGCGGTCCACAGTGTTGTCGGACCAGGCTCGTCAGGCGCAGCCTGCGCCCGAACCCAAGCGTTAGGAAAACAATCAGCAATCAAACCTGCTAATGTGAGTTTTTTCCCCAGCCAGTCTCCACCTGTTCCGTCCGGGAGGATGAACATGTCTTCGCTCCGCAATTGCCGCGGTTGTGCAGCGCGGCTCAGTTTCTTCTTGCTGCTGGCGCTGTCGAGCACGCTGACCGCAGCGCAAGATTCGCCGATTCAACCGCCCGATCAGCAGCCAAGCCAGCAGCCTCCGCAGTCTCAGCCCGCCCCCCGTCCCCGCATCGGTCTCGCCCTCAGCGGCGGCGGCGCTCGCGGCCTGGCGCACATCGGCGTCTTGCAGTGGATGGAGGAGAATCACATCCCCGTCGATTCCATCGCCGGCACCAGCATGGGCGGTCTGGTCGGCGCCCTGTACGCCACCGGCCGCTCCCCCGCCGAGATGCGCCAGTTTGTCGAAGCCATCCATTGGGATGAAGCCATGGCCAGCGAACCCAGCTATCCCCAACTTTCCTATCGCCGCAAAGAAGACCGCCGCACCGACCAGATACCAGCTCAACTCGGTCTCAAGAACGGACTGAACGGTCCCCTTGGGTTTAGCGCGGGCCAGGGCGTCGGCTTGCTTCTGGACCGCATCGCGTTCCCCTATTCCACGGTCGACCAGCTTCGACGATCTGCCCATCCCTTTTCGCTGCGTTGCCACCGACATGCTCAGCGGAGACGCCGTCGTTCTCAAGGATGGCTCCCTGGCCCAGTCCTTGCGCGCGACCATGGCCATTCCCGGCCTGTTCACGCCCGTGGAACTCAACGGCCAGGTCCTCGCCGATGGTGGGCTGGTCGATAACATTCCCACCGATGTCGCTCGCCAGATGAACGCAGACATCGTCATCGCTGTGAACATCGGTACGCCTTTGGTCGGACGCAAGGATCTCGAGAGCATAACCAGTTTTCTCACCCAGGCGGTCGACATCATGACCCTGGGGAACGACCGCCGCGCCCTGCGTCTCGCCGATGCCCAGATCACGCCCGACCTGGGTGCGTTCACCATCCTCGACTTCGCGCATGCCGACGAGATCATCCATCTGGGATATCAAGGCGCGGCCAACAACGCCGCCGAGTTGCGAAAATACGCTTTGCCGGACGAAGAATGGCAGCAATACCTGGCGCAGCGCGAAGCCCGGAAACGCAAGCCCGAAGCCTCCGCGGACCTTCTTCAAGTCTCCGGCGTGAGTGGCGACGAGCAGAGGCACCTGCAACGGCGGCTTCAGCGCTTTCTCCATCAGCCCCTCAATCTGGATCAACTCGACACGCGCCTGACCCGCATCACCGGCGATGGCCAGTTCGAGAGCCTGGGCTACGAAGGCTTCGTGCAGAACGGTGTTCCCGGATTGCGCGTCGTGGCGCACCAGAAAAACTACGGCCCGCCCTTCGTGGATCTGGCGGTCAACGTCGACGGCTCCGGCGTCGCCGCCTTCGATTTCTCCGCCGGCGCCCGCGTTACGTTCATGGACGTCGAACATCACAGCGGAGAATGGCGTAACGACCTCTTGCTCGGCTCCAGCAACCTGGCTGCCTCGGAGTTTTACCAGCCCTTGGGCTACACCCATCTCTTCGTTGCACCCTACGCCTTCGCGTCCAAGTTTCCCCGCAACGAGTTCACCGGCGAGACCCGCGTCGCCGTCTTCGGCGACGAGCGCGCCGGCGGCGGTTTCGATCTCGGCTATAACACCGGCCGCCGCAGCGAACTTCGCTTCGGCTACGAAATCTTCAGCGGGAAACTCGCGCCGCTGATCGGCAGCGCCGGGACTGTCATCGGTGAGCGGCAGCACCGGAGAATTCCGTGCCCGCTACGTCTGGGATGGCCAGGACAGTCCCGCGGTCCCCGGCCGCGGCACGCGCATCGTTGCCAGTCTTTCACGGGTGCTGCAGAGCCCGGGACTCGCTCCATCCCATCGACCAACTCGACGTGCAAACTTCCACCTTCATCCCCACGGGCGCTAAGACCTCGCTCTTTTTTATTGCCTCGGGTGGAACCACCTTCCACGGCACCGCGGGTCCATTCCAGGTCTTCGCTCTGGGCGGAGCATTCCACCTCGGCGCCTATCTTCCGCAGGAATTCGTCGGCAACCACTATGCCTACTCCTCGCTCGGATTCCGCCGCGAGCTCTACCACCTGCCGCAACTCGTCGGTGGCAAGATCTACTGGGGTGGATGGTACGAAGCCGGCACCGCATTCAATGATCCCAGCACGATCGTCGTCCGCGGCACGTTTAATCTCGGTTTCATCGCCGACACCATCGTGGGGCCCATCGCTCTGGCAGGCAGCGTAAGCCCCACCGGAGAGTCGCGCGTGAATTTTTCCATCGGACGGTTGTTCTAGCAGGCTGCCGAAAAACTCGATGTTGGACTTGATTTTGCGCCGCGCAGCACTTCAAGTTGCTCCAACCCGCTCTTTTCTTAGCAGACGGCTTTAGGCCCCGAACTGTGCAAAAGTCAGGACGTGCCCGGCTGGATCTTTCACCCCGATCTCGCGTGCACCGTAGAAAGTCTTTCGCTCCGGCATCACCACCCTGGCGCCTTTCGTGGCCGCGACCACATCATCTAGGCTATCGACCTCGATGTACAGGAACGTAGGGCCCTTGGCATAACCCTGGGTTGAGAATGAGCTATCCTTCTCGACGCTGGCATAGCTCTGATACATCAACTCCACTCCCGCCTTTTGCAGCGAAATGAACCCGATCTTGTTGCCCTCGGGAACTTCTATCGCCACTTCGAAGCCCAGTCGCTCTTTCCAGAATCTAACGCAGGGTTCGACCTCGTCTACCAGCAGTACGGCTGTAATTTTCTTAACCGTCATCGGGTTTCTCCTTTGCTAAGTGTCGACCTCAGCGGAGTAGGGCAGCCCAATTTTCTCCTTGCCAAGGCCACTAGTCTTATTTAGACTAGTTACGTTATAAGAGATTCCGAACTTCGTCAAGCAGTTCGTCAAGGAGGGTTTATGACCAGCGAAGACCGGCAGTTGAGCGACCTGGTTTCGATTGGCCCGGCGATACTGCGCGATTTCGAACTCCTGGGTGTTCGCACCGTGGCGCAGTTGGCACGGCGTAATCCGGAGAAGATGTACGAGAAGCTCTGCCAGGTCACCGGCCAGGCGCAGGACATCTGTTGCCTGGACGTATTTCGCGCGGCGGTAGCGCAGGCGAAGGATCCGAATCTGCCGATCGAGCAGCGTCTGTGGTGGCAGTGGAGCCGAAAGCGCAAGGCAAGCGATGCCGGCCACTAGAAAGCGCGAGCTCACGACTCCCGACCTTGTACTTCTCAGCTTGCTGGCGGAGCGGCCACTGCACGGCTACCAGGCCAACGCAGAGCTCGAACGGCGTGAGGTACGCGATTGGGCGGGCATTTCGCGGCCCCAGGTGTATTACTCGATCGAGAAGCTGGCGCAGTTCGGGCTGCTCCGAGCATACGAGGTTCGAGCATCCCGGATTGAGTCGCCGGCAGCGGGTCCTGAACGTAGGGTCTTCCAGACGACCGCCAAAGGCCGGGTGGCCTTGGCCCATGCTCTGGAAAGCAAGGAGTGGACGACGCATCGTGAGCGGCCACCATTTCTCACCTGGATCGCTCTCTCGTGGCAGGCGAGGCCCGGAGTGTTTCGCCAGCAGATCAAGCGCCGCCGGAAATTTCTGGAGAACGAATTGTCGCGGGAAGAAGCGACGCTACTATCCATCAAGCAGGAAGTAGGCCACCGGTTTCATGAAGCCGTGTGGATGGTCACCCTCATTATCGAGCAGTTCCGTGGCGAACTGCGCTGGCTGCGGAAACTGGAGCGCGAACTCCCGAGGCGAGCTGCCGCGAAACACACAGAGTAAACTTTCTTGTCATCGTTCCGGACTGGCTCCAGCCACTCAGGATCAAGAAGGTTGTTCTGGTAAAGTTGGGCTATATGTCAGAATAGAGCCAGTCGAGAAATGCTCGGGAAGGGCACGGCTTTAGCCGTGCCGCACAGAGAACATAGACACGCGGGCTTCAGCCCCTGAGGGCCTCTACTTTCCCGCAGGGAACGTTGATCCCGATTCTGATGAGGTCATGCCGAATGTGCAGGAACATTAAAACCCTCTTCAACTTCGATCCGCCAGTCAATGCCGAGGAGATTCGAGCCGCTTCGCTGCAGTTCGTCAGAAAGATCAGCGGCTTTAACAAACCGTCGAAGGCCAACGAAGCGTCGTTTCTGGCCGCAGTGGATGAAGTCGCCGCCATCTCAGCTCGTCTTCTCCATTCGCTCGAAACCACCGCGCCGCCGAAGAATCGCGAGGAAGAAGCGGCCAAGGCGAGAGCTCGCGCCGAAGAGAGATTCGGCGCGTGAGTAATCGAGTTGTTGATATTATCTTCTAGATATAGCTACCAAGCGCTGCCTGGTCCGAACGACACAAGGACGTGTCCGTTTTCTGCGGAGAGCCTGAGGCACCGCGCGTTCTCTTACTCGCGTTCGTAAGGCCGTTTCCTGATCAAGAAGCGGCATTCCCTGCATGAGTCGGAATCACCAGTGATGGTCCTCTTGTACTCTTTTCCATCAATATCTTCCAGCTACAATAGATTCAATGACTTAGACGTGATGGTCCTCGCCTCGTGCAACGCTCTCGAGGTTGCGACCATCTAAGTTATTGAAAGGTAATGAACCCGGTCGACCTTATGAAGAAGAACACTACGAAAAGCAAGATTCGCTTCAGCGCAATCCTGGTCATGTTGTTGGCAACGACGTTGGCCCTCGCCGCACCCAAAGCGCCGAAGGTAAGCTCTCCGCCAAATATTCCGGCATTTCCCGGAACGCTGGTAAACGCTCGCTTCGTATACGTCACCAGCTACGACGGCGACCAGTTCAATCCCGACCTGTTCCCTGAAGACCGGCAGGCCATCTCCACCGTGCAGGATGCAATGCAGAAGTGGGGGAAGTTCATCCTGGTGTATGAGCCGCACCAGGCCGACATCATCCTGATGGTCATGAGCCGCCCCTCCGAAGACGTCCTGGCGGTTTACGACGCGCACGGCTGGCCGCAAAATCAATACCTGTGGCGCATGACGGGCCGCAGCGGCTTGCAGCCCAGCGAAGCTCCGCTCGTCACGAATCTGGAGAAGGCCTTCGAGCAGGCGACGGCAGGCAAGTAAGCGGGAAGAAATCACAAGAGAAGGACGGGTGTGGTGTCCGAGTGGGCGCATCCCACTTGACATCCAATCCCACTTGGTGATATCTTGCTCTCATGCCGTCCGCAGTCATCAAAAACGCTGATTTCCGGCTGGTCTCACAGTTTGCTCAGCCCGATGCCAAGAAGCGCCTGTCACTGGGAGAAGCTCTCAGCGGTGCCACGGCCTATAACATCTACCGCAACCCTCTCGGCCAAATCGTCCTTGATCCGGTAAAAACTGTTCCTGCCAGTGAAATGTGGCTCTACGAGAATGCCCAGGCCCTAGCCAGCGTGAAACGAGGTTTGAGGGAGTCGGCGGAAGGGAAAAGCTTTTATCGCGGCTCGTTCGCCAAACACTCCAAGGAGTAGGCGTGCAGCGAAAAATCAAGTTCACGCCAACCGCGGATGCACAGTATTCCCAGCTGGAAGATACGCAGTCGAAAACAGGGATCTTCGAGCAGGTTCGCAAGGCCCTCGGTTATCTGGAAATAAATCCCCATCACCCAAGCCTTAATACGCACCAGTTCACTTCGCTCGCGGGCGCCAACGGCGAGAAAGTTTTCGAAGCATACGCTCAAAACAATACACCCGGAGCGTACCGCATCTTCTGGCATTACGGGCCCGACGAAAGCAAAGGCAAGAAACAAATTCCCGTCATCACCGTCGTTGCGATCACTCCACATCCGTAGCGGCTAAGGGCGACTTCTTCAGGGACTAACTCTTCCTGCCGGCGATCATCAGCCCGGCTCCAACCATAACCAGAACGATGCTGACGACCGGCGGAACCCTGTCCTCGTCATGCGTCGTGACGCCCACATGCGCGTCGCCGAAGCTGACACCGTGGTGTTCGGTGTGCGGAACCGGCACGAAGAACGAAAGAATGCCCAGCACCAGGACTACAACTCCAGCCAGCATCAGAGCTTTCAATGGATGACCTCCACTTGTAACTGTGAAAATCCGTTGCCTGGCTCTCTAGCTCGCGAAGCTCTTCACGAACTCAACCAGGCTGCGCAGCGCGATTCCCGACGGGCCTTTGGCGATCCAGGGCTTTTGATCTTCCATCCAGGCCGTACCCGCGATATCGAGATGAATCCATGGAGTGTCTTCGGCGAACTCCTTCAGGAACATGGCTGCGTTGATCGCGCCACCCCAGCGTCCGCCGGAGTTGACGATGTCGGCGATGCTCGACTTGATGTTTTCCTTGTATTCGTCATCGAGCGGCAGTCGCCACATCTTTTCTCCTGCCTCGTCATTCGCCTTGTGAAAGCGCTCGTACATGGCGTCGTCATTGGCGAAGATTCCTGCATTGGCGTAGCCAAGCGCGACCACGACTGCGCCAGTAAGCGTGGCCGCATCCACCAGATGAGTGCAGCCAAGCTGGCGCGCGTAGAAGAGACCATCCGCCAGGACGAGGCGGCCCTCGGCGTCCGTATTGATGATCTCGATGCTTTTGCCCGACATGGCAATCTGCACGTCGCCAGGCTTCTGCGCCTTGCCCGAGGGCATATTCTCCGTGGCGCACACGATGCCGATCACTTTCACCTTCGGCTTGAGCAGTGCGATGGCGCGCATGGCGCCGATCATGGTCGCGCCGCCGGCCATGTCGTATTTCATCTTCTCCATGCCGTCGGCGGGCTTGATCGAAATGCCGCCGGTGTCGAACGTAATTCCTTTCCCTACAAGTCCTAGGACTGGTTTTTCCGGCGCGCCCGCGGGCTCGTATTTCATCACGATGAGCGCCGGTGGCTCGTCGGAACCTTGCGCCACGCTCCAGAACGCGCCCATCTTCATTTCCTTGATCTTATCGGCGCCGTAGACTTCACACTTCAAACCAACTTCCTGGCACATCTTCTTGGCGCGGTCGGCGAGAATGGTTGGGGTCATTCGGTTGGAGGGTTCATTCACCAGATCGCGCGTGAAGTTCTGCGATTCGCCAATGATCTGCGCTTCGTTTGCGGCCTTTTCAAGTGCGGCCTTGTCGCCGGCGGCGAGTATCGTTAGCGCGTCAATCTTCTGATCCTTGCGATCGCTGCGGTAGTAGTCGGGATCGAAGTTGCCGACCAAAGCGCCCTCGACAATCGCTCTCACAGCTTCTTCCGCGGGAATGCTGGGCGGCGCGATGAAAGCGAAGCTGCGGATTCCGCGCGACTTGAGCGTGCGCACGGCGGCTCCGGCAATGCGGCGCAGATCGTAAGCGCCAAACTTTTTCGCGGCGCCGCCGCTGATCAGCAACAGGCGCTTGGCCTTCAAGCCGGCAGGCTTGTGCAGCAAATTGATTTCGAAAGGCTTGCCGGTCACTTCACCACTAGTCAGCAGATCGGCGGCGACCGACTGACACGGCCGCGTCGCCGGTCGCGAGCTTGAGTTGAGGTTTTGCGTTCTTGTTCTTTTCTTTTTGCGCCGGATCGGACTGGTCTTTTTCAGAGTGATCCAGCACGATGGCGACCAGAGATTCGGTTTCAAGTTGAGCGGGCGTGGAGAGGGAGATTGTCGTTTTCATGATGTTGTTTGAAGTTATTGGGTGACACTCCAGTATCGTCGGCGAAGAGGGGATTGCGCAAGCGGAGCGTCGTTCTCACGTCACGCGGTCTTCGATTTGATCACAGTCCCGATCTTTTCCAGTAATCCAGCGGCGGCTTCACCGGCATCGCGGGTGGAAAACTCGCCCAGTTCGATTACCGGGAAGGCGGCGCTGGCTGACTGGAAGGCTTGCCGCGCGGCTGGGGCTGCGGCTATGTCAGGGCCTACCAGCAGGAGATCGAACTGCGTGATGCGCATCAGGATCATAGCGTCGCGCAGGTGACTGCTGGTGTGAACGTCGTATCCTTCGCGGCGCAGCAATTCTCGCAAGTAGGCGAGCACATCGGCATTGCTGTCGAGGCACAGCACGCTGCGGCCAGTGGGGGTTGGCGCCTCGGCGCTGGCTCGGGGGCGGTAAAACGCAGCGACCGCGTTCTCCTCCGATTCGTGCGTGTCGAACAGCTTCGCCAGGTGGGACAGCTCCAGAACTTTTTGCACATGTTCTGGCACGTTGCAGAGTTTCAGGTCTCCGTGCACCTGGCGGGTGCTGGTGAGGGTGCGAACGATAGTACCGAGTCCGCTGCTGTCAATGAATCCGACCTCACCCAGGTGCAGGACGATGGAACGGCGGTCGCGCAACAACCAGGCTACATGCGCGCGCAGAGACTCGCTCTCGCCGCCTGCAACAATCCGCCCGTTGCAGTGCACGATGGTGACGTGTCCGACATCACGAGTGTCGAGCGAAAGGCGCAAGAGGCCTCCGATGCGGCTGAAATCAGGCCGCGAAGTCGCAACATTATACCCGAGGAGGTGTCGTAATCTCTTTACAGTAAGACGATCGTGATGCCTCGATTGCGGCGGCCGAGATCGGAGTCGCTCTTGAGTTCGGGGTGCGATTGCAGAAGCTTCCAGGCTGCGTCGTCGGACTTCGACCAGTTTTCGCCGAAGATGCAGCCGCGAATCTGCCCGTCCCGAGCCATCTCCAGCAAACGTTTTTGCAATGCGATGCGAATGTCGCCTCCCGCTCCGGTCGAGCCGTAGCCATGCACCAACTTCAGCAGCGTCGCTTTCTCCTGACGCGCCAGCGCGAGTTCGTGGTCCAGGCGCTGCAGGGCCTCGTGGACCTGCGGCATGTCGGATTTGAGGTTCACGGTTTTCATGTAGGACAGTGGCCAGTCCGGAGTCTTTACTGACCGCCCATTAACTGCTCTTGATCGCTTCCCTCTGTGGATTCCAGCCCGAAAATAAAGTTTGGGGCCCCGTTTTGGCGGGCGCTGGATGGCTCGCTCGCAGGCTGAGAATCGGGGTATCCCCCTCCCCCCTGCCATCCCTGGAATCATCACGTTAGCAGGAAATTCCCCGCAAAATCCGGATGTCAAAGAACTTAGATACTAAAATCCGTGAAACAAAGGACTTAGGGGCGCAGCGAGTTGGCTTCTGCCAACCGTCACGGCCTCGACCATGATGGTGCATGGGATGGGCTGTGGACAAGGATGGGCGTCACATCCGGCTTGTGGAAATTCGCCGGAAGCCGTGCGGCGAGAAGTGGGGCCGCTGGCGCGACACCACCGAGGCGCGGGAGATCCCTTCGGCTTCGCTCAGGGCAGGCTCTTCGCTCCGCCTGGAGAACGGCTGCGCTCAGGATGACGCAGCCAAAGTCAGACATCGCCTTTCGGTCCAGAGTGGGACCGGATAGCCGCCGGGACGGCGGCGCTACGGAACCGCTACTTCTTGCGCCCTCGGATGGCCTCTCTTGCCTCTTTGTCCGCGGTTCTGCGGCGTTCGGTTTCGCGCTTGTCCCAGAGCTGCTTGCCTTTGGCCAGGGCTAATTCGACCTTTACCTTTCCGTTCTTGAAGTACATGCGGACGGGGATCAGGGTCAGTCCCTTTTGCTGGGTCTTGCCGATCAGTTTGCGAATTTCTTCCTTGTGCATGAGCAGCTTGCGGGTGCGCAGGGGAGCATGGTTGTGAATGTTGCCGTGCTCGTAAGGGCCGATGTGGGCATTGAGCAGCCAGAGCTCGCCGTCTTTGACCAGGCCGTAGGCGTCCTTGAGGTTGGCCAGGCCGCCGCGGACTGATTTGGCCTCGGTTCCGGTAAGAACGACTCCGCACTCAAATTTTTCCAGCAAGAAGTAGTTGTGTGAAGCGATCCTATTAACGGCAGCATCGCGCTGGCCGGAGGCTGTGGGTTCGCGGCGCGGGGATTTCTCAGGGCTGGGCTTGGTTTGGTGTGTGGACTGGCGGGGCATGGGTTCGGATCAGATTCAATCTTAGCAGCAGAGGGCTGGGCATCGGCGGGTCGGGCTTCGGGGTTCGGCGAACCCGCACTGAAAGCGGAAACTGGCTGGCCGAAGCCGGAGGGCTCCTTCGGCTTGGCTCAAGGGCAGGCTCCGTTCGCAGCCCGACAGGATTAGGACCAAAGAATGTAACTGCCGTGGGTGCAATCACATGGGGAGACGCGAAACCGGATGTTATAATCCCCGAAAGCGCTCTTTTGTAGCGGTCGAGCGTAGCGTTCACGTTAATCCCTGGTTCGCTGGCGATGGGGTAAGGACTGCCTTTCCGGCGAAGACTTTGAAGACGAGGAATGACGAATGAGACGTCTGATGCCTGCGGCAGTATTGCTGCTGGTTGTGCTTGCCATCCTGCCCGCCATCGCCGACAAGGCCAAGACCATGTACGACAAGGGCCAGGACGCCGAGGCTCGGCAGAATTACCAGGCCGCTTTTGACTTCTACAAGCAGGCATACGACCTGAAGCCGAAAGACTTGCGCTACCGCACGTCGTTCGAGCGAATGCGCTCCAAGGCTGCGATGGTGATCGTCCATCACGGCCTGGGACTGCGCGATGAGGGCAAGCTGCAGGAGGCGTTGGCGGAGTTTCAAAAAGCGGCGCAGATGGATCCTTCGCTTTTTAGCGCGCAGCAGGAGTTGAAGCGCACGCTGCAGATGATTAACGACGCCACCAATCCTCCGCCCCAGGCCGCCGGCCCCCCCAACAACCTGGAACGGAAGATCAGGGACGCGCCTGGACCGGTAGAACTTATCCCCATCTCAACCGTCCCCATTACCGTTAAGCTCACCGAAGATTCCAAAGTCATTTATCAGACCGTCGGGCAGTTGGCTGGGATCAACGTTCTGTTCGATCCCGATTACACCTCGCGACGCATTAAGGTCGAGCTGAATGGAGTGACGCTGGAAGAGGCGCTGGAGATTACGGCGCTGGAATCGAAAACCTTCTGGCGGCCGGTGACGGGAAACACGATCTTCGTGGCGCAGGACAATCCGGCCAAGCGCAAGGAGCTGGAGCAGAGCGTCCTCAAGACTTTTTACCTTTCGAATCTTTCCCAGCCCACCGAGTTGCAGGATGTGGTGAACGCGATTCGCGCCGTGCTCGACGTGCAGCGCGTGCAGCAGTTGCTCTCGCAGAATGCTTTGGTGGTGCGGGGCACGCCCGACCAGATCGCACTGGCGGAAAAGCTGGTAGACGACCTGGACAAGGCGCGTCCGGAAGTGATCGTCGACATCGCCGTGCTGCAGGTGAGCAAAGACAAGTCACGCACGCTGGGAATGAACTGGCCAACCAGCGCCACGGTTGCTCTGCAGAGCAATATCAACACCACGACTGCGGCGACCGGGACCACGGGCGCAACCACCAGCACAGGCGCCGGCGGGCTGGAGCTGAACACCCTGGGCAACCTGAACGCCACGGATTTTCAAGTAACGATTCCCTCCGCCAACCTGTCAGCGGTGATGGGCGAGAGCGACACGAAGATGCTGCAGAATCCGCAGGTTCGCGCCCTCGATAACCAGAAGGCGTCGCTTAAGATCGGCGAACGCGTGCCGGTGGCCACGGGATCGTTCCAGCCTGGAATCGGTGGGGTTGGTATTAATCCGCTGGTGAACACGCAGTTTCAATACCTGGATGTGGGCGTGAACATCGACGTGACGCCGCACGTGCACGCGGACCGGGAAGTGACTCTGAAGATCACCATGGAAATCTCTTCCGTGGTGGGACAGTCGAGCATCGGCGGCATCAGCCAGCCCATCATCGGGCAGAAGAAGATCGAGCACGAAATCCGGCTGAGGGACGGCGAATCGAGCCTGATTGGCGGGATCTTTGACGATTCGCAGACCAGGTCGTTGAGCGGCATTCCTGGGTTGGCGCAGATTCCGATTTTGAGATACCTCTTTGGGCAGGTGACGCAGGACAAGCAGCAGGACGAGACGGTCTTCGCCATCACACCGCACATCATTCGCGGAACGACGGTCAGTGAATTGAACCAGCGGCAAATCGAGATTGGGACGGCGAACACGATTGCGCTGCGGCACGTCAACCATGCAGCGGCGCCGGCTGCGCCTGCGGCACAACCGCAGGCGCCGGGAAGCCAGCCGCCGGCCAATCAACCGGTGACTCCAACTCCCAATCAGGCTGCGAATCCGGCGGCGGGAGGGACGAACTTTTCGTTCGATCCGGAGCAGATCACGGCGGTGAAAGGCAACACGTTTGTCGTGAACCTGCTGATTTCCGGAGCACAGAACGTTTATTCCGTGCCGGTGCAGATGAATTACGATCCGGCCAAGCTGCAGTTGGTGAACGTTTCTAACGGCGGGTTCCTCTCCCAGGATGGGCAGGCCGTGGCCCTGGTGCACCGCGAAGATGAGACTACCGGAACTTTGCAGATTACGGCCACACGGCCGCCGGGTGCGGGTGGAGTTTCCGGGCAGGGCGCGGTGGTCACGTTAACATTTCAAGCGAAGGCCAGCGGCCAGACTCCTCTGGCCATTACTCGGGGTGGAGCGCGCGATCCCGGGCAGCAGGCTATCACCGTGAATGGAGCGCAGGCGTCAGTGACCGTGCAATAGGATGGTCGCGCGGTCCGCTCAATCCGGGATTCTTAAGATGAAGTTACACCGATTCCATCGCGGGCTGAGTACGAGACCCGCACTGGGTTTTACCCTTCTGGAGTTGATCATCGCCACCGCCATTCTGGTAGTTCTCTCTACCATGGTGATACCCCTGGCGCGGCTGACGATCACGCGAGAGAAAGAGCGCATGCTGCGGAACGATCTGTGGGAGATGCGCGACGCCATCGACCGTTACAAAGATGCGGCCGACCGGGGCGGGTTCCGGACCAAAGTGGACAGCCAGAACTATCCCCCTGATCTGGAAACGCTGGTGAAAGGCGAAGACGTGAATGGCAAGAAGGTTCGCTTCCTGCGCCGGATTCCTATCGATCCCATGACGGGTACCACGGAGTGGGGCCTGCGCTCGATGCAGGACGATCCGGATTCCGACTCCTGGGGCGGGCAGAGCGTGTTCGACGTGTACACCAAATCGCAGGGCACGGGGCTGGACGGCACGAAGTATAAGGACTGGTAAATGGCAAGAAGGCTAAGAACGGGGCGCAGCTTCGGGTTCACCTTGCTCGAAATGATGATCGTGATCATCATTATGGCGATCCTGCTGTCGATTGCGCTCCCCATTTATAACCAGTCGATCGTGCGTTCACGCGAGGCCGTTCTGCGGAATGACTTATTCGAACTGCGCAAGCTGATCTCCCAGTACACGCTCGACAAACAAAAGGCGCCGCAGTCGCTGGACGACCTGGTGCAGGCGGGCTACATCAAGACCATTCCCAAGGATCCCATGACGGGTGAAGCGAACTGGGAACCGCAGCAGGAAGAGGTACTGCTATCCGTGGACCAGCAGGATCCTGGTATCGACGACGTGCATTCGGCGTCGACCGCGGTTTCGAGCGACGGCACCTCGTCCTATCACGATTGGTAGCGCGACTTTGCATTCCTTTCGACATTGAACACTTCCGCCCCCAACAAGTAACATTCTGTTTATGCCCGTCGAAACTGAGATTCAGGCTCCCATCTCGATTTAAATCCGGTACCGCGGCAATGTTTATGCTGACTCGCGAGCACATGGAGGGTTCGCCGCAACTCTACCAGAAGATGCTCGAGGCTTTCTTCTCCAAACGGCAGGACTATAAGCGTGCCGGGGAAGAAGCGGTAAAACGTGATGGGCTCACGGGGACACGCTGGAATGTAAGCTGGAATGAGAATGGCGTGCCTTACACATCCGTCATGGAGATCTATAGCGTAGGTGACGATCACTATCGCGTTACCACGCTGGCGCCCACGGAGGTCTATAGCCGTTACGCCGAGACCTTTGAGAATATCTTGCGCTCTGTGCAATTTCCACTGCTGCGTGCCAATCCTCAGCTAGTGGATCCAACGAAGTAGCTTCTGCAGTTTTCCCGTATCGCCCGGTTTGTTGTGTCGCATTGTGCAAGGACGTAAGATCGTATTATGCCCGTCGAAACTGAAATTCAGGCCGTCACCTACCCCGATTCGCGCTCCCCGCGGAAATCAAATCACCTGCAAAGGCTGGCAGCAGGAAGCCGCCATGCGCATGCTCATGAACAACCTTGACGGAGAGGTTGCCGAGCGTCCTCAGGATCTTGTGGTCTACGGCGGAACGGGGCGCGCGGCGCGGAGTTGGGAGGCTTACCACGCCATCGTCGCAACTTTGAAGAAGCTCGAGAACGATGAAACTTTGCTAGTGCAGTCGGGCAAGCCTGTCGGCGTGTTCAAGACGCACGATCATGCGCCGCGGGTGCTCATTGCCAATTCCAATTTGGTCGGCCATTGGTCGAACTGGGAGAAGTTCAACGAGCTGGAGCGCGCCGGGCTGATGATGTATGGGCAGATGACGGCGGGCTCGTGGATCTACATCGGCTCGCAAGGAATTGTGCAGGGGACGTTTGAAACGTTTTCGGCGGCGGGCGAGAAGCATTTCGGCGGCGATCTGGCCGGCAAGCTGATCGTCTCGGGCGGCATGGGCGGCATGGGCGGAGCTCAGCCTCTGGCCGCGACGATGACAGGCGCGGCGTTTCTGGGGATCGACGTCGATCCCGAGCGCATCAAGAAGCGGCTGAAGACCGGCTATTGCGACTTCATGGTCACGACGCTGGATGAGGCCCTGCGCATTTTGAAGAATGCCGTCCGCAAGAAAGAGAATGTGTCGGTCGGGCTGGTGGGGAATTGCGCGGACGTTATTCCGGAGCTGGCCGCGCGCGGCGTGGTGCCTGACATTCTTACCGATCAGACTTCAGCGCATGATCCGCTGAATGGATATGTGCCGAACGGCATGACGCTGGCCGAGGCTGTCGAGTTACGGAGAAACGATCCCAAGGCATATCAGGAAAAATCGCTCGATGCCATCGCCGCACATGTGGAAGGCATGCTGCAGTTGCAGAAGATGGGCTCGGTGACGTTCGATTACGGCAACAACATCCGCACCTTTGCGTTTCAGAACGGCGTGAAGAATGCCTACGACTTTCCCGGGTTCGTTCCCGCCTATATTCGTCCCCTATTTTGCGAGGGGCGAGGACCGTTTCGCTGGGTCGCGCTGTCGGGCGAGGCGTCGGATATTCACGTTACCGACGATCTGGTTTTGGAATTGTTTCCCGAGAACCGAATCCTGCGGCGCTGGATTGATCTGGCACGCAAGCGTATCAAGTTTCAGGGACTGCCGGCGCGCATCTGCTGGCTGGGCTATGGCGAGCGAGCGCAGTTCGGTCTGGCGATGAACGATCTGGTGAAGAAAGGCAAGATCAAGGCGCCGATCGTGATTGGACGCGACCATCTTGACTGCGGGTCGGTGGCGTCTCCGTTCCGCGAGACCGAGAGCATGAAAGACGGCTCCGACGCAGTTGCGGACTGGCCGCTGCTCAACGCTTTGCTGAATACTGCCGCAGGCGCGTCGTGGGTGTCGATTCACAACGGAGGCGGCGTGGGCATCGGCTACTCGATGCACGCTGGACAAGTCACGGTTGCCGACGGCACAGATGCGATGGCGCAGCGCATTGAGCGCGTGCTGACTACCGATCCGGGAATGGGTATCATTCGCCATGCCGATGCGGGATACGACGAGGCTAAGGAGTTTGCGAAGAAGAATGGCGTGAGAGTGCCGATGGCTGAAAGATGAATACCCGCCACGGAAGCGGATCGCACAAGGAATCGGCGCTATTGCTGGCAAACATTGGCCAGCTTCTCACGCTGCAGTCAGCTTCGGGTAAGGCCGGCCCGCGCCGCGGACCTGAACTCAAACAACTCGGCATCATCGAAAACGGCGCTGTCTTGTGCCTCGGTGGTAAGGTCGTCTCCGTCGGCACGACCAAAGACGCGTTGCGTGATCCCTGGCTGAAGAAGAATCGCAAGAAAGTCCTCGAGATCGACTGCGCTCGTAAAGTTGTCCTCCCTGGCTTTGTCGATTCCCACACACATCCTGTTTTCGTGAGTCCGCGGCTGGTGGATTTTGAGAAGCGAATCGAAGGCGCTTCTTACGAAGAGATTGCGGCGGCCGGCGGCGGCATCCGATCTAGCCTGGAGGGTGTGCGCAAGGCAGGGAAGAGTTTTCTCGCGAAGAAGGTTCTCGGCGTGTTGCTCGACATGGCGGCACACGGCACGACGACCGTCGAAGCGAAATCGGGCTACGGGCTGACGGTCGAGTCGGAACTGAAGTCGCTGGAAGCGATCCGCGAGGCTGCCTCTCGCTGGCCAGGGACGGTCATATCCACACTGCTCGGGGCGCACGTCGTCCCGAAAGAATTTCAAGGCCGCTCACAAGCGTATGTTGGGGTCATCTGTAAGGAGATGATTCCCCAGGTAGCGAAGCGAAAACTCGCGCACTTCGTCGATGTCTTCTGCGACCACGGAGCTTTTACAGCGGAGGAGACAAAGCAGATTTTTGAAGCCGCCGAACAGCACGGTCTCGAGCGTGCGAGCTCACATGTGCCAGCTTACGGAGACGGCCCTGCGACCGTTCTTGCGTTTCAATCCGGCGTCGTTTGATCACATGGACCACGTGAGCGACGACGACATCGCGCAGCTGGCGAGACACGACACTGTTGCCACGCTGGTGCCGGGGGCGAACTACTTTCTGGGGCTGGAGGAATATCCGAAGGCGCGCAAGCTGATTGACGCGGGCGTGCCGGTGGCGCTGGCGACAGACTACAACCCGGGCACGTCGCCGACCCTGAGCATGCCGATGGCGATGTCGCTGGCCTGCACGCACATGAAGATGTCGCCAGCGGAGACCATCGTTGCGGCGACGATCAACGGGGCGTGGGCACTGCGGGTCGCGGACCGCAAGGGCAGCATCGAATCCGGCAAGGATGCGGATCTGGCGGTGTTCGCGGTCGAAGATTACCGCGAGATTCCTTACTGGTTCGGGAGCAACCGGTGCGCGATGACGACGATGAATGGGACGGCAGGATAGAGCGCGCGGCCGTCTGTGTTGAGTGAACTCGCCGCCATTGCTATAATCGAAAACGTTCCGCACGCGTTCCAGTAAACAGTTTCACCCGGTTGGCAATCCCGCGATAATCAGCGTGAAGCGAACAATCCTCGCGGCCCGCGGTGGGTGAGCGGGTTTCGCAACGTGGCCAGGTAGCTCAGGTGGTAGAGCGCAGCCCTGAAAAGGCTGGCGTCGGCGGTTCAACTCCGTCCCTGGCCACCATATTTTCAATCACTTAGCTTCATCGTCCCGCCTGGTTTGGCTCCACACGGCCGGCTCTCACCTCTGCACTGAGCAGTTTCAAACGATTGATGCGTTCGATCACGCAAACGCCGATCCTTGCGTCAGTCGCATCACTCTTGGGAGCATCCCAGTCTCCCCGGCACCGTTCATCTATATTCAGCGAGTCGGCGCCTACATCGCCCCGACTCCGTCAGGACGGCCAATCGATTCGGACAAGCTTTCGAACTGGAGTTTCTTGAGCAAGGCGGTTACGGACGATTGCCACGCGAATCCTGGCGCGCCCGTTTCATTTTCGAAGATTCCCCCACCTGCATGAACTTTAACTCCAAGGACCGTGAACCCTGCAGCGAATGCCTCCTGGCGTTGGGGACCTGGCTTCGGGCGACCATCCACAGGCTCGAAGCGAAGGGTGGCGGCGCTACTTGAGATGTAAGCCAGAAGCGGTCTACCAGTGCGTATGAATTGCTGAAGAGGTCCGTCGCTAAGTCGGCATTCAGTAGCGACTTGCCCCGTAACCCTATGATTGCGTTGGGGCATCTGCAGCTTCTTTAATGAGGCGTCGAGCGATGCGCCAACCGTTATCGGTGCCCCGAAGCGTTTGCGTCACCGAGGCTTGCGCAAGTGGCGTTGACACTCCTTGCGTGACGATGATGAGCTTCGAGTGGGCAACGACCTCTTCCTTCGCAACTAACGCGTCTTTGATCGCCTACTGCTTACCTTCCAACGTGGTCTTAATGTTCCTGAGGGCGTTCTGGAGATTGGAAACCGAGCGTCCGACTGCGGTCTTTCGGACGATCGATCCCTTGACGCCGGTCAGCCCTGCCTGCTCTGAGCCCATCGCCATGATGAAGTAGAAGCCAGGCTGGTTCGAGTCATCACTTCCACGGACACAGAATGAGAGATCGAGAGCAGTCTCGAAATAGTGGCTCGCATAAAGCTGTTTCTGTGCGATGGCGTAGGCCACAGGATCGCCCGGATTCCCGTGCAGTGTGACCATCTGTACGATGCGCAAGGTCGGCTTCAAACCAAATTTCACCCTCGCCCAATAGAACGCGTCTTCGACATTTGAGGGCTTTGCCCTGGGATAGTCGAGGAGGTATTGGTAGAAATCCGGGAGATTTTCCGGCAAGGCCTTGCTGTAGCTGAGCATATAGGCGAACTGCTGAGGAACCTCGGTGGGATCACGCTTGTCGTTATAGACCCCGAGCACCGGATTGCCCTGCTGCCGGTAGTCGAGCAGACGCTGCAGTGCCGTCTTCCGCAGGTGCCGGTTCACCTGGTCTTCAACATCGGGAGCGGACCAGTCGATCGAGTTCTGCAGCGCTTCGATGGAGCTCGCAGGCATCTGAATCAAACAGTCTCCGGGCTTGCAGTTCTTCAGTGCCTTGATGTCATCGTTATCGAACGAGAAATCCTTCAGGTCGGATGCCCGGGGAGGATTGCTGAACACTCCGAGCGCCAGGTAATCCGGAAGTTTGCGCAGGCGGTCGAAGTCATGGGCGAACTGAAGGTAGCTCTCAGGAGCAGCATGGATGTAGATCGCGCCGAACAAGAACAACTTCCGCCGGCGATCGGGACGGCATGGTCCTGGCGACCGGCTGTCCGCTTCGGATGGCGGCAATCTGATCTTTACTCAGCCCGATGTCCTGCTGAAAGAATGTTTGCAGGTCAGATTTCGACTGAGAAAAACCGGGCGCGGCGGCGACAATCAAGATCAGTAATGCGGCGGCGGGCACAGCACTCAGCTTTTTCCCGCGGGAGCGTTCGGCTCGGGAGCTCATGGCAGGTCCTTTCGAACTGGGATATGAGGCGCACAAACCGCACCACAGAATGCCGATCGGCTCAGGCGTATCTATCAGCCGTTGTAGGTCCTCCGAGCCCGTCTTCTGAACATGGGCGGGCCCGTCCTAAGCGATGGTTGTAGCCCACATATTACCCTTCGTCGCGCCCAAAAGATCCGCGACTTGAATGCACTCACCGAGATGCCGAGAGTCGGCTCGACTCACACCGCGCCCTCTTTTTCAATGCGCCTCGAACACAACGAGCACCGTCAGCATCTCTGCGATCGCTTTAATCTGGGCGTTAGCTTTCGTGGCGTCCGGGTCCGTCTCGGCGATCTTGATCTGGGCCTCGAGCTGGTCGTGGACTGCCCGCCTTGCCATGCTGACATCGGTGTTCAAGCCATCTCCTCGTGTACGGCATTCGACCTACTGCGCGCGTGTCTCAGCTTGCCTTGGCTTTCGACTGGATCTCCTTCACAGACTTCTCGAGATCTGCGATCCGTTCCTCGACATCGGCTTTCGCCTGCCCCCATCGGTCGCCCGACTTCTGCAGCTTCTGCTGAATCACCTGCTTTTTGGTCAGCAGCAGCTCTGCGATCGCTTTGGCCTCGACGTTTGCTCTTATGGCGTCAACGCGTGCTTTCAGCGTGTTCAGCTTCGCCTCCTCGGCTTTGGTCTCGGACTTCCCCCGGTGGTGGGTTGCCAGTTTTGCCTTCGTTTTATGCGTCCCCATGCATCCTCCTCGCGTATTCGAACTTGCTTTACTACACGATCGTTTTGAGACCAGAATCCCTGTCCTACAGCAACGCGAAGACCATACTCAAGCTCTTGAAAAGGCTGGAGTATGCAGGATCGAATGATCCTGACTCATCCGCTAATTCGCGAACTCCGCGAAACGGCCATGCGACGATCGGAAACCGGTGACGAAGTGAGGCCGTCACCTCGTTGCCTACAGGTCGAGGCGCCTGAGAATGCCGCTGGCCGGGTCAAGCAAGATGACATATGGTTGTGGCTCGTGGATCGCCCGGGGATAGAACGCGATCAGGTCGCTCCCGATCCGTACTGCTTGCAGGGCTCCTCGAGTCGCAAGGGGATTCTCGCCGCGTTGTGTGCCGAAGTTTGAAGTCTGGTTTGATCTCATAAGTCCTCCTCGACGGTCCCCCCTCGATTCATGCCTTCCTATTTTCAATTCCGAATCTGTGCGCGAGCACCAACAGCAAGGCCACATCCGTGGATAGAGCCGTGATGGAGTGCTAAAGACTCCGGGCTGCATTCTGCTTCCTCGACTCAACAAGTCTCCAGATGATGAAGAGGCTGCGCTCGGTCGATTTACTCGTCGGCGAGGGAAACTCAATCACCTTCCCCGGTTGCAGTTGATGAGCCGGCCGCAACAGTTTCCGAAAGTTCTTCGGTACGTAAAACTCAATTACTTTTGCCATAACAATCTCTGAAACCTGGCGATTCTCTGTGGGCGGGGACACAGTCGGCTTTCGCTGCCTAGCCCTACCAAATCCATCCGCAACTACAGCGGATTGAATCGCGCAACCGACGCTTGCGCAAAAGTGCTTTACAGACAGCGCACGATCTCATCCACATATCTTTTCTCCTGCGAGCACATTCCGCTGGGACCGTCGCCGCATCCTCGTACCCTAAAGTTCGCTCCTTTTGACTTGGTGCTCGCTTCTGACGTTTTGATGAATGCATTGGAAGCGCCATTGGTAAGTTATTGAAAACACTCAAGCTGGCGCAGCTTGGAGCAGCAACCGCTTCGCGAATTCGTGAGGATTGTGATGAAAACGTGGCGGATTCTGGGCCGAGCCTTAGCTATCCTTTACGATGCGCGCGCCCGCGACCTCTCTGGGGAGCTGGTCAGCTTCGAGGATGGCTGTTGCTAGCGTGAAAGGTTCCTTTTGGCTTGTGCACCGGCCGCAATGGCTTTTACTCCCGATTCACCAGGACTACGACACTTCGCGCTTCGACCCGATGGGCGTTCCCCGGCACTTCCAGCTCGGAACCCGGGTCGGCGATGTCGTGAGGCGAAGGCTGGGCAGCGTCCACCGCCACGCACCAACGCCTGCCCGGCACAACAGGCAGTTCAAAATCCAGGCTGTCCCAGAACATGTTAAACATCACGTGCAAGTCGGGTTCTCCGCCAAAGCCCGCCAGCGTCATGGCGAGCGCGCGTGCACCTGGATCGTCCCATCCCGGACGGTTGAGCAGCGTTCCGTGCCACGATACATCTTTCAAGCCGCGCTCGTTCACCGAGCCGTCGAAAAACTGGTCACGTCGAAGTGCTGCATGCATTTTCCGAAAACGAATCATGCCTTTACAGAAACGCAGCAGTTCGGAGTTCTTGCTTACAAGTGTCCAGTCCAACCAACTGATCTCGTTGTCCTGGCAATATGGGTTGTTATTACCCTTCTGTGAGCGGCGTATCTCGTCGCCGGCGACAAACATGGGAACGCCGCGCGAGAGCAGCAGGATTGCCATAGAGTTACGAACCAGACGGTTGCGGAGCGATTCGATGTTGGGATCGTCGGAATCACCCTCCACGCCACAGTTCCAGCTGAGGTTGTCGTTGATGCCGTCACGATTGTCTTCGCCGTTCGCCTCGTTGTGCTTCTCGTTGTAAGAGACTAAGTCATTGAGGGTAAAACCGTCGTGACAGGTCACGAAATTAACGCTATTCAACGGTGACCCGCCCCGTTCCTGATAAATATCGGCGCTACCTCCGAAGCGGGAGGCGATTGCACCCACGACCCCAGGATCGCCCCTCACGAAACGCCGGACGTCGTCGCGATAGCGACCGTTCCATTCGGCCCAGCGGTCACCGGGGAAATGGCCGATCTGGTATAGGCCGGCGGCATCCCACGCTTCGGCGATCAGCTTTGTATCGGCCAGGTCTTCGTCCAGCTCGATCTGCCAAACCAGCGGAGGATGAACTGCGGGCGCTCCGTCTTCACCGCGCGAAAGGATCGACCCTTCGTCGAAGCGGAAGCCGTCCACATGAGTTTCGCGAACCCAGTACCGGAGGCAGTCGACAATCAGTTTTTGGTTAATGGGGTGGTTACAATTGAGGGTGTTCCCGCACCCGGAATAATCCATGTAGTATTGCAGCGCCCCGGGCATCAGCAGATAGTAAGAGCGGTTATCGATGCCTTTGAAACAATACATCGGTCCCTGGTGATTGCCTTCATCCGTATGGTTGAAGACCACGTCGAGGAGGACTTCAATACCTGCCTTGTGCATGGCCTTGACCAGATTGCGGAACTCGCACAAGTGGTTGCCGAATTCGTGCTCGACGCAATAGGAGGACTGAGGCGCGAAGTAGCCGATGGTGCTGTATCCCCAAAAATTGCGGACGGGCTTTTCATCGACGAATCTGAGTGCCGTCTCGTCGAAGTCAAAGATAGGAAGCAACTCCACCGCGGTAATGCCGAGATCTTTCAGGTAGGGAATTTTGTCAATGAGGCCGGTGAATGTCCCGGGATACCTAACGTCCGATGTGGGAGATTGCGTGAAGCCGCGAACGTGCGCCTCATAGATGATCGATTCCGCCATCGGGCGGTTCAGGGGCTTGTCGCCTTCCCAGTCGTAGCCGGAGGGGTCAACGACAACCGAGCGCATTGATGTCCGCACGTTATCCTCAGGCGTGCAGGCGCTGTCGCGATCCCAAAGAAAATGAGAATTGCGGCGGGCGTAGGGGTCGATCAGGACCTTGTTCTTGTTGAATCGCTGCCCGGCGGAGTCAACCCGGCCATCAACCCGGTACGCGTAGTGCACGCCGGGTTTCAGTCCGCGCACAAACGCGTGCCAGAAGTGGAAGGTCTTGTTTACGTAGGGATCGAAACGGATTGTCTGGAATGGCCCCAGCGAGTCGTGTGCTGCGAATAGGAGCAGTTCGACTCCTGTTGCATTCGAGGAAGCAAGTGAGAAATTCACTCCCGCAGTGGAAGGTGTGGCCCCCAACGGATGCGGAGATCCAGCCTCGACCGGGAATTGCCTGATAGCTTCGGCTGAATGTGGGCTGACCATTGTATTTGTTCTCCTTGGGACCCTCGAGGAATGACGCCTATTTCTTCTGCAGCCTCTTCAAAGCCTCGTGTAGCGTTTTGCTCTTTGGGTCGAGCGCCAGCGCAGCCTTATACTGCTCGGCGGCCAAGTCCGGTTTATTTTCGTTTTCATAGAGCTTTCCGAGCCACTCGTAGGCAGAGGAGTGCGCCGGAAGTTCGGAATTGTCGGGTACGGCGTCGATGTAAGTGCGAAGATCCTTCTCACGACGTCCGCATCCTTCTTCTGTAAGACCAACGCGACACCGCGGTAATAGTTGAGCCGGCGATCGGAAGAGTCGATTTTCGCAGCGGCCTCGACGGCCCGCTCCACATGCTCGGAGTCGCCGCGATCGCGATAGTAATCCGCAACTTCGAAATCTACGTCGACTCGGTCGGGTGCTGATTTCAGGACTTTCCAATACTCCTCGCTGGCCTGCTCGAACTTCTTCTTTACAGCGTAAAGGTCGGCCAGGGCCAACTCCCCTTCCACCGGATCAACGGTGGACAGGGCACGGATCTGCTCCAGTGCGTGCTTCTCGCCGCCTCCGAGGTTGGCAGGAGCATTTGCCATAAAGGCGATCAGGTCCCGCTGAGCATTGACGTTCGTGGCATCCAGGCGCACAGCAGTCTGGAATTCGTCGTGAGTCCGGCGCGCCAGGGAAAAAGCGGAAGCCATGTTGGAGTGGCTGTTCTCATCCGCCTTACGGCCATACGCGCGGCCGAGCCAGTCGTGGTATTCGGGGCGGCCGGACTCCAGGACGACGGTCCGCTCCCAGTTGGAAATCGAGTGGTCGAAATCGCGGATCTCAAAGTAGCAGCGGCCGAGCCAATAATAAAGGGCGGCGTCTTTGGGATTGCGTTCGACCGCTTCTTGCAGTGCTTCTGCAGCCTGGCGATACTGCCCTGCGTTGTAAAGCGTGTCAATTCCCGGTGGCAATGGGGCAAGCCCGGCAGACAGAGGCCCGGGGCGCACCGCCATAGCGGCCAATAGCACGGAGATGAGAATGTTCCAACCCGCCCTCTTGCGTCTCAATGCCCCTCCCGCAGCCAAACATGTTTGATATCGCGAAAAGTTGTAAAACGCAACCGCCCGGGAAGATCGACTTCCACCGCAGGAGGGTTTTAGCCCCCTAGGCAATGGATTTGATAATTCCGCGGGCGGCTGCTGACCAGGGAACCGGGGTTTGTCTGAGGGAAGTGACTGGAACCCCGTCCCCTGTTGACCCGGAGTGTCGCCTACTTCGCGGCGGAGTGGCCCTTGCGGTTTGTGCCAAATTCTCCCAGCGAGGCCTTGAATTTGCCCAGCTCCGCTTCGATGTCGGTTTTAGCTTGCTCCGCCACCTTTGCTCCAACGCCAATGTTCAGGAGTTTGTGCAACTTCTTCTCGATTTCCTGCCGCTTGGTTTTCAGAGCGTTGATTTGTTCGATCTCCGCCTCTGCCTTGTTCTTCCGGGCATGAGCTTCGAACTCCTCGAGCAGCGCCTTCGCTTCGTGCAACTGCGCGCTGATCTTATCTTCGTGTGCTTTTGCTTCTGCAATCGTCATGTTGAATTTCCTCTCTGTTGGATTTGTAGAATTATCGCCACATTGTTGAAGGTGCTTAGGCTGCTGCTTTGTTGCTCAGAACCCTTTCGACCTTCGCCTGCTGATCGCGACTCAACGTGGTAGTGAGGACGGTGCCACCGTAGCCACGGAACTGATCGGCCAGAATGTCGGGATTGGCACTGCGCAAGAGCGCATAAATCGCCGAGTCGCCGGGCTGGATCATCGCCCCAACCTGCTTGACAAAATCGTCGGGGATGCCGAACTCATCCTTCCACCACGAAGCGTCGAGGGCGCCTGCACCCGCGCCCAGAGCGGCACCGCCGGCAGCTCCCGCCGCGAGAGTCCCTGCAGCCACGGCACTTGCGCCGCCGGTGAAGGGGATGGCAGCGAGCGTGAGGCCGATCAGTGAACCCATCAAACCGCCCCAGGCCGCGCCTTCGCCTGTCGTCATCTGGTAGCTCTGGTCAACGCGCAGCTTGCCGTTGTAGTCACGGTAAACGGCGACTGCGTCGTGAAGGTCGACCACCCAGTCATCGTTCATCGACTGCAATTCGTTGAGCACTTCCGACGCACGGTACATGTCTTTCTTGAAACCAACTACTATCAGTTTTGCCACGATTGTTTCTCCTTATATATTGCTGAATTGATCTAGTCGTGAGTTCCCGTCACGGTTTGTGACTTCTCCCCCGACAGTTCTCTGTCCTAATGCACGACGGAGGCCACAACCAAGTTCTTGAAAACACTTCAACACACAAACCACCGAGCCCGAGATTCCTCGTGAATTCGCGAACCTCGCGACCAAAGCCTTAATTGCGCTGGTGTGTATGAAAGACGCGCTTCTTAACGTCAGGCCAGAATTCCTCCCAGGCATTGGCTGCCATGCGGCCGGCGAAGTCTCCAGCCGTGCGCAGCAGCGCGTGCTGCGCATTGGCCTCGCTGTGAACACGCCAGGTGTTGGAAAGAAATTCATTCCCGAAAGTCGCCACGTAGCGCGCATAGGCGGGCCTGAAGCTGCCGTCGTGGGCCCGCGAGGCAAAGGTCAGCTGTACTACATTTCCGGTGCGAGTCTTAAAGGTCCGGTCCGGCACGCGGAAATAGCGAGGATCTTCCCGCAGCAGAAGACCGGCACCGGCTTCCATGGCGTTTCCTGTAGCGCTGCAGGCGATGCGCATTCCATAGCGGTCGCCAAAGCCCACCCAGTGCGGCCCGTACTCCTTCGGCCGATCAAGAGCTGTTCCGAAGGCAGACACAAGAATCCCTCCTGCCCGATGCGGCAAGCCGATCGTACTGTTCAGAAACCAGCGGAGACTTTCTTGTTGCGTGATAGGGCGATAAGGTGCGTCAAGCACTTGCGGTGTCAGAGGTATCAACAAGGAGGGACGAGGACCTTTGGAAGCGTCAGGCTGATCGGATGGAGCCGATTGGGCCGACAAATAAAACTTCATTGCGGATAGGATCAAAAATACAGTTGCCAACTGCCGCGACAGCATGCCACCGCGAGATTGTTTGTGCCGCATCCGGATCGCGTCGCTTTCCTTGATTCACAACCGTCCTTCAATTTCATCAATGCAATGCACGGGCCAATTGGTAGGCCCTTCACGACACTGCAGCTCGCGCAACACCCGCGGACGAGGAGTCCCGGGTCGGGAAACATTCCAGCCATACGATTCGCAGGACAGCGACGGTTGGCACGGAGAGGTACAAGCCCGCGATTCCTCCGACTTGACCTCCCACCATGAGCGCAAATATGACCGTCAGGGGCTGTAGTTGCAGGTTGTCGCCCATGATCAGAGGCGAGTTCACATAATCCTGCACCAGTCTCCAGACCAACAGCAAACCCGCCATCCAGATCCAGTGCGCGTGAGTCAGGAAGCCGATGGTCAGAATAGCCGCGGCCGAAGCGATCCATCCCACGGCTGGAAGAAACTCCAGAACTCCGCCCAAAACGCCCAACGCGATCGCATAGGGAAATTTCAGCATCAACATAGAGACGCTATAGAAAGCAAACGAGAGGCCCGCCAGGGCAAGCTGCGCCCGAATATATTTCGCGAGCATGGTGTCGACTTGCCGCAGGATTCGCTTGACCGCTGTTTGGCCGCCCTGCCGTCCAAGCGCGCCGATAAACGCATCTGCCATTGGACGCCCATCCCGCAAAATGAAGATAGCCAGAATAGGGATCGCGAAAAGCCAGATCGCGCTCGCGGCGACATACGCCGCGGACGCCGCGCCGCGCTCGGCCACGCGGGCGATGAAGTCGTGGTTGCCGGCCAGCCAGTCGTGTATCCGCTGCTGCTGACTTGCACTCAAGCCATGTCTAGCCCCCAGATCGGCGGCAGTTTTCCCGCTGGAAAGACCTTTCAGAATCTCGGGCACGGCCGCGTTGAGGTTCTTTACTTGGACCGCAACGCACGGACCGAACTCGTACCCCAAGCCGCCCAGCACTAGGGTCCCAATCAAATACACCTGTGCAATCGCCAAAGTGCGATTCTTCTGACTCAGTCGTGAATGCTGTTGTCCGAACGTGACCGCTGGTTCGAGTAGGTATGCAAATAGCAGAGACAGAAGCAAAATGAAGAAGGCAGCACGCGCCAGGTAGAGAACAGCCGCCGCGATCAGGAACAGCGCCACCGTCGTCACCACATTCCCCGTTCGATCATCAAGTGACAACATGTTCCTCTCCCATCGGCGCTCGCGGGGCTCAGCCAGCTGCTAGCCAGTTCCTTGGTTGGTCGTTCGGGAACCAGTCTCTAACTTAGGTCTTCAGAAACGCGAGCAGGTCGGCACTCACCGCATCTTTCTGCGTCGTGCACAGGCCGTGCGGAGCGCCCTTATAGACCTTCAGGGTCGCGCCCTTGATGAGCTTGGATTGGAGCAGTCCGGAGTCTGCGAATGGCACGATCTGGTCGTCGTCTCCTTGTATGATGAGCGTCGGTACGTCGAATTTCTTCAGGTCCTCAGTTTGATCGGTCTCGGAAAACGCCTTGACGCAGAAGTATGCGGCCGGGAAACCCGCTGCCATTCCCTGGAGCCAGAATGACTCGCGCACTCCTTCCGACACTTTTGCGCCCGGCCGGTTGTATCCGTAGAAGGGCATGCTCAAATCCTTGAAGAACTGAGAGCGATCAGCAACCACCCCGGCACGAATCTGATCAAAAACTGAAATCGGCAGGCCTCCTGGATTGTTCTCCGTCTTCAGCATTATTGGCGGGACCGACGCAATCAATACGGCCTTTGCTACGCGCTTGGTACCGTGGCGACCGATGTAACGCGCGACTTCGCCCCCTCCCGTGGAATGGCCAACCAGAGAGGCATTGTTCAGATCAAGCTTTTCAATGAGCGTGGCGAGGTCATCCGCATACGTGTCCATGTCGTTGCCGTTCCAGGTTGGCTCGAACGTCCGTGACCGCGACGGTCATGCGCGATGCAGCGGTATCCCCGCGAAGCAAGAAAAAACATCTGATCTTCAAAGGCGTCTGCGGAGAGCGGCCAGCCGTGACTGAAGACCACAGGTTGTCCGGTGCCCCAGTCCTTGTAATAAATCTGCGTTCCGTCTTTTGTAGTGATCGTATCCTTATGGTTTTCTCCTTGATTAGTGCTGGGCCAGGTTGAAGCGTTCATAGGCCTTGATCGAGCGCCAAGCAATCTCATCGGCAATCCGACAGCAGCCAACATCGCCGTCCCGCCAACCAGAAGGCTACGACGGGTAAGCGGTGCCTTTAGCTTCGGTTCCAGATCTTGGTTCACTCCGTTTGAGTTGATCATAAGATCTCCTTCGTTGAAAAGGTCGCGACTTCGGCTGGTACGGCCGCGATTCAACTCGTGTTTCTGCTTTTTGTGGTTCCCCCAGGGTTCGGCACGCATTACTCACGCGCACCGAACCCTGCGTGAGGAATGCACACTATCCACGGACTCTCACTGCCCGAAGGGCCAGCCCAGACAGCAGAGCCAGAACGCCAAGCATCCCAATCAGAGGAAGCAGACTAGCGGTCTGGGGCAACGCCTCTGGCGCAACCGCAGCAGTCTGTACCGGAACTGGATCTGGAGCCGGCGCATCGACTGGGAGCACGACCACGACCAGAATCGGCAGATCAGCCGGCGGGTCGGGAAGCGGCGCAGTACCAGTGAATGCTTTCTGCTGTTCAACCACTGTCGCCGGCACCTCCGTAACTTTGGTCGCCGACACTTTCATTCCCTCCCTGAGTCCCCACGCGTCCACAATCTGGCCGTCGATGTTGAACTTCTGTCCATCAGGAATTTTGAACGCCTGATTCGTGCCGTCTTCCAGTGTCAGAATGACGGAGGCAGGCGGAGTCACGTGCCACACAGTACCTGTGACATGCTTCACCGTGGTAATGGTCTGCGGAGTGGTCGTGGTTGTGAGGGTACGTTCCAGCGTCATGCCCGGCTTCAAATCGTGAATTCCGAGTTCCTGCCCATCCACCGTCGCCCGGGCACTTTCCGGGACATTGGCGAAGTGCACCAGCCGTCCGTCTTCGGTCTTAACCACCAGGTCGTTTCCGTCGACTAAGAGCACAGTACCGCGATCGACTTTGACGTCCGTCGTCGCCTGCCCCGTGGACGTATAGGTTTGTGTTTGTACTTGAGCGCCTGCGCTTAGAGTGAGGGCCATGCCAACAACCCCTACCGCGAGCACCTGCCAAATTCGTTGCCATTCGTTCCATGAGTTCATTGCGTTTTCTCCTTAGTTAAGTTATTGAATTTCTGGATTTAGTTTTGCTACTTTCGTTTGTTCGGAATCCGCCAAAGACGCCTGCACGATGTACCGTTGCGGTGCGTCTCCGACGAAGTAGAACGGATAACAGGTCACCAATGTCAGGGAGGGCCGAGGCCGGGCCCGGAGCACGCTCACATCGCTGGGTTTCACCACCGTGATGCTGTCGACGGTGTAGACGAATTTGTGGCGCAGCACAGCGAGTTCGATCTGGTCCCCCACTTGGACGTGCTTCAGGCCGCGGAAGAAACCGTCTCGATGTGCGGCGATACCGACGTTTCCTTGTTCACCGGGCCTCGCGGTTCCAACGATTCGACCCGCTCCCCGGTTGAGCGTGAGTTCGCTAGTTCCGTCGAAGACTGGTACGTCCAGGCCTAACTTCGGGATGGACAGAACGGCGAGCGGAGCGCCCAACTTGGTGGCCAGGGCCTGTGCGTATGCTTTAACCCTCTGTCCGGACCACAGACTGAAATCAACCCCGGCCACGGGTTGCTGCTCGCCTTCGTCCTTCGCAGCCGACGAGCTTGATTGCGATGCAGCGAAGCTCCACAGGCCCGTGTGATACATAACCACCGCATGAACGCGGGCGGCGAGATACACCAGGACCAAAGCCAGCCCTGCAGCCAGCAAGACACGTTCCATCCTGGGCTGCGTCCTTGAATGTTGGCTCGACATGGGAATATCTCTCCGCCTCCACTCTGCTTAGGCGGCTCTGGCTTGTTTCGCCTCCGGCAGGCTGCGAATGGCGGCTGCAAAACCGATAAGGGCCGCACCGTCAAACATGAGGTCTATTCCGATTGCCATGCCAATGAAGAACGTGCTGGCTGACGGCCAGCTGCTCAAAAGAAAAACGCCGAGAACGAAGGAGACCAGGCCCGCAAACACCGTCCAGCCCCACCGGGGGAACTGAATCGCGCTCGCTCCTACTACGCGGAACAGGCCTCCTACGATGAAGAGCGCAGCCAGAACCATGGTGACTCCTTCCGCGCCTGCGTTCGGGTGACGAATCAGCAGATATCCGGTCACTCCCCGGATGATCGCGTTCAGAGCGTAGATAAAGAATCCTTGCCAGGTGAAGGCCTGGAATGAATTCACCAGCCACACCACTGCGCTGATGGCCAGCACCCAGCCCAGGGTTAGGATCGAAAAAGTGGTTGCGGTCTGCGCTTTGCCGATGCACACGAAGCCAAGAACCATCAGCAGAGCGCCGAACACGAGGAACCAGCCCCAGGACTTTCTCACTTGCTCGAGGCCGGCGGCGACAAAATCAATAACGTTGCTCATTGTGTTTCTCCTTTTCATTTGGCGCACTGCCGTCAATCGGCTTTTGCCGCTCTGGCAGCGCGGTTGAATCAAACTCAGTGCAAGAAAACCTCCGGAGCGCTCTTGGGAACGGCAAACGGCGCAGCCGACTTTGGATCTGGATTGAACTTTCCGAAGACTGACGGGTTTTTGCGGAAGTGCTGCTCCAGCGCTTCCACCCGATTTTGGTTGCCTGGGTGATCGGATAGGATCTGGGGCACCTGTCCCATCTTGGCGTTGTCGAAATCCTGAAATAGCCATACCAGTCCCCATGGGTTGTACCCAGTGGCAGCGCACACGTCAGAGCCGGTGATGTCGGCCCGAGATTCAACGTCACGGGAGTAGCTAAGGGAGTGCAGCTTGCCCAGAAGAAGGATGGCCAAGATGTGCGCCTGGGTCGGGCCTAGAAGAATCGCGGCCCCGACTTCCCGCTTCTCCAGTTTTTGTTCCTTCTCCATCAAAGTCACGGTGTCGCGATGGATGGTGTGGGAGACCTCGTGACACAAGGTGCCGGCGAGCTGGTCGGTATTCTTTACGAAATACAGGAGCGAATCGACAACATAGACGTTGCCACCCGGAGTTGCGAATGCGTTCGGCTGAGCTTCGTGAACCAGGTAAAACTTAAATGGGTGGTTGTATCGCGGCTGCGCCGCCCGGGTAATGGCGTCGGCAATCGGTTTCAACTGGTCATAGAGAGGGGACGATTCGATGATTTCACCTTTGGCTTTCAGTTCGTTGAAAACCTCCTGGCCCATCTGCACTTCCTCGTCCTGATTCTGGCTTTGAGCCACTAATGGAGTGGCGTTTCCCAGCCCCGCGAGACACAACGCGGCAGCGATGGTGTACAGAAGCGACTTTCGACATTGTTCGAATGCATTCATGGATTCATCTCTCCCGAGCAGTATTGGTCTTAGGTACTACCGAGCAAACATACACTCACTCCAGCCCGCATGAAGGGTGTTCACAGTTACACTGGAGTTCGACTTTGGCCACCTCATCGGCCTCCGAACAGTGGTCGCTGCAGTACTCCTCCGTGAGTGGAACCGAACAACGGCACTGCTCGTGAGCGCACTTGCGCACATTCTCTCCGTCTCTGTTGTGTTCCATGGCCGCCTCACTGGTTCAGATCAACAGTCCTCGAACTGGTTTGCACCCAGCTCCTCCGAACTGAATAACGGATACCGGCAGCTTCCACAACTACAAACAGCCAAGATTTCAGGGCAGAAGTGATCGATGAGAATCCCGTGTCTATTTCCGCACTGCTCGCAGGAAATAACCACGACCTCGCCTTCAACCTTGACCATTTCCGCCCGGAGGCTCACCTTGGACCTCTCAAACTTCGCACCACGATTCCTCTCTTCAGCGCCAATGTCGTCAGACGGGTGGACGGGCTTTGTCCCCAGATGAACTGTGCGATGGCGACGATCATCAGGATCCAACCGAGTAGAATCGACCGGATCGTCGACGGAGTCAGCGGAAAACCAAGGACCAACAGACCCAGCACCGCAGTCAAGTTGCCCATGAGGGCTAACGCTTTTCGACGTGTCTCAATCTCGCCAGTCATTTTCCCAATAGCCATTGAATCCCCTCGACACCACGCGCATCGCGCGCTAAATGTATGTTTCTTCCGCCTTGGCCGTCATAGCGGCAGCCTTTCCCTTGAGGATCTCAGCCTTGGCTTTTGCCTGGCGCTCTGCGGCGTCGCGCTTGTCTTTCGCCTTTTGTAATTGCGCCTGAATCTTGGTATCGAGCTGGTTGATCTTTCCCTGGAGCTTGGCTTTCCGGTGGGCGTGAGCCTTAGCATGCTCGGCCTTCATTTGCGCGAGGTCGGCCTTCATAGCGGCGACGTTCTCGTCGTGGATCGTGTGCTTCGCATCTGAAAGGGAGCGCCCGAACACAGTTCCGCCGATTGCTTCCATGCGCGTGTCCACCGGGGCCGTCGAGTCTTCTTCAATTTCCGCGACGACTGCGAATTTGTCCGGTCGTAGTTCCTTGGTCACGTCGTCAATGAAGTCGTCACCAATCCTGGCGCTGTTGACGTCGACCGTGCCGCCGGCAAGCAACCCTACGACGGCGCCAATCGCCAGGCCGGGCGGGCCGCCGAGAATGCCGATGAGGGCTCCGAGTTCCGTGCCGAGCAGAGTCCCAATCGGCCCGGAGTCATCCCCTTGGAGTAACGTTGCGGTGCCATCTGCATGCTTTGCCAGCACGGCGTGGGCGTAGATGCTGATGCTGCCTTCGTCCTCCAGCTCCAGCAGCGAATTCCTTCCTTCGTATGCTTTGGTTTCGTTGTCAAAGACAACTACCAGCATCCTGTCCATGATGTTTCGCTCCTTACTTTATTGGGCTTCTCTTCATGAGCTTTCTGAATGCAATGCGAGCACCATTGGCAAGTTCCTCAAAACACTCGGTTCGGCCATCACAGAGGCGCAAGCGATCCGTGAATTCGCGAAGTTCGTGAAAGCCTTTGGATTCGGAGAGGCGCTTACGCCAGCTGATCAGCACGCTGTTTCTTCGTGAGAAAGGATCTTGCCTATTATTCCTGGGAGTAAGAGCGCGGGCGCCGTCAGGAGCGGCAAGGGCGGACAAGAGCCGCCGGACCGGATGGAAGATCACTCCGCGAAGATAACGGAGCGAAGATAACCGGGCGAAGCAGCTACTCGTCAACTATCTCGGTCGCTACGGTCACGGTGTCGCCGTCCTTAACTCTGGCCGTGAACGGAACGGGAATGCCATTTCTCTTGAGCGTCCGCCAAAACAAATGGTATTCCGACGTTGCGACATCGCGCACCGTGGCGTCTTCGCTTATCCTCACCACTGACCGCAGTTCTTCAGGACCTATCAGGCTAACGCTTATCAGCACCGCCGCTCCAATTCGTTTCCAGGAAATTGCAGACCATGTCGTGTGCGCTGTGTCCCCCCTGACGCGATGCGCGCTCGCCAACTGCTAACGCGGCAAGCCAAAGCTGGGTACGCCAAGCTGGGTTACGCTAACGTAAAGCCACAATCCACGGTCATTCCTGTTCGGCGATCCTTGTGTGGAGAGGATCGCCTTTCGTCAACGAGCACGGAGCGTGCTTGCAGTCGCACTGGACTTCGATTTCCTGTTCGTCATCAGCGTCTGAACAGTAATCGCTGCAGTACGTTTCAAGAGTGGAAACTTGACACTCACACTGCGGGTACCCGCATTTGTGTTGGCCACCTACGTCGATAATTTCTGCCACGATGCACCTCTGAGTTTTTGAATTTGCTCACCAAATGTTCAGCCGCATGAGCCAGCGCGGCTTCTCGTCACCTGGAAGAACTTGCATGACGAAGCGCAGCCGTTGCCTGCACGTGGTTATAGCTGGCCCTGGCCGCGTCCATCAGAAACCAGCCAATGAAGGAGATCCACAGCCCGCCGAAGCCGGCGCCGGAAAAGTACTTCCAGATCCCGTCAAGAATGAATAGTAGGGCCACGACTTGCCCCACGCGCGCGGCGATGCGTGTGGAACGATCTGCGTTCCCGGTGATCGCCCACACAATCGCGCGCAACACCCTGCCGCCATCGAGCGGAAAGCCAGGGATCATGTTAAAGACCGCAAGCGCGATGTTGATGTATCCCAACCAGACCAGGACCCCAGTCACCGCTGTCTGCGGTTCGGTCGAACGCTGCCAGCCCAGGCCGAGCGCAATGCCCAGGCAGCCAAAGCCGATTACCACGCTGGTGATCGGCCCCGCGATCGCGACCCAGAATTCTGTTTTCGCGTCGGTGGCATCATCTTGAATTTGAGAAACACCGCCGAGCGCGAACAGGGTAATCGCCTGGACCTTCAACCCACGAGCCTGCGCCACCAGCGAGTGCGCGAGTTCATGGAGCAGCAGGGTCACGAAAAACAGGGCAGCTGTTAAAAGCGCAACTGCCCAGATCTGGCCCGTGCTCCAATCCGGGTTTACCTGGCGGAAACGCCCACCGAGGGAGACCACGATCAGAGCTGCGATAATGAACCAGCTGTAATGAAGCCCGATCTCAATTCCAGAGATTCTTCCTAGCTTGACGGTGGAGCGCATCTGCGACCTCTCTTGGCTACGCTGCTCGAACGGCGCGGTCAACACTGCTGGCGCCGCTCCGTATCCTGGATGCAATCACGATCCTGGAGATACCGCCCATCAGCACGGCTACGCCGACCAGCGTTCCGATCGCCCAGACGGAACTGGAGGGCCACCTCGCGAGAATCAGTATGCCCATGAGCAAGCTGGCGATGGCATCGGCGACGAACCATCCCCAGCCATCCAGCGGCTTCACCTGGAACGCAGTCACAGTCAGCAATCCTGCCTGAAGCATCAGTAATGTTCCCAGAAGTCCCGTCAGCGCTTCTACGCCTTCAAAAGGAAAGAACGCCACGGCAACTCCGGTGATTCCGTAGAGCGCACTCACCAGAACCTTCCAAGAAAACTTTCCGGCAGTCTGCGAGTGAAGCGCAAAGACGAATTGGGCGATGCCAACGAAAATCAGTACCCAACCCAGAAGCAGGGTTGTGACCGTCGCGGTTGCCAATGGGTAAGCTATCAAGAACACCCCCAGCGCCGCGGTCACGACGCCCATGAAAACGCCCCATGCGGAACGCTTCTTCACTTCATCCGTTAAGCTTTGTGCAGACATTCGATGCTCCTTAAGATTTTGTAAGTTGGTTTCCAGAGGAGGCCTTACGGCCTCTCTCTGGAAAGATCCTTGAACCATCGGGCTGAGGTGTCTCGCGTTACGACGCCTTGGCCTTCGCGGCCGCTGCTTTTGCCTTGAGCACCTGGACTTTGGCCTGGGCCTGACGCTCGGCTGCCTCGCGTTTCTCTTTGGCCTTCTGCAATTGCGCTTGAATCTTGGAGTCGAGCTGGTTGATCTTCTCCTGGAGTTTGGCCTTCCGGTCGGCATGAGCTTTCGCCTGTTCGGCCTTCATTTGTGCCAAGTCTGCCTTCATGGCTGCGACGTTCTCGTCGTGGATCGTGTGTTTTGCATCCGAGAGAGCGCGCCGAAAAACGGTTCCGCTGATTGCTTCCATGCGGGTATCCACGGGTGTGGTCCAGTCCTCCTCAACTTCGGCGACCAGGGCAAATTTGTCCGGCGTGAGCACCTTCGTGACGTCGTCGATGAAGTCATCGCTGATGCGAGCGTTGTTCAGATCGACGGCTGCGCCGGCCAGGACACCCGCGCTGGCGCCGATGGCCAAACCGACCGGCCCGCCCAACAGGCCAATGAGGCTTCCGAAAGATGTGCCGAGCAGAGTACCGATGGGCCCCGAGTCATCACCTTGCTTTACGGTTGCCGTGCCGTCTGCGTGCTTCGCCAGTACGGCGTAGGCATAGACGCTGATGTTGCCGTCGGTATCCAGTTGCAGCAGGGCTTGTCTTCCTTGGTACGCCTGCACTTCGGTGTTAAAAACCACTACCAGCATTCTGTCCATGATGTTTTGCTCCTTTTTCTTTGGTATTGCTCGTTACACTTCTAGGGTGCAATGCACGTGCCATTCGTAAGCCCTTCAAAATGCTTGGGCGGGGTCATCAGAGAGGCTCAATCGGTTCGCAAATTCGCGAAGTTCGTGATGGAGTCCGAGCGCTCGTCTTGAAGCTGTATTTGTTGATGTTCATCCCAACAGGAGGATCTAATCGAAGTGGGGACTGCAAGGATTAGAGGACTATATGTTTGTTCGTCTGTCGGCTTCGACCTGGGGCGCTTTGAGATTCGGGTGATTGCCCGGCGCTCTCGCTACATAGGTCTGATTGCAGATGCACTGGAGTGACGGTGATGGTGCGGTCGGGGAAAGGGTAGCTGAGTTCGCACAGGCCATGGTAATGCCGGGGTGAAGGCCGGTAGAGCTCCGCAGGGTACTAGATGTCGGGGGGCACGCGCGGTTCAACGCTTCTGGTACGGGTGGAAGATGTAGTCCTTCGCCTTCACGGGCGTATGGCACGCGTATCCGCAGTCTGAGAGGCTTTTGGGATCGGCCGCGAACTTGTCCGACGCGGCATCGTAGTTGAACACCGCGTATCCCCACCCGCCACTTTTCGGAAATCTCTTACTGTCCTTTTCCATGACGAAGACTTGGGAAAAGACGTCTGGCACCTCCACGACAAAAGGGGCCTCCGTACTCTTCTTCAGCTTCCACTGGAGCTTCACGATCATGGAGCCGTCCGGGAAAGTCTGGTTGTTGCTGGGAACGCCGGCCTTGAAGGCCTTGATCATCTTCGGATCGGCGACGATCACCTTGAGTATTTCGTCGGTTCGGGCGGAAGAGACCACCGCCCAGTCCTCGTATCCCCTGAAGTCGGAGAACGCGATTCCGCTGGGCGATTTCAGCGAATATTTCTCCTGCGCGTAAACGGCCGTGGCGACGAAGACGGCGAGCGCTGCCGTGGCTGTCGCAATCGTGAGCTTGGTCTTGCACTTCATGGCTGAGCCTTTCTTAATTAGAGTTTAGGATGCTCTCGGAAATTTGAACTCCACCCTGGTTCGCCCGATTCGATCTGGCTCTTCACAGAGCGTGCGAGTCTTTTCAGAAAGGGCCTTATAGTCGAGAAGTCGGACGAGTTCGAAGACGAATCCCGTCTCAACATCTCGATCGCCAAATCAATCAATTGAAGCACTTCACGTTTGATGGCGGAGGCTGGGTCCGTGATCATGGAGGTCTCCCGGGAATTGTAGCTGATCCGAGCCGGCTTGAGGCACTCGTTCTAGCGCCCCGTTCGGATCCCGCAGTAATGACCTATGATCTGCACCGCTCTACAGCAGATCCGGTCTTGTGGTTCCTCTACGGGCGCTACGAATCGCGAGAGCATTTCAACAGACATCGGGAGAATCGGGTCCTACACCGTTTCATTGCAGACGCCACAACGCGTCTGGAGGGGAAGCTCGATGTTCGAACGTTTGGGGTGATTGCCGATTTGCACGGGGCTTGAAGGTCGGCTTCGCTGGGAATATCCTATTTCACGCCTCAGCGCGAAAGTAATTTCAGATTCTTGTCAGCTTAAGGATCAAGGGTATCAGCAAAGGAGGAACCCTTGTGAAACGGATCGCTTCCTTGTTGGTCGCAGTTGCAACCGTAGCCGGTATTGTCGCCTTCACGCCTCGGTGCATCCGGGCACGCGGATGAAGAGGCCTCCCCGGTCGCGTCGCCGATCTACGGCGTCACAATTCCGGCCGGATACCGCGATTGGAAATTGATTGCCGTGGACCACCTTCTATTAGCAGGCAAGTCCGACCAGTTGCGCGCTCAACTCGGCAACGATATAGCGATCAAGGCCTTTAAGGAAGGGACACTCCCGTTCCCGGACGGCGCCATCATTGCCGCCATTCATTGGACTCGAGTCCCATCGGAAGACAACAACAAGGTGCTGAACGGTCCCTTCCCCGGCACTCAATCTTTCCTTATCGGGTCCCGCGTGAATGTTCAGTTCATGGTCAAGGACTCAAAGAAGTACGCCGCGACGGCCGGCTGGGGATTCGCTGACTTTAAGGACGGAAAACCGGGCGACAAGGCGCTGCACGAGACCTGCTTCCCGTGTCACACGCCTGCGAAAGATCACGACTATGTCTTTACCCACTACGAGCCCTGATTCCGAGGAGGAGAAAACGTGGCGAATCTGACCCATGAAATCCGTAGTAACGACGCGAGCGACGCCAGTGCAGCGAACGTCGACATGAAGCTTGAGGTCGTGGTCATCCCCGTCTCGGATGTGGACCGCGCCAAGGAATTCTACAAAAAGCTCGGGTGGAGACTGGACGTCACACCGCCCAGCGTGGTCCAGTTCACGCCGCCGGGCTCCTGGTGCTCGGTACAATTCGGCAAGACGCTCACCTCTGCGGCGCCCGGTTCAGCCAAGAGCTACCTGATCGTTTCTGATATCGTGGCCGCCCGGGAGAAATTGGTGGCCGCCGGCATCGAGGTCGGCGAATTCTTCCACATCGGTCCCGAAGGCCGGGTCAGCGGTCTCGATCCCGAACGCGGCACCTATCGCACGCGCGCCTCGTTCAGCGATCCCGACGGCAACGTCTGGCTGCTGCAGGAGATCACGACCCGGCTTCCTGGGCGCGTCGACTCGGGCGTGACTTCGTTCGGCTCCGCAAGCGACCTGGCGAGCGCACTTCGGCGCGCGTCGGCCGCTCACGGCGAGCACGAGAAGCGCATCGGCGCGGCAGATCCGAACTGGCCCGACTGGTACGCCGAGTACATGGTGCGGGAGCAGACCGGCGAAGAGCTTCCGCAATGAACGAATACGATGCGACCGCGATTGGCGGCGCCGCTGTGGGCCCGGCGAGCACTGTATCGGTGCGCTAGCCTGAGGCTGGCGATCTTGCTTACGACCTTGCTTAACGGAGGTGCCTCGTGTCACAGCATCGCGACGCAATCGTCATCGGGATCGGCCGGGCAGGCCGTCGCTGGCTCCGCAGTTTGCGGACGAGGGCATGGCGGTTGCCGTTATTGAATGAGGCGTACGCGCAAGGTCACGCGATTTGGGGGAGAGGATGAATACGCTTTCGAAATACAAAGTCTGGATCGGCGGAGCGCTTGCCTTACTCATCATCGGCCTGATTATTGGAGCGATATACCCGAAGCATGTGGCGGGAGCGCCTCCGGGCGCCGCCAGACGTTGAGGTGGTGCAGGTCGAGCAGAAGGACGTCCCGATTTTTGGCGAGTGGATCGGCACACTCGACGGATTCACGAATGCCGACGTCAGAGCACAGGTTACGGGCTACATACTGCGGCAGGGCTACCAGGAAGGCGCGTTCGTCAGGAAGGGGCAGTTACTGTTGATTTACTGTGGCCCTTTCAAGCGGCTCTCGACCAGGCGCAAGGACAACTAGCGCAGGCCCGAGCGCAGCTGGCTACCGCTGTGGCTGTTCAAGGCAGGACTCAGCTTGATGTAGAAGAGGAACACACGCCGCTGGCCAAGAACAGGCAGCCAGCCAGCAAGATCTCGACAATGCCGTTCAAAATAACTTGGCCGCCAAGGCTTCGGTGGAGACAGCACAGGCTCTAATTAGAACGGACGAGGCTACCGTCGAAACGGCCAGGATCAACCTCGATTTTACCCGCCTCGTTTCTCCCATCGACGGCATCGCCGGGCAGGCTCAGCTTCAGGTGGGGGCCTTGGTCAATCTAAGCAGCGGGCCCGTGACCTCGGTATCAACCGTCGACCCCATCAAGGTCTACTTTACCGTTGGCGAGCCGCAGTACCTCGCATGGAGCTTCTTCCGATGGGTACCCCGACTGGAGGCTGATAAGAGACTGCGCCTCGAACTGATTCTGGCCGATGGCTCAACCTATGCGCAGGAGGGAACATTCTACTTTGCCGATCGTCAGGTAAATGAGAGTACGGGGGCAATCCGGATCGCCGGGCTATTTCCAAATCCCGGAAGCGTTCTGCGTCCCGGCGGTATGCAAAGTTCGCGCAGCCATTCGACTTCAGCAGGACGCGTTGCTTGTCCCTCAGCGTGCGGTTTCGGAGCTGCAAGGCGGCTATCAAGTCGCAGCGGTGGACGAAAAGAACAAGGTGAGCATCCGGACGGTCAAAGTCGGCGACCGCGTCGGCAACGAGTGGATTGTTGCGGAAGGACTCAAGGCGGGCGAACGGGTGGTCGCTGAGGGTGTGCAGAAGGTGCGCCCCGGGATGCAGGTGAATCCAAAGCCATTTGCCGCGGAAACTACGGGAAGGTAATCCCATGTCAAAGTTCTTTATCAACCGCCCCATCGTCGCCATGGTGATCTCGATCGTCCTTGTGCTGGTTGGCACCCTCACCATCCTGAGTTTGCCGGTGGCGCAGTTTCCCAGCATCGCCCCGCCCGAGGTTCAAATCCTAGCCACATACATCGGAGCGGACGCGCAGACCCTGGAGCAGGCAGTGGCTACGCCCATCGAGCAGCAGATGAATGGCGTGGACAACATGAACTACATGTATTCGCTGAATGCCACGGGCAACTCCTCCACCAGTCTGATCGTGGACTTCGACGCAAAAACCGATCCCGACACTGATTACATTCTCGCGCAAAAGCCGCGAAACGCTGGCCGCCTCTCCAGCTTCCGGTGGACGTCACCAACTACGGAGTCACGGTTCGAAAGTCGGTTACCGCTCCTCTCATGTTAGTTGCCGTGTACTCACCGCATGGAACCTACGATGCTAAGTTCCTGGCGAACTATGCCTACATCAATCTTAGTGATCCCATTCTTCGTTCTCCAGGCATCGGCAACGTACAGGTGTTCGGCGCCGGCCAATACGCGATGCGATTGTGGGTAAAACCGGACACGTTGGCCAAACTCGGCATCACCGTGCCGGAAATCGTCAGCGCCATTCAGGCGCAAAACACGGTGAACCCGGCAGGAAAAGCGGGAGGCGAACCCGCTCCCAAAGGCCAGGAATTTACCTACTCAGTTCTCGCCCAGGGCCGGCTTGTTTCGCCGGAGGAATTCGGGCAGATCGTCGTGCGCGAGACACCCGATGGCGGCATCGTCCGGGTCCGCGATGTCGCGCGTATGGAGTTGGGCTCCCAGGACTACAGCGTGCCGGGCGTTTTAACGGCAAGCCCAGCGCGATCATTGCCACCTACCAACTGCCCGGCTCGAACGCGGTCGACGCGGCGCCGGCGTCAAGAAGCTCATGGCCCAATTGAAGCAGCGCTTCCCGGAGGACCTGGATTTCGTGGCCGCGCTGGATACGACGCCGCTCAGTCACGGAGGGCATGAAGGAAATCGTCGTAACGCTCGTGATCGCCCTCGCGCTGGTGATCCTGGTGGTCTACCTCTTTTTGCAAAGTTGGCGGGCCACCCTGATTCCGCTGCTTGCCGTGCCCGTTTCGCTGGTTGGCACGTTTGTGCTTCTTCCCGCTGTTCGGCTTCTCCATCAATACGCTGTCGCTGTTTGGGCTGGTACTGGCGATCGGCCTGGTGGTGGACGACGCCATCGTCGTTGTCGAAGGAGTGGAGCGCCACATCGAGGAGGGCCTGACGCCGAAGACGCGGCTCGAAAGCGATGGAAGAACTCTCCGGGCCCGGTCGTGGCATCGCCCTGGTACTCGCGTCTGTGTTCGTGCCGACGGCCTTCATCCCCGGAATCACCGGCAAGTCTCTATCAACAATTCGCCGTTACCATCGCCATTTCGGTCATGCTCTCGGCGTTCAATGCGCTGACCCTCAGCCCGGCGCTGGCGGCTCTGCTGCTCAAGCCAAAGGCACCAAGCCGGGGCCTCTTGAGAAGATTTTTTGATTGGTTTAACCGCGTGTTTGAGCGAGCTACCGAAGGC
>CAVYOW010000008.1:0-38729 GCA_963770235.1 uncultured Acidobacteriaceae bacterium | reverse complement strand
GGCAAAGAAATGCAAGCACCTGGATCAGATCAAATTCAGGACCACCAACATCGACGTCTGTGCAGAGTGCGTCAAACTTGGCGACACCTGGGTTCACCTGCGGATGTGCATGGTGTGCGGGAACGTGGGATGCTGCGATTCGTCGAAGAACAAACACGCCACCAAACATTTTCATCACACCAGCCATCCCGTGATGCGGTCGATCGAGCCCGGAGAAGACTGGATCTGGTGCTACATCGACGAAATCATTGCCGGCGAAGTGGCCGCGTGACACGGCGCGGGACACCGTAGGGAGACTTATGCCTTGGGGCCGCATTGCGTTGGCAGTATTCGCCAGTGGATTCGTGTCGTCGATGACCGACTGGCTGTTCGCGGGCGACTGGCTTTACAAGCGCTACGACCGGCATCCGGAGATCTGGCGATACAAAGGTGGCCAGGGAGAAAGCAAAGCTATTCTCTGGTCGAGCCTGTTTCCGTTTCTTACCTGTGGTGTTTTTATTCTGCTCTGTAGCGGCCTGCATCTCCACACCTACCGCGCAACGTTCAAGTTGGCAGTGGCTGTCTGGCTCATCGGTCCATTGCCGTTAACGATCGTTAACGCGCTGTGGATCAAGCTGGCTCCCGCGATTGCCACGTCCTACGCTCTGGGGTGGCTGGTCAAACTCGCGCTCGCGGCACTGGCGGTGGCGCTGATTCTGGGCTGAGCGTTGTCGTGAAGCGTTTCGATAAACCCCTCAACCCTTCACAATCTTCTTCGCCCCCATGTCCCACACTGCGACGGACTTGTTGAAGTAGGCGAAGTTCGCCAGGTGGCAGCCGATGGCAGCGTGGTTGCCGAAGATTTCATTTTCCGTGACCGGCTTGCGGGTGCGCACCGCGTTGAAGAAGTTGGCTTCGTGGTCAACCACGTCGTTGTAGCCCGGAGGCGTGGCGTAGGACTCGACTTCCTCGTCCACTCGCGAAGCCAGCGGCGCCGTCGGCGGATGCTCATCGTGCCATTGTTTGAGGTACTGCTCCCGCAATGCGCGCGGCCAGCCGCTGACGGAATAGCCCTCCGGCTGCGGACGCGTGTCCTGCGGCTTGTAACTCAAGGTCGAATCCTTGATCACCAGGGTGCCCTGGGTGCCGTAGAAAGCGATGAACTCTCCGCCATCGTTGTTCAGGTTGCAGCGCAGGCTGACGCGGAAATTCGGGATAGTCGTAGACGGTTTCGATCAGGTCGGGGAACTCGCGGCCATCCTTGAAGTGGAAGAGCCCGCCGCTCGATTGCGCGCGCTCGCGCGACCGTGTTCGTGCCGGTGATGAAGTGGATTCCGGAAATCAGGTGAACGAACAGGTCGCCGGCCAGGCCCTCGCCGTAGTCGGTGAAGCAGCGCCAGCGGAAAAAGCGTACGGGATCGAAGGGCCGCTTGGGCGCGCTGCCGAGAAACGCGTTCCAGTCGATCGTCTTCTCGCTGGCGTCGGGAGGAATGGGATAAACCCACGCGCCGCTGGGACTGTTGCGGTCCCAATAAGCCTCGATCGCGGTGACCTCGCCCAGCTTGCCCGAGTCGTAAATCTCTTTGGCTTTGGCGTAAAGAATCGAGCTGACGCGCTGGCTGCCGATCTGCACGATGCGATTCGCCTTGTGCGCGGCTTCGACCATGGCGAAGCCTTCTTCCACGGTGTGCGACATGGGCTTTTCGCAGTAAACGTCCTTGCCGGCGGCGCAGGCGTCTTCAAAAATGTGGCGGTGCTGGTGGTCCATCACGGCGATGATGACGGCGTCGACATCTTTGCGGTCGAGGATGGAGCGATAGTCGCGGGTGGCGGGAACGTTGGGGTTGCCGACAGGCTTCCTGCGCGGCAATGTGGCGGCTGTCATAAAGATCGCAGACCGCGACGCATTCGACGCCGGGGACCTGCGTCGAAGCCTTCAGCAGTTCGCATCCGCGAATGCCGGTGCCGATGCTGGCGAAGCGCACGGTGTCGCTGGGCGCGACCGGGCGCGCGCCGCGGCCGACAGCAGATGAGGCTGCAACATATTTCCTGCGACCGTTGTGGCGGCGAGTGCTCCCGTACCGATGTGGATGAATTGCCGACGAGTCAGCGGATTCCTGGACATGAGTTTCTCCCACGAAATTAAGGCTGGAGTGTTTACGGGCTGAGATTATCCCACAGGAAAGACGAATGCAGGTAAATCGATTTTTCCGGGCCTACGAGGGATGTGCGAGTTCAGAGTCACGAGTCAGCGCGAGAAAACAACTCCGTGCGGCACGCCTGAGCCCTTCCAACCGTGCGGCCAATCCCGGTTGGTGAAGTTGAAGCCGGGCTTTCCGTCAGCGTCGTGAAAAGCTTCATCCATGGAAAGCGTCCCGTTCGATGAATCGAACTTCAGCAGATAAAGGCGAGGGTCGCCGGTGCCGTCGGTGGTGACCACGACGCGGTGGGTTTTCGGATCCCACCCGGTCCAGTGCGGATAGTAGCTATTATCGAACTTAAGTCTGGAGACCTCGACCAGCTTCGCTCCATCGGCGATATCGAGCACGATCACGCTGTGAAGGTGTGAGACGCTCTGCAGCAAGTAGTGCCCGACGATGGTGGGTACTCCGCAGAACGACGCTGGAAACGAATAGACCAGCTGTGATTTAGGTTCTTCCCGGTCAACACCGGTAATGCGCTCGAGGCCGCAGGCCAGCGTTTGTACATAGATCGCTCCATCGGGCCCCAGCCTGGGCTCTTCCGGGCTGATCTCGCCGTAGTGATTGTCGCCGGGATCGAAGTACATGGTTTTAAGGAGTTTGAGGTCGGAAAGCCGCCAGACTTGGTAGGTGAGTCCGCGGAATAAATCCTCATCGTCCATGGCGGAATTCGTAGAAACGACGCGATCGAGTTGGGGAAGAACCACAAGGCTGTAGGGCGTGAGCATCGCGTTGGGAAACGCGGGATCAGCGTTGCTCGCGGACCGGATTACTTTGCCGGTGTCGTCGATCTCGACCAACCCACCGTGCTTGCCTAGCGCCTCCGGATTCATACTGTCGTGCGAGTGTTGAAAGGTGGCCAGCACGTGGCCGTTGGGCAGTCGCAGGTAGGAATGCGGGTGCATATAGCCGGCCAGGTCGGTGAAAGAAGCGGCGATCCTGGGCTGGAGCGGGTCACGCAGGTCGAAAATGAAAGTGCGGCCGGCATCATGATCGTTGGCAAACAGCATGCCACTGGCCGGCATGGAGTATTCCGTGTGATGAACGAGCTTGGTCGGCTGGTCGGTGGCCAGGGTGGTCACGAGACGACCATAGGACGGCGAGGATGGGTCGGCGTCGATGACGGCCAGAAAGTCGTTCCCCTTGCGCGCCACGTCGCCGGTCCAGGCAAACAAATAGTGGCCGGGAGCGGCGCTCTTGGCGTCCTGGCACAGTCGCGGCGGAACTTAGACAAAGCGCGAGGGTGATGACGGCAAGAAGGCGGGGCATGAAGATCTCCATTCGCACGAAGGACGGTTTCGTCTCTGCCGGGAGAGAATAGCAGCTTTGTTGAAAATCTATTTCAGGAACATTGCTGATGGGTGAAGAAGAGAAAGGCGGGAAAAAATTGAAAGGGCCGTGACATTGGTTATGCTCTAGGCGCCAACTCCTGCGAGGGAGCCAACGTCGTGGACGCATGTACCGTCACAGCCCCTTGATGCGATCACTGTTTTCACAGTCCCAAACCCCAACTGCCCCTCGCAGGGAGGTCGGTTTTTTCAGGTCTGGCTGCCCCGCAGGTTGCCCCGCCTGGCTGATCACTCAGTCTACTTCGGGCAGCAAGGTTTAATTCGCTGTCCCTTTCAACCGTCGACGGAAGCAACCTTAACAGACCATTGATAAATGTCAACGCAAACTATTGGTGCAATGCGTGGGATTCGTCCTGTGAATAACAGAAAGTGCAACCTATTGCAGCAGGGGAGCTTAAGGATCTGCGTTCCCAATTCGGGACGCCTTTTACACAAAAAATTTCACAATGGTCCGGAGACCGAAAAATCCTCAAGCCGAATCAAATATTCGTCTTGACGCAGAAACATTCTCGGCGCATCTTGCTATTAGTAGAAAAGAAGCATTGATGCCAGAGCTTGTGGCCTACGTGGACGGTGGTTCCCTGGGCAACCCCGGGCCCTCGGGTATTGGGGTGGTGATCGACGGCTGCGAAAGCGGCCCGATTCGCATTTCGAAGTGGATTGGCCACCAGGATAACAACGTAGCCGAGTACGTGGCGCTGCTGGAAGCCCTGCAGTGCGCCCTTTCTCTGAAGGCCAACACGCTGCACGTTTACTCTGACTCCGAAGTGGTGGTCCGGCAGATGCGCGGCGAGTACATTTGCCGCAGCTCGCGCCTGTATTCTCTGCATTGGACCTGCCGCAAGCTGGCTCGCGCCCTCAGTTTCTCCATCTCTCACGTCCCGCGCGAAGACAATGCCGAGGCCAACCGGCTGGCTAACACGGCGGTGCGGGAGCGGGCCGGCTAGCAAGCGGCATCCCACCTCCCGTTACTAATTTCCATCCGCTAACTGCCGGCATCTTGACACGATGGCCTCTCCGGGGCAGACTCCAATTAAGGCATCCTGAAGGTTGAAATGAGTCATGGGCGGGCCGGATCGCGCCTCCGCCGCCCCGACCCAACGAAATGGGCACCCGCGCCACGGGCCCTCAAGAATGGATCATCACGCGATTCTCGACCGCGGTTCCGCATCGGCTGCGGTAGAGGGAGATATGCCGGGTACCAGCGCAACTCGATCCGCAACCGCGAGCCTCTCCGCAGGCGTCGCCGCGGCCAAAGCCCATCTGCCTTGGCCCGCTGCCCCGGGGCCGCGCTTTCCCGGAGAGGACGGCGGACGTTCGCTGTTCGAAATGGCTTACAGCGATCTCGACGCCGCCCTGCAGTTGCTGGCTGAGCGCGCCCAGTACATCACCGGAGCCACCGGCGCCGCCATCGCCCTGCGCCGCGGCCACCATAATGACATGCTTTGCCGGGCCAGCGTCGGCTCCAACGCCCCCGAGTTGGGCGCACTGCTCTCCATGGAATATGGGCTTTCGGGGGAAAGCGTGCGCACCCACCAAGCCCTGCATTGTGACGATGCCGAACGCGATCCCCGCGTAAACCGCGAGGGCTGCCGTCAGTTGGGCATTGCTTCGGTGGTGGTGATGCCCATCGTGAGCGACCAGCAGGTGCTCGGCGTCTTCGAGCTTTTTTCCGGAAAGCCCCAAGCCTTCGCGGAGCGCGATATTTCCGCCCTGCAGCGCATGACCGAGATGGTGGAAGTCGCCGTGAAACATGCCGTGGCGACGCACACTGTCTCTGCGGCGGAGAAGCCGGCGGCCGCAGAAGGTCTGTCGTCCGGGGATACGGTCATGGTCGAGACCGCGCCAGTTGAATCCCCGGTCAGCGTCATGCGCGTGGACGTTGTGCAAATGCCGCCGCCGGAAAATCTTCCACCCCGGGAACCCGAAAAGACCAAGCCCGCGCCCGCTCCAAAGAAGCCGCTATTCTGGTCGGCCGCAATGCAGAATCAAAGCAACGCAGGCAGGATCAACGAGGCCGCTGCGTCGACCTCGGTGCCTCCCGTGTTGAGAAATCTCCAGCAGTGCCAGGCATGCGGTTTTCCCGTGTCGCAGGGCCGCACCTTCTGCGTGGAATGCGAAGAGCGGCAGTGGCGCGGCCAGCGCCTTCCGGCGCGGACCAGAGAAACAACAGGCGGCGAACTCGCTCCCGGCCGCCCAGTTGCCGTGACCGCGAAGCCTCTGACCGCGACCTCTGCTCCTATCAAGTCAGCAGCCTACGCCGCGCAGACTTCACTGGCTGCGTCTTCGGACGTTCCAGACCTGACTGCGGATTTTCTAAGCTCCCGCAACTCCGCTCCATTCTCAAGCTCGGCGGCTCCATCCGAATCGTGGTTTGCCGCCAACAAGTACGTCCTCGGAGCGCTTCTGTTGGTCGCTATCGTCATTGCCGCGGTCGTCTGGCTGCGCTGACCTTCCTGCTCTGCTCATCTTTCCGTTCCCGCAAATCTTTTCTGTGAGGCCCGCGCCCGCAACAGATTACAATTCCTTTCCTGACTTCGAGGGTTCATCTGCGACCGATCTGTGCGATTGATCTGTTGCGATTCATCTGGGAGGCTTGATCGTGCCACCATTCATGCGCCGGCGCCTGCGCCCTTGCTTGCTGATCCAGTTGCTGACCGCTTTGCTGCTGACCGCGGTCGGCGCCGCCCAGAGCTCTGAGCAGCGCACGGCCCGCTATCTGGAATCCGTGCGCAAGCAGCCCCCGTTGCTGCTGGCCTTCATCCGCGACCTGCCCAAAGGGGGAGATCTGCACAATCATCTGTACGGCGCGGTTTATGCCGAAGATCTGGTGGACTTCGCGGCCTCCGGCGGGCTCTGTGTGGACCGGACGTCTTCGCGCCTGCTGGCCCCGCCTTGCGACTCCTGCGAAAACTACACGGCGAAACCCGCGGCGCGCTGCAGTTACGGCGATCACGTGCTTTACAACCAGATGATTGACGCCTGGTCGATGCGCAACTGGAAGCCGGGGGATGAATCCGGCCACGATCATTTCTTCGCCGCCTTCGATAAATTCGGCCTGGCTTCGCTCACTCACGCGGCGGAGCAAATTGCCGCGTCCACCAATCGCGCGGGCATGGATCATTTGCAATACGTCGAGTTCATGCACACTGCCGATGGAAGCGCAGCGGCACAATTAGCAGCCAAAGTAGATTGGAACCCGGACTTCGCCAAAATGCGCGACGCGCTGCTCAGCGCCGGAATGAAAGACGTGGCCTCGGAGACCAGCAAGCAACTCGCCGCCGACGAGGCTCGCGCCAAAGAGATTCTGAAGTGCGGAACCGCGGACGCCGCTCCCGGATGCGAAGTGACCGTACGCTATCTTTATCAGGTGCTGCGCGGCCTGCCCCATGAAATCGTGTTCGCCCAGATTCTGCTGGGCTTCGAGCTGGCGTCCTCCGACCCGCGATTTGTCGGCCTGAATCTGGTGATGCCCGAGGACTGGTACGTTCCGCTCCACGATTTCAACGAGCACATGGCCATGCTTGATTATCTCCACGGCGTCTATCCCAAGGTGCACATCACGCTCCATGCGGGCGAACTCGCCATGGGCCTGGTGCCGCCGGAAGACCTGGCATTTCACATCCGCGCGTCGATCGAGCGCGGGCATGCCGAGCGCATCGGCCACGGGGTTTCGGTGATGAATGAAAGAGATCCCATCGCCCTGCTGGATGAGATGGCCGAGCGCAACGTGCTGGTCGAAATCGCACTGACCTCGAATGACATGATTCTGGGGGTGAGCGGCGATGACCATCCTCTCCCGATTTACATGAAATACGGCGTACCGGTGGCACTGGCCACCGACGACGAGGGCGTGGCGCGGTCCGACATGACGCATGAATACTCGCGCGCAGTCGAGAGCTACCACTTGTCCTACCCGGATCTGAAGCGCATGGCGCGCCAGAGCCTGGAGCACAGCTTCCTGCCCGGCCAAAGCCTGTGGACCGACACGAAGCTCGTGTTCCGCATGACGCCGACGTGCCTGGGCGATACACCGGGTGCGGAGAAGCTCTCGGCGGGCTGCGAGCAGTACCTCGCGGCCAACGAACACGCGCGCATGCAGTGGAAGCTGGAAGGCGAGTTCGCGAAGTTCGAGAAGAAATACTAGGCTGTTGTCAGCGATGGTTTGAAAGGGCGCGGCTTCCAGCCCCGCCGGTAGAGCCTGATAGTAACGAGGGCTTTAGCCCCTGAGGTACCTGGCGCACAATCATGGACGATCAGTTCACCCGCGCAGAAACCGCTGCAAAATTTGTCCTGCAGCGAACTCCCCTGCGTCCACAGATTGGTCTGGTGTTGGGTTCCGGCCTCGGCGGCTTCGCCGATTCTCTCACCGACGCGAACTCGAATCCCTTACGCCGAAATCCCCGCCTTCCCGCGATCCACCGCCATCGGCCACGCCGGACAAATGGTGATCGGCAAGTCGGGCGCCGTCCCCGTGGCCGTAATGCAAGGCCGCGTACATCTCTACGAAGGATATTCCGCGCAGGAAGTCGCGTTCCCCATGCGCGTGTTCGGACGTATGGGAATTCGCGCGGTCATCCTGACCAATGCGGCGGGTGGCATCAATCTGAATTACCAGCAGGGCGCGCTGGTGCTGATCCGCGACCACATCAACTTGCAGGGAGCGAATCCGCTGGTCGGCCCGAATGACGACCGCTTCGGCGTGCGCTTTCCCGACATGACGCAGGCCTACGCAGAGATCGTATCGCGAGCTGGCGCGGGAAGAAGCCGCCAAGCTCGGAATGACGCTGCACGAGGGCGTCTACGCGGCCCTGCTCGGCCCCAGCTACGAGACGCCCGCCGAGATTAAGTATCTACGAACCATCGGCGCCGACCTGGTCGGCATGTCGACGGCCTTCGAGGTGATCGCCGCGCGCCACATGGGAATCAAAGTGCTCGCCATCTCCTGCGTCACCAACATGGCGGCCGGGATCCTCGACCAGCCGCTCTCACACCAGGAAGTCATGGAAACCGGCGAGCGCGTCAAGACCAGCTTCGAAGCGCTGCTGCGCGCCGTGCTGCCGCGCATGGCAAATGACCCCAACATCTTGCCCGACACGGCTGCCAGAAAATGACGTTGGCGTTAGAGATAACTCTGTCATTCCGAGCGAAGCGAGGAACCTGCTGTTCGCGGGCAGCGAAATCGATCAATAGTTCGGCAATCTACTTCCCTGCCCGCGGAATAAACAACTCCACCGGCGGCTTCACCTCATACACCGCGGCAAAACTTCCCTGATTCACTGCCAACGCGAAATGTCCGCGCGAGTCGATATACAGCAGCGGCTGCCCCACTGCCACATCGCTGAATGTCCGCACGAACTTGATCTTCATCTCCTTGCCGCCGACCGTCACCGGAACCTCCTGCCCGCGCTGGTAGCCAAGCTTCAGAAAATCGTCGGCATCCAGATTCGTCACCAGATTGCCGAACGGACCGTCGGTCGCAATCACTTCCGCCGTAACCCCGCGATCGTCAAGCCGCGCGGCCTTCAAGTCCAAACGCACCAGCGCCGCCACCGGCATCTCCGGACCCACCTTCGTCCAATCGTCGCCGCGCGCCACGTGCGCTCCCACGGGAGAAAAAATGTCGCGCCCGTGGAACGTCGACGACATCTTGGTCCCAATCATCCAATCCGGATTCGTGATCTCGTGCACGCCCTCGATGCCGTCGCGCTGCTCCACCAGCGTGAGCAGGCCGTTATCCGGCAACACGAAATACTGCCCGCGCTTCGACTTGGCGACAATCGCTCTACGCGTGCTGCCCACTCCCGGATCGATGACTACCACGAAAACTGTTCCTGCCGGATAGTAAGGCGTCGCGCCATAAAGAAAGCGCGCCCCATCGAGAATGGAAAACGGCGTCACCTGGTGCGTCAGGTCGACGATGCGAACCTCCGGCATGATCGAATACATCACGCCCCGGCAGATGGCGACCGAATCGTCCACCACGCCGAAATCAGTCATGAAGACGATAGTCTGTGGATACTTCCCCGCCTGCGCGGAAGGCAGCACTGAAAGCAGAAAGATCATCGCCGCCAGCAGAACGAACTTCGATCCGCGACTCTGCTTCGAAAGGGCGCGGCTTCGAGTCGCGCCGTAAACCCAAATAAATGCTAACCGCGGCTTCAGCCGCATACGGTCTCCTCCGCCAGAGTGCAATTCGTGGCTGCAAGAATACTCGGGGCAGGCGCCGGGCATCAAATCGAGCCGTAACGGCAACTCCCGTCTATAATGTGGTTTCGATTCCACGGCACGACCGCAAGGAGGGTCCTAATGTCGCCAGTCATCCCCGAGAAGTATCGCGATCTATTCCAGAAACGCGCCTTCGCCAACCTGGGCACCCTGATGCCCGACGGCCGCCCGCAAGTCACGCCCGTGTGGTGCGACTTTGACGGCGAACACGTCATCTTCAACTCCGCCAAGGGACGCCAGAAAGATAAGAACGTCCGCCGCGACCCCCGCGTGGCCATGACTTTGATGGACCCCGAGAATCCCTACCGCTATCTCGAAATCCGCGGCCGCGTGGTCGAGATCACCGAAGACGGCGCCAGCGCTCACATCGACAAGCTGGCCAAGAAATATCTCGGCGTCGACAAATATCCCTACGGCCAGCCCGGCGAAGTCCGCGTGATGTACAAGGTAAAGCCCGAGCACACCACGGTGATGGGCTAGACGAGGAAAGCAAATTCACACCTACAACCTCTGCCTCCTCGGCTTCGGCAACGTAAACCGGACCCTAGCCCGTCTGCTGGAAGACCGCAAGCATGAACTACGTGAGCGCCACGGTATTTCCTTCCGCATCACGGGAGTAGCCACCCGCCGTCTGGGATGGATCGCCAATCCGGAAGGTCTGGATCTGGCTCGTGTAGAGCGGGCGCCCTCGCCCGCTAAAAGCCGGGAATCTGATCAAAAGCCGGCAAACGTCCAAGCGTGGCTGAAAGCAGCCCAAGCCGACGTCCTCTTCGAAGCCACATCACTAAACGTGGAGAATGGCCAGCCCGCCATCGATCACATCCGCGCCGCCCTCCAGCACGGAGCCCACGCCATCACCGCCAACAAAGGACCAATCGTCCACGCCTACCGCGAACTCCGCGATCTGGCCGCTGCGCAAGGCAAGCGCTTCCTCTTCGAATCCACCGTGATGGATGGCGTCCCCATCTTTTCCTTTTTTCCCCAACTACCCCTGATCCACCTGCAGGGATTTCACGGCATCCTGAATTCCACGACGAACGTGATCCTGAGTGAAATGGAAAACGGCCTAAGCTTTGACGAGTCCTTGAAGAAGGCGCAAGCAGCTAGGCGTAGCCGAAACCGATGCCACCCACGACATCGACGGCTGGGACGCCGCCGTAAAAACCGCCGCGCTCATCACGGTGCTGATGGATGTGCCGGTGCGCCTGGAAGATATCCATCGCGAAGGCATTCGCGAACTGACCACCAACGCCGTTCGCAACGGCCGGCGCGACGGCTGGCCGTTCAAGCTCGTATGCCGGGCGCAGCGCGTAGGGGACGGCGTAAAGGCGAGCGTCACGCCTGAAAAAGTGTTAAGCAGCAGCCCGATGGGAAAGATTTCAGGCACGTCGTCCTACATCTATTTCGAAACCGACATCTTCCCCGGCCTCGCCATCACCGAAGAAAATCCCGGCCTGTACGCGACCGCGTATGGGATGCTGGCGGATTTTGTGCGGGCCGTTGCCCGGTAGACAACATCTTCACGATTGCGTTACAAAGCTTCTAGCAGAAATACGAGCATGCTATGTGGCTACTTAAGTATTCGCGCGCGCTTGTCAGGATCGCTCTAGTGCTTGTGTGTCTACCGCTCGCGCTCTGGGCTGTCAAAACAGGACACCGCTCGATACCATTGCTGCTATTCGCCGCTTATTTGATTGCGGTGCAACTGATTTCGCGGAAGTTGCCTCAGGCACCCTCCGTTCCAAATCGAACCACAGCAACTCTTACGGACGCTCGCCTCGGGGTTCGACTTCATAGGATTGCACAATTGCAGCCGCATGTCTAGCTGCGGCTCTTTCGATGCCCTTCGGCGGATTCAAGGGGCTCCCGGGTTGGGCGGTGGTTCTCATCCTTGTCGTCGTGGTCACTGGCGCCCAAGCTTTGGCTTTTTTGTGGGCACGCGCTGAAGGTGGCATTCGCGGGGAACGGCGAAGCACATGGCCGTGATAAAACTGAATCACCATGCCGACGACTGAAACCGCCCCTACCACCGCCCTCGACATCACCTACGTCCGCGCCCAATTCCCCTCGCTCGCCCAAACCGTCAACGGACATCCCGCCGTCTTCCTCGACGGCCCCGGGCGGAACGCAAGTTCCGCAGCGCGTCATCGACGCCATCTCCGACTACCTCGCGCCGCGACAACGCCAACACCGACGGCGCCTACGCCACCAGCCGCCGCACCAACGCCGTCATCGCCGCAGCCCGCGCCGCCATGGCCGACTTCCTGAACTGCGGCGCCGACGAAATCGTCTTCGGCCCCAACATGACCACGCTGACCTACGCCATGTCGCGCGCGATAGGCCGCGACCTCGGCCCCGGCGACGAAATCCTGGTCACGCGCCTCGATCACGACGCCAACGTCTCCCCCTGGCTCGCGCTCGAAGAAAAAGGCGTAACCATCCGCTGGGCCGAAATTCACGAAGAAGACTGCACGCTCGACCTCGCCGATCTCGCCTCGAAGATCAACTCCGAAAACCAAACTCGTCGCGATCGGCTACGCCTCGAACGCCGTCGGCACGATCAATCCCGTCAAAGAAATCATCCGCCTGGCTCACGCCGCCGGCGCCCTCGCCTACGTCGACGCCGTACACTACGGCCCGCACGGCCTGATCGACGTCGCCGCCCTCGACTGCGATTTCCTCGTCTGCTCCACCTACAAATTCTTCGGCCCGCACATGGGAGTTCTCTTCGGCAAGCGCGAGCACCTGCAGCGCCTGCGTCCCTACAAGGTCCGTCCGCTCACCGACGCCATCCCCAACCGCTGGGAGTGGGGCACGCTCAACCACGAATGCATAGCCGGCATCACCGCCTGCGTCGACTACATCGCCGACCTAGGCCGCCACGCCGCAGGAACCAGTGGGAAGCCGCCGCGGCCGTCGGTCAGTCAAGCGGCCCTTTCGAGGCGCCATCCACCGAATCCACGAGAACAGCACTGATGGAGCGCCTCATCGCCGGCCTGTAGAAGATTCCCGCCCTGAAGCTCTACGGCATCACCGATCCCGCCGCTTCACCGAGCGCTGTCCCACGCTAGCCGTGCGCGTAGTTGATCAGAGTGCCAATCAAACCGCCGACCAAACTCCGCTCGCCCTCGCCACCAAACTAGGCGACCGCGGCTTCTTCACCTGGGATGGAAACTACTACGCCCTGAACCTGACCGAACGTCTCGACGTGGAAAAGATCCGGCGGCTTCCTCCGCATCGGCCTCGTCCACTACAACACAGCAGAAGAGGTAGATCGCCTGCTGGCACGCGCTCAGACAAATTGTGGGTGACCCAGTCCCGTCGCCGTGGGCTCTCAGAGAATGTTGCCGGCAAAAATGCGCTCAGAAACACAACAGCCCAGGACGTGGTCCCAGGCTGGTAGGGAGCGCCTAGGGAGCGCGGACCAACGCGCACAAGAGACAACAGAAACGACAAGCGCGCCAAAAAATCGTCGGCGAACCTGCCCCGCTGCTTACGGCCAGCGCTTGGCGTTATCGTCCCAACCGGCTGCGCGCACCGGCTGCGCCGCCGCCACCACCGGGGGCGACGGGATGCGGATCGGCTGCTGCGGTCCGTTCACGGCGGTGGCCAGTGCCGGCTTCACCATGTCGGAGTTCAGTTCCATTCCTTCGGACAGCAAGGGAGCCACCAGCCGCAGCGCTTCCACTTCCTTCTCCAGCCGGGTCAGCTCCATCTCCTTCTGCCGCAAGACTTCGTAAACGTTCTTCATAGACAGGGCACCTGTGAGTCAGCGTAGGGTTCAGCCGCTTTTCTCGAACTTTAGCAGAGTTACCCGGGTTGTCAAGGAATTAAGCCTTAGACGGCTAATAATCAGGTAAACACGCCCGATTTTCAACCCGTGCAAGCTCCACCTCGCCGGATAGCCCGCCCGTCAAACCCCTTGCCCAGCAAGGCTTTCGCCGATTTCCACAGCCGCTGAAAAGGCTGCAAAACCCTGCAATTCCCGCCCCACTCCTGTCCGGCATAGCGAAAACCCGCGCCCCGCCTGCCTTCTGCGCGAAATCGCTTCTTCCGCCTGCACAAAATCCGGTCACCCGCCTGTGGACGGCTTGCACTCCATTGAAAATAAAGCAGATAAAGTCGCACGCTTTTGATTGACTCAGAAATTAGAAGGAGTACAAAGGGAATCGTTCTTTGACAGTTTCTTAAGTTTTTCCGGTTGGTGCGGCGTCCGGGGCTCAAGCTAAGTCACCCTAAGCATTGCAAAATGCGGAGGGAAGGCCAGTAAGGGTCTATAGCAAAGCGCTGGTCGAGAAGAACGGGAAGCCCAGTTAAAGGCAAGATAGAGTTCCGAGGCGTTGGGTAGGTTTGTCCGGTTGGCGGTAAGCCCGGAGCCCAAGCGAAGATCGCGCGCAGCGGCCCGCAAGGGAAGCAGCGACAGCAGGTCGAGCAAGGGTCTAAAAGCGAGCTACTGGCCGAGAGGAACGGACCCAACACCACCTCGGAACTCTTAATTTTTTTGGAACCAGTTCTCAGCTTCTGAACTTCAACCTCCAGACCTCCACTTCTGAGAACTGAGAACTGCGTCAATCCACATGCTCCCCCTCCGCCATAAAGCTCTGCTCCGACGGAGGCAGCCTGTCCCCGGGACGCGCCCAGAAAACATAAAGCGTCGGCCACAGGATCACGCTCACGAACAATTCCACGATCAGTCCGCCCACAATCACAATCGCGAAAGGCCGCTGTGAGTCTGATCCAATATCATGCGACATCGCCGCCGGCAGCAGCCCCAGAGTCGCCACGATCATCGTCATCATAATGGGACGCAACCGGAGCGCCGCGCCTTCCTTAGCCGCTTCGCGCACCGGCAGCCCGCGCGTGCGAAGTTGGTTAATGTATTCCACCATGATCACGCCAATCTCCACCGAGACTCCGATCAGCGCCAGAAATCCCAGCCCCGACGACACGCTGAAATGCGTCCCCGTCAGCAGCAGGCTGAGAAATCCGCCCAGCGGCGAAAGCGCTACCACCGCCAGAATCAGGAACACCCACTTCCACGACCCGAACGCTGAATAAAGGATGAACGCCATCAGCAGCAGAGTGATCGGCACAATAAACGCCAGCCGCCGGTTGGCCCGCTGCTGGCTCTCGTATTCGCCCGTCCAGTCGAGGTGATAGCCCTCAGGAAACTGCACCTTCTGCCCGACTTCTTCAATCGCCTGCCGCACCGTGCTGCCCAAATCGCGTCCGCGCACGCTGTACTTAATCGCGATGTAACGCGAATTCCCTTCGCGGTAAATCGTCGACGCGCCGTCATCGAGCGTGATGTGGCTCACCTGGCTTAACGCCACGCGCTCCCCCGATGGCGCAAGGATCCGAATATTTCCGATGTCCTCCACCGTCCGGCGGAACTGCGGCTGGTAGCGCACCGTCAAGTCGTAGCGTTGTTCGCCGATCAGAATCTGGCTCACTGCTTTTCCGCCCACCGCGCCTTCCACCGCATCCTGAATGTCGCTCACGTTGATGCCGAAACGGTCCGCCGCCGCCCGATCCACCACCAGATTCACATTCGGCTGCCCCCGCACCTGAAACGTGCCCAGGTCCGCCACCCCCGGAATCTGGCTCATCACGTTCTGCATCTCTTCCGCTTTTTGCTCCAGCGTCTTCAGGTCGCGCCCGAAAAGCTTCACCGCCAACTCGCCCTTCACTCCGCTCACCGCTTCTTCCACGTTGTCGGAGATCGGCTGCGAGAAATTCCAATCCACGCCGGGAAACTTGCTCAGTGCTTCATCCATTGCCGCGATCAATTCATCCTTAGTCTGATATTGCTTCCTCCACCTCTCCCGTGACAGCAGATCGACGAAGAACTCGGTGTTATAGAAGCCGCTGGCATCGCTGCCGTCATCCGGACGTCCCACCTGGCTGACCACCTGCGTCACTTCCGGAAACCCCGCCAGCACCAGCCGTGCCTTGTTTGCCAGGTCAATGCCGGCCGAAGGCCCGGTGCTCGGCGCCAGCGTCCCGCGCACCCAGATGGCGCCTTCATCCAGATGCGGCAAAAATTCCGACCCGATAATTCCGCTGAAAACCAGCGCCAACATCGCCGCCAAGGCCAGCAATCCCATGCCGAGAGTGAATTTGATGTGGTCGAAGCACCAGTCCAGCGAACGCCCGTAGCTGCGGTTCAGCCACTCCAGCAGCGGATTCCGCCATTCCTTCATCCCGCTGCTGAACAAGAAGCTGCACAGAACGGGAGCGATGAACAGAGCGAACACCAGCGCCCCCAGCAGTGCGAACGCCACCGTCCACGCCATCGGCCTGAATAACCGTCCCTCAACCCGCTGCAAGGTGAAAATCGGCAAGTATGAAACGATGATGATAATGCGCGCGAAGAACACCGGCTTCTGCACTTCGTGCGCCGCCGCGGCGATCGTCTCCATGAACGACTTCTTCCTGTCGCCGAACGAAATGTGGCGCAGGATGTTCTCCACCATCACCACCGACCCGTCCACCACCATGCCGAAGTCAAGCGCCCCCAACGAAAGCAAGTTCGCTGGAATGTGCCGCAGGTCCAGCAGAATCGCAGCGAACAGCAGCGAAAAGGGAATCGTGATGGCCACAATCAACGCGCTGCGCACGTTCCCCAAGAACAGAAAAAGAATCAGCGTGACCAGTAACACCCCATCGGTCAGATTCCGCAGCACGGTGTGCGTCGTGTGCTTCACCAGATCGCTGCGGTCCAGATGCGGAACAAACCTCACCCCCGCGGGCAGTAATCCGTGGTGCCCGCCAGTTCCGTTCAGCTCATCAATCTTCTTGTGCAACGCGTCCAGCGTGGTCTCCGCGACCGCGCCCTTGCGCAGCAACACGATTCCTTCCACCACGTCATCCGAGTCTATGATCGTCCCATCTTCTTTGTGAATGGTCTTGCCCAACTGCCCCAGACGCACTTTCGGCGCCTGCACCACCTGCCCCAAATCCCGCACCCGCACCGGAGTTCCACCCTGCACCTTCACCACGGTCGCAGCGATATCGTCGGTCGTCTCCATCAATCCCACGGCGCGCACATTCAGCGCCTGTTCGCCGCGCTCAATGAATCCGCCTCCGGCGTTGATGTTGTTCGCCGTCAGCGCGTTCTCCACCTGCGCCAGCGACAGCCCGTAGGACACCAGCTTTCCCGCATCCACCTGCACCTGGTACTCGCGCGTCGGCCCGCCAAACGGATTCACATCCACAATGTTCGGCACCGACTTCAACTGGTTCACCACAAACCAGTCATTCAGCGACTTCAGTTCCATCACGTCGTACTTCGGATTCGTGCTGGTCAGCGTGTAGAACATGATCTGCCCGGTCGGACTGTAATCCGGCCCAATCCCGGGATTCACTCCCGGAGGCAGCGTCACCTGCTGCAGCCGGTCCAGCACTTCCTGCCGCGCGTTGAATGTTGTGATGTCATCGTCGTAGATGATCGTGATCATCGACAGTCCCGACAATGAAACCGACCGCAGGTGTGTCAGATGCGCCACGCCGTTCAGTTCTACTTCCAGTGGGACCGTAATCTGCTGCTCCACTTCTTCCGCCGCATGCCCCGGCCATTGCGTGATGATCTGCGCGTAAGTGTCGGCCACGTCGGGATAGGCTTCAATCGGCAGGTTGTGAAACGAAATAATGCCCCACACGAACAGAACCAGCGCGCCGCCCAGCACCAGCAGACGGTTGTTCAGAGCGATGTCGATCGACTTGCGGATCATTTATTTATTTCTTCTCCGCCACTTCGCTCGAGAACTCCAGCGCGTTCGCCACCACTTCATCGCCCGCCTTCACACCCTCGCGAATCTCCTGCATGCCGTCCGGCGACAGCCCATCCGCCTGCACCACCACGCGGCGAAAACGTCTGTCCGCCTGCTTGCGGAAGACCCAGTCTTTATCGTGCAAACGCATGATCGCGGTTGCCGGAACCACGACCCGATCCGTCATCTTCCGCGACCGGAACTTCGCCACCGCAAACATTCCCGGCCGCAGCGCTCCGTCGCCGTTCGGCAGCACGATGCGCACCTTCGCCGAACGCGTGTTCGGGTCGAGCACCCGCGAAATGTCCACCACCGTGCCGCGAAACAAGCGCTCCCCAAAAGCGTTGAGTTTGATTTCCGCAGAGTCGCCCAGATGCACATCGTCCTAGATCGTTCTCGAACACGTCGCACACTACCCAAACCTCGTCCAGATCGGCAATGGTGAAGAGATTCGGCGTATTGTCCAGGCTCTTCACACCCTCAAATCCCGCGACGTTCTGCTCCACAATCGTTCCCGCCACCGGCGCGCGCAGATCAATCAGCGGACTCGGATGCGCCGGATCCGCACCCAGCACCCGCACATGCTGCTCCGACGTCGATACATCTACCTTTGCCTTGTCCTCCAAATCTTGCGCCGTCTCCAGGTCCTTCGCCGCAATTGCACCCTTGTCGTAGAGCAACTGCGCGCGGTCCAGCGCCTTGCGCGAAAGCACTTCATCGGCCACAGCCTTCTGATAGTCCGACATTGCAGCCGCCAGATCGGGGCTCGAAATCACCAGCAGCGTTTGCCCCTTCGTCACGGAATCGCCCAGCTTCACCTTCAGATCGACGACTCGCCCCCCGCCCAGCGAGGTAACGTGGATCGTCCGCGTCACGTCTGGAGTCACGGTCCCATTCGCCGTAAGTTCGGTCGGCAACGCTCGCGTTTCCGCCTTCGCCGTCTTAAACAATTCCGGATCGCTCCATCCGAAAAAACATCTGGATCAACCGTAACCGGAGCCTTGCTGGCCGCCGCCGGAGTCTCCTTCGAACAACCGAGCGCAGCCATCAAGGCCGCGAGAACAACGAATGTGACGAGTCGCGAAGCGACGCCCATTCATTAGCCCCGGACGTAAGTCCGGGGAAAGACACACCGGCGAGCGAGTCCCGTCAGGGACGGCACCCTCCGGCCGGCCTGCTCTCCCACCCCATTCCATCTTCATTGCATAACCTCGCGCCCCACCGCCAGATTCAACTGCGCCGCCGCCGTCAAATACGATCCCACCAGGTTCACGTAATTCAATTCCACCGCGCGATACTCGCTCTCCGCGTTCATAAAATCCAGCAGCGCCGCTCCGCCGTGCTGGTAGGAGAAGAAAATCGTGTCCCGCACCCGCACCGCCTGCGCCAGGTATTTCTGCTTGTAAGGCCGCAGCAGAATCACATTGCTGTTCAACGTGGCGTAAGCCGAATCCACATCGCTGAACACCTGCGCCGTCGCCGCATCCCGCAACCGCTCGTTGCGCGTGATATCGAGCTTGGTGCGCAGCTTCTCGCCTTGGTTGCGGTCAAAAATCCGCAGCGGAAAATTCACATCCACGCCAATGTAAGCATCAATCGGCGGATTCCGCCCCACATCGAAGCTGAACGTCGGATCCGTCGATCCATTCGCTTCCGCCAGCTTGTAGTTGGTCTGCGCCATCTCCACCGACTGCACCGCCGCCTTCAAATCCGGACGCGTATCCAGCGCCATCTGCCGGTAAGCATCCAAAGCCTCAACCTGATCGCTAAAATCGAACACTCCGACCACATCGAACTGCTCCACCGGCGTGCGATCATTCAACAGCGTGAGCAACTGGATCTTCGCCGTCCTCAAATTCACGTCCGCCGATTGCAAATCCGACTCGTACTGCACCCGCTGCAACTCCAGTCGGTCCAAATCGATCTGCGCAATGTCCCCCGCCTCAAACCGGTCGCGGCTGATCTTCAACACGTGGTCGTAATACTCCAGATTGTCCTTCGCCACCTGCAGCAACGGCCTTCGCCTGCAGCGTCCCCACAAACGCTCCCCGCAAACCGAACAGAAGATTTCTCTCCAGATCCTGCTGCTGCGACACACCAATCGCCGTTGCCTTCTTCGCGCTCTCCGTGCGCAACTCCCGCTTGTGCGCCCGCTCATGCAGATAACTCACCGTGGCCGAAGGCAGCCAGTAGGCAAACGGCCCATGCGCCGGCCCGCCCGGAAACGGATCGATCTGATCGGCCAGCAGCGTCAACTGCGGATTCGGCCGAAAATGTGCCGTAATCTCTTCCGCCTGCAACTCGCTGATATTCAACTTTCCCGCCAGCAGCGTGGGATTATTCAACTCCAGCCGGTCCTTCACCTGCTCCCAGGTCCACACCTGGGAAGCCAAAACTTGCGAGGTCCCGGCCTGAGATGTCGGCGGCGCAGTCTGCGGCGCCGCCTGCGCTCCAGCCAACCCCGCGGCAGTGCCCAGCAAGACCACGCTGCAGCCGCGCCAGAATGTTCTTGGCATCAAAAACTCCAATCCAAGCTCCCCGAACTCTCCGTAGAAACCTAGCTTGCTACGTCTTCCCGCCACAATCCCGCTGCAAACAAGCGCCCTGAAGAGTATCTGCTTTCCCTCGTAAGGATTCCCTAAAGACGAGGGACAATCGCTGCGGATTTATTCGCTGCAACCCATCAGCGATGCGCCAACAATGACCTATCAGGATTGATTCGGCGAACTACCCGCGGAGGGAAAAAGGTGGCGCCCGGCCTCCATGGAAAACGCAAGACCTAGCCAGCGGCGAGACGAACATCGATCCGAAACGTCAAGCAGCCCGACCTCCGGAGCAACCAGCCGCACCGCACTCGCCACCGCCGCCGGAGGCCCTTGCAGCCGGTTGACCCAGGCCGAATTCTTGTCGCTTCCAGCCTGCCGCACCGTGCGCTTGCTGATCGAGGAATCTTCCATCTCGGCCCGCATGGCGTGCAGATCGTCCGATAGCCGAGATCACCGGAAACAGCAGAACCAGCACGCACCCCAGAGCCAGCAGGCACTGCAGCGAACTCACCCTGCGCGCCTTCCGCACTTCCGCGTCCTCGCCGCCACAGCCAGTAAGCCGGCAGCGCCAGCAGCATCCACGCCAGGTTGAGCAGCAATTCCATCTAAAGTTTCTGGTTTCCAGTCTATTCCGGTTCACGGAAACGCGCGAGCGCAAAGAGCCCTCCACACAAAAGCGTACGCTTAGTTTTTCAGAAACCCAAATTCAAGTCAACGTGACCACAGTACCGCCGCCAAAACGCAGGCCGAAAACCGAAATCTGACCACTGACCACTGACCACTGGCCACTGCCCTAAGGCCCCACCACCACCTGCAGCGCCCCCGGCGTCTGCATGCGTTGCCGGTAAATCGCATTCCGCTTCGCCACCTCACCCACCACATTGACGTACACAACATACGCGCCATGCGGCAGCGTCTCGCCAAACGGCAATGTCATTCCAACCGTGCCTCTCTTCAACAAGAAGCGCTGATACCCGATCTCCGTGGCCCGCCCGTCCTCCGCCACCGCCTTCGCGTCAAAAGTCAGGTCCATATCGTCCGCCGTCGTGTTCGAAACCGCCACGCTGCCGTCGATCCGGTTCGCGGTCACATGCGCCGGCACTTTCCACTCCACCGTGATCGCCTCCACCACCTTGATCACGAATCCCTTATGCACCGCCTGCTGCGGCTTGCCGCCGTCCTGCACCCCAACCACAAAATGAAATTCTCCCGCCCGCTCCGCCGCTCCCCGCAGCACTCCGTTCTCGTCCAGCGTGATCCCCGGCGGCAGCGTGCCACTCTCCACGCGCCAGTGCAGCGTCGGCACATAGTCGCCCCGCGCCCGAAGATTCACGTGATATTGCCCCTGCGGATATGTCCCCGGCAACTCTCCCGGCTCAATCACCAGCCCCTCATTCTGGTCCGGAGCAGCCTTGTCCGGCGACGTAGCTCCCGTCTGCCCGAGAGCCATCGCGCCCATCGCCATCATCAGCGCGCACGTCACTGCGCAATTCCCAAACCTTGCCATGTCGAAAACCCCTAATCCCTGTCATCCTGAGCGAAGGTTGTCGCTTCGCGAAAGCGGAGCACAACCGCAGTCGCAAGCGACCCCATCCCTGCCCGCACAACCCGTGGCCCTTCAAGGCAATCGACAAACGCCTCGTACGATTCGACTTCTTCAATCAGGCACACCCACCATGCTACCGGAATTCTCCTCCCGCCATCACAACTCCGCCGCACGAAATCCTCCATCGTGCCTCTTGGATGCCGAAACTCACCCGCCCGAACCCCGTACCCAAAGCCAGAATGTAAAGATATGTATATCCTGCGTCGCCGCGGATTTCTTTCTACGACACGCTACTTATTCCCATGGTTCGGGTTTAAAGCAACTGGATTCACCTGTGCTAATCTCGAAACTAAAGGTGGCCCCGCTCCACGAATCGATTCGCTCCCAGGGAGGAAGTTTATGTCAGTCCGCAACGCAATCGTCCTGCTCCTCGCGCTCTCCACACTCTCGCTTCTGGTAGGCTGCGGCAGCAGCACTAGTTCGCCTCCTCCTCAAGCGCCTCCCAGCGGCGCCTTCAGCAACAGCAATCTGAATGGCACCTACGTTTTCTCCGTCGCCGGATCGGACCAAGCCGGACTTCCGTACGCGATTCTTGGTGCCTTCACCGCAAATGGCAGTGGCGGCAACGGCAAAGGCGGCATTGTTGGCGGCACCATTGACATCAATGACGCAACGTTCCCCGGAACCTCGCCCGTAACCGCTCCGGTCATCGACGCATCGATCAACGGCAACAGTTTCTACACCGTCGGGCCCGATGGACGAGGACAGGCCACGCTCGGTACCTCGACTCCCTTCGGCAATATCATTCTTGATTTCGTCCTCACCAACAGCTTTCACGGACTCGTCACCGAATTTGACTCCAACGGCACCGGCAGCGGCACTCTTGATCTTCAGACCGCCAACCTCACCCAGGCTTCGCTCGCCGGCCCCTATGCTTTCAGCTTTTCCGGAATCGACCCCAGCGGCGGTGCTATTCTCGCCACCGTGGGTGCCTTCACCCTTAGCGGCACCGGCACGATTCAAGCCGGCGGCATCGAAGACTTCAACGACGCCGGCAATCTCGTGTACCCTCCGGCGGAACCCTCAGGGATCGTGACACTGGGACCGACATCCACCCCTTCAACGTCCATTAGCACCTCGTCTTTCGAAGGGCTCACCTTCGATGTGTACGCCATCGACTCCACGCATCTGAAATTTATTGAGATGGACTCAACCCCGATCCTCTCCGGAGATGCGTTTTCCCAACCCAGCGCCACTATCCCGCAGGGAACCATGGCCTTCACCATGGCGGGCTCTGAGGTTGCGATTGGGGGCTTCATGGTCACTGACGGCGCCGGCGGCATCACCACCGGTTCCAACGAAGACGTCAATGACGCTGGCGAGGTGTCCTCGCCTTCATCGCCCATCCCCTTCACCGCCACCTACACTTCCACCGGCAGCGGCCGCTTCACTCTGAACAATTTCTCCGCCGGTCTTTGGGGTGGCGCCGCGCCGGCGTTCGCCGCCTATCCCTCCAGCGGAGGCGTGCTCATGCTGGAAATCGACAGCGCCGGCCTCTTGACCGGCGCCGCCTACCCGCCTCAGACCCCCGGTGCGACGTTCGCTGCCTCCCAAGGCTACGGGCTAAATCTTAGCGGGGTCAACATTGCTGACGGAGTCGAAGTGGATGATATCGCCGAGTTCTCCATCGCCAGCGGTACATCAACCTGCGGCCCCAACAGCTCCACGCTCTGCGGCCTGATTGACGAAAACTATACGGGCGCCATCAAGGCTCAGTTCTCCGGCCAGGCTCTCGACGGCACCTACAGCGGCCCCGACGCCAGCGGCCGCTACGCACTCGGAGCCACTTCCGGGAGCGACAACACTGCCGGAACCTTGAACGGCGGATTCGGCCTCACCTACTACACCGTGGATGGCACAACCTTCCCATTTATAGAAAATGATAGCGGCCAAGTCGCGACTGGGGTAATCGTGCTGCAGAATGCTGCCGCCACATCCCCGGAGGCGGTGGCCGGCTCCCACATGTTCGTGGTGCGGCCGTTGGTAAAGCCACACGCAACTAAGCAGCTGAAGCAGAAATAGCTGCTGACCATCGCGCAATCAATTGGGGCGCGGCTCCAGGCCGCGCCCCTTTTTTAGCTACACCTCGAACCACCGCCAAATCCCACCCGCCTCGCCCTGCTTAGCTTTCCACTCTGCCTCGTGACCTTAGTTACCTTTAATCAATACCCACTCTCCCGCACAATCACTCTACAGGTCTGTGTCTGCAGGAGACGAAGAGTGCTCTGCCAACGCTTGCTGCGTGCATCCATATTTACATTCGTGCTTATTAGCGCGTCCCTGGCGTCAGCGCGGGATCTCGCCCTGGTTTCCAACAAATCAAATTCCGTGGGCGCTGTCACCCTCGCTGACCTGGTCAAGATCTGCAAAGCCCAGACCGGCCGCTGGCCAGACGGCAGGTCCGTAACCTTCGTCATGCGCGCGCCGTCCACGCCTGAGATGAAGCTTGTCCTCGAAAAGGTTTATGGCATGTCTGGGACCGAGGTCGCCAGCCTCATCGTCGCCTCCAATCAGGCACACCCCAGCCATCCTCCTTTCCTGGTCGCCACCTCCGACGAAGACCTCGTCGACAAAGTAGCTTCCATCCCCGGTGCCGTCGGTATCGCGGATGTGTACGCGATTAACAGCAGTGTCGCAGTCGTCAAGATTGCCGGCAAACTCCCTCTGGAGCCCGGCTACCTGTTACACGGAAATTAGGAAGTGGCCAGAGATCACAGATCAGTGGTCAGTGATCAGTGATCAGTGGCCAGTAAAACCAGGATTTCTTGACTGGCCACTGGCCACTGACCACTGGCCACTGACTTTATGGCAGCTCCGGGCAAGAAACTCGATTCCACCAAGCCAGCCCCGCCCACCGGCGCCCATGCTCGCCGTTTCCCCCGCTTTGCCCTCGACGCCCGCATGCAGGTCCGCATGTTCCAGGATGGCGAATTCCGATCTTGCTGGGGACGCTCCACCGAACTCGGCCAGGACGGCATCGGCGCCACCCTCACCGGCGAACTCGAAAGCGGCGAAATCGTTTCCCTCGAGATTCCTCTACCCCTAAGTCCCTACCCCCTAAAGGTCCGCGCCATAGTCCGTTACCGCCAGGGTCTCCGCTACGGCTTCGAGTTCCTGACCCTGAACGATAACCAGCGCCAAATAATCCGCCGAGTCTGCGAAATGCTGGCCACAAAAGTCTGAAAGGCAGTGGCCAGTGGTCAGTGATCAGTGGCCAGTAAATCAGAGACGGTGTTACTGGCCACTGGCCACTGAACACTGACCACTGCCTCTCAATTACCTCAGTAACTTTCGAGTAACCCCTCCCACGTTCTACCATGCCCATGGCTGGTTTCCAGAGGGGGATCTTCCAGATGGGTGATCGTGTCACCCGTGTACCACAATCACGCGAACTGGTGCGCGCCAAGCGTCTGCGTCAGGCGCTCGAGCGCGGAGCCCCGCCCACCTTCGTTCCGCCTGCCACCCCCAACCCCGTCGCGCAGCCACTTTCTCTTTCCTGGAATCCCGTAGATAAGAATCCCGTAGAAAACTCCGAAAAAACAAATTCCAAAGAAAAGAATCCCAAGAAAGCCAGTTCTGAAGAAGCCCTCAGCATCCGCCGCCAATATCTCGAACAACTCTTTCAAAGCTCACCCGACCCTCTCATCATCGTCGACCGGTCCCTCCGCGCGCAGTGCGTCAACCAGGAGTTTCACCGCATGTTCGGTTATTCCGCGGCGCAGATCCTGGGCAAATCCGTCGACCAGCTCCTCTTTCCTCCCGATCGCGCCGCCGAATCCCAATGGATCGCCCAATGCCTCGAGCGCGGCGAGCACATCACCCTTGAAACCCAACGCCTCTGTAAGGACGGCACCCTGCTCGACGTTTCCGTCTCCTCCGCTCCTCTCATCATCGACGGTCAGACCGTCGCCTTCTACGCCGTCTATCGCGACATCTCCGAGCGCAAGCGCGCTGAAGCTCTCAGCTCCGCTCTCTATCGCATTGCCGAAAAGGCCAGCGCCACCCAGGATCTCCAGCAGTTCTTCGCCGCCATCCACGGCATAGTCGATGAACTTGTGTGCGCCCGCAACTTTTCCATCGCCCTTCACGATCCGGGATCGCAACTCCTCAGCTTCCCTTACTTCGTCGACGAGCGGGAGCCCGCTCCCGCGCCTGCAAAACCAGCGCGCGGCCTGGTCGAATACGTGCTCCGCACCGGCGAACCCCTGCTCTGCACTCCCCAGCTCGCGCAACAAATGCGGCAGCGCGGCAAAATCGAACTCACCACCCCGCCTCCCCTCCAATGGCTCGGCGTTCCGCTCAAGGTCAACCATCACATCCTGGGCGCGCTCGTCCTCAAGAGCTATTCCAAAAACACCCGCTTCCGCGAGCGCGACCAGGACGTCCTCACTCTCATCTCCCAGCAGTTAGCCGCCGCCATCGACCGCAAACGCAACGAGCAGGCCCTGCGCCGCTCCGAAGTCTGCTACCGCTCTCTGGTGCAAACCGCCGTCTACGGAATTTACCGCTCCAGCCTCGAAGGCCGCTTCCTCGACGTCAACCCCGCTCTCATCGGAATGCTCGGCTACAACTCCACTCTCGAAGTCCTGGCTCTCGATCCGCAAAAAGACGTCTTCGTCGATCCCGCCGAATACACCCGCCTGGTCGACGAATTCCACCGCACCGGCCGCATGGACGGCTTCGAAGTCCGCTGGAAGCGCAAAGACGCCGCCATCATCACCGTCCGCATCAGCGGCCGCGCCGTCGCCGGCGGCGACGAACCCGCCGACGTCCTCGAAGCCATCGCCGAAGACATCACCGAGCGCCGCGTCCTCGAAGACCAATTCCGCCAGGCCCAGAAAATGGAAGCCGTCGGCCGCCTCGCCGGCGGCATCGCTCACGACTTCAACAATCTGCTCATGGTCATCAGCGGCTACACCGAGGTCCTCCTCGACCAGCTCACCCTCGGCCACCCTCTGCATGCCAAGGCCGAAGCCATTCAGCAAGCCTCCGACCGCGCCACCACCCTCACTCGCCAGCTCCTCGCCTTCAGCCGCAAACAGCTTCTCGAACTCAAAGTCATCGACGTCAACGCCATCGTCGCCGACATGGAGCGTCTCCTCCGCCCCCTCATCGGCGAACATATCGAACTCACCACCAGCCTCGCTCCCGCCGTCGGCTGCACCCGCGCCGACGCCGGCCAGCTCGAGCAGGTCATCATGAATCTCGTGGTCAACGCCAAAGACGCCATGCCCAACGGCGGCAAAATCTCCATCCGCACCGCCAGCGTCACCCTCGACGATTCCTACCGCCCCGAAAACACTTTCATCAAAAACGGCCCCTACGTCATGATCTCCGTCAGCGACAACGGCGAAGGCATGGACCGCGAAACCCAGGCCCGCATCTTCGAGCCTTTCTTCACCACCAAGGAAAAAGGCAAAGGCACCGGCCTCGGACTCTCCACCGTCTATGGCATCATCAAGCAAAGCGGCGGCTACGTCTTCGTCCAGAGCGAACTCGACCGCGGCACCATCTTCACCATTTATTTCCCGCGCGTCGACGAACCTTCCGAAGCCATCGGCGCAACTCCCGTGTCGCTCTGGCCGCCGTCGGCGGAAACGAAACCGTCCTCTTGGTCGAGGACGAAGATTCCGTCCGCCAGCTAGTCCGCGAAACCCTCGAATCCCGCGGCTACCGCGTCCTGGAAGCCGCCAACGGCAATGCCGCACTAGCTCTAGCCGCCAATCACCCCGACCCCATCCACTTAGTCATCACCGACGTTGTCATGCCCGGGCTCAACGGCCACGAACTAGTCCAGCAACTCCAGCCCGCTCGTCCCGGCCTAAAAGTCCTCTACCTCTCCGGCTACGCCCAGGACGCTTTCCCCGCAACCGCCGCCGTCGACAGCCAAAAGACTTTCCTGCAAAAACCCTTCACCCTGCAAAGCCTAACCCGCAAAGTCCGCGAAATCCTGGGCCCACCCGCCAACAACTAATTCCTGCCTTCATTACAAACGCCTTGTCATCCTGAGTGCATTTGTCATCCTGAGCGAAGCGAAGGACCTATGCAACTTGCCGCCAGCGCCCACGCTGCCGGCAAGCGCGCGCAGGTGTAAAATCGCAACGCACTCCACCTGAATCCCCACACCTAACCCCGTCATCAGTACAATAAGAACTCTGGAGGAAAAATCATGGCTCACGAACTACCGCCCCTGCCTTATGACTATGCAGCCCTCGAACCCGTCATCGACAAGCAAACGATGACCATCCATCACGACCTTCATCACGGCGCCTACGTAAAAAATCTAAACGCCGCCCTGGAAAAACATCCCGAGCTGTTCAGCAAGAGTCCCGAAGATTTACTCCGCGACCTCAACTCCATCCCCGAAGACATTCGCGGCGCCGTCCGCAACAACGGCGGCGGCCACGTCAACCACACCATGTTCTGGAAGATCATGAAGCCCAAAGGCGGAGGCGATCCCACCGGCCCCATAGCCCAAGCCATCACCAAAACTTTCGGCAACTTCAAAGATTTCCAAACCAAGTTCAACGACGCCGGCGTAAAACAATTCGGCTCCGGATGGGTCTGGCTGGCCAGCAAAGGCGGCGACGATCTCCACATCATGTGCACACCGAACCAGGACAGCCCAATCTCCGTTGGCCACTATCCCATCTTCGGCAACGACGTCTGGGAGCACGCCTACTACCTGAAATACAACAACCGCCGACCCGAATATCTAGCCGCCTGGTGGAACGTAATCAACTGGGACGAAGTAAACGCCCGCTACGAAGCCTTCAAGAGCGGCAAGTCAGTCCGCGAACCAGCATTAGCCGGACGCTAACCCGATCCGTCGTCCCGAGGATCTGTCATCCTGAGCGGAGTGGCCGCTTCGCAAAGCGAAGCGGCCACGCAGTCGAAGGACCCCTACACCTCCCGCGCCCTCTCAGCGGCCTCAAGGCATTCTCCCCGGCACATGTGGGGACAGCCGCCTCGGCTGTCCCGCCAAGCGAAGCGAGGCGGAAGTCTCAGCTGACCACTGGCCACTGATTACTGCTTTCTGCATTTCCTGTGCAACCCCTGTGAACAATCAACTTCCCCACTCTCAAAAAATGTTTCTCGAATGCCCTCCCATAAACAGAACCCAAGCCCCCTACGCGGCTTAGCGAGATATCTCCAACAAGCTCCTTGGTCCCTGCCGATCCCTGAAAATCCCCGGCAACTATTTTCCTCAACTGCACCAAAAATACTGAATTGACCGCGCGCCCTTTCGCTCGTACATTCACTCTCGCCCTCTCATAAAAAATGAAACAGAATTCGGTCGATGACACGAACCGGCTGAAGACGGAAGGGCCCATCGGTGATAGTCGCTCAGCAATCAACCATCACCACCCAACCCCCACAAGTTAAGAACCGGTTGGTAACGCATGAAAGCATCGAACCCATGGATCACATACCGCACCCGGTTTCTGGTCAAAGCCAAGCAGCTCACCTCCAGCCTCACCTTCGCCGACGCTCTAGGCCGGCAACACTCCGGCCGCAAGGGCGATTACTTGGTCGAATCCTCCGACGGAGTTCTCCGCATAGCGCCTCGCCAGATCTTCGAAGACATCTATGTACCCTTGCTGTCCGGCCAGACTCTGGAGCAGCGAGAGACGTCCCTACCCCCACTCCCGCCGCAACTGGCCCGCAAATCCCCCCAACCCTACCGCAACGGCCGCAATCCCAGCCCCGGCCTGCGCTCGCTATAAACAACCGTCTAAGTCTCTGCGTCCCGTGGGATTTTACTGGCCACTGGCCACTGACCACTGGCCACTGTCTTTATGAACCCACGATGAATTCCCTTTGTGGAAAACGAATCCCACACCCCCCGCACCAAGCCCGTCATTGCTGAGGATACAACCTGTGGTGTTTCCCTCTTGACAGGCACTATAAGCGGGAGTAACTTTGCATTCCCATAGCCCTTTGAAACCAGCCTCGCGGGAACGGGGCAGGCCAAACACAAAGGGCGAAGTCAAGCAGGATTTACGGGGGCGTCGGGCCAGAGGTGACCCGGCGTCATCCGTAAATGTAAGAAAACAAAGTGGTCTCACCAGCCGGAAGCCGAAAGCTGGGTTTTGGGAAGTGGTGAAAAGTGCGGTGGCCGTTCCCCCGATCCTCCCCGGGGGGCCGACTAAATCAGTAAGCAAGAACCAGTTCTACACAGAGACTTAGTTTCATCTTCTGGCCGAGGCCCGAAAGCCGAAGCCCGAAGCCGTCATAGGAGCCCTGGATGGAAGCTTTAACTCGACTCGTCGCCGACTCCCTCGCCCGCCACGGCCTTGACCGCCCCGTGGACCCGCGCCGTCTGCAGTGGTCGCGCTGGTTCCACTGCGACTCCCCGCACAGCCTCCTCGTAGTCCCCAGCAAGCCGGGCATCTTCGCCCTGGCCGAAGAAATCATGGACCTCGGAGTGTCCGGAATCATGCTGGGGAGCGGCCCGGCCCGATCTGCGGGCGAAGGTATAACTCCTCAACCTGCGTCCAGCCCCGCGACTCAAGGGGCGGCATTCGTAGGCCCCGGACGTAAGTCCGGGGTAGGCTCGCAAATAGCGAAGCAGAGTCCCGAAGGGACGGCACCAACTCCGATGCCACCGCCCCCAACCCGCATGCTGGCCGCCCTCCAGTTCTCCGAAGACGACGATATGGCCTTCACTCTCGATCGTATGTTCACCGGCGTCAGTCCCATGCGCGGGCGCCTGGCTTCCGGACGCTGCTTCCTCCGCTTCGTTGTCATCGAAGACCAGGCCCAGCGCCGCAACATCTGCAACGCCCTAAACCAGTGGATGCTCTCCTCTGCCGAAAGAGCGAGTGGCATCGGCGCCGACTTCCAGTCCTCCCTGGAGCTGACTGTGGAGCGGACCTGCCCTGAGATGCAGTCGAAGGGGCCCTCGCCCGCTTCTGTCGACAGCGCAAGAATCTCAGCCGAGATACGGACCCCGAAAGCCATGCAGGAGACGGCACCCCCGGCCCCGCATCTGGATTCCGGAGCCAACAGGAACCTTCACTGTCCTCACCCCCTCCCCTCCGGCTTCTAAGCCGAAGGGCTTTGCAAAGCTGGGAAGGGCGCGGTATTGGCTGTCGCCGCAGAAAGATTCGTATCAGGGTACGGCTTCAGCCGTACCGTCAGATGTAGCGATCGAAATGGGCTTTAGCCCCTGAGGTTAGGACGCACAAGCCCCCAAAGAGGGGAAAATGCTCTTTACAAGAACCGCAACACCCCCGAACAAATTCCCGTTCGGGCACAACCCAATTCCCCCGTCCACCCCCAAAGGGACGCCGAATCGGGCCAAGATAGATAGAATCTAACTAATAATGGAGAGAGTAATGCCCGAGGTCAAAACCACTACCGTTTCCGCGCCCACGTCCACCCTGGCCAGGAAGACTGCCCCTGGCCTGTCCTTCCGCCGCCTCTTCACCAAGCCCGGTGTCTCCCCCTACGATGAACTCGAATGGGATCTCCGCCTCGCTCAGATCACCGACGCCCAAGGCAACGTGATCTTCGAGCAGAAAGACGTCGAAGTCCCCAAAGACTGGTCCATGACCGCGACCAACATCGTGGCCAGCAAATACTTGCACGGTAAGGTAGGCACTCCCGAGCGCGAAACCGGAGTCCGCCAGCTAGTCACCCGCGTAGCCGAAACCATCCGCAACTGGGGACTAGCACAGGGCTACTTCAAGACACCCGAAGACGGCGCCACCTTCCACGACGAACTGGTCCACATCCTCGTCCGCCAGTACGCCGCCTTCAACTCGCCGGTCTGGTTCAACGTAGGCTGCGACCGCATCGAGCCCAATTCCGACGCCCGCAACTGGCACTGGAATCCCCAGACCCAGCAGGTCGAGTTCGGCATCACCGGCTACAGCAAGCCGCAATGCTCCGCGTGCTTCATCAACTCAGTGAAAGACTCGCTCGATTCCATCCTCACGCTGGCGAAAACCGAAGGCATGCTCTTCAAGTGGGGCATCAGGCACCGGCACCAATCTCTCCCCGCTGCGCTCCTCCACCGAAGGATTGAGCGGAGGAGGCACAGCCAGCGGCCCGCTAAGCTTCATGAAAGGTTTCGACGCCTTCGCCGGAGTAATCAAGTCCGGAGGCAAAACCCGCCGCGCCGCCAAGATGGTCATCCTCAACGTAGACCATCCCGACATCGTCGAGTTCATCGAGTGCAAACAGAAAGAAGAGGCGAAAGCTCACGCTCTGGTATCGCTCGGATACGACGGCTCCCATCCCGATTCCGACGCCTACTCCTCCATCTTCTTCCAGAACGCGAATAACAGCGTCCGCGTAACCGACGACTTCATGTACGCCGTAGTCCGCGACACCGATTTCTCCACCAAAAAGGTGCAGGACGGCAGCGTAATGAAGACCTACAAAGCCAAAGATCTCCTCAAGAAAATTTCCGAAGCCACCTGGCACTGCGGCGATCCCGGCATGCAATACGACACCACGGTAAACCGCTGGCACACCTCCAAGAACACGGCAAGAATCAATGCCAGCAACCCCTGCAGCGAATACATGTTCCTGGACGACTCAGCCTGCAACCTGGCCAGCCTGAATCTCCTGAAGTTCGCCCCGAACGGCACCTTCGACGTCGAGGCCTACCGCCACGCGGTAGATGTCCTGATCACCGCGCAGGAAATTCTCGTGGACAACGCGGGATATCCCACAGAAGCGATCATGCGCAACTCCCACGACTACCGTCCACTAGGCCTAGGCTACGCAAATCTAGGCGCACTGTTAATGGCCGCAGGCCTACCCTACGACTCCGACGCCGGCCGCGACTACGCCGCCTGCGTAACCGCGATCATGTGCGGCGAAGCCTACCTGCAGTCGAGCAAGATAGCCGAACAATGCGAACCGCTAACCCCCGCAACCGACACAGTAGCAACTCGTCTAGGCATAACCGAAGCCAACAACATGCCCGGAGCAGCCTGCCCCGGCTGGTACATAAACCGCGAACCATTCCTGGACGTAATCCGAATGCACCGCGCCAGCGTAAACAACATAAACAAATCCAACGTCCCAAGCACTCTCTACGAATCCAGCAAACAATGCTGGGACGAAGCCCTAGCCCAAGGCGAAAAACACGGCTACAGAAACAGCCAAGTAACAGTATTAGCGCCAACAGGAACAATAGGCTTCATGATGGACTGTGACACTACTGGTGTAGAGCCGGATCTTGCGCTGGTTAAGTACAAGAAGCTGGTCGGTGGGGGGATGATTAAGATTGTTAATCAGACTGTGCCTACTGCTTTGTTTAAGCTTGGGTACGATCACGATCAGGCTAACGCTATTGTTAGTTACATTGATGCTACTGGGACTATTGAAGGGGCGCCGCATGTTAAGGACGAGCATCTTGATGTGTTTGATTGCTCGTTTAAGCCGGCTAAGGGGACTCGGTCGATTGCTTATATGGGGCATTTGCGGATGATGGCTGCTGCGCAGCCTTTTATCTCGGGGGCTATATCGAAGACGGTAAATCTTCCGGAGAATGCATCGGTCGAAGACATCATGGAGGCTTATCTTCAGGCTTGGAAGCTTGGCTTGAAGGCTGTTGCGGTTTATCGGGATGGGTGCAAGAAGTCGCAGCCGCTTTCGGCGGCTGGGACTAAGACTGCCAACTCCAGTAAAGATGACCCGCGGCCGGGGGCGGCCGCGCCACAGGAAGATAATCTTAATGCGCCTCCTCGTGCCGTCCGGCACAAGCTGCAGGAGGAACGGGCTTCGATCACGCACAAGTTCAACATCGGAGGGCATGAAGGTTACATCACCGTCGGGCTCTATCCGGATGGGGAGCCGGGCGAACTGTTCATCACCATGGCCAAGGAAGGATCGACGGTCTCGGGGCTGATGGATAGCTTTGCGCTGGCCACGTCCATTGCGCTGCAGCATGGCGTGCCGCTGAAGCTGCTGTGCGAGAAGTTTGCGCACACGCGGTTTGAGCCTAGCGGGTGGACCAGCAATCCCGACATCGGGTTTGCCAAGTCGATCATGGACTACATCTTCCGCTGGCTGCAGTTGCGGTTTTTGACTGGGCAGCAGCAGTTCCTGTTTGAGAATCTGCGGCCGAAACAAGGGATTAGTGGGCAGGGGCCAGGGATCAGCGAGGCAAATGAATCATCGAGAGGATTACCGACCCCTGATCCCCGATCCCTAAACCCTGGATCGGTTCACGCTGCCGACGCGCTGGCTGGCATCATCGACCTGGGTGACGCTCCTACGTGCAGCTTCTGCGGCAGCATCATGACGCGGAATGGTAGCTGCTATCGGTGCGGAAGTTGCGGGAGCACGAGCGGGTGCAGTTAGGCGTGAAAGGAGACGCGCCCCAGTTCATCTCGTCTGCGTGCGGAACGCAGGCTACGCTGCGTCTTTGGAGTTGCGCCAGGTGTATCGGCGGCTGAGGGATGAGCATGCGGCGGCGCATCATCTGGTACGCGTGATCGATGAATCCGGTGAGGATTATCTGTATCCGGAGGGGTATTTCGTAGGGTGGTAGTTCTTCGGAGGGGCATGGCTTTAGCCATGCCGAACAGGAGCCAAACCTCGACGGCTTTAGCCGCTGAGGTGGACAAGTCGTAACGGTAATAGACGCAAGCTGTGAAGGGGGCACGGCGAACGCTGTGCCTTTTTTTATTTTGCCGTGGTTGGGGAGGTTCTATGCCTGCGGTAATGGATCAGATAAGAGCGTGGTCTGCCGAACTAGCATACTGGGAACGAATGGCGCTCAGCATGATCCTCTCTGACCGACCTCTCAGTGAAGCCGATTACCAAATCCTTCTCGATTATTGTATGCAGGACGCAGGGTTGGTGCAGATGCCGATGCGGTCCGGAATCGATTTTCCGCGCACCTACGCTGATGATGCAAAAGCGAGGTATCGTTTAGAGCGTCTCTTCAACCTGCGAAATGTTAATGCGTTAGCGTCAGGGCAGGACTTGCAGTTCGGCCCGCAGTTAACGGCGGTCTACGGCAATAATGGAGCGGGTAAAACGGGATACGCACGCCCTCTTGGCTGTGCGGGGTTTGCTCGCGGCGACAGGGACGTGCTGCCGAATGCAAGGAAGGCACCTCGTCCGGACGTCGTCCCGCAAGCGGACATCGAGGTTTCGAGGGACGGATCGCGGACTGTACTTACATGGACGCGAGGAGAGAGTTGTGCCGAACTGCAAGGCTTCTGGGTATTTGACAGTAATAGTCTGCCGGTCCATCTGACGCGCTCCAATGTACTCAGTATCTCACCCTCGGGATTGTCGGTTCTCACGCAGTTGTCGGATGTCACCGATGCGGTGCGCGAGCGTTTTAGGAATGTTCTTGAACAACGGGACACGACCATCGATTTTGCTGCACTTTTTGTCGGTGAGTCGGCGATAGCCGGACGTATCCAAACCCTTGGGCCGTTTACGGATCTGGCTGAGCTTGAAACATTCGCACACCTCGCCCCGGAGGAACTCTCGAGGATCGAGCAATTGGAGTACGAGATCGCTCAGCTTAGAGGGCAAGACGTTAGCAAAAGGGTGTCTGGCCTGCGCCAGGAGGCGATAAATCTTCGCGGACTGCTTTCCTCACTGGAGGCCGCTGACTTGATGCTAGGGGGCGCCGGTGTTTCTAGAATACGGGGTATCGTCGAGAAGTTAGAAAGTGCGAAGGGCGAAGCAGAGCGGTCGGGTGCAGAACAATTCAAGGTCGAATTTCTGAATGAGGTGGGCACGGAATTATGGCGTGAGTTCGTGTCGTCGGCTAAGGCTCTTGCCGATGCAGAGGGGAAGCGCGGAGAGGCATACCCGGGCGAGAACGACAAGTGTCTTCTGTGTCGCCAACCGCTCTCGGAGCAGGCAGTTGATCTAATTCAAAGGCTATGGGGATTTGTTGAGTCGGACTCAGCAGTTCGACTGCAAGCTGCCCGGAGATTATGCGCTGCGGAAATTCGCGAACTAGAACGACTTAACTTAGCGTTCTCCGCGGGAGACTCGGCAGCAGAGAGGTTGCTCGCGGGCGTCGCGCCTCAGCTTTTGCCGCCCTTGGGGAAACAGGCCGCGGCGTGTTCGGCGCGTCGGGCGGAACTCATTTCGGCTCTTAGGGAAGGGCGTGTCGGCGACATCACGGACCTCGTGCCGATCGAGCGTCAGACGCTGATGGATCTCATTGAGTCCCGCGAACGGGAAGCCGATGCGCTTAAGAAAGAACCCGTCAGCAATAAAGTCGAGATTCTTGGCAGTGCGCTTCGATTGCTTCAGCATCGTAAGTTGCTTTCTGCGCAGCTTCCCGCGATCAAGAAGTATGTAGCGCTGAAGAGCTGGATTGCAAAAGGACGGAGGGCCCTTGGCTCAACCAGGCATATCACGGCGAAGTACAACGAGCTTTTTCAGGAGCTAGTAACCGATCGGTTTGTTGGCCTTTTCCAGTCGAATCTCTCGCGATTCGACAAGGACTTGCGAGTTGCCGTTGCTACGCACGGACAAAAAGGGAGACGGTAAGACGGATCGTTCTGAGCCGCGAGGTCTTTGACGGTTCATACTCGATAGAGGGCGTTCTTAGTGAAGGCGAGAAGCGAGTCGTTGCATTGGCGGACTTCCTCACCGAGGCTGAGCTCGACGAATCATGCACCGGCATTATTATCGACGACCCAGTCTCCTCTTTCGACCTTGGCTCAAGGCGAGCCCTCGCGTGTCAGTTGGCTGAGCTCGCGAGGAAGCGGCAGGTGGTCGTATTCACACATGACCTCGTGTTTCTCTACGAGCTAAAGACGCAGGCGAAGGCGCTCAGCGTAGGCACGATTACCCACTGGATTCAACGCGGGCAGGATGGCACGCCTGGCTTCGTGTTCCTAGACAACAGCCCTGCTTGTGAGGGGGATTTCAAGCACGCCCAACTGGCGCGGGATAGATATGGGAAGGCGAAATCAGCGCCGCCCCAGGAGCAGCAGTGGCTGCTCGAACAGGGATTTGGCGCGCTTAGGACGTCGTACGAAGCTTTTGTTATTTTCGGTTTGTTCGAGGGCGTCATCGAGAGGTTCGAAGAAAGAATAAGCTTCGGGCGGCTTGCCGATGTATCGCTGGACCCGGAAATTGTTCGCGAGGTAGTTGCCCGGATGGAGTCCATCTCTCGTTGCATTGATGCCCATCTGCATAGCGATTCTTTCGCTGGTGAAAAACCGGGTCCGGGCGCTCTTTGGGAGGAGATCGAAGCATTTGAGAAATTACGTAAGAAACATGGCGAGCGGAAGAAGGCAGCCCAGCGGCAGGAAGCAGTTGCTAGGCCGCCCGCCGTGCCCCCGGGCGACCAGGAACGTGCCCGTAAAGAACCGGCGGCATCGATCGACGCCACTGAACTCGAACGAAGGCAGCGTCTCGCAAGCCAGCTGCGACCGAGGAACTGAAGTTGCAGTTCCGTCCCTGCGGCGACTCGGTTCCTTTTCTTGGAGGTCGTGGCACTTCTCAAAACATCGGAGGGATGGGGCTGTGGAATCCCACTCTTCGCAAAGTGCGCGAAGAGTAGGCACCCTCGGTTCGTGGTGGTGTCGGCTTACAGCAGGTTCCTCACCGGGCTTCCGGCCCTTCGGAATGACAAAGCTTGCGGCGTATAATAAGAATATGCGGCAACCGATCAGAGTCGATAACAGCCGGCCAATGACCGTGTACGATACGGCGCGGGTTTTGGGCGTTTCGAAGAAGCGTACCGGAGAGATCATCCGTGAAGTAGAGAGGATGATTCACAAAGATCCCAAAACTGGGAAAGTCGTGATCCGGACCAAAACATGGGGGAAAACGGCTGGAAGCCATAGCTCCCGCAATGGCACAAAAACTGGCAAGAGAGCTTCGGCGCGCCGCAAAGCCTCGCGTTAGGGACGAAGATGTTTTCCTCAACGTTCCCTACGATGCGAGATTCGAAAACCTTCTTCTTGCGTATGTCGCCGGCATCTGCGCTTCGGCTTCGCTCCGCGCGCGACTCTAGAAATTCCTTTTGGGCAGCGCCGCCTTGACCGCATCCTCTCACTCATTCGCCAATCGCGATATTCCATTCACGATCTTTCGCGGGTCCAACTTGATCGCAACCCTCCGCCTACTCCGCGCTTCAATATGCCATTCGAGCTTGGACTCACCGTTGCTTTGGAGAGGTCAGCGCACCCCAATCATTCCTGGATTGTGTGTGAGGCGGTGCCGCATCGAATCAAGAAATCGCTGAGCGACCTCGACGGCACCGACGCCTACATTCACGGCGGGACTGTCGCCGGAGTATTCCGCGAACTGGGAAACGCCTTCGTGGGAAGTAGCCGTCTGCCAAGTGTGACTGAGATGTCGCAGATTTACCGGCTGCTGCGGGCGCAGTTTCGAAGCATCCTGAAAAAAGCTGGCGCAAAGGATGCGTTCAATGCTCGGGTCTTCAAAGAACTCTGCGTTCGGGCGAGCAAAGCGGCGGATCAGCTGGCCGGCCTGAATGATTGAAGAGCAGCGAGGACTGGCCCGGCAATCTGCAGCTTTCCACAGGAGAAAGTGGTATCCGTGTGACGGATGAACATGACTTGGGTCGTAAGTGTTGAGATGCTGGGAGTAGTTCGCGGGAAAGTGATCTGTGGGTAGTGGTTGGGAGCGGGCTTGGGACATTCAGGAACAAAGCGAGGATCGGGAGAGCCTCGTATTTTTTGGTCTAGAAAACGAGAAGGAGCTGAGCGATGAGACGGAAAGCTGATCGGTGGGCGGGCGCGAAGTTGAAAAACTCTAAGGAGCGCGGAGAATGGGCCGAACTTTACTTCATGATGATGGCGGCAGGACAAGGAATGAAAGTCTCAAGGCCATTTGGCGAATCGGGGAAATACGACGTCGGAGTAGAAAACCAGAAGAGAGTGCTGCGAGTGCAAGTGAAGTCGATTACCTACACGGCGCGAAAAAATGCATACCATCTGAAGTTGATGGGCATCGACCCCGAGCGTCGGAGGTATCCGGCTGGAACCGTGGATTTCTTTGCGATCCTGCTCATCCCCGTCGATGTTTGGTACATCCTTCCGCCCGAGATCGTTACAACAATTCCACCACAG
>CAVYOW010000007.1:0-40020 GCA_963770235.1 uncultured Acidobacteriaceae bacterium | reverse complement strand
GGTTGGTCGAGAACGCCGCCGTAACGCCCGTAGGCAGGCCGGTAGCGCTCAACGTGGTTGCAGAGTTGAAGCCGCCCGTGCTGGTGATGGTGATCGTGCTCGTTCCGTTGGCACCTTGGGTTACGGTCACGGATGCAGGCGAAGCGCCGATGGTGAAGTTTGGCGTCGCCGTCGCACTCACCGTGAGGGCAACGGTAGTGGTTGCGGTCAGGCTGCCGGAAGTTCCGGTGATAGTCACCGTGGACGTCCCGGTAGTCGCCGTGGAGCTCGCCGTCAGCGTCAGCACGCTGGTCCCGGTTGTGGGATTCGTGCCGAATGCCGCAGTCACGCCGCTCGGCAGGCCGGATGCAGCCAGCGTTACGCTGCCGGTGAATCCGCCCGCATCGGTCACCGTGATGGTGCTGGTGCCGCTGTTGCCTTGGGTAATCGACAGACTGCTCGGCGAAGCCGAAAGCGTAAAGCTCGGCGTCGCAGATCCAGCCAACAGGTTGATGATCCCGGTCGTATTCGGACTGCCCCAGCCGGTGCACAGATCGTAGCCGGTGATTCCCGAATAGGTGCCGCAACTGCCGCTGGTGATGTCGTGGAAATAGGTGCCATAGCTTGAGGTCAGAGCCGCCGGGTAAAGGATCGGATTGATAAAGCCGATCGTGTCGCCGTTGGCCGCTGCCTGTTGATTGGCCAGAGCCAGGTAGCCGGCCCACATGGGCGTCGCAAAGCTGGTTCCGCCGTAGTCGTTCGCCGTACAGGTGGTTTGGTCGGCGCAGACGTAAAAGGTAAAATTCGCGTTCGCCGAAACGTCTGGGCCATTCCGTAGAGTCGTGGATCCCTTGTTGGACGAGGTAATCACGCCCGAGAGCTGCTGCCATGAGGGGATCGGGATGGAATCCGGGGAGATGCCGCCGCCGCTGTCTGCCCAGGCGGTTTCCGATTTCCAGGCGCCAGCCGCGCTGGAGGTTGTCAGGTCCGTGCCGCCGACCGAGACGATATTCGCATCGTCGGCTGGCCAGGCCTCATTCGACGCAGACCAAGCCGAACTGTCGCCAGACGCGGCAAAGAAGTTCTGGCCCTGCGACGCCATCTGCTCAAAGTACGGGTCCAGAGTGCTGGGGTCCGCCGGTGTCCAGCCCCACGAGCAGCTGATCTGCTTGGACAACGGAGCGTCCGTATCCGTAACCATCGCGCTGATGCAGGCAGTATCGCTGATAGTTCCCGATCCATTGGCTTTGACGCTGCCGCAGACGTACATATAGAGCATGGTCGAGCCTGGGGCCATGCCCATCGCCTGCGTCATGTCGAGGGTCTGCTCCGTATCGTCACATGCGCTACTGCCGCTATCGACGCAGCTCGTGCGCGTACCCGCCCGTGGAAATGAGGGTGGGAGTGTAAGGTTCCGTTTGCCCAACGTTTTTGTAATACGTGGTCAGATCAGCCAAATCGGTGCCCGCGAATTCGAACAGGGCGATGTTCTGGCCGGAGCCGGTGAGCGCCGTTCCGCCGTAGTAGGCCGCGCGCATGTCGCTGCCCAAAAAGGAAGCCGAAGGGCCGGAGCCGGTGGTGGCATGAGACACGACCTTGTTGGCGTCGATCCCATGGGCCTTCGCGTAGTCGCTCTTCTTGACATACATGGGATGCGGCTTGGAATCGTTGTCCAAACCAGTGATGTGCCAAAGCTGGAAGGGAAGGTCCACGGTAGGCTCGCGGTCCACGGCAAAGAATGTGCGGTCTTCGGTGAGGTCCCGATAGGTCCCCATGGTCACATGGAAGGCCTTCTCGATGTTCGCCACGGTACCGGTGAGCCTTAGATCCCTGGCCTCGCGGGTTCCGCTGATGATCTCAAAGCCGCTCGCTTTCGCGAAAGCAACCAGGGCGTCCCAATCTTCCTGGCTGGGGCCGAACCTCGCGGTAAACTCCTGCGGCGTAAGGAACTTGTGGTAAGAGGGGCTTGCAGGGATTGGACTTCCTGCACGAAATTTTGCAACCCTGCGCGATCGCGCAACGGCAGAACAATGTCGAAGAGCAGGGTCTGGGTTGCCGGGAGTCGCCCGACCAACTGCGCCTGCCCATTGACAACCGCTTCGCGCACATGACGCGTCGATAGGAGCTGCGGCTGGGCCTGTCCTGGGATGGTGAACAACAAGAACGACGACCGCGCAGACAAGCGCAACCAGTGCTCGGCAAGAGGGGAGTATCTTCTTTTCATTTTCTTGTCCTTTCGTTCTTTTCTCTAGGCTGTTCGAGCGTCTCGGCTGTTTGACGCACCTACCCGCCGACGAATTAACCGCGGCATCTTAACGCACATCAAGTGCGCTATCTAGAGTTTTTGAGAAGTGTTACGGAAATGGAATTCCAGGACGGGAATCGAGGACGGTCAGGCCGTCAAGGCAGGATACGACGCCATGTTTGACTTCGGGCCGCTTCCGGAACACGACTTTTACTCCCTCCCGCCAGCGCTCGTCAATCCCCACAAACTCCCAATCAATCTCGGGCGAAAGATAGCGCAGCAAGGTATCCGTAGCCGGGTGCACATGCAAGGCAGGAGCCACCAGAAACAGCAGCGGCTTCTCGGTCGACAACTCGCGGCCGTCAAAATACCCAAACCGGGGAAATTCGCCGCGAGCGTGATGCCATTCCACCCGCGACCAGTAATCCAGTCCCTGCAGCGGCAGGTGGATGTCCTCATCAGCCTTCAGCTCCACCACCGCCAGGCGTCCCGCGCGTGTGGTTGTGAGCACATCGATCATGGCCCGGTCCGAGGCGGAAAATGCCGGAACCTGCGAATACCGGCACGACGGCTCCAGACGTCCATCCACCACACTCACATCGCCCACCACCAGCGACTCCAGCCATCTCTCCGGACGCAGCCGCCACAACGGATGTTGCCGCGGTCCATAAGGATGGCGAGTATCGCGCAAACCGTGCGCCAGTTCGGCAAATGTGGCTTGGTTAGTTGTATCCAGAATCCGCTCCTCAGCGCCCACGCCAAACGCGATCTCCTCGGTGCTGCGAAACAATCCCGGAACACCTCCCAGCCGCGCTTGCGCAAACTCCAAGCCCGCGCCAGCGGAAAACAATCTCCGCCGCCGACAGCACAGCCACTTCACAATTCGGCAAAACTTGCTGAACTCTCGCAATCGACTCCTTGAAGCGCTCGCGCGCCGCCTCATCATCGGCCGCATGCACCAGCCGAGTCGCCACGTTGCCGCGATCCGCGCAGTCGATTTCCACCAGCGCATCGTGCCGTTCATCCAGCTCAAACAGCCGCCACTTGGCGGCATCCCGGTTCAGGTTCGCCATCCGCTCCCGTACCAGCGCAGAAGTTCCAGCGGGCACAAACATCTTCAACCCTTCCACCAGAACATTCGCGGCCTGCGTCTGCCGGCACACATCGAGCCACAGGATGCCGAAGGTAAGCGCCGCGTCAATTGAGCACTGGGTCTCCTGTGCGTTCACCCCCAGCAACGCAAAGGCCGAGCGCCCCTGTCGTATCAAACCGCGCGAATAGACGGGTCCAAAGGATTTCTCTAAGTCCGCGCCAGTGGTCAATCGGGTGACCTTGAACTCAGGGAAATGCCGTCCCAAAGTCCTCCTGAGCTTGTGCTCATACGCAGCGCGAGCCGCTCGACGAGCCGTAGGCGAGCGCCTGTCGCGTTCCCGGCAAATTTCCAGCCTCGACGGCCGCGCCTGCCCCAGCCTCTGCACCGCCAGCCGCAGCGTGCCATTCTTCACTTCAGCCTCCAGCACCCGCCGCACGGCGTTGCGCTCCGCCGACCAAAGGTGCAACAAGCACCGGTTGTATTCGCCGGAAATCGAATACTTGGATTGCGCCAGATCAAAAGCCACCGCGCCGTTTTCCAGCACCACGGCACCCGCGGCCTCGCTGAGAAAGTCCTGCACCGTACGAGTCAGAGCCTGCGGCGTCACCGTCGGCATTTGGAGGCATCCATTTGCGTTCTCTAACCTGCATTCTCTAACCTCCGCAGGCTCGCCGTCTGTGACATGTGACCATCGTCACACTTCTGCTGTGGATGTTTCGCCCGCCCGCCTCCGCCCCATGTGGGATAATGAACCAATCCGCCCATCTGAGTCTGCTCGCAGCCCGGCGGCATCTAATTCAGGTGAACAAAAGCTTGATCAAACCATCTCTAGCGGATAAGCAGCGCTTCTTCTTCGACCACTACGGAGTCACCGAAAACGACCTCGAACACTACCTGGCGGCCGCTCTTTCCGCCGGCGGCGACTATGCCGACCTTTATTTTGAATATCTTTCCTCCACCTCACTGCTGGTGGATGAGTCCATGGTCAAGTCAGCCTCGCAGGGCATTTCCGCAGGTTGCGGTGTGCGTGTGGTTTCCGGCGAACGCACCGGATACGCTTACACCGACGATCTTTCCGCCAGCCGCATCCTGCACGCAGCCCGCACCGCGGCCCTGATCGCCAGCGCTCCTGCGAAAACGTCTGTCGCTGGTTTCCAACAAACCGCGGCTCGCAGCCTGTATCCCGTGACTCTGCCCTCAGTCGACGCCGAAATCACCGCCAAAGTTGAACTGGTCATGCGGGCCGATAAAGCCGCCCGTGCCTACGATCCGCGCATTCAGGAAGTCCGCGCCAGCTACGCCGATGAACTCCGAAATATCCTGGTCGTAGCTTCTGATGGAACCTTCGCCGAAGATTCCCAGCCGCTGGCCCGCATGAACGTGTCGTGTATCGCTAAAACCGAAAACAATTCAGCTCGCGGCGGCTCCGGCGGCGGCGGCCGCGTCGCCCTCGACTTTTTCTTCGGAGACAAGAATCCCGAATTCTTCGCGAAAGAAGCCGCCCGGCAGGCAATCCTGCAACTCGACGCCCGTGAAGCTCCCGCCGGTGAAATGGAAGTGGTCCTCGGCCCGGGATGGCCCGGCGTTCTCCTTCACGAAGCCGTCGGTCACGGACTGGAAGCCGATTTCAATCGCAAGAAAACTTCAGCCTTCGCCGGCCTGATCGGCAAGCGCGTAGCCAGCGAAAAATGCACGGTCATCGACAACGGCACCATGCCGTGGCGCCGCGGCTCCCTGAACGTAGACGACGAAGGCGAGCCCACGCAGGAAACCGTGCTCATCGAAAAAGGAATCCTGAAGGGCTACCTGAGCGACAAGCTCTCCGCGCGCCTGATGGGCATCGCCGACACCGGCAACGGACGCCGCGAAAGCTACGAGCACATCCCCATGCCGCGCATGACCAACACCTACATGCTCGCAGGCCAGGACAATCCCGAAGACATTATTCGCTCCGTGAAGCGCGGCATCTACGCCGTAAACTTCGGCGGAGGCCAGGTCGATATCACCAACGGCAAATTCGTGTTCGGAGCCTCCGAAGCCTACATGATCGAAGACGGCCAGATCACCGCGCCGATCAAAGGCGCAACGCTGATCGGCAACGGCCCCGATGTTCTGACCCGGGTCTCGATGGTCGGCAACGATCTGAAACTAGACGAAGGCGTCGGCACCTGCGGCAAAGACGGACAAGCCGTGCCAGTAGGCGTAGGCATTCCGACCATCAAGATCGATCGCCTGACCGTCGGCGGCACCGCCAAGAAAGATCCCGGCGGCTTCATGCAGTAAAATTTTCGCCACGGATTTACACGGATCGGCACGGATTCATAACTCTTGTCATTCCGAACCGGGCGAAGCCCGGCGAGGAATCTGCTTTCTGCCGTAATCTTATTTGCTCAAGGCATCTATGTCTCAAGTCCAACTGGAAATCCCGAAACTAGAAACTGACCTTCGCAATCTTGCTGAAGACATCGTCCGCCGCGCCATGAACGGCGGCGCAACGGCCGCCGAATGCGTAGTGCGCGAAGGCGATGAATTCTCCACGCTAGTCCGCCTGGGCCAGGTCGAAACCCTAAAAGAATCCGGATCGCGTTCCATCGGCGTCCGAGTCTTCAACGGCCAGCGTGCCGCCAGCACCTACTCCAGCGACTTCTCAACCGCAGCCCTCGACCGCATGGTGAAATCCGCGCTGGAACTCTCAAAGATCACCTCGGAAGACCCGTTCGGCGGAATCCCCGAAGCTTCGCAGCTAGGCTCGCTCCCAGGCGACCTCGATCTCTACCACGAAGACGTGTATTCCCTCCCCGGCCCCGACCGCATCGACTACGCCCGCCGCGCCGAAAAAGCCGCGCTCGATTTCGACCCGCGCATCAAGAATTCCGAAGGCGGATCGTTCGACGCCGCCACCGGCCACAAAGTTCTGGCCAACTCGCATGGCTTCGTCGGCGAATACCGCCGGTCTTACTGCTCGGTGTCGGCCGTTCCCATCGCGCAAACCGAAGACGGCGCGATGCAGCGCGACTATTGGTACTCCGTCGCGCGCATGCTGTCCAAGCTCGAATCCCCGGAGCAAGTCGGCAAAGTCGCAGCCGAACGCACGCTGCGCCGCCTGGGCGCGCGCAAGGCAAAGACCGCGCAGGTCCCGATCATCTTCGATCCCATGGTCGCCACGTCGATCCTCGAACACATTTTCGAAGGCGTGAACGGCGATTCGGTCTACCGCGGCGCATCGTTTCTAGCCGGCAAGCTGGGACAGAAAATCGCCGGCGACAACGTCACCATCATCGACGACGGCACCATCCCCGGCGGCTTCGGCACCAGCCCCTTCGATGGCGAAGGCATCCCCACGCGCCGCACGGTAGTCGTCGAAAATGGCGTGCTGAATTCTTACCTCCTGAATACGTACACCGCGAAAAAGCTGGGGCTCAAAACCACCGGCAACGCCTCCCGCGGACTCGCCGGCACACCGGGCATCGGCCCGGGCAACTACTTCCTGCAGCCAGGAAGCAGAACGCCGAAGCAACTGATTTCCGAAATCAAAGAAGGCCTCTACGTCACCGAGTTCCTCGGCCACGGCGCGAACCTCGTGACCGGCGACTATTCCCGCGGCGCCTCCGGCCTGTGGATTTCCGGCGGAGAATTCGCCTACCCAGTCGAAGAAATCACCGTCGCCGGAAACCTGAAAGAAATGTTCTTCAACATCTCCGAGATCGCAAGCGATCTCGAGTTCCGCGGCTCGGTCGCCGCGCCAACCCTTCGCATTGACGGACTAACCGTAGGCGGAGAGTAAGAAACCTGGGGACAATAAGCAGAACCATGTGGGGACGGCCGCCTCGGCCGTCCCGCGAGCGCAGGTCGCGCTAACCAAGGCAGGGACATGAAATTCGCCAAGGTCGTATTTTGGATCGCGGGCATTTGGGGTGTGTTGGTCCTCACACCTCTTTATTTCATCTTCGATATGATCAGCCGCAACGATCCGCCGCCCATCACCCACCCCGCGTTCTATTACGGTTTCGTCAGCGTGGGATTGGCCTTCCAGGTCGCATTCTTCGTAATCGCGAAAGATCCCGTGCGACTCCGACCCATGATGATTCCATCCGTCCTTGAGAAGTTCGGCTACGGCGCTACCCTGCTCGTGCTTTTTCTGCAGAATCGCCTGCACCCGCAGGATCTCGCACTCGGCGGCGTCGACCTACTGTTCGGCGTGCTCTTCTTGGCCGCGTTCTTCAAGACCGCAGCAACTAATCTCCAGAGTACAATCGACAGGCATGGGCGGCCTGATCGAGCCAACTCCAGTAGCGGAAGAGCCAGATTCCAGCCGGCGCACGATCGCCATTGCCGTAGCGGTTGTCATTGCGATAGCCGTCATCTTCGCATTTCTTCTTCGCAGCCAGCCCAAGGCCGCGTCCGGACCGCCTCCCTACGCCGCCAGCCTCAAGCTCTCCGATTTCAAAATGAGCGCCGCCGAAAACTTTGTCGGAGCCACCGTCAGCTATGTCGACGGAACCATCACCAACTCGGCGGCAAGACCGTCACGCATGTGATCGTCGAAGTCCAATTCAAAGACGACTTGGGACAACTCGCCCAGCGCGAAGACATCCCGATGCAAGTTCTGAAAACCACCGGCCCCTATCCCGAAGCGGTCGACTTCAGCGTCTCCCCGCTAGGCCCCGGTCAAAGCAAGACTTTTCGCCTGACGTTCGAAAGCATCTCCGCCCAGTGGAACCATCAGTATCCCGACATCCAGGTCACCGATGTCGCGGTGAAGTAGCGAATGCGGTCTCACCACGTGATGCACATAGACACTTCCTGGCTCGACGTCGTCCCTATCTTCCGTGCTCCAGTCGACTCGGTAAGACTCGGGCACTCGCAACTCGGTACAATGACTTCATGTCCGAAACAAAACCATTCCGCCTTACGGAGTCCGTAAAAGCCGCGGGTTGCGCGTCCAAGCTAAGTCCAGCGGCGCTGGACAAGGTGCTCGGCAAATTACCGCGCCAACACGACCCCAATGTTCTAGTCGGCTTCGACCACGCCGACGACGCCGGAGTGTATCAAATCGCTCCCGATCAGGCGCTCGTACAGACAGTCGACTTTTTCACGCCGGTCGTCGACGATCCCCACACTTTCGGCCAGATCGCCGCGACCAACGCGTTAAGTGACATCTACGCCATGGGCGGAAAGCCCATCACGTCGCTCGCGCTCGTATGTTTTCCCGAGAAGGCAGACCTCGAGATTCTCGAACGCATCCTCGCGGGCGGCCTCTCAAAGATGATCGAAGCCGGATGCATCGTGATCGGCGGCCACAGCATCCGCGACGATGAAACCGAAGTTCGGATACGCCGTCACCGGACTCATCCATCCGAAAAAAGTTCTCACCAACGCCGGCGCCAAGCCGGGCGATGCTCTCATCTTCACCAAGGCGCTGGGCACCGGCGTGATCTCCACGGCAATCAAGAGAGGCAAAGCGGAACCGGCGTGGATCGACGCCGCCGTCCAATCGATGACCACGCTGAACAAGCAAGCGGCAGAAGTAATTCAGCAGGGAGAATTCCGCATTCATGCCATGACCGATGTCACCGGCTTCGGCCTGATCGGGCACTCCCGCGGAATGGCGCTGGCAAGCGAGGTCGCGTTACGATTCTTTTCCAAAGACATTCCAGTCCTTCCGGGTGCACTCGAATGCATTCGCGCCGGCTACATTCCCGGCGGCCTCAACAACAACCGCGACTTCGCCGAATGCATGGTGGGTTACGATGAGGGAGTTCCCCAAGACTTGCGAACGCTTCTCTTCGATCCTCAAACCGCGGGCGGCCTGCTGATTTCGGTCGCATCGGAAGACTCCGCGCAGCTTGCGCAGTCCCTCAACGCGGCAGGAGTGCCCGCAGTACAGAGTTGGCGAGGTCCTGGCCCGCACCAAGCCGCTAATCATGATCCAGTAATCACGACCCGGCAACCAGTTCCCAGATTCGCGCCAGATGGTGATCGTCGTGTTCGGCGACAAAATATAAATGATCGACCAGCCGCATCGGCGTCTTCAGGCGCGGGTGAGGAATAGCGCGGGTAAACAGCGAGGCGTCCAGTTCGTCCGCCCGCTTCAGTAGTTCAACTCGTGCTGCGCGGAACCCCGTCAGAATTCGTTCCAGCGGTTGCCCATTGTGCTTAGCTTCGTCGGTCTTTCGGTTCTTCAGGTCGGCCACGGTGAGTTGTGCGCTGCCGGCAAGGTAGTCGCCAACCCGCGCCAGCCACAGCGGTTCGAGGTCGAGCAAGTGTCCAGCGTGCTCCTGGGCCGACCACTTTTCTTGCGGCTTCCTGATCAGGATTTCACGAGAACGCCCGCGCAGCACCTCCTCAAGCCGCGCCGGGGTGCCGCGCAGACGCGCCAGCAAATTCGGATGCAGTTCCACAGGAAACGAAAACTCGAACTTACGTTCGAACCAGACAGGCACTTGACTCATGGATTTCCACCGATCAGAACAAGGATTTCCAACAGATAAAAGATGCGTAGCCGCACCACACGACTCACGAATTCCCACCATCGAAGACCGGGGTTGGTGCATCTCTTAAATGGTGGGCAGTATCCGCGGATTTTGTCTCTTGTAAGGAGCCATCATGCAATTTCGCGAACTAGGAAGCAGCGGCCTCAAAGTTTCAGCCCTCGGCCTCGGCTGCATGGGCATGTCGGAGTTTTACGGTCCCCGCGATGACGACGAATCCATCGCCACCATTCACCGCGCTCTCGCACTCGGCATCAACTTCCTCGACACCGCCGACGTGTACGGCCCATACACAAATGAAGAACTGGTGGGCCGCGCCATCAAAGGCAAGCGCGACCAGATCGTGCTGGCCACGAAATTCGGAATCGTCCGCGACCCCGCAAACCCAGCGGCGCGAGGCGTCAGCGGCAAGCCCGACTACGTCCGCCGCTCCTGCGAGGCAAGTCTGCGCCGGCTCGGAGTTGACACCATCGACCTCTACTACCAGCATCGCGTCGATCCCGCCACGCCCATCGAAGAAACGGTCGGCGCAATGGCGCAGCTTGTGCAGCAAGGGAAAATCCGCCACATCGGACTCTCCGAAGCCTCGCCGCAAACCCTGCGCCGCGCCGTGAAGATTCATCCCATCACCGCCCTGCAAACCGAATACTCGCTCTGGAGCCGCGACCCGGAAAACGAACTCCTCGCCCTCTGCCGCGAACTCGGCATAGGTTTCGTCGCCTACAGCCCGCTCGGACGCGGCTTTCTCACCGGCCAGTTCAAGCGCTTCGAAGATTTTCCGGAAGACGACTACCGCAGATTCTCGCCGCGCTTTCAGGGCGAGAACTTCCAGAGGAATCTCGACCTCGTGCGCCGGGTCGAGCAAATCGCGAAAGAGAAGGGCTGCCAGCCGTCTCAGTTGGCTCTGGCGTGGGTGCTCGCGCAAGACAAGAACATCGTCCCCATCCCCGGCACCAAGCGTCGCAAATATCTGGAGGAGAACGTAGCGGCGATCGACGTAAAGCTGACTAAGGAGGACCTGCGCCGCATCGAAGAAATCTTCCCCACCGGCGCGGCCGCAGGCGAGCGCTATCCCGAACACATGATGAAAATCGTAAACGGATAATTCCAGCAATAAAAACCAAGGGCGGCCGCCAGGCCGCCCTTAAGACTGGAACTGACTACTGAGAACTGATTTCAAGCCCGCGCCGGACTCTCTCCGCCCTTCACGATCCCGCGTCCCGGCTCCGGCTTCAACACCTGCTGCACGCCGTCATCGGGCTTCGAAGGCGACTTCATCGGAGGCAATTCCTTGCCGTCCACAAGAAGCAACACTTCGGAAGCATCCAGCACTTCCCGCTCCAGCAAAGCCGCCGCAATCTTCTGCAGCGTGTCGCGGCTGCCTTCCAGAATGCTCTTAGCCGTCTCGTATCCCTGATTCACCAGCTTGCGAACCTCGCCGTCAATCTTGATCGCGGTGTCTTCGCTGTAGTCGCGATGCTGGCTGATCTCGCGGCCCAGGAAGATCTGCTCTTCCTTCTTGCCGAAAGTGAGCGGACCGAGATCGCTCATGCCCCACTCGCACACCATCTTGCGCGCCATCTCTGTGGCCCGCTCAATGTCGTTCCCGGCGCCCGTGCTCATCTGGTTGAGGAACAACTCCTCAGCCAACCGTCCACCCATCAGAATTGCCAGGTCGGTCTTCAAATATTCCCGGGTGTAGTTGTGCCGGTCATCGATCGGCAACTGCATAGTCACGCCCAACGCCATGCCTCGCGGAATAATCGTGACCTTGTGCACCGGATCCGACCCCGGCAGCTTAGCCGCCACCAGCGCATGCCCGGCTTCGTGGTAGGCCGTAACTTTCTTTTCCTCGTCCGATAGGATCAGCGACTTGCGCTCCACGCCCATCAGAACTTTGTCCTTGGCCACTTCAAAATCGAACATCAGCACGGCTTTTCGGTTCTGGCGAGCCGCAGCCAGCGCCGCTTCGTTCACCATGTTGGCCAGATCCGCCCCGGAAAATCCCGGAGTGCCGCGCGCCAGCACCGAGAGATCGACATCCTCGGCAAGAGGAATCTTGCGGGTATGCACGCGCAGGATTTCTTCCCGCCCGCGCACATCCGGACGGCTCACCACCACGCGCCGGTCAAAGCGCCCCGGCCGCAGCAGCGCTGGATCCAGCACGTCAGGCCGGTTCGTAGCCGCCATCAAAATCACGCCTTCATTCGACTCGAAGCCGTCCATCTCGACCAGCAACTGGTTCAAAGTCTGCTCGCGCTCGTCGTGGCCGCCGCCGAGGCCGGCGCCACGATGCCGTCCCACCGCGTCAATCTCGTCGATGAAGATGATGCAGGGCGCGTTCTTCTTGCCCTGCTCAAACAGATCGCGCACGCGGCTGGCGCCGACGCCCACAAACATCTCCACAAAATCCGAACCGGAGATCGAAAAGAAAGGAACGTTCGCTTCGCCGGCAACCGCTCGAGCCAAAAGCGTCTTGCCCGTTCCCGGAGGTCCAACCAGCAGCACTCCCTTGGGAATCCTGCCGCCAAGTTTCTGGAACTTCTGCGCCTCGCGCAGGAATTCGATAATCTCGCGCAGCTCTTCCTTGGCCTCTTCCACGCCGGCCACGTCTTTGAACGTGACCTTCTTCTGCTGCATCGAAAGCAGCCGCGCCCGGCTCTTCCCAAAAGACAGCGCCTTGTTGCCGCCGGTCTGCATCTGGCGGATCATGAAGAACCACAGCGCACCCAGCAGAATCAGCGGAGCCCAGGTCCCCAACAACTGCAACGGCCAGCTTCCGCCGTTGACGTCCTTGATGACCACCACCACGTTCTTGTCGCGCAGTGACTTGATCATGTCGGGATAAACCGGCGGAGCCACCGTATGGAAGGCGGAGCCGTCGGTGAGTTTTCCGCGCACCTGCTGCCCGTCCACGGTGACATCATGCACCTTGCCCGCATCCACGTCCGTCATGAATTGGGAGAAGTTGACATCTGCGTCCTTCTGCCCATTGCGCCCCTGCTGAATCACGGTCCACAACACCAGGGCAGATACGCCAATCCCCACCCAGAAGAGTACGGTTTTTACTGTTGAATTCACCAAAAGCTCCTGAAGAAACCGGGATCCTGCCACTAAACCCCAAAGACCCGAGGCTCCTACCTTTTAATTAGATGCGGTTCGGCCAATTTGGATAGGGGAAACTCCCTAAGACCACTATTCTACATTTTCCCAGGGAAAAAGGCGCGTCGACCTTCGCATGACCTAAGTCATCTGCGGCACTGGGTTTGCGGCCAGGTAGGGGATGTTCCGGTTAGTTTGCTCCACCGCGCCCAGCCCATAGCCCACGAGAAAGGTCTCATCCACCAGAAAGCCGAAATAGTCCGGCTGTAAGGCCACTCGGCGGGCCGACTGCCGGTCCAGCAGCGTCACCAGCTTTACCGAAGCCGCTCCCCGCGCCCGCAAGTCGCTCATCAGAAATTCGCTGGTCACCCCGGAATGCACCACGCCCTCGACCAGCAGGATATGCTGGCCGCGAATATCCGGTTCGTGGCTGAAGAAGATCTCCACCACCTCTCCCGCCTGGTCGCCCTGCTGCTTGCTGGACTGTTTGCTGTATTTGGGTTTGATGAACTGGCACACCACCGGCACGTCCAACGCCCGCACCAGGTCGGCCATGAACATGAACGCATTCTCCAGCACGGCCAGTGCCTGAATCGTCTGTCCCTCATAGTCATCGGAGATGTGACGGGCCAGCTCTTTCACGCGCTTCTGGATCTGCTCGGCTCCAATAACCTGGCGAAGTGGCGCGACTTTCAACGCGTTCATGAAGTGGCGTACCTCCCGGTCCGGTCCCTGTTCGACCGGCTCAGCCCATGCCACGGCTCGAAAATCTCCGCTCCAAATCCCGCGAGCATCTGCGCCGCCTTTAGGCCGGGATCCCCGTAAACCTCGAAGCCGCCGAGGCTCGACGCTTCCAGTAGTCTCGGTACAAGCTGCTGTACCACCGGCCCCTTCAGATGCGCCAGCACAGCATCCGCATCCGCGTACGTCTCGACGAGCCGGCACCGCCTGCCATCACCACTTAAATACCAATCGTATCCGAGAGTGCCCGGTTCCTTCTGGCTGCTCGTGATCATCTCCTGCGCAATGCCCTCAAACTTATCGAACTCTCCTGCGTTGATCGTGAGATCGACCGTAAATCGCACCTCGTGGTTGGCCATACCCGGATTCTCCTTAATCTAGATCGCGGGCTCCTCAAACGCCCACGCCATCTCCCGGATCAGCACCGCTTCCTGTCCTGCTTCAGCGCGCAACCTGGCCGGAACCGGAAAGCCGCGCATCCACACAATCTCGTCTCCGCTCGTAGCCACCGGCCAAAGCCTGCGCTCGGGCTGCGCCAGATGCCGCTCCTGCAACAGTTCTTTGATCTTCCTCGGCGCCTTCGTGTGCGCCGGCCAGAACCGGTCTCCCGCACGCCAGTTCCGCACGATCAGCCGTCCCGGCAACAACTCCGCCCGGAGAAGTTCCTGCGGATTATACTCCGCAACCTGCGCCTGCGGAGCAATCTCCGCGTTGCCCTGGGAAGCAACCTCGGAGAGTAACCAGAAACGCCTCGATTGCTACCCCGATCTCCGGCACCATAGCGCGTCCCGGCACCGGCAAGGGGTATTCGTAGTCCGGAATGCGCTCCTGCCGCCGCAAATCAGGCGTGATAAAAACCAAAGACTCCGGCTCCCGGCGAATCTTCCACCCCAAAGGCAGCGACAATTCTTTCCCCGACGGACCATCCTCGGCCGCGAACCGCAGGATTTCTTCGATGTGCTTGAACCCCAGCGGAATCAACGCCTGTTCCCCGATCGCCTTCAGCACCCTGCGCTGCACCGCCCGCGGCTCGGTCAAAAGCCACGGCCGGCTCACCGAAGCATTCATCACCGCAGGGCCGGGCTGCTCCAGTCGCTCCACTAATTTAGGATCGAGCGGCTTCGGATTGGTCAACTTAGTAAGAGACGGCTGGATCTGGACCAGCCCTTGCGAACCATCGAAACCCGGCAGCCCGCGCGTCCATTCCGGCTGCGACCACTGCACCACCGTCCCCAGCCAGCCTGAGATTTCGTTCTCCCAATAGTCTTCCTCGTCGCGCGCAATCTCCGCCAGTTCGGCAAAGCTCTCCACCACGGCAGGATTGAACTCCCGTTCCAGCAATGGCATCACGATCCGACGCACCCGATTGCGCGTGAACTTCGAATCGGCATTAGTCGAATCTTCACGCCAGGGCTGCTTGAGATCGACCAGATACTGCTCCAGTTCTCGCCGCCGAATCCCCAGCAGCGGCCGGACAATCTCGCCATGACCGTCGTCATCCTCCCGCTCCACCACGAATGCGCGGATAAATCCCCCCCAGCCCCCGCAGTCCGGTACCCCGAATCACCCGCATCAGCACAGTCTCAGCCTGATCATCCTGCGTGTGGCCGGTAACGATCTTGTTCAAAATCATCAGCGGTGCCTCAGCAGATGGCTGGGAAAAGTTCGGGAAGGGCACGGCTTCAGCCGTGCCGTTAAGCTCGCCTGAAGATTCGGGCTTTAGCCCCTGAGGGACCTCCGGCTCAATCTCATCGACTTCAGCCGATCCCAGGAGCAAGCGAAAGAATCCATAACGCAGCTCACGAGCAGCTGCTTCCAACCCCGAATGCTCCTCTGCAGCCAACCGTGCCACATCGCCGCCCGCCACATGAAACTCCAACCCATGCTCGCGAGCCAACCCCTCAACAAACTTCTGATCCGCGTCCGACTCCGCCCCACGCAGCCCATGATTGAAATGAACAACCGAAAGAACGAGACCCAGCTCGTGACGCAACCCAATCAGCAGCCGAAGCAGCGCCACCGAATCAATCCCACCCGAAACCGCAACCCCAATCCGGTCTCCGGCCCGGAGCAGTTCCTCCCGCCGAATCTGCTCCAACACGCGCTCCGCCAGTTCATGCACCGCAACATGGTACAACGCGCCGTCATTCCAGTGGCGCGGAGTGCGTGAGATTAGGCCCACGACATCTGCGTTATCATTTTGAGGACGTGGTCCCCCATCTTCAAACTTCGCGTCTCTTCCTGCGTCCATTGGAGCTCGCCGACGCCCCGCAGACGCAGCTTCTGTTTCCGCATTGGGAGATCGTTCGCTATCTTGCGAAAACTGTTCCCTGGCCCTATCCGCCGGACGGCGCCTACACCTACTATCGCGATGCAGCTCTCCCCGCTATGGATCGCGGGGATCAGTGGCATTGGACCCTCCGGCTCAAGACTGAACCAGACCGGCTGATTGGCAGCGTGTCCCTGCTGAAAGGAGAAAAAATCAATCGTGGATTCTGGCTTGGACTGCCCTGGCACGGACAAGGCCTCATGACGGAAGCGTGCGAAGCCGTCACCGAGTACTGGTTTAACACGCTCAAGTTCCCGGTACTGCGGGCTCCCAAGGCGGCTGCCAACACTGCATCCCGCCGTATCTCCGAAAAGAGCGGCATGCGCCTGGTTGCAAGGGAGGAGCATGAATACGTCTCCGGACGTTTACCGACGGAAATCTGGGAAATCACCGCCGAAGAATGGAACGCCCGGAGCACCCGCAAGCGTTGAAGAATGGGCCACGCCGGTTTTCTAGGGACGGCTGCTCCTAGTGGATGTTCACAGCCCCGCGCTCTTCTCCGCGATCAGCTTCCGAATCTTCTCCACAAACTCCCCAGCAGCCATGTCCTCAGTCTTCTCTTTCCCGCGGGTGCGAACATTCACCTTCCCAGCCTCAGCCTCCTTATCCCCGACGACCAGGAGGAAGGGCACCTTCTGCATGGCATGCTCGCGAATCTTCGCATTCATCTTTTCATTCCGAGCATCCACTGCCACGCGCACGCCGATGGCCTTAAGCTGGTCCGCAACCTTGTTCGCATACTCCGCATGCCGCTCGCTGATCGGGATCATCGCCACCTGCACCGGCGAGAGCCACACCGGGAACGCGCCCGCGTAATGCTCGATCAGCACGCCGAAGAATCGTTCGACCGACCCATAAAGCGCGCGATGCACCATCACCGGCTGTTTCCGCGAACCATCCTCAGCGACGTACTCCAACCCAAAGCGCTGCGGCAGGTTGAAATCGAACTGCACAGTCGAGAGCTGCCACAACCGTCCGATCGCGTCCACCAGCTTGATGTCAATCTTCGGCCCGTAAAACGCCGCCTCGCCTGGGATGGTTTTGTACTCAACATTCTTGCGTTTCAGCACCTTCTCGAGCGACTGCGTGGCGTGGATCCATTGCTCCTCGCTGCCCACGAAATTCTTCCGGTCGTCCGGATTCCACGTCGAAAGCTCAGTTTGAAACTGGTCGAAGCCGAAATCCTTCAACACATCCAGGGCAAATTCCAGACAACTGGCAATCTCATCTTCAATCTGCTCCGGAGTACAGAAGATGTGCGCGTCATCCTGCGTAAAACCGCGCACGCGCAGCAGCCCGTGCATCACGCCCGAGCGCTCGTAGCGGTAAACCGTCCCCAGTTCGCCCAGCCGCACCGGCAGATCCCGATAAGACTTCAGCGAATCCTTGTATATCAAAATGTGCCCAGGACAATTCATCGGCTTCAGCCGGTATTCGGCATCGTCGAGTTCCATGGCGTCGAACATGTTCTGCGCGTAATAGCCCTCGTGTCCCGAGGTAAAAAACAACTGCCGCCGCGCCACATGCGGCGTATAGACGAGCGAGTACCCGCGCTTCAAATACTCCTCGCGCATCCAGTCTTCCATCTGTTTGCGGATAATCCCGCCCTTGGGATGCCAGAAAATCAGCCCCGGCCCCGCCAGTTCCTGAATCGAAAACAGATCAAGCTGCTGCCCCAGCACGCGATGGTCGCGCTTCTTCGCCTCCTCGACTTGTTGCAAATGCGCGTCAAGATCCTTCTTCGAGAAAAACGAAGTCCCATAAATCCGCTGGAGTTGCGGATTCTTCTCATCGCCCAGCCAGTAAGCGCCCGCAATATTCAGCAGCTTGAACGCCTTGATCTTCCCGGTCGAAGGAATGTGCGGCCCCCGGCAGAAATCAACAAACTTGCCGGTGCGGTAGATCGAAATCTTTTCATCGGGCTTGGTGAACTGCTCGATGAAATGACATTTCATGAAGTCGCCTTCCTTCTTGAACTCAGCCAGCCCCTGGTCGCGAGGCAAAAACTCGCGCGCATAAGGAATATTCTGCTGCACCAGTTCCTGCATCTTCTTCTCGATTTTTTCGAGATCCTCCGGAGTGAAGGCAGTAGGCCGGTAAAAGTCGTAAAAGAATCCACTCTCGGTTGCTGGACCATGCCCCAGCTTGGTCTCCGGAAAAAGTTCCAGCACAGCCGCCGCCAGCAAGTGAGCAGACGAATGCCGGTAAACGTCCAACGACTCGGGATCTTTATCCTTCAAAAGACGAAGCTCGGTATCTTTCTCGAGAGGACGGGTGAGATCAATGAGATCGCCGTTAGCCTTCGCCACCAAAGCAGCGTCCGCCAGCCGCGGGCTGATGGACCTTGCAATGTCAAGCGCAGTCGTGCCCTTCGGAACATCCTTCACGCTCCCATCCGGAAGCTTCACATGAATGCTGTCTGCCATAAGGTTGAACCCAGCAGGTGTACTGAATCTTTCAGTTTATGGGAGGGATTCGGGAGGGTCAAACCGAGGCTGGACTGAGTGGAAAGGCAAAGGGCGGATCTGCTGACCCGCCCTCCGCATTCAGACATTAGTTCTTACGGCGCCACGTCCTTAATATGCGTCGCGATGTACCAGGTATTCCCGAACGCGTCCCGCACCCCAGCCTGGCGGTCGCCGTAAGGCTGGTCGGTTGGTTCCTGGAACGATGTCGCGCCGGCGGCCACGGTCTGCCGGTAAACCGCGTCCACGTTCGGCACGTACAAGTAGAACATCGCGGGCATCGACTCATACTTGTCGTGGGCCTCGCCCATCTCCACCACCGAGTCGCCGATGCGAATCTGGGCATGGTGTACCACACCGTCGGGCGAGGCGTATTTCGCCACCTCCTGCGCTCCGAACGCGCGCTTCAGGAAGGCGATCAGCGGCTCAGCGCGTCGCGGGTGCAGGTACACATTCACATTGTGCAGGCCCTTGGGAATGTAGCTTTCTCCTGTATGCGTCGCGATGTACCAGAAGTTCCCCGCGGCATCTTTTACAGTGGCGGAGCGCTCGCCGTAATCCTGATCCCGCGGCGCGTCGATCAGAGTCGCACCCGCCGCCAGCGCTCTCTCGAAAGCCGCGTCCGCATCCTCCACATACAGATGCAGCGCGTTGGGATGCAGCGTGGAGGGGAACTTGTGCCCCGGAGTACCGCCGCCGATCATCAGCCTGGAGTCGCCCATGCTGACCTCTGCGTGTACCCCACCCATTGGCGTCACGGCCCGGAACGCTTCTTCCGCACCGAAAGCCTGCTTGGCAAACTCGATCAGCGCCGGACCATCCTCAGCGACAAGATAAGGCGTAACCATGCGGAAGCCCCGTGGAACCGGATCCACTTTCACCTCGTCTTTCGCGGGAATCCGCCCGCCCTCAGGCCCGGTTGTCAGCCCCTTCATGCGGCGGTGCATCTCTTCCACCGACATCTCCTCTTTCAAAGTGGAAATGTTCCAGGTATAGCCGAAGGGATCGACAAAGCTCCCCTCGCGGCGCCCATAGAACTGATCTTTAATCGGTAGAATCGTTTTGAGCCCAGCAGCCACAGCCCGTTTCGCGAAAGAATCGACGTCTTCTACTTGAAGGCTCAACTGCACCGGCGATTGCCCCACCGTTTCCGCGCTGAATCTTCCGCCCTCCGGCCATTCCTCGGAAAGTATGATCCGCGAGTCGCCGATCGTGATATCGGCGTGTGGGATTGATCCTCCGACTTCGAATCGCATGTTCTCCTTCGCACCAAAGGCTTGCTTATAGAACTCGATCGCCTTCGCAGCGTCCTTAAAGGTTAATCTCGGCGTCGCAGTCGTATGAACGGCGGCAATAGGTTCAGCAACGGTGCTCATGGTTTCTCTCCCTTCCAGTAATTCTGATTTAAGTCGTACCTTGAATTCCTCCCGCGGCAGATTGCGCAAGTCCGCAGCTAGACGCACCAGTGGCTCGACGCTGGCCTCGACCTTTGCCGGCCTGCCGTCCGACCGGGCCAGTAGCGCTTCCACGGCCCGGTTCAACTGCTCGATCTTCTTCGCGTCGCCGTTCGGCGGATTCAGAGAGCGCTTAGGCATCGGCACCCTCCATGCGCGCCCGCAGACTGCTGAGAGCGCGGAATTGCAACTGCTTCACCGCGCCTTCGGTCTTGCGGATCTCCCGCGCCACTTCCTTAATGCTTTTCTGTTCCACAAACCGCAGCACCACCACGCGTTGCTGCTCGGCGGGCAGCGTATCGACCAGCCGAAATAAAGTTGCCCGCCTTTCCACCTCTTCAAACTCCGCGTTTCTGGCCAGGCGCGGATTCGATCAGTCCCGGCTCGTCCGCCACTTGTTCCCGATTCGTGCGCTGCCAGCGATCCGAAATCAGATTAGCGGCAATCCGGTAGAGCCACGCCGCAAACGGAATCCCCCGCCATTCAAACCGTTGCAAGTTGGCCAGTGCATGATGAAATACCTCGGAGGTCAGATCCTCGGTTTCCGCGCGATCCCCCACCCGCCGCACCACGTACGCATACACACGCTCGAAATTACTTTCGTAGAGCTCCGCAAAGCGCGCAGGATCCTTCTGCGCCGCCTCGATCAGAAGCCGCTCGTCCGCTTCTTTCCTCAGAGCCTTCAAACAGATTCTCCGCGCGGAGTAGTCTTACACAGGGATAACGGGTCGGGGCGGGAAAAGGTTACGCAGGGATTTCAGCCGGGTGCCCCATTTCTCGCGTACTTTGCGAGAAGTGGGCGAGCCATACAATCGCTACCCACAAAATCCACAGACCCTATGTGACATCCAACCTTGTGCCTCACCTGCAATCTGCGTCATCATTGACCCAAATAAGCATCTGTTCTTTGAAAATTCAATTGGGCAATCTAAATCCTTTGTCTGTAATATTTTGCGGGTAAAATCCTTAGATTCAATATTTTAGCCGGATCTCAACCGGATCGAGGCTTTGTAACCTCCCTGAATCCAAAGATTTAGCAGGTTGATCTGGAAATTTTTTAATCTGGATTTCGGCGCGAACGAAGAGCTAGGGGCGAAAATTTAGGTCGAGAGCGTAGTTGGCGCGTAATACAAATCCTCCATCGCCTTCTTCACCTTCGCCGACACCACTTCCATATCCCGCATCGTCAGCCCCGCAGTCGAGATCGGCTCGCCCACCCGCATCTCCAGCGGACGGCATTTGATGTGGTAAGTATTCATCGGCAGCAACTCGTAAGTGCCGACCAAAGCCACCGGAACAATATCCACCTGCGCCTTGATCGCCAGAAAAAAAGCTCCCGGCAGAAACGGTTTGATTTCGCCATCCGGCGTGCGCCCGCCCTCTGGATAAATCACCAGCGGCATCCCGGCTTTCAGACTCTTCACCGCCGAACGGATCGCCGCAATCGAGTTCGTCGGCTTCTGCTGATCAATACAGACCTGCCCCGACCGCTTCAACTGCCAGCCCACAATCGGGTACGCCAACAATTCCTTTTTGAAAACGATGCGGAATTGAAACGGAAGGTAAACGTACAAAACCGGAATATCCAGCGCCGAAGCATGATTCACCGCGTAGACATGGGACTTCGACGTATCGATCTTATCGAGGCCTGTGACCTTCACCGGCGAGAGGATGGTTTTCATGATGAGCCACGACCAGGCCCGCGAAAACCAATGCAACCGGCGTCCATTGCGGTCAAACAAACCGCCGGGGAGGGCCACAACGCCCATGACCAGCGTGTACAGCCAGACCAGCGGATCGAGAATCAAGTACGACCGCAGCCGGCTCAACCATCCGTACTTCTCCCCGGGAATTTCATGCGGACTTCGCCGCGCCGCAACCCCCGACGCAGTCTCTGCACCGCGTTCTACTTCCACGGATGATGACGAATTCACTTCCTGCACACTTCCATTCTAAGGGAAACCCCTCGAGGGTGCTTCAGACTTCCACCCCAATCCTGCGCATGACTTCTCCCACCAGATAAATCGAGCCTGTAATCACAACCACAGTTCCCGCATTCGCCAGCGCTCGGGCCCGCTCCAAAGCGGGCTGCACGTCCTCCACGGCCTCAATCTCAACTCCGGTTCGAACCGCCGCTTGCCGAATTTCCTCCGGCGACGCCGCTCGCGGATTCTCCGGCCGGGTCGCAATCACCCGCTCGGCCTGCGGAAACAGAATTTCCGCCATCTCCGAGATTGCCTTATCCCGCATCGCTCCGAAAACAAAAATCAGCGGACGGCCTTCGTACCGCTCCGAAAGGGCCGAACGCAGCGCCCATGCGCCTGCGGGATTATGCGCCACATCGAGCACCATCTCGGGCCACCCCGCCCGCGCCGCAATCACCTGAAACCGTCCCGGCCAGCGCGTCTCGCGAACGCCCTTCTCGATACTCTCCGCCGTGATGTTCCTAAATCCCTGCTGATTCAATTCCACGGCCGCCGCAATCGCCAGCGCCATATTGCGCAACTGATGCCGGCCGACCAGCGGCGTCTCCACCACAATCTCTTCTCCCAAAACCTGAAGCGGATAGCGATAGACCTGTCGGGAGTCGCCGCTCCCAGTACCAGGTACTAGGTACTCGGGACTCCCAGGCGAAACCGGCGGCACATAAGGAACCGCGTTCACCGCCCGCGCCCCCACTTCCAGAATCGTATTTCCGATCACATCATTGGCTTCGGGCTGCTGTGGCAGCGTCACCACTACGCCGTCCGGACGAATAATCCCCACCTTCTCCCGCGCAATCTCGCCGACGGTATTTCCGAGAAACTTTTGATGATCGAGCGCGATGTCGGTAATCACACTCACCCGCGGTTCCACCACATTCGTCGCATCCAGCCGTCCGCCCATCCCAACTTCGAGTACCGCAAGCTCCACTCTCTGTCGCGCAAAATACTCGAAAGCAATCGCAGTCATCATCTCGAAAAAGCTGGGATGCCACGGCAACTCCGCCCGCTCCACCAACCCCTCGGCAACTCCGTCCACCTCGCCCTGCAGAGCCGCAAATTCGTCGTCACTGATCTCTTCTCCGTTCACCCGGATCCGCTCGTTGATTCGCACCAGATGCGGCGAGGTGTATAAACCAGTTTTCAACCCCGAAGCTCGCAAGATCGAAGACAACGTGGCCGCCGTCGAACCCTTGCCATTCGTGCCCGCGATCAGCACGCTCGGGAAACGAAGCTCTGGGTGATCCAACCCTTGCAACAGCACCCGCATGTGCGCCAGATCGAACTTGTGCGAAGGCGTCTGCGCCAACTCGTGCCCGAGCGCAAACATGCGCGCCACTGCGGTTTCGTAGGACATAAAGAAGCTCTCAGCCGTCAGCTTGGATCTTTAGACTATCAAGTTGGAGGACCGGATTCGTAGCGTGGCGGGCGCTGATCCTGGCGATTCGCTGCGTTGGATTCGCTGGCGGCTGAATATTGATAGCGGACAGCCGCCCCTACGCCACCATAAAATCCAGCGCCCGCCCAATGTAAGGCTTGAGTTCCTTGCGATGCACTACAGCGTCCAGCATGCCATGCTCCAGCAGAAACTCACTGCGCTGGAATCCCGGCGGCAGCTTCTGCCGGATCGTCTGCTCGATCACCCGCGGCCCGGCAAACCCAATCAGAGCGCCCGGTTCGGCAATATTCAGATCACCCAACATGGCAAATGACGCGGTCACGCCCCCGGTGGTGGGGTCGGTCAGCACCGACACGTACGGAACCTTCGCTTTATCCAGTCGAGCCAGCACCGCAGAAATCTTGGCCAGTTGCATCAGGCTGACCACGCCCTCCATCATCCGCGCCCCGCCCGAGGCCGACACAATAATCAGCGGGGTGTGCGAGTCGAGAGCCCGCTCCACCGCCCGCGTAATCATCTCGCCCACCACGGCTCCCATACTGCCGCCAATGAACGCATATTCCATCACGCTGGCCACCACCGGACGTCCCAGCAGCTTGCCGCGCGCGTTGATCACCGCATCTCTCAGCCCCGTGTCGTGCTGCGCCTGCCGCAGCCGCGACGAATATGGCTTCAAATCCACAAACTTCAGCGGATCGGTCGACGACAGATTCTCGTCAAATGTCTCATATTCATTGTCATCCAGCAGCAGGGCCAGCCGCGTCCGCGCATCGATGCGAAAGTGTTTCTCGCACTTCGGACAAACATTCAAATTCTCTTCCAGATCCTTCTTCCAGATAATCTGCCGGCAGCTCTCACACTTCACCCACAACCCTTCGGTGCGAACCGTCTTCTCGCCCGAAGTGTTCAGTTCCCCGGATTCACGCTTGAACCAAGCCATAAAACAGTTGCCAGTTGCCAAGTACCTATGGCGATTGAAAACCAATCCGCGGTTCTTGCTGCAACTGGGTACTAGGTACTCGGTACTCAGTACTCGATTCCTCTCTGCGCCATCACACCCTTCTCGTAAGCGTGCTTAACCTGCCGCATCTCCGTCACCGTGTCGGCGGCCTCGATAATTGTGGGGTGTGCGTTCCTCCCCGTCAAGATGACGTGCACCATCCCCGGTCTCCTCTTCAGGCTCTCTACTACCTTCGCTGGGTCCAGCATGCCGTAGCTGATCGCGTAGTTGATCTCATCCAGCACCACCAGATCCCACTCCCCGGACTGGATCGCCTTCTCCCCCTCCGCCCATGCTTCCTCCACCATCTTCACATCTTCCGGGTCCGGCTTTTCCGCGCCCACCTTCACAAATCCCCGCCCCATCTGCTTCATCACGAACTTATCCCCGAAGGCCTTCACCGCATCCAGTTCCCCGTAGTGCCACGAGCCTTTCAGGAACTGCAGCATCAGCACCCGCATCCCCTGGCCCACCGCACGCAGAGCCGTCCCCATTGCGGCCGTCGTTTTCCCTTTGCCGGGCCCGGTGTTCACGATGATGAGACCCCGCCGCACGTCAGCCATGGTTGCAGGAGGATTGATTCTACTAGAACCCACTAACAACAGTGGCCATGGACCAGTGACCAGTTGAACTCATGGACGGTCGCGAGAGTTGCGGTCTTGCTGACCACGACCACTAACCACTAACCACTGACCGCTGACCGCTGACCGCTGTCATTCAGCTCTTTCTGGGAAATGCTGAGCTTTTCCACGGAACTCGTGCATCCAACCTTGCGTATTCGGGTGCAAGCAGATCTCTGTCCGCTGGCAGACTGCGGAGGTCTCTCCTCGTGATCAACAAGTGTCTAGTGTTATTGTTTTGCGTGCTCACGGCTCTACCGGGATTTTCCGCCCAGCACGTCGCCCTTCACCCCAGACCCGGCTTCGATTCCGGCGAACAGGAAGTTATCCGTCAAATTGTCGACATGGAGCGTCAAGCAAGGAAGCCAGCCTCCGCCGCGACGCCGACTTCTCCCTGCGAACCCTTGCCGAGGACTACGTCGCTATCACCCCGCTGGGCACGGTCACCACTAAGCAAGAAACCATTTCTGCGCGCCGCAGCGGTCAGCTTCGCTACGAGTCCATGAACGTCACGGACATGGTGGTCCGCCTCTATGGCGATACCGCGGTCGTCACCGCCCGCGCCGATGTCAAAGGCCATCAGCTCGGCGAAGACTTCAGCGGACCCTATCGCTATACCCGCGTCTGGGTCCGCCGCAACGGACGCTGGCAAACCGTCAGCTACCAGGCTACCGTCACACAGTAAGCGCGCGGCGGGTGTCCTCAATGCCCCGAATGATAAGGATGGCCCCTACAGAATGGTGAACGCCCGGTAGACTTGCTCCAGCAAAACCACGCGAGCCAGTTCGTGGGTCAGCGTCATCCTGCCCAGTGAGATCGTATGCTGCGCCGCGCCCCGCGCCGCTTCACTGAATCCATCTGCCGGCCCGATCGCAAAGACCAGCGGCAGCGGATTGCGATCCTGATAGTCCCCCAGAAAATGCGCGAATTCCTCTGACGAGAACTGCTTCCCACGCGAATCCATCAGCACCAGCGTAGACTTCCCGGCACTTGTCGTTTTCCTCGCCTTGCCCGTTCCTCGTCCGCACATTTGCAGGAGTGCGGCCTCATCCCGCAGTGCCAGCCCCTCCACCGGCACGTAACGCGAAATCCGCTTCAGATACTCGTCCGTCAGCGACTGAATCGCCGGCTCTTTCGTCTTTCCGATCCACGCGATCTTGATCTTCACGGCAGGTAGTCCGGAGGCACAAGAGAAACGAGCCGCACTCCCGGGAACAACGAGACTACGCTTTCTTGCGACGAAGAGCGGCCACGGCAGTGCGCTTGCGCGGCTTTGTCTTCGTCCTTGTCTTTCTCTTCGTCGTCGTCTTCGATCTCGGCTTCGGCTTTAACTCCGAGGGCTCCAGCCGTTTCGCGGTCTTCCACAAGCGCTCCAGATCGTAGAACTTCCGCGCCTTCTCGGAAAAAACGTGCACCACAAAGTCGACGTAGTCGACCAGGATCCACTCGCCCTGCCGGTAGCCCTCGACGTGTGCCGGTCGCACACCCGCCGCTTTCAAGCGCAGTTCCACTTCGTCCGCGATGGCCTGGACCTGCCGCGGGTTCGTGCCGCTGCACAGCACGAAATAGTCGGTAAATGCTCCCGACCCTTTCTCCATTTCCAGGATGGAAACTTCTTCCGCCTTCTTGTCGAGGCAGGCCTGAATGGCGGCTGCCACCTGTAGCTTCAGTTCGCTTTTTTTCATGCAGAGAGTCGGTTGGTCGTGATTCGTTGGATCAGTTCGTTGGCCCAGTTCGTTGGATCAGTAGTTTGGATCAGTTCGTTGGCTCAGCGCAGGCTGACCTCTAATTGTAAACGAGAGACTGTGAAGTTGACCGGCTAACGACCTTTGTACAGTCCCATTTTCTTAATGTAGTCCGCAACGGCAGGATCAACGAAGCGACCGAGCGGCTTGCCGGCGGCCGCGGCCTGGCGAATCGCCGTGGAAGAAATCGGCTGATAAACCTGGTCGAGCAAATGAATGGTCACGCCCTTCAGCACCAGATCCCCCGTGGCAGCCTGCTTGTGAAACGGACGCGTCACTTCCTGCCGCGGACGCAGGCTCGCGGGCAAGGCGTTCGCCACGTCGGCCAGCGAGTACCCCGGCCGGCTCGCCACCACAAACTCACACTCCCGAAACAGCGCCTCGGCCTGATGCCACTTCGCGATGTCCTCAAAGGCATCGATGCCGATGAGCAGGAACAGCCGGTCCGCTTTCTTGAACGATTGCTTAAGGCGCTTGACCGTATCGATGGTGTAGTTCGGCTTCGCCGGGCGCGTCTTTTCCTTGCTCGGACTGCCTAACTCAAAATCTTCGGGCGCCTCCAGCAGCGACGGCGCGAAGTCCTTCTCCTGCGCCGTGGCCAGAGCAATCATGGCATAGCGATGCGGGAAGGCCGACAGCGGCTGGCGCTGCTTGTGCGGCGGAACGTTGGCAGGCACGAAGAGGATGCGGGAAAGGTTGCAGCGTTCGCGCGCGGCCCGGGCCAGCGCCAGGTGTCCGCGATGAATCGGATCGAAAGTACCGCCGAAAAGGCCAATATTCATGCGCCGCTAGTGTCTTCGTTTGCAGGCTCGGTTGGCAAGCTCAACGTTCCAGGACAAGCGTTATGTCTACGTGGCAATACCGCGCGAACGTTCAGGGGCATTGGCCGATGGTCCATCGTTAGCGTTGTCTGTTTGGCCCAGAGTTAACGCCCTAGGAAACCTGTATTCCGGGAATCCGGAATGAACTCCTGTAATCTCGCGTGTTCATAAACTTGGGACTAGCATGGTTTACATGCGAGTAACCCTCCCCCTACTTCGCATTCAACCCGCCCGTGCGTCCATCCTGCGCTACGGAGTCGCGGTGCTCAGCACCACCCTGGCGCTGATCCCGGTACTGCTGCTTCCCAACATTGCGGAAAGCCGCCTGGCGGTATTCGCCGTCGCCGTGATGGTGAGCGCGTGGTATGGCGGCTGGAAGCCCGGGCTGGTCGCCACTTCGTTCGCGCTCACCGTCAGCGCCTACTTCTCATTTTCCGGAGAACACACACCCGCGCAATACCGCTCGACCATGATCCGGCTGACCCTGTTCGTTGTGTTGGCCGCTGCTGATCTGCTGGTTCAACGCAGCCCTGCGAGCGTCCCAGGAAGGTTTGCGGCGCTCCGAAATGAATTTCCGCTCGCTGGTGACCAACGCTCCCTACGGAATCTGCCGCTGCGATTCCGCGGGCCAACTGCTGGATGCGAATCCCGCGCTGCTCGCGATGCTGGGATATTCCTCAACCAAGGAACTGGCCGGGAAACACCTCGGAGCACTCTACGCCGACACGCTGCAGTGGTTCGAACTGGCGGATTACTTGCGCTCGGCGACCCCCTTCAACGGGCTGATCGTCGAGTGGAAGCGCAAGGACGGCACGGCCACGGTGGTTCGCGTTTCCGGTCGTGCAGTTTCCGACGGCGGCAAAGGACGAACCTTCGAGCTGTTTGCCGAAGATGTGACCGAGCGCCGCGCCCTCGAGCAGCAACTCCGGCAGTCGCAGAAGATGGAAGCGGTAGGAAGACTCGCGGGCGGCATTGCGCACGATTTCAACAACCTGCTGATGGTGATTTCCGGCTATTCGGAATTTCTGCTCGACCGCCTCGGCCCGGACCCCGCGCTGCGCGGCCCGGCCCAGGAGATTGCCAGCGCAGCGGGACGAGCCACCTCGCTCACCCGCCAGCTCCTCGCCTTCAGCCGCAAGCAAATGCTGGCGCCGAAGATTCTTGACCTGAACAGCGTGGTCACGGAAAACCTGAAGATGCTCACCCGCGATGATCGGCGAGGACATCGATCTGGTAATGGTTCCGGCAGCCGAACTGGGCGCGGTGCGGGCCGATGCCGGGCAGATCGAGCAAGTCATCATGAATCTTGCCGTGAACGCGCGCGACGCCATGCCGGCGGGAGGCAAGCTGACCATCGAGACCTCCAACGTATCGCTCGACGAGGACTATGCCCGCTTTCACGCGCCGCTGCGGCCGGGAAACTACGTGATGCTCGCCATCAGCGACACCGGCGCCGGCATGGATTCGGAAACCCAGTCCCACATCTTCGAGCCTTTCTTTACCACCAAGGGGCCGAAGGGCACGGGGCTGGGCCTCTCCACGGTTTACGGAATCGTGAAGCAGAGTGGCGGCTACATCTGGGTTTACAGCGAGGCGGGCAAGGGCACGACGTTCAAGATCTATTTGCCCCGCGTCGCCGAAGCCGTCGAGAGTCCCGCCCAGGTCGCCGTTCCCGCGGAATCCGCCGCCGCCGAGCCGGGCACGGAAACCATCCTGCTGGTCGAGGATGAGGCCAACCTGCGCTATCTCGCCCGGCAATTCCTCGAGAAGCAGGGTTACCGCGTCGATCGAAGCCGCGGATGGCGCGGTCGGCGATGCAGATCGCAGTCGCGCACGAAGGCACCATTCATCTGCTGCTGACCGACGTGATCATGCCCGGCATGAACGGCCGCGAACTGGCGCAGCGCATTTCGGAAATTCGTCCCAACGTGAAAGTGCTCTACATGTCCGGTTACACCGAAAATGTGATCGGGCGCAATGGCACGCTGGACGCGGGTGTACGCCTGCTCCAGAAGCCCTTTACCCTCCGCGACCTGAAAAGCAAAGTTCGCGAAGTGCTCGATTCGACCCCATTCCCCCTGGAGGTTGCCATGTCCGCTCATACCGCTCACGCCAAGGCCACGCAAGGGCTGCACCAATTGCCGTCGTCGCGCGCGCAACGTTTTCAACTTCACCTGCCGTTGAAGTACCGCCGTCTCGACGAAGAAAAATGGCACGACGGCGAAACCAAGAACATCAGCCGCTCCGGTTTGCTGTTTCAGGCGGAGGATCTCTTGCAGCCGAATGTGATCCTGGAAATCAATCTGGTGCTGCCGGCAGAGATTGCCGGACTTTCGCCGACCGAAGTGATTTGCAAAGGAGAAGTCGTGCGTACGGTCGAGTCGAACGGCGAGAAAATGCCTCCCGCCCTGGCCGCCAAGATTCTTCAGTATCACTTCCAGCACGGATCGCAGCTGCCGCGGGCGTAAGTTCAGTACCCAGTACCTAGTACCCAGTACCCAGTTAAAACCTCTTTTCTTGATACTAGGTACTGGGTACTAGGTACTAGATGTCAGCGCCTGCTCGCGCAAAGCATTCACTTCCTTGGCCATGGCGAACTTCAGTTCGTCGATTCCCTTGCCGGTCACGGCTGAAATCTCGTAGAGCTTCAGCTTGTGTTTCTTGCAGTAGCGCTTCAGCGCCGCGACTTTGTCTTTGTTGGCCACGTCGATCTTCGACGCGACCATGATCATGGGCTTTTCTTCCAGATGAGCGCCGAAGCTGGCCAGCTCGCCGAGAATCACTTCCACATCTTTCACAATGTCAGGGCGTCCGCTCGCGTCCGACACATCGACCAGATGAACCAGCAACCGCGTGCGCTCGATGTGCCGCAGGAACTGCGTACCCAGGCCGGAACCGGTGTGCGCGCCCTCGATCAAGCCCGGAATGTCGGCGACCACGAAGCTGATTTCGTTCTTAGGATCGCCCACCGCGACCACGCCGAGATTGGGTTGCAAGGTGGTGAAAGGATAGTCCGCGATTTTCGGCCGCGCCGCCGAGATGCGGGAGATCAGCGTGGATTTGCCCACGTTCGGATAGCCGACCAGGCCAACATCCGCCAGCAACTTCAGTTCGAGCCGGTAGTTATGTTCTTCGCCGGGACGTCCGTCCTCGTGCTCGCGCGGAGCCTGATGCACCGAAGTGGCAAAGCGCGCGTTGCCGCGCCCACCACGGCCGCCGCGGGCAATCACCACGCGCTGATCGGGCGCCGAAAAATCGAACACCTTCTCGCCGGTTTCTTCGTCGTACACAATCGTCCCGACCGGAACTTTGAGAAGAATGTCTTCGCCCTTCGCGCCCGCTCTTGTTCGAGCCTTCGCCGTGGCGTCCGCGCTCCGCCTTGTATTCGGGATTGAAGCGGAAATGCACCAGCGTGTTATGCCGCTCGCTGGATTCCATGATCACGTCTCCGCCCTTGCCGCCGTCGCCGCCCGAAGGTCCGCCGCGCGGAACATATTTCTCGCGGCGAAAGGCCATGCAGCCATTGCCGCCGTCGCCGGCCTTGACCCGAATTTTTGCCTCATCGATGAACATGGTTATCGTCAGGCCGACTAAAGCACAAAACAAAAAGCCTCGTCCCGAAGGCGAGGCTGTGTGGCGCGGGCGCCCCCGCCCGCGACTGCCGGCGGCGTATGCGAACTACTCCGCGACTTCCATCGGCTCGACCATCACGAACTTGCCCATCGAGCCCTTGTTCAGGAACTTGATGCGTCCCGTGATCTTGGCAAACAAAGTATCGTCTTTGCCGCGGCCGACGTTCAGTCCCGGTTTCACGCGAGTGCCGCGCTGCCGCACGATGATCGTTCCGCCGGGCACGATCTGCCCGCCGAATGCCTTGAATCCCAGCCGCTGCGCGTTCGAGTCGCGGCCGTTTCGTGAAGTGCCTTGTCCTTTTTTATGTGCCATAGATTCAGCTCTCAGTCGAAAGTAGCGCCGGCAGTCCCGCCGGCTGTCGCGAGGGCATCTTGCCCTCGCACCCTATTTCTTCTTCGATGCCGTCTTCTTCGCCGCGCTCTTCTTCGGCGCAGCCTTCTTCTTGGCGTGTCCCTTCGCGGTCTTTACTTCAGGCTTCGTGCGCTTCCTCTGCGCCGCCACTGCCTTCTTCGGCTTGGGCTGCTTCTTCTCCAACTGCCGGAGCCTTGAAGCTCTGCCCGTCAAAAGCGATCTCAGTAATGCGCACGGCAGTGTAGGACTGCCGGTGTCCGCGCAGCTTCTTGTACTGCTTCTTGCGCTTGTAATGGAAAACCAGAATCTTGGCGCCGCGTCCTTCTTCCACGAGTTGGCCGACCACCCGCGCTCCCGCTTGCGGCTTCCCGATCTGGCCTTCTCCACCCGACACCGCCAGTATCTCGGGGAACTCCACCTGGCCATCGGTGCCCGTAGCCAGCTTCTCCACTCGAATCACGTCTCCGGGCGCCACCCGGTATTGCTTGCCGCCGGCGCGGATAACCGCGTACATACGTCTGCCTCCGTCAAAATATCGTGAAAGTCAGCATCCCACCGAACCCATGCGCACACGGGCGCAACCCTGGGCGCGAACTTCGCGAATCCGAACGTCTTGCTGAACTTCTTCTGCTTGCTGTGTTTTCCGCCACGGCGCTTGAAGCCAGGGCGAGCCTCCCCAGAACGGGTCGGCGAGTACAGGCAAACTCAACCATTTTAGCGTGCGCTGTGGAAATCGGTCAATGCGCGCTTTGCGGATTGCTGTCACTGTGCGAGAATGCCGCCGAATCTCCGGATGGAACTCGAGGACCGAACATGAAGCGCCTTTTCACCGTTCTACTGTGCCTGTTCGCTCTCACGCTGTCTGGCGTCGCGCAGCCGCCCAAGGCGGCCGCGAAGAAGTCCGCAGCCCCGGCCCCTCCCGACAAGGCTTACCTGCAGAAGATCTGGGATGGCTGGTCCACCCTCGATCCCGCCAACGTGGCGCAGTTCTATGCCAGCGGCCCGCACATGTTCTTCGACATTGCTCCTTTGAAATACGAGCAGCTGGGACGAATATGCAAAGGGAGTGAAGGGCGTGCTCGCCGGCTACGACAGCGGGAAGTGCTGGGTGAACGACGACGCCGTCATCCATCCCCACGGAGACCTGGTCTGGGCCACGGCAACGGTGAAGAACGAGACTGACGACGAAAGCGGGCAAGATTGAGATGGGCAACTTCCGCTGGACCGTGATTTTCGAGAATCAGGACGGCAAGTGGCTGATCGTTCACGAACACGTCTCCGACCCTTTGCAGTAGGAAGTGCTGAATCGAAAAGCGATCGTCCTCCCTGTCCGGCGATTACCTCTGTAATCGCCGGTAACCTGAGTTCTCTTGCAGAAACAACTCCGCTGCGCCAGTGTTAATACAATTGAATCTGGGGAGACTTGCCATGCGCAACCGAATCATCGTTGTCACTTCGCTTTTCCTGTTATCCATCCTGGCCTGGAGCCAGCAGCAGCCTGCCGGAAACAGCGCCCCCGCGGGCGCCCAGCAAAGCATGCCAGGCATGGATATGTCCGGTCACGACATGTCGAACATGAAAGGCATGTCGATGGGTTCGGACAAAGACGCCGACAAAGACAGCGACGCCAGCCTGCATTCGATGGAAGGGCACATGGATATGGGCCCGCACATGAAGATGACGGCCCTGCGACCGGCCAAGCCCGGCGACGCCGAGCGTGCCCAAGCGGTCGTCGAATCAGCGCGCAAAGCCTCCGAGCACTACATCGACTACCGCACCGCGCTGGCCGAGGGCTTCCAGATCTTCCATCCTGAGATTCCGCAGAAGATGTATCACTTCACCAACATCAAGTATGCGATAGAAGCGCGCTTTCAATTCAATCCCGAACACCCGACATCGCTGCTCTATGAAAAGCATGGCGACGATTACAAACTGATAGGCGTCATGTACACAGCGCCCAAGCGCATGAGTGAAGAGGAACTCGACCAGCGCGTTCCGCTCAGCGTGGCGCAATGGCACGAGCACGTGAACTTCTGCGCCGCGCCCGTCGGCCACAAGAACGAATACATGAACCCGCATCCGCAGTTCGGTTTAAAGGGATCGATCACAACTCAGGAAGCCTGCGACGCGGCGGGCGGAACCTTCCATCCCGTGATCTTCAACTGGATGGTGCACGTCTACCCGTTCGAAAAAGATCAGGCCAGCATCTGGTCGGTCGAGCGCCAGCACGGGGACGCGGACTAAGCTTAGCCTGATGCAGCCATTCGCATCGGCCGCAGCAGCCTAGTCTTCCGCGGCCTCGGCGTCTCGCTGGATCCACCATTCCTGCAAGACAAAACACACCGTCGCTGTTCCACGCTCTTGAGAACTCTTACACTGCGTTTTGCTACCGGAAGTGCATGTTCTTCGTCCATAACTGTGTAATCGGAAGTTGTCTGAACTGCGGAATCCGAAGCTTGGAACTTTCGGTGGAGCAACTTCGTAGTAGTGGATGCAGGCAGCCGGCGCAGAGGTGAAGCTGGCGGCATTTTTTCAAGGTAGATTCTTGCGGGGTTAGGGGATTCTCTCACACTCGGTTTGGCGGCCCAGATGAGAAAACCCCCGTGCACAGCACGACAGGCCTCTCGGCTTGTCGGCTGAACCCCAACGGCTGCATTGTAGGCGATTCGCGGCAAAACACAATAGTTTTCTCGCGCAAGTCGTGAACCGGGCCGCCCCAACCGTTCCTCGACGAGATTCGGGGAAGAAAAAGGAGCAGTCATGAAGTTCGCGACCGTATCGAAGAGTCTGGTGCTTGGGTTGGCGTTGCTGTTGGCCTCGAGCGCCTTTGCCGGAACCAAGGCCAGTTTGCAGCTCAACAATCCTGTGACCCTGAACGGGACAACGCTGAAACCGGGCGACTACAAAGTTCAGTGGGAAGGCCGCGGTCCCAACGTCGAAGTGAGCATCATACAAGGCAAGAACGTAGTGGCCAAGGTGCCTGCGCATGTGGTTGAACTGCAAACGGCTGCGTCCAGCGATGCTGCCGTGACCCGAAAGAATGACAGCGGCCCCAACACACTGGCCGGGCTCCGCTTCGAGGGCAAGAAAATTGCCCTGGAGTTGGGTGAAGCCAGCGAAGGCATGGAGGCAGGTTCGAGCAAATAACGTCCGAGCAATTAACTGCGGCACACTCAACCATCCTCAAGGGAGCACTCACCGTGCTCCCTTATTTCTCTTTCCCAGGCTGAAATCAGGGCGTGCGAATTTTTCTGTGGAAAACTCCCGGGGTGAGAGCGTTGCGAGAAATATGGGCACGCAAGAAGCCCGCCTCAAGCGGCTAAAGCCTTGGATCAACCGACTGTGACGTATGGCATGACTGAAGTCGTGCCCTTTCCGATCCCTAAGACTGGACACTGATCACTGGCCACTGATCACTGCCCTTCAGTACTTCGGCACTTTCGGATCGACTCGCTCCGACCAAGCTGTAATTCCGCCAGCAAGGTTATGAACCTTGGTGAAGCCGGATTGCTGCAGGAAGGCTACCGCCTTGGCGCTGCGTCCTCCCATCTTGCAGTGGACTACGATTTCGCGGCTGGAATCCAGTTCGTGCACGCGATTGGGCAAGTCGTTCAGGGGAATTAGATGCCCGCCTATGTTGCAGATCTGATATTCGTTGGGCTCGCGCACATCGAGGACGAAGAGATCTTCTTGCGCGTCCAGACGGCGTTTCAACTCTTCCACTTGAATTTCAGGAAGTCCTGCTCCCACCGGTTTTTCCTCCCCGCGAATGCCGCAAAATTGGTTGTAGTCTATCAGCTTCGTGACGGTCGGATGGGTGCCGCAGACCGGGCAATCGGGATTCTTGCGCAGCTTGAGTTCGCGGAACTTCATGCCCAGCGCGTCAATCAGCAGCAGACGGCCGATGAGAGGCTCACCCACTCCGAGAATTAGCTTGATCACCTCGGTCGCCTGCATCACGCCCACCAGACCGGGCAGAATGCCGAGCACACCGCCCTCGGCGCAGGATGGAACCAGCCCCGGCGGTGGCGGCTCGGGATAAAGGCAGCGGTAGCACGGGCCATCTTTCGTGGCGAAGACGCTGGCCTGGCCTTCGAAGCGAAAGATGGACCCGTAAACGTTCGGCTTGCCCGTGAGCACGCACGCGTCATTCACCAGGTAACGCGTGGGGAAATTATCGGTGCCGTCGGCGATGATGTCGAAGTCGCGGAAGAGTTCGAGCGCGTTCTCGCTGCTCAACCGCATGTCGAACTTCTGCAGATTCAGGAACGGATTGATGGCGGTCAGCTTGTCGGCGGCGGAATCCAGCTTCTTGCGCCCCACATCGGCTGTCGAGTGAATGATCTGGCGCTGCAGGTTGGTGTAATCGACTACATCGAAATCGACCAGGCCGAGCGTGCCCACGCCGGCGGCCGCCAGATATAACGCCAGCGGCGAACCCAGCCCTCCGGTGCCGATGCACAGCACGCGCGCCGCTTTCAGCTTCTGCTGCCCCTCCATGCCAACCTCGGGCATGATCAGGTGGCGCGAGTAGCGCAGGATTTCGTCCTTGCTCAGGGTCACAGGAATCTCGGTGATGGTAGCCATAAAGTCCTCGGTGGAAATCTGAATTTGCGGGTTCCGGAATCGTCAGAATCTGGGAACTAACAACAGGCAGGAGACATACAACAGCGATTTGTGGCGGAAGGCTTCAACGCTTGATCCCTCGAATACGATCCCTGCATATGACCTGTGAATCCCGGCAAAACCCGCAATCAGACCGCGCCTCCGGCAATGGAAGGCACAATCGAAATGTTATCACCTTCCTTCACCGCGGTCGCCTCTTTCTGCAGGTAGCGGATGTCCTCGTCGTTGACGTAGAGGTTGACGAAAGCGCGCAGTTTGCCGTCTTCGGTGTAAAGATGCCGCCGCAGGTCGGGATGCTTCGCCACCAGCGCATTCATGGCCTCGGCCACGGTGGTGGCTTTAACGTCGACGGTGGATTGCTTGCCCACATACTGCCGCAGAGGCGTAGGGATGTGAATCTTGCTCATAAGCCTAAGCATAAAAGATGCGGCAGGAGAATGGGAAGATTCAGGACTCTGCGAGTTTGGCCTCACAGCAGTCGAATACGCCGATGGCCGGCCTGCCGTAGAATGAACGGAAGCGTAGAAAGACAAGGGAGAAACTACGATGACGATTTTTGATCCAGCTCGGGGCAGAATTATTGACGGCGGCGGGGGCAGCGGCGGCGGACTTCTGCGCCTGATCGGACTTGGCATTGTCGCATTCTTGCTCGTGATTTTGCTGTTCAGTTCCGTGACCAAGGTGGGCACCGGTCACGTGGGCGTGCTCACGCTGTTCGGCAAAGTGCAGACCGGCGAAACCCTGGGCGAGGGCATTCACCTGATCAATCCGCTGAAGACCAATAATGAACTTTCCATCCAGACGCAGACGCTGAAGGAATCGGCCAGCGTGCCTTCCAGCGAAGGCCTGATGATGAGCCTGGACACCTCGCTGATTTACCATCTCAATCCCGACCACGCCGCCGACGTTTTCCAGAAGATTGGCGCCGATTACGAAAACGTGGTGGTCGAGCCGACGCTGCGCTCCGCCATCCGCGAAGCAACCGCCTCCCATACGGCTAACGCTCTCTACACCGGCGAACGCGAGATGGTGGCCAAGCAGATTTACGACCAGGTCAGCGCGCAGCTCAATCAGCGCGGCCTGACGGTGGAGAACGTTCTGTTGCGCGACATCCAGCTGCCGGCCACGCTGAAGGCCGCCATCGAAGCCAAGCAGCAGGCCGAGCAGGAATCGCTGGCCATGAACTTCCGCTTGCAGAAAGAAACGCAGGAGGCGCAGCGCAAGCGCATCGAAGCCGCCGGCGTCCGCGACTTCCAGCAGATTGTGGCGCAGGGCATCACGCCGTCGCTGCTGGAGTGGAAGGGCATCGAGGCCACGGAGAACCTGGCCAAGAGCGCCAACTCCAAGGTCGTGGTCATCGGCAACAGCAAGAACGGGCTGCCGCTGATTCTGGGACAGTAGGTTCTGGCAGTGCGGAGAATCAGTATGGATGATGTGGGGACAGCCGCCTCGGCTGCCCCGTCGCCGCAGGCGACGGTTTGGCGACGCTGCTACCATGACACCGTGCCTCCGCTGCTCGACGTCCGCCACCTGAACATTGAGTTCGCCGCTGCCGCCCTGCGGCGGACGGTCGCTCAGGGAACAGCCGAGGGCGGCTGTCCCCACAAAGGCTCTTCCCACACGGGCCCTTCCGGCCGTCCGCGATGTTAGCTTTACCATCGCTCCCGGCGAAGTCCTCGGACTAGTCGGCGAATCCGGTTCCGGCAAGTCGATCACTTCCCTGGCGATCATGCGCCTGCTGCCGCCCCAGGCGCGGGTTTCCGGCGAGATTCTCTTCGCGGAGAACGGGTCGCCCCGTAATCTCACAACAATTCCCGACGACTCCATGCGCCAACTGCGCGGATCGCGGATCGCCATGATCTTCCAGGAGCCGATGACCGCGCTGAATCCCGTGATGCGAGTCGGTGACCAGATCGCCGAAGCGGTGCGGGCTCACGGGGCGCGTTCCAAGAACGAGGCTGCACAGGCTTGCGATTCAGCCATGACTGATGTCGCCATTCCCGAGCCGGACCGCCGGGCTCGCGACTATCCTCACCAGCTTTCCGGCGGCATGCGCCAGCGGGTGATGATCGCGATGGCTATCGTGAACCGTCCGCAGTTGCTGATTGCCGACGAGCCCACGACCGCGCTCGACGTCACCATTCAGGCCCAGATCCTCGATCTGCTGGCCGAACTGCGCGCCAAGTTCGGCCTGGCCATGCTCTTTATCTCGCATGATCTTGCCGTGGTTTCGCAGGTTGCCGATCGCGTGGCGGTGATGTATGCCGGCAGCGTGGTGGAACTCGGAACCAAGCGCGAAATCTTTCAGGCACCGGCGCATCCTTACACTCGCGGCCTGCTGCACGCCGTGCCCGACCTGAAGACAGAGCGTGGGCAACCGCTCGGCACCATCGAAGGCACAGTTCCACCGCTGCACGCCATGCCGCCGGGCTGCGCCTTCGAGCCGCGCTGCGGATTCCGTGTTCCCGAGTGCGCCCGTGACCTGCCGCCGCTGGTAGAGGTTGCTCGCGGGCATTGGGCTCGTTGCCCCGTGGTCAATGCGAAATAGCGACGGCGGAATAAATTGCGCCGGTAGTATCGCTTCCGTTCCCGCTCGTTCTATAATCGCCACTTTGTCTGGTGCTCATTGCGCATACTGCTGCTTAGCGACATTCACGCCAACCTCGAAGCGCTGGAAGCCTGCATGGCGGCAGCTCCGGCGTTCGATTTCGTGGCCAACCTGGGCGACGTCGTGGGCTACGGAGGCTTCTCCCAACGAAGTGATCGAGCGCTCCCGCGACCTGGGAAGGATTTTCGTTCGCGGCAACCACGACAAAGCCGCGACCGGCCTGCTTGAGCTGGATGATTTCAACCCCCTGGCCGCGATCGCCGCGATCTGGACCCGGGATCAGTTAACTCCCGAGCATCACCAATGGCTGCACGCTCTGCCGCAAGGCCCGCTTTCGCTGGAAGGCTTTCCTCAAGTGCAACTGGTTCACGGCTCGCCGGGCGACGAAGATGCCTACATCGTTTCCATCGGCGATGCACTGGTCCCGCTGCTCGCGCTTACCACGCCGCTGACTTTTTTCGGCCACACCCACCTGCAGGGTGGATTCTTCGCCAACGGTTCCAGTGCCGATGGCTTCCGTCCCGAATACCGCACCATCGGGCAAGCCGAGATCGGTCCCGTTGCAGTTGAAGCCGAGCACGCGTTACATGATCAATCCGGGCTCGGTGGGACAACCGCGCGACGGAGACTGGCGTGCCGCCTTCGCGCTGTTCGATACCGACGCCCAGGTCGTCCACTTCCACCGCGCACCCTACAACCTGAAAGCCGCGCAGGAACGGATCCTCTCCGCCAACCTGCCCGCGCGCCTGGCCACGCGCCTCGCCGCCGGCCGTTAAGGTCGCGGACTGCAGCCGTTGTAAACTCGAGTGCATGCCCTCATCCCGCGGTGCCAGAACCAAACCGCTTTTCCCCCATCGCGAAGATTCCCATCGCGAAAATCCTCCCGGAGCACTATCTGATCGCCCACAGCGACGGCGGCGCGCGCGGCAACCCTGGCCCCGCCGGCTACGGCGTTGTCATTCAGGATCAGTCGGGACGCAAAGTCGCACATCTCAGCGAATACCTCGGCCACCAGACCAACAATTTCGCCGAGTATCAGGGCCTGATCGCAGCCCTCGAATACGCTCTGCAGCATGGTCCCAAAGCCCTGAAGCTGATCAGCGATTCCGAGTTGCTGGTGCGCCAGATCAAGGGCATCTACAAGGTGAAGAACGCAACGCTTAGGGATCTCCACGGCCATGCCAAAGAATTGATCGCTCAACTGGAATGGTTCGGGATCGGTCACGCTCTCCGCGAACATAATCGAGAGGCCGACCGGCTGGCCAATGAAGCCATGGACAAAGGCATGGGACGAAGCTAGCAGCTTATTGCGCCGCAGAAGTGTGGTCGTCCGACC
>CAVYOW010000006.1:0-179771 GCA_963770235.1 uncultured Acidobacteriaceae bacterium | reverse complement strand
GAGATCGAGAACGATCGCTGAGAGTGCCGATTTCGGCTCCCGCGATGTGCCGCTGAGCGACAAACAAAAGCTGGTCGATGGCGTCTTCCGCAGCGTGGCGCGCCGCTATGACCTGATGAACAACCTGATGCTGGTTCGGGATGCATCGGGCCTGGAAGGATGCGCTGGTGAGCGCGGTTGCGCCGCCGAAGAACGCGCCGTTCGCGCTGCTCGATCTGCCGGCGGGCACCGGCGACATCGCGTTTCGGTTCCACTGCGGAAATGCGCCTCCGGCCGCTGATCCGAGAATCTTTACTCGCATCTCTGGTGAGTTTACAGCCTGGGATTGAGACTAGGGTAATTTCGGCGAGAACCTGGTGGACGATGCGGATTGTTGCCGCGCCGGCGCGGGAATAACCGGAAACTAGCTGGGATGACAGAACTTGCCACTTTTCCACGAATCAGGCGCGGTAAGTGTGAAAGTTCCTGCGACGCGAGGGAGAAATGGGGTGCCTTTCTGCTTTCTGCTTGCGTTCGCGGCGCTGCTGCCGCATACTGCAATTGGCCCGCGCAATGCGGGTTCAGCCCTCTTCCCGCCCTCCCAACATCTCATCTAGCTCTGGCCTGCCGCGGCCGCACAGCGCAGCAGATCGACGTCCCAGAACATCGTTCCAGCGGAGAGGTTTTCCACTCCGACTTCGCCAGCCATTTCGGTTCCGGGCTTGCCGCACCACACGACGCGGAATTGAGCTCTCGTACCCTCGTACAGAATGTCGACTGCCTCTCCTGGTTTTAGTTGCGCGTAGACGCACTGCAGAGTGGCTCCGCGTCCGCTGATGGTGCGCAAGCTGGCCGGCTGAGAGAAGGGCCGGGAATGCGCGTCCATGCCGCAGATCTGGACGGGGAGCTCAACGAAGACGCGGGAATGTTGACGCCGATCCATGCGATGCTCCTTAGGTTTTCGGGGGGAAGTCTAGGCATCCTAGGCGGAGTGGGCGGGGAAACATAGGTCACCGCAGTCACCCGCAAAACGGTGCCGAAAGTTTGCCTTCTGGGGATGTGGGGAACCAGGCTCTAGTCGAGGTCTGGGAGCGAGCAAGCGCCCGCACCCCGCGGATCGCCGCAGGAGCCGCATGCTCCTGCGCCTGCGCTCGCCGAAGCGCTTGCGGAGCTTTTCGCGGATACGGCAAAGACGCTAAGCTGCGGGCTCAGTTTCTGGCTATGACACTTGGGGCACTTGGCTTTGTCGCGGCCGAAGACCAGAGTTTCAAACTCGTGCTGGCATTCCTGGCAGATGTATTCAAAAATCGGCATGAGGATCGCTCCCGTGGGGCGGACTGCTCTTCATCTTAGCCCGGATCCCGTTCTTGGACCAAGGTCTGTTTCACATCTCCTAGTTCTTCGGCAGGAGCTCCGGCGGGATAGGATTTCCCGGGCGTTCTTCGTCCCAAACGATAGAAAGAATCCACCAACGCTTGCCGTCAAAGTAGAGTTGGTAGATGTTTACGCCGCGAGACACGACCTTTCCAGTCCTCGAGTACTTTCCTTCGTAGCTGCTGAGGACGGTTGCCACGTTTCCGTAGCGGTGAATGATGTGGGCCAATTCGCGTTCCGTATAACCCTCCCTCACAAAGTCCGCATCCGATGCGTCGGCATATTCCTGCTCACCGAATGACCAGTGGTGATTGCGCCAGTCTTGGGGTCCGTACTGAGAGCGACGGTCCATGCGTGCGGATCATAAAGTGACAGGTCGCGTCCCCACTGACGGGGAACACCGACTCCTCCCGAGATTGATTCGTAATCTGCCTTGACGATTGAATCAAGTGTCACATCTTCAGGCTTTGCGGCAATGATCGGAATCTCGACATGGACCTTCGATTCAGTTCGAGCTATTCCACGCGGCGCAGCCGCTGACAATCCGGATGCGCAGATCACGACCCACAGGGTCAATCGATTTTTCATAATGTCAGCCCGTCCTTTGAGTCACAATCGCAAGCTGCTTCGCAGGTCTCTGCTGCAGTTGTACGCGCTCATCATACTTAAACTGCCCCAACTTCAGGAACGAAATGGAGGTTAGAATCAACTTGCGGGAACTTCGCAAAGTTACTTCGCAAACTTACTGCGCAAACTTACTTCGCAAACAGGGGCGGTGGCGCCTGGGACCTTCAAGTGCAAAAGCTGAATTCGAGGACGGCGTGACCGAGAGGCCGCCCGCGTTCGTTCCCTCTGTCTTCCGCCCACATCGCTGGTTGCGGGGCGGCCATGTGCAAACACTCGCCGCCTTTTTTCTTCCGCGCCGAATCGACTTGGCTCCCGCCGAACAGCGTCTGATCGAAGTGGAGCCGGGCGTTCCGGTGCTGTGCCACTGTCACTGGCAAAAAGACCGGAAAGCGCTGACGCTGATTGTGGTGCATGGGTTGGAAGGATCGAGCGAATCGCAATACATGCTGGGAATCGCGCGGAACGGTTTGGCCGCGGGCATGAACGTGGTGCGAATGAACCAGCGCAACTGCGGAGGGATGGACCATTCCGCCGCCACGCTTTACAACTCAGGCCGTTCTGCGGATGTGGCGGCTGTGGCGCGCAACCTGGTCGAGCACGATGGAATTTCCGGCTTCGTGCTGATCGGTTTCTCCATGGGCGGCAATCTGGTTCTGAAGCTGGCGGGCGAGTGGGGAAGCGCGAGTCCGGTGGAATTCCGCGGAGTGGCGGCGGTTTGTCCGGCGGTGAACCTGGCGGCGGGGGCCGACGCGCTGCATGAACCTGCCAACCGTATTTATGAGTACTACTTTCTGCTGCAATTGTTCCGGCGTTTTCGCCGCAAGGTGCGTTTGTTTCCCGGCAACTTCGATGCTTCGCGTCTGCGCGGAGTTAAAACTTTGCGAGAGTTTGACGACCGCGTTACCGCTTACTATTGCGGTTTCACCGGCGCTGATGACTATTACGCCCGAGCCGCGGCTGCCGACGTGGTCAGCCGCATCGCGCGTCCCGCGCTGGTGATTCATGCGGCCAACGATCCTTTCGTTCGTATTTTGCCGGAAACGCGGCAAGCGCTGCTCTCTAATCGCAACATTACTTACATCGAAACCGCGGATGGCGGCCACTGTGCCTTCGTCGGCGAACGCGACGGCGATCCGGCCTACGATGGGCGCTGGGCAGAGCGTGAGGTCGTGGAGTTCGCCAAGCAGTTCCGCTAGCTCATGTGGAGCGGGCGGGAACCCGAAGCCAGGCCAGCACATCCGCGCCGCGGCCCTTCAGCCGCGTACGCAGAAACGCGAGGGTGAGCATGGCGAGGAAGATCGTCAGCAATCCCAAAGATGCCATCCGGATACTTTGGCTGTGTTTGGTCATGATGGAAAAGCGTCCGTACACGAATTCGATGTGTACCCAGTAAACCAGCAGGGAAGCCTGGCCGAGTTGAATGAGTGGGCTGAATCCCCAGTGTCCCAGGCCCCAGCGGCACCAGGCATAACTTGCCGTCAGGATCGCCAATAGCATGCCCACCCGAATCAGAAAGAAGTTCGGGCTGGTGTGCCAGTAGTCATAGACCGCATAAAGCTGACGCGGCTGGGCGTCGAGCCAGCGAGCGGCTGCAACCAACACCAAGCCGGTGGCGCCGGCCAATAAGAAGACCAGAGCTTCATGCCTGCGCGCCAATTCGCTTTGCAAAATAAATCCGGCAGCCAGCCCGGCGAAGGCGAAGGCGGCCCAGGGAAAAATCGGAAAGAGCCAGGCCTGGGGTGTGCCGAGATTGTGGACGCCGTTGACGTAGGACTCCAGCGGCCAGGGTAGCCAGTTCGGGCGCCAGGTGGTCCACAGTGGTGGGGTGAGTAGGGAAATCAAAGCAGCGGTGCCGCCAGAGGCAATCACAAGTCGGAGCCTGGCCGGCGCTCCGCGGGAGATGGAAAGCGCGAGCCAGCAGACTACGCCCATCAGCATCATGGAAAGCCCGATGGTGTTCAGTACGTCGACGCGCAGCAGGTCGCTAAGCGGCGCCCAGCCCCAGGCAATCAGATATTCCTGCAGCCGAAAGAGCAGGCCAAAGGCAAATATCTCCGCACCGCGCCGGATGGTGGCGCGGGCGATTTGCGCGGGCGGCAGATTCTTTTTCCACAATTTCTCGGTCACCAAGGCGAACGAAATACCCGCTAGAAACAGAAATAGGGGAGCCGGAAACGTTCCCCCCAGTTGCGAGTACATGAAGAACCTGCTCTGGCGCGCGCCGGGGCTGAGCCAGGAGTCGTAGCAATGGGTCTGGAACATCAGGATGCAGGCCAAGCCCCGCATCCAGTCGATGTAGGCCAGCCGGGATGGAGCGGCGGAGGTCAATGCGACACCGCATGATACTCCACCGGCTGGCCGCAGCCTATGTGGGCCGCTTCAGGACGGCATTTGCGTTATCAACTGTTGGAGTAGTTCCTTCGGGGTGGTTCCTCTGACCGCTGCGAGGGTGTATAAGGCATACAAATAAACCCGCAGTTATTCACCTGAGGGACGCTACTGATGGAAATGGATCGGACTTGCCTGAAGAGTGCGGAGGAAGCCTGGATCACGAAGTATAGATCTGTGGTGAAGGTTCCTTCGATTCAGCAATCACGTCTTATGAAGGTTCGTGTGGCCATTAACAGTGTTTACAGCATTGTTAGTTTGCCCGTTCATCGAATCTTGAAGCATTGGACCCAAGCGCGGATGCAAAGAATGCAAAGACCAGCTCCATCGTCACAACCGGTGCTCGTTCCCAAACCGCAGAGTTTAGCTCGAAAAATGAACCAAGCCACGATGAACCAAACCACGATGAATCAAACTACGATGAACCAAGCTACGATGAACCAGGCAGAGTCGGGCGAGCGACCATCCGAGACAGCAACGGCAAGGTCAAAGACCGCCTAGGTCAAACGACCAGGTATCGTGCGGAATAATCTGCAGGATTGCCTGATGATGAGAACGAACCTTCCGGTGCGTCCCCGCGCTCGAGCCCAAACGGTCCGACCAGTTCCCTACATTATGACCGGAGCCCTCAATCTCCGGTGCCGCACGTGCAGACGCCTCCACCGCTACCCAGTGACTGGACGAAGGAACACGTAGTCTCCAAGTCTGACTGGTTAACCGTGCCGAGAAAGGATGGATAGAAAGCGCTTTCGGTCGCGGCAAACGAGCTCGACGACACGCTCTGTACATGCGAGGACCAGGCAGCGAGCGAACCCAGTGGGGTGATTGAAGTTGGATTACACGTCGGATTACTCAATATGTCGGCCGGCACGATTTCGATTATTCCTCTGGTTAGCGGCGCGCCAGCAAGGGGATGGCCCGTGAGGTCAGTGTCGACTGAGAGGGTACGCTCATCATCAGGCGACACCGAACATCCGCAGCACGCGTTCATCTCTTCACTGGCATCGAAAACATAAAACATTGCGCATAAGGCAGTCCCGGTAGAGCCGGGGTTGCTGACATTAACGGTGGCGCTGGAGACCCCCGCAGTATTGGCATTGGCGAAGTAGTTGAGGTCCACTACGGGTAGTACAGTGATCGCAGCCGAGCCCGTTTGAGTTCCAGAACTGGCTGAAACCGTGGTAGTGCCCGCCGCCAGGGCCGTAGCGAAACCGGCGCTATTAATCACTGCCACCGAAGGCGTTCCCGACCCCCAAGCCACCGACGCCGTCACATCGCCGGTATTTCCGTTACTGAACTTCCCGATAGCTTGCAGTGCCAATCCATTGCCTACCGCAAGGCGGGACGTGGAAGGAACGACAGTTATAGAGCTCAGTGATACCACGATGGCATCTGCTGCGCTGACCGTTCCCTGGTCAGCGTTAATCATTGCAGTTCCAGGAGCGAGCCCGGTGGCCAGCCCCGTGCTGCTCACACTCGCCACACTGGTTGGAGAAGCGCTCCACACTACCGAGTTTGTCAGGTCCTGGGTGCTCCCGTTCGTGAAAGATCCGATGGCCTTGAGCTGAACGGTGCCCGCTATTGCAACATTCGGATCGACGGGTGTTACAGCAATCGAATACAGCGCGGGTGCGGAGACGGTCAGCATGGCGGAACCGATGACGGAACCAGAGACAGCGTTGATCGCGGTCATGCCCGTTGCCTTGCTCGAAACCAGACCGAATGCGGCACTGGCGATCGACGGTTGAGCGCTGCTCCAAGTTGCTGTTTGTGTTACATCCGAACTGGTGCCGTCACTGAAGGTCCCAATCGCGTCCAATTGCATTACGCCGCCGAGTGGAAGGGAAGGACTGGCTGGAGCTACCGCAATTGAAACAAGTACGTGCGGGGTTACGGTGAGGGTGGCAGAACCAGCAACGGAGCCGGATGTGGCCGTAACCCCACTCGCACCGACTTTCAGGCTGGCGGCCAGTCCCGATGCATTGACCGTCGCTACTGTCGGCGGCGCAGTACTCCAGGTGGCAGTTGCCGTCAGGTCCGCGATAGTGCCATCACTGTACGTGCCGGTAGCCTTGAATTGCTGCTTGTAACCCAGCGCGACCGAAGGGGCCGCCGGGGTGACAGCAATCGAAAGCACAACCGGAGAACCCACGGTGATAGTATCTGCTCCGTTGATTGCACCGGAGACCGCCGTAATGGTGGTGGAGCCCACGGCCTGAGCACTCAACAGACCAGTGCCATTTACCGTCGCCACACCGGAAGCAGAGGCGCTCCAAGTCACCGAACTACTTATGTTCTGCGTGCTGCCGTCGCTGTAGGTTCCTGTCGCAGTCAGTTGCTGCGTTTCCCCCTTCGGCACGGTGGCATTGGACGGGGTCACGGCGAGGGAAACCAGAACAGCCGCGGACACCGTCAGCTTATCGTTCCCGCTGATCGAGCCAGAGGTAGCCTTGAGGGTGGCTGTGCCAGTGGCTTGCGTGTGGGCCATGCCGGTAGCGCTCACCGCCGCCACGCTGGAGGGAGAGACGGTCCAAGCTACCGTATTAGTCATGTCCTGCGTGGTGCCATCGCTGAAGGTTCCCGTCGCCGTCAGTTGCTGGCTGTCGCCTAATGCGACGACCGGATTAGAAGGAGTGACCGAAATCGATGTCAAAGTCTTGGCGGCGTGGGAACTGGCCTGCGGACTACCGCCTCCGCAGCCCCACAATGTAACGGTCAGCGAAGCAAGAAAAATCGCCAGGGCAGATTGCAACCTCCCGCGGACTCTTGGGACAGTCTGAGACGACATGATGTAGGGTGCTCCTGAGCTGCCGGCTGGGGAGGGGGGTCGGCTGGGGTTATGTGGTAACACGATAGCGCCGCCGCAAAAGTTTACAATCCCCCTATGGATTTAGTCCAAAAGGGTTAACCACGTAGCAGTAACCGGGAGCGGCCACTCCTTGAGAGCAGAACCTAACCTTAGGGCAATTAGAGCAGGAATTTAAGCCCGGAAAGATAGCTTGCGGCCTCAACGTTCTGTTTTCTCGTCCAACAGACTTGGAGGAGAGTGGGGATTGCGACTGGCACTTCTGCGACCCCGACTTCGCAGCGCAAGAGAGCAGATCGGGGAATGAGTTTCTGACTTAAGACGCAGATCCCGCCCTGGCTGACGTTCTGTACGCGGCCCAGGACCGACGGTCTGGGAGGGCCGCTATGATTGAGAGGAGGGCAGTCGTGAGCCAAGATGTCTAGTACGTAGGGAAATCGCGGATACTGCCTGCGGTCGGACTCCACATCGCTTTTCACTGGGGACCATGATTACGCGGTCGCCCTCTAAGGTAAAGTCATCAAAAGGAGTAGTTAACGGGGGTTAGTCCAGCCGCTGCTGCATGGTTTCTTGTTCAAAGCTAGGGTCTAATAATTCGCCCTACAATTCCCGAACGTGTGGACACTCCCATTTTCACCATTACCAGCCGAAGAAAAGCCTTTACCGTATTGGGACTAATGTCCATCCGAGCGGCAATTTCCTTGCTCGTGAGCCCCTGGAGGAGCAGTTCCACCGTTTCCCGCTCACGCTCTGTGAGATCAAAATGTTTTGACATCTCGGATACTGCCCCAGCACCCGACGAATGTCTTTCTAACAAGACGGCTACAGACAGCCGAACGCCATCGCCATGGTTCTCGAGGCGAAAGCCCCGGCAGTGATAACGTCGTTTGCCGGACTTGAATTCCTTTACGAAATTCAGCGACTCCCGGGATTGTTGGTCGACTAGAGACCGTACTTTGTCGCTAAGGAACACATTTAGCCGCTTAATCCTTTCCGGTACATTCGGGAAACGCAAGGATCTGGACGGCTTCTGTATTGCACGCCACAGGATTCAGAGCGGGATCCAGAAACAGCCAACCCGAATCCGATGTGCCGATCGCCATGGTCTACTCCTCCATCCCACTTTTTGCGGCATACTCCCAGTGTTCGGCCCATGCATAAACTACAGGTGCTCTGGAGCAACGACGCCCGAATCGAATCAAACGTTCGATCAACCGGCAGCATGCCTGTTTTCCCCAACCCAATCACGGCTGTGGAATCTCTCAACGGCGGCACGATGCAGGTTACACGTTCGGTAAGTGACGTTGCGCCCGAAGGGGGGAGGACAGGTGTTTAAGAGCGTGCGCAACACAAACTGGTAGCAGTTCCCCGACTCACAAATGCCCTCAGGGCATCTGCCAAGGGAACCACAACCATCATGGACCGCCACTTTAGCAAGAATGTCTCAAATTGGCAACAGAATTCAGCGGTTCTTACGAATATCCGCCTAATTAGCATAAAAGGAGTAATTCGTTAGGGCTAAGCTTAACGACTAGCACGAGCGCGGTATTGCGGGAGTGTGCTCAACGTGATCTACTGCAGTGCTGGCGCAACCTTGCTAAGGCCGGGCGCGGTTCGGTCTACCTTAGCGTGATCTATCTTGGCGTGATCTATGGCGAGCATGCACGAACCCACCGGTGGTTGTCTTCTAGAAAGAGCCGCAATTGCGGTTGCCTTGGGCGTCCTTCTTCACTTTGCTCTTACACCGCAGGCCTGGGCCGGAACCGACGAATCAAAAAGCGGACCAGCGAAGCACGCGACGGCGACGACGCAGAAAGATAAGCAGAAAGATAAAGTGGCGGATCAACTGGACGCATCTTCTTCTGTCCCCAAGGACAGCTCTACAACTTGCCTCGGGACCACCGAGCGGGTGCAGCCGGAGAATGCTTCCCGAGGGCTTGGCGGCAACGATGCACGTTCCGGGACCAGCCCGGACGTCGCAGGTTCACCCGACTCTGAAGACCAATCCAACTCAGAAACCCTGAAGTATCGCCTTCGGTTGTCCGCAGACCGTAACCAAGATTCCGCTTCTGAGCCGGCGCTCTCGTGTGAGCGACCCAAGATGGCAGACCGGCCGACGACGACTAATTGCGCGCCTTCGAGTCCAGGCGGAGCGAACTCCCCCAACTGCAAGCCGAGTGTTGAAAACTTCCCTAAGGCGAGTGCGGCGTCTGATTAATTGCGGACGGCAGGAGAAGTGAACCGAGACGACACGTTGGTTGTCCAGCTGAAATATACTCTGGAGTCCTTATGGGAAGTTCGAAGTTGTTTCTCTTAGCTTTAGGGTTGTCGCTGGGACTTACCGCGTCTGCCCAGAACTCCGCGGTCGACTGCAGTCCAGCCGGCAACGGGCAGTGTGCCGCGCCGCAAACGAGCTCTGGATCCCAGTTGAGCGGCCCAAGGTCTTCTCCGAATGCGCCGAAAGTCATTTACAGCAATGGCCAGTTGACAATCAGGGCAGTGAACTCAACTCTTGGCGACGTGTTGCGGGCGGTGAGTGCTCAGACCGGAGCCGTGATTGAGTTTCCTCCCGGCAGTGTCGATGAACGAGTCGTGGTGAATTTCGGCCCCGGCCCGGTTCGTGATGTTGTGGGATCGCTTCTTAACGGAACCCGATTCAATTACGTCTTGTTGGAATCGCCAGGGAATCCAAGCATGCTGCAACGCATGATTCTGACCAATGCAGAACCCGCTCCGAGCGTGCCCGCTCCATCGTCCTTGACACAACCGGTTATGCCCCCGCTTCCTGCCCAAACATCCGCCGCAGCGGAACGCGTTGCGCCACCCGAACCGATGCAACAAAAGCCAGTCGACGAGGCTCATCGTCAGGAAATGATCGAGAAGATACGGGAAAAGGTGATGAAGCAAATCAAACCGCCGCAGCAGCCCTGATCCCCTGCAGCCTGAAACCTATCTGACAACGTGGCAACCCGGAACGTTTTTTCGCCCATCTTGTGTGTCCAGTAAGGGAAATCGCAGATTGAACTAACCCAATAGGAGTAATTTCGTGGGCCTAACGTATCCGACTAAGCCACGTGGGTACTTGTAAAGATCGCGCCACCGGCTAGAGTGCGGGGAGCGCGTCCTTAGCTGATTCCTCCTCCCCCGGCCATGGGCGCGACTTCAGGAGGAATTCGCATGAATCGACTTGCTTGTACAGTGCTTTCTCTACTGGCCGTTGCGTTGGTGCTCGGAGTAGGCACCGCCTCGGCTCAAGACTATGTCTACGATGTGGGCTACTACGCCAACGCCAATGCAACAGGCTCGCCCAGTGCCCATTTGCGGCTCACCAACGACGGTGCCGATGACGGCTACAACCTGTGTGCGAACATCTATGTCTTCGACAACACCGAAGAGATGAAGGAATGCTGCAGTTGTCAAATAACCGCCAACGGCTACCTCGACCTGTCCGTCCCTGGGAACCTTCTCAGCAACATCCTGGATCATGGCACCAAGCCGACCCGGGGCATCATCAAGGAGGTTTCGAGTTATGTTCCTTCGAGCGGATATTGCAACCCCACCTACTACACGCCATACGAGGGCATTAAGGGCTGGCTGACTCACGTTCAGAAGGGCGCAACTGCGGGCACGTTCAGCCTCACCGAGACCACTCTGACGGATTCGTATCTGAATTCGGAAGAGTTGGACTTTAATCTGGAAGAGACCTGCAGCTTCGTTCTGTCACTGGGCACCGGAACCGGTGCGTGCTCTTGCACCGACTTCGGCGACTAAGTTGAGCTGAACCGGAGTTGCGCGGCCACGGAACGTCACGTAGGTTGAACGCCGCGAAGAGACAGGGCTGCCTTGAACGCCTGTTTCGCTTGGTCACGGCGTGAAGCCGAATTTGGCCGGGCATCGATTTCAACTCGGTGTCCGGCCTCTCGTTTTGATTCGCATGTTTCAGTCCTCCCCAGCGGGAGTGTCCGCAATCGGCAACTCCCGCCTTCTAATGCTTGCGCCTGGCGGGGCGCTGTCCTTACCTTTCAAACCGTTGCTGACGACATTGGTCACATGGTTGATCCCGGACCAGGGTGAGGGCCTCGCCTGACATCACGTAGAGCGATTACACCGGGGGAGGGGTGTCAACATGACGGTAACGCGAGGTTGGCTGTTGCGATGTGGTGTAGTTTTGTTCCTCGGAGTTCGTTTGCTGGCGCAACAACCGGAGGCTGGGACTGGAGTACCGGTAAGTGGGGAAATAGCCTCATCGCCGCTGCCCGGGCAAGTCCCCCGCCTTATAAGGTTCGGCGGGACATTGCGAGATGCCGCTGGAAATCCCGAGACCGGGTCCGTCGGAGTTACCTTCGCGCTCTACGAAACTCAGGAAAACGGAAGCCCCCTTTGGGTAGAGACACAGACGGTCCAACTCAATGAAGCGGGACGGTACACCGTGCTGCTGGGTGCTACTCAGCCCGAGGGGTTGCCCCTTGATCTGTTCACCTCGAGTCGTGCGCGGTGGTTGAGCGTGCTGCCCCAGTTACCGGGTCGGAGTGAACAAAGAATCCTGCTCGTAGGTGTACCCTACGCGCTGAAGGCCGCTGACGCTGATACATTGGGCGGAATACCGGCTTCTGCTTTTCTGCTCGCGCCGGCTCCCGGCGGCTCCAGCACGGCCATGGTAAGTAACGCTACGGAAGCCGCTTCTCCGAAAAGCCTGGGGTCGGTAGTTTCGCTGGCGGTTACACCCTGTACCGCCGTCGCGAGCGACGGCACCGCAAACGCCAACTCCATAGCCCTGTTCACCTCGGTTGCTTGTACGATTGGGGGCTCGGAAATTACGCAGAATGGCGGTGTTGTCGATATCGCAGGCACGCTGCAACTGCCGACGACGAACAACGCTACCGCGACCGGAGGCTTCACCTCCAATTTGCTGGATCTGCAGGCCTCGTCGTTCAACAGCACTGGCGCTGGCTCAGCAGTTGCGCAGGATTTCCAATGGGTGGCGGAGCCGGTGGGCAACGACACGACTTCTCCGTCCGGAAAGTTGAACCTGAGGTTCGGTTCGAATGGCGCCACTCCGGCTGAGACGGGCCTCTCGATTGCCAGTACTGGTTTGATCACTTTTGCCACCGGGCAGAAGTTTCCCGGCGCGGGCGCCGGTACCGTGACCAGCGTCGGCAGCGGCGCCGGACTGGCCGGGGGCCCCATCACCGGCGCCGGCACGTTGAGCATCGCTACCGGCGGAGTCACCAACGCGATGCTGGCCAATCCCTCGCTGACCGTCACGGCTGGTACGGACCTCACCGGCGGTGGTGCGGTCGCTCTAGGCAACACCGTGACTCTCAACGTCGATACTGCGAAGGTGCCGCAACTGGGGGCGGCCAACAACACCTTTGCAGGCAGCATCACGGCCGGCAGCATCACGGGCGGAGCGGCGACGTTCACTGGCGCGATCGTGGGGACCACGGCGACCTTCACCGGCGCCATGCAGGCCGCAGGAGAGGTCGTCCCTCCGCTTGCCAAGGCCACTACTACGGCGGGCTTTAATTCTAACCCGCTCGATTTGCAGACTTCCGTCTATAACACCACTATCGGGGGGCCAGTTAGTTACGACTTCCGCTGGCAGGCCGAGCCGCAGGGGAACGACTCAACCAACACGTCTGGTTCATTGAACCTGCTCTATGGCGTCCCTGGGGACATGAGTGAGACGGGCCTGTCGGTGGCGCAAACTGGAATCATTACGTTCGCTTCGGGGCAGACGTTCCCCGGCGGAGGAGGCGGCGGCACCGGCACCATCACAGGCGTCACGGCGGGTACTGACTTGACCGGGGGAGGCACGACCGGCACGGTCACTCTGAACCTCAATACCACGGCTACTGATGCTCGGTATTCCCGCCTGGCCGCCGCCAACGCCTTCACGGGAAATCAGAGCATCACAGGAAATGTCACCGCGACCGGAACCGTGTCGGGAAGTCAGTTGGTGTCGTCCGTGGCCACCGGCACTGCGCCACTGGTTGTGACCTCGACCACTGCCGTCGCCAATCTCAACGCGAGTCTTCTAGGGGGGAGGGCTGCAACTGCCTTCCCGAACCTGGCCACCGCCAATACCTTCACGGGAAATCAGAGCGTCACAGGAAGCGTGAGCGCGACCGGTACCGTGTCGGGAAATCAGTTGGTGTCGTCCGTGGCCACCGGCACTGCGCCACTGGTTGTGACCTCGACCACTGCCGTCCCCAATCTAAACGCGAGTCTTCTAGGCGGAAAGGCTGCCACCGCCTTTGTCAGCCTAAGCAGCGCGAACAACTTCACGGGAAATCAGAGCGTCACAGGAAACGTCAGCGCGACGGGTACCGTGTCGGGAAGTCAGTTGGTGTCGTCCGTGGCCACCGGCACTGCGCCACTGGTTGTGACCTCGACCACTGCCGTCCCCAATCTAAACGCGAGTCTTCTAGGCGGAAAGGCTGCCACCGCCTTTGTCAGCCTAAGCAGCGCGAACAACTTCACGGGAAATCAGAGCGTCACAGGAAACATCAGCGCGACGGGTACCGTGTCGGGAAGTCAGTTGGTGTCGTCCGTGGCCACCGGCACTGCGCCACTGGTTGTGACCTCGACCACTGCCGTCGCCAATCTCAACGCGAGTCTTCTAGGGGGGAGGGCTGCAACTGCCTTCCCGAACCTGGCCACCGCCAATACCTTCACGGGAAATCAGAGCGTCACAGGAAGCGTGAGCGCGACCGGTACCGTGTCAGGAAATCAGTTGGTGTCGTCCGTGGCCACCGGCACTGCGCCACTGGTTGTGACCTCGACCACTGCCGTTCCCAATCTAAACGCGAGTCTTCTAGGCGGAAAGGCTGCCACCGCCTTTGTCAGCCTAAGCAGCGCGAACACTTTTACGGCCGCTCAAGGCATTACGGTGCCAACTGTTGGCGCTACGGCGCTTTCCGTCACGGCCACCGATACCACCAGTGCTGCGACTACAGGCCTTTTGGTCACGAACGACACGAAGGAGTCCACGGGCATTGTGTTCAAAGCCTTCGCACCAAACCTGGGCCTTTCCGGCAACGCCTGCACCATATTTGCCAGTGGCAACTTGGTTTGCACCGGTACGAAATCAGCCGCGGTTCCGTTGAATAATGGACGCATGGCGGCTCTTTACGCGGTCGAGGCTCCCGAGAACTGGTTCGAGGATTTCGGCTCCGGCAAACTGGTCGACGGGATTGCAACCGTCGCGCTGGATCCTGCGTATGCTCAGACTGTGAATGTGAAAGTAAGCTACCACGTTTTTGTAACCCCAAAAGGCGATTGCGAAGGCCTTTACGTGTCCAAGGAAACCCCGGCGGGTTTCGAAGTTCATGAACTGCGCGGAGGCAAGTCGAGTGTTGATTTCGACTACCGCATCGTGGCTCGTCGAAGAGGCTATGAAACCGTGCGGCTGGCCGATGTAACGGGCCAGGTCTCCGGACCATCCCGGCAGGCAGGATCGTTGAAGTGATCGAACTGGCTGGCGAAGTATGCCAGGCAGATGTGCTAAGTCGCTTCTAGAGAAGAAAGACTCTAAGCAGACAGGCTCTGGAGCGGAGCCAGACTGAAAAATGATTCTGGCTTTTCTCCAGAAGGATTAATACAATCGGACGATTGCACACTCCCCCCGACCAGACTAGTTTGGGCGTTTGGTGCTCTCGCCCAAGCCTTGGGTAGTTGGCAAGAGTGGAAAGGCGGAGAGATACCAGAATAAGCACACCTGAGCTGCCCTGTTCTTTCCCCCATTGGGTAGCGACGCTCGGCCAAAGCGAGATTGCTAAGGCACCGGGTTTAAGTGGCAGTGAATCTACATCTAACAGAACTTCAATTCAAGAATTCAAAACCGAGGGGAGTATTCGCCAATGCTAAATTCGCGTATTTTCATAGGGCTCGGACTGGCTATCGCACTGCTCACGGCCTACAAGCCGGTTGCTGCTGGCCAGGAGGAGTCGACGGTGGTCGCCGAAGTCGGTGGTCATAAGATAACAGCCGAGGAACTTCATCAGAAGGAGGCCTCCAATCTTCTGCAGGCGCAATACAAGTATTACCTAGCCGAACGCCAAGCCCTCGATCAACTCGTTGATAAAGAGTTGCTGGAAATGCAGGCGAGTAAGGAAGGCGTAACCGTCGATGAGTTGCTCAAGCGTCATGTCACCGTCGAGGTTAAAGAGCCGACCGAAGATCAGCTTAAGTTTTATTACGAAGGCTTAAGTACTGAAGAACCGTACGAGGCGGTGCGGACCAACATTCTCGACACGGTGCGGCAACTCCGTCAGACGAAAGCGCGCGCTGCCTACCTCACCACTCTCAAAAGCGACCTTGGTGTGGTGATTGAGCTCAGCCAGCCCAGTGCAAAAGTCGACGTCGCCAACGCTGAGCGGCTTGGCTCGCCGAACGCTCCCGTGCAAATTGTGGAATTTGCGGACTACCAATGTCCTTATTGCCAGAAGGTGAATCCAGCGCTCGCCAAACTTCAGGAGCAGTTGGGAAGCAAGGTCTCAGTGGTTTTCAAGGACTTTCCTTTACCGATGCATGCCAATGCCGAGAAGGCCTCAGAAGCGGCGCGCTGCGCGGGCGCGCAGGGAAAATTCTGGGAGTTCCACGATGCCCTGTTTGACAATAAGAAGTTCGGAGTCCTGGAGTTGAAGGCGGACGCTCACACCCTTAACCTGGACCAGGCGCGCTTTGACCACTGTCTGGATTCGGGTGAGCAGGCAGACGCCGTTCATAAGGATCTTGCCGAGGGTCAGCATCTCGGACTAACGGGCACGCCTAGCTTCTTTATCAATGGCCACTTCTTGAGTGGAGCCATCAGCTACGCGAAACTGCAGGAGACCGTAGAACAGGAACTGGCCGCGCTATCTGCTCCGAAACAATCGGCGGCGCTGTCAGTGAAGGACGCCACAGCGACGAAATAGCGGCGCTTGCATTACGGCAGTCTTGGCACTCGCGGAATCGGTTGGAACCGGACGAACTGTGTTCACTGCCCGAACGAGAAGCTTCGGGCAGGGACTTGAACACAATACCTTTGGGATTCCGCGAGTGCTGGACGACCGTGCTGCGCCGTATCTTCGGCAACTTCACGAACTGCTGCCTTCAAGCTTAAAGTCGGAAGTGACCAGCGCAAACTGGGGCTGTAACACCTACTATTTGTTCGCGGCTTGTATCTGGAATTGAGAGGGGTCGGTGGCCATAATGGTCGGCACTGCCAGCTTCGTGATCTTGCCCGTCACACAGACCTGCTTTCCGTCGTAGGTGGTTTTGATCTGTTCCATTTTCAACTGACTCGGGGAAAACAGCACGGCATGAAACACCGAATTGGGCTCAGGCTTGTCCAGAATCAGTGTGATGGGCCAGCCGCGACCTCCGACCGAATACTTGGATATACGATCACCGACTACTTTTCCGCAAACGGTTGCGGTTTGGCCGATGTGGCTCCCTGCGTCCGCAGGGGATACCTGCGGTGTGCCCGTCGACTGACCGAAGGTCAGTGACAACAAACCGGCCACGCACCCCAGCACGGCGAGATTTCTCATCGGTCTCATCTTACACCTCAAGTTTAAGCTGGAGCCATAGGACCGGCGTGATCTGGGCTCGCGTAACAAAGCCTTGCGCGATCCTCACGTCTCGCCAACTGACGCATTTAACCTATCGCTCGTATCTTAATAGCTCACCTTTTAATAGCGCACATCCGAGGTGGGAGTCTATTATCCATTTGGCTAAGCGGTGCCTCAGCTTAACCGCAACTTTCGTGTCGTCTCGCCCCCGCGCAGCCTCAACTGGAAGCCGTTCAGAGCCTATGCGATACTGTGGCTGCGGTCGCTCAGGCGGATGCCCACGAAAGCAACCGAGTGGCACTGTAACCGACCCCAAGAGTGTGAACCGACACCGGCTAGAATAGTTGCGGTGACCTCCAACTCCCTGATGCTAAAGTAGTTCGAAGATTTGTGGGCGCGTAGCTCAAATGGATAGAGCACCGGATTTCTAATCCGGTGGTTGCAGGTTCGATTCCTGCCGCGCCTACCAAGAAACAGTGGTCATTGGCCAGTGATCGGTGGCCAGTTAAACCGCTCGCAGTAGCCGCAATCGGCTCTTGATTTTACTGACCACCGGCCACTGATCACTGACCACTGGTTTTGCGGTGTTCGCAGGTCGCAGTATTGAGGCAGCTTTCGGCCAGCCTCAGGCGCTCGACCGGCTGGCCACCGATGATGTGAGAGTCAATGATCTCATCGACGTCGGCCTCGGTGACGTGTCCGTACCAGACGGCATCCGGGTAAACCACCAGATTCGGACCGTGCTCGCATTGATCGAGACAGCCCGACTGGTTGGCCCGTACCTTGCCCTTGAGGCCTCGTTCCGCCAGTTTCTGCTTGAATAGCTTCTGCAGTTTCGCCTGGCCGCTGGGATCGCAGCATCCCCGCGGATTTCCAGGAGGGCGCTGGTTGCCGCATACGAAAATGTGTTTTTCAAACTTGGGCATGAAATTACATCTTACCTGACAGCCTGGCTAGTCACGCCCGGCCCTGCGCTCGCGTTGCCATTCGTTGCGCGGGCGCGATAAGATACTCCGTACACATCTTCTCCGCTTCCATCCCAGTAAGCTTTGAAGCGTTTATCACGGGCAAGAGTGTGCGACCCCCGGTGTCCGTACCCGCGGCGCAGCCATGCGTCCGCGAAACCCTTTGACGGAGTTGGCTTTGAAACGAGGCAAGACCGCGGTGATTGTCGGCGCCCAGTGGGGCGATGAAGGCAAGGGAAAGATCGTCGACGTGCTCTCGGAGAGTTTCTCCGTCGTGGCCCGTTATGCCGGCGGCCATAATGCCGGCCACACCGTCATCATCAACGGCAAGAAGTTTGTGCTGCAACTGGTTCCCTGCGGGGTATTGCGTGCGGCCTGCCGCAGCGTGATCGGCAACGGCGTGGTGCTTGACCCCATGGCTCTTCTGAAGGAAGTGGGGGCGCTGCGTGACGCCGGTGTGAGGGTCGACGGAAATCTCTTTGTCTCGAACCGGGCTCAGGTGATCCTGCCCTACCATCGCATGATCGAGTTGGCGGCGGAGAATGCCCCCGGACGCGTGAAGATTGGCACGACCTCGCGCGGAATCGGCCCGGCCTACGAAGACAAGATGGGCCGCCGCGGCCTTCGTGTCGCCGACCTGCTCGATCTGCAACTGCTGAAGAAGCACATCGAAAACGCGGTGCGCGAGAAGAACATGATTGCGCACGCGCTGTTCAATTCTGAGCCTCTCGACGCCGACAAAATGTACGCGGACTACGCCGCGGCCGCCGAGAAGATTGCGCCATTTGTGTGTGACACGGCGGTCCTGCTGAACCAGGCTCTCGCTGGGGGTGAGGCCATCCTTTTCGAAGGCGCTCAGGGGACCATGCTCGACATCGATCACGGGACCTATCCCTTCGTGACATCCTCCAGCGCGACTTCAGGAGGCGCCGCGACCGGCACCGGCGTTGCGCCGAATGCCATCGACTCGGTGATCGGACTTACCAAGGCGTATTGCACGCGAGTGGGCGAAGGTCCGTTTCCCAGCGAGGAGAAAGGCGAGCTCGGCGAGCAGCTCCGCAAACGCGGCAACGAGTTTGGCGCGGTCACCGGGCGTCCCCGGCGCACCGGCTGGCTTGACTTGCCTCTGCTGCGCTACGCTGGCATGATTAACGGCATCACGTGGCTCGTGGTGACCAAGCTGGACGTGCTCGACGAACTCGCGGAGATTCCGGTCTGCGTGAGCTATGCAGTTGATGGAAAGAAGACCATGGAAATCCCGGCGCAAGCCAGCGGCTACGACAAGCTGGAGTGCGTTTATCACAAGATGCCGGGTTGGCGGACATCCACACAAGGCATAACGGCGTTCGACAAGTTGCCCAAGGCGGCCCGCGAATACCTGGCGTTCGTGGAGAAAGAGACTGGAGCGAAGATCGGCATGGTTTCAACCGGTCCGGACCGGGATCAAATCATCTTCATGGACGAATTCGCGAAGGAGATGAAAACAGCCGCTTCCCGGAAAATCTAGACTTGACTTCCCATTGGTCAGGCAACGAAACTACGAAACCAGACTACGTAAGGAGCACACGATGGTGGTTTTGGCAGTGACGTGGATGGCGAAAGCGGGGCACGATGCCGAGGTTGCCCCAATTTTTGCGAAGCTGACCGAAGAGTCCCGCAAGGAGCCCGGCTGCCTCATGTATCAGGTCCACCGGCATAAGACCGAGCCGCGGCGCTTCTTCATCTACGAGCAATACAAGGACGACGCCGCGCTCGAAGCCCACCGCGCTGCCCCGCATTTTCTGCAATATGCCCGCAAGGATCTACCCAAGGTCGCGGACCGTGTGGAAGGCCACCTGTACGAAGCGCTAGGATAGCCCGTGTGGAGCGGGCGCCCTCGCCCGCGCGCTCCTACCACCGGGTCCGGGCGGCCGAGACGGCGGCGTTACTATTTCGCCAGCTCGTATCCAGCGAAGAAGAAACTCAATTCAAATCGTGCCGTATCCTCGGCATCGGAGCCGTGAATCGCGTTGTGCTCGATGCTCGACGCCCACTTCTTCCGGATGGTGCCTTCCTCGGCGTTGGCCGGATTGGTGGCGCCCATCAGCTTGCGCAGGTCGGCGATGGCGTTTTCTTTTTCCAGCGCCAGAGCAACGATCGGCCCGCTCGACATGAAATCGGTGAGCGAGTTATAGAACGGCCGGCTCGCATGCACAGCGTAAAACTGCTCCGCCTGATATTTGGAGATTTCCAGCATCTTCATGGCGAGAATGTGGAAGCCATTCTTCTCGAATTGTTCAATGATGTCGCCCACGGCGTTCTTGGCGACGGCGTCCGGTTTCACGATGGTAAGAGTGCGTTGCAGAGTTTTCATAGTTGGTAGGTTAGTCCTTAATAGTTGGCTTCTTGATTTGTTCTAGGTTCTAGGTACTGGGTACTAGACCTTCACTGCCAACGCCTCCACCAGCGTTTCCCCGATGGCCGCTGGAGATTTTGCCACGCGGATGCCGGCTGCTTCCATCACTTTGATCTTCTCCGCTGCCGTTCCCTTGCCGCCGGAAATGATCGCTCCGGCATGGCCCATGCGGCGTCCCGGAGGCGCGGTTTGCCCGGCGATGAACCCGACCACCGGCTTCTTCATGTGGGTCTTCACAAATTCCGCGGCGGTTTCTTCGGCGTCACCGCCGATTTCACCAATCATGATCACAGCTTCGGTCTCCGGATCGCGATTGAACAAGTCGAGCGCATCCAGGAAGTTAGTTCCGATAATCGGATCGCCACCAATTCCGATGGCAGTCGACTGTCCGATGCCACGCTGCGTGAGCTGATGCACAGCCTCATAAGTCAGCGTGCCCGAGCGCGACACGATTCCGATCGAACCTTCTTTGTGTATCGACCCCGGCATAATCCCGATCTTGCACTTGCCGGGCGAAATAATGCCGGGGCAGTTCGGCCCAATCAGCCGCGAGCGCCGGTTCTGCAGGAACTCCCAGGCCTTCACCATGTCGAGCGTGGGAATGCCCTCAGTGATGCAAACGATGAGGTCGAGTCCGGCGTCGGCTGCTTCCATGATCGCGTCGGCGGCGAACGGCGGAGGAACAAAAATCACGGTCGCGTCGGCGCCGGTTTTCTCCACTGCTTCCTGCACGGTGTTGAAAATGGGCCAACCTTCATGTGTGGTGCCGCCCTTGCCCGGCGTCACTCCACCGACGACCTGCGTTCCGTAAGCCGCGCAGGCTTTGGCATGGAAGGTGCCTTCGCGTCCGGTCAGGCCCTGCACGATCAAGCGCGTTTTCTTGTCAACCAGGATTGCCATAAATATGATTCCTCACAGCGCCCTAACCCCGGGCCGCGGCCACCACTCTGTCGGCCGCATCCTTCATGGTGTCAGCCACGATGAAGTTGAATCCAGAGTTCATCAGGATCTTCTTGCCTTCGTCCACGTTCGTGCCTTCGAGGCGCAACACCACGGGAAGCTTGATGTTGGTTTTCTTCGCGGCTTCCACCACGCCGGTCGCCAGCGTATCCACGCGCAGAATGCCGCCAAAAATGTTAATCAGCACCGCTTTCACGCTCTTGTCGCTCAGCAGGATTTCAAACGCGTGCGCGACCTGCTCGGCGTTGGCGCCGCCGCCCACGTCGAGAAAGTTCGCAGGCATGCCGCCAGCGTATTTGATGATGTCCATCGTCGCCATCGCCAGCCCCGCGCCATTCACCATGCAGCCCACGCTGCCGTCGAGCTTGATATAGTTCAGGTTGTACTTTGAGGCTTCAACCTCAAGCGGGTCTTCTTCCGTAATGTCGCGCAGTTCACGGATATCGGGATGCCGGAAGAGCGCGTTGTCGTCGAAAGTAAGCTTGGCGTCGAGAGCAAACAGCCGGCCGTCGGTAGTGGTGATGAAGGGATTAATCTCGACGAGCGATGCGTCGGTGTCGAGAAACGCCTTATAAAGGTTTGAGAGAAATTGCACCGCCGGGTTGATCTGCTTGGCGTTAAGTCCAAGCTTGAAAGCCATCTTGCGCGCCTGGAATGCTTCGAGGCCCATACCGGGGTCGATGTGCTGCTTCAGTATGGCATCGGGATTCTCCGCCGCGACCTGCTCGATTTCCATTCCGCCCGCGGCCGATGCCATGAACACCGGCTTGCCTTCCGCGCGGTCCACAAGAATCCCCAGGTATAGTTCTTTTTCGATAGGCAGAGTTTCTTCGATCAGCAAGCGCCGCACCGTGCGGCCCTCAGGGCCCGTCTGATGCGTGACCAGCTTCATGCCCAGCATCTTTTCAGCGAGATCTCCCGCTTCACTAACCGACTTGGCGATCTTCACGCCTCCGCCTTTTCCGCGGCCACCGGCATGAATTTGAGCCTTAACCACCACTCCAGTCGCGCCTGAGCTAAGCAGTTCTCTAGCGGCGGCTTCTGCCTCTTCGCGTGATGTCGCCATCGTGCCACGCGGCACAGTCACACCATACTTCTTAAGAATCGCTTTTCCCTGGTACTCGTGGATTTTCATAATGACGCTCTTTGCCCGCTAGCTAAGAATCGGAAGGAACCTGCTTGCGGCTATCGACTGAGGGCAGCAAACCCTTGATTTTATAGAAGGGCAGAGGATTAGGGCAAACCGCTCAACGACGTTTATCCACCGCCGCTTCGAGCCATTCTAGAACGGAACCACAAAGATGCTACCCTATTGCGCAGTCATGATCCTCGACGCCCTCCATCGCATTGCCAACCACGCCCAGTCCCTGGCGCGGGCAGAAGCGCGTGAAGTGATGGCGGAGGTGCTCTCGGGAAACTGCACCGACGCGCAGATTGCCGCGCTGCTCATGGCCCTGCGCATGAAAGGCGAGACGGTCGAGGAGATCGTCGGCTTTGCCGAAGCGATCCGCGCCGCGGCGACACCCTTGTCCATTGCGTCTGCCAGCGCCCTCGACCTGAGCGGCACCGGCCGCGACGCGCTCGCCGAGTCATCTCTGGTCGACACCAGCGGCACCGGTGGCGATGCCAGCGGCACCTTCAACATTTCAACCGCCACAGCATTCGTGACTGCAGGAGCGGGTGTGCGCGTGGCGAAGCACGGCAACCGCAGCATCAGCTCAAAGTGCGGCTCGGCGGACGTGATGGAAGCCTTGGGCGTGAACATCCAACTGACTCCGGAGCGCGCGTCGCAGTGCCTGCGCGAGGTCGGAATCTGTTTTCTGTACGCACCGGATCTTCATTCCTCGATGAAGCAGGTGCAGAAAGTGCGGCGGGAGCTGCACCTGCGCACCATGTTCAATCTGCTCGGTCCACTCACCAATCCGGCACGCGCTTCGGGCCAGGTCGTGGGCGTGTACGCGCTCGATATGGTCGAAAAGCTGGCCGAAGCGCTCAGCATGTTGGGACTGCATCGCGCGCTCGTGGTGCACGGACTTGATGGTCTCGACGAGATCACCATCACCGGCCTGACACGCGTGGCCGAAGCTCGTGACGGATCGGTGCGCACTTACGAGGTTGATCCCGAAGAGTTCGGCATGAAGCGGGCTGCGCTCAAAGATATTTCTGGCGGGGATGCGGCCGAGAATGCAGCCATTGTTCGCGAGGTGCTAAGCGGAAAGAAATCTCCGCGCCGCGATGTGGTCTTGCTGAACTCCGCTGCCGCGCTGGTAGCAGCGGGCCGCGTCGATCACCTGGCAGGTGGAATTCCCCTCGCGGTGCAATCGATCGACTCCGGCGCGGCTGCCGCAAAGCTGGCAGCGCTGGCAGCTTTCACCACGAAGCAAGTCGTCGTCGGCCGCTGATTGTCTGACGATTAGTTCGAGCTGCCGCTCGCCTCGATCTTGAACACATGGTTCGTCATGCCGCTTTCCGGCACGCTGCCATCGTTCGCGACGACCTCCTCCGGCGGCTTCGGAACTTCCACTCGAATCACGGCGTTGCTCTTACCCCGCACCACCAGCCGCTCGCTGACCTCACCGCCTGCGAACTTCACCGTGAGGGGAACTTCCGCTCCCGCCGCGCCCAGGTTGCTCACCGTAACGGTAAGCACGTAGGCTCCGGGCATCGTCTTGCGCGCGAATGCAGATTCTATTTTGAATTCGGGCAGACCGCGGTCGCGGTAAACCCAGTCGTCGAAGAACCACTCCAGATCGCGCTGCGTCTGCGCCTGGATCAAGCGCTGCATGTAGGAAGGTTCCTTGTCCTGTTCTGGATGGTACGAAGCGAGCGCCTTTTTCAACGCCGGCTCGCCGACCATGTCGCGCAGCATCCACCACACAGACATCGCTTTGCTGCGGTAAAGTTCCTCATCGGACGTGTTGGCTAGAGACCGCTTCACTTCATCTTCGGATGCCGGCGGCGGTTGTCTGCTTCTCTTTCCCAACCCCGTTAACGCCGAAACGGTGCCGCCCGATATAGTCCAGCGCAGCCTGGCGTCCACTCTGACGTTCGAGATATAGCGCCTGCGCGAAGTGAGCGAGGCCCTCGTCGATCCAGGGCCGCGGTGAAAAGAAAGCCGCGTGCGTCAACTGGTGGGCGGCCGCGAGTCCTGCCAGCTTAGGATCGGTGCTCGCGAGGGGGATGAGCAAGAAAGCACCGCTTTCAGCGGGTGGAGCGCTTGGATCAGCGAGATCGGCTATTTCCGCTTTGGTTCGCAGCGCTCCAAACCAATCGATGACGAAGGGAGCCGCTTGCTCTGCCGCATTTGCGTAGGCGGTCGCCGCCGCCTCATGGCCACCCAAGTAGCGAACTGTGATGTCCGGCCGTTCCAGAACCGCATAGTTGGCAACCACCAACGTCGGGACGATTGGTCCCAATGACAGTGGTGCGCAATCCGTCTCCAGAAGATGGGTCAGACCCGTCTGTTCGCTCTGCGTAACTAAGCACATGGCGCCGCTAACGAGAATCTTCGGCGGCTCGCCCTCGCCGGTCTCCTCAATGCGGAAGTGCATCTTCGAGGCTGATTCTCGTGCCTTCAACCGGCCCACAGCATCGAACAGGCTCGTTGGTTCCGCAAGGTCGACCGCTTCGGTGGCGATCGGGTACCACGCCACGTTTCCCGCTCCCCGTACTGCCGTGAATTTCGTACTGATCTGGTCCCAGTCGGTGCTGTGGGCCGCCTCATCAGGCGCGCCGATCCGCGTAAGCCGCGTCGCGTCCAGCACGATCACGCCCTCATAGGCGATCTCCAGTTCGACGGTGCCCTTGGGCGCGACTGGCTCCGGCAAGGTGACGATGGCCTCGGAGAGCGCTCCGGTGTGATCGATGTCAGAAGTGTAGGGTTGCGAGACGAACTGCAACTGCTTGCCGCCAGCCTTGATGGAGCGCCAGTTGAGCGAAGAAGAAATCTGCAGCACCGCGATCTTCTGCGGGGTTGTCGAATCGTTCCGCAGAGTGATCTTGCCGCGAACCCCCAGCCGCTGCTGCTCGGGCTCGACGCGGACATTCAGGTCGTAGCTGGTAAAAGTAAACGCTTCGCGGTCGAGAGAAAAAGCATTCACCACAGAGGCACAGAGAACACAGAGGAAGCAAAAACGCAGGCTGCGCAACTTCATTTCGCCCCCGCGGACGCCTCTTTTTGTCACGTGCGCGCCTCTGCCGCACAATTTCGTACATCACGACCGCGCCCGCGACCGACACGTTCAGCGAAGACACTTTTCCCAGCATCGGAATCGAAACCAGAAAGTCGCACTTCTTCTTTACCAGGTCGTGCAGTCCCTTGCCCTCCGCGCCCAGAACCAGCGCGCAATCCATGTTGTAGTCGAGGGCGTCGTAGGTCTGCGGCCCGCGCTCATCGAGACCAACCGTCCAGATATTGCGCTCTTTCAATTCTTCCACCGTGCGAGCGATGTTCGTTACCTTGGCAATGGGCAAGTGTTCGCTGGCTCCCGCCGAGGCTTTCGTGACTGTCCCGGTAACGGCCGCGGCGCGACGCTCTGGAATGACCACGCCGTCGGCGCCGGCAGCATCGGCGGTTCGCAAGACCGCGCCCAGATTATGCGGATCTTCCACACCGTCGAGCACGATGACGAAGGAATACCGTCCGCGCTTGGCGCCGACCACATCGTCGAGATCGCTGTATTGCTTGGCCGACGTGACGGCTACCACTCCCTGATGCGCCGCGTTGCCGGCCATGCGGTCGAGTTCCACGCGAGTGAGAAAACGCACCGGCACGCCCAGCTTGCGGCAGTCTTCGATCATGCGCTGCAGGCGGATGTCGTGCCGCTCCTTCGCCATGCCGACCCACTGGAAAGCCCGTCCGCGGGCCTTGAGCGCCTCGGTGACGGCGTTGATGCCGTAGATATAGTTCATGAAGTATTCAGTGTATCGAAAGCTGAGGTGTGGCGCGGGCGCCCCCGCCCGCGTGCTTCAAGCTCCCGATGTGCTGGTCAGAAAACGCACGATGTCCTCCGGCTCGGGACGCTCCGTGTAATCCTCGTTCGCGGAAGCGTAGAGCACCGTGCCAGTCGCGGTCGATGATGTAGGTCGCAGGAATCGGCAGCTCCCAACTGTCGTCACCATTCACGAACGGCAGGTTGACGAAGGCACGCTGATAGACCGCACTTTGTTCGTCGGGAACGCGGTAGGTCAAGCCGAACTGCCGAGCCACCTTGTTCCCGGCATCGGAGAGCAGCGGAAAGCGCAGCTTGTGCTGGTCACGCATGAAGAACGATTGCTTCACCGTCTGCGGAGAAACGGCGGCAAGTGTCGCTCCAGCCTGTTCGAATCTCGGGCAGGATGAGGTTCATCGCTTCCATCTGACCGACGCAGAACGGGCACCAGCGCCCGCGGATGAAGCAGAGCACGAGGCGTCCTTTTGCGAGCAGGTCGGAGGAAGAGACGCTCTTGCCGTCGTGATCTTGAAGCTGGAATTCCGGAGCCTTCGAGCCGACGGGCAGAATATTCGCGGCTAAACGTTGTTGCTTCAGTTCCGCGACGGCCCGAGCGTGAATAGCCTGCGTCTCCGACCGGAACGTACTTCGCGATCAGTTCCTTGCGCTCGGCGAAGATCTCGCGCAGAGGGCGAATGTCAGTATCAGGAGTCGACTCTTCGAGGGAGCGCCATTTCATAAAAGCGTCGTCAGTGGTCAGTGGGCAGTGGTCAGAGTAAGGCGACAGCAGCTGGGACTGGCCACTGACCACTAGCCACTGGTCCTACATTCCCGGCAGCTTCATCCCCGCCATCCTGCGCGCGAAGCTGGGCTTGCCCATCTGCTTGAACATCTTTTTCATCTGCGCGTATTGGCGAAGCAGGTTATTCACTTCCTGCACGCTGGTGCCGGAGCCGCGGGCGATGCGTTTGCGGCGGCTGCCGTTGATCACTTCGTGATGATTGCGCTCGTGCGTGGTCATCGAGTTGATGATGGCCTCGACGCGGTTGATCTGTTTTTCGTCCACGTTGTCGGCGGCCTTCTGCAGGCCGGAAAACGGACCGATCGAGGGCATCATGCCAATCAGGCTCTTGATCGATCCCATCTTCTTCACTTGCCGCAACTGATCGCGAAAGTCTTCGAGCGAGAAGCCGTCGCCGGTGAGGGCCTTGCTGGCCATCTCCTGCGCCTTTTTCTTGTCGATCTGCGATTCGGCGCGCTCGATCAGCGAGAGAATGTCGCCCATGCCGAGAATGCGCGACACGATGCGGTCGGGATGAAACGGCTCCAGCGCATCGTACTTCTCGCCCACGCCGATGAACTTGATGGGCTGTCCCGTAACCTGCCGGATCGAAAGCGCCGCGCCGCCGCGCGCGTCGCCATCCATCTTGGTGAGGATGACGCCGGTGAGCGAGAGCTTCTTGTGGAACTCATCGGCGGAGCGCACCGCATCCTGCCCGGTCATGGCGTCGGCGACGAACAGAATCTCCGACGGATTCAGCAGCTTCTTCAGCGACTGCATCTCGTTCATCAGTTCGTCGTCGATGTGCAGACGGCCGGCGGTATCGACGATCAGCACGTCGCAGCCGGAAACGATGGCCTCGCGGCGGGCTTCTTTTACCAGCCGCTCGACCGCTTGCGTGAGCTGCGCGGGCGTGTTCGCCTCGCCCACTTCGCCTTCGTAAATCTGCGCCTTGACGGCCTGCGCCACAACCTTCAACTGCTCGCGCGCCGCCGGACGGTACACGTCCACCGAAACCAGCAGCGGACGATGTCCGCCGGTCTTGAACCAGTTCGCCAGCTTGCCCGAAGTGGTGGTCTTGCCGGAACCCTGCAGTCCGGCCATCAGCACGACCGTGGGCGGCTGCGAGGCGAACTTCATGCGCGCCGTGTCCTTGCCGAGAGTCTCGACCAGTTCGTCGCGCACGATCTTGATGACCTGCTCGCCCGGAGAAAGCGCAGTCAGCACTTCCTGGCCCACGGCCTTGGCCTGGATGCGGTCAATCAGCTCCTTGACCACTTTGAAGTTGACGTCGGCCTCGAGCAGCGCCAGCCGAATTTCGCGCAGCGCCTCGCCAATGTTTTCCTCGGTGAGCCGGGCCTGGCCGCGAAGGGTCTTGAACGCGCGCTGCAGTTTTTCCTGAAGATTCTCGAACATACGGGTTGATGCTTATTTTATCAGCCGGAGACGACGTAGGGTCGCTCGGAGACACGCTTCATCCAAACACTGCCTTCGCCGCCACCACCGTGTTGCAGTGAATGGTCACGGTATCTTCCACCTTCCGGGCGTAGCCACCGGCGAAGGTCACCATCACGGGAATGTCGCGGGCGCGAGCCACGCGGAACACGAGTTCGTCTCGCTTTTTCAATCCTTCAATCGTCAAAGAAAGCCCGCCCAGCTGGTCTTCGCGGTAGGGGTCGGCGCCCGCGATGTAGCACAACAGATCAGGCTCGAACTGTCGCAGGCCGGAGCTCAGCGCGTTGTCCAGCCAGGCCAGGTAGTCGTCGTCTCCCATGCCATCCGGCAGGTCTACATCAATCGAAGAAGCCGGCTTCCACAGCGGATAGTTGTTGTGCTGGTGCAGAGAAATCGTAAAGACGTCACCGGCGTGTGCTCCGCGAATCTTGCCAGGAAGCATGGAACCGAGCGATGGCGAATCCAGCGTCGATGCTCCGGCGGAGGGCAAAAGCGCGCTCGCGGTGCGCGTGCCGGCAAAGATCGCTGCGGTGCCGTTGCCCTGATGCACGTCGCAATCCACAGTCATCGCAGTGCGAATCTTGTCATCGCGCTGCAGCCGCCGGATGGCCACGGCCACATCGTGAATCATGCAGAAACCTTCGCCGTGGTCGGCGAAGGCATGATGAAATCCGCCGCCAATGCTGATGGAAACGCGATCTGCCAAAGACTGTCGCGCCGCCAGAATCGACCCCCCGGCCGCCAGCCAGAACGCCTTTACCAACTCAGGAGAAAAGGGAACTTCCAATTCCATCTCTTCGCGCGGGCTAAGCGTGCCGGTTTTCAGCTTGTGCACGTACTCTGGCTTGTGGACCAGGAGGATGTCTTGATCGGTAGCAGGTTCTGGCTCCAGAAGGTCCTTGGCCTCAGCAATGCCCTCTGCCAGCAGCCGGTCGCGAACGCGGTGATATTTTTCGGCAGGAAAAACGTGCTCACCGATGGGAAGGTAATAGCCGTCGCTGTAGACCAGCTTGAAGGGAAGCATGCAGCACTCAGCATTCAGCACTCGGCCAGTCCTCTGGTGAAGGACTCCATATGATACGCGGGAAGGAAAGAATTCGCAGCGCTCTGCTTTACCGCTTTTTCCCGGGCTGCACTGCCGGCATCACCATCGGCCGCCTCACCGGCACAATCGCTCCCTTCGCCGGATCGGCGGCGGCGTTGGCGCGAGTGAGCACTTCCTGCTGGATGTACTGCACGAATTCCTGAATCTGGCGCTGCATCTCTTCCATGCGCTCCCGCATTTGCAGGATGATCGCCATGCCGCTGATGTTCACACCCAGATCACGCGCCAGAGAGAGGATAAATTCCAGCCGCTGCAGGTCTTCGTCGGTGTAAAGCCGGGTGTTGCCCTCAGTGCGCGACGGCTTGAGCAGTCCCTCGCGCTCGTAAAGGCGCAGAGTCTGAGGATGGATGCCATACATCTCGGCCACCGCCGAGATCATGTACGCGCCCTTGGATTTACGCTTGGTCATCTCTCTGAAACCGCTGCCGCCCACGTACCAAATTCTTACCGATCCTCTACGAGCGGCGCAAAGCAACGTTAGCGGCGCTTGCGCAGGCTGCGTGCTTTGGGACCGCCGCTAACGTCTGGAACTTCTTCGCCGAGGGCAGTAGCTAAATCGATTTGATGGTCCTGCTCCTGCATGAGGATCTGGCGAATCTGTTCCGCCATCGCGTACTCTCCGAGCGTTTCGCATTGCCGAATCCGATCGCGGTAATTGCGAATGGTTTCGTTTTCATTCTCGAGATCGTAGCGCAACATGGCTTTCGCATTCTTCGATGTGCGCACCGGCTTGGGAGTGACCACTGGCATTTTGCCGAGATAGTCAATCTGCCGCGAGAGGATCAGGGCATGATCGAGTTCCTGCTTGGCGTGGATTTCGAGCTGGGCGGCGATGTCCATGTATTGGGCGCCGCTGAGTACCTGGGAATAGACCACATAGGCAATGATGGCTTGATATTCGCGGGAAAGGTCTTCGTTCAACAGTTCCGCGAGGCGGGCGCGGGAAATTTCGTTTTCGGTTGTAGCGGACTTGGGCTGAGGCATCTGATTCCTCCTTAAGATCAATATCCTGTGCTCTGGAGTTTACAACAAGAACAAGACGGCCACGGATCATCACAGATGTCCACGGATCAACAAAGCCAGATCCGTGTTCCTCCGTGCGAATCCGTGGCCAACGAACTTGCTATGCTGCTGGTTCGGTCTTCTGTTCCGCCGGAGCCCATCCGTGCGGCTTCAACAGATGATTAACGGCGTAAGCCACAAAGCCCGCGGCGATCAGAATCATGCCAAACGCGAACGAACTCATATTCCACACCTGCTCATGCTCGCTTCGGATGATGGAAAACCCCAGCAGCAGCATAGGGGGAATGCCAATCGCGATCGCCCCAAACAATCCGCCGGGAACGCGGAACGGACGCGGCAGATCCGGCTCGCGGAAACGCAACACGGCCAGCGCCACGAACTCCAGCAGCAGGCTAAAGCCGTAAAGCAGAATGTCGAGCGTCACCAGCCGGGCAAAGCCCAAACCCAGGCACATGGCCCATCCGATGGCCAGCGCAATGATCGCAACCCATGGGGCACGCGACTTCTTTTGCAGCTTGCCAAAGATGCCCGGCAGCATTCCGTCCTGAGCCATCGCCAGAGGGAGCCGCGAATAGCTCATCACCAGCGCATTGAACATGCCAAAAGCGCTGATCACGCCTCCCAGCACCACGCCAATGCGCAGCAGCGGCCCGCCCAGCAAGCCCGCAATGTCCGCCCAGGAACCGGTCTCCCACGCGTTCGGAGTCAGTCCCGTCATCCACAGCGCGGCGAAGGGTAGCACGTAGCTCAAGGCCACAATCACCACCGCAACCAGCATGGCCCGCGGATAGGTCCGCTGCGGCTTCTCGACTTCCGTGGCGATGGTTGAGGCGTTGTCCCATCCCATGTAGTTCCACATACAGATGAGAAGCCCCCCGAGAATGTCCACGGTGGAGGTAGTCGGCTTGGTCACAGCATTAGCCAGCGCGCCTATCTTGAAGGGAGCCAGCACCACGATCGCGACGAACGGTGCGGTCAGCGCGAAGAACAACCACAGCGAGGTGAGCGAAACCACTTTCACTCCGGCAATATTCATCACCGCGCAAGCAATCACCACTGCCAGCGCTACCCACCATCCGCGATTTCCCTGCTGGAACCACGGGAACATCCGCGTCAGGTAGGCCACGAACAGCGTGGGATAAATCGCCATATCGAAAATGGAGGCGACCAGCGAGAGCCAGGCTTCCTGAAATCCCCAGAAGTTGCCCATGGCGCGGCGCACCCAGGCGTAATAGCCGCCTTCGTAGGGCAGCGCGCTCGAAAGCTCGCCGATCATGAAGGCCGTAGGCAGACTCCAGAGCAGCGGCGTGAGCAGCAGAATCAGAATGGCCCGTCCGTACCCGGCGCCGTGCACAATGTCTTCCGTGCCATAGGTTCCGCCCGACACCATAAAGAAGGTGGCGGCGACCAGGGGCCACAGCGTGAGACGGACGAACTTTTTCCGGTTGGGGACGGCGGCGAGAGGCTGGGGGTTCTCTATTTGGTGACGCGGGGCGCTAGCTGTTGCCAATTTCTATGGCTTCCTCCTCAAGCGACTCACTCTCGCCACCTCGTCTCCCTCGACATAACGTGTCTCGAGGCTCCCGAGTAACGGCGATTCCCGGGCATTCCGGCGGAGTTAGTTCGCACTTAAGAGATTACGTGTTTTTTCCACAGATGCAATCTTTTTTTGAGCTTTTCGCAAAAATTTTTGCCAGGAAGGCCGGGTACGGAGGTAACGGAGACTCCACGCTGATCAAGATCCCTTGACGATTCGCCGATTCCACTTGGTAAACCGAGGAGACTGTTGCGGAGGGCAGCGGCACTGGGCTATCATGCGGCTCCATCAGGAGGTTTCGATGAAGCTGCGGTTTCTTGTTGTCGCCCTATCCGTGGTTGCAATTGCAATGTTCGCAGTGCAGCCGTCTGAGGCACAAAACGCTTTCACCCCCGATCAGGTGAAGTACGGTCCGGTCCCGCCGTCCCTGCCTCCGGGTGCGCAACTCGCGGTCCTGGAAGGCGACCCCATGGCCGCGTCCGGCGATTTCACCGTTCGCTTGAAAATGCCGGACGGCTACAAAATCGCTCCTCACACTCATCCCAACCGGGAAAACGTCACCGTACTCTCGGGCACGATCAAAGTCGGGATGGGAGATCAGTTCGACGCCAGCAAGATGATGAGCTTCGGGGCAGGCAGTTTCGCCTACCTCGATCCCAGCATGCACCACTACGCCGCGGCTTCCGGGGAGACCGTCATTCAGATCCACGGCATGTCGCCGCTCAAGGTCAACTACATCAATCCGGCGGACGATCCGAGTATGAAGAAGTAAGGCAAAGGGCCCGGCTTCGGGCCCTTCACTTTTGAGGAGTCAGAAAGACAAGCCCCAACCGCTTCCAACCACGGGGACCACGGAGTTACACGGGTGAATTGCTACTTTTCCCAACTGTCGCCATCAACCATGCGCCTGACTCCATCACGCAGGCTCTTCACATTGAAATTAATCAATAGGCCGACCCCCATGCCGCTCAGTCGCATGTAGGACAAGAGCTGTGCCTGATGAACCGGATGGATGGCTTCCACGCTCTTCACTTCGACGATTACCACGTTCTCAACGACCAGGTCGATGCGGTATCCAAGCTCAATCTTTTCCCCGTCGAACACCACCGGCAATCCAACCTGACAGGCGACCGCGAATCCGTGCTTTCTCAATTCATGAGCGAGACAGGCCAGATAGACGCTCTCCAGCAGGCCAGGTCCCAACACGGCGTGGACGTGCATTGCAGACGAAACGACTGCCCCAGTAACCTCGTTGACCCGAACTGGCTTAAGGAGGGAAGCTCGCGCAGCCATAACGACTGCATATCACAAACAGGCAGGTTGTTCCGTGAAACCCCGTGATCCCCGTGGTAATTCTTTTTCCGCCCGTTCCCAATTCGACACCAGACGTTAAACCTTCTTCCACAACTCTTCCCGCGGGTCCTCCGGATTCAGCTTTGCCAACTCCTTCAGCAGTTCCTTGGTGCGCTCATCCCGCGGCATGGGCACAGTCACCGTGATCTCGACAATCTCATCCCCGCGCACTCCCTCTTTGGTGGCCGAAGGCACGCCCTTCTCCCGCAGGCGCAGCTTCTGCCCAGACTGCGTCCCCGGAGGAATTTTAAGCAGCGCCCGCCCATCAATGGTCGGGACTTCGATCTTCGCGCCCAACGCGGCCTCCGTCGCGCTGACCGGCACAGTAAGGTAAATGTCATCGCCGTCACGCCGGAAAATAGGGTGGTCTCCGGTCCGGATGATCACGTAGAGATCGCCGGCCGGGCCGCCGTGGGCTCCAGCATTGCCCTTGCCCGCCAACCGGATGCGTTGCCCATCGCGCGTCCCTGCCTTGATGCGCACTTCCAGCGGCTCGGTCCGGCTCACCGTGCCCTCGCCGTGGCAATCGGGACACGTGGAAATGTTCTTGCCCGTTCCCTGGCAACTCGGGCAAGGCACGTTGAACTTCATGCGTCCGCCGGTCTGCGTGACCTGCCCGGTTCCATCGCACTCGGGGCACTTGCCCGGCGCTTCGATGTAACCCTGTCCGTGGCAATTCGAGCAGGCATCCTGGCGCGAAATGTTAAGCCGCATCACGCCGCCGCGAATCGCCGTCCAGAACGGCACGTTGACCTGATATTCCAGATCGCTGCCAGCTTCGGGTCGTGTCTCAGCCGCCGCTCCACGTCCTCCGCCGAAAATTCCTGAGAAGATGTCGCGGAATCCTCCTCCACCGCCCGTTCGCCGGCTTCGACCAGCGCTGTCCGCCAGATCCGAAAAGTCGAACCCGCTGAAATCAAAAGGAACGCCCTGGCCACCGTCCTGCCCTGAACCGCCGCCGGGAAAGCCTCCTCCCGGCGCGCCTCCGGCAAATCCGCCTTGACCGCCGCCCCGCGCATAAGCTTCCGCCGTAGCCGGGTCAATATTGTCGGAGTAGAACCCGACCTGGTCGTAGATTTTGCGCTTCTTAGGATCGCTGAGAACGTCGTTCGCCTCGGAGAGCGTCTTGAACTTCTCCTCCGCCGACTTGTCTCCAGGATTAACGTCAGGATGGTACTTGCGCGCCAGCTTGCGAAACGCCTTGCGAATGTCCTCGGCCGACGCGGATTTCTTCACGCCAAGGATTTCGTAATAGTCTTTCTTGGACGTTGTGGCCATTTAGATCAGTCTGTCATCCTGAGCGGAGTTTCGCGAAATGCACAGATTAGTTCACTAGTCTCCGCTTCTCTTTCTGCTCTTGTATCACGACCACGGACTCGGACTCCGCCGCGTCTACATATACCGGGATCGGCATGGCGCCCGCTGGCGTCGAGACGAAAACCTCCCACTGCTTCTCATCCTCAGCAAGACTTAAGAAATAAGTTTGCTCATTCACCTGGAAATCCATTTTAAATTTCTCCCAAAACCAAAAAATGTCAGACCCGCACAAACGTTATGGCGCGGGCAAGCCTGCCCGCGCCACACGATCCAAGCTAGAAGCTAGGAGCTAGCAGCTCTTTTACTTCTTGTCTTCCACGTCCACGTACTCAGCGTCGATCACGCCTTCATCTTTCTTCTGACCACCGCCGTTGCTGCCCGGCGCCGCGCCTGCCCCGTCAGCAGGACCACCCGGCCCAGCACCCGCTGCCGGACCCTTCGCCTGAGCCGACTTGTACATCTCCTCAGCCAGCTTATGCGAAGCTTTGGTCAGGTTCTCGCGAGCCTTATCCATCTGCGCCTTGTCGTTCGACTCCAGCGCCTTCTTGGCGTCGGCCACGGCGTTCTCCACGTCTCCACGCTCCGAGCCGGAGATCTTGTCGCCGTTCTCGCGCATCATCTTCTCGACGCTGTAAACCATGCTGTCGAGCTGGTTCTTGGCTTCGATCGACTCGCGCTGTGCCTTGTCCTCCGCCGAGTGCGCGTCCGCTTCCTTGGCCATCCGCTCGACCTCTTCCTTCGACAACCCGGAAGACGACGTAATCGTAATCTTCTGATCCTTGCCCGTGGCCGTATCCTTCGCAGTCACGTTCAGGATGCCGTTGGCGTCAATGTCGAACGTCACCTCAATCTGCGGCACCCCCCGCGGAGCCGTCGGAATCCCGGTCAAGTGGAACTTGCCCAGAGTCCGGTTCTGCGCCGCCATCGGACGCTCGCCCTGCAGCACATGCACCTCAACCGAGGTCTGATTATCGGCCGCGGTCGAGAACGTCTCCGTCTTCTTGGTAGGAATCGTCGTGTTGCGCGGGATCATCGGCGTAGCCACGCCACCCAGCGTTTCGATCGCCAGCGACAGCGGAGTCACGTCCAGCAGCAGTAGGTCTTTCACTTCGCCGCCGAGCACGCCACCCTGAATCGCCGCGCCAATCGCCACCACTTCGTCGGGATTCACTCCCTTGTGGCCTTCCTTGCCGAACAACTCCTTCACCAGCGCCTGAATCCGCGGCATGCGCGTCTGTCCGCCGACCAGCACCACTTCGTTGATCTTGCTGGCATCCACGCCCGCATCCTTCATGCACTGCTTGCACGGACCCACCGACCGCTGAATGATGTCTTCCACCATCCCTTCGAGCTTGGCCCGCGTCAGCTTCTTCACCAGATGCTTCGGACCGTTCGCGTCCGCCGTGATGAACGGCAGATTGATCTCGGTCTCCATCGTGGTCGAAAGCTCAATCTTCGCCCGCTCGGCCGCGTCCCGCAGCCGCTGCAAGGCCATTTCATTCCCTTTGCCTCTGAGATCTAAACCTTCATCCTTTTTGAACTCATCAATCAGCCAGTCGACGATGCGCTGATCCAGATTGTCGCCGCCCAGGTGCGTATCGCCATTGGTGGCCTTCACCTCAATCACGCCCTCACCGACTTCCAGCACCGAGATGTCAAACGTCCCGCCGCCGAAGTCGTACACGGCGATCATCTCGTCTTTGGTCTTGTCCAGACCGTAGGCCAAAGCAGCCGCGGTAGGCTCGTTGATAATGCGCTTCACTTCCAGTCCGGCAATCTGCCCGGCATCTTTCGTGGCTTGCCTCTGGGCATCATTAAAGTAGGCCGGCACGGTGATCACCGCCTCAGTCACTTTCTCGCCCAGGTAGTCTTCCGCCGCCTTCTTCAGCTTCTGCAAAATCAGCGCCGAAATCTGCGGAGGCGTGTACTCCTTGCCCTGCGCCAGCACCGCCACATGGTCGCCCGACTGCACCACCTTATAGGGCACCATCTTGATCTCTTCCGTCACTTCGTTGAAGCGCCGCCCCATAAAGCGCTTGATCGAATAAACCGTGTTCTCCGGATTGGTGATAGCCTGGCGCTTCGCCACCTGCCCCACCAACCGCTCTCCAGTCTTGGTAAACCCAACCACAGAAGGCGTAGTTCGCCCTCCTTCTTCATTAGGGATAACTTTGGGCTCGCCGCCCTCCATCACCGCCACGCAAGAATTGGTGGTTCCAAGGTCAATCCCAATAATCTTGGCCATAATCGTCTCCTCTACCTTACCTTTGAATCAAATAAGTGCTTTGTAATCAATGTGCTTATGATTGCCAGCGGTCCCATGCTAAGACCTGAGTGGGATGCTGTCAAGGTTTAGATGATGCAATCGCTTGGAAAGTTGCGATGAAATGCCGATGGGATCGGCAGGCTTAGAAGGCGCTCGGGGCGGATCTTCGATAGAGGGAAAACCTACGCCGCCGCGGCAGTCTTGCTTCGAGGAGGGCGCGGAAATCCTGCTCACCCCGAGTATCGAAAGCCCGCTTAGGAATCGTCCAGAATGATATTCCGGTCGTTTGTGGAATGAACGACTCCGAAGTCTCGTGGAAGAACGCAAACCGCCGCCACGCATAGTCCCAATTTCGATCCCCGCGGGTGATCTTGACACCCCGGGCGTCAAGGACTAGGTATCGCTCCAAGTCAAGCCGATTCAGGAATCGGTCGATAGCCTTGTTTCCAATGCTGCCCGTTGCGCTCCAGCCGCTCACTAGCGCCAAGGCAGCCAGGAACACGGCCTCAACGGGCTGCGTCTGCAAGAACTGCCCCCACGACTGGCCAATTAGATATGGCAGCCTTAGGTAGAAGACTGTGGCGATGCCATTGATAACCCTACCGACGGCCTTGAGATCGTCGGTTGGTCATCAATGGATGAAGCGCAGCAAACGCTTCCCTCAACTCGCCCTCGGATAGGAGAAATCGAACATCGAGGAATCTCGGTGGTTCGAGACTCGGCTTGCAGCGGCGTTGCTAAGTGGGACTGTGTCGTTCACGATGGGCTGATTGTAGGTGCCTAAGAGCGTGTTGCGACGTAACGGAAGTAATTCAGCCGGAGTTTTCGCGCTCTAGCAAACAGATCGCACATTCACGTCAAGGAAGTGCCCGATTGATGTCCGCGGTACCATGATACCGCGCAGTAGCAGCCGAAGCGCTCCGGATCCAGAGCGACCTGCGAGACCTGTAAACCCTACTCGACTCTACGAAACTTTCTGACAGATGAGAGGGACGGTTGGCCCATGCTTTGCGCACTTCGCGAAGCGTGGGATTCCACGATCTCGCTCCCAATGCTCTGACTTCAGAATTAATTCCTTGTAGAGCCTCCAGCTCCATGTTGCAGTAGGGTCACCAGTGTCCCCGGAAGAAACTGACCACAAGCGGTCCTTGACGGAGAAGATCGGCCGAGGCCACCTGGACGTGATCCTGGTTGAACAACGTGAAACCCGGAGCGCGGTCGCCGACCTTCAAGGCTCGCTCCTCAACTCCGGTGGCCTTGAGCTCGGCTGTCGCTCGATGCATCGTTTCGACTACCTCGCGCGGCGCGTTGTACGGCGGAGCTCCGGACTCGAATGGTTTCTTAAACTCGTCCAGCGTTGCTGAAGAGTTGCCATTGCAGTTCGACCCTCTCACTGGGCTTCGCGAAGCGTCTACGACGCTAACTCGGCAGGTCTTGTTTCGCAGGCGCTGCGTCACATAACTTGCAGCGTCAGGATTTGGACTGGGCCCCATGTCACGGAAGGCCGCCGCTATCGCATGGGAGACGGCGAGATAGAAATCGAGTCAGTCACACCGATCGGGTTTCCTGATATCACTCCCGAACTAGCGCGGGAATCCGGCTTCCTTGGAGTACTCGATCTGCTAAAGGTTGCAAAACACGGTAAGGGCAATAACATATATCTGATTCGATTTCGCTATATTCCGCCTCACAGGAAACGGACGGACGGATCGAAGACGAAATCGAATAGAAAAACGAGGAGCGCCTCATAGGCGAATGCCGAGTGCCCCACTTCTCGCTTCCTTTGCGAGAAGTGGGATTTCCAGAGTCTCATCTCCTGAGACTTTGCGAGTCAACACTCCAAACTGTGTGATGTCTAACCTTGTCATCCACAGCCCCAACAGCCGATCATGGTGGCGGAGGCAGGTGTACGAACCACATTCTTGGCTGCTTCGAGCCGACCTAAGTCATGAGCAGTCAAGATTTTGCCCGCAAGTCATTGATGCCAAGAGATTATTTCGCAATTTCTCGCCAACCCGATGATTCCAATAGACCGGGGGGAGGGGGGCACCCCATTAGCGAGAAAGTAAAGAGCTATTTTCCCGAACCAGGAAGGAAATATTTCGAACTACTTAAGTTCTCTGACCGGAACCGCCATTGACATGTGCGCCACATGAAAATATACTCTCCACATGTCGAAGATGATTCAGCTTCGCAACGTGCCCGACGCCCTGCACCGCAGCCTGAAAGCCCGCGCTGCGATGGCCGGCATGTCGCTCTCAGACTACCTGCTCGCAGAAATTAAGGAAATCGCCGAGCGTCCGACGCTGGCGGAGCTGCGCGACCGGCTACACACCCGCAAGCCGGCCGCCGTTCAACTCGACACCGCGCGCCTGGTGCGGGAAGAGCGCGAGGCAGCCCGGTGATCGTCCTGGACGCGTCCGCGGCGATTGACTGGCTTCTTCAGACCGCCGTGGGACAACAAATCGAAGACCGGCTTTATTCCCATGGCGAATCTCTTCATGCTCCGCATCTTCTGGACATTGAGGTTGCGCAGGTCCTGCGGCGGCTGGTGCGGGAGGGCGCCGTTTCCGCGCCGCGCGCCGATCAGGCGGTCCAGGACCTGTTCGATCTTCGCGTAACCCGCTATCCCCACTTCGTTTTCCTTCCCCATATTTGGCGGCTCCGGGATAACCTGTCGGCATACGATGCGGCCTATGTCGCCCTGACCGAGAAACTCGGCGCCACCCTCATTACGCGTGACGCCCGCCTGGCTTCGGCCTCCGCCCGCAGGGTAAGCCTCGAACTATTTTGAATGTCCTCCCTGCCCAAAATGCGCGCTCGCTTCCGCCGTTGGCTCTCCGATCCGCTGGTGCTGCTCTGTCTCGCGGCAGGTCTGCTTGCCTTCGTGGTGCAGTCCGGAGAACTGGGCACAGCCGACACCATGCACCGCCTCCAGACCACGCACTGGCTCTGGACCTCCGAGCCGCAGGTGTTTCCCAACGAGTATCCCGAGTTCGGCCTGCACGGCCGCGGAGGCCGTCTCTACAGCTGGTATGGCATTGGCCAGTCCCTGCTGATGCTGCCCGCCGACTTATTCGGCACGTGGATCGCGCACTGGCAGCTCTTCTCTGACTACGGCGACGATCCCGCAGTGCGCAGCATCGTGGTCAGCTACAGCACCAGCATTCTGGTGAATGTGCTGACAGCGCTGGTTGCGTTTCGTATGCTTCGCCAACTGCGTTTCAGCGTGCGGGAAGCGGTGCTGGGAGTGCTGGCTCTCCTGTTCTGCACCACGCACCTGCATTACACCCAGAACATGATGGAGAACAACTACATCATGCTTCTCACGCTGACCGGTCTCTCCTTTCAATATGCCTGGCTGCGGACGGGAAGCAAACGGGCGCTGCTCCTGGGCTGCGCCGCACTCGGATTGAACCTGCTCACGCGGCTGACGACTGGCCTGGATCTTGTGATGGCAGGTTTTTTTCTTCTCCTCATGCTGTGGTTTGAACAGGTGCGCGGACACGAGCTGTGGGCGAGGCTCGTCGCGTACTGTAAAGTCGCCGCTCCGGTGTATTTGTTTTTCGTGATGGTTGACCGGCTCTATCAGTTCTACCGTTTTGGGTCTTTTACCAACACATATGTGTCGCTCTATGGCCAGGAACAACGTTTGCAGGACCCAACCCTGCCGTCAAGCTTTCCCTGGAGCACACCTTTTCACCAGGGCTTCCTGGGAGCGCTGTTCAAGCCGGAGAAGTCGATTTTTCTCTTCGATCCTCTGCTGGTGCTGGCGATTCTGCTGCTCATCCTGCTGTGGAAGCGCCTGGCGCCGGAAGTCCGCGCCTATGGCGTGGCGTCGCTTCTGCTGCTGCTCGCCTACATCAGCTTTTATGCCCGATATGCCTACTGGGCGGGGGACTTCGCCTGGGGCGACAGGTACGTTTCGACTTCGGTGGAACTCGCCGCATTCCTCGCCGTGCCGTTACTGCTGCACCATCGCCAGAGTGTGAGCAAATGGCTCTGGCGTGGTGGACTGGTGCTCATCGCCGCCAGCCTGGCGATTCAATTTGCATCGCTCGCCTTCTGGTTGCCGCTGGAGATTTACCAGATGGAGACGCTCGGCCATCCCACGTTCGTGATCGCGCTGCGCTTTAAGAACATCGTGGCGTTTACGCTGGGCAAGATGGACGCCTGGGGATTGAACAACTACGCCATGCACTGGGATGCATGGGATTACGTCCACATCACGACCTGGAATTTTCTGCCCTTCCTGCTGCGAAGAGTGGGAGCCGCGCCGGCTTGGGTGGTGAACACAGCTTTTGCGGTCTGGGCAGCTGCGATTGCGGCTCTGGCGGCGATTCTGGGGTGGTTGAAGACGGAATGCGCTTACCTTCCGAATGGCTCCGACCCTTCGTAAATCACTGCCTCCACTAAATTCAAATCCAGGCGCAACGTCTGGAATTTCAGATGCTCATTTCCCTCCCGAGTAAGCGGCGTTTCTAAGAACGCTCTCAGCCAACAAAAATCTTCCGATTGGATTCGAGGTAGAAGCAACCATGTCTAGAGCAACAACCGCTATTGTCAGTCTGCATGTCGTCGCGAGCGTCTTCGTTTTTGCTCAGCGGCTCATCGTTCTGCGGGTCGCGAGTGGCGTGCGGCGACGATTTCTGCGATATGCGGCGCCGGCGCTGCTGGTGCTGCTGGGATGCGGAGTGTCCTGGGCGAGTTTCAGCCTGACCTTCCAGGGCCTGGTGCAGACGCTCAATACGGGCGGCAGCATCACCTTGATCTCGCCCTCGGGCATCGTCGTCGATACGGCTGGGGACGTCTACATTGTGGATACGGGCAACAGCCGCATCGTGGAGGTGAATGCGCTCGGCGTGGCGTCGGTTGTCACCATCACCGGCCTGAGTCCGGCACTAAGCGGTCCGAACGGAATCGCCATCGATGGATCGGGCAACCTCTACGTGGCGGATACGGGAAACAACCGCGTGGTGGAGATCACGGCGGCGGGAGCGGGTTCGGTGATCAGCACGGGCGGCGTGACCCTGAGTGCGCCGAAAGGCGTGGCTCTCGATCAGTCCGGCGATCTGTTTATCGCCGACACCACCAACAACCGCATCGTCGAAGTCACCGCCGGCGGCGCGGCCGCGGCCCTCTCAATCACGGTCTCCTCCGGCTCCGCGACGCTCAACACTCCCATCGGTCTGGCCGTGGGCGTGACCGGCAAACTCTACATCGCCGACTCCGTCAATAACCGCATCGTCACCGTCGCGGCGGGTTCGACCACGGGCGTGGTGGCCTCGATTCTCGGCGGCGTGACCCTGTCCGCGCCCAGCGCGGTCACGGTCGATCGCATGGGCAACGTCTTCATCGCCGATACCGGCCACAATCGCATCGCCGAGATCGACACCAGCTCAAATGGAGACGTGTTGTATACCGGCTCGGTCACGCTCAATGCGCCGTTGGGCGTCGCGCTGGACGTGTTCGGCACCGTCTACATCGCCGATACCGGCGACAGCCAAGCCCTGGCCGTTGACCCTCCCGTGAACGGGGATCTCGTCGTCGGCAACCCATCTTATTCGCTGAACAAAACGGCCGTAGGCTTTGGCCACGTCCAGCTGGGCAGCTCGACCGCCGTAACCCTGACGTTGCCTTTCACCACGAGCGGCTCGGGCGGTTTGGGGGCCGTCAAGGTGTTTACCTCTGGCCAACAGAGCCTGGACTTTACCTCGGGCACGGATACGACCTGCAACGGTTCGACGGGCCCCAGCACCGAATGCTCGGTGGAAGTGATGTTCCTGCCCACGGCTCCGGGCCTGCGCAACGGCGCGGTGGTGCTCTATGACACGGACCTGAACCCGATCCTCACGGTTCCTTTGTATGCGCTGGGGCGATGCCCCGCTGGCCGCTCTGAGCCCCAGCCCGGGAAGTGTAATCAGCACCGGAGGCGTGACACTATCCTTCCCCTTTCAAGTGGCGCTGGACGGAGCGGGGAACATGTATGTCGCCAACGATGGCGGGAACGTGGTCAGGATTCCAGCTGGAGGCGGCGCGGCCACCGTGGTAACCCTGCCAACTGGCGAGGAGGTTGACGGAGTAGCCATCGATGGGGCGGGCAATCTTTTCGTTTCAGATCATCTAAATAACCGCATCCTGGTGGTCACGCCCGCCGGTGTCGTTTCCATACTGAGTATCACCGGCCTCAGCCCGGTCCTGGGCCTCCCCGTAGCACTGGCTTTTGACGGCGCGGGAAATCTGTACATTGCCGACTACGCCAATGGCCGGATTATTCGCGTGTCCACACTCGTGGTCGCGGGATCGACTTCCAGCGGCCTGGGAATGGTCATAGGGACGGGCGCCTTTACTTTCACCGAAGGAACGCTTACCGGCATGGCGGTGGATGCCCAGGGAAACATTTACGCCGACGCCCAGAATAGCAGCAGCGTCATCAAGGTCACGGCGGCGGGCGTGGCCTCCGAGCTGAGTTTTCCCGGCATCACGCCTCCGCTCAGCGATGCCCAAGGGGTGGCCGTGGACGCGATGGGAAACATCTATGTTGTGGACAGCGCCAACGAACGGATTGTGAGACTGACGACGGCGGGCGTGGCATCTGCCCTGGGCATCAGCGGACTGCCGGCTCCATCGAGTCTGGGCGGCGACTGCTTTGGAGTAACGCTGGATCCCTTCGGGAATCTCTACATACCGGACGCTGGTAACAATCGCATCGTGTTCGTGAACGTCAGCGCCTCAGTTCTGGCGTTTCCCAGCACGGATGTGGGCTCGACCAGCAGCCCGAAGACGGCGACCGTGGCGAACCTCGGCGACCTGCCCTTGATCTTTGCCACGGTTCCAACCTATACGGCGAACTTCTCCGAAAACACCGGAGACGAAAACCTGTGCGCGCTGAGCACATCGCTCGACGCCGGAACCCTCTGCGACGTGGCGGTCGAGTTCACGCCGCAATCGGCGGGGAGCCTCAGCACCGGCATCGTGGTCACCAACAACAGTCTGAACGTCACCGCTACGACGCAAAGCGTCGCAGTAAGCGGTACCGGCATCGTCGTGGCAGACGCGACGGCAGTAGCGGTATCGACGAACCCGACGGCAGCGAACATTGGGCAGCCGCTTACGGTCACGGCCATCGTGACCGACACGACGGCGGGACACACCGCAACCATTCCTACCGGCGGCGTCACGTTTACGGATACCGTTGGGTCGACCTCCGTCTCGCTGAATGGCGGCAATGCCGTCACGCTTAGCGGGACCGGCAAAGCAGTTCTTACCGGAGTCACCCTGAGCGGCGCTGGCGTACACACGATCACGGCCAACTATGCGGGTGTGAGCGGCACATTCCTAGCCAGCAACAACATAACCACGCTGACTGTCTCGAAAGATACGGCGACGATGGCGGGACCGGTGACCGAGCCGGTGCAGGTGGCTAGTGGCCAGGCAGGTTCGGTTCCAGTCACAGTGACTGGACCTTATAGCGTAGTCGCGGCGCCGACCGGATCGTTGAGTTACAGCGTTCTAAATTCATCCAATACCAGCGTGGCGTCGGGAACGGCGACACTGACTGCAGGCGAGACGAACTCCACAACAGCTATCCCCATAGCCAATTCGCTCGCCAGCGGCAACTACACGGTGAGCCTGACCTATGCCGGCGACGGCAACTATGCCGCGATCTCGACGGCGGTTACCATCCCGGTAGTCGTCGGCCCGGCTGTGCCGACGATTGTCTGGACAGCGCCCGCCAGCGGGATCACTTACGGCGTAACCCTGAGCGGCATTCTGGATGCATCTGCGGTCAGCGGCTCGACGCCGGTGGCGGGCACTTTCACTTACACGGCCACGCTCGCGGGCGGCAGCCCAGTCGCAGTCACCGGCGCAACCGTGCTGAGCGGGGGCAGCTATACGCTCACGGCCACGTTCACGCCCACCGACACCTCCACTTATGCCTCGACCAGCGCCAGCGCATCGCTGACGGTGGCCAAGGCGACGCCGGTGGCGGCGCTTACCTCCTCTGCGGCTGCGGTGGGAGTGGAAAGCTCCGTTACCTTCACGGCCGCCCTCACGTCCTCGGCGGGCACGCCGAGCGGTTCGGTCAGCTTCTATGACGGAACCACGCTGTTGGGCACGGGCACGCTCGCCGCGGGGGTCGCAACCTACACGACCGCCAATCTCCCCGTCGGCGCGCTTTCGATAACGGCAGTGTACAGCGGAGACACTAACTTCTCGACCCTGACCAGCGCAGCCCTTACCGAGACGGTGATGACGGCCTATACCGTTACCGCTCCCACGACGCCGGTGCCGGTTGCGCCGGGAGGGGTCGCCACCATCGACATTACTGTGCCCCCGCTCGGAGGTGCATTTAGCGGCGTAGTGACGCTCTCAGCGTCCGGACTTCCGCCGGGGGCAACCGCTACCTTCAACCCTCCCACGGTTACTCCGGGCAGCGCGGGCGCGCCCACGGTACTGACCATACAACTGGCAGCGCTCACGGCTGGCATTCCGGCCCACGACACTCCCATCAGCCGCCTAGGACTTCCGCTTGCCCCGCTCAGTCTGGCCTTCGTCCTGTTTGGGACTGTGCTGGGACGCAAACGCTTTCCGCGAATGCTGATGCTGGTTTTCATGCTCGCGGGTCTGGGGGTTACAACCTCGCTGCTTACGGGGTGCGGCGGCGGGTTCGCGGCCAGTCCCTCTACGCCGGCCGGAAATTACATCATCACGGTCACCGGGACCAGCGGAGCGTTTCAGGCCTCAACCACGGTGACGCTGGTGGTGCAGTGAGAAAGTTCGCTCCGAGAATTCTATGCACCAGACTCCGGGAATGGATTCTGCGAACGAGACAACAAGGACAAGGACGGGGACGAGGACAAATTCAATGCGGAAATTGATATTCGTAAGAAAAAAGACAGTCGCTTTTCTTCTGCTGGCTCTCGGATTCACTGCCATGGCAGTCCGGCCCGCGCGAGCGCAGAGTGGTTCCTTGATCGATGCGGGCGTCGACTACAACTATGTGCGGACAAACCTGCCGGCGGGAGGCTGCGGATGCTTCGCGCTGAATGGCGGCAGCGGCTGGGTGGCATTCAACTTCAGCCACTCCCTGGGCATCGTCGGTGAAATCGCCAGCCAAAACGCCTCCAACATCTCGAGCAGCGGCGCCGACCTGACTCTTACTTCTTTTCTGGCAGGTCCCCGCTACCGCCGGAGGGTTGCAGGCCGCTTCGCGCCATTCGTTCAACTGCTGCTGGGAGGAGCTCATGCCGGGGGAAGCCTAGCTCCGGGCACCTCTGGGTTGCCGGGATCGGCTAACGCTTTTGCCATTATCGCGGGCGGCGGAGTCGATATCGGTTTCACTCGGCACATTGCCTTGCGAGCCTTTGAAGCCGACTATTACTTGACGCGTTTTGATAACGGAGTGAATGATCATCAGAACAATTTTCGTATCGCCGCCGGGGTGATCATTCGGTTTGGTGGAAGTCGATGACCGGGTTGCAAACGATGAACGAGCTGGAGCAGAGCTACTCCACAGTAACGGACTTGGCCAAATTCCTCGGCTGATCCACATCGCATCCTCGCCTCACCGCGATGTGATAGGCCAGCAACTGCAGGGGAACGATTTCGAGAATCGGCGAGAGTTCTTCCGGCGCGGCCGGAACGTAGAGGACATGGTCGGCAGCTTCTTTGATCTCTTCGTCACCCTCCGTCGCTAGTGCGATGACGACGCCGGAGCGGGCTTTTACTTCCTTCAGGTTTGACATCGTCTTCTCGTATCTCACCATCGAGTCGGGATCGTTCACATCTCGCGTAGCGACGATGACCACGGGCAGATTTTCATCGATCAGGGCGTTGGGGCCGTGCTTCATCTCGCCGGCAGGATAGCCTTCCGCGTGGATGTAGGAAATCTCCTTCAGCTTGAGCGCCCCTTCGAGGGCGATGGGATAGTGGATGCCACGACCGAGAAATAGAAAGTCCTGGGCACGCTGGAATCGTTTGGCTAAGTCTTCGCACGCTTCGTCGTGGGTGAGAATGTTTTCGAGTTTGCCGGGGATGAGCGTAAGCTCCTGGGCCGCTTTGCGGGTCTGTTCGGCAGTCATGGCGCTGCGCACTTGCGCGAGATAAAGAGCGAACAGATAAAGCGCGGTGAGCTGGCAGGTAAACGCTTTCGTGGAAGCAACTCCGATTTCTGGACCAGCGTGGGTGTAGATGGTTCCAGAGGCCTCGCGAGTGATCATCGACCCAACTACATTACAGATGGCTAGTGTCTTCGAGCCTTTAGATTTGGCCTCGCGCTGAGCCGCGATGGTGTCGGCGGTTTCGCCGGACTGCGAAATAACGAGGGTGATGGTCTCCGGGCTGACGATGGGGTCGCGGTAGCGCCATTCGCTGGCGTAATCCACCTCGACCGGCACGCGGGCGAAACTTTCGATCATGAACTTACCGGCCTGTCCGGCGTGCCAACTGGTGCCGCAGGCTACGATGTTGATCTTTTTCGCGGAGCGGAACTCGGCTTCACTGATTTGCATTTCGTCGAGGAAGATGTGGCCGGTGTCGAGCGAAATGCGTCCTAAGGTAGTGTCACGGACGGCGCGCGGCTGCTCGTAGATTTCCTTGAGCATGAAGTGCTTGAAGCCGCCCTTTTCCGCCATGATGGGGTCCCAGGTCACGTGCTGCACCTGGCGCTTGATGGGCTTTCCGTTGAAATCCGTCAGTTGCACGCCGTTGGCGGTGACAACCGCAAGATCGCCATCGGCCAGAAAGAAAATGTCGCGGGTGTGATAGAGAATGGCGGGGACGTCGGAGGCGACAAAGTATTCATCGTTACCCAGGCCAACCACCAAGGGAGGACCGTTGCGCGCGGCCACAATCTTGTTGGGCTCGTCGACCGAAATGACGGCCAGGGCGAAGACTCCGGTGAGCTCTCTCACCGTGCGCCTGACAGCCTCTTCGAGCGTGGGGCGATGACCGTTGCCGGTTTTGAAGAGGTGTTTTTCGATCAGGTGAGCGATGACTTCGGTATCGGTCTCAGTCGAGAACGTGTGGCCTTCTTCGACCAGCTTTTTCTTCAGGCTGAGATAGTTTTCGACAATGCCATTGTGTACGACGACGATTTTGCCGGTACAGTCCCGGTGGGGATGAGCGTTTTCTTCGGTGGGACGTCCGTGGGTGGCCCAACGGGTGTGGCCGATGCCGTAGGTGCCATCGAGCGGCTTGAGACGGATGACCTCTTCCAGATTGCGTAGCTTGCCTTCCGCGCGACGGATCTGCAGTTTGTCGCCATTGCCCGCAACGGCGATTCCAGCCGAGTCGTAACCCCGGTACTCGAGGCGCCTCAGGCCCTCGAGGATGATCGGAACGACCTGCTTCTTACCGACATAGCCAACGATGCCACACATGCGGGAACTCCAGCAATTCAGTCTGCGAGGGAGCAGCGGAACTCTTCAATGACCGGGTTCGTGAGCACGTCGCGCGCCATGCGCTCGACTTCGGTTTGCGCTTCTTCGCGGCTCAGCCCGCCATCGAGCGTGAGTTCGAAGTACTTTCCCTGGCGGACGTCTTCCAGACCCTTGTAGCCCATCTTTTTGAGCGCACCCTGGATGGTCTTGCCTTGTGGATCGAGAACGCTTTTCTTGAGCGAAACGTAAACGTAGGCTTTCATGGGGATCTCAATTATACGTCAGCGGCACAAAGGGTTTGCCGCGGCGGGGCGAGAGCGAAGCAGTCAAACGCCTGGCTGATCGAGGCTTTTTCGATTCGATCGAAGTAGGGCCGATTCCGACGATGGTCTGGCGGTCCCACCTCAAGCGCCGAGTTCTTGTAGCTTTCGCTCTAGATCGGATTTAGCTTGTTCGAGCATGGAGCGGTGACGGGCATTGAGGCTGCGCTCGAGCTGCTGAACCACGTTCTGGAGCGAAAGACGAAGGCTCTCTTTCTCGCGGATCCGCGCCGCGGCTTCCCTTGTCAGACGTGGGTTTCCGGGTGTGCTCTTTTCCGCTGCCTCGTCCTGTTGCGCCTCCACGGACTTGCTTTCCCATCCCCGGGCCATGTGGGTGATTATAACGGTCCACAGGTAGATGGCTTCAACGGTCCGGAACGTTGCCGCGAGTTAAGAAGCGGCCGCACTACTCCCATCTTGGGAAGAGTCTGTTCGGAAAACCAATCTTGCGAAGAAAACCTACTATTCCCTTGAGTAGTGAGGCTATAATGCCGCTGAAATTGGGCAAATGACCGGCGTGCTTTTCGAGGGGGAGACGCCGCCAGGTCCGGTGCGGTATACCCCTTGAGCGCGCCACGCTTAGAACGGGAGACGCAGCGCTCCCTTGCGCTGCTGCAGTTGAGTGACGTAGTGTCTCGAAGCCGCGAACCGGCTGAAGCCCTGCTTGAATCGGAACAGTTACTCGCGCGCTTATTTCAGTGCGTCCAAGGTGGGTCTTCTGCATTCTCGACACGGACCTCCGCTATCTTGCGATCAACCACACGTTGGCGGAGATGAATGGCATACCCGCCGAAGCGCATCTGGGGAAGAGCCTTCGCGAAATGCTCGGTGATGTTGCCGAAGTGATTGAGCCACAGTTCAGGCGAGTTCTTGCGACCGAGCAGCCAATCGTCGAATCTCGAAATCAGCTCCCTGCTTCCCACCCGAACCGAAGCCGGGCACTGGATAGAGCACTACATTCCAGTCAAGGACGCGACGGGCGAGGTTACGCAAATCGGTATTGTTGTGGTCGAGATCACGGAACAGAAGAAACTGGAGGAGTCGCTGCGCAGCGTCTCCGAGAAGTTGCGGGAGGAGAAGAAGCGGCAACAAGTCCTGATGGAAGTCAGCCGTGTGCTGGCCGCGAAGTGGGATGTGCAGCAGGTGTTTCCAAAGATTTCCGCCTATCTGCGCCGGCTGCTGCGGCAAGAATACGCAGCCCTTGCCGTGCACGACGAAAAAAACGGTCAATTGATCGCGGCAAGCCATAGATTTTCCTCTGCGAAAGGGATCCGCTGCCGACACCGAAATCAATGCCGGCAAAGGATCCGGGAGGCAAGGCCCTGCTAGAGCGGGCGCCCTTAATTTTCAACAAGGGCGAGATGCGAGAGTTCCCGGCTGAGACCACAGACCACCTGCTGGCCGAGGGTCTGCAGTCGCTTTGCTATGTTCCCCTGCTCCGGCCCAAGGGTCCGCTTGGAGTTCTGGTGCTCGGCAGCACCCGGGTAGACGCCTTTAAGACTGACGACCTGACGCTTCTGAACCAGGTCGCGGCTCAACTCGCGATCGCCATGGAAAACGCGCGGACCACCCACGAGGTCGAGCAGCTCCGGAGCCGGCTCGAGCGTGAGAAACGCTTCCTGCAAGGTGAATCTCGTACCCAGCTTCACTTTGAGGAGATCATCGGGGAGAGTCTGGCTCTCAAGGCGGTACTGGATCAGGTCACGATCGTTGCGGCCAGCGATGCCACGGTTCTGATCCTGGGAGAAACCGGAACCGGCAAGGGACTTATCGCGCGCGCCATCCACCGCAGCAGCAAGCGCAAGGAGCGAAGTTTTGTCACCTTGAATTGCGCCGCGATTCCCACTGGTCTGCTGGAGAGCGAATTGTTTGGGCACGAAAAGGGCGCGTTTACTGGGGCCGTCAGCCAGAAAATTGGGCGCCTGGAACTGGCGGATAAAGGTACTCTCTTCCTGGACGAGATCGGCGAAATTCCTTTGGAGTTGCAGCCCAAGCTGCTCCGGGTGTTGCAAGACCATGAGTTCGAGCGGCTGGGAGGGACGCGAACGATCAAAGTAGATCTGCGCCTGATCGCAGCTACCAACCGGGATCTGGCCCGGAGCGTGGTCGAAAAAGAGTTTCGCAGCGACCTCTTCTACCGCTTGAACGTATTTCCGATTCGACTGCCGTCACTGCGGGAACGGCGCGAAGACATCCCCTTGCTGGTCAAATACTTTGTCCGAAAATTTGCTCGCGCGATGGATCGCGGCATTGAGACGGTCCCTAGCGAGACCCATGAATACCCTAGTCAACTGGCACTGGCCGGGCAACGTAAGGGAGCTGGAAAACTTTATCGAGCGATCGGTCATTCTCACGGAGGGAACGGCGTTGCGAGCACCACTGGCGGAACTCCAGGCAGAGTCACCTGCCTCCGGTTCAGCGGAACATTCGCTGGAGGGCGCGGAACGCGAGCACATTATTCGCGTGCTGCGGGAGACTGGGGGAATGATCTCCGGACCCATGGGAGCGGCCCGTCGGCTTGGCCTGAAGCGCACCACCCTGCAGTCGAAGATGCTGCGGCTGGGAATTACGCGCCAAGACTATTCCGGCCGGAAACCGGGCTAGCTTGCCACGTCGACATCGAGGGCGCGAAGCACCTCTACTTTAGCTTCACGAAGAGCAAAACGAAGATCGCCCACACCCCCACTGTCACTGGAAACTGTACTAGGGCCTCATTCTGCGTCGTGCTTCCCCTGGGCAGTAAATAGGTGAGTCCCATCATCGCCAGGGCTGTGAGCACACCCAAAATCAGTTTGCTTTTCCAATTCATGAGGTGTTGCCCTCACTTTCCCTTTGTCAGGCCTTATGTCTCGCAGGGCGGGAGTATACCCCTCAGTACGCAACCCGAACAAGTGGTTGCCGATTGTTGGCCTAACGCCTTCTAGATTGCTATCCAGACGCGAAGGAGGTTTCAAGTGCCGACTTATGCTCCAGTTGCCGAATGGTCGGCAGTTGGTTGGTTAACAGGATTGGGATCCCGAGTCGGCTGAGGCTTTCCCTTCTGTGCATTAGACCACTTTCGAGACTGGGGCCATTCTGGAACGTCAATTGCATGGGCATTCCGTGATCGGGAAGTAAGTCGAGCAGGTTTCCACAGAGCGGACGGACGAGTCGTACCCCCACAACAGCCGGCCGCATCCGGATCAGGAGTGAACCGTGTTAGTGGCTAGGAACTATCAGCCGAGCAATCTAGTTCGCTTATTGCCAGAGCCTGTCAGGAGCGCCGCTCTGCCCGAGGAGATGCTCGAGGAGTGACGCGTGGCGTGGCAGGTCACTCGCCTGCGAGGAAGTAGTGGGCAGAGATGCCTGGGTTCAGGGCAGGAGCCGGACTAGAGCCGTGGCGCGATCAAGCTCTCGGCGAGAGCAATCCAGAGCGACTGATCCTCTCTACTTATTTGCCTGCCAGTTGGAGTGGGAGCGGCGCGCCGACCCGAGTGCGGCGTGGGAAGTGATTTCGGCCGCACGCAGTACGCACGCTGACACCCGAGCCCATGCCCGGGCATTACTCGAGCGTTCGCAGCAGATCAGAACACAATGTCCTGAAGAAGTGCCCGCCGAGCAGGGACACCGGCGGAGTTCGACAGCGGAGGCGGGCATGAGAACTCCCTATGGTCTCGAGATCATCGAGAGCTGCATGAGCTGTAAGGTGAACCGGGAGGGTTTCTTCTGCCGCTTTTCCCCGCCGTGCTGCGGTCCGTGGACGAAGTCAGTCATCACAGCGTCATGCCGGCGGGAGCGCTGCTGTTCGTCGAGGGGCAGACTCCCGCGGGGCGTGTTCATTCTTTGCTCCGGCAAGTGAAGCTCTCTACCACGTCAAAAGAAGGCAAGGTGCTGATCCTGAAACAGTCGGAAGCCGGGGAAGTGCTGGGGCTGAGCGCCGCCATTTCCGGCACGAACTACGAAATGACCGCCGAAACCGCTACCCCCTGCCAGTTGAATTTCATCGGCCGCCAGGACTTTATGAACCTGCTGCAGAACGAGAGTGAAGTGGGCATGCGCGCAGCGCTGTGGCTGAGTCGCGAATTCCAGGGTGCCTATCGCGATATCCACGACCTGGTGCTGGCCCGTTCTTCGTCGGGAAAGCTGGCGCGGCTGTTGTTGTCGTGTGCTCCGGCAGGGATTCAGCCGTCGCAGGAACTGCACCTGCGTTCCGCCATGACCCACGAAGAGATGGCGCAGCGCATCGGCTCTTCGCGCGAAACAGTTACGCGCTTGCTGAGCGATCTAAAGAAAAAGAGGCTGATCCGGCTGGAAGGCGCGACCCTGGTAATTCGCGACCGGACAGGACTGGAAGCCCTGGCAGTTTGACCTTCCCCCACCCGGGAGGGCGGCCTCGAAGTCTGGGTCGCCCTCCGATTTTTGTCGCTGTAGGGTCTTCAATTTCCCCCATCAAACGGAAGTGAGTTAGTTTGTATTCCGGCACGCTGATTAACGATCTGATCGCGACCGTCGAAAATGCGGAGCCGGACGCCGCGTCCCAGTCGAGTGAGAAGAACCTCAGGTGAAGCCCTGCGCAGGGGCGGGAGCTCAGAGCCCGAACAATTCGCGCAGCCGTTTGGTTTGCGCCCGGCTGACTGGAATCTCGCTCTGCTTCTTATCATCCATGCGCAACTGGTAAGAACTCTTGAACCAGGGGACAACTTCGCGAATACGGTTGATGTTCACCAGGTAGGATCGGTGGGCGCGCCAGAACAAGCCGGGATCCAGGCTGCCGAGTAGTTCTTCCAAAGTACGGCAGTTCGAGTGTCCCTCCATCCCCGAGGGGCCGGCCGTCACCACCGTAATCACGCCGTCTTCGATGGAGGCGTAGCAGATTTCCTTCTGGTCCACCAGAAACATTCGCCCCACGGCCTTGAGCAGGATTTTCGAGGTTTGAGGTTTCGGCGCCTGCAGCATCCGGACCAGCGTGTCGATCTTCTCGGCGGGCAAGCCCTCGGCTCCCTGTTGGGTACGGGCCCTCTGCACCGACTGCGCCACGCGCTTCTTGTCGAAAGGCTTCAGCAGATAATCCACCGCGTTGACCTCGAACGCCTTCACCGCATACTGGTCGAAAGCCGTGGCGAAGACGATCTTGGGCAGACGGGATCTTCCGGTCGAGAAGCTTCTTTGATGACGCCGAAGCCGTCGAGTCCGGGCATCTGGACGTCGAGAAAGACGAGATCAGGGCTGTGTTCCTTGATGAGGCTGATGGCTTCGAGACCGTTTTTCCCTTGCGCTACGACGTTGACGTCGCCGGCGCTCTTGAGCAGGTAAGCAAGTTCGTCGCGGGCGAGTTGCTCATCGTCCACGATTACCGCAGAAAGGGGCATTCCGTCTCCAAAGAGTCAGAAGTCTGCCCTAGAGTATAGTGGCCGCGTTTTGGCAGCGTCAACGCGAGGCGGGCGAAACTTCAGTGCGGCTGCTGCATCATCGCCGCCCAGATCCATCTTGGTGAAGCCGGCGGGGATCTCAAACAAACTCGCCTGCTGCGCACCCTCTTGAATGTTGCGCAACTCTCCGCCGCTGTTCTTGCCCTCCCACTTCACCGGAAACCGCAGCTTGGGGTCGAGCCAGAAGTGGCTGACATCGCCGCTGGCGTTCGTGGTCTCGTACTTCACCGTGCTGCGGCCGTTGACGGTGTCACTGCCGACCTTGTGGCAGCTTCCCTGGGTGTGTCCCATCTTCTGCCAGTCGCCGCAGGCATTCTCGACGTCTCCAGCCTGGAAGAACGCAGCGGCATAGCTCATGCGCTGGGTTTGTGCCTGGACGGGCATCTCCATGTACATGTGCTGCTGAGCCATCAGAACGGTTCCAGTCTGGGTTGCATAATTCATGATGACCACGCCGCCACGGGCGCCGGCAGTTTGCGACTCGATGCGCATTTTGTCTTTGGCGAAGTAGATCTTGGCGGTGGTTGGCGTGCCCGGTTTTTGCAAGTCGACGATATCGGCAGAAAACTCGGCCTGCGCTGCTACGAAGCTGGCAGCCAGCGTGAGAGCACAGAAACAAGAAATACGAGCGACCCATCGCAGCATGTAAGTCTCCTTCATTTCGCGTTCAGTTAGCGCCGTCCCTGCATACCGAGCCTCGGGGCAAGAGCGCAGGAAGAATAGCAGAAGTCCGCGCCCGGCTGACAGAATGCGGGAACAAGAACAATCACGGGGACGATTCGATTTCCATCCGAGTCAGTGCCCGTCTTGGCCTTTAGGTTTGGCGCAATCCTGAGCGATCCACTTCGACAGGAAGGTGCTCTCGCGGTCCTTGAAGCCCAGCTTGCGGTAGACCTGCAGAGCCGCTGCATTCTGCCGCACGACTTCCAGATGAAGTGCTCTGACGTTGAGCGACCGGGCGGCGTCTTCCACGAACGCCATGGTCTTGCGTCCCCAACCGCACCCGCGAAAGTCCGGCAGCAGGTAGAACTCGTCGACAAACGCGTCGCGCCCCAACCATTCCAGGCTGTAGCCAAAACAGATCACAACGTAGCCTACGGGCGCCTCGCCATCCAGAATGAGCCAGACGCGGCCAAGGTTTGTGTCGCGCAGGAGAGTTGTCAGAGCCACGCCGGCTTTCTGCTCGTCGAAGCCGTGACCATCGAAAGCGTAATACGCCCGCATGAACTTCAGGAGCACGGCGGTATCAGATTCCGCCGCCAGGCGAAAGGAGGGCTCGGCCGTCACACTACGTTCTCCAGCGCCAAGGCCATGCCCAACCCGCCGCTGACGCAGAGCGTGGCCACGCCGCGGCGGGTGTTCCGCTTCAGCATCTCGTGCAGCAGCGTAACGGTAATGCGTGTGCCACTGCAGCCGATGGGATGCCCGATTGCGATCGCTCCTCCGTTCACATTGAGCCGGTCGCGGTTGAAATTTAATTCGCGGTCGCAGGCCAGCACTTGCGCGGCGAACGCTTCGTTCAGCTCGATCAAACCGAAATCGTGCAGCTTGAGGTTGTGCTTCTCCTCCAGCTTGCGCAGAGCCGGGACGGGTCCGATCCCCATCGTGCGGGGATCGACTCCGGCCGAGGTCACGGCCAAGATTCGCGCCAGCGGCTTCAGATTATTCTGCCTCACAAAATGTTCGTTCGCTACAACCACAGCGGCAGCGCCATCGGTGATTCCCGAAGAATTGCCCGCTGTGATGGTTCCGGTTTTCGAGAACACCGGGGCCAGCTTACCCAGTTTTTCCATGCTCGCGTCGGGGAACGGATGTTCGTCGCGGCTGAAGGTGGTCGCGCTTTTCTTGCCTTCGATCGTTACTGGGACCAGTTCAGCGTCGAATCGTCCCGCGGTAATTGCCCGACCAGCGCGAGTTTGCGAGGTCAGGGCATATTCATCCTGCTCCTCGCGCGAGATCTTGTAATGCTCGGCCAGCACTTCGGCAGTTTCACCCATGACCATCTCTGCCATGGGACAAAAGAATCCGTCGCGATACATGCCGTCGACCAGTTCCTGATTGCCCAGCCGGTATCCCCAGCGCGCTTCGAGATAGTAAGGAACCCGGGACATGGACTCCGTGCCGCCCGCGAGAATGCAGCCTGCATCGCCCAGCGAGATCGACTGATAAGCTAATGCGATCGACTTCATCCCCGAAGCGCAGGCTTTGTTGACGGTGAACGCCGGAACTTCCTGCGGCACGCCGCTGCGAATGGAAATTTGCCGCGCCGGATTCGGTCCGCCGCCCGCCTGCCGGGCGTTGCCGAAGATAGTTTCTTCCACCTGCCCCGGCTGGATTCCGGCGCGCTCCATCGCAGCCTTGGCAGCCACCATGCCCATGTCCGCTGCCGTCAGAGAAGCCAGCGATCCGCCAAACTTGCCGATGGGCGTGCGAACTGCGGAGAGAATGTAGACTGCCTGCAACGCGTGACCTCCAAAACATTTGAGTTTAGCAGGGCGGGGAAAGATGCGGGATGCCAGGTTAGACGAACGGGTTCTCGATCCTCATGCCTTCAATCTTTCGTCCGTGCTGGAGGTCTTCGCTGTAAAGCTTCCCGCACTGACCCTCCAGCGCCGCCGCTACGATGAGCGAGTCATACCACGACGTCCGGTGTTTCTCCGCGATTCGTAAAGCCGCGAAATAAATGGCGGGCGACGAATGCACTGCCAGCAGAGGACGCAAAATAGTGATGAGGTACTGTTCGGCCTCGGCCGCGATCATGGGTTGGGCGAATCGACGCAATGCAACATTGAAGAACTCCTGCACGACCTGATAGCTGATGATTCCTTCGCCGGTATCTGCAGCACGCCTAATGAGATGAGCGGACTTCTTCGCCTTAACGGGTGCTTGGGCATCGAAGGTGTACACGAAGATGTTGGTATCGAGAAAAAATCTATCGCTCATTCATCTCGTCCCGCGTGTAGGGTCCGGACGAGCGCACGTGCCGGAGACGGCGCATCAGCGCATCCACGGCCGCCCCACCTCCCGCCTGGGCCGCATACTGCTCCAGCCACTCGCGGAAGGCAGCGTTCAAGGTCTTGTGCTGGGCCCGTGCGACCAGCCGCGCTTGTTCGATCAGGCTCTCTTCCGCGCTCAGGGTGATGTTCTTCATACCATGACAGTGTACACCATTTTAGTGTGCCGAGTCATCCAACCCGGAGTCTTGCGGTTGCCGATGATCGTTTTGTAACTGGACGGGTTACGCCCCGGGCTGAATATGGCCCGGGTTTGTTTTTCGGGGGGCGGGTTCTTTTGAGTGCGGGAAGGGGAGGATGCAAAGCGGTGGGGGAAAATCGACGAACACCGGGAACATCTCGTCTGCTTGGGCATCACTCATCAGTTCGGGGCCTAACTCTAGGCACCGCCTATTGCCATTCCCCCTAACCTCCGGCATAATAAGTGTTTGTCTTGACCTCGCCGGACGCTTCCGGAACAAGGATATACATCTGTGTTAATGATTCGACTGTCGCGCATGGGTGCGCGCAAGCAACCGCATTACCGCATTGTAGTCATTGAGAAGGCGCGCGCGCGCAATGGCCGGCCGGTGGAAGTTGTCGGGACATACAATCCCCGAACCAACCCCGCCAGCGTGGAGTTTAAGCGTGATCGTGTGGATTATTGGGTGTCGAAGGGCGCGCAAATGTCAGAGCGGGTGGGCAAGCTTTACTCCAAGCCCCCGGCCGCCCCGGCAGTTCCCGCGGCATAAGCAAACATCATGACGGAACCCAATGGAGATGTGCGCGCTCTCATCGAGCAGATTGCGAAGTGGATCGTCGATGCTCCCGATCAGGTCTTCGTCGACCATCTCGATGACGGAGTCATCGAACTGGAAGTCGCTGAGGATGACGTGGGCAAAGTTATTGGCCGGCAAGGGCGCAACGTGCGCGCCCTGCGCACGCTTCTGAACGCGGCGGGAGTGCGGGCGCGCAAGCGATACACCCTGGAAGTCATCGACTAGAGCCCGAGGAAACAGCGAAGCGCCAGGGGCAGGGAACCGGACCATTCGCGATTCTGAAACAAGTGCTGAGTTCATTACGCTGGCCCGGGTGGTGAAAACGCAGGGCCGCCGTGGCGAACTTGCGGTCGAGATTCTCAGTGACGTGCCTGATCGATTCGCAGTAGGCATGAAGTTGCTGGCGCTGCCGCGGGAGCCGGGTGCGGGCCGGCGCGAACTGGAAGTGGAAGAACTCTGGCCGCACAAAGGGCTGCTGGTGTTGAAGTTCGCCGGAGTGGATTCGATCTCCGAGGCGGAAGCGCTGGTGGGCTGCGAGTTGCAGGTGCCGCGCAGCCAGCGTTCGGAGTTGCAAGCGGGTTGGAACTACGTGAGCGACCTGGTGGGTTGTGTGGTGCTTGACCACGGCCACGAGATCGGACGCATTGAAGATGTTCAGTTTGGAGCGGGCGAAGCGCCGTTGTTGATTGTGCGCGACGGAGCGGCGAAGCCGGTTGAAATCCCTTTTGCTGAGGCGTATCTCGATGCGGTGGACGTGGAGCGCAAGCAGGTCCGCATGAAATTGCCCGAAGGCCTCCTGGAAGTGAACGCTCCCATCTCGGCAGAGGAAAAGCGGGAGCAGACGCAGCCTGAGAGAAAGAAAAAGCATTGACAGAAGGAGACCCAGAACCCAGCTTTTCTGAGAACTGAGAACTGAGAACTGGATCCCGCAATGAAGGCCGACATTGTCACCATCTTTCCGGACTTCTTTCGCGGGCCGTTGGAATGCGGCATTACTCGCCGGGCTCAGGAAAAGGGGCTGGCGGAAATTAAGGTCCACGATCTGCGGGAGTTTACGCACGATCGTCACCGTACCGTGGACGACCGGCCTTTTGGCGGCGGCGAAGGCATGGTGCTGAAGCCGGAACCGCTGTTTGAGTGCTTGGAGTCGATAGGCGTTGCGCCGCGCGAGGAGCGACTTGCGGGGCAGGTTAAGCAGTCGGTAGTTTTACTTTCGGCGCAGGGGCAGCGGTTCACGCAGAGAGTCGCGGCGGAGTTGGCTTTGCTCGACCGCATCGTTCTGGTCTGCGGACGGTACGAGGGAGTGGATGAGCGGGTTGCCGACTTTCTCGCCGACCGGGAACTTTCCATCGGCGACTACGTTCTGAGCGGCGGCGAGCTGGCCGCGGCCGTGATTGTGGAAGCAGTGATGCGATTGCTTCCCGGCGCGGTGGGAAATGAAGCGTCAACCCAGCAGGAATCGTTTACGGTTGATGCGAAGGTGAAGAGCCCGGGCGGCGCGGATTCGACTTGCGGGTCGAATGGATTGCTGGATTATCCGCACTACACGCGGCCCGCCGAGTTTCGCGGGATCGCGGTACCGGAAGCATTGATGTCCGGCAACCACGAAGAGATTCGGAGATGGCGTCGTCAACGGGCGCTCGAAAAGACTTTGCGCAACCGTCCTGACTTGCTGGAGGGCGCGGCGCTGAGCGAGGAAGATAACAGGTTCCTGGCCGAGGTCAAGGCGGACGGGACCAAAGACGGGACCAAGAGCGATCCCGGCTAAGTTTCACAAGAAATCGGAATCTAAGAATTCAGAAGGACTTAACCATCATGTCGAACTTAATCATCGAAAAACTATTGGCGAAGACGCAACGCACCGACATTCCCGCGTTTAACCCGGGCGATACCGTTCGCGTTCACGTGAAAATTAAGGAAGGCGATAAGGAGCGCTTGCAGGCCTTTGAAGGCGTCGTAATCAAGCGCGACAACGGACCACAGGCCAGCTTCACCGTGCGCAAGATCAGCTTTGGACAAGGTGTGGAACGCATTTTCCCCGTTCACTCCAAAGTGATCGACAAAGTGGATTTGCTGCGCTCGTCCAAGGTCCGCCGCGCCAAGCTGTATTATCTGCGCGGCCTCAAGGGCAAAGCGGCGCGACTGCGCGACGTCGAAAAACCGAGCTGAAGAACCTCTCGTCGAACGATGCCTATCCCGCGACCGCGGCCATCGACTCCGTGACGACTTCGAGGTCGGCGAAGTCCTCGGTGCGCGACTTTCTCAACCGGCTGAGCACGTAGTCGAGCAGGGGACGGTCGCCTTGCCGGATTTCATGAAACTCCACGCCCATGGCGCGGTTCTGCGCCGTATACCTTACATGCCCACGCAGCGCGACGCTGACATCACACATATTCAAGACCAGCCTTAGTCCAGTGCCTGGCGTGAGAAGATCGCCGGCGCTGACCAGGCAGCCGTATTCGGAGATCTGCTCCAGGCATCCGTCAAGCAGGAATCGTCCGCCGATCTCCGCCAGATCGGCGTCTCCTTCCACCTGGTAGCGCGGCCGGCGGCGCCGATTTTGCTCGCCCCTTGCGAAAGCATTCATCGCGGGCTTCCGGTTTGGCCCGGCTGGCTTGGTTGATCCTGGAATGACTGGCAGATATTGCTCTTCCATTTGCCGCAGTTCATCTTCCCAAGGAGTCCTGCTGCCGTCAACGCATTCCACCGTGATTTGGCCGCGCAGTTCGGAGCCGGGATCCGCTGTCCAGACTACCTGGCAGACAGACTTGTAGCGGCCGCGCTCGACCGTGATCAAGTCTCCCACCTTGACGTCACCGCCGGTGAGCAGCCGCGCGCCGCGCGGATGAATGTCGTAAGTACAAGCCAGCTCGATCCCGCTTCGGCTGCCGTTCTGCAGGTGAGTGAGCCGAACTGGGAGCGCCAGGTGGATTAACTTCTCGACTGGCGCGCGTTCTTGGGACGCAGCGTTTCCTGGCAGAGCATCTGGCTGCGGCTGGATTACTTCATCGCTCACAATTTGTTCCTGGCGAACGGTGGACTCCCGTCAACATAGCAGTACATGTCCGAACGGACAATGTACGTTCGTACTCAAAGTAATGGTTACTGAGAGGTACTACATTGAAACGGAAGCAAGTTTGTTGCGGGGAGTTTTGCACTTGCACGAATATGCGGCGGCAAGTGAAGATGGTGGGCACTCTCATTCCCAATGTCGAGCCCTGCGAAGGTTTCGCCCGAGTTCACGCTTTCTCCGGCAGCGGTGAAACTACGTCTGCTGAAAAAGCTGCGCTGCACGCTGCGTTATGAAAGAGACGCGTGGGCGTCGGGGGCCGCGATGGTGGCTGGCGTGGACGAGGTGGGGCGCGGATCGCTGTTTGGCCCGGTGGTGGCGGCGGCCGTGATCCTCGAGCGCGGCTACCGCGTTCGCGGCTTGCGCGACTCCAAGTTGCTGTTGCCGGAACGCCGCGAACAGCTGGCCCCGCGTATTCGCGAACATGCCGTGGCCTGGGCGATGGCGGCAGTGGATGCGGCGCGCATTGACCAGATCAACATTTACCAGGCTTCGCGGCTCGCCATGCGCGAAGCGGTAATGCGGCTCGCCCCTGCGGCGGACCATCTTCTGGTGGATGCCGTTTGCCTGGATTGCGGGCTTCCGCAGCGAGCCATCATCCATGGGGATGCGCTTTCCGCGTCGATTGCGGCGGCTTCGATTCTGGCCAAGGTGGAGCGGGATCGCATGATGTGCGAATGGGATGCGGTCTTCCCTGAATACGGCTTGGCCTCGCACAAGGGCTATAGCACACCGCAGCATCTGGCCGCTTTGGAAAAGTATGGTCCCACGCCACTGCATCGGCAGTCGTTCGCTCCGGTGTGGAGTAGTCCGGGGGAGCAGGTGGTTTTCGAGTTCGACTGACATTGGGACCGCACAAGATTGACGGTGATTTTCCCTTGACACCTATCTCCTCTCAATTATTCTTGCCGTCATGAATCCAACTCTGAAGGCGGTTCTCCTGGCCGGGTTCTGGTTTGTTCTCGGTCACATCAGTTGTGCTGTCATGCACCACTGGCATCACATGGCGAGATAGCGATCAGGGGACAGCGTCTTCGCGCTCTTGAAATCCAGCCTGTGGATTTCTACCGCTTAATAAATCTGCGCGCGCTCGCAGTAGAGGCAGCCCGGGTGACCGCGATTCGCGCTCGGATCGATACCCCCTCCCCCCTGGGGTCCATTGGAATCATCGGATTAGCAGGAAAATCGCTGCAAAATCCGGACAACAAAAGACTTAGAGGTCAAAATCTAGACAGCAAAGGGCTTATGGGCCATGCTCTGCTGGTTCTCTAGACTGCCTTTGCCTTGGCTATGATGAGCTCGTTCTTTGTGAGGCGAAAGGTCAGATGTCACAACGGGGCTGTGGATTTTCTGCGGGAGCTCAGAGTTCGTGCCCCCTCGCGGTTCCGCCCGCCACAAGGAACGTCTTGGCGGCGCCTCAGTTTGAATTTTTCCCCGGATGTCCAGGATCGGGGACGAAAGTTAGTCCCGCTGTCGGATCTCGCTCTCCCGGTTTCACCGGCTGCAAGTAGCTTGGAATGACAAAGGTTGGTTTAGAGGGTGTTTTATCGCGGCGCTGAAGCGCTGCGCCACCCAGAATCGTTTGCTTTTTTCAGGCGTAGCGGCGCGGCTGAAGCCGCGCCCTTACTACTTTCCGGGCTCGCTGGTTTCTCCGTTCAGCGCTGAGTTTAGTTCGCTAACCAGCCTGGTGTTGTTCATCAGCGCCTGGCGCAGAATCTCCGCCTGCTGTTTCGCCGTGGTCCAGTCTTGTTTTTCTACCGCTTCCGTCAGGCCCGGCAACTCGAGGTGTGCATAGGTGAAGCGTGCGCCGTAGAGGATGTGTTTGAACCAGGGTCTGCCGGGAATACCGTCGGGGTTGAGCCAGTTGCGCTCGACCTGCATCGTGCCGTGATTGATGGTCGCGGCTAGTTTGGCGTCCATTGCGCCCGAGGCCAAGGCGCGAGTCGCGGATTCGTCCAGCCGCTTGCCGGCGGCTTCGAAGTCGTCGATGGCTTCGAGCACTGGCTTCAGATCCAGTGGTGGCGACAGCCTGGCTTCGCCTGGCTGGACAGCCGAGGGCGGCTGTCCCCACATTTCCTTTCCTTTTTCTAATTCATTCACGAACTGGCGAATGTTGCTGGCGTAGCTGGCGAAGTCGAAGGGGAGCAGGTCAGCGTTGGCGAGCCGCAGGGCGAGCACGCCCCATAACTGCGACATCAGGGTGTGATAACGGTAGCCGGGATCGCCGAAGTGGTTCATCCAGAAGAAGTCGTCGTAGGCGGAGTGATACACGCCGTACGGTCCGTCGAACTGCAAGCCCAGGACCGGCATGCCTACGAAGTTGAGGAAGACGGTATGGTCGGAGCCGCTGCCGATGCGGGTGTCGGCCAGGTTCGAGTCAGTGACTTCTTCAGACTGTTTAGCCTCGCGGCGTTCGCGCGTGGATGATTCCTTCCACGCCTCATACAGCGTCTTGCCTGAGGGATCTTTCAAGGTGCGACTGGTTTCGACCAGCATGGGCGCGAGCGACGCGACCGCCTGGCCGTGGAAATTCGGCCCGGAGGTGGAAGAATCGACGTTGATGTAGGCTACCGCTTTGTTGCGCAATTCGTCGGCGAACTGCTCTCCCCATTCGGTGGAGCCGGTCAGGCCGACTTCTTCTCCGTCCCAACTGCAGACCACTACAGTGCGCCGCGGACGGATTCCCTGCCTTGGCCAGCTTTCCCAGGGCGCGGGTCAGCTCCATCATCGATGCGGTGCCGCTGCTGGGGTCGACGCCGCCGAAAACCCAGGCGTCGCGGTGATTGCCGAGCACGATCCACTCGTCGGGCAACTGGGCGCCGCGAATGCGGCCTTCGACCACGTAGTAAGGCTGCGTGGAGTTGTCCATTTCGATCTTCACATGGACGCGCACTCGATTCCCGCCGAGGTGATATTTGATCGGTAGTCCGCCTTGCCAGTCATCGGGGGCGACGGGGCCGTCCATCTGGGCGAGCAGCGGTTTGGCATCGTGCCAGGAGAGCGGCAGCGCCATGATCTTTGGAATCGACACTGCTTGCTCGACGGGAATGCGCTTGGCGCCGGGAATGGAGGCCCATCCCGGAGTGAGCGGATCGCCGGGCACCATGAAATCGTAGGTGATCGCTCCGCGCTGAATGTGATACTCGGGGCCCCATGGGCCGTTGGGAACGACTTTGCCCTTTTTGTATCCGTCTTCGGCGGGGTCGCTGTAGATGAGAATGGCGGCTGCGCCTTCGCGCTCGGCGGTGAGCGCTTTGAATCCGCGATAGCTGTAGGGATTCGAATAGCGCACCAGCACGACTTTGCCTTTGACGTCGATGCCTTGCTTACGGAGAAGTTCGTAGTCTTCGGGATTGCCGCTGTGGGCGTAGACCAGCGGCGCCGTCACCTCGCCGGACGCCGACATGCCGCTCCATGCCGAACTTATGCTCTTGTTCTTCATGTCAGGATCGCCGGGGACGGGCAGTTCGCGCAGGATGGCGCGGTAGTGCACGGGCGCGGTCATTTCCAGAAAGGTGCTCTTTGGATTGCTGCCATAGACGTCGTAGCGGCGGATGATTACGTCTTCCAGGCCTTCGTTCCGCCACTCGTCGGCGATGTAACGGGCGAGTTCGTTGTTGCGCGCAGAGCCGGCGACGTGGGGTTCGGCGGTGAAGATGTGATGCTGGCGGCGTTCTTCGTCCGGGGAGGGGATGGCTTTGAACTTGTTTTCGAGTTCAACCTCGTGAGCCGCCGCGGAAGGAGTAAAGCCGAGGATGGAGGTTTGGGCCTGGGCAAACAGCGGTGAGTGGAGCGTGAGCGCCAGATAACACAGGGCGCTGGTAGAAAGCTGCATGGGCCGGCGCAAGCTCATGATCGGCATCTCCTCGGTAGGCGAGTGAATGCGTAAACGGAAGCGAGCCAAACGCGCGATTATTGCGTCGCAAAGAACGCGACGCTTCGCGCGGCTCGCCCAGATCCTTCGCGAGACAAAAAGCGTCTCGCTCAGGATGACAAATCTACTTGATGACAAATCCACTTAACTACTTCGCCCGCTCTATCTGGCTTTGTAGATCTCTGACAGCAAGTCTGGCTTCGATTCATCGCGTACCAGATGAGGGTAGCGTTCGCCGCCGTGGTAATCGAGCTTGTAGGTTTTGAAGTAATCCGTGTTCTCGACCAGAAGTTCGAGGGGAGCGGTATCGCTCTTGCCGGCTTGGAGGGCGTCGCGCAGGACTTCCGGCGAATATTGGTGGCCGTTTACCGCGATCAGCTTCATGCCGGGGCCGATTCCAGACTGGGCTGCGGGCATGCCCTCGATGGTGTCGGTGATGGTGCCGTCTTCTCGCAGGTCGAGCCCGATCGAATATGCCACGTCGATGAAATGCCGGCCTTCGCCGCCGCGTACCATTTCGGATGGAATTTCGTCGTACACCAGTTTCCATCCGCTGCCTTCAATTCCGCCCAGGGGCGCGCCGGGCCCGTGATTCGTCAGCCGGTCGGTCCAGAAGCCACGCCAGTCGTAGGGTACAACTTGATTCAACGTGTTGACGACATCATCAAAGGTGTAGGGCTTCACCATGGGCGCTGTGCTGGGAGCACCATGGAAGAGCTTGCAGAAATCGTCCAATGTTTTCTTGCCCTTGCTCTGCTGGCGGATGATGACGTCGGCCCACAGCCAGGTCAGGGTATCTTCCTCATAGAAATCGGTTCCGCGACGCCAGGATTGCCAGGCACGGGGAGAGAAATAAAGCTGCGCCGCAGCATCGGCTGTGTCCTGCAGGTTGCGCCATTCGCGGCCCGGAGTGTGGTCGAGAGCGGCGGCGGTTATGCTCAGATCGTCGCGCGCTTCCTCCGGAGTGAGCAATCCGCTGCGGGCGGTGAGCACCGCGCCCAGATAATTCGTCAGACCTTCGTAGACCCACAAGAGATCATCTTGCATCGGCTGCTGATAGTCGGGCGTGGCGAGATCCGCCGGACGCCGGTATTTTCCGTTCCACGAATGCACGTATTCGTGGGGGAGCAGGCTGGCTTCCATCTTGCGCAGGCCGTCGTCTACCAACCCGCGCTCGTCGACGCGGCTGTCGTCAGATTCGTGGTGCTCCAGTCCGAAGTGAGCCACGTGATCGCTCAGGCTGTACAGGAAATGGTAATCGCGATAGTGATGCGCGCCGAAAAGCTTGTTCGCCTGTTCGACCAGATTCTTGTAGTGGTCCCAGACCTCCTGGGGAGGGGCGAGAGCGGCCGCGCTATCGGCGGCGATATCCATTTCGACCAGCGGGTCGTCGGCTAGCTTGACGACCTTGAGGAATTCGCCGGTGATTACGGGGGAATCGACCAGAGTGGTGAGGGAAGCCGGCTGAAACATGATTTGCGTGTCGCCGGTCTCGCCGGTAAGCGACGTTGATGCGATGGGCAGGGGCGTGCCGTATTTCCAACCCGCGGGGAGTTTCAGGCTGGCCACATAGGTGAGGTCGTCCGACTTCCAGCCCTTGGGGTAGAGCAGAACCTGATTCCAACTGATCACGGCCATCTTGTCGGTGGCAGAGGAACCCGCGGTGAAGCCTCCTTCGAAGGTCGAGGGAGAGAGGAAGTCGAGTTCGGCGTTTACTTCATTCTCGCCGGCTGGAACCTCGACGTGAATGGTGAAGCCGTCGAGCAGATCGCGGCGCCACTTCAGGGTTTTGCCGCTGGCGCTGAATTTGAGGCCGGCCAGGTCAATCACGGGGCCGTCGGGGGCGTGCTCGCCGGGAATCCACTTTGGGTAATAGAGGGTCAGGTCGCCGGCGCTGGCGGGAATCTTCAGCTTAGCGTGGAAAATCTTGCGGGGAGCCGAAGTGGCGTCCACAGAGATGGTGACGGTTGGCGGCGTGGCTGACCAACTGAAAACCGAGAAGAAAAGAACACAGACTACTCCCAAGATGCTTGAGAGTTTCATTTATTGGGGCCCCCGTTCGTATGATGAAGCGAATCGCACTGCGCCAGCAGAATTTTAGATTCTAGCAGCCCGCGGGAGGAGCGGTACAGGAGTCGCACCAGCGCTGCTATCATCTCCACGATGTCGCGGCGCGGAAAATTCATCACGTTCGAAGGACTGGACGGAACCGGCAAGAGCACGCAAATGCGAAAGCTGGCAGCCACTCTGCGCGCGGCCGGGCATAAGGTGGTGGAGACGCGCGAGCCGGGAGGAACCGTGACCGGGGAAAAGATTCGCCGCGTTTTGCTCGATTCGGCGACGGAGAGTCTCTCGCCGTTGGCGGAGATGGCTTTGATGTTTGCTTCGCGAGCGCAGCACATTGCGGAGGTGATCCAGCCGGCGCTCGAGCACGGGCAGATTGTGCTTTGCGATCGCTTCACGGATTCGACCGAGGCCTACCAGGGTGGAGGCCGCAAACTGGGCAGCGAGGCCGTGCTGAAGTTACATCGCGTGCTTTGTGGAGATTTGCAGCCGGATTTGACGATCCTGCTTGACTCCGACCCGGCTATGAGTGTGGGGCGGGCGCGGCGGCGGAACCGGCGGGCTTCGCATGGTGCAGGCCAGAACGCTGGCAAACATCATGCCGACGAAAACCGTTTCGAGCAGCAGAACCGGGCTTTCTTTGCCCGCGTGCGTGAGGGCTATCTGGCGATTGCCGCAAGAGAGCCGCAGCGCGTCGTGGCGGTCGATGCGAGCGGAACGCCGGCGCAGACGCGTCGGCGGATTATGGAAGTTGTGGGGCGAAAGCTGAAGCTGACGGGAAAGTGATCGATGGGATTCTCTGATTTTCACGGCAACGCCGAAACTGTCCATCGCCTGCGCGATATGCTGGCGCGGAAGCGCTTTCCGCATGCAGTGATCCTTTCGGGGGCGCGGGGGTCGGGGAAGTACACGCTGGCGCTGATGCTGGCACAGGCGGTGAATTGTCTGGCGCCAACTGAGACTGATGGGCTGCCCGACTTTTGCGGCCAATGCGCGAACTGCCGCCGGATTGCCCAGGCTGCGGACCTTGATGCCCGCTTTGCCGAGGCCGTCGAGACGCGCGAAGGTCTGCGCGAGGCCGACAAGAAAGATACCCGGCTCTTCGTGCAGACTCACCCCGACGTGCTCATCATCCCTCCCGATCCTCCGCAGATGATGATCAAGGTGGATCAGGTCCGCAGGGTCATCGAGACCATCTATTACCGTCCGTCGGAAGCCGGGGAACGCGTGTATATCTTTACCGACTCGGCGTTCATGAAAGAGGCGGCGAATTCGCTGCTCAAGGTTCTGGAGGAACCTCCGGAGTTCGCTACGATTTTTCTGCTCTCGGAGAATCCTGGGGAGCTGCTTCCTACGATCCGATCTCGATCGATGGTGTTTCCCCTCGCCGCCTTGCCGGTGGAGGAAGTGGAGCGATATTTGGCGGAGCAGCGTCCGGAGTGGAAACCGCAGCAGCGCGCTCTGGTTGCCCGACTTTCCGAAGGCGCCCTGGGGCGGGCTCGCACCTTCGATGTGGAGACCTATGTGACCGCCCGCGCCGACGCGCTCGCCATCCTTAACTCGGCTCTGCTGGGCGGCGAACACACCCAGCTTTTCAAGATCACTGAATCCTATCGCGCAGGCGCCGAGGGACGGGAGAAGACGGAACAACTTCTCCGCACGCTATACTCGCTGCTGCGTGACCTGATGTTCCTGGGGTCGGGGTCGCCGGAACTGATTCATAACACCGACATTCAAAGCCAGCTCACGAAACTGGCGGAGGCGGCCGATTTCGACTGGATCGCCGCGGCGTCTGACCGGTTAGCTGAGGTGGAGCGCGGCATGCGCCGCAACCTGCTGCGATCCCTGTCGCTCGATAGCCTGAGCCTGGCCCTGGAGAGGGTAATCTGAGCGAATCTTAATCGTCTTGTTTTCATTTAGTTACGGAGATTACTCCGGTGGTTCTACGCCCTTAAGATAGGTTGTTGCTGCCATCCCCAGCGCCTATAATTGTCCTACTCTGGCTTAAGAATTCTCCGTCAGGTTCCGGGTAGCAGCAAGCGAGGGTGAAGTCTGTCTTCCCTCGTGCCAAGGTGAATAGGAACCCGGTTATGCGAAAGCGCCTGCAAATCGCCCTGATGGCCAGCACCGTAGCCGCGACCTCTCTTTCTCTCTCGTTCCCGCTCCGCGCCGCTGAAGGTGGCGACGGATCCTCAGAAAAAATTACCGCAACCGACGAGCACGGCCGCAAGATTTACGTGAATGAGCCTGCCCCGGCGAGTCCTGCTCGCCACGCCCAAGAATCTGAGACGCCCCGGCGCACGCTGATGTATTGGAGTTCCAAAGAGAATCGCTGGAAACCGGTGCCCCCGAACAATGCAGCGGCGATGCGAGCCGCGCGCTCGGCGGCTGCCGAGGTCAACGAATATCTGGGGCATGATTCCAATCAGTCGGCAACCGCCAAGATTGTAACCGCCAACTTCCGCGGAGCAGCAGCGTCGCCCGGCGACATTGACAGCGCCATCGAGCAGGCTGCCGCGCGGCACAACGTGGACCCGAACCTGGTGCGCGCGGTGGTGAAAGTGGAATCGAACTTCAACCCCAACGCCGTTTCGCGAAAGGGTGCGATGGGGCTGATGCAACTGATGCCCTCGACCGCGCGCCAATTGAAGGTGAAGAATCCGTTTGACCCGGAACAGAATGTGGACGCCGGCGTGCGCCACTTGAAGCAACTTCTGGAGAGTTATGACGGCGACATTAAACTGACCCTAGCCGCCTATAACGCGGGCGCGGGAGCGGTGGCGCGCAGTTCCGGCGTGCCGCACTACGCTGAAACTCAAAACTACGTCCGGCGGATCACCAACCTGTACTACGGTGTATCCGATTTTAACTCGGGCGCTTCGCGCGATCCGGTTATTGTTCAACGGGATGCGCGGGGCGTGCTCTACATCAGCAATACAGATTAAGCCGGCAGCATCGGTTTTACTTTGTCTCTCTACTGGTTCGATCTGCTGGTTCGATCTGGCTACTGTGATCTGGCACCCAGGGCATTGGTTCAACCAACTAGTCACGAAGGCACAGGCTGGTACTAGTGAAGAGGTCATCGCGCCAGCGTAGTGTGTGGGGAGCGTTGCTTGTGCTGGCCATGTTTGCAGCGGCCACGGCTCCGGCGGCACACGCCCGCTCGCACCACTCCGACGCCTGGGCGCGGGAGCACTTCGCCACCGCCGAGCGGATGCGCGAGGCCCTGAACGGAAGGCCTCCTGCCGACCGAACCCGCCACGATTACCAGCGCGTGTTGAATGCCTACCGCTCCATCTATCTGGGTGCGCCTACTTCGACCAAAGCTGATCCCAGCGTGGTTGCGGTGGCCGAGACGCTGGTGGAAATGGGGCGGCGTTTCGACGACGATAAAATCCTCAACGAGGCCATCGAGCAATACAAGTTCCTGCGCCGTGAATATCCCGGCAGCAAATACCGTTTCGACGGGCTGTTCACCATCGGCGAGATCTACAAGGACGATCTCAACGACCCGGAAGCGGCGCGATCCGCCTTCCAGGAGTTTCTGCGCCGCTATCCGCAAAACCGACTGGTCGATGATGCCCGGCAGGCCATTACCGAGCTCAACCAGCAGGCGCAGGCAGAGAAGGCGGCCGCGCAGAAGGCTGCCGGGAAAAAACAGCCAGAGAAGAATGGCAACAACAACAAGGACGCGAAAGACGCCGGGGACGGCTCCGTTTCTCATGGGACATCCGCAAAGGACGAATCCGCGCAGTCGCGCTCCGGGCGCCTGCCGCGAGTGACCGGCATACGGCACTGGTCCACTCCCGACTACACGCGCGTCGCCATCGACGTGGAAGGCGACGTGAAGTTCTCGTCGCAGCGAATCGATAGTCCGGCGCGCATCTTCTTCGATCTGCGCGATACCAAACTCGCCTCCACGCTGGTCGGCAAGAGCTTCGACGTGGATGACGGCTTCCTGAAGAAGGTTCGCGTAGCCCAGTTTGCGCCGGGACGCACGCGGGTGGTGCTCGAGGTCGACAATCTTTCCGATTACGAGGCCTTCCTGCTGCCCAATCCCTATCGCCTGATCATCGACATTCACGGCAGGAATGGGCGGGCGAAGCAAGTCAAAGATAAAGACAAAGACGCGGGTGAAACTGCCGCCGTGCAGCCGGATAGTGTGGCTCTGCCGAAAGCGATCAGCACAGACGCAAGCGATGATGCACTCGGCTTCATCGGGGGCTGCCGTTGCGAGTAAGAAGCCACCGAACGCCAGTGGTGAAGAAGATTGTGGAAGCGGACGATGACGATGAGGAAACCAGCACTCCCTCGGCCGAAGCCACGAAGCGAAGCGCTCCAGGGGTGGGCGTAAAGAGCGGAGCTTCGCACGCTCAGAATACCGTCGCCGCGAAAAAGCCTGTGGCCAGTGATCTCGACAGCGCTCCAGATGCGTCCGATTCGAGTGCCTCAGCATTGCGAGATGACGCAGAAAGCCCCCGATCCAACTACGGCACTCGCGGGCTGGCTTCCGGCAAGTCGGAGAGCGCCTCCGACCTGGACATTCGCGAAGCAAGGCCGACCGCCGGCGGCGACCGTTCGCTGATTCGCGCTTTGGGACTGAAAATCGGCAAGATCGTGATCGATCCCGGGCACGGTGGCCACGATACCGGAACCATCGGCCCCAACGGCCTGGAAGAAAAAGATCTGGTGCTCGATGTGGGGCGGCGTTTGGGCAAGCTGCTGGAAGCGCGGCTGGGCGCCGAAGTGGTTTATACGCGCAAGGACGACACGTTCATCCCGCTGGAGACTCGCACTGCGGTCGCGAACCAGGCGCGCGCCGATCTGTTCGTCTCCATCCACGCCAACTCGAGTCACGATCCTGACGCTCGAGGAGTCGAGACCTACTACCTGAATTTCACCTCGTCGCCTGAGGCGCTGGAAGTAGCGGCGCGCGAGAACGCGGTGTCGGAGAAGTCCATCTACGAACTGCAGGACCTGGTGAAGAAGATCGCGCTCAAGGAAAAGATCGAAGAGTCGCGGGAATTTGCCGGGGACGTGGAGCAGTCGCTGCACAGCGGCCTTGCCGCCAAGAGCCCGGGCATTCGCGACCGGGGCGTGAAGAAGGCTCCGTTTATCGTGCTGATCGGCGCCAACATGCCCTCGATTCTCGCCGAGATTTCTTTTGTCAGCAATCCTACCGACGAGCACCGCCTGGCCACCAGCGAATACCGCCAGCGCATCGCCGAGTCGCTCTACCGCGGCATCGCCAAGTATGTAAACGGGCTGAGCGGGGTCAAGGTCGCCAGCAAGATGGATAAAGCCGCCGGCCAGTAGGTCCTTCCGGAAACTTTTTCCCATCCGCTGTGGTCTAATTACAGAAGGGATTCTGTGCCTAGCGGTGTATTCATGCATTTCTCAAGGTTCGCGCTCGATACTGCGTCATCGTTGTTTCTCTTGCAGGCGTGGTTTTCGCCGCCGCCGCTGGTACGGATTCGCCCACCCCGCCCATCCTTCCAAAGCAGTTCGCGGGATGGCAGATTCAAGGCGCGGCGCAGGCCAGTAAAGATGCCGCTGCCGCCGACCCCACCAACGCGGCTCTGCTCAAGGAATACGGCTTCACGGATTTCGAGGCTGCCACTTACAAGAGTGACGATGGCCGCACGCTGAAAATCCGCGCCGCACGCTTCGCCGACGCCAGCGGCGCTTTCGGGGCATACACGTTCTACCTGCAGCCGGAGATGGCGCGGGAGGAGATCGGCGACCAGGGCGCGTCGCTTAATCAGCGCGTGCTGTTTTACCGCGGACACATCGTGGTAGAGGCGGTGTTCAGCCAGTTGTCTGTAATGTCGGCGGCGGGGCTGCGCGAGTTGGCTGGCATGCTGCCGCGCCCCGGCGGAAATGCCGGCAACCTGCCTCCGATTCTGGCTTTCATGCCGCACCGCGGATACGCCGCGAACACCGAGAAATACGCCGAGGGACCGCTGGCTCTAGGCGCGATCGGGGCTCCGCTTCCCGCGGATCTGGTTGATTTCAGCGCCAGCCCGGAAGTGGTGCTCGGGCAGTACTCCACTCCTGGCGGAGGAGCCACGCTGATGCTGATCGAGTATCCGACGCCGGCGTTGGCTGCCGAACATCTGCGCCGCATCGACGCCGCCCATCATGCCGCGCAACCCCAGGCCGGGGTTGCGGCCATCGAAAACGTCGGCCCGTTCTTCGATAAGCGCACTGGGCCGATTATCGCGATCGCCGCTGGCCCGCTTTCGCGGAGCGACGCCCAGACGCTTTTGGGTGCGGTGAACTGGGATGTCAGCGTCACCTGGAACGAGAACACCTATTTCGACAAGAAAAACAACATTGCCAACCTGCTCGTGAACATTATTCTTCTGTGCATCATCGTGGGTGCGATCTCACTGGCAGCTGGATTAGCGTTCGGCGGCGCTCGCGTGCTTCTGCCTGTTCTCCTGCGCAAGTGTTTCCCTGGTCGAGTTTCCGACGGGGCTGATCAAACCGAGTTCATTTCGCTCCAGCTGGGAGGCGCTGCGCCGGCCTCTCCGGCGCGCCCTCCGGCTACGACGGAGACCTCCAACGGTTCTTAAGTGCCTCAGGAATATCGGCTTACGGTGCTTTCTTTGGCTCTTCGTCTCAAATTGGAACAGTTGAGGGACGATGTTGATTGATTATGTAAATCATTGAAACTAAAGACATTTATTTCCCAAAAATTGCTTGACACCCTGCTTTTTCGGCTCATAAGATTTTGTCCAGAAGGTTTTGACGGAATCTATTGCCTCCGTTGGAACTATTCTCCCTTGAAAAGAGAAGGCCGCCCTGTTGCCGGGTGGCCTTTTCGTTTTGCTCGAGAGCCGATCCGCGTGGTAGCAACGCGGGTGAAGTAGAGTTTGGAGCGGCGCAAACGCTTTCAGCTGAACTCTTGCGTGCGATTTGCGTATCATCTCTTGGATATCGATGTCATGTGTTGAGTGGTAGGTGGGGATAACGGGCTCGGCTCGCGAGGTGCCAGGGAGGAAATCATGTTCTGCGATGGATGTGGCACAACCGTGCAACCCGGTCAGGCATTTTGCAACCGGTGCGGCAAGCAAATCGTCGGCCCGGTGACGGTGATGCAGCAGCGCCCCGGACGCGTACAGGGACACATTCATCTGCTGGGGATTCTCTGGCTTGCCATCTCCGCGTTTAACACCATCGGCGGCGTGGTTCTTGTACGTCCTCGCCAACACGTTGTTTGCTCATCTGCATGAGTTTGGTGCGCCGGAGGCACCCACCGCGTTCTTGCGTCCGTTGCTGAGTGTGATCGGTATTTTCATCCTGGCAAAAGCGGCTTGCGGATTCATTGCCGGCTGGGGATTGATGCAGCGCGAACCCTGGGCTCGTGTCATCGCGCTGGTGCTGGGCTTCATCTCGCTATTCAATGTTCCTTTCGGTACAGCCGTCGGCGTGTACACGCTGTGGGTTCTGCTGCCCGCGCAGTCGCAAGAGGAATACGACTCCATGGTCGCCGCTCGCGCCGCGTGATTGAGCTGACGGGATGCCGGTCTTCTTCTGCAGGAATTCTGTAGGAATAGCCTGTCTCGACCGCTCTGCCGCTGCTCCAGCGGCGATTTGATAAACTGGAACAGTCAAACCAAAAGCCGACGTAGCTCAGTTGGTAGAGCAGCCGATTCGTAATCGGCAGGTCAGCGGTTCAAGTCCGCTCGTCGGCTCCAGTCTTTCGATCGCTCAGAAATCAGGTGCGCCGCAACCGGGCGGCACATCCCTTAACTTCGCGGATTAATCCCAAATCGAAGCCATCTTTGTAAAGTTATGCAAAGATTGTGCGAATCCTGGTTTCTTGCGCAACTCTCGGTCCATAATTCCGTTCATAAGGTGTAGACAGATTTCAATAAAAGGAGATTCCCCATGCTCAAACAGCCCCTGCTCATTCTTGCCGCGGCCGGCCTCATTTCGATTGCCGCGCCTTTCGTGGTGGCGCAGGATAACCCATCCAACACTCAGCAATCCCCGCCCGCGCCGGACAACGGCGGCCGGCACCACGGGCCGCCTTTCGATCCCGCCCGGCGCGCCGAAGCGCTGACCAAACAACTCAACCTCACCGCCGATCAGCAGCCCAAAGTGCTGGATGCTCTTCAGTCTGAACACTCCCAGATGGAGAGCCTGCACCAGGACGCTTCAGTTCCCCCGCAGGATCGCCGCGCCAAAATGATGGAGATCCAGAAGAGCACCGACACGCAGATCCGCGGGCTGCTTGACTCGACCCAGCAGAAGAAGTGGGACGAAATGCAGGCCAAACGCGAGCAATGGATGCATCACGGCGGCCCGCCCGACGCCCAGCAGAGTGCGCCACCTCAGCAATAGATATCCTGAAGGCGAAGGCCGGTCGTTTCTCTCGCGCTGACACTTCGAGAAGCGGCCGGCTTTCAAGCTGTTATTCACTTCCTTGAACGCCACTTTTCAGTTCTGTCCCCTTCTGGTACTGTTTTGAGTCCGCTGGACGGCGGCTTCATTACCCTGTGACGAGCGTCACAGCCGAGCCTGCGTCCCGTTCATTAGTATTCGAAATTGGCGCCAGCGACGATTCTCTCCGGGGAAAGGACAACCGCGTGATTGTTGGAGTTCCGAAGGAAAGCTATCCGGGAGAGCGCCGGGTCGCACTCGTTCCCGGGGTCGTTCCCACCCTGGCCAAGGCTGGACTTGAAGTGGTGCTGGAGTCGGGCGCGGGCGAAGGGTCCGGGTATCCGGATTCGATTTACGTCGAGAAGGGCGGAAAGATTCTTCCCGATCGCGCCGCCGTGTTCAAGGCCGCCGACATTGTTGTGCAAGTGCTTTGCTACGGCTCCAATGACGTGACTGGCAAGGCTGACCTTCCTCTGTTGCGGCGCGATCATTTGCTGATTGGGTTTCTGCGCCCCTTCGGTTCCGCTGAAGTCACCCAGCAGATTGCCGCCGCCGGCGTCACCTCATTTTCCGTCGAACTCGTGCCCCGTACCACGCGTGCGCAAAGCATGGATGCGCTTTCTTCCATGGGGACGATCTGTGGTTATAAGGCAGTGCTGCTGGCTGCTGAAACCTCCATCCGAATCTTTCCCATGATGACGACAGCCGCCGGCACCATCACCCCGGCGCGCGTATTCGTGATTGGCGCCGGAGTGGCAGGGCTGCAGGCCATCTCCACCGCGCGCCGGCTGGGGGCGGTGGCGTCGGCCTACGACATGCGCCCGGCGGCGAAGGAGCAGGTGCAGAGCCTGGGAGGCCGCTTCGTCGAGTTGCCGCTTGAAGCGCAGAACGCCCAGGACGCCCGCGGCTACGGCACGGTGCAGGACGAGACTTTCTATGCCCGGCAGCGCGAGCTCCTGACCCGGGTGGTGGCGGAAAGCGATGTGGTCATCGCCGCCGCCGTGATTCCGGGCAAGAAGTCGCCGGTGCTGATCACGGCCGAAATGGTCAAAGGGATGGCCCCCGGCTCCGTGATCGTTGACCTCGCCTCTGAGCGCGGAGGTAATTGCGAACTCACCCGTACCGGCGAAACCGTGAAGGCCTTCGGGGTAACGATTATCGGCGCCATTAACCTGGCCAGCAGCGTCCCGTACCACGCGAGCCAGATGTATGCCCGCAATGTGGCCGCGTTTCTCGCGTACCTGGTGAAAGACGGCAAGCTGCAACTGAACCTGCAGGACGAGATTATTCGCGAGACCATGGTCACTCGCGGTGGCGAAATCGTGAACCCGAGGGTGAGGGAGTTTTACAAACTACCGGCGCTGGTCCCCGCTGGTGGATGAAAGTTCAGTCTGTTTGCTCTAGAAAACCACGTGTGTCCTGAGCGGTTCTATTGAGAACTGAAAACTGGAGAAAGCCATGAGTGAGAGTCTGATCGACGCGCTATTCATTTTCATGCTGGCCTGCTTCATCGGCTTCGAGGTCATCCGCCATGTTTCGCCTTTGCTGCACACTCCGCTGATGTCGCTGACCAACGCACTCGACGCCATTGCTGTTGTGGGCGCGATTGTGCTGGTGGGTGAGCGCAAGAGCACGTTCGCCACGGTGCTGGGCACGATCGCCATCGTCGCCGCTACAAGCAATGTGGTGGGCGGATTCATTATCACGGACCGCATGCTCAAGATGTTCAAGAGCAGCCGTCCGAGCAAGTAGATAGCTGAGCGAAGTCTTACTTAGTAAACCATGAACGAGCTCGCCGCAAGCCAGTACGTCATTGAAGTCATCTACCTGATTGCCAGCGCCCTGTTCATCCTGTCGCTGAAGTGGATGAGTTCGCCCGCGACCGCCCGCCACGGGATTTGGGCGGGCGAAGTCGGCATGGTGCTGGCGATTGCCGGCACTCTGCTGCACCACGGCATCGTTGACTACAAGTGGATCGCCGTCGGGCTGGTGCTGGGCAGCGGCATCGGCATTCCGCTCGGCATGGTGCAGATGACCGCGGTGCCGCAGCGAACCGCGCTGAGCCACGCCTTCGGCGCGTTGTGCGTCACCCTGGTCGGCACAGCAGAATTTTACTTACGCACTCCGAACGTGCCGAAGTTCATGATGTCGGTGCTCTCGATGGAAGTGATTCTCGGAGGGCTGACGTTTACCGGCAGTTTGATGGCGGCGGGAAAGCTGCAGGAAATCCTGCCCCAGCGGCCAATCACCTATAAAGGACAGAATCTCGTCAACTTCCTGCTTTTCAGCGTTGCCGTCGCCAGCGCGGTTTACCTCGTGCTGCATCCCGAGGCGAAGCAATTCTTCCCGCTGGTCGTCGGCGTCTCGCTGATCTTCGGCGTGATGCTCATAATCCCGATCGGCGGCGCCGATATGCCAACCGTCATCTCCCTGTTAAACGGCTATGCCGGATTGTCCGCTGCGGCGATGGGATTCGTGCTCCAGAACAAGCTGCTGATCATCGCCGGCGCGCTCGACGGATCTTCGGGACTGATTCTTTCGGTCATTATGTCGAAGGCCATGAACCGGTCGTTCACCAATGTGCTATTTGGAGCCTTCGGACAGGTGCAGGCCGCAGCGGCGGGCGGCGCGGAAGCCAAGCCCGTACACAGCGCCACGGCCGAGGAATCGGCGGCGATTCTCGCGGCCGCCAACAAAGTGGTCATCGTTCCCGGTTACGGTATGGCGGTGGCGCAGGCGCAGCACAAGGTTCGAGAACTGTATGACATCCTTACCAAGAAGGGAGTCGAGGTTCGCTTCGCCATCCACCCTGTCGCAGGACGCATGCCCGGTCATATGAACGTTCTTCTGGCCGAAGCTGACATCCCGTACGACCGGCTCATCGAAATGGATGAGATCAACGGCGACTTTCCCCAGACTGACGTGGCCCTGGTGATCGGCGCAAACGACGTTACCAACCCGGCGGCGCGTACTGACGCGTCCAGCCCGATCTATGGCATGCCCATCCTCGATGTTGATAAAGCACACACCGTGATGGTGATCAAGCGCAGCATGAGTCCTGGCTTTGCAGGCATCGACAATCCGCTTTATTACCTCGATAACACCCTGATGCTGTTCGGTGATGCCAAACAGTTCGTGGGTGCGATTGTGCGCGAACTCAGCGGCGGGCACTAAAGCAGTTCGGCGTCCCCTCTCATTTGGAGACAACTTGCCCCTCGTTACCGATGTAACCCTGCGAGGCGAGTTATCCCGGTGCCCTTACCCGATGCATCATCAATAATAGATATTCAGTGTGGGGCGAAGTCGGTGCCCAGGGCTCGGACCAGTCTCTTCAATTACTTTCAAAGGACACTAGCGGAAGCACCATGTCTATTGGAGTGCGGAAGGCAGTCGATGCAGCGCAAGAGTCGCCGGAGGCTTTAGCGCGCCTCGATGTAAAAGTTCTGGCCATGGTGATGGCCCATGCCACCCTCCCTCAAGTCCTGGAAACTTTGTGTTCGAACATCGAGAAGCATCATAGCGGCCTATTGTGCTCGGTTCTGCTGCTTGATGCCGACGGTAAGACCCTGCGCCACGCTGCCGGGCCTTCCTTGCCGAAAGAATACATACGGATTCTTGACGGCATTCAGATCGGCGATCGCGCGGGATCTTGCGGTACTGCGGCCTATCGACGCCAGGCCGTCATCGTCTCCGATATTGCGACTGATCCGTTGTGGGAAGCGTGCCGTCATCTCGCTCTGCCTCACGGGCTGCGGGCTTGTTGGTCGACACCGATCGCCTCGCAGGACGGCGGGATCCTGGGAACATTTGCCATCTACTATCGCGAACCGCGCACGCCGGATGAAGAGCACCTACAACTCATTGCTCACGCCACTCATCTCGCAGCGGTTGCCATCGAATGGGATCGGGCCCAGGCGGAACTGAGATCGGCCGAAAACCGCTACCGCACGCTGGTGGAGCGTCTGCCCGCGGTCACCTACATCGCCGAACTCGGTCCCCATGGCCGCTGGCACTATGTGAGCCCTCAGATCGAGTCGATGCTTGGATTCTCGCCCGCAGACTGGCTATCCGATTCCGCGAACTGGATCAATCGCATCCACGCCGAAGATCGCGAAAGCGTGCTGGCGGTCGAAGAGCACTTCCAGAAAAACCGTGATCTGTTTCAGGCCGAATACCGTATGTTTGCACGCGACGGCAGGGTCCTATGGTTCCGCGATGAGGCTGTCATGTTACCCACCGCGGAGGAGCAGCCCTGCCTGATGCAAGGGGTCATGTACGACATCACGGAGCGTAAGCGCCTGGAAGATCAACTCCTGCATTCGCAGAAAATGGAAGCCGTGGGACTATTGGCCGGAGGCGTTGCCCACGACTTCAACAACCTGCTCATGCTCATTCAAGCTCATAATGAACGCCTTCGCGGCGGACTCGCTCCGGACGCTCCGACTCAAAAAGAATCCCTGGGAATCGAACATGCGGTGAGCCGGGCGGCGAGCCTTACCGGCCGGTTGTTGGCCTTTAGCCGCAGGCAGGTACTGCAGCCCCAGGTCATGGACCTGAATGAGGTTCTGACCGAAGTGGCCAAAATGCTGGACCGCCTCATCGAAAAGAACATTGCCTTGCGCGTGGTGCCAGGTTCCCAGCTTTGGCCGGTCAAAGCTGATGCGGGACAAATGGAGCAACTGATTATGAACCTTGCGGTCAACGCCCGGGATGCGATGCCGCAGGGGGGACAGTTGGTGATTGAGACGAGGAACGTGGAAATCAGCGGCGCCCATCCCCGGCTCCGCGACGGGGTGCAGCCGGGCCGGTACGTGATGCTTATTGTCAGAGACACGGGCGTCGGAATGGACAGCGAAACACAAGCCCACATGTTCGAGCCTTTCTTCACTACCAAGGAACCTGGGAAAGGCACCGGGTTGGGGTTGCCCATTGTCTACGGAGTGGTCAAGCAAACTGGGGGTTGGACCCATGTCGACAGCAAGCCGGGGCAGGGTACGACGTTCGAAATCTATCTTCCCTGGGCGGAAGAGACGGAGACCAAAGGACCGGCATCAGAGGCCGGTCTGCAATCAGATCTCGCCGCCGCGCCCAAGGGCTCGGAGACCATTCTCCTCGTGGAAGATGAGAGCGGCATTCGCGAGTTGGCCGGCGAATTTCTCCGGCGGCAGGGCTATATGGTGCTGCACGCGATGGACGGCAACGAAGCTCTGCGAATTGCCGGGGGGCACGAAGATCTGATCCACCTCCTCGTCACCGATATGGCCATGCCCAACCTCGGGGGCAAAGAGTTGGCAAGCCGACTGCGGAAAGTACGTCCGCAAATCAAGGTGTTGTTCATGTCCGGTTATCCGGACCATCCAGGCTTGGCAGACGGCGATGCCGGCGGGAAGACCGCCCTTTTGCAGAAGCCCTTTTTATTGGACACGCTGGCGCACAAGGTGCGCAGCCTGCTCGACCAGCATTAAAGGGACCGTCGAGTCCAGCATGATATTCTATTAACTCCAGCTGCGTACCGTCTTGGCGGAAATTCCCCGCAGTCCTAAGAAGAGTTGCATAACAAATCATGCTTTCAGTCAGCAATGTTTCCATGCGCTATGGCGCCAAAATTCTGTTTGACGAAGTCTCCACGGCATTCACGCCGGGCAAGCGCTATGGCCTGACCGGACCCAATGGCTCGGGCAAGTCGACGTTCATGAAGCTGCTCAGCGGCGAATTGGAGCCGCAAAAAGGAACGGTCGTTCGTCCGCGGAAGCTCGGCGTTTTAAGTCAGGACCAGTTCGCCTTCGACGCCCACACTGCGATCGACACAGTCATCATGGGCAACAAACGCTTGTGGGCGGCCATGCAGGAGCGGGACGCCATCTATGCCAAACACGACATGACCGACGCAGACGGCATGAAGCTCGGCGAACTCGAAGGCATTGTCGGCGAAGAAGATGGCTACACAGCGGAGAGCGACGCCGCGATCTTGCTCCAGGGTTTGGACATACCCGACGAGGCACATTCCCGCAAGATGAGCGAACTCCAGGGCGGACAGAAAGTTCGCGTGCTGCTGGCGCAGGCGTTGTTCGGGCATCCGCAGGCGCTGCTGCTGGATGAACCCACGAACAACCTGGACTTGGATTCGATCCACTGGCTGCAAGGATTTCTGAACGGCTACGACGGCGTAGTCATCGCCATCTCGCACGACCGGCACTTCCTCAACAGCATCTGCACGCACATTGCCGACATCGATTACGAGACCATCATCACTTATACGGGATCGTATGACGAGATGGTGTTGGCGAAGACGCAGGTGCGCTCGCAGATTGAATCGCAGAACGCGCAGCGCGAAAAAAAGATTGCGCAACTGAACGAGTTCATCGCGCGTTTCAGCGCCGGCACGCGGTCAAGCCAGGTGCAGTCGCGGCGCAAGGAAGTGGAGCGGCTGCAGGTGACGGAGCTGGCGAAGTCAAACATCCAGCGCCCCTACATCAAGTTCGAGCAGAAGCGGCCTTCGGGCAAGCACATTCTTGAGGTCGAGCACCTGGGCAAGGCTTACGGAGACAAGCAGGTGATTCGCGACTTCACCGCCAGCATCACGCGCGGGGAAAGAATCGCGCTCATGGGGCGCAACGGGGCAGGGAAGACCACGCTGGTGAATGCGCTGCTGGCGAATTCTCCGACCACTCCCGAAGCGGAGTTGCGCAAGACCAGCGGTTACGACGGCCCGTTCGTCGACTCTGGCAAAGTCATCTGGGGACACGAAGCGTCGATTGGATATTTCGCCCAGGACCACCGCAGCCTGATCGAAGGCGGCACGACGGTGCTGGAGTGGCTGCATCAATGGAATCCGGCGGCGGTCAGCGAAGAAATTCGCGGCTTGCTGGGGCAGATGCTGTTTGCCCGCGACGAAGCCACGAAATCGACCAGCGTTCTTTCCGGCGGCGAGGCGGCGCGGCTGCTCTTCTGCAAGCTCATGCTGCAGAAGCCGAACGTACTGGTGCTCGATGAACCCACCAACCACCTGGATCTGGAGGCCATCAACGCGCTGAACATCTCCCTGCAGCGCTATCACGGGACGGTGTTCCTGGTAACCCACGATCACGACCTGATCGACGAGGTGGCCACGCGCATCTGGCACTTCGAAAGCGATCACAAGATCACGGACTTCAAGGGGACGTATGAGGAGTATCAGGCGGCCGTGGTGGTTTAGGCCTCTGCACCATTTCCGTTGCATGTAAATCATCCAGGTTCTCCTCAGATTTCCACAAGCGTTTGCTGTTGCGTTTACTGCCGCAAGTTGCGGATAATGGCGGCGTAACGTCTTGCGCAGTGGAACGGCGCGAGCGGTTGCGCACATTCGTGTACAGTCGAGCCGATTTACTTAGGATTCTTCACCTCACGCCGCGCCAGTTGGCCAACTGGGAGCGCGCGGGGCTGATTGTTGCCTCTCCGGCCTACTCCTTTTCCGACCTCCTCAAAGTCAAGAAAGTTCGCGACCTGTGTGCCATGAGGGTCCGGCCGGCAGTCATCCGGCAGTCGCTTGAGGCTATGCAGAAGCAGGCCTCGGGCATGGGAAATCCCTTGCTCGATGCTGGAGTCGCATCCACCAGCAAGCATCGGGTTGCGTTCCGCCATGAAGGCAGGCTGCTGGAGCCGATCGCGGGACAGTTCGTGATGGACTTCGCGACTCGGGAAAAAGTTGTCACCAGCACGCCGATTCCCACTCCCGACTCCAGCCCGCAGGAGGACGATGCCGCCGTCTGGTTCGCCCGTGGCATCGCATTGGAAGAGGATCCGACGACCCAGACTGAAGCGCTGGCTGCCTACCAGAAAGTGCTCGAGTATGAGTCCGGCCACGCGGCCGCGCACATCAATCTGGGCACGCTTTATTACAATCGCCAGGATTTCTCGCTCGCAGAGAAACATTACCGTGCCGCCTTAAAGGCCGACCCTCGCTACGCCCTGGCTTATTTCGATCTAGGCAACGTTCTGGACGAGACGGGGCGTGTGCAAGAGGCCATTCAGACCTACAAGATGGCGATCCAACTAGCTCCCACCTATGCCGATGCGCACTACAACCTCGCGCTCGCCCACGAAAAAACCCGAGAGCCCCGCAAGGCGCTGAAACACTGGCAGGCTTACATCAAGCTCGATACCACCGGCCCGTGGTCCGTGCACGCCCGCAATCAGATTCAGCGCATTCTGCAGGCGGACGCGCTGAAGCTAGTGCATTCTCGCCGCGGCTGAGCGTCACGCCGCTTCCAACCACTCCAGGAGTGCTAAAATTCAGGGTTTGCTACTACTCCGTTTGAAGGTATCCGTATGCCTGAAACGACTTTGCAATCCGCTCTTCCTACGCCGCTGACCACCCTCACCGAAGACGAAATCCTTTTCCGCGACAATATTCGCCAGTTTGCCGACGATCGAGTCCGCCCACTGGTGAAGGAGATGGACGAGCAAGGCATCTTCAACAAAGATCTCATCCACGAATTCTTCCAACTGGGTCTGATGGGGATCGAAATCCCCGAGCAATATGGCGGCGGCGGGGCCAAGTTCTTTGAAGCGATTCTGGCGGTAGAGGAGCTGTCGCGTGTCGATGCATCCGCCGGCGTGGTTGTGGACGTGCAAAACACGCTGGTCAACAATGCACTTCTGCGCTGGGGCAACCCGGAGCAGAAGAAACGCTATCTGCCGAAGATGGCGGCCGATACCTGCGGAGCCTACGCGCTCAGCGAGGCCGGTTCCGGTTCCGACGCCTTTGCCCTGCAGACCCGCGCCGAACTCAAGGGCAGCGACTATGTCCTCAACGGCCGAAAGCTTTGGATCACCAATGCTAAAGAAGCCGGACTGTTCGTACTGTTTGCCACGATCGACCCCACCGCGGGATACAAAGGCATCACCGCGTTCCTGGTGGAGAAAGATTTCCCCGGATTCAGCGTGGGCAAAAAGGAAGACAAGCTGGGCATCCGCGCCTCTTCCACCTGCGAACTGATTCTGGAAGACTGCCGTGTCCCCAAAGAGAACGTCTTGGGCGAGCCCGGCAAAGGTTACAAGATTGCGATCGAGACCTTGAACGAAGGCCGCATCGGCATTGGCGCGCAGATGATCGGTCTGGCGCGCGGAGCCTGGGAATTTGCCGCGAAGTATACGCTGGAGCGCAAGCAATTCGGCAAGGCCATCGCTGAGTTTCAGGGCATCCAGTTCCAGATTGCGCAAATGGCCACTGAGATTGAAGCCGCCCGCCTCATGGTCTACAACGCCGCCCGCATGAAAGATGCGGGCGTAAACTTCGTGAAGGAAGCGGCAATGACCAAGCTCTTTGCCTCGCAAGTGGCTGAGCGCGTGACTTCGCTTGCCGTCGAGATCTACGGCGGCTACGGCTTCACCAAAGATTATCCCGTGGAGAAATACTGGCGCGATGCCAAGATCGGCAAGATCTACGAAGGCACATCGAACATGCAGTTGGCGACTATTGCCAAACTCCTGCTGGGCGGTAAGTAAGGCTGGCAGTCGGGTTCACTCCGAGGATCTCTGGCCCGGAAACCCGCATCCGGCGCTCGTTTCAGAGCGTAAGGCATTCGTTTGGCAACGGTTACCCTGCTCATTATATGCATTGAATTGCACTTTGAGCCCGCACCATGGGCTCGATAAATCACTCTAAGCCAAGTAAATTCAATGTCTTCCGGCGGCTCGTTCCATTGGCTGACAAGCTGCAATCTCCCCTATGCCTGCCTTTGTGAGGCCAGGCCGGGGTGCCACTTGACTACTTTGTTCGGTTACACGGCGGTGATGCCGGTCGCGGTTCCGAAGAAGAAACGAACCCTTATGCCGTTGCTCACCGTGGTGTTCCTACTCTCCTACGGTCTGATGACCATGCTCATCGTCGAACAAGGTTCGGTCATCCAATCGCAGCGCAATCTCATCAAGATTTTGATGCGTGACAGCACAGAACTGTGGGGCATGAGAGGCAAGGCCATAGCCGATCAGCAAACGGCCCGGACAAAAGCGCAAGGCACCGCGCAAGCTCCGTCAGTTCAAGCTCCTTCTACCCAGATTCCGTCAACCCGGATTCCGTCGGCGCAGATCCCGTCGACCCAGGTTCCGTCGACCCAGGCAGCACCGCAGCACCATTCCCAAGGCCACACCGGTAGGATTGCGAAGCCCCAGACCCAGCTTCCTCCCGTGCCAGCTTCGGATTTGGTAGATCAACGTCGCGCTTTGCGTACGATCTAGCGCTCAAGTAGGCAGTACGCGAGTCCTCCCGCGCGCGTTTTTGGAAAGTCTGGCAACGATGAAGGTTCTGACCCTAGCCTTGTTGTTTAGCTTGACAGTTGCCAATCCAACGCCACCCGTCCGCCGCCCATCCGGGCACCTGGAGCAGCATTCCAAAGGCGGACGCTGGTACTTCGCCGCCAACGGCCACGCAGTTTACTGCTATGGACCGGTGATGACCCTGCCTCAGGCAAACGGCGACCTGCAGAAAGTCGCTACCTTCTGCCGCGATGGCAAAACTGTCGTGCCTTTGAAAGACTAGCCCACCGCTCGCCTCCAGAATCACTCAAAATTGCCCGCAAACCGTCCGTGCCTTTCACAATGCCTTGTACACTGAAAGGCATGCCGGAACTCCCAGAAGTTGAAACCATCGCCCGCGGATTGGCCAGACGCGTCGCCGGCGATGTGATTGAATCGATCTGGCTCGGCCAGAAGCCGGAGCCGCTGAAATCTCCGGCCAGGGAGATCGCCGCCACTCTCGAGCACAGCCGCATCGCCACGGTGCGGCGCATGGGAAAGCACATCGTCTTCGACCTCGAACAGACGAGTGTGGGGCGGCCGCCCTCGCCCGCCAAAGGCCGGCACCCTAGAACGCCGCCGACGGACTCCAGAGTGAGGTCGCGTCAGGTTCCCTCAACGACGCAAGCAGAGCCGGACGAGGGCGTCCGCCCCGCAAAGCCCGGCGCGACTCAAGCCCAATGGATCGTCCACCTGGGCATGACCGGACGCCTGCAAGTCTGCGAGCCGCAATCAGAAGTTCTCAAGCACACGCACGCGATTCTGAAGCTGGCATCGGGCAGGGAGTTGCGCTTTGTCGATCCCCGCCGCTTTGGAAGGTTGAGCGTGGCCCGCGCCGGCGGCTTCGAGGCGGGCGGCCTTGAGCCGCTGGAAGCCGATCTCGACCGCTTCCTCGTTCTGTTTCGTGGGCGGAAGACTCCCATCAAGAGCGCGCTGCTGAACCAGAAACTGCTGCGCGGCGTGGGCAACATTTATGCTGATGAATCTCTGTTCCGCGCCGGTATTCGGCCCCGTCGCCGCGCCTCCACCATTACTCGCGACCAGCTAGCCAGGCTGCTCGCGTCGGTGAAAGAGGTTCTAGGGGAAGCGATTGCTCTTGGCGGCTCATCCATCTCAGATTATGTGGACGCGGACGGCGAAGAAGGCTTCTTCCAATTGCAGCACCGCGTCTACGGCCGCGAAGGCGAGCCCTGCCTGGTCTGCAAGACGCCCATCAAGCGCATCGTAATCGCCGGCCGAAGCAGCCACTACTGCCCCAAGTGCCAGAAGTGACAATGAGTACGCTCCGCCGCACTTCTGATAATCTTCTCCTCCATGCCGAATTTCTCCATCGGAGTTGACCTCGGCGGCACCAACCTGCGCATTGCCGCCGTGAGCAGCGAGGGCGAGCTCCTCGAAAAAGTAACGCTCAGCACCAAACTCGCTCTCGGCCGTGACCATGTGATCGGCGAAATGTGCGATGCGATTCAACGCCTATCCGGCAAGTACAAGCAGTCTGGAAAGTTCCTTGGTGCCGGCATCGGTTTTCCCGGCATCGTCGACATGCAAACTGGAATGCTGCGCAAGGCGGCCAACTTTCCCGGCTGGGAGAACTTTCCGGCGCGCGCGGAAATCGAACGCCGCCTGGGGTTCGCGAAAAACGACGCGTGCGTGGTCCTCGAAAACGACGCGCGTGTTGCCGCTCTCGGTGAGCAGTGGCTGGGCGCTGCCCGCGGCGTTTCCAATATGGCGGTGCTCACGCTGGGAACCGGGATCGGCGGCGGCATCGTGCTCGGGGGAAAAATCTGGCACGGCATGAATGGCATGGCAGGCGAATTCGGTCACGTCACCATCGAGCCGGAAGGCCATCCCTGTGGCTGCGGCAACCGGGGCTGCGCCGAGCAGTACGCCTCGGCCAGCGCCATCGTGCGCATGGCCCGCGAAGCGATTGCCCGCGGTGAGGCGCCATCGCTGGCCAAAGCCGCGTCTTCTGACGCTGAGTTCGGCGCCAAGTCGATCTACAATCTGGCGATTCAGGGAGACGAGCCCGCCCGCCGCATCTTTGAGAATTTTGGGCGCTACCTCGGCCTGCTGCTCGCCGGCCTGGTCAATGTTCTGAATCTCGAGATGTACGTCATCGGTGGAGGCGCTTCCAGCGCATGGGATGCTTACGCGCCCAGCATGTTCGAAGAGCTGCGCAAGCGATCAGTCGTCTACGTCATCACTGCTCCCACGGATCCATTGGGCACGTCTCCGGGAAAACAGGAAAGCGCGGCGGCGCAAGCCGAAAGCCGCAGCGAACGAAAAACGATCATCACCCGCGCCTTGCTTGGAAGCGATGCTGGACTGTACGGAGCTGCAAGGTTGGCGGCGCTGCCAGGTTAGAACTCGTTCGTGACGAACCGCGGAGTCGAATGCGCCGCACCCGCAAGGCCCATGGCGCTCGCAGGTGCGTCACAGGCCAAATGCTATTTCATGCTGCCGGCCGGCATGGGCATGTCAGAGTTAAAGATGTCGCACTGAGTTTTCCACACACCATTTGACTTCCTCGACACCAGCATCCACTTGCCATGGTCAACATGGGAGCCGTCCGCACCGGTGATCACGTATGTCCCCACTCCGTAGCCCACATCGCCGCTGCTATCGGCGGAAATGACGACGATCTTAACCTTGGCAAACCCCCGATCCTTGCCAGTCTTTAGCTGGGCCAGGATCGCGTCAGCGCCATGTACCGCTTCCTGATTGGGAGGCATACGGCAGGCATCGGGAGCGTACAGTGCCACCACGCCGGCCAGGTTGCCAGCGTTATACTCTTTTTCCCAGGTTGCGGCGCGCGCCGCCACGCCCGACTCGTCAGCAGCCACCGCCGGGACGGCGGCGAGTACAGCGCCGAGCATCAGAACTAATCCACAACAGACAACTCTCTTCGTATGCATGTCTTCTCCTCTTCAAAAACGCAAGCGGATACTAAACGATCGCCTGGGAAAAGGCAAAAGCGAAGGATTCCCGTTCTTCGCCATCGAGAAGGTCCCTCTTGGAGGGTTCGACAGCGTAAACCGATTGTTCCGTAAACAGCGCATTACACCACTGACTTGATCGTTGGCGAAACCCGAAGTCCGGGTGCGGAACCATGCGCACCTAGCCGCCCCGCGGCCTGCAGGAAAGTCTGGTCCTGCTCTGGCGTGCCAATGGTCACGCGAATGCAATTTGGCGCTCCCCAATGCCCCAGTGGACGCACAGCCACGCCTTCATCCTGCAAGCGATTGGCGACAGCCGCGGCGTCTTCCCGCAGATCGCAGAACAAGAAATTCGCCGCAGTCGGAACAACCCGGTATCCCAGCCCCAACAATCCCTGGGTGAGCACTCGCGATTGCAGTGCATTGTTCTCCACCACGCGCTGAATGTGCAGGTAGTCGTCGAGCGCAGCCACTGCCGCAGCCTGCGCCACCGACGACACGGAAAACGTGTTGCGCATGCGCGCGCAATATCCCAGCAATTCCGCGGGGCCCACACCGTACCCCACGCGCAGCCCGGCGAGTCCGTGCGCTTTTGAAAAGGTTCGCAGCACAACCACGCTCGCTCCCTGGCGAACATAATCCAGCGAGTTCGAATACTTGATCTTCCGCAGCGCCGCAAAATGCGCCGCGAACTCGTAATAAGCCTCATCCAGAACCAGCACCACGTGTCCGGGAAGCCGCAGCAGAAAGCTTTCCACCACGTCGGCTTCCAGCATCGTGCCCGTGGGATTGTTAGGGTTCGCCAGAAACACAATCCGCGTGTTCCGGTCGATCGCGGCCAGGATTGCCTCCAGATCGAAGCTGTCGTCGCGCATGGGCGCTTCGACCAGATGTGCGCCCGCGGCCTGCACTGCCATCGAATACACAATGAATGAGCGCTCGCTGGTCACCGCATTCAGGCCCGGTCCGAGCAGCGTCTGGCACAGCAGGCTTAACATCGCGGTTGACCCCGCGGTCACCAGCACCTGCTCCGGCGGCAGCCCGTGATGCGCGGCCAGTTTCAGCCGCAGGGAAGTGCAATCATCGTCAGGATAGGAGCTCGCCGTGCCCAGCGTGCTCTTCATGGCATCGACCGCCCGCGCCGAAGGCCCAAAAGGATTCTCGTTGGAATCGAGCTTGATGAGCCGTGACCGGCGCTCCAGCGCCGCCGGCGTTGTATTGTGAGCTTTCGTCGTGCCCATGTCGCGGGCAGTCTTCGAAACCAGATCAAAAAAACGGCTCATGCTTTCCGCTCATCATGACACGGAAGGGTTCGCCCCCGCTATTGGTTTGTTGCATGCGGTGCGCAGTCGATCAACTTCCCGCGAAGTCAGCGGGCGGAATCGCCCGGGCGGGACATCAAGAGTGAGCGGTCCATAGCGGACTCGCTTGATCTTTTCCACATGGTGTCCGACCTTTTCAAACATGCGCCGGATCTCCCGGTTGCGGCCTTCGATCATCGTGACCTCGTACCACGGGTTGGTGGCTTCCTTAATCAGGCGGATTCCCGCCGGCGCGGTCCGTACCCGCCTGCCATCTTCGGTGACAATCGAAACTCCCCCGCGCAATTTCTCCAGTGCTTCGTTGCTCGGAGTTCCAGCAATCTTCACCACGTAGGTTTTCGGCACCTGCGACGACGCTTTCATCAGTTTGTTCGCCAGTGCGCCATCATTGGTCAAGAGCAGCAGGCCCTCGCTGGCGTAGTCGAGCCGTCCCACCGGATACACGCGCTTCTTCACGCCGCGAATCAACTGCATCACCGTCGGCCGGTTCTCCGGATCGCTCACCGTCGTGACGTAGCCTTTAGGTTTGTTCAGAAGCAGGTAGACATGCCGTTGTGCGCCCTGCAGCAGCTTGCCATCCACCCGGATGTGATCGGTCTCCGGGTCCGCCTTGCTTCCGAGCGCCGTCACTACGGTCCCATTCACCTTCACGTGGCCTGCGCTGATGAGTTCTTCGGCCTTTCGCCGCGAAGCGATTCCAGCAGCAGCAATAATTTTTTGCAGGCGTTCAGGGGGCATGTTTTCGAAGTTTCCAGTCTGGGCCGCCGGTGGGACGGTTATTCCTTCTGAGCGGCGGACTATGCAATCTCTTCCGCATCGGTCTCTTGCGCTTCCGCCGCGTCTTCTGCCGGAATCAGCTCGCCCTGGAACGATTCCGCTACCAGCTTCTCGAACTCCTCCATGCTGGGCAGCTCGTTGACGTCCTTCAACCCAAAGCGCATCAGAAATTCTTTGGTCGTCTTGTAGAGAATCGGACGCCCGATGACCTGCTTGCGCCCAGCAGTCGTAATCAGCTTGCGATCCAGAAGGGTAGCAATCACGCCGCCCGAATCCACGCCGCGAATCTCGCTGATTTCGGGCACCGTGGCAGGCTGCTTGTAAGCGATCACAGCCAGCGTTTCCAGCGCCGGCAGCGACAGCCGCACCGGAGGCTTCAGGCTCTTCGCAAAGCTCCGCACCATCTCGTGCTGCTCGGGCTTGGTCGACATGCGATACCCGCCCGCCACCTGACGAATCTCGATGCCATGGCTGGCACTCGCGTAGTCGGCAACCAGCTCTTCGAGCGCCGCTCGTACCCGCGACTTCGCCTCAGCCTCGTCCGCCGCTCCGTCGGCAATCGCCGATGCTTTGACGAGCTGTACTATCTGCTCGATCAGTGATCGGCGTCTCCGCCGCATAAATAATGGCTTCGAGTTGAGCTTTTAAACCCATAGTGGTCAGTGGCCAGTGGCTAGTGGTCAGTAAAATCTGTGGTCTCTTAAACTGACCACTGATCACTGTCCACTGGCCACTGCCTTTTATCTCCAGTCATCGCGCACAGCCGCCTGCTCGTTCATCATTGCGTCGAACCCAACATGTTTGCGCACGGCAATCTCGCCGAACATCTGCTCCTGCCGAACCTGGATCGCCTGCAGCCGCACCATTTCGAGCAACGCCAGAAACATGCACACCAGCGCCTGCCGCGAGGGAATGCGCAGCAAAAGTTGCTTTAGCCGGATGGGCTTCGATTCCAGCGCCAGACGCCGCCGCAGATAGTCAATCATCTGGCCCACGGTGACCGTTTCTTCGTCCACATTGATCACCGGCCGGGTGCGCACCCGTTCCAGAATTTGCTGAAAGGTCTTCACCAGATCGATCACGTCCGTGGCCATCTCCGGTTCGGCGCCTTCGGCGTCCACAAATTCCTTCAACGACGGATTCGTAAGCACCGCATCTTCGATCTGCTGCTTCTGCAACAGCATCTGCGCTGCTGACTTGAACTTTTCGTGCTCCAGCAGTCGATTGACCAGCTCGGTGCGCGGATCTTCCAACTCCTCGGCTTTTGCCGACGGATCCCGCGGCAGCAGCACTTTCGACTTGATGTGAATCAACACCGCGGCCATGTAGATGAAGTCGGCCGCGACATTCACGTCCAGCTCGCGAATCTTCTCCACATAAGCCAGATACTGCGCCGTGATGCGGGCAATGGGAATGTCGTAAATGTCGATATCCTGCTTGCGAATCAGATCGAGCAGCAGGTCCAGCGGACCTTCGTAGACATCGCTGACCGAGACCGCGAAAGGAGAATCGCTCTCTTCTTTTTTCGCAGCCCGCTCATCGGATTGCTTGATCGGCGCCGCGGCGGAGCGGCGACCAGCAACCAGTACCGGCGAGCCAGACTGTGGCGCGTTGTCCTCCGAAGTAACGATTCTGTCTTCCATCCTATTCAGCATCATCCCCCGCCGGTGGCTCATAGGCAAGCGACATTCCCATTGCGTCGCGCACTCCGTCCATGGTTTCCGCGGCAACCTTGCGCGCCCGCTCACTGCCACCCTCCAGAATATCCCAAGCCAGCCGCGGATTCTCCTCGAATTTCTTGCGCCGTTCCTGCATCGGAGTCAGCAGTCGCACCAGCGCATCGGCTGCCCAGCTCTTGCACTCGATGCACCCGATGCCAGCCGATCGGCAGCCAGCGTTCACCTTGTCCATGGTAGCGCGATCGCTGAAAATCTTGTGCAGATCGCCCACCGGGCACACATCCGGATTTCCCGGGTCCGAGCGCCTGACCCGCGCCGGATCAGTCACCATCGTCTTCAGCTTCTGTCGTATTACCGGCTCCGGATCGGCCAGCAGGATGGTGTTGCCATACGACTTCGACATCTTGCGCCCATCGGTGCCCGGCAGCTTAGGAGCGGGCGTAAGCAAAGACTGCGGCTCAGGGAATACATCCCCGCGTTGTGCGTAAAATCCGTTGAACCGCCGCGCAATCTCCCGCGTGAGCTCCACGTGCGCGACCTGATCTTCGCCCACCGGAACCACATTTGCCTTGTACATTAAAATATCTGCCGCCTGCAGCACCGGATAACCCAGAAACCCATAGGTTCCCAGGTCTTTGTCCCTGATGTTCTCCCGCTGCTCCTTGTAAGTGGGAACCCGCTCCAGCCAGCCCAGCGGCGTGATCATGGAAAGCAGCAGATGCAGCTCAGCGTGCGCCGGAACATGCGACTGGATGAACAGCACGGACTTCTCCGGATCAAGCCCTGCCGCCAGCCAGTCCAGCGCCACTTCCAGCGAATTCTCTTTCACGCGCGAAGTGTCGGCGTAGTCCGTCGTCAGCGCGTGCCAGTCCACCACGCAGAAGAAGCATTGGTATTCATCCTGCATGCGCACCCAGTTCTCGAGCGCGCCCACATAGTTGCCCAGGTGCAGTTTTCCGGTGGGGCGCATGCCGCTGAGCACGCGTTTACGCAACTTGGTCGAAGCCGTCATCAGTTGATCAACGAGTCGTAGAAATAGAAATTAAAGAGGCACGACGGCGTCACAGCGCCAATATTCACAGCCTGCAGCATCATGCGAGGGTAGTTCGATACTATCACGCAGACTGTGGATTTCGGAGTGGAAGCGTTCCGCTCTAAAAGGGCACGGCTTTAAGCCGCGCCGCAGGATTCGCAAGAAACCAACTGCGGCTTCAGCCGCCAGCGACCACTCTGATGCTTTATAATTCGCGCTCCACTCCGCTCGCCGGATCGAACTCGTCCGCATGTCACAGCTAGCCCGCAAACTTCGCCTCACCGACTACTTCACCCTCGCCTGGGGCACCATGGTCGGCGTCGGCTGGCTGGTGGTCATGGACGACTGGCTGCTGCGCGGCGGCGCTCTGGGCGCATTACTGGGCTTCGCCATCGGAGGCGCGCTGCTGCTTCCGATCGGCTGGGTCTATGGCAGGCTGGTGGCCGCCATGCCGGATGCCGCCGGCGAAATCGCCTACACCGCAGCAGCTTTTTCTCACCCCGTCAGCTTCTCCACCGGTTGGATGATGATGCTCGCCTACTTCATCGTCTGCCCCTGGGAAGCCGTGGCCGTCGGCCGCATCGCTGGCTACATCGTCCCCTCACTCGATTCGATCGCGATCTACAGCATCGCCGGACGCCCGGTCTATCTCCCGCACCTCATCATCGGTCTCGGCCTCACGGCACTGCTCACCACACTGAACTACCGCGGCGTCCGCCTCAGCGCAAACTTCCAGAACTGGACATCCTTCGGCACCCTCGCGCTGTTCATCGTTTTCGTCGCGCTCGGCGTCAGCAAAGGATCGCCGCGCAACTTCCCCCCGCTCTTCACCCACGCACCGCTGGTTTCGTTCCTGCTCGTCGTACAGATCGTCCCCTATTTCATGACTGGATTCGAATCCGTAAGCAAGGCCGCCGAAGAATCCACGCCCGAATTTCGCGGCCAGGGATTTATGAAAGCCATATGGATGGCGGTTCTCGTCGGCATTCTCTTCTACACGATCGTCATCGCCGCGGTGGCATTCGTTGCTCCATGGCACGAATTGACCAGCCAGAAATTCATGACCGCCGTAGCCTTCCAGCAGGCAGTGGGCTCCCGCTGGATCGTCAACGTAATTCTCGCAGCGGCGCTGCTGTCGCTGTTCAAATGCTTCAACGGAAATTTCGTCGCCGCCAGCCGCCTGCTGTTTGCCTTGGGACGCCGCGGCCTCGTCGACCCACGAGTTGGCCGCATCCATCCCGAACATCAGACGCCGTCGGCCGCAGTTCTCTGCATCGGACTGGTCACTGCCGCATGTATGCTCCTGGGAGATGCGATTCTCGTGCCCATCACCGAGGTCGGCTCAGTCGCCTGCGCCATCGGATGGGCCGCCACCTGCGCCGCCTACCTTCAAATGGGACGATCGGGAACGCTGCCGCGCCACTCGAAGCTCACGACAGGTGAGTGGCTTGTTGCCAGCTTTGGATTACTCGTGGCGATCGCAATGTTGCTGATGAAGATTGTTCCAGCAATTCCCGGCCATTTCACCGTGTACGAATGGCTGGCGCTGGGGATTTGGATTGCTCTGGGTGCGATCGCAAGGCGTCGGTCCAGGGCCGGCTAAACCAGAGCGAAAGTCTCGACACACAGTTTTATGAAAATATAGAAAAGGGAACCGATGAAGCTTCACAAACTTAGTTTCTTGGTCCTGGCCGCGCTATTCCTTGCCGCAGTCCCCGCACTGCCGGCGCAATCTGCAAGTGCTTTCGACCTCGTCATCACCAACGGACACATTATCGACGGCACCGGCTCGCCCTGGTATTCCGGCGACGTCGGCATCCGTGACGGAAAAATTTCCGCCATTGGCAACCTGGCTGCCGCGCCCCGCAAACGCACCATCGCCGCCGCCGGAAAAGTCGTAGCCCCTGGCTTCATCGACATGCTCGGCCAGTCCGAACTCTCCATTCTCGTCGAGCCGCGCCTGCCTTCGAAAATCTACCAGGGAATCACGACGGAGATCACAGGCGAAGGCACCTCCATCGCTCCGCTCAACGATGCCATCATTCAAGTCGATCGATCCGGATACGAGCACTACCACATCACTCCCGACTGGCGAACCTTCCGCCAGTATTTCGCGCGCCTCGAAAGGCAGGGCATTGGTATTAACCTCGCCAGCTATGTTGGCGCGACACAGGTCCGCCGCATGGTGCTCGGTGACGACGACAAGCAACCTACGCCCGAGCAGCTTGAGCAAATGAAAGCGCTGGTCCGTGAAGCTATGAAAGACGGCGCAGTCGGCGTTTCCACGGCGCTCGAATACGCCCCCGCGCCTTACGCAAGAACTGAGGAACTGATTGCCCTCGCCGCCGAAGGCGGCAAGTTCGGCGGTATCTACTCGACGCACATGCGCAACGAAAGCGACTCCGTCCTCGAATCCATCGACGAGGCCCTGCGCATCGGCCGCGAAGCTCACGTGCCCGTGGAGATCTGGCACATCAAGGTCGCAGGAAAAAATAACTGGGGACACATGCCCGAGGTTGTAGCAAAGATCAACGCCGCTCGCGCCGCCGGCGCCGACATCACAGCCGACACTTACGCCTACACCGCCTGGTTCAACGATTTCTCGGCCTTCATTCCGACCTGGGCCCACGATGGCGGCGCCCCGAAAATGGTCGAACGCCTGAAAGACCCCGCCACTCGCCAGCGTATCCGCAAGGATATGCTCACGCCCTCTAAAGACTGGGACAACGAATGGGATGAGATCCCCGGCCCTGACGCCGTCATGATCGGCGTAGTCCAGAATCGAAAGCTGCTTCCCCTGCAAGGCAAGCGCCTGTCTGAGATTGCGAAACTCTGGAACAAAGACCCAATCGATGCCCTGCTCGATTTCCTCATCGAAGATCCCTACGCCGATGTCGCCGTCTTCGGCATGTCGCAACCCGATGTCACGCTCGCGCTGCAGCAGCCCTGGGTCGCAATCGACAATGATTCTTCCGGAACCTCGCCCGAGGGCATCCTCGGCCAGGAGCATCCCCATCCCCGCGCCTACGGAACCTTCCCGCGCATCCTGAGCAAATATGTTCGCGAAGAAAAAGCGTTGACGCTCGAAGATGCCATCCGCAAGTTCTCCGCCCTGCCAGCTCAGCGCCTGCGCCTCACCGATCGCGGTGTTCTCAAGGCCGGCATGTGGGCCGACGTTGTAGTCTTCGATCCCGCCACCGTCCGCGATCTCGCCACATTCGATAATCCGAACCAGCTTTCCGAAGGGATGGACTACGTGCTGGTGAATGGCATGCCCGTGATCGACCAGGGCAAAATGACAGGAGCACTCCCGGGAAAGGTTCTGCGCGGCGCAGGCTATGTACCGTAGAAATCAATGCAGGACGTATAGGAAGAGTTCGGGATGGGAGCACGACTTCCAGTCGTGCCAAAAGCCAGAGAAACTAGATCGCGGGCTTCAGCCCTTGACGGTACGGCCCCGTGCAGTCCGCTACGGCTTCAGTCGCGCCTGTGTCTCCGGCGTAGTCAGGACCACGCGCGGTTCCGCCACAGTACCGGTGATGCTATAAACCAGCGCACCGGCGCGAACCGGTTTCACATCCGTGTCTCGCGCGAGTTTGAAGTCCAACACCCGCCCCTGCGAAGCTGCGCCGCTGATCTCATAAGCTCCCGCGGAAGAAATCAGCTTCCCCTTTTCGATCTCGATCTTCCCAGCTCGCAGCATCGCCCGGCCCTGCCAGCGCCCGACCTGCAGCGGTCCTTCATCACTCGCGAGTGAGATGTGAGATAAGACTCCGTCACGCAGATCGAACCGCATTCCGCCCTCGACCGATTCCCAGAATGCCGTCGAATCCGCACCCGATGCCGTGAGCTGATATGTTCCTCCCCCGGTTCCCGAAATCCACGGATCGTGCATCGCAGCCGCCATCTGCCCCAGTGAAATCCCCGTCAGAGTTCCGCTCCCGGTGTACAGGGGAGACCCCATGGTGAAATCCGCCTGCCAATCCCCGCGATGCTTCCCGCCTAACACATCCGCGCGCAAGTCAGAAATCTTCAGTTTCCCGCGCTCCAGTTCAAGCGAAGCGGAAACCCTGTCCGCAACTACGTTATGAATCCGCAAGCGGTCGGCACTTATTTTGCCCGATGCCCGTAGGTTTCCGAGAAACGTCGGCGCCGCGGGCTCCTCAGACGAAAGCATCTGGTACCACCGCCGCTGGCTCGCTTGCGAACCCAGCCACGCGGAAAGTTCGCTCAACCCAACCTCTTCGGTATTCAGATCGAAGCGGACCAGGCACGCCCCGGGCATTCCACAACCGCGCGGCAAAGCCAAAGACCCCGTCCAGTGCGCCTCGCCAGCCCGCGCGCTCAACTTCTCCACACGCGCTTCGTCGGGCAAAAGCTGTAATTCCGCCGAGGAGATTTCCATCGGACCATTCATTCCGCGCACCGTGGCTCGCACATTGTGCAATTGCACCGTTCCCGTTACCCCGGGCAGAGAAAAGCCGGAGACAGTTCCGGTTACATTTCCCGCCCACGATCCCGCGATCTCCAACTCCATCTGGGCCACGCCTTCGACGCTGGCCTTCATCGCTGGCAGTCCAAGCAGGCTCGCCAATCGCAACGTGTGCGACACTTCCCCGTCTCCGCGGACAACCAAGCCATAACCCGACCGCCCCACCCACCCTCGTGCCTGGGCCGGCACCGGCCGCCCCAGAGCGACCGGAAATGGCCCGTACTCGACATGCAGCTCTCCCGGAGCGGGCAAAATTTCAGCCTCCAACGAGCGCGCAGATTTACCCTTCGATGGCGCGTGAGCGTTTGCCCGCTTCGAGCTCAGCACAAAAGGCACATTCCCCGGAGCAAACTCCACTTTAGTCGTGGCCGACTGCATGCGAAGCTCGGTGATCTCGCCACGGCCCTGAAACTCTGGTCCCCGCGCGGAGGCTCCCTCTTCCTTCACGGTAAAGCTGCCCTGCACATTCCCTGCGGAGACAAGATCCGTCGGCAGGTTTTTCTTCGCGCGCCGTGCGAGTTGCACCACCGCACTCACGGGCGCGTTTTCTACGTTCAAGGCTAGGTCCACACGATGCACTCCGGGCAGCCCAGCGTCACCGTGCAGCGTGATCATGCCATTTCCCACCGGTGCGCTGCAGAAGATTTCGTGCATCACTCCATCGACCGAGCGGTACTGGCCATCGCAATGCGCCGTCAGCCGCAGTCCCTCGGTGCTCGAGATGTCGTATCGGTGGAAGTCCTCGATCGATGTGTCAACTGCGACCTGCATCGCCGCCGGCATGCCGCTCAACGTCGCGTCCACGCGGAGTTCTCCCCGCCAGCCCTTGTCATTTCCGGATATCAGTTTCGTCAGTTGCCCCAACTGCGCGCGGTCCCACTCCAGGCTGAACTGCAACGGCGTTTCGCGCAGGCTCCCGGCCCGCTGCCATGTCCCGTTCATCCGGAGCAGCCCGGCGTCGCTCAAGCTCATATCGGTGCGCAGCGGTTCCGCTTTCAACCGCGCTCCCCATGTGTTCTCTGATTCCTGCCACAGCGCAAAGTCCGCATTCAGCAGAGCGTAGGGTTTTTTCTCCTGCCCCGCCTTGAAATTAATGCGGCCCGAACTAGCCTCGATGTAGGGGAACCCTGGGCGCGCTTCCGACTTCGACGTCCCGGTCGGCGCCAGGGGTGTGCGCTCCGTGCGCTCCAGCAGCTCTTCCCAATTCCAGCGCCCGTCTGGTCGGCGCACCAGATTCAGACTTGGCTCCGTCAGCTCCAGACGGGAAATGTCCAGCCGTCCCCGCACCAGCGACGTGAGCCGCACCACGGCCGTCACCTCAGGCGCCCGCAACATGGGCTCCGCGCCGAACGCCGGATCTTCGTAGATGACCAGATTCTCCAGGTCGAACCCGGGCTGCGGCAGGAATCGGAGGTGGACGGCGCCAATCTCGGCGGGACGCGCCACCGCGCGGCTGATGGAGTTTGCAATGCGCGCCTTCAGGCGCGAGACGCCCGGACGCACCAGGAACAGACCCAGCAGAATCACTACTGCCGCGATCACCATCCGCCGCTTGGAAAGGAAAAGCTTCACCGCACCACTTTCAGCGTCCGCCCCCACCGCGTCTCATCGAAGAAGTGCAACACCACATGCGCCAGAAATCCCAGCCGGTCCGCCATTCCAGTCTTCGTGTATTGGTCGGAGGGCGTATCAAACGACCAGTAGATAAACATGGGACGCCCAATCACATTCTCCTGGGGAATGAATCCCCAGTAACGGCTGTCCAGGCTTACCGCCCGGTGATCGCCCATGGCGAAGTAGTGCCCGGGAGGCACGACCAGATCTTCTCCCTGAACATGTGAAGCCAGGTCTACGATCCAGTTCGGATAAACCCCATTCTCATAAGACGGAGGCACCGTGGGAAAATTGTTGCGGTAGAGGTCGTTGGGATTGTCCTGATCGTGCAGTACGTAAGGCTCGTCCAGCGCCTCACCGTTTCGGTAAACCACCCCATTGCGCAGATGGATGCGGTCCCCAGGAACTCCCATGATCCGCTTGACCACGTAAAGCCCCGCATCGTGCGGGTCAGGGTGCAGAAACACCACAACATCGCCGCGCCGTACCTGCCGATAAGGAAGCAGCGGTCCGACCCACCCAGTCCTCGGCGCGAACTGGATGCGATTGACAAACACGTGGTCACCGATCAGCAACGTGTTCTCCATCGAACTGGATGGAATCTCAAACGCCTGCACCACAAAAGTGATGATGAACAATCCCGTCACCAGCACTGCGGCCAGTGAGGCCAGAAACTCCACCGTAGTCTCTCGCGGTTTCTCTTCGACTTCGTTCTTCTCGTTGTTGTTCTTATTAGCCACTGTGGTTAATCCGTCCAATCTTGTTTCCCTCTGCGATAGCCTTCCCGGACCTTTGCTCGGGCCGCAGGCTCAATGCACCAAACGTAATGTCCGGTTCCAACGCGTGATCTGAAAGATATGCGTCACGATGTAGGCAAAGTGGTAGAGTTTATCACTCACTGAAGATGCCGTCGTTCCCTCGCCCTCAGCGCCTCGCACCGACCAGTAAATCACGAGCGGCCGCCCAATGATATTAGCCTCTGGCACAAACCCCCAGTACCGGCTGTCAGAACTATTGTCCCGATTGTCTCCCATCACAAAGTAATGCCCCTCGGGAACAATGAGCTGACCGTCCTCGACGAGTTTGCGCAACTGCAGCCACCATTCCGGCGTCGGTCCTGACATGACATCCAGCCGGGGAAAATTATCCCGGAACACGTCGTCCGCCGGCCGGCTGAAATGCGCATAGGGTTCCTTCAAGGGCACGCCATTCACCAGCACCTGCTTATTGACCAGCCGCACCCGGTCCCCGGGCACGCCAATCACCCGCTTCACAAAATGCTGCGCCGGGTCCACCGGATAATGAAACACCACAATGTCGCCGCGCTGCACCCGGTGGTAGGGCATAAAATAATCTCCCGGACCGCCTCCGCCGTAGCACAGCTTGTTCACCAGCAGGTAATCGCCCACCAGCAGCGTGTTCTCCATGGACGGAGAAGGAATCTGGAAGGCCTGCACGATGAAGGTGATCACAAACACCGCGATCACCACCGTTCCCAGCAACGATTGTAACGACCCGGTCACATCCGATCCAATCGCCCCTGCCGTTCCCAGACCGCGTGAAGAATGATCGCGTGAAGAATGATCACCTGCGGAAGGATCGCCTGGCGAAGGATCACCCGAACGATAACCGTCCGAAGAACGACCGTCTGGAGCGGGATCTTCCGCGCCCTGCTCGTTGAAGCCCGCTCGTTCGAAGCATGTCTCGGTTCGAAGCCTGCTCGCTCGAGGAATGTCCGATCGAGAAATGTTCGTCTGGGGAATTCATTCACTTCACCTTACAGCCTCTCTACTTATCCGCCCCACGCGGCCCCCGTGCCAGCCTGGCTCCTGTCGATTGCGGCCGCGAAGCCAGATAAGACAGCAACTGCCGCGCCGCGTCCTGCTCTGCCGTCTTCTTGGTGCTACCCTGTGCGCGTCCTACAAATTCCGCCCCGCCTTCACCGTTCTTCGTATTGAGACGTACTTCCACCGTAAACGTCTTGCTGTGTTCCGGTCCTGCTTCCTGCACCAGCACATATGACGGTTGCGCCATCCCCAGTCCTTGCAAGGTTTCCTGCAGGGCCGACTTGAAGTCATTCATGGGCAGCGAGCCGCCTTCGCGCTCCATCCGCTCCAGTTCGGGCGCCAGGATCTCCCGCAAAATGAATTCGCGGGCCGGTTCCATTCCGCCGTCCAGGTAGATCGCTGCCAGAATCGCTTCCAGCGCGTCCACCAGCAGCGCCGTCTTGCTGCGCCCGCCGCTCTTCTCTTCGCCCCGTCCCAGGCGCAGATAGTGTCCGAGTTCCAGTCGCTGCGCCACCCGGATCAAATGCCGCTCACTCACCACATGGGCGCGCAGTTTTGAAAGCTCGCCCTCGCGAAACTGCGGAAAGCGCTGAAACAATTCTTCGCTGGTTACCAGCGCCAGAATCGCGTCCCCCAGAAACTCCAATTGCTCGTTGTCGTTGACCTTGTACTTGCTCTCCCCGGCCTGCTGCGCCTCCTGTTCCCGCGCCTGCGAGCTGTGGGTGAGGGCCTGCTCGATCACCGCCCGCCGGTGGAAGTGGTAGCGCAACGCCGTTTCCAGCGCGGTGATTTCTCGTTCCTTCATGATTGCACTGCCGGGCAGTAATCCAATTCAGTTGTTGTCCTCAGAGCAAGCGCAGCACCTTGAGCCTGCCCTGAGGGAGCGCACGAGCGACCGAAGGGCGCGTTTTAACGCGCTGCCTTATTCAATTCTTTGCGGGCGACGTGCCGCCTGGTCAACTGCGTCAAACGATCCTTCTCATCCCGCGCCGCCTTGCCCGCAGCCGTTCCTTCTTTGGTCAGGTCCACTGCCTGGTTGGCAAACTTGAGCGCCTCCGGATATTTGTTCTGCATATCCAAAGCCACTGAGAGCCGGAAAATCGCGATTGGATCAGGCTGCTGTGGGAACGCATCAATCGACTTCCTCAAATTCCCTTCCGCGTCCGCCCACGCTTTTGCGTTGAAATCCAGCGTCCCCAGAATCGCATAAGCGTCCGAGCGCAAGAACCCTTTGTACGCATTCAGTTGGTCCGGAGGATAACCCGTGGGAACGTCCGTCTCCAACGTCACCAGCGCCCGCTGCGCATCTTTTCTGGCTTCCGCCAGTCGCTGATCCTTGTCCAGGTCGGTATCCCGCGTCCGCTCAGCCAGCACTTGCGCCACCCCCAGCAGCGCCTCCGGATCGTCCGGATCGTAAGTCAGGATCTTTTGCGCCATCTCCATCATCTTGTCGGCGTTATTCGCCTGCTGGTACGTGTGCATCACCCCCGCGTAAAGCAGTTGCCGCAACTCGCTGTCCGGAAACTTCGCCGCGAAGTCGGCCGCCGCTTTCTCCTGCGCCGCAGGATCAGTCAGCGCTGCCGCCGCCTTGTATGCAGCGAACTCCTCTTGCGTCTTGGCCTGTGGCTTACGCTTGCCCGCCGGCGCTGCCGCCTGTCCCGCCGCTTGCCCGGCAGGCGCGTTCTGCGCTGCGGGCTGGTTATTGCTCTGCGCAAAACCTTTGTGCGAGAAACCCCACGCCGATATTGCCATCACCGCGATAATGATCGCCGTTCGCTTCATGCTTTCTCCTTGGCTTATTCTGCCGGATTCAAATTCATTCCAACTCTCGCAACTGCGATCCACCGCTCGCATTGTAACCGCACCCCGGCCTCCGTAGCACCGCGCAGCCTGATCGTCCGTTTGACCAAACTTCCTTATCGAACCGCACCACTAGCCGCAGGCTTCGCCGGAGGCTCGTAGGCCTGCGCCAACCCTCGTTCTGCTGCGGCCTTGACCTCAGGCAATTCTCCCCCAGCGTTCAGCGCCGCCCGGTACTCCTGCAACGCGGCCTCGCGGTCTTCCTTCATGTCCAGAATCCTTCCCAGATACACATGCGACCACCCCACCACCTTGGGATCTTGCGTAGCTGCAATCGCCTTCTGGAAATTATCCTGCGCCCCATCTCGGTTCTTGTTGGCCACAGCCACTTCCGCCAGAATGAACAGCGCCCGGCCCTGGTCTCCGATCTTCTTGTCTAACGCCTGTTGTGCCAGCTCCTGCGCCCCTTTGGGATCGCCGGCGGCCAGCCGTTTCTCTGCCGTCACCAGCATGCGCCGTTCCTCCGGACGTGAGAACCGCACCAGTTCGGGCGACGTCGCGCTGGCAAACTGAACCGCCGCCGCCGCTTTCTCTTCCTTCTTTACGTCCACATTGGCCAGGAAATCGCCGTACGCTCCTCGAATGCCTGCAGGATCCTTTTCAAACGCCACCATCGTGTCGTAGAAATATTTCGTCAGAATGTATCCCTGCTTCACCTCGTCATCCACTGCCTGAGCGCGCAACGCCTCTTCCGCCGCCTGTTTGCCTCCCGTGGTGCGGATCTCTATGGCCCGTATCAAGCATTCGGTCACCAGCAATGAGATATCGCTTTTGAAGCTCTCTTCCAGCGGAGCGCGCTTCACCGATTGCAGCAGCGGTTCCAGCCGCTTGATGGACGTGTAGTGCTTCTCCGCCAGCGGATCCAGCTCATAGTGCAGAAAGGTGTGCCGGATCTGGTCCATCTTCAGCGCCGACTTCGCTGTCGCTCCTGAAGGCGTGCTCGGGGCAGGGAAGACGACCACGTAGTAATCCGTGCCGTAATTACGCGCATCCGTTTCACTCGGCGAGCCCATGAAGTCCAGATAAATGGTGAAAGTCCGTCCCAGGTATTGCGACGAAGGCTGCTTCAGATAGATCTCAGTTTCGGACACCATATTGTGCAGCGGTTCGTGATACCGCCTCATTGCCGCCGCATAATCGTTGCGGTGCCGTTCCCAGATCGAATGCAGCCCTGCTTTCTCGTAAAACGTCTCCAGCAGTTTTCCGAAGCCCGCAATCATGGATGCATCCGGAGGCAGATCCTCCTCCTTCAGGCGCGGCACAAAATGTGGTGGGCCGTCCAGGTACAAGGCCAGCGAAATATACTGCGACAGATTACGATTCGCATCCCTCGACGCCACATGGCCCTGGTAGAACTCGCACAGCGCCGTCCGTGCCGCTTCCGCCTGCTCCGATCCCCGCAAATTTCTCTGTAACTCTGCCCGCACGTTGCTGCGCGTGGCGTCTGAGATAGTCAAGTCCTGATCGTAGCCGCAGGTGTTGAGCGCCGTCAGCACCGAAAATATGGTCACGTTGCTGTCCAGCGTGATCAGAGACTGATTCTGCGCCTGGTTTTGCGGGGCCCGGTTTTGTGGAGCCTGCTTCGGTGGAGTTTGGGTTTTCGCCGGCTGATCCTGTGAAGACGACTCGCCCTGTGGCGATGACTGGTCCCGTGAAGATGACTGGCCCTGCGGAGTCGGACTCTGCGGAGCTTGGTTCTGCGGAGCCTGATTCTGCGGAACCTGATTCTGTGGAGCCTGATTCTGTTGAGTCTGGTTCTCCGGCGGTGGGTTCTGCGGTGTCTGGTCCTGCCCCGCGCACCACGGCGCGAGCAGCCCCAATAGGGCCGCAAACCACAGACTTCGCAATCGCAGACTCAGGAAACCCTCCACAGGATTAGCGGTGTGCTGAGCGGAGAAGCACATTCAAGTGTAAGGACTTCCGCCCAGAGGGTCAAACCGGACGAGCGGGGCGCCGGGCTGGGCCGCGGGGGTACGGGAAGTGTGCCGGACCAGAGGCGCAATTGAGCACATTGGGCCACCAGAAAAAATGCGGCCCAATGCGCTTCCCCGGCAGTGTCGAACGAATTAAACGTCTTTGTCCCGAGCCGCCGTTCCTCGATCGGAACGTCACTCGCTTCCAACCTAGCAGATGAAAACAACACACTGTGAGCGATCCCAAGACCCTCGACCCGCCACATTAGACGACCTTCGTCTAATGGGAGAGCCGCTTGGAGATCAGCGTGGCGTGGAGGACGTTATCCTTGTCCCAAGTGCCTTTGCAGATCACTCGATCACCCTCTTTAACCTGGGTCGCATCGATGTCGTTGACCGTACTGCTGCCGTGCGCCTGGCTGACCCATCTGGTCGAGTTGTCGTAAACGACGAACCTCTGATCGCTCGAACCCACCTTGCGAACATTCAGCCTGGACTTATCCATTTCGTTCCCCACAACATTGCCCTCCCACTTATCCTGCTTGGCCATCTGATCCTGGGCGGGAGCCGACTGCACGAACAGTGCCGACGTCGGGAACGCAAGTACGAATACGAACAGCAGCCTGAGTATCTTCTTTACCATGGAAACTCTCCTCTCAATGAAAATGTGTGCTGTCTGGCAGAAAAACAATAGACCTAGATCATCAAAAGAGCAAGCTGCATCCTGCGGACGGCTCCATGGAAACGGCGTCGAGCCGCCAGTCAGTACAACACTTCACTCTCTCCCTTTTGCGCGATCATCTTCTGGAACTTTGCCACGATCTTGTCCCGTCGCGCCATCACGGCCTTCACTTCATCTTTGGAGAGATAATGCTCGGTTTTTCCGGCCAGTTCGTTCGCGTCTAGTGCCTTCAGTTTCTCGAAGAACTGCCGGTCGCAGCGCACCAAGTCCTCGGGGCTGCGCAGGTCTTTGAAGAGCCGAAATGCACGGCTGAAATCAATCCTCCAAATCTTCCAGTCCGCACTGATCAGCACGTTCGTGAGGTTGGGGTCATCATCGTAGACCAATTGGTCGAAGACCCGTACCTTGTACATCTGCTTGGCCCAAGCATCTAGATCGGGGGGCTCTATCTTCTGCCTAACGCGCTCCTCCTCATCCATCTTCACCGGTAGCCACCAGCTCAGTGAGCCGCGACGGCCATCCACCGAACGCTCCACATATACCGGCAGCATGTCGTCCATGCCAACCAACTCAGCCAGCGCATACGCAGCGATGTTGTATTTGTAGGAATCTACGAAGTTATACTTCAGTTCGGCCGTTGGGCATCGTCACCGAGGGCTGGTGTTCGTCAATAGGCTGGAAAGAAGCGTCATGGGTCAATACGCCGTCGCTCAGCGTAAGTCGCGATGTGTGGGTAATACCTTTCTTGGATGGCTTGGTGGCCACGACCTTGGCGGTGAGAAGGAATTGCTTAATCTGTTCCTTGGTAAGAGTGGTCTCGTCCGCAGCCCTGACAAGATGCGGGCACATCAAACAGACCATCGAGGCGATAACGAGCCTCCGCCACTGCTGACGCACTAGATACATCGGAGCACCCCCGGACTAACGCCCAACAATCTACCTTCTGAGCCACCATTTTGCAACCTAAAGTCTTCCCCGCGGCCACCAGCCTCACATTCCAAACTGGCTCGTATCACGCTCTGGACTATCAAGCCTTCGGACCCAGCGCCTGCAAGCGCAATTTGGCTGCTCTGGCGGTTTCTCGCAGCAGCGGGTCCGTATCATTTAGACATCGATTCAATTCACCTTCTAAAGATTTCAATCCGAAGTTTCCGATTGCATAGGCGCCGCAAGACCTTAGCCAGGGATCGTCGCTGGTCACCAGCGCCACCACTGCATGTTCTCGGCTCTCGATTTGGGCGCGCACCAGGCGGTTCGCTAGGAGAGCACGCTCGCCAACCGTGATCTTGCCGTCCAGCAGTGGCACCAGCATGTCACGCAGCTGGGACTTTAACACGTTATCGAGGAATTCCAGGGCATTGTCGTGCACAGCTACGCTCTTGGATTGCAAGCCCAAATAGGCAGCGTGCAGATCCAGGTGAGGATACAACAGGCCGAGCAGACGAAAGATGCGCTCCAATTCTTGCTGAATGGACTCCGTCAATGCGCGGGCTACCGGATCTTGACTGTCCCCGGCGGCGCCGAGCTTGTCCAGAATCTGGTACGACCGGTAGTGCCCCAGAATCTCCGCAGCTAAGACCGTCTCCAACGTCTGGACGTCTGTCTCGATCTCAGGGTGGACGCGGCAGAGCTTGTTGAGAGCGCTAATGGTGCGGAACCGCAGGGTGATGTCGCTTTCCAGCAGGTTCTCCATCAGTACTCGCGCCGCTGCCGGTGTTCCGATCTTCACCAGGATGGCGGGGATTTCTCTTCGTGCCTCGATTGCTACCGAGCAGTCGCCGAAATGGTCGCGCAACGCTCCGATGATCGTGTCCCCGAACTCCCCCAAGGCTTTAGCCGCTTCGGCGCGCACCTCGTGATTCGCCAGCCTGTCCAGAAGGTCAGGCACCAGCCGCCGCTTGTGCAATTTTCCCACAGACCGTATCGCTTCCTGCGCCACCGCGGTGTCGGCATCGGCGAGTAGCGTCAAGAGCAGCGGGTCGAAAGAGTCCGGGAGCAGGCCCAACAGCCGAGCCGCTTCCGCTCTGGCCGGCTGCCCTTCTGCACCTTGCTCGCCGACCATGGCATCCAGAATCTGGCGTGCGGCCTCCACGTTCTGCGCTTGGCCGGGGCGTGCCAGAAATGCCACGACCGCCGATCGCACCGAGAAGTCCGGGAAGGCGCCCACTTCCTCGATTAGCTCCAGCGGGTCCACATGGGCATGGTGGGTCAGGTAAAGCAGAGCTTCCGTGCGCACGTTCAGGTCAGGATCCCGCAGCAGCCGCTCCATCTCTGGCCGCACCGTCTGGTCGCCGGATGCCGACAGAATCGAGATTGCCTTCCTCCGCACTTCTGGTGCGGAATGACCCAGCAAAGCGCGTATCGCCGGATGCACAGCTCTTTGCTGTTCCACTTCAAAAAGGGACAGCGCATAAAGAATGTCCTTGGGGTCGGATGCGGAAAGATTGGTGGTCAGAAGGTCCGTAGTGGACCGGTCCAGCACTGGCGCGCTGGCTTGTTCCACATCGAAGCGATGCTGGCTAATGCTTTCCCTCAGGGTAGCGACGTATTGTCGCCGCACGACAGAAACTGCCACCAGCCAGCCGGTAACCAGCAGCAGCACGATCCAGCTGATTTGACGAGGCGAAAAGTGCAGGAAGGTGGCAAAAATCAGGACGATCAGGCCGGACAGCCCATCACCCATGCGCCAGATCACCGTATCAATGAACCATTTTACTTGTAACTTCACACCGGAAGAGATCGGCAGGTAGAGCAACTCGGCCGTAGACTTGTCGACCGAATAACGCAGCACCTGGTCTCCGCCCTTCAGCGCTACTGCGGAAGCCAGCGTGCCAAGAACCAGCAGACCGGCCGAACCCATGAATACTGTGACGGGAAGGACGAACAGCGCGGTGCCAATACCGAATCGGCGCAAAAATCTTGCGGTCAACAGTAACTGAAACAACAGCCCCAGAATGCCCGCGTAGAAATAAAAGTCACCAAAAAAAGCGGCCATTACGTCTTTCTTTACCAGGAACTGCTTACCAATGGCCAGGAACTGCCAGTCCGTTAATGTAGTTACCAACGACGAAAGGCAGATTACCACCGCGATGGCCCGCAAATAAGGCGAGGAGAACAGCAGATGCAAGCTGGCGGACACGTTTCGCGGGGCTGTTTCGTTGGGTCCTCCGGCGGTCCGCTGCGCGTCACCCACCAGCACTCGCCCGCTGCGCCACACCAAGATCACCAGCCCGGCGCAGATCAAAATAAACAGCGTCATGGCCAGCAGCAGACTTTCCGTTCCGAACCCCTTGGCCATGGTATTGGAAAGGAAACCAGCAAAAATGCCTCCCGCAATGCCGCCACCGCCCACCATCCCAAAAACACGCTTGGCCTCGCGCGTTGTCAGAACGTAATTCGCCAGCGTCCAGATCTGCGTAGCCCCCAGCACGCCGAATATTTTTACCCAAACGTAAAAGGCAGGAAAAACCCAGATCAGGCGGGAGTAGTAATGGGCTAGCCCCCAAAACACCGCGCAAGTGGCGGAGAAAAATATCATGCTGCCGACGAGCAGATCGCGGAAAAGAAATCGCCGCGCAATAACCACGTAGCCCGCTATGATCACCGCCACCAGCACAGAACTGGCAATTTGGGCGTAGGCAAGCTGACTCGCCTGGAACCGCGACAGGAATAACGCAGCCCCCGCCACGCCGCCGATTTTGTAGCTGCCGATGACCAAAAACAGGCAGGCGCTCAGAAGGGAGCCACGCCCCAAGTCTCCGGGACCGACGTTCAGAGCACGCTCGATCCAATGTTTCATCCGCAGTGCCTTCCTACATAACCTCTCGATCTTATTGCGGTGCGGTCGTTGTTGCCGGGCAGACACCACCGTCGGCCGGCAAGACAGCGGGCTTTTCCGAAATGCTGCCCGCACCCTCAACTCCTGCGGGTGCCCCAGCACCCGCTTTTCCAGGCGAAGACCCAGCTGAGTCGAGAAGCACTACCCGCTCGTCCATGTAACGAGCCGTAAATTTTGCGTCACCGCAGATTTCCATGGCTGACGCCCGGCCTCCAGGGTAGTAGCTGCTGAGCATGCCGGTGTCGATCAGAAACACCTTGTCTCCAAAACGAGGCCGGATGCGCCCACCTTTCTGAACTGTGTGCCCTACCACGATGTGGGTTGCCTTGAAGGCTTCCAGTAGCTTAGCCATATGCCCCGCACCCTCTTCGTCGCTCCACTGGTCGTAACCCCGAAACCACAGTGGACCATCCGGCTTCACGCTGAGCCACTCTGGATACCCAAGGAATTGTCTGAGCGTGCTTTGGCGTTGCGGGTCCGACGGCATCCGCGACTTGAGCTCAGCCGTGATTTCTGCCTGGACGACGGCGGTAATTTCCTGAAGGTTAAAAAACGGGAGAATTATCTTCTGGTCCTGCAAGTATTGCTTGGTGGCATCGAATGTCTTGATTTCGTCGCGGATTCGGCCATTGATCGCATCCAGTTTCATCTTGGCCAGGTCAGGATGGATTCCGCCGTGTAAGAAGATCACTCCGTCAATATCGGCCAAGGCAGAGTGCTCACGCAGCCACTTGCCATAGCTCCCCTTCGGACCGAAGGCCTCGCGCTGCTCGATGAAGCCCGCCGGATGCCGCGCCATCCACTCCTCTTCGGTGAGCTCCATGGGCTGGGTAAGCTCGGCCAAAAGCTCCGCATGACTGCCGCGCCATTTCATGTACGCCTGAAAGGCAGACTTCCGGCGTTCCTCGGAATTAGCCTCTGCGAAACTGGCGTAGTTCACGGCCGTGACATAGCGAAGGTCTCCCATGATGTTCATCATCTCGTGGTTGCCCAGCAGGCTGACCACCCGTCCACCGGCCTGGGGCGCTTCCTTTTCCAGAGACATCAGCAGATCCATCGCCTCTCGCGGCTTCGGGCCCCGATCTAAAACGTCCCCCACCTGAACCAGCGTAGTTTTGCCGCCGGTCCAATGATTCTGCGCATCGATCAGTCCGACCTGCTTGAGGATGGCGACAAAGTCGTCAAAGTCGCCGTGAACGTCGCCGATGGCGACCACGGCTTCTGCATGCTCCGTTGGACTCTTAGCTGGTCCCGCTGATGCCAGGCCGGCCAACACCAGGAACAGGAGGATGGAAATGCCAGCGCGGTAGGGAGAAACACTGGCCGGAGGGCGGACTATTTTTTCTGCCATCTGTAGCCAAGCCTTGATCTCAGAACAACTTCCCTTTATGGCGTGCGTATCTTAGGCGGTCCCGCTGAACAAGTCAATATTGCGTCGAGGCCGAGGACAAGGCCGGTAGAGCGGGAAGGGTGAGAACCTGAGCACCACGGTTCAAGGGTTGGAATTTCACGTACACAGCTGCGGGGCAGCCGAAGCTCAAAAGCCTAAGCCGGCTCCTACCCCCGCACGCTAATCCTCGAGAACGAGAGCACCGCCCGCGATGAGATCGGACGTCCCATCGACATTGCCGGACGGAACGTGGTAAAGATCAGCATCCTCTTCACCTGCGGCAGAAGCTCCTGAGACTCCCCCGGATCGGAAAGAATCTTGTAGTCCTGCACCCGCCCGTTCTTGTCCACATAGGCTTCAATCACCAGCGAATCTGTGTTCATCGCGCTCAGCGTCGTGCCGAAAACGCTCTGCTGCAACTCTGGCCCGGTATTCAACACCAGCGGCACGTCTTGACTATTGTTCGCCTGCACTTCTCCCGGCATCGCCAGAATCGCTGTGACTAAACCAAAGATCAGCAAAGCGCACACCAGGCCCGCCGTAGCCGGCACCATGAAACGCGTTCAAAGCATTTTCCACCCGCATGCGCAAGCCTTCATACCGCGGACGCCGCCCCTCCGCCGCCTCCCGCGAAATCGCCAGACGCAACTTCAGTCCAAGGTCCGCCGGTTCCTGGCACGCGCCCCACGCTCGTCAACAGTCGTTGCGTCTGCCGCAGCAACCGGTACTCCCGCATGCACGCCGCACATCCCTCCAGATGCGACTGCAACCCCTGCATCTCGAGTCCCGTCACCGCCCCGTCCAGATACGGAGACAACAATCCCTTCACGTCCCCGCACTTCATCGTCCTCAATTTTGTTGCTTCGGCCACATACTTCATGGCATCACCTCGACCCTTCTTCCTCCTCCAGCAACCTGGTCTGCACTTCGCAAACTCGTCGATTCCTCTTTTTCTTCCAGCGAAGTAAGCCCGAGTTCTCCGCCCACCTCGCGTACATACGGCGCCAGCCTCTGCTTCAACGCCTGCCGCCCCCGCGTTATTCTCGATTTCACGGTCCCGAGCGAAATCTGCAGAACTTCCGCGATCTCTTCATAGGACATTTCTTCCAAATCGCGCAGAATCAAAGCCGTCCGATACGGCTCCGTCACCTGCCTCAACTCCGCGTCCACGCGCTTCTGCACTTCCCAGTGCGCCACACTATCGAACGGCGAATCGTTGCGGTCGGTCAGCGCGCTCTGCATCGCTGCATCTCCGTTCGCTAATCCTTCCGATTCCACTGGTTCAATCGAGGTCTCATGCGCCTTGTGCCGGAACCACCACCGCTTCCGGTTCGCCGCTTCATGTAACGCAATCCTGTAAATCCATGTCTTCAAACTCGATTCGCCATGGAAGCTCTTCATCCCGCGAAACACTTTCAGGAAAACATCCTGCGTAGTATCCGCCGCGTCCGCCGGATCGCTCACCATCCGGTACACCAGCCCGTACACCGGCCGTTGAAATTCACCAATCAGCCACGCGTAGGCCTCTTCCGAGCCCGCCTTCAGGTCCGCGACAATTGTCGCTTCCTGCGCCCGTGCTCCGATCGCGCTCGCTAGATCTCCCAAGGTGGTCACTCCCGCCACGACTCCGCGCCCACTGCGACTACAGGATGATTATAGGATTCTCCACCTCATCCCCAACCGAAAAATCGCCTGCCCGCCCCTGGTTCCACTGGCATACGTCACCCACAGATGTTACCGGTGTACGCCCTAACCACATAGACTCCGCCCAGCCATTCCAGGTTCCCAGCCGTAAGTGGTGTATTTGCAATGGCCTACGGTAGTAGTGACAACCGCCCTCGCCGGGTCTCCTCAATCCTATGCTGTAGTGGTTCGAGCGTGTTCGGGAAGCTTCTCAAGAATCTCCCGCACTGCGGCCAACAGTTTCTCCGGTCCCTTGTCCAGCGCAAGCTCAGACTTTTCCAGGAACCCGACCGCTCCGTCTTCCTGCAGGCGCGCGGCATTCTTCTGTGACAGGCCGGTTATCACCACCACCGGGATCGCCAGGGTCAAGGGGTCTTTCTTCAACGCGATGAGCACATCCGGGCCGCTTATCTTCGGCAACAACATATCCAGCAGAATCAGATCCGGCAATCTCTCCCGCGCCATGCGCAAGGCTTCCTCGCCGTCGCCCGCGCTGCTCACCGCATAGCCCGCACGCGCCAGCGCTCGCTCCGTCGTCAGTCTCACAAACTTGCTGTCCTCCACAAGCAGGATCTTGGTCATTGCCCGCAGCCCTTCCGCACCGGTCTCCTGGACACTGTTTCTATCGGCAGACTTGGAATTCAGTTAAGAACAGAAGGGCCGCATCGCCCGGTTACAACCTGAGAGTCGTCTAAGAAATAAGAAAGACGACCGACGGCATTCATCCGAGCACACGTAAGCGCGTGGAAGGCCGCCAAGATTTAGCATCCAAATGATTCGATTGCAACGCGGAAAGAGCCACAACAAGAAAATCTCACTTCACTTCACGTTCTTCAACATCTTCTCCACCGCCGCCACCAGCGAAGCTGGTCCCGATCCCAGCATCAAATCAGACTTCTCGAAGAACCCGGCAGCCCCATCTTTCTCCAGTGCCTTCGCGTTCTTTTGTGACAGGCTGGTCAAAACCATCACCGCAATCCCCGCCGTCGCCGGATCTTTTTTCAAAGCCTTCAACACATCCGGCCCGCTGACTTTGGGTAGCATGATGTCCAGCAGCACCAGCCCGGGCGAGTGCTCGCGAGCCAGCCGCAGTGCCTCTTCGCCGTCCCCGGCGCAAACCACCTCATATCCCGCCTGGCTCAGCGTCCGCTCCGTCGCTACTCGCAGGAACTTGCTGTCCTCGACCAATAGAACCTTCATCGCAGAAGAATCCCTTCGCAAACCGCTCCGCAGAACTGCCCGGATCATCTCCAGTATGCTCCAGATCGCCCGGTCATGTCGCGGCTGAGTCGCTGCTAGAAGTGGGTTTCCTAAATCTCTTGCTCGACCACCATACACAACAACCGCGCTCCCGTCCCATACCAGAATGTCAGCAGGCTTGCAGGATGTTTTATCCTCCAGATGCAAATTTCCTCCTTGACAGTACCCAGCCACCTGACTAACCTTCCGGAATTATAGTAATGTTCCTGGCTTCCTACTTCGTACGAAAAGGTGATTCTCATGACTGGAAGGCACGGAATATCGTCCACGGCTCGTGGTGTTTCCAGCAGGCACCCTCTTCTCCAGTCCGTTTTCGCCGCCACAGTCTGGGCGTCAGTCACCTTGTGCATGAGCGTCCTGGCCGCGGGACAGGCCGCCACATCGCTGCGCGGCACCGTCACCGACCCCAGCGGCAGCACCGTGGCCGGGGCCAAAGTCGTCCTCGCCAACGCCGAATCCAAAGCGGAACGCACTGCGACCACCGGGGCGCTGGGAGAATACCAGTTCCTTCTTATCCCGCCCGGAACCTACACCCTCAACATAACCGCAACCGGTTTTCGCAGCTATGAACAGAAAGATCTCGAGTTGCTGGTGAATACGCCGGCCACGGTCAACGTTCAGTTAAAGGTTGGCGCGACCACCGAAGTTGTAACCGTCACCTCAGAGACCCCGGCCTTGAATCTGGTCGACGCGTCCGTCGGCAATTCCTTTGACGAAAAGCAAGTGCGCCAGATTCCTCTGGAAGGCCGAAATGTCCCCGATTTGCTGAGTCTGCAAGCTGGAGTCGCCTACACCGGCAATCGCATCGCGGATCAGGATCAAGACACGCGCAATGGTGCTGTAAATGGCGCGCGCAGCGATCAGAGCAACGTCACACTGGACGGAGTCGATGTAAACGATCAGTCGAATGGCTACGCATTTACATCCGTATTGCCCGTGACCCAGGACTCAGTTCAGGAGTTCCGGGTCACCACGACTAACTACGGCGCAGACCAGGGACAAGGCTCCGGCGCACAAGTGGCGCTGGTAACAAAAAGCGGCACGAATGCCCTTCACGGCTCGCTCTATGAATACCTGCGCAATACCATCACCAGCGCCAACGACTACCTGGTCAAGCAATCAGAGCTGAATATAGGCCTCCCGAATAAGCCTCTTCAGCTAAATCGCAATATTTTTGGCGTGTCGGTGGGCGGGCCCATTCAGAAGGACCGGCTGTTCTTCTTTGCCAACTACGAAGGGACCCGCGAGCGCGAGCAGCAGCGTGCCGAGCGCGTAATTCCTTCGCAATCCATGTGCCAGGGTCAGCTGAACTATCTTTATCTCACCGATCCTACGAATCCGAACAGCATTGCCCAGATGACTCTGTCCTCGAACGACCTTCTGAACCTCGATCCGCGCGGCATTGGAATCGATCAGGCAATGCTCGACCAGGTTGGTCACGCCGGCTATCTCGACACGACTTTCTGCACGGGCAACACTCCGACCAACGATCCTTCCGCCGGAGATGGCTTGAACTATGCCGGCTACGTTTTCCGCGCACCCACCAGCCTGGATAACGACGTCTTCATTGGGCGTCTGGATTACCGTCTGACCTCCGATGGCAGGCACACTCTCTTTGCACGGGGGGCCGGGCAAGATTTGCGCAACCCAGGCGCTCCGTTCCTGCCTGGCGACATACCGGAGCAAACTACGCTCGATCACAGCAAAGGTTTCGTCCTCGGCTACATCGCTCTTCTTAGCCCCTCTCTCACCAATTCTTTCCATTGGGGATTCACTCGCCAGAGCTTTGGAATTGTGGGCAATACCGACGCCCAATGGAACCAGTTTCTAGGCCTGGACCAGGGCATCACCTACAGCCACAATTTCCAGGTGCCGCTGCACAACTTTGTCGATGACCTCTCATGGACGAAGAAAACTCACACCTTCCAGTTCGGAGCCGCCATTGGGATCGCCCGCGATCCCCGCACAAGCTATCTGCACTCCAACACGCTCGGACTCGGCACGACGAACTGGACTTCTCCAATCGGCTTTGCCGGCACCACCAGCACGCTCGATCCCTTGAATGCAACCGCGCATCCGAACCTCAACATCCCTGGGTTTGCTCCGGGCACTGCGCCGGAGCCTCTCACTGCCACCCAGTATGACCGTCCTCTGCTGTCCTTGTACGGCATGATCTCGGATGTCGTCGCCAACTACAACCTGGACAAAGGCGGCAATCCTCTTCAGCAGGGTGCGCCGGTCAATCGAAACTACGGCCTCGACTGGTACGAGTTTTACGGGCAGGACACCTGGCGCGTCAAACCGAACCTTACGCTGACCTACGGTCTGCGTTGGTCGTTCTTTCCTCCGCCCTGGGAGACAAATGGGTTCCAAACCTACCCGACATTCGGTCTGGGGACCCAGTTCAATCAGGATGTGAAGAACATGAACCAAGGCATCGGGTATGGCGCCGAGCCGGCGATTTCGTTCAATCTGGGTGCCGGCCCAGGTTTCTATCCGTCCGAAAAGACCGATTGGTCGCCGCGAATCTCAATTGCCTATTCGCCGCGGGCGAGTGAGGGTTTTCTCAAGAAAATTGTGGGCGATAACGACAAAACGGTTATCCGCATCGGCTTCAGCCGGGTCTACGACCGGGCGGGCTTCGCGCTCCTCAACAGCTTCGACCAGATCGGCGCCGCCGGCTTGACTACAACCATTCAAAATACTTGCTGTACGGTAGGTGTTACAAGCGCGGAGGTTTTGCCCCGGATCCAGGGCATCCACGACATTCCCAAACAGAACCTGCCCTTGCCGGGTAATCTTCCGACTCAATTCCTCCAGTCGCCGCCCCAGCCGGGCTGGCCGCAAACCCCAAACATTAGCGCTGAAGCCAATTTGTGGGGCACCGACAACACGCTCAAGACCCCTCACGCCTATACCGCTGATTTTTCCGTCGGACGTGAGCTGCCAAGGCGATTCTCGGTGCAGTTATCTTACGTCGGCCGGTTCGGCCGCGATCTGCTCACACAACGCGACTTGAATCAGCCTTTGGATATCGTCGATCCGAAGACAGGAATCGACTACTACAAAGCGGCATCTGCCTTGTCGAATTTGGCAAGGTCCTTCGCGCTGGCCAACAACGGTGGGGCGCCTACCAACTATTACCAGGGCTTTCCGACGACCGCCCAGATTGGCAGCGTTACCGCCGCGACGCTCGGTCCCACGGCCCAGTATTGGATCGACATGTTGCCTCCGCTCCGGCCGGGCGCCACTCAATATACGGACACTCTCAACACACACTTCGTGAACACTGCGACAAATCCCACAGATGGTTTGATTCAGGAAGTCTTTAATCTCTACTACAACCCTGCCCTTTCCGTGATAGGCGACGAGATTGTTGGCCTCGCGGATATTGATCTGTACGGCGGGCTGGGAGACAACATCGGCTCAGGATCCTATTATTTCAACGGTCCGCCCGGCCTGTTGAGCAATAACTCCGGCCAGTTCTTGAACAACCAGGCCATTTCGACGTATGGCTGGAGCTCCATTGGCAGCTCAAGCTACCATGCCCTGCAAGCGAACCTGAAGAAGCAGTTCAGCCACGGAGTTCAATTTGATCTGAACTATACCTACTCGAAGTCGCTCGACATCACCTCGGCGGCATCGCGGGTCGGATTCTCCGTCTACGGCTATACCAATATCGGCCTCGTCGGAACCCGTCTGGCAAACGCTTTTTCCCCGAACTTGGCCCGTGCCCCCTCCGATTTTGATCTGACGCACCAATTCAACCTCAACTGGATTGCCGAACTGCCCGTTGGTAAAGGGCGGGCTATCGCAGGCAATGACAGCGGCCTCGTCGACGCTTTTATCGGTGGCTGGCAGCTTTCCGGAATAGCCCGCTGGACCAGCGGTTTCCCCTTCAGCGTGGATGGCGGCCAACGCTGGCCTACCGACTGGTTCCTCACAGCCGTTACTCAGATGACTTCACGGCCAAGAACCGGCACTTTCAAGGGGAACGGCAGTGTCAACGCTTTCGCAGATCCCGCCGCTGCCCAGCAAGACTTCACTTTGCCTCTCCCGGGCGGGGTTGGATCGCGCAACATCCTGCGAGGCGACGGCTACGCGGGTTTAGACATGAGCCTTGTCAAGAACTGGAAGATGCCCTACAACGAAGCCCACATCATCCAGTTCCGATGGGAGGTGTTCAACGTACCGAATCTGACGCGGTTTAATGCGCAGAGCATCGGGTCGTCGTCTCTGCTCACGTCGCTGACGCAGCAGCCCAACAGTTTCGGCGCCTATACGAGCCTGTTGACCCAGCCCCGCGTCATGCAGTTCGCCTTACGGTACGAGTTCTGACGCCATAAGCTTGGGAAACGGCGAAAGGTTCTCGGGAGGATGGAACTCTTGCTCGCCCAAGTATGCCTTGCCTGTCAGTTGGTTGCGTCTGGCCGGGGATAGCCCCCAGGGTGTAGGATTCTCCTGTCTTTCTAACCACCGACTCAGTAAACGGCCTTATCGTTCGCGAAGTCTACCAGGCAACCGGGGAACCGATGCACTTCTTTCTCCGGGGCGCGGCGCAGATAGATAGGCACCTCGCCCTCGCATTGGGTTTTCCGTAAGCAACGAGGAGGGGCCTTGCTGCGCAGTCGGGAAACTCCCATCCTGCCGCGTAACTCCACGCGTGTGCTGTTCCGCATCTGCTTGTTTTTGCTCCTGTGCGTGCTCCCGGCGTTCGCGCAAAAGGCGGAACAGAAAGAAGGCAGCCCCCCCAAATACGACCTCCATACCGAGACAAAAACCAAAGGCGTAATAGATGAAGTAAACCTTCTTACTTTCGGAACCAGAAAAGATTTCACCGAACTCATCATCAAAAGTGGAGACGACAAGGTCCACATCTATGTCTGCCCCAAACCTTTCCAGGAAGAGATGGGCATCACCTTCACCAAGGGAGACGAGATTGCCGTCACCGGTTCAAAGATCAAGCAGGAAACCTCAGACGTGATCCTTGTCCGCGAACTCGTGAAGGGTTCTGACACCCTCATGTTCCGCGACGACAAAGGCAACCCGGTATGGGATTGGCGCACCGGCAAGTGACCGCACGGCTTAAGGAGCCGCGATGAAACTTCCCGACACGATTGCATCGGCGCCGAAGAGCAAGATCGAGAGCAAGAGCATGATCAAGATCAAAGACACGTTGCGGGAGCCTATCCCGCCCAGGAGCTGGTTATGAAGCAGACTTTTGCCGTCGGCATCGGAGGCGCCGCTGGTCAGGGCGTAGCTACGCCGGGCGACATCTTCGCGAAAATCTTCAGCCGCCGCGGCTTGCACCTGAATGCCTACAATGCCTATCAGTCGATCATCCGCGGCGGTCATACTTTTCTCACCATCCGCACCGGCCCGGAAAAGGTCACCAACATGGGCGATCGCGTAGATTTGCTGATCCCGCTGAACCAGGACGCGATGGATCGCCACCTCGGCCTGCTCACCGATGGCGCTGCCTGTATCTACAACTCTGACACGATCAAGCCCGGCCTCGCCGCCCAGGGTGTCCAACTCTGTCCTCTTCCCGTTGCCAGGCTGGCTGACATCTCCCGTAATAAGGTAGCCCAGAACACGCTCGCAGTTGGCGCCGCTCTCAACATGATGGGCATCGGTTTCCAGGCACTGCAGGAGGTTCTTGCCGAACAGTTCAAGAAAAAAGGCGAAGCCGTAGTGTCGGAAAATGTAAGCATTGCGCGCGTCGGCTACGATTACGCCGCCGCCAATTTCAAACCGTTCGCCTGGCCCCTTCCCATGACCGCGAATCGCTATGCCGTCCTCAGCGGCAACACCGCCATGGCCATGGGCGGCGCAGCCGCAGGTGTTAAGTTCTACTGTGCCTACCCCATGAGCCCTTCCACCGGAGTTCTGCATTGGATGGCGGCCCACGCCCGCAAAGCTGGCATCATGGTCCGTCAGGTGGAAGACGAGATTGGCGTGGTGAATATGGCGATCGGAGCCGCCCACGCCGGCGTCCGTTCCATGTGCGCCACCTCCGGCGGCGGCTTCGCCCTCATGAGCGAAGGCCTCGGCCTCTCCGCCATGATCGAAACTCCGGTGGTCGTAATCGACTGCCAGCGCGCCGGCCCATCCACCGGCGTTCCCACCAAGACCGAGCAGGGCGATCTCTGGCAAATGTTGGGCGCTGCCTTCGGCGATTATCCCCGCGTGCTCGGCGCACCGCTCGATATCGGAGATTGCTTCAAAATCATCCCTGAGATTTTCAACATCGCCGACCGGTTCCAATGTCCGGGCATCGTCTTGTGCGATCTATTGCTGTCGGAAGGCAGGCTAAGCGTCGATCCCAAAGATCTCGACTTCACCCAGATCATTGATCGCGGAGAGCTGATCACCACAGCTCCCTCCGAGCCCAACGCTGACGGCGCCTACAAGCGCTACAAGATCACCGAAAGCGGCATTTCCCCCCGCGCCATTCCGGGCGTCGCTGGTTACACTCACACCGCCGCCAGTGACGAACATGATGAAGATGGCGTCTTGATCAGCGACGAATTCACCAATCCAACCAAACGCCGCGCCATGATGGAAAAACGCATGCGCAAGGTTGCCGGCATTGCCGCCGCCGTGTCCCCGCCTGTGCTGTGGGGTCCGCGCGACGCCGAGATCACACTGATCGGCTGGGGATCGACCAAGGGAGTGATTGAAGAAGCCTGCGAGATCCTCTCCGAACAAGGCATTCCAGCCAATCAGCTCCAGATCCGCTGGCTTGTGCCCCTGCACGGCGACGCCATTCTCGACATCCTTAAAGGCGCGCGTCACACCATCATTGTCGAGAACAACTACAGCGGCCAGTTCGCCCGCTACCTGCGCAGCGAAACCAGCTTTGTACCCGACGGCTATATCCGTAAGTACGATGGGGAGCCATTCATGCCGCACCACATCGTCGAAGCTGTCAAAGAACAACTCCGTGGCGGGCCCAAGCTATCTGTACCCGCGCATGAAATTCTGGTTTGACGACATGCGTTTGACGACATGCTGGTTTGACGACATGCCGGTTTGACGAAATCCCGGTTTGAGGAGGACAAGAAATGGCGACAGCCCTGGCAGCTACCAACCACGTGGCAATGTCCGACTTGAAAGGCAAAGTCGATCCCGACTGGTGTCCCGGATGCGGCGATTTTGGCGTGCTCGCCGCCGTCCAGAAAGCCCTGGTCGATTTGCAGATACCGAATTACAACGTGGTCACCATCAGCGGTATCGGCTGTTCGTCAAACTTCCCCGGCTTCATCAACACCTACGGCATGCACACCCTGCACGGCCGCGCCCTGGCGGTCGCCACCGGAGTCAAGCTTGCCAACCACGATCTCACCGTACTCGTGACCGGCGGTGATGGCGACGGCTTCGGCATCGGCGGCAATCACTTCGTGCACAGCATGCGCCGCAACGTCGACCTGCTCTACATCGTCATGGATAACCAGATCTACGGCCTCACCACCGGCCAGACGTCCCCCACCAGCCGCCTCGGCATGAAAACGAAAAGCATGCCTTTCGGCAACATCGAAGCCCCCATAAATCCAATTTCGCTGGCTCTCGCCGCGGGAGCCACGTTCATCGCCCGCGGCTTCAGCGCGGAACAGAAACACTTGACGGAACTGATCAAGCAAGGCATCCAGCACAAGGGTTTCTCCTTCCTCGATGTCTTCAGCCCCTGCGTCACCTACAACCACGACAACACCTACCAGTGGTTCCGCCCGCGCATCAAGAAGCTCGAGGACGATCCCGCCTACGATCCGGCCGACTGGATGGCCGCCATGGGCAAGTCTCTGCTTTGGGATGAAGAGATCCCCATCGGAAAGTTCTTTGAACGCACCGACGTGCCCACTCTGCACGGAGCCGAGCCCGTCCTCAACGCCGGCCCGCTCGCACACGCCGGCACACAGATACCGGCCGACGTATCCCGCGCCTTCATCGAAGAGTTGATGTAGCGCGGTTGTCGACGAAAAACGTCCGGAAAGCGCAACGGGTTCGCCCCAGTCGGCACCGTCCGGGTGTTGCGGACCGTCCTCAGAGCCTTACAAGCCGGGTCTGCCGCTGTGATTCGTTGACTGCCCCGTGCCGCGTCTTTAAGATGAGGCGACCCTGAGCCTGGAAATCCCCCGAATGATCGGCCAGACCATCTCGCACTATCGCATCGTCGAGAAACTCGGCGGCGGCGGCATGGGTGTGGTCTACAAAGCCGAAGACCTCAAGCTCGGCCGCCACGTCGCTCTGAAGTTTCTTCCCGATGATCTCGCCAACGATGCTCAAGCCCTCAGCCGTTTTCAGCGCGAGGCCAAGGCCGCATCCTCTCTGAACCACCCGAACATCTGCACCATCTACGAAATCGACGAAGCCAGCGGACGCACCTTCATCGCCATGGAACTGCTGGAAGGCCAGACGCTCCGGCACCGCATCGCCGGCAAGCCGCTGGAGATTGAAACCGTGCTCGAGCTCGGCACCGAGATCGCCGACGCTCTCGATGCGGCTCACGCCAAAGGCATCGTCCATCGCGACATCAAGCCCGCAAACATCTTTGTGACCAATCGAGGTCAGGCCAAGATTCTCGACTTCGGCCTGGCCAAAGTCGCCCTCAAGCCGGAGAACGTCGCCCTGAGCGCCGCCACTATTGACTCCGAGGAACATCTCACCAGTCCCGGCAGTGCTCTAGGAACCGTCGCCTATATGTCGCCAGAACAGGTGCGCGGCAAGGAACTCGACGCTCGCACCGACCTGTTCTCCTTCGGCGCGGTCCTGTATGAAATGTGTACCGGAACGCTGCCCTTTCGAGGCGAAACTTCGGCGTTAATCTTCAACTCCATTCTGGAACGCGCCCCCGTAGCTCCGGTGCGGCTGAATCCCGATGTGCCCGCCGAACTGGAACGCATCATCAACAAGGCCCTGGAGAAAGATCGCGACATCCGCTGTCAATCCGCCGCGGAAGTAAGAGCCGACCTGAAGCGCCTGCGGCGCGACACGACTTCCGGAAAGATCGAAGCCGTCGCCGCTCCCGCTTCTGCTCGCAAATCTCGCTGGCTCTGGCCCGCAGCGATCGTGTCCGCGGTCGTTGCTGTTGCCGCGGCATTCGCCTGGCTCAGTTCTTCACCGCCTCCCCCCAGGGTGCTGAACACCACGCAGCTCACGCACGACGGCATACCCAAAGGAGGCCTGGGCACCGATGGCTCCCGGCTCTACATAAATGAATCCACCGATGCGGCCAGGATTGTGCAGGCTTCCGTCACTGGCGGCGAGACCTCCCCACTTCCTACTCCATTTGCCAATGTGTCGGTGTCGACATTTCCCCCGACTATACTCAGCTCCTGGTGGCCAGTTTTGTCGGCACCGGAAGCGAATATCCGATCTGGACTCTGCCCCTTCCCTCAGGAGCCCCGCGCCGTCTCGGCGATGTTGTCGCACATGGCATCGACCTGGTCCCCGACCGTCACCACCTCATATTTTTCAACGCCTCCGACATATTCCAGGCGAATGCCGACGGCACCGATCCGACACAAGCTGACTCACCGTTTCAGGCACTCCTGACGACGCCGCCTTCTCCCCGGATGGCGCTCGCATTCGCTTCACCATTCAAAAGCCTGAGAGTAACGCTATCTCGATCTGGGAAATGCGGTCCGACGGTAGCCAATCTTCATCCCCTGCTTCCCGGATGGCACAGCCCGCCGCAAGAATGCTGCGGAGTGTGGACGTCGGATGGCCGCTACTACTTCTTCTTGAGCGGCTCCAATGTTTGGGCCATGCGCGAACCCTCCGGCCTGTTTCGCCGGCGATCTTCCGCGCCCTTTCAACTGACGACCGGCCCCCTAACCTTCATGCACCTGGCGCCCAGCCCGGATGGTAAGAGACTTTTTGTCAACGCGATACAGAATCGCGCCGAACTCGTCCGCTACGATCCCAAGTCTCATCAGTTTGTGCCGTTTCTTTCGGGAATTTCGGCCGGAGAACTCGATTTTTCCCGCGACGCCCAGTGGGTCACTTACGTTTCCTACCCGGAGCACGCGCTCTGGCGCAGTCGCGTTGACGGCAGCGATCGCTTGCAGTTGACCTACCCGCCAGTTATCGCCGACCTGCCGCGCTGGTCTCCTGATGGTACACGGATCGCGTATGTTGACATTCAACCCGGCCGCCCCTGGAAGACTTTTCTGATCTCTGGCCAGGGTGGCACGCCCCAGGAAATGCTCTCCGAAACTCATACTCAGGCGGACCCAGCCTGGTCCCCCCGACGGCAAGAAGCTCGTCTTCGGTCGAACCCAGCAAACCGGATCGACCGAACCGCTGACGATCCAACTGGTGGACTTGGCAACTCACCAGGTTTCGACCATCCCGGGCTCTGAGAACCTGTTCAGTCCACGCTGGTCGCCCGACGGCCAGTATCTGGCTGCCATCACGGCCGACTCCCAGAAACTCCTTCTTTACAGCTTCAAGACCCAGAAGTGGTCGGACTGGATAAGTGAACCAGGCTCAATCGGCTTTCCCAACTGGTCGCAAGACGGAAGTTATCTTTACTATGACAATACTTTTACCGATCATCCGACATTTCGCCGAGTCAAGGTTGGCCAAACCCGCTCGGAGCTCTTAGCTGACTTGAAAGACTTGCACCGCTACAGCAGCGCGGCCGCCGGTGAATGGAGCGGCATCGCTCCCGACGGCTCTGCCCTTTTCGCGCGCGACCTGGGTACCAGCGAAATCTACGCTCTCGATTTGGAGCTGCCATAGCTTGAACCTGGCTGGTGTCGGCTTCACAGCCCAGATGTCTTCAGCAGCGCCGCCACCGTCGCCGTAAAGACCGCGCGCGCCTCTGCGGTATCCTCAGGCAGAATGGCCTTTTCGATCAGCAGCATCGCCGCCCCATGCACCACCATCCGCAGCGCCACCAGCAGCCGTTCATGATCGTCGGGCGCTCCGCCCAGCTTTTCCGTCACCTTTTGCCGCATGACGTCCCGCACCGGCAGCACCTTAGGTTTGAATCCAGCCCGGATCGAGCGGGCGGAATAGAAGAGTTCATATTCTTTCTGGAAAAACAGTTCGTACTCCCGGGGATGGCTCAGCGCATAATCCAGATACCGTTCGCAACCTTCTTCCGGAGAAGCAATTCTTTCCATCTGCGCCGCTATCTCCCACCGGATGCGCTGCAGCAGCCCGCGCAGAATATCGTCCCGGTCTCGAAAACGCCGGTAGACTGCCGGCGTGTTCGTCCCCGCCGCCCGCGCCACCGTCCGCATCGTGAGCGCCTTCTCCCCTCCCTTCTTCCACAGCTTTTGCGCTGCATCCAGGATCTTGCCTTCCAGGTCAGGGTCAGGTCGCCGCGGCACGTGTTCTCCTTCCGGGGGAAACCACACCTCGCAGGATTATGTATACACCGTAAACATAACAATGTAAAGGAAATAACCTCCGCCCGCCCGCCGGCGCACTTTTCTGGTGTAACGTTTCAATTATTATGTTGACATCGTAAACATAACGACGTATAAATTATGAAGAGCCGGGCCCCCCTGCGGTAACCAAGTGCCTTGAGGAGTTTTGCGAAGATGTATTCGTGGGAAAACCCTGACGATAGAGTTTCTATTGCTGAGATGAATTCAGAACTCCAGCATGCCCAGCTGGAGTTGCTAAGCGCCCACTGCGCCACGCACCAGCTTCGGCTGCGGTTTTCGGTCGACGACCTGGCTCGTTTCGGCCAGCGCGATATCCTGCGCAAGTCCGTCCAGTCGGCCGCCGCCCTCAGCGAGTTTTACTCTTCCATCGAAAAGAAAATCCCCGCGGTTGAAGCCGCCTCCGAGCCTCTGACCCGGGTTTCCGAGGAGCAGATCGCAGCCGCCGTAGGGCGGGTTACTGCCTATTTCCGCCAGCAGCGCGAACATTACCTTTCCTCCGCCGTGCCCCTCAGCAACCGCGAGAAAGCGCTCATGTGGCCGTATTTTTCAGCCGCTCTGCTTGATCGCGTGCGGATTGTCGAACTCAAGGGAGCTCGCGTCCCCAATCCTCCTTTTTATGAGGAATATAAGGCCCTGGGTTTCGTGAACCTGCCCGATCTTCCGCACCTGCATTCCTTGACTTTTCTCGATGTCGTGGTCTTCAACGAGAAAGTTACCGAACGAGACCTGTTCCACGGCCTGGTGCATGCCGTCCAGTTTGAGATCCTGGGAATCGAGCGCTACAGCGATATCTTCGTGCGCGCCTTTGTGCAGACCAAGCTCCATTTCTCTGTGCCGCTGGAAGCGCACGCCTTTGCTCTCGAATCAAAGTTTGCCGGGTCGCCGACCAGCCGGTTTTCGGTCGAAGATAAGGTCCGGCTTTGGGTCGAACAGGCGCGCTACTTAGCTCGGCCGTGAGTTGAAAATATTCCGAAGGAAGCACTCTTCGGATGCGCGGGCCTCCCCCGTCGCGGTCTCCGGGGCGGCGCAAACTGTCCCGGAGACCCAAACAGTTGTTTCACCCCCAACGCTGAACGGGGACGGCGCAAGCCGTCCCCTTTTTTATGCGCTCATCGAATTTCCCATCTGGCAGACGCAGTCCTCTTGCGGAAAGAGCAACCGACCGGTTGCATTTCGTAGCGATCTGAACTAATATGCAACCTGGAGGTTGCCTAATATGAAAGATCGCATCGAGAAGCGCATTGAACTCAAAGCGCCGGTTTCGCGAGTCTGGCGTGCCCTGACGGATCATCGTGAGTTTGGCGAGTGGTTCCGCGTGAAACTCGACGGCCCATTCGTCCCCGGCCAGGTCTCGCGCGGCCAGATCACTTATCCTGGCTACGAGCACCTAAAATGGGAGGCCGTCGTGCAGAAAATGGAGCCCGAGCGGCTCTTTTCCTTCACCTGGCCTCATCCCAAGTCCCTCGACAAAGCGGACTACTCCGCGGACTCCTCAAAGGAACCGACCACGCTCGTCGAATTCAGGCTGGAGAAGACCGCCACTGGCACGCTGCTGGTACTCACCGAGTCCGGCTTCGACAAGCTTCCCGCTGACCGCCGTCTCGAAGCCTTCCGCAGAAACGATGGCGGTTGGACCGAGCAAATGAAGAACATCGAAAACTATGTCGCAAAGAACTCTGTCGCACAAACGCGGTAGCCGCACGGCCGCCCAACGGCAGGCCCGCGCTCCCATATTTGCCGCGCTCGGCGACGAGGTCCGCCTGTCGCTGGTGGCGAAGCTCTGTACCGGGCGGCCTCACTCCATCTCCAAGCTGACCGAAGGTTCAAAACTGACCCGCCAGGCGATTACCAAACACCTCCGAGTGCTGGAGCGTGCAGGCATCGCGCGCAGCGTCCATAGGGGTCGCGAGACCCGATTTGAATTCAATCCGGAGCCGATTGCAGGAATGAAGCAGTATCTCGATTTCGTTTCCCAGCAGTGGGATCAGGCACTCGCCCGCCTAAAGTCGTTCGTCGAAACTGAGTAAGTAAGCCTGAGGCCGCGGTTTCAGCAGCATAATCTCGACCCGATCCCATTTCGTGTCAGCAGCTTGGACCGGTTGCGGCCCATTTCTCGATCTCTTGCGTCTTTTCTCCCCCCACCCCCGTATTCACAGTAGTATGAACGCGGCTGCCTTCTATTTCGAGAGTTCGATGGCGCAAGAGAGCACCGAGATCGCTCGTGGACTTCGGCGTCGAGATCCGGACTTGCTCGACCGGCTAATCGAGCAATACCAGCATCGCCTTCTCCGCTATCTCGTGTACCTGACCGGACGCCGCGAATTGGCGGAAGACCTGTTCCAGGAAACCTGGATCCGCGTGCTCGAGCGCGGACACCAGTTCAACGACAAATACGCCTTCAGCACCTGGCTCTTCTCGGTTGCCCGCAATCTGGCCATCGATCACATGCGCCGCAAGCAACCCGCCAGCCTCGACGGTTTGATGGATAACCATGAAGGCAGCGCGCCCTTCGATGTGCCCGCCACCGGAGGAGCCTCGGCTTTTGACCAGACTCTGCAGCGCGAGCAAGGCGAGCACATTGCGGCCGGCATGCAGCATCTCCCCGCGGAATACCGGGAAGCGCTCGTGCTTCGATTTCAGGAGGGCATGTCTCTCGAAGAAATCGCCAGCGTGGCCCGCGTGCCTTTGGGAACCGTGAAATCCAGAATCTACCGCGGTCTGAGCGCGCTCGAACCGTGGTTAAAAGGAGCGCAGCTGTGAGCCCCAAAATGACTACGAACGACGAAGCGCACGAACGGGCACGCCGCCTGATTGCCTCAGCCGGCCCCGACGCGCTTTCCGCCGATCGGTTCTCAGATCAGCTCTCCTCGAATGCATGGTTGGCAGCGCACCTGGAAACCTGTGCCTCATGCCGCGCCTTCGCCGAGAATGCCGCCGAGACGATTCACGGCTTGCGCGCCATCCCCATCGCCGCCGGGCGCAGCCTGGTCTCCACCACGCAAATGAGGGTGCGCCGCCGCGCCCTGGAATTGCAGCGCCATCGCGAACGCCTCTGGCTGGTTGCGGTCAGCTGCACCGCCGTGACCCTGTGCGCGCTACTCAGCACAATCGTTCTCTGGCGCGGCTTTGAATGGTTAGGCGCGCGCGCCCAATTGGCGCCGTCGGTCTGGCAAGTAGCTTTCCTGGTTTTCTGCGTGATGCCGGCCCTGCTGGCGGCAATCCTGCTGCTGGCCAGGGACAAGGATAGACACATGCCCGATCACACCAGGTCTTACCGAGGGCTAGAACCGGGAACGAGATCTTACGGAGACCAAGCACGGAGTCAGGAGACTAATATGACAAACCCCAATCCAACTTCCACGCGATCCAAAGACGAGATCCGCATCCTTGCGCCCTGGGCCTACTACTTATACACAGCGGTCCTCGCGACCATCGCCGTGGCCTTTGTGACCGTCGAGGCCACGGATCGCCATCCGTTTCCGTTTGTCACCCGCTGTCTGCTGGGACTCCTCGTGGGAGCAGTGCTCGGCTGCTGGGCCGTGCTGATCGGCTACATCAACCAGGACGCGGGACGCCGCAGCATGAGCCGCCTGCTGTGGACCCTCATTGCCATGTTTGTCCCCAACGGCCTGGGCATCGTCCTCTATTTCGTCCTGCGCAAACCGCGCATCGCCCACTGTCCGCAATGCGATGCCGAGGTCGAGCCCGGCTTCAGCTACTGTCCCCGCTGCTGCACCCGCCTGCGGCCCGTCTGCCCACACTGCCAGCGCAGCGTAGACCTCGGCGACAAGTTCTGCCCCTACTGCGGCGGAGCCCTGGAGCCAGCTGCCGGCGCGTCTCCTGCTCCAGCCATCCAGCCGTGATGGGCCACCGAACAGCCCTTACTTCTTAGCACACTTAAGTAACATTGACCCAACCACGTCTAGTTGTAATGCTCCTTGTAATGGCAAAAAAGTCCTCCAGGAGCACCCGCCCGCCCCGCATCCGTGTTCCCAACAACGAGCGGGCATTGTTCACCGTCGACGCCAAAAAGTTCGTCGGAGTAATTCGGCGTCTCTCCCTTACCGGAGGCTCCGCCGTCCTCTCCAGCGGCCCTATTCCTCAGGGAACGCTCGCGGAAATGGATTTAGGCACAGTGTTCGGCAAAGTGACTGCCCAAATCCAATTCATGCACGGCGGAGCGGATGGGATGCCGCTCGCCCAGGCATTCCGCTTCATCGACATCGACGAAGTCAGTTCCAAACGATTCAGCGCCGCCGTCAGGCAAATGGAAAAGCCGGCTTCAGCGATGTCGCCGGAAAAGAAAATCCTCTCGGCAACCTGGCAGCCCAGACGTTAGGCAAACTCCGCGACAGCATCCGCATCCTCTCGGGAGCAATCTCTCCCGGAGGCGCCAACAAATCCTAACTACGAATCCCGGTTGGCCCATTCAAGCTCGGGTGGCCCATTCAAGCCGTCCTTTGGCTTGAGTGGGGCACTTGACTGGGGCACTTCCTCCAGAAAATCCTCCTCCGCACAAGCCTCAATCCGGTCCACGAACCCCGGCGTTTCTCCCCGCAGCAAATGCCACGCTTCCTGATACTCCCGATACTTAGCCGTCTCCAGCTTCGGATGCAGCCCCACGCTCCACATCCCCCGCACCACCTTCTCTGGGAAGACGAACCAAACATCCTCCGGAATCACATAAGCCGCCACAAAATCAAACGTGTTCTTCTTATAAGGACCTTTGCTGTCCTTCAAAGTGCACGAATATCCCTCCGCCCCTTCCTTGAATATCGTGGACTTAACCTGCACCCGCACAATCCGCGCCCCCTGATCCACCGTAAAGTCATATCCCGAAGACTCTCCCCAAGGCCGCGCCAAAGACAGCCCCAGCTCCATAGCCCGCACCGCAAACACCAACTCCACCCACTCCCCGCGCTTCTTGCAATTCTTGATGATCTTCATCCCCGCCCACCGATTTTTCCGCATACCGCTCCTTAATAAACCCGATAAACCCGCGCCAAATAAACCTTTGTCATCCCGAACAAGCCGGAGCGACAGCGACGTCGCCGTCGAGGGACTTGCTCTTCACCGCATGCCCCAATAGGAAAAGGGCAACCAGCACCAGCGCAATTCCGCGGACCCTAAATCCAATCTCACATGCCACCGGAACGAAGGGAAGGTTCCAATAATGCAGAAATGTCCTACCAGATTCCCATTTCGGGAAAGACGCCTCCGCAAAGCGCGGAGACTTTCGGGAAGGATATGAGTTCCACTCGTGCCGCATCTGCCCCCGCTCGCGTGGACCGGACACCCCCGTCCGCCAAAAGCAGGTAGCACCGCGCCGACGGGTGCCCCATTTCTCGCGTTCTTTGCGAGAAGTGGGATTCCACGCCTCTAAGCCTCCTGGGATGTTGGTTCAGGCCGAGGATCACGGCGCGAATAATACCGTGGAAGAGCGGCGCTTCAGCGCCGCGTAAAGCTGGGGTAAGCCGCTGTCGCTCAGTCGCCTTTTTCCCCTTCTTTGTGTACAGTTCCGCTTATGCGCGGGAAATCGTGGATGGTGGTGCTCGCGGCAATGCTGGCATGGCCAACGCTTGGCCAAGCCGAGAATCTAGTGAAAGAAGTCAAGAAAGCAGTGGAGCGCAGCACCCTCGATCAGCAGGGGACGAAGCCATTCCACCTCAAGGCCAGTCTGGCCCCGAGCCGTGATCGAGACAAAGAGTACGGACTAACTGGCGAGGTGGAAATTTGGTGGGCCTCGCCGACCAAGTGGAGACGGGAAATGAGATCGCCTGAATTTCACCGCATCGAAATCGTAGACGGAGAACGCGACTGGCAGAAGAGCGAGGGAGACTACTTCCCCGAGTGGCTGCGCGAGACCGCGGTCGCGCTAGTGAAGCCTGTCCCGCCTCTCGATCAGGTTCTCGAACAGGTGAAGACGGCCGAAGTGCGGCACCTCATGGGCATGACCAACGTCAGCTGGATTACGGTCACCGGGACCCCGGATGTGCCGAATATTTTGAGGTCCTACGTTGCTTTGCGGGACAGCACGGGCCTGCTGCTTTATGCAGGCGGTTTTGGCTGGAGCGGAGAGTTTAAGGACTATGCCGACTTTCATGGCCGAACGGTGCCTCGGACCGTGAATGTGGGCACACCTCAGGTAACGGCAAAAGTAACAATGCTCGATGACTTGGGAGACCCGCCGGCGGGGTTATTCGACGCGGATGCTAAGGGCGCAGACGCGCAGCCGGTGCGGACGCTTCTGCTCGACGAGTCTTCGCTGCGCAAGAATTTGCTGTCAGTGCCGAACGTGTCCTGGCCGCCGGTTCCGGAGGGAGCATTGGCAGGAAATGTTACGACCATAATAGTCGTCGATCGGGAAGGCAAGGTAAGAGAGATTCGCGGCGTGGTCTCCGAAAACTCAGGAGTCAACGATACCGGTAAACAAGCTGTCGCGGCGATGCGCTTCAAACCGTTTGTGGCGGATGACGGGCCCGTTCAAGTGATGTCGCAGTTCACGCTACCATTCAGCACCACCCGGCCGGCCCCCTAACAAGCAAGCGGGGCGGCTTGCGCCGCCCCGCAAAAAACTGACCACTGGCCACTGACCACTGCCCTACGTTCCTTCCGACCACCCCGCCAAATACTCCTCCTGCTCCGGAGTCAGCCGGTCGATCTTGATCCCCACCGACTCCAGCTTCAGCTTGGCCACGCGCTTGTCGAGCTCGTCGGGAACGCGGTAGACCTTTTTCTCCAGCGTCTTGAAATTCTTCACCATGTACTCGACCGACAGCGCCTGATCGGCAAAGCTCATGTCCATCACCGACGCGGGATGTCCCTCGGCCGCGGCCAGGTTGATCAGCCGTCCTTCGCCCAGCAGATTGATCTTGCGCCCGTCTTTCAAGGAGTATTCGTCGACGTAGGCCCTGGTGGTGCGCTTCGAGGACGACATTTTCTCGAGCGCGGGAATGTCGATCTCCACGTTGAAGTGTCCGGAGTTCGAAATGATAGCTCCGTCCTTCATCAAATCGAAGTGCTCTTTCGTCAGCACACTCTTGTTGCCGGTGACCGTGCAGAACACGTCGCCGAGCTTCGCCGCTTCCGCCATCGACATCACGCGGAAGCCATCCATCACGGCTTCGAGAGCCTTGGTGGGATCGACCTCGGTGATGATCACTTCCGCGCCGTTGCCGCGGGCGCGGCTCGCCAGTCCGCGGCCGCACCAGCCGTAGCCGGCCACCACGAACTTTGATCCAGCGAGTAAAAAGTTAGTCGCGCGGATGATGCCGTCAATGGTCGACTGCCCGGTGCCGTAACGGTTATCAAAAAGATGTTTGGTGTCGGCGTCGTTCACGGCGACGATGGGGAACTTCAGCACGCCTTCTTTCGCCATCGCGCGCAGCCGGATCACGCCGGTCGTGGTCTCTTCAGTTCCACCGATCACGCTTTCCAGAGCGTCAGTGCGCTTGGTGTGGAGGATGGTCACCAGGTCGGCGCCATCGTCCATGGTGATGTGCGGCTTGTGATCGATCGCCGCCAGAATGTGGTTGTAATACGTGTCGTTATCTTCGCCCTTGATGGCGTAGACCGGAATGCCCTGATCGCGCACCAGGCTGGCGGAAACATCGTCCTGAGTCGAGAGGGGATTCGAGGCGCAGAGGACTACGTCGGCGCCGCCGTCGCGCAGGCAAATTGCCAGGTTCGCGGTTTCCGCCGTGACGTGCAGGCACGCCGAGATGCGGATGCCCTTGAGTGGCTGGTTCTTGATGAACTCTTTGCGGATAATCTGCAGCACCTTCATGGACTGGTTCGCCCACTCGATGCGCTTCTTGCCCAGTTCGGCCAGTTCCAGGCTCTTGATATCGCTGCTGATCTGTGCTGCTGATGACATACGCCTCCTGTGGCGCTTTCCTGCTCAAAAATTTAGGTTGGTTACCCGGTTTCTTTGTGTTTGAAGACTAAGTTTGATTGCTTGCTGCTTTTTCAGAATACACGAATCGGGGGAAAGATCATCATGCCCAAATACTCTTCAGGGAGTGGCACTTTCGGCCTAGTTCCCCGGCTGAACTTTGGTCAGCGGGGTGCCCCATTTCTCGCGTTTTTTGCGAGAAGTGGGCTGCTCACCAGCGATACGTATCGCCGAAGCCCGGGCCGCCGAAGCCCGAAGCCCGCTACTTCCGCGCCGCCACCGGCTCACGCACCCCGGCATCGCTGGCCAACTTCGCCGCCTTGTCGGTGGCTTCCCACGTGAAGTCGGGATCGTTGCGCCCGAAATGGCCGTAAGCTGCAGTCTTTTTGTAGATCGGGCGGCGCAGGTTTAGCGAATCAATGATCCCCCGCGGCGTCAGCTTGAAGTGCGCGCGAATCAGATCCGGAATGATTGCCGGATCCACTTTCTCCGTGCCAAAAGTATCCACCCGCACGCTAACCGGGTCGGCCACGCCGATGGCATATGCCAGCTGCACTTCGCAGCGGTCAGCCAGCTTCGCCGCAACAATATTCTTGGCAATGTGCCGCGCCATGTAAGCCGCCGACCGATCAACCTTGGTCGGATCCTTGCCGCTGAAGGCTCCGCCACCGTGACGCCCCATACCACCGTAAGTGTCGACGATAATCTTGCGTCCGGTGAGCCCGGTATCGCCCATCGGCCCGCCGATGACAAACCGTCCCGTGGGATTGATGTGGTACTTAGTATCTTCATCAAGCAGGTGCGCCGGAATCACGGCCTGAATCACATGCTTTAGAATGCCCGCCCGCAATTCCTCATTGCTAACGGTCTCGGCATGCTGCGTGGAAATGACAACCGCGTCCACCCGCAGCACCTTACCCTTGGAATCATATTCAACCGTAACCTGGGATTTTCCATCCGGACGAAGGAAGGGAAGCGTTCCGTTCTTGCGCACCTGCGCGAGCCGCATAGTCAGCTTGTGCGCCAGCGAGATAGGAGTAGGCATCAACTCCTCATTCTCGCCGCAAGCATAACCAAACATCATTCCCTGATCGCCGGCGCCGCCGGTGTCTACGCCCATGGCTATGTCGCCGGATTGTTTGTTGATGCTGGAGATTACGGCGCAGGTGTTGCAGTCGAAACCGTAGACGGCGTTGTCGTATCCGATGGCGCCGACGGTGCCGCGGACTACGTTCTGGAAATCGACGTAGGCCTTGGTGGTGATTTCGCCGGCGATGACTACCAGGCCGGTGGCGGTCAGGGTTTCGCAGGCTACACGGCTGGTGGAGTCTTCGGCCAGGCAGGCGTCGAGGATGGCGTCGGAAATCTGGTCGGCGATTTTATCGGGATGGCCTTCAGTTACGGATTCGGAAGTAAACAAAATGCGGTTCTTTGTTGCTGCTGCCAAGATTTGTTCTCCTTAGGAAACTGCTTTGGACCTTATTTCTGGCGACGGTAGGGGGTGTTGCTCGCGGTCTTTAGGATCACAGAAAAGACTGTCCACCATTGTACTATTGGGATCAATCAGGAACAAGATCCGCCGAAAGAAGTTCCTCGAAAAGGCTATCAGAGGGTCCCAGGCAGCGCAATGGTTTTGGGGCTAAATGCCGCAGGATGAATTCAATAGCGGAATTGGCAGGGTGGACGGAGGGATTCGGGCGGCGAGCAGGTTCCCGCGCAAGACCCGAAACAGAATACCTCCACGGTCGGACTGCCCCACTCAAGCCAAAGGACGGCTTGAATGGGCCACCTGTCCGACCCGCCCAACAGGATCACTTCTTGCGCATCCAGACGCGCCAGGTGAGCGGTCCGGCTTCCTTATTGGTCATGGGGCGGCCCGCTAACTTGAGGGTCAGCTTGATCTGACCGTGATGATAGCCCTCGTGCCAGATCATGTGCTGGAGCAGGAGGATCGGGTGGTCGTAGTGAAGATTCATGTCCCGGCCTGCCTCCACCTTGCTCTTTACTGCGTCGCGCACCGCCTGGGCGCTGTCGTTCAGCATCTGCGCCAGGCGACCGGGGTCACGCTCGACCGCCCACTCCTCCTCGGGCAGGTTTCTGGCGAACTCGGGAGCGTCCTCGGAAACGAAGACAAGTCGCACGTAGTGGATGTGGGTGAACAGCTGCGCGATGGATGGGCTGCCCTCCATCGGCCTGCTCTCCAGCGCGGCTTCCGGGAGGGCGCGGAGCAGGTTGACCAGGATGGTGTTGTTCCGGTCCCAGGAGTCCAGCAGAGCTTCAAGCAGGCGATGGTCTGGTGCTTCTGACATAATCCACACCCCGTTTGTTGATGCGAAAATTGTGACGAATTGTTTGTGCTAACACCGTAGTGGCCTCCTGGTCAAGCCTTGCCTCGCTCGGGTGTAAAATGCTGGACATTTCATGAGCCTTAAGGAAGTCTCGGTTAAATGGGGTTCTGGTTTGAGTTCGATCCAGTGAACAAAGTCCTGCTGGCCCGGGTTGAGGGGCGGCTTACGGATGAATTGCTGGCCGAGACGCAGCAGGCGATTCGAACGCGATCGATCGCGACCGATGCCTGCGCGGGAATTTTTGACTTCTCGTTAGTTGCCGAGGTGGCTCTGTCGGCGGCGTTTGTACGCGAGCTGGCGAAGCAGGAGCCGGCCATGCCTGACGCGACCCGGCGTCCTCGCATCATCGTTGCCCCAACTGCAGTGGCATTTGGTTTGTCGCGCATGTTCCAGATGCTGGGAGAGTCTACGCGGCCGTTGCTGGAGGTTGTGCGCACCATGGACGAGGCGCTGGCTGCTCTGGACATTCCATCGGCGCACTTCGAGCCTTTGGAGTGATAATTCCCCCTTGTGCTTTGGTGGTTGCTGCCCTGTTGGGGATGACTCAGTTTAGAACTGCCCCACTCAAGCCAAAAGACGGCTTGCATGGGCCACCCGTCCCGTCTCGTCCAATTCATTGCGGCTGCGGGAGTACGCGAAACCCGGCGGCGTCGAAGACGTAGGTTTTGACTTCGCCTTCGTCGCCTTGCGCCGGGATTTCTTTGCCGTTCAGCTGGAAGCTGATGCCTGCGGCGTTTCCCGTCTTGACCACGACTTCTCCGCTGGCGCGAACCGAGGTGTGCGCGGGGGCGATCAGAGTTTCCTGGGCTACGGGCTTGCCGTCGGCCATGATGGAGACCCAGGCGTTTTCCTCGGCGCGGATCAGCAGGCTTAACTTGCGGGGCAGGGTTGGAGGAGCGGCGGAAGCAGCGCTCTGCGCGACTGTAGGATTGGGGCGCGGCGGGTTCGCTGGAGGCGTAGTGGCGGAGCCGGTGGCGGACTCTGTCTGAGATGCCGCCGAAATCATTCCCCCCGGAGGTCGTTTCCCGGAAATCGCGTCCCCGGAGATCGTTCCTCCGGAGAGTTTTTCAGACGACAACGTACTCGGAGGCGACGCTTTGTCCAGCGAAAGGGGAGCTGCGGAACCGGACTGGGTTGGGGGCGTCGCCGCGATGACTGGAGCGGGAGCCGGGGATCGATTGGAGGCGGCTGCGGACTGCGGCGCGGCCGCGGGCTCGCGGTGACGGCGTGAATTCCAGAGGGCGAGTGCGAAGGTGACGAGCAGTAAGGCCACAGCCAGTTTGCCCCACGGAATCTGGACGGAAAGCTCATGGTCGCTCGGCGGCCGCTCGGGGCCCCCGGCAGGATATTTTTGGCGGAAACGCTCGGCCGGAGGATGGGCTGCGGGAGCGGGGGTTGCGGAATTGGGTAAGAAGGAAAGATCTTTATAGCGACCGTCGAGGTTGCGGCGATCTTCGCCGCGACGATCGTCGTTTCGACGATCCTCGCCTCGACGCCCTCGTTTGCGACGATCGTCTCTGAAGAGCTGGCGGCTGGGATCATTGCCAGTGTTGTTTCCCGGAGGGTCGTGGAAATCGGGCGAAGTGGAGTGCGCCTGAATTTGATTCTCGCGCAGGGCGGCCAGATAGTCGGCAACGGTCTCTTCTTCGTCGAGTCCGACCTGGCGGGCGTAGGCGCGTACGAAACCCTTATTGAAGACGCCGCCGGGAAGCTGGTCAAAGTGCTCGTCTTCGAGGGCGCGCAGCATGCGGGTGCTGATTTTGGTGGTGTTGGAGATGGCATCGAGCTCGATGCCGCGCTGTTCGCGCTGTTTGCGAAGTTTTTCCCCGAACGCACCCAAAGCCGGCTCCGGCGAACGGGGCTAAATTTCCGTCCGCATCGAGATGGGAATAATCATAGGCGAAGGCGGGAGCATACGCCAGAAGGGGTTGCGTGATGACGTTACCTTAGGAGTGAGAAAGAAACTAAGAAGAGCTAAACACAGGGGGCATAGGCTTGCACCGGGTAGACCAAGACGAGGGCTGGTTGGTTCGGGGCTCATCCACTTCTTAGAGTTGTCTACTGAGGTTTCTTCTCGAGGGCGATGGTGAGTTCGGCTTTGCAGGTTTTGGCGGGATCGTCGAAGGCTGAGCCCTCGCGGCCGCCTTCGGAGGCGCGGAAGAAGAGTCCTTGCTTGGTGCGGTCGGGCAGTCCGGTGAAGCGGGCCTGGCCGCTGGCGTTGGTGCCGACTTCGAGATCGAGCTTGTGGAGGTACATGAATCCGTAGGCGATGTGGACCTTGATGTTGGCCGCGTAGATTGGCGCTTGTGCGGTATCTGTGACCTTGAATTCGGCGGAGCAGGGGCCGATGCCGCCATCGATCACGGGGACGGTTTTGGGGTCGGGCGGCGGGGTGGTCTGGCCTTGCAGGGGCCGTAGAGAAAGAACTGCCAGCAGGAAAGCAGTCGATAAGACGATTCGGCGCTGTTTAGACATTTGCATACCTATGAGAATAAACCATAAGGAGAACCGGCCAGGTGGCTAACCCGCGGTCCACGGGCGCGTCGATTGTATTGACAGGCTCGCACTTCGATCTCTAGACTGCCGTGTCCTGAGGGTGCAACTTCTGCTTTCGATCTGCACTTGGAGGTGTTACATGCCGGAACGTCGCCGGGTCGCACATAGTCTTGTTTGGTTTCTGCTGCTGGTTTCAACTTTCGCACACTCGCAATCGGGTGGAAAGAAGAAAGTCACCAGTCAGGCTGACCTGCCGCGGTTCAGCTATCCGATAACCGGCACAGCTTCCGAGCTGGTGCAAGCGGACGACGCCACTTTTAACGCCTTTGCCGCCAAAGTCCGCACCGATCTCGACGCCATGCTGCGGGATTACGAAATAGACGACAAAGCTACGCTGCGGACTCTGCTTGCGGTCAAGCTCGACTTACAGGTACTCGCCGGTGAGTACCAGAGCGGGTTGCAGACCGTGGAGACCCTGCGCACGTTGCAGGAGAAGCCTGCCGCCAAGCTGCTCGCGTTTCTCTACCCCCGAGCGAGGTTGCAAGCCGCCATCGAAACCAAAACAACCCATGGTCCGGCTTACGAGCAGGCATTCACGAAATATTTTAGAGAAGCGATCGATCCATTGCCTTGGGATGTGGTTCAGGACTCGGTGAAAGAGAGTTATGCGGGCTCGCGGCTGTATACGAAAGCGGTTGCTGTCGGCATTGTGGAAACGGAGCTTGATCCCGCGGTCCAGAAGTCGGGCGCGCTGGACAATCAGGAGGCGTGGGCGTTGATCTCGGCGCGAGACGACTTGCAATCATGGATTCCGATGCTCCCTGCCCGCGGCCAAGTTCTCAAGGCGTACATCGCAGCGCACAACGTGGTTCAGCCCGATATCTGGGCGGCACGCGAAGTCACGCTCACGAAAGACCAGAATCTATCCCCGGTGCTGGTTGCGATTTGGGACTCCGGGATCGACGTCTCGCTCTTCCCCGATCAACTCTTCACCGACCGAAAACCGACGGCCAGCGGCACGCATGGCCTTGCGTTTGATGACCGTGGAGACCCGTCTACAACCTGGCTGTATCCCCTGACTGCCGCAGCAGCAAAAGGCTTATCCGGAATTCCGCGAACTCATTCAAGGGCAGTTGGACATTGAAAATGGCATCGACTCGCCCGCGGCGGACGCGCTGCAGAAGAAGTACGCGACTCTGTCTTCGGAGCAGATCCATCAACTCTTCGAGTTGGATAAGGTGCTCGGATTCTATGTGCATGGAACGCATTGTGCGGGAATCGCAGTGCGGGGAAATGCCGCGGCCCGCCTGGTGGTTGCCCGCTTCAACGATCAATTGCCCGACCTGCCGTTTGCTCCCACCGCGGAATGGGCCCATCACATGAGTGCTGCTTTTCAGCAGATATCCGACTACTTTCGAACGCGCAATGTGCGGGTGGTCAATATGAGTTGGGGAGACGATCCGCAGGAGTTTGAAACCTGGATTTCCAAGACCGGCGGCGGGGCCGACCCTGCCGAGCGCAAGAAGCGGGCGGCTGAACTCTACGCTATCTGGCGCGATGCCATCGAGACAGCTATTAAGGGTGCGCCGAACACTCTATTTGTGACCGCCGCCGGGAACAGCGACAGCGACAGCGGCTTCATTGAAGATGTCCCATCCTCGCTACAGCTCCCAAACCTCATTGCCGTGGGGGCAGTGAACCAGGCAGGCGACGAAACCTCATTTACCAGCTACGGAAAGGCCGTGGTGGTCGACTCGGACGGCTATAACGTGGAAAGCTATGTCCCTGGCGGGGCGAGGCTTCGACTTTCGGGCACGTCTATGGCTTCTCCGAACGTGGTGAATCTTGCGGCCAAGCTATTCGCGCTCGACCCGTCGTTGACACCGGCGAAGGTGGTCGAACTCATCAGGCAAGGCGCCAGTACCAGCGAGGATGGCCGACGCCACCTGATTGACGAGAAGCGGTCCGTCGCTCTTTTGCAGACGAAGAAGTGAATTGGTCAGCGGATTTGGGTTCGCTCAAGACCCCTCCCCTAGCGCCGAAGCGGACTTCGCCTAAACTCAGCATCCCATTGGCTTTAGGGGTTCCTGTTACCAACGTTCATTGCCCCGGCGGCGGGGCGCTCCTATAATTTTTGGAACTGTAACTCCGTCCAGATGAGATCAGGGAACTAACGACTAGGGAACCAGAAAAACCAGTACCAGGAAACCAGGATCAGAGAAACCAGGATCAGGGAAGCAGGCATGCCCGAAGCCACCGGCACACAATTGACGCGGCACAGCCAGGAACTGACCATTTTCCACGACGTGGCGAAAGCGCTGACGTCGTCGCTGGACCTTGACTCGATTCTGCAGACCATCATGGAAAAGATGGCGGAATACTTCCGTCCCGACACGTGGTCGCTGCTGATGGTAGACGAGCAGCACAATGAACTTTACTTCGCGATTGCGGTGGGCGATGCCGCCGAGGCGCTGAAGAATGTTCGCCTGAAAGTGGGCGAGGGCATTGCCGGATGGGTGGCGAAGACACGGCGAGCAGGTGATTTCGGCGGATGTGGAAAGCGATCCGCGATTTGCCAAGCGCATCGACGAAGCCACGCAGTGGGAGACGCACTCGGTGATCTGCGTGCCGCTGCGGTCGAGGCTGCGGGTGCTGGGCGTGATCCAGCTGGTGAATGTGGACATGTCGCAATTCAACGAGCCGGAAGTTTTCTTCCTGCAGGCGCTTTGCGATTACGCGGCGATTGCCATCGAGAACGCGCGCTGGGTGGAACGGATCCAGGAACTGACGATCACCGACGACTGCACCGGTCTGTACAATGCGCGGCACTTGTACAAGACGCTGGAGACCGAGGTGTACCGCTCGTCGCGCTTCGGTTACGAGTTCAGCGTGCTGTTTATCGACCTCGACCACTTCAAGACGGTCAACGACACGCATGGGCACCTGATCGGCAGCAAGCTGCTGGCGGAGATTGGGTATCTGGTGAAAGCGCAACTGCGTTTGATTGATTTTGCCTACCGCTACGGCGGCGACGAATTCGTGGTGCTGCTGCCGCAGACCGGGAAGGATCAGGCGCTGGTGGTGGCAAAACGGTTGCGCGACGCGATGCGCGCCAGCTGCTTCTGCCGCGACGAAGGTTTGAATCTGAATGTGCGGGCTTCGATTGGGCTGGCCACTTATCCGCATGACGCGCGCGACGCGCACGACATTATCCGGCAGGCGGACGAGATGATGTATCTGGTGAAGAACACGACCCGGGACAATATTGGGATTGCGCAGCGGGGAGTGATGAAATGAAATTGAGTCATTGCGGCGCTGCTTACGGGGTTGGGGTTCGCAACTGGGATCGTTGAGTGCTATGGCCATGTTACGTCACCCGACGGCACAAGGATCAGTTGGTTTCGTGGCCCCGGAATCGCGTGGCTACCCAACTATCGACTAAGGTCACGCCAGATGAAAAACACAGTGACAGATAGCCGTAGCTCAAAGGGAAGGGCGCCAATACAAGACCCATCAGAAGCAGCACTCCCGTCATAAACCACGTGAGCCAGCGTAAGGCCCTGATCCATGGCACGACCCGTCGCATATCGATTGCGGAGCAGCGTGCGGTCAGGTAGAGCACCAACAACAGAACATAGGGTGAGCCAAGAAAGATCGCAGCCAGCGCCAGCTTGTGCATCACCATGATTGCCCCGACTTAAGTCTATGCCGATCAGTCCGATTGGCAGCGGCTTTTCTTAACAGGCGTTCACGCTCATTGAAAATTCTCCGGTCTGTGGGACTGGCGGGGAGTCCAGTTGCATGTGCTCCACGCTTAGCGTCTGCAGCAACTTAGGCACCGGAGTTGACATCATTTGATGCTATAATCAGTGCCTGGAGTTTCTATGAGAACAACCCTTGCGCTTGACGACGACCTGGTGCGCATCGCCCAGGAGTTCACTGGGGTAGAAGAGAAGACAGCACTGGTTCGAGAAGCTCTGAAAGCTCTCATCGAGCGGGAGAGCGCCCGCAGATTGGCGTTGTTGGGCGGCACGATGCCCAAGTTGAAAGAGATTCCACGCCGCAGGCGGCCGAATTGATTCTCGCCGATACGTCGATTTGGATCGACCACCTTCGTTCCAAAAACGAGGAAATGCGCAAGCATCTTCACCAAGGGGACATTGTGATCCATCCGTTCATCATTGCGGAGCTTGCGCTGGGATCGCTGCCGCAGCGCACGAAAGACGCTTGCGCTGCTGGACTTGTTGCCGCAGGTGCGAATGCCACATCTGTCCGAGGTCCGGCTCATGATTGAGGCTCGCCGTTTGTACAGCACTGGGCATCGGTCTGATCGACGCGCACCTGATAGCGTCCGTCTTCGTCAATTCGCCTACGGTTCTGTGGACACGAGATAAACCACTCCGCAAGGTCGCCGAAGCTCTCGGCATTCACGCCAGCCTGGCTTAAGTTACTCGATGACTTAATTATTCGGCGCGTAGTTCGTCGACGGCAGGATGACGCCGCACCTTTATTTTGCTTTCGTCTTTCCGGGCCTGTGCGAGATCGTAGGCAAGCTGCATCCGTAGCCACGTTTCCGGCGTGCTGCCAAACGCTTTCGACAGCCGGATCGCCATCTGGGGGCTGATCCCCGACTTGCCGTGGATGACATCGTTGAGCGTTTGCCGGGTGACGCCAAGGATCTCCGCTCCCTCGGTGACGGAGAGCCCCAAGGGTTCAAGACACGCGGTTCGAATGCTGCGTCCGGGGTGCGGTGGGTTTTTCATCGGCATAATGTTTCTGCTCCTCGCCCAGTGGTGCCTAGTGGTAATCGATCAGTTCAACGTCAAACGCATCGGCGCCCTCAAACCGGAAGATAATGCGCCAGTTTGCCCGAACGGTGACTGACCAGAAACCTTTCAACCCGCCCTTCAGAGGATGCAGTCGATAACCGGGGAGGTTCATGGCCTGCGGTGTCTCGGCTTCGTCGAGCCGGGCGAGAATGTCTTCAATCGTGTCGAGTAAGTCGGGGCGTATCCCGCTGCGGTCTGCACGCTCATAAAGCCGTTTGAGGCCGCGATGCTTGATGCTCCTGATCATCCGGGCACAGATTAAGTGTAAAGTGTACATTGTCACTTGTCAACACGAATTACAAATTTTCCTTCGGTTTCTGCGGCTCGGCCGGCTTCGCGTCCGGCTTCCAGGGGTTGGCGTTGGCGGGCGCGGTGGGGTTTACGTCGAAGTCCCAGACGTAGAGGTTCATGCCCTCGTTGCCCTTCATCTCAACCAGGGCGTACTCGCCGGGGGCGAGATCTTCGGTGGGGGTTAGCTTGAGCCAGCCGCCGCTTACGCGGTCGATGGTGGTCTTCACGAAATTCTGGTCCTGACTGACCTTGCCGGTGGCGTTGCGCTTGAGGTCGCCCACGATGCGCTTGCCGCCTTTTACCTTGGTGTGCACGATGCGGAAGCGATCAAAGGGGACGATGGCCTGCTCGGGCTGCTGCGGCTGTTGGGGCCTTGCGGCTGGGCGCGGGGAGCGTCGAGGCTGGGCAGGGATGGTTGGGCGGACGCGGTTTGGCCGCTGGGCGGCTGGTTGTTCGATTCGTCCTCGACATTGATGTAGATGGAGGGCACGGCGACATGGGCGTGCAGGGTGGCATGTTCGCCATCGAGTTCCACGGTCTGCTTGGCGCCGGCCATGGGACGGAGGGCTCCGCGCAGGATGTTGGTCTTGGTATTGCGGTTGATGTCACCTTCGGCTTGCTGCATTTCGACCAGTTGCGGCTGGCCTTGAAAGTTATCGAGCAGGAACACGCCGGAATCGTCCGGGAGACGCAATCCGGGGGCGACTTGCGGAAGGTGGGACAGTTCGGCTTCGCGGTCGGCGTCGGTTTCCTTGTCGATGGTCGACGGCTTCGGGGATGGCGGACGTGGCACGGTCTTTCTCGTATTTTTCGGTGGCGGGCCAGTCCACCAGCGAGGAGGGAAGTTCCTCCCACTCGTCGCGTTCGGCGCTTTTGTAGCGCACGCGGTCGCCTTTGACTTCATACTTGGTGACCAGTTGGTAGGAGCCGTCTTTGAGGATGAGACGGTTGGCGAGGTCCTGGGCGTGAACGCTAACGGCTGGGACTATGGCGAGGACGATCACGAACAGCTGGGTGCGACGGAACATAGGCTGATTTAATTATCAGCCCAGTGGGCGATCTTCGCCAATCGGTGCGATGCGGGACGTTGGGTGCCTTGGAAAGACAAAAGCCCCACTTCTCGCGCACAGAACGCGCGAGAAATGGGGCACCCGCATGACTCCGGAAGGCGCGACCTTCACTTCTTTATCTTTTCCTTTTGCGCCGCCATTTCTACGCCGCCGATTTTCGCTGGACCGTTACGGTCGACTAGTCGGGCGAAGTCCTCGGCCTTGAATGGATACTGGCGAGCTGACTCTTGCCCGGTTGGTTTCGAGGTGACGTCCACGCGGCGGTTGTAGGCGAGCACGATGGTTTGTATTTTCTTCAGGGCCTTCTCGCGGTCTTCCGGGCTCAGGCTCGAATCCTGCTCGACCTGTTGCTTGACTTGATCGGCACTCAGATTCTGCTCTTTGCCAAAAGCCTGAGTCTCAATTTTGTCTTCGGGAACGCCCTGTTCCACGAGGAACTTCTTGGCGAGCGCGGCACGCCTTTCGGACAGCGGCTGGTTGTAGATCTGCGATCCGCGCTTGTCGGCGTGTCCGGAGAGAACCAGGCGAGCATCGGGTTGGTCCGCCAGGTATTGAGTGAAAGAAGCCGCAAGGGATTTCAGAGTCTCCTTTTCGCTGTCGAGGAGAGCGTTTTCTGACTTGAGCGATCGCGGCCGATCGGTTGGGAAGTAAACGCTGCGCGCGAGTTTAATCTCGGGTTGCACAATCGAGCCCACGATGTGCAGCGTCGCGGTTTTTGTGGCGGTTCCGCCGCAACCGTTGCTGGCGTTCAGCGTGTAGGTGACGGTTTCATCGACGGCGCCGGGATCGGTCTTTTTGGGAGTGATCTGCAGGCTGCGGCTGCCGGTGGGACTGACCGTGCCCAATGTGTCAATCGAGACGTTCGAGGCGTTGGCGGCTGTCCAGTTCAACGCGGTGCTGTCGTCCACGACGACTTTTTCTCCGACCTTTTTGTAATGGACCTCCGCCGGGGCGAGTTGCAGATCGGCCTGGACGGTGTTGTTCACGTTGACGGTGGCGTTCGAAGTGATGGTGCCACCGGGTCCGCTGGCGGTCAGGTTATAGGTGGTGGTTTGCGTGGGCTGAACGGATTGTTGACCGGAAGTTGCGACCGGGCCAACCGGAGTAATCTCGACGCGAGGTGCGTCGGTCGAGGTCCAATTGATTTGCGAGGCATCTCCGCAGTTGACCTGGGCTGCGGTCACCGACAATTGCGCGGTGGGCTTGGCGACAGCGACGGTGGCACTGGCTGTGCCTACGGTGAAGCGCGGTATGGCGCTCAGTTTCTCTCCACGCGACCAGGGAATTGTCTTGCGCACACCCTTCGGAATATCGATGACGACACGCTGATTGGCGGGAACTTCGACCGAGCCTGACCAAGCTTCCTTGTCACCTGACAGGACGGTAACCTGGTAGGTGCCGGGTGGGACGACTAGTTCCTGCTTCCACACCCAATCGTTATTGAATTCGTCGCCGTGGCCGACGAAGAAGTCGGGGGTTTTGCCGTTCAGCAGAATCGCATCCCGGTCGGCTCCTTCGATCGTCATGGCACCGAAGGGTCCAGAGACGGTTCCGGTGACCGGGGTCAGAGTGACGTTGAGATTGGTGGATTTGCCCGCGGTGATGGTCACGGTTTGGGTGGTCGGAGCATAGCCGTAGTTGACCAGTTCGATCTTGTGGTCACCGGGGCTAAGGCTCAGGGAGTGGACTTTACTGGCTTCGCTGATGGCGCGACCGTCGGCGAAGACGTAGGCTTGTTTGGGCGTGACATGCAGGACGAGTTTGCCGTCCTGGGCAAAGCTTGAGATTCCACCCGTCAACATGAGCAGAGCGACGGATAGAGAGAAACGGGATGGCAGGGTCTGAAGTTTCATAGCGATCTCCTTAGTTCCGGGACCTGGCTTTGGGCGCGATTCGACAGAGGAGGAGCTGATCCGGTTCCTCTCAACGACGGCGTCCATTGCATGCTGGCGGGTTTGCTACTTGTCGCCGCGTTTGATCCCGGGCTACTTCTGCGGGCGTCAGACAGTATACGCCGATACGGCCTTCCGAGCCGGTGATCGGCGGGCGCCCGGGGCGATCCACATTTTCGTCGGTGCGGGTTCCAGCCAATGCTCAGTTTGCGCGGAAGCGCAGGAAAGGTTGAACTGCGCTCGACCGGACAGCCGAGGGTGGCTGTCCCCACATAAGCATTTTGGCAACTGAGCGACTAGCAACGAATGTGTCGGCTTGTAGTATCCTCGGCGTTGTCGATATTCTGTTGCACGCACGACGCCACCGACTCCAGACTCAATGAACCCTAAACTTATCCCGTGTTCTTTTGTGCTGTTTCCGCTGTTGTGGAATGCGACAGCCTTCGGCCAGACGGCTGCGGCGCCTGCGGCGCATGACAGCCCGCAATATTCGGTGCAGGGAACGGTTGCTTCCGCGGAATCGCCGCTGCAGGGGACGCCGGTTTCTTATGCGTCGGTGACGCAACTGAACGGGTTGCTGGCGCAATTGGAGGCGGCGTCAAAGACCACGCAGGCCGATCTTACGAAGCTGCGCATTGAACGCTGGAAGACCGACGACTCCTCCAAGAAGCAGGCGCTGGGCAACGTGGATTCGATTCAGCGCAATCTGCAGAATGCGTTGCCGGAGATGATTGGGCAATTGCGCAATGCGCCGGAAGACATGCCCGCGACCTTCAAGCTGTACCGGAATCTGGATGCGCTCTACGACGTGCTGGGAAGCGTGGTGGAATCGGCAGGAGCGTTCGGATCGAAGGACGATTTCCAGGCGCTGTCGAATGATCTGACCAGTTTTGAGGGCACGCGCAAACAGATTGCAGAGCGTCTGGAGAACCTGGCCGCGTCGAAGGAGCAGGAGATTGTGCGCCTGCGAGCCGACCTGAAGACGGCGCAGGCGGCGATTCCGGCGGCGCCTCCGAAGAAAACCGTGGTGGACGATAACGAGCCGGCGAAGAAGCCGGTGGTGAAGAAGAAGCCGGTGGTGAAGAAGCCGGCTACGCCCACGCCGCCGGGTACAGCGCCTGCGACTACGCCGCCGGCGCAGAATTCTCCGCCGCAACCCAAGCAGTAGGGACGTAGTTCGCTACGTTTCTACGACGGGTGGAGACGCCAGCGGGGCAGTCGCTCCGTCCGAACGCCGAATCTGGTAACCTTCCCTCCGCATCATGATTGCGATTGCGAATCCCGGCATGAGCCTTCACGGCAGCATTCCTGCGATTATTTTCGGCATTGTCATCATCTGCGTGGTGCTGCAGGATGCGTTTGAGACGGTGGTGCTGCCGCGGCGGGTGACGCGGCAGTTCAAGCTGACGGCGTGGTTCTTGCGGCGCACGTGGATTCCGTGGAAGAACATTGCGGGGCGCATCCGGACGTCTTCGCGGCAGCAGAGTTTTCTGGGATACTTCGGGCCGCTGTCGCTGATCACGCTGCTGATTTTCTGGGCCGCGAGCCTGATCATGGGTTTCGCCCTGCTGCAATATGGCATTGGCGGGCACGAACAACTGAGCAACGAGCCGATCACGTTTGGCCGGATCATTTACCACAGCGGCGAGACGTTCTTCACGCTGGGTTACGGCGACATTGTGCCGACCTCGAGCCTGGCGCGCGCCCTTTCGGTGCTGGAAGCGGGGATGGGCTTCGCGTTTCTGGGGGTGGTGATCGGCTACCTGCCGGTGGTGTACGCGTCGTTTTCGCGGCGCGAGATTCAGATCTCCATGCTCGATGCCCGCGCCGGATCGCCGCCGACTGCGGCCGAGTTGCTGGTGCGGCTGGCGGGGACGGCGGAGGATCCGGGAAGATCGACCAGATGGTGCTTGATGGTTGTCTGCGCGACTGGGAGCGCTGGGCGGGGGAGTTGCTGGAGAGCCATATTTCTTATCCAGTGCTGAGTTTTTTCCGTTCGCAGCACAGCAACCAGTCGTGGCTGGGAACTTTGCAGACCATGCTGGACGTGACTTCGCTGCTGATCACCGGCATTGACGGCATTCATCCCGGGCAGGCGCGAGTGACGTTCGCGATGGCGCGGCATGCGGCCGTCGATCTGGCGCAGGTGGTGAATGCCCGCTACGATCCGCTGGCGCCGGAACGGTTGACCGACGCCGATTTTGACACACTGCGGGATACGCTGGCGGCGGCGGGATTGAAGTTGCAGAGCACGGAGGAAGCGCGGCAGAAGCTGACCAAGTTGCGGTCGATGTATGAACCTTACCTGCACTCGATGGCGCGAAATCTTATGGTGGCGCTGCCGCCGTGGCAGCATCCGGCGAAGGGGCGGGACAACTGGCAGGCGGGGCCGTGGGACCGGATGATCCAGGCCAAGGGACTGGCGGTGCTGGGGCAGAAGCCGGTGCAACCGCAGGGCAGTGAGGATCATTTCTAGGGAATTGAGCGATTGCGCGATCGGGTGATTGTGCAATTGCAGAACCGGTCGCGTCGCGGCGGATCGACGCCATCATCTGGTAGGATCGCGTTTTCATGAAAAGCATTGGCGAGAACGTGGTGCGCATTGAGGCGGAGGCGCTGCGGGCGCTGGCGGACCGCATTGGCGGTCCGATGGCGGCGGCGTTTCAGCGGGCGGTGGACTTGATGTTTTCCTGCGCGGGACGCGTAGTGGTTACGGGGATGGGGAAGAGCGGGCTGATTGCGCGCAAGATTGCGGCCACGCTGAGTTCGACCGGGACTCCGGCGTTGTATCTGCATCCGGTGGAGGCGCTGCACGGGGATTTGGGGATGGTGGTGCGCGGGGATGTGGTGCTGGCGCTTTCGGCGTCCGGGGAGACGGAGGAGATTCTGGCGCTGCTGGCGACGATCAAGCGGCTGCAGGTGCCGCTGATTGCGATGACGGGGGATGAGATTTCCGGGCGACTGCACGGCTGGGGGAAAAAAGTCAAAAGCAGCGGACAGGAGTGCCCGCTCCACACGAGCATTGCCCACACAGGCTTCGACCTTGGCTTCTGCGGCTGATGTCGCGTTAGATTGTTCGATAGCGCGAGGAGGCTTGCTCGCTGGGGCTGGCTCCTACCGCTTCGACTACGACGATGCTGGCGTTGGGCGATGCGCTGGCGGTTACGCTCAGCGAGAAGCGCGGGTTCAAGGAAGAGGATTTTGCCAACCTGCATCCGGGAGGGAAGTTAGGCAAGCGGCTGGCGCGGGTGGAGTCGCTGATGCACTCGGGCGAGGCATTGCCGAGAGTTACTCCGCAGACCAAGATGCCGGACGTGATTTATGAAATGTCACGGAAGAAGCTGGGCGTGACCGCCGTGGTGGATCGAGAGAGGCTGGTGGGCATCATCAGTGACGGAGATTTGCGGCGACTGCTGGAGAAGCGCGGCAAAGACGTGATGGATCTGACGGCGGGCGAGTGCATGACGAAGAATCCGCGGACGATTGGTGCTGGGAATTTGCCGCGACTGCGCTGGCATTGATGGAAGAGAAGAAGATTACTTCGCTCGATGGTCGTTGGTGCGCGGAGATCGGCTGTTGGGGATCGTGCACCTGCACGATCTGTGGAGCACGGAATTGGTGTAGCGCCGGCAGCCTGCCCTGAGCGGAGTCGAGGGGTCCCGCCGACAGCCGCCGAGACGGCGGCGCTACAATATCCTTATGTATCACTACGATCCCAATACGGCGCTGGAAGAATTGACGGAAGACGCAACCCTGCCGAACCCGGTGCATGTGCGCGACATGATCCTGCGCAAGCATCCCTCGACGGACAAGGCGCTGGAGTTGAACCGGATGTTTGTCGAGTATCAGAAGTTTTTCGGGGAGACGCAGAAGCTGGGGAAAGAGATTCTGCGGCGGCTTACTTCCTAATCAGTGCCGAGTTGCGAGTACCGAGCTGCCGCTCCGGAGGACAGCCGAGGCGGCTGCTCCCAGCATGGCGTTGCCGATTCCCGCCCGGGTCCTTTCAGGCAATCATTTACAATCGGCAACTCCAACTCATACAGGAACTCATTCACTATGCATCGATGGTCAGAACTGTTCATTCCTACACTGCGCGAGGCGCCGGCGGACGCGGAAGTGGCCAGCCACAAGTTTCTGGTGCGGGCTGGCTACATTCGGCAGCTGGCGGCGGGCATTTACTCGTATCTTTTTCTCGGCAACCGCTCGTTCAACAAGATCATGGGCATCGTGCGCGAGGAGATGGACCGGATCGGGCAGGAGTTTTTTCTGCCGGCGCTGCATCCGCGGGAGCTTTGGGAGGCCAGCGGGCGCTGGGCTCTCATGGGCGACAACCTGTTTCGGCTGAAAGACCGCAAGGGCGCCGACATGTGCCTGGGCATGACCGAAGAAGAAGTGATGACTTCGATTGCCTTGAAAGAGCTGCGCAGCTACAAGCAGTTGCCGCAGATCTGGTACCAGATCGCTCCGAAGTTTCGCGACGAGCCGCGGCCGAAGTCCGGGCCTGCTTGCGGGTGCGGCAGTTCATGATGAAGGACTCGTACTCGTTCGACATCGACGCGGCCGGGCTGGATGTTTCCTACAAGAAGCATTACGACACTTACTGCCGCATCTTTGACCGCTGCGGATTGAAGTACATGGTGGTCGAGGCGGATTCGGGAGCGATGGGCGGTAAGGAATCGCACGAGTTCATGGTGCGGACTCCGGCGGGAGAAGATCAGATTGTGAGCTGCGACGGCTGCGACTACGCGGCGAACATGGAGAAGGCTACGTCGAAGCTGGAGGCGGTTGCGGACCTTGCTGCCGAAGGCGATGGCAAGCCGCTCGAGGTGCACACTCCGGGGCAGAAGACGATTGAAGATGTGGCGCGGTTTCTGGGAGTCTCGCCGAAGAACAAGATCAAGACGCTGGCTTACATGGCGGATGAGCGATAAGACGCGTGACGGGAAAAGACGAAGTCGCGGGCGATTGTGGTGCTGATGCGCGGCGATCATCAGCTGAACGAAGCGAAGTTCAACGCTACGGTGGGCGTCGCGACGCGGCCCATGGAGGAAGGCGAGATCAAGGCGCTGTTCAAGTCTCCGGCGGGATATTTGGGGCCGGTGGGGATTGAGTGGGCGAAGGACTTGAAAAAAGATGCGGGGCTGCCGCTGCTGCTGGTCGACAAGGCGCTCGAAGGCCGCACGAATCTGATTGCGGGCGCGAATAAAGAGGACTATCACCTGAAGAATCTGACGCCGGGGAAGGACTTTCATCCCACGGCGTATGCCGATCTGCGCGCGGTGACGGCGGGCGAAGGTTGTCCGAATTGCGGGAAGGCGCTGCGCATTGATACCGCGGTCGAGATTGGGCACATCTTCAAGCTGGGTTACCGCTATTCGGAGTCGATGGGCGCACGGGTGCTGGACAAGAACGGCAAGGAAGTTACGCCGATCATGGGCTGCTACGGGATTGGGATTGAGCGCATTCTGACGGCGGCGGTAGAGCAGGGTAACGACGAGAACGGATTCTGGCTGCCGCCTTCGATTGCGCCGTTTGAAATCGTGGTTACTCCAGTGAATGTGAAGGACGAGGGCGTGCTGAAGGCCGCGGTCGACATTGGAACCCGGCTGGAATCCGCTGGCTTCGACGTGATCCTCGACGACCGCGACGAACGGCCGGGGGTGAAGTTCAAGGACGCCGATCTGGTGGGAATTCCCTTTAGAATCACGGTGGGGAAGAAGGTTACCGAAGGTACTGTGGAAGTGGTTCTACGCTCGACTCGGGAAGTGCGCGATGTTACGATCGCGGCGGTAGTGGAATATTTTCAAGGAGTGCTGCCAGCCAAGGCCTGAAAGTTGCGCCGCTGGCCGGCGCAGTTTTGAGACTATGGGAACCTTTAAGGCGCTGGTCGGATTTCTTGCGGTCATTCTGGTGGTGGTAGCCCTGTTCCAGGTGGCTCCGCCCATCATGGCCAATTTCAGCTTTCAGGACGACCTCAGGCAGGTCGCGATGATGGCGGGAGCGAACCCGGCAAGAACGGACGATGATGTTCGCAATGACGTGCTGCGCAAGGCCAAGGAGCACGACCTGCCGATCAGTGAGAAGCAGGTAACCGTGCAGCGGATCCTTACACCTGGCCTAATGGCGGTTTACGTCGCCGCAGACTATACCGTGCCTATCAATCTGCCGGGTTATTCCTTCGAGATGCACTTCAATCCGACGAGCGGAAACAAGTAAGAGTCAGTGATCAGTACCCAGTACCGAGTACCCAGTACCCAGTACCCAGTACCCTGTACCTAGTACGACTCTGCTCGTCTGACCGGTATCCGCGGCTTCGTTGCCCGTCTTCTGCTGAAGCTCAAATCCCACACTCCCTCTCGAGCCCTCATTCATCCTGGCGCCTTAACCGAACCATTCGGCTTCACCCTTGGCTTTGCTCCGGGCTTCGGCAAAACGCGGCAAGCTGATGAAGCGCCTCTCTTCCACCTTTTGCTGCCTGCATGCCAGTTCTTCATAGGCCTTTGGGGTCAACGCCCTTATCCGGAACATTCTTTTATGAGAGGATGAAATCAGTGCGCCGGTGCGCGCTTGGGCAGGCACGACAGTTCGGGACTTGATTCCTGGTGAGATTGAAAACGACGCTGTGCGGGGAGTGGCCGCACAGCTTCAGAGGAATTCAACGGACAATCTAAGCTAGACGGAAGACGGCTTCGGCTCGGGATACGGTCTGCGGGGGAGCAGACCCGAGCCTGGAGACTACGACGGACCGCAACCGCCGACGGCAGAGCTCAGGGAGGTTTCAGAGCCCACGCCGATAGCGACCGGCTGCGAGACCATGCCGTTATAGGTCGCGGTGACCTGGTAGTATCCGGTGTAAACCCAGATATGGCGGTTCCCGTTGGGGGATTAGCTGAATGTTATCCCAGGTGCACAGGGCCTCTACGGCTGTCATCAAACCGGTGGAGTCGATGGGTACAGTAGTCGGGCCATAAGCCGGCAGCGGATCGCTGAAGTTTGCGTCGACGCCTATAGTCGTAACCGTGTAGGTGACTGAGTCTGTAACCGGGACGGTTTTTCCGCTATGGTAGACCGCGTTGGTCACTAACTGGAGGGTGCCGTCGGCGCCTGACAGATTGAAAAAGCCTCCGCTGCTTGCCCCATTAGTCGAGAGCTGGATCGACTGCACATAGTCTGAAGTGCCGCATCCAGTTGAGATGAGCGACAGGGCGACAAGCAATGCGGCCAGAATGTTTGTTCGTTTCACTTGAGAAAATCCTCCTGAAAAAATCCCCGCTGATTTCACTTCGAATGTTGTCAGCTTCTAATAATGGAGGCAAGGGAAATGTGTGGTTACTATGCAATCGAGTGGTCACGTCCGATAGTCACACGGAGTCTTCGCTGCGTCGCGACGCAGGATATTTTGTCGTTGATATGTGTGAGTAACTACGGCTCGCATAGCCTTGCACGCGCGCAGATAGCAGATATTGCCGGGCCTGCAAGCGCCGCGTTCCACGGGTCTTCGCGCAATGCTTCTGGTTCGCTATTGGGACTCGATGGCGGTGTGAGTCTAAGTCCGAAGCGCCCCCGGGTTATCCGCGGTAGTTGATCAGGGTTATGAGCGAAGCTTAGACCGGCGGCATAGAGTGCTGACTTAGCCGCGGGTTTCCTCCGAGTTGATTTAGTTATCAGTCACGGGTCAGTGACATTCGTAACGTTGCCACGATGTTACCTTCCACCTACTATCGCAATTAGATTAAGAGTTTCTTCACGCGCTCGCCGCGAATCAGTGAAGCTCAGGTGGAGGTAGTTCATGAAGACCAACGCTCGAGCGCTGCTCAGCTTGCTGCTGGTGGTGCTGGCAACGATGTTCCTGGCCGGCTGCGGCGGTTCCTACAATTGCCAGGTTACGTTCGGCAGTTCGACCTGCACGCCCTCGGGGTCGGGGTTTGGCGGTGGGTGGTGGCGGCGGTGGCGGGGGTGGCTCGTCTACGGCTTTCGCATTTGCCGTGGACCAGGGCGGCACGATTGATGGCTATACGTTGAACTCTAGCGCTGGAACATTTGCGCCAATTACGAACTTCGTCGCCCCCAGTACCGCGATCCTCAGCAACCCTGGCGCCGGCATGGTGATTGCCCAGCAAACCGGGCAACAGCCGTTCGTTTACGCGCTGTTCGGCCAACCGGACAATAAGCTCTTCGGTTGGTCGATGACCACCAGCGGCGCCCTTGCGCCGTTGACCAACCTTCCAGCACCGTTGTTGCTTGATCTGGATGCTTCGATCCCTTTCAACCAATACAGCATGACGACCAACCCTGCAGGCACGCTGCTGTTTATTGCGGATAGCTTTGGCTACGAGATTTTTGTCTTCCAAATCTCCAACACCGGCGCTTTGTCGGTGGTCACTGGATCTCCTTTTCCGACTCCGGTGGGAATTAACCCTGGAAATCTGACTACGGATGGTCTGGGCAAATATCTCTATGCGACGGAAACTTCGCTCAACCACACTGGCGCCAAGGTGCTCGGCTACTCGATTGGTGACGGCACAAACGGTACGACCCTGGGGGCGCTGACGCAACTTTCAAGCAGCCCCTTCGCATTTCCAATGTGGCAAGTGCAGGGCGACGCCAGCGGACTCTTTCTGGTGGGCACGACGGGGAACTCCAAGGCGCCGGGCTTCAGTAATGTGGACGATCCGCATCTATATGTTTTCAGTATTCAGCAGACCGCCACGGCTACTCCGGCTCGGTACGCTTACGCAGGTAGCGAACTCGCCTTTGCCACCACCAACTCGCCACTTAATATCGCTGTCCAACCGGCCTCGAGTGGCGGCGAGTTCGTCTACTCGTTCGGCATCAACGACACGGATACGGCATACAACCCCATCGAAGGCTACCAACTGGGCGCGACCGGAACGCTTACTGCGATCAGCGGCTTCCCGCACTCACGGAATCGCGACCGGCCACTGGGGCCAGTTCGATCAATCGGGGACAAACTTGTTCGTCTACAGCAGCATTTCAAATGGGACGTCCATCGTGACGCAGTTAGGGGCGCTCACCATCGGCTCCAACGGCATTCCCACGCAGCCGACTTCGCCGGCGACCTTGATCACGCCAGGCTATTGGGTGGTGACGGATCCGCAGTAGCCGGCTCGGGTCCAGTTCGCCACGGAATCAGCGTTGCGTCGCTATTTACTCCGCTATTAACAGCTTAGAGACCCGCATGAACTGCGGGTCTCTTTTTGTTGGCGGGCGCAGCGGTACAATGGAAGGCACGCATCCTGACATTGCGCGTGACGGAGAACGCCGAGGGAAGCGGCGAAGGGAGAGCAGGCAGTCAAACCTTTTGCGCGCCGTTCCCGAAGTCGTCTGACCAGCAGGCAGTTTTTTCAACGGGGGTACGAGTCAAACCGTGGCCATTAAGATCAAGATCCCGAAGAAACGGAGGCAACGGTGGCAAGGGCCGGCGCGGGTTGCCGCGCGATCCGGTGATTCGAGCCGCGCTCGTTATCTTCCTGGTGGTGGCGATTGGCCTGGGTGGATCATTCTGCTACTTCTACATCAAGTACGACCGCATCATCGAGCAACGCTTCCGCACGCCGGTATTCAACAACTCCGCCAAAATCTACGCCCTGCCGCGGACGGTGCATGACGGCGACAAGATCGATGCCAAGGAAATCGCCACGCTCCTGCGCCGGGCGGGGTATTCCGACAAGGACGGGCCAGTCGCCGCTCGGCACCTTTCACCTGGTAAGCGACGGGATCGAGATCACGCCCGGGCCGGAGAGCTATCACAGTCCGGAAGCGGCGCACATTGCGATTCAGGACGGGCAGGTGGAAAAGATCGTCAGCCGGGGCAATGAGCTTTCCGCCTACGAACTGGAACCCCAGCTGGTGACTGCGTTGTTCGATTCCGAACAGCGCTCCAAGCGCCAGGTGGTGAAGTACTCGGACATTCCCAAAGTGATGGTCGATGCGGTGCTGGCGATCGAAGACCGGCGATTCTTCGAGCACAGCGGGGTGAACTTCATCCGCATGTTCGAGGCGGTGTGGATCGATCTGACGCGGCAGCGGCACGAGCAGGGCGGCTCGACCATCACCATGCAGCTCTCGCGCGGCTTCTTTCTGACGCCGGAAAAAACCGTGCGCCGCAAGCTGACCGAGATGCTGATTGCCGAGGAGATGGAACAGAAGTTCAGCAAGCAGCAGATTTTTGAGTTCTACGGCAACTGGGTGAACCTGGGGCAGCGCGGATCGTTCGCCATCAGCGGCTTTGCCGAGGCCTCGCAAGCCTATTTCAACAAAGACTTGAAAGACATCACTCTGCCGGAGGCGGCGCTGCTGGCGGGACATCATCCAGGGGCCGAGCCGGTTGTCGCCGTACCGGCATCCGGAGCGCGCTTTGGAGCGGCGCAACCTGGTGCTGGATTCGATGGTCGACACCCACGCCATCACCCGGGAGCAGGCCGAGAAAGCCAAAGCCACGCCGCTGAAGCTGGCGCCTCCGAACGTGGAAGCCAGCGACGCGCCGTATTTCGTCGACATGGTGCGCGACACGTTGATCAACCAGTTCAACGAACATGACCTGAACGACCAGTCCTACCGCATTTACACCACGCTCGATCCCGATCTGCAGAAGGCGGCGGCGCAGGCGGTCGAGATGGGCATGAAGCTGGTGGATGACCAAGTCACCAAGATGCGCACCAAGAAGGTGAAGGTGGGCAAGAAGATGGAGACGCACCGTGGCGCCGGGCCCGCAGGCGCAGGTCGCGCTGGTCGCGCTCGATCCGCACACGGGCGCAGTGCTGGCTTTGGTGGGGGGCGGGATTACGGCTTCAGCCAGTTGAATCACGCCGTATCGAAGCGGCCCACCGGGTCCATTTTCAAGCCGTTCGTCTATGCCGCGGCGATGAATACGGCGCTCGACGGCTCGGCCACGGTGATCACGCCGGCCTCCACCGTGACCGATGCGCCTTCAAGCTTCGCCTATGGCGACCAGATCTACGAGCCGCGCAACTATAAAGAGGAGTACCACGGCGACGTCACGCTGCGCTATGCGCTGGCCATGTCGCTGAACAACGCGACCGTCAAGGTCGCGGAAGAAGTGGGCTACGACAAGGTGGCGGACCTGGCAAAGTCGGCGGGAATCGCTTCCGTGAAGGCGACGCCGGCCATGGCTCTGGGATCGTATGAGGCCGCTCCGCTCGACATGGCGGGAGCCTACACGTCGTTCGCCAACAACGGCGACGCGTCTTTCCCCGATTCTGGTGAACTCGGTGCGCAACGCCAAGGGCGACGTGGTGGCGAACTTCAAGACCGACCAGCGGCAGGTGCTCGATCCGCGCATTGCCTACGTCATGACCAACATGATGGAAGGCGTGATCAACAACGGGCTCGGCTACACGGCGGTACGCCTGCGCGGCTTTACCCCGCCGGCGGCGGGCAAGACGGGCAGTTCGCATGATGGCTGGTTCGCGGGCTATACCTCGAATTTGTTATGCATCGTCTGGGTGGGTTACGACGACTACAGCGATCTTCGACTCAGCGGCGCGCATGACGGCCGCGCCCATCTGGACCGAGTTCATGAAGAAGGCGTCGGCGCTGCCGCAGTATGCCGACATGAAGGAATTCGCTCAGCCCACCGGCGTGGTCGACGTGCAACTGGACAAGGCCACGAACCGCCTGGCGACGCCTACCTGTCCGGACGATTACGAAGTCGCCTTCGTGGCCGGCACGGAGCCGCGCGAGACCTGCGACCAGCAGAGCGGCGTCGCGGGATTCTTCTCCCGATTCTTCGGCGGCGGAGCAGAAGCCGCTGCCGCCTCCGCAGCTCGGCGAACGGACAAGACCCAAACGCCGATCCGCAAAAGAAGAAGAGCTTCTTCGGCAAGATCGCGGGAATCTTCAAGGACGACAAATCGTCAACGCCGCCGCCCAAGCCGCCCGACGCCACGCAAACCGCACCGCACTGACGCTTGGTTCCAGGGGGCATCCTCAGCCGCGTTAGGTCACGGGTGGGCCAGCCCCTGTCAATGACATCTCACCGGCTACTTCATCCGCGGATTCGTTGCGTGTCCGTGCCAGAAGAAGTTCTTGCACTCAGGGCATCCGTTCCCCCTGCCCTGCCCCCCGCCCCTGTCGATTGCAACCACGTGGACTAGCTTGTGTTCGACATCCCAGCACCGCGAACAGTAGCCGCGGAGTTCGCCGTCACGGAAGACGAGATCTCCGTCCCTGAAGACTTCTCCGACAAGTGCCAGTTTTGCCTCAAGCTCCTTGATTCTCGTCTCCAGTTCTTCCGCGGCCTTGTGCAGTTCAAGATTCTTGCCACTCAGCTCAAGGGCCTCGATGTTAGCCTTCGTCGCAGTCTGTACCAGCTCCGGGTTGGCTAGCTTCGTAGCTAACTTCACAACCTCTAAAGAAGTTTCGACTAAGCCCATAATGCTTGATCCTAGTTGACATTCCAACGGGAAGTAAAATAGATCGAGGGCTGGCCCATCTTTAACGCTTCCAGCCTGCCCAGCAAAGCTGGGGCAGCCTCGGTTATTATGGTGGCCAGAAAGATGGGCCAGCCTCCGAGGGGCAACGTTATGAGAATGACTCTGCAGCAACTGATTGCGTTGATCGTTATCATCCAGTTCGTAATAGCACTTTTGTATGTATGGTACCGCCATGATTTCTTTCCAGTGTTAAGGTTGCAAATTCAGATGGATTGGGTTAGGGACGACCTACTGAGAATCCACCTAGTGGCCGAGAACGTTTCCAGCGTCGTTGCGAAACTGTATCCGACGAACAAGCCCGGCGTCCACAGACCGAAGGTGGGGATCGAAGAAAAAGATACAACCCCGCTTCAACCAGGCAAACTTGCATCGGAGTATGTTCCGCTTGATCGAAAAAAAGAGCGGGACGCGGGTCTTCTGCCATTCCTTTGCTACGAAGAACGGCTCGTTATGACCTCAACGGAAACGATTGAGCCCCACGAGAGGATCAGCGTCGAGTTGCTGTACAAGCTTAAGAATAAGCGGTCAGGATCGGCGATCCAGTGCGTCTTTGAAGTGAAGCCTAAGCTGGGGGCCCTTTCTACAGTTCTGTATGCTTGGGTTGAAAAACACAGGCCCCAATTCACGACGACGTCGTTTGCCGTGCCAGACCGCCCAACGATCACCAGCAACGAATCTTAGTACGCCCCCGGCGGGCGGCCCATCTTTTGGGTCCTTTGCAAAGGGTAGGCCTTCCCCAAATGCGGTCGAGAGAATTCACAACCCTCGTGTGACATCTGACCTTGTGCTACTCCTCGAACTCGCGCGATCATGGTCGAGGCCGAGACAGCGCGCAGAGCGCGATCAGTCCCGTCCTAAGCTCTTTGTTCTCAAGATTTTGACCTCTAACCTCTTTGACATCAAGATTTTGCAGACACTTTTTGCAGAAACCGCGCCCAGCAAGACTTTCAGAGGGTATGGGGGGAGGGGGGGTACCCCGGTTTCGGGACTCAAACGGGGCAAAATGTCCCACTCCGGCGAGGTTACCAAAACTTTATTTCGGTTAGAAATCAACAGCCCGGTTCGCTCTGGTAACCAGGCTCAAATTTCTTCGCTGACCGGCCAAAACTGTGGCAGAATGGGCTCGTCGGACCTGGTCGCCTTGGGGGTGTGTATGTCCTACCGGAAGGCCTGCCTGCTTCTTCTTGTTGTAATCTCTGCCACAGCCACACTAGCGCAAGTTTCTCATCCAGAGCAGGTGCAGATCGCGCCGCCCCTGATTCGCGCCATCGATCCTCCAGCCCCGGACGCAACCGCGGCGGCTCTGGAACTGCAAGCCGACCGGTTGCGCGCGGAGAAGCTCTACCTGGATGCCCTTGATTATTACCACGCGGCGCTGGGCAAAAAGGCGAATGACGCGTTGTTGCTGAATAAAATTGGGATCACGGAACTCATGATGCAGCGTTACAAGGAGGCGCGAAAGGCGTTCGAGCGCGCCATAAAGTCCAATCACGAATTCGCCGACGCCTACAACAATCTCGGCGTGGTGCTGTACGAGGACAAGAAATACGGAGCGGCGGTGAAGCAGTACGAGAAGGCGATTACGAAGGACCCCAACTCGGCATCGTTCTTCAGCAATCTGGGAGCGGCTTATTTTTCCAAGCGTGATTTTGAACCCGCAGTGGTGGCTTACCAGCACGCGCTGGAAGCTGGATCCTGAAGTGTTTGAGCGGACCTCGCGCGCGGGCGTGCAGGCGCAACTGCCCAGTCCCGAGGATCGCGCCCGCTACGACTACACGGTCGCGAAGTTATACGCCAAGATGGGCTTGTCGGACCAATCGCTCGAATACCTGAAGAAGGCGATCGAGGCAGGCTACAAGGATCTGAAGAACGTGTACAAAGACGTGGAGTTTGCCGAGTTGCGGAAGAATCCGCGCTTCGCCGAACTCATGGCCTCGAAGACCGCGGTGGTCCCGGATTAGTAGTCTAAACACTAGGAGTTGTTGCTTATCGCAACATCTTTAGCATCTTGTTGATCCTATCTTTGCGCGAAAATTACAAAGCTTTACAAAATTAGACGGAACTTGGTTGAGTTCTGGGGTTTAATTACTGCAAATACTCCTGAAAACAACAGGGTGAGTAAGGAGAAACGGTAGCCCATCGGATGCTGACCCGAGCACGCCCCAAGCAAGCATCCGGTGGGTTTTTTATTTCTGGCTGCTACTACTTGGGTTTGCACGCAGCATCCAGATCAGCCGCAGCCTTGCTGATGCCTCCGGCGATGTTCTCAATCACCTGCGCGACCATGGGAATTTGAGCATCAGCTTCCTTCCACTTCTTTGCGTCCATGTACTCGCGCACCGCGGCGATCGGCTTCGCGCCGTATCCCGTGTATGCGCCCGGGGCGTAAATCTGGTTCTTGAACCAGGGACGCTCGGGCAGACCTTTTTCGTTCAGGAACAAGCGCGAGACGCCGAGCAGATCGGCGTTCACTGCAGTCGAGGGCTTGCGGGGAAATGGTCGCGCCGCTGCTCTTGAATTTGGCCAGTGCCTTGGAGTAATCATCCGCGCTCTTCTTCAGCAGTTCGATGGAATTCTTCAAGGGCGCGAAGTTCATGAATGGCGGAACGGTTTCGGCCGGAGGCGGAACGTAGGTTTTGTGCGGATCGGAAGTCGCGGTGAAGACGCCTTCCTGAAGTTCGAGGTTGCTCTCGGTGAATTCATCCTGCTTGTCCTTCAACAGCTTTTCCAGATCGGTTTCATACTTGGCGATGGCCTCGGCTTGAGGAGTGTAGTCGTAGGGAAGCAGATCGGCGTCGGCAATGCGCATGATGGTTGTGCCCGCGGTCTGGGCTAACGCTCGTCCGTAGGCGAAGTCGGTGTCGGCGAAGTGGGTGTACCAATAGAAATCGTCATAGATCGAGTGGTACTGCGTGCCCTCGTCCTCAGCGCCGAAACCGATATCCAACGAGGAAATGCCGGCGTGGTCCTGAAAGGCCGTGTAGTCTGATCCATCGCCGAGCGCCCGACCTCCAGATCGGTGCGCTTGCGAATCCGGCCGCGTTCTTCCGCGTCTTTGGCTTTCAAGATGGCGCGCAGGTGCGCTCGCTCCCAGACCGAGATGTTCTTTTCAGGATCGTTGATGTCACGAGCCACGGCGCTGATCACGCCTTCCAAGATCCTGGGTTCCGCCGGCGAAGAGAAAGCCGCGCCCGTTGCCGTCGGTGTTGAGGTAAGAGACGGTGTGCTTGCGCAGTTCATCGAGGTGCGTCTCAACCCATTCCGTGGAGCCGAGCAAGCCGGGCTCTTCGCCGTCCCAGGCGCAATAGATGATGGTGCGCTTGGGCGACCAGCCCTGCTTGTGCAGTTCGCCCAGCATGCGTGCCTCTTCCAACTCTGGGGCCATTCCTGCAAGGGGATCGTCGGCGCCATTCACCCAGGCATCGTGATGGTTTCCGCGAATCACCCATTGATCGGGAGTGGCCGAGCCGCGCAGGGTCGCGATTACGTCATTGACCGGCTTGGTATCCCAGTTCGAAATGACTTTGAGATGGACGCGCGCCGGGCCGGGACCGATGTGGTAGGTGATGGGCAGCGCGCCCCGCCAGCCTTCCGGTGCGATCTGGCCCGCGCAGGGCCGAGAGAAAGGGCAGCGCGTCGGCGTAGGAAATGGGGAGCACGGGGATTTTCGTGATGGTCTTCGCATCTTTGATGTGCGAGCCGCTTGGCGCCGGGAACTGCGCCGACGCCTGGGGTCAGAGGATCGCCGGGATAATCTGTGTCCATGACACTGCCGCGCTGCACGCCTTCGCGGGGACGCCAGCCGCCTTCGGGGTAATCTTCACCGTGGAAATAGCCGTCTCCCTTGGGGTCGGAATAGATGATGCAGCCGACGGCTCCGTGCTCGCCGGCGACTTTGGGCTTGATGCCGCGCCAGCCTTCGCCGTAGCGCGCAATCACGATCGCGCCTTTGACGGAAACGCCGAGCCGGTCGAGCTGTTCGTAGTCGTCGCGGTTGCCGTAATTCACATATACGAGCGGAGCGGTTACGTCGCCGTCAATTGAGTAGGCGTTGTAGGTGGGGAGTTGTTCGGAAGTCTGATTCGAAGTGGGATCGACGGCGAGAACCGGCTCTTGCAGCTTGGCGCGGAACTTGCGTGGGTTCGAGGAGTTCGAGCACGCGTTCTTTTGGAGTGGGGAACAACACGTCGAAGGTCTCGATGTGCGCGTCGAATCCCCATTCCTTGAAGCGGGCGAGCATCCACTCGGCGTTGTCTTTGTCGTAAGGCGACCCGACGTGGTGAGGGCGGGCGCTGAGCCGGCGATCGTTCTCGCGGATGTTGGCGGCGACGATGCCCTCCTGAAACTTCTTTTCCCAGTCTCGCTCGGTGGCGGAGGTTTGCGCTGTGTATCCGAGAAGCTGCGCGGGGGCGGTGGATGAGGCAGCGATCTCCGAGGAAGTTTGGGCCACGGTGAATTGCGTGAAGGTAAGGAGCAATACGTAAGCAGGTTAGCGAGCGCAAGTGCGGTCAAGATTGTTCTCCTAGGTCCGGGAATCGACCGAGAATTCTAACACCGCGGGTTCGGAAAGACCTCTCGGACAAACGTAACGCCTGGCCGATGCAGTCGCTGCCTGGGCTCGCCGCAAGGCGAATGTTTTGCGAAAGCAAGCGTGATAGAATATTTCGGTTGTGACCTCCTTTCCTTCCTCGCTCGCCTGGGCCCATCCTCTCGTGGCGGAGTGGTTTGTGCAGCGGTTTGGCACGCCTACTGAGCCGCAGGAGCAGGGATGGCCGCACATTCTGGCCGGACGGACTACGCTGATTTCCGCGCCCACCGGGTCGGGCAAGACGCTGGCTGCGTTTCTTGCCTGCATTGACCGGCTGGTGCGCAAGGCGCTGGCGGGGGATCTTGCCGATCGAACCGAAGTGCTCTACGTTTCGCCGCTGAAGGCGCTGGGCAACGACATCCAGAAAAACCTGGAAGTGCCGCTGGGGGAAATCCTGGCGATGGCCGGGGAGCGCGGGCTGCTGATGCCGGAGATTCGCACTGCGGTGCGCACCGGCGACACGCTGATGCACGAGCGGCGCGCCATGCTGAAGCGGCCGCCGCACATTCTGGTGACCACGCCGGAGTCGCTCTACATTTTGCTCACGGCGGATAAGAGCCGGGCGATTCTGCGCGATGTCGAGACCGTGATTGTCGATGAAATCCACGCTGTGGCCGACGACAAGCGTGGGGCGCATCTGACGCTGTCGCTGGAGCGACTGGAAGCGCTGGCTCACAAGCCGCCGGTGCGGATTGGGCTTTCTGCTACGCAGAAGCCGATTGAAGAAGTTGCGCACTTTCTGACGGGAACCTCAGCGGCTGAAGCCGCTCCTGGTTCGAACGGCTCTGCGGCGCGGCTTGAAGTCGCGCCCTTTCAAAGATTCCGATGCGGTCATCGTCAATATTGGGCACAAGCGGACGCTTGATCTGGCCGTCGAAGTTCCTCCCATGCCTTTGGGGCCGGTGGCTTCGAACGAAATGTGGGACGAGGTCTACAACCGGCTGGTGGCGCTGGTGGAGCAGCATCGCTCGACGCTGGTGTTTGTGAACACGCGGCGCATGGCGGAGCGCGTGGCGCACAACCTGGGCGAGCGCATTGGGGAAGAGAATGTGGCGGCGCACCACGGCAGTCTCTCGCGCAAGCTGCGCCTGGCGGCGGAGAAGAAGCTGAAAGAAGGCCAGGTGCGGGTGCTGGTGGCGACCGCGTCGCTCGAACTGGGAATTGATGTGGGAACGGTGGATCTGGTGGTGCAGATCAATTCTCCGCGGGCGATTGCGGTGACGCTGCAGCGCGTGGGACGGTCGGGACACTGGCGTGGCGCGGTGCCCAAGGGACGGCTGTTTTGCACGACTCGCGACGATCTGCTGGAGTGCGCGGCTTTGGTGCGAGCCATCCGGCATGGCGATCTGGACCGGCTGATGATTCCGGAATCGCCGCTGGATGTGCTGGCGCAGCAGATTGTGGCGGCGTGCGCTGCCGAAGAGTGGAGCGAGGATGAGATGTTTGCGCTGGTGCGGCGGGCGTATCCCTATCGCAATCTGAAGCGCGAGCACCTTCGATGCGATTCTGGAGATGCTGAGCCGAGGGCATTGCGGCGCGGCGCGGGCGTTATGGTGCGTACCTGCACCGGGATCGAGTGAACGGCAAGCTGCGGGCGCGGCGCGGGGCGCGGCTGGCGGCGATCACCAGCGGCGGAGCGATCCCGGACAACTCGCTTTACGCGGTAGTGGCGGAGCCTGATGGCATTGTCGTGGGCACGGTGGATGAAGACTTTGCCGTGGAGAGCAACCGCGGCGACATCATGCTGTTGGGAAACACGTCGTGGATGATTCGCCGCATCGAAACCAACGCCGGACGCGTGCTGGTGCAGGATGCGCATGGAGCGCCGCCTAGCGTTCCGTTCTGGCGCGGGGAAGCTCCGGCGCGAACCCAGGAACTCTCGGAGCACATTGGAGCTTTGCGGGAAAAGATCAGCGAGATGTTGCCACATACTTCGCCGGTCGGCTTCTCGGCTACGCAGCCGGAGGTTGCGCGAGCCGTTGGTTGGCTCAAAGAAGAATGTGGCCTCGATGATTCCGGCGCGGAGCAAGCGATCGAATACATCCTGCAGGGACGCGCAGTTCTGGGCGCCGTGCCAACGCAGACGACCGTAATTGCGGAGCGTTTCTTCGACGAAGGCGGCGGGATGCAGCTTGTCATCCACGCGCCGTTTGGGGGACGCATCAACAAGGCCTGGGGACTGGCTCTGCGCAAGCGTTTCTGCGTTGGGTTCAACTTTGAGTTGCAGGCTGCGGCTACCGACAACGGCCTGAACATCGCTTTGGCTGAGCAGCACAGCTTTCCGCTGGGAGACGTGTTCAACTTTCTGCAGGCGGCGACGGTGCAGCCGATTCTGGAGCAGGCGGCGCTGGATTCTCCGATCTTTGCCACGCGCTGGCGCTGGGATGCGAACCGGGCGCTGGCGCTGTTGCGCTTTCAAAACGGAAAGAAGGTTCCACCGCAGATTCAGCGCATGCGCTCCGATGATCTGCTGGCTTCGGTTTTTCCCGACGCGGCGGCTTGCTTTGAGAATATTCAGGGCGAGCGCCAGATTCCGGATCATCCGCTGGTGAGTGAAGTGATGAAGGATGTGCTCACCGAGGCGATGGACATTGACGGGCTGAAGTTTGTGCTGAGCGGGCTGGCGGATGGACGGATTCGTTGTATCGCGGTCGACACGCCGGTTCCATCGCAGTTTTCGCACGAGATTCTGAATGCGAATCCTTATGCGTTTCTCGACGACGCACCGCTCGAGGAGCGGCGGGCGCGCGCGGTGCAGATGCGGCGGATGCTGCCGGAATCGGTGCTCGAGGAAGTGGGCGGGCTGGATCCGGCGGCGATTGCGCAGGTGCGGGAAGAAGCCTGGCCGGATGTGCGCGATGCCGATGAGTTGCATGATGTGCTGCATACGCTGGTGGCGCTGCCGGCAGATCGAGCTTCGCTCGATCGGGCAGGCGAGGGCGGCTGTCCCCACATAAGTGCTACCGATGGCGACTGGCTTGGGCATTTCGAGCGATTGGTCGGCGAAGGGCGTGCTGCATCGGCGGTTTCCGGTGGGCGGATGTTATTGGGTCGCGGCCGAGCGTGCCAAGACTTTTTCTGTTTTGTTTCCTGAGGCACGATTTGCGAAGGAGTTGGCTGAGGTCGAAACGACAGTTCCTTCCCGTGACGATGCTTTGCTTACGATGGTCACGGGATGGATGTCGCATCTGGGGCCGACTACTGCGACGCGACTCGGGGAGACTCTGGGGATTTCTGCTTCCGAGATCTCGAATGCTTTGCTTCGCATGGAAGCTAGCGGGACCGTTCTTCGGGGAAACTTTAGTGGCGCTGCTGTCGAGCTGCGCTCGGCCGGACAGCCGGGGGCGGCTGTCCCCACATATGAGCACGAGACGGAATGGTGTGAGCGGCGGTTGCTGGCTCGCATTCATCGTTTGACTGTTGCGACGCTGCGCAAGCAGATCGAGCCGGTGACTGCGGCGCAATTCATGCAGTGGCTGCTGCGCTGGCAGCACGTGGCTGCGGGGACGCAGGTTGCGGGCGAGCGGGGCACGCTCGAAGTGCTGCGGCAACTGCAGGGGTTTGAGATTCCGGCGAATGCCTGGGAGCGGCAGGTGCTGGCGCGGCGCATTGTGGATTACGATCCCAAATGGCTCGACCAGCTTTGCCTGACCGGGGCGGTGGGTTGGGGAAGGTTGTCGCCGCATCCGGCGACGCTCGAGTATTCCAATGCGAGCCGCGGAACGGATGCTCCGGCGGAGGCGCCTACTCGCCAGCGGCGGGTGATTCCTACGAGCGTTGCGCCGATTACGTTTTTCATCCGCGAAGATGCGGACTGGATGACGCCACGGCATCCGGGCGCGGAACAGGCCGCGAATAGTGGTTTGAGCCATGGGGCGCAGACGGTGCTCGATTTTCTGCGGCAGCGCGGCGCATCGTTCTTTGCCGACATCGTGCGCGGCACGGATAAGTTGAAGGCGGAAATCGAGACTGCGCTTTGGGAGTTGGTGGCTGCGGGCCTGGTGACTGCCGACGGCTTCGACAATCTGCGATCGCTGATCGATCCCAAGCGGCGGGCCGGGCAGGGCAGTGGGCGCACCACGCGTCCGCGGCACAATGCCGGGCGGTGGGCTCTGCTGCACACCGACGAAGTTGTCGAGCGGCCTCGAGCGGTGGAAGCGGCCTGCTGGATGCTGCTGCGGCGTTACGGCATTGTTGTCCGGGACGTGCTGGCGCGGGAGGCGAACCTGCCGCCGTGGCGCGAGTTGCTGGCGGGCTTCCGCCGGCTGGAGGACCGGGGCGAGATTCGTGGCGGGCGATTTGTGGATGGATTTCTGGGCGAGCAATTTGCTTTGCCGGTCGCGGTGGAGTCGGTGCGGGCGATGCGCAAGCTCGAAGCTGCGCAGGAAACGATCACGCTGTCGGCTGCCGATCCGCTGAACCTGGTGGGGATTCTGGTTCCGGGGGAACGGGTGCCGGCAATTTCCGGGAACAGCGTTACGTATCGCGAGGGAGCGGTGGTCGCGGTGCCTCGCCGTTGAGACTTCGCGGGCAATGAAGCTGTGGCCAGTTAGCTATTCGGTCGGCACGCGTCCAAAAAACCAGGGACCCGATGAGGGGGCCCCTCGGATCCCTGATTTGCGCAAGCTCGGCAAGGACTAATGCAAAAGCGCTTCCCCCATCGCTTTTTGCCGAGCGCTAGCGCATCCCGCATAGTGCATGCGGCATGCCAGTCGGCGCGAGTCTTGGCAGGAACTGCAGGCATCCCCGCCAACGTGCTCTCGGCAAAGCGTTTATCGACTGACTCGGTTATGCGGCTGGAGGGAGCCGATGCCAGCGACCGGCTCCAGATGCTATCTGATCGGATAGCGATCGTCTATCCGTTCGGATAATGGAACAACTTCGGTTCGGGCATGAATTTTGGGGCCGAAGTGTGATAAGAAGGGCGCGAGGTGAGGCAGGCTTGCATCCCAGACTTCTGGTGCTTTCCGGGCCCTTGAAAGACTCGACGATTCCTCTGTCCGAGGGCGAAGTCACCATCGGGCGAGAAGCGGCGAATGGGATCGCGATCAGCCGACCCTTCGGTTTCGCGAAAACATTGTCTGTTGAGCTGGCAAGACGGAAGATTCCGGGTGCGGGACCTCGACAGCCGCAATGGAACCCTGGTGAACGGCGCCGGGGTCGAAGAGCAGTGGCTGCAACACGGAGACGAGATCGCCACCGGCGACTCTTCCTTTCTGTTTCTGCTGGAAGACGAGAAGCTGGCACCGGCTGCGGGCCGGGTGGAATTCGAGGAGGCGCAGTTCACGGCGGAGACCACCATCCTCCATCCCCGGGACGTGGTTTATCTGCAGCCCGACCGGCTGTTGCGCGAGTTGCCGGCGACCTCACGCGTGGCCCGCAATCTGAACGCACTGCTCAAGATCAGCCGGATCGTACATGCGATTCGCGATCTCAACGAACTGCAAGGCCAGTTACTGGACCTGATTTTTGAGATTGTTCCCGCGGGCCGGGGCGCGATTCTGCTCGCGGATCGGGAAGGCCAGCAATTCAATTCCATGTTCGCGCGCATGCGGCAGGCCGGGCAAGCCCCAGTTGGTCAAGGTGAGCCGCACCATCGCCCGTCAGGTGCTGGAGCAGGGGATTGCGATTCTGGGCAGCGACGTGCCCGGCAGCGAGGAGCTGCGGGAGGTCGAGAGCCTGGCGGCATCCCAGGTGCGCTCGTTGTTGTGCGTGCCCTTGACTGTATTTCAGCAAGTGATCGGATGCATTTATCTCGACAGCGACAGTCTCAGCAACCGTCTTCACGAAGAGCACCTGCAACTGGTGACGGCGATCGCAGGCATCTCTGCGGTTGCGCTGGATAACGCCCGCCGCCTGCACTGGCTGGAGCAGGAGAATGAGCGCCTGACGGTGGAGATCAGCCAGGAACGGAGCCTGGTGGGAGAGGGCGCGCGCATGAAAGAGGTCTACCAGTTCCTCAAGCGCGTCGCGCCCACGGATTCGACGGTATTGATCGAGGGCGAAAGCGGAACCGGCAAAGAGTTGGCGGCGCGGGCCTTGCACCGTAACAGTCCGCGGGCCCGCAAGCCGTTCGTGGCCATCAATTGCTCTGCGATTCCGGAGACGCTTCTGGAAAGCGACCTGTTCGGCCACGAGCGTGGAGCCTTTACCGGGGCTGCCTCGCTGAAGAAAGGCCGGCTCGAAGTGGCCGACGGAGGCGTGGTGTTTCTCGACGAGATCGGCGAACTGGCTCCCACACTGCAGGTCAAGCTGCTGCGCGTGCTGCAGGAACGTGAGTTCGAACGAGTCGGCGGAACCCATCCCATCAAAGTGGATATCCGGCTGATTGCCGCGACCAACTGCAACCTGGAGCAGGCCGTGCGCGACGGTAGCTTTCGCCAGGACTTGTACTACCGGCTGGCAGTGCTGAAGATCACAATGCCTACGCTGCGGGAACGGCGGGAAGATATTCCCATGCTGGTGCGCCATTTCGTGCAGAAACATGCCAAGCGCTGCAAGGTGAAGCCGCGGCCGGTTTCCCGCGAAGCCCTGGCCTGCCTGGTGAACTACGACTGGCCGGGCAACGTGCGGGAACTGGAAAATGCAATCGAGCGGGCGCTGGTGCTGGGCGTCTCGGATATGATTCTGCCCGAGGATCTGCCGGAGTCGCTGCTGGAGCGTCCTCCGCTACCGGAGATGACGGAGGCGAAATATTATGCGGCGGTCAAGGAATTGAAGAAGCGGCTGATTCTTGATGCCATGGAGCAGACGCAAGGCAGCTATGCCGACGCGGCTCGCATTCTGGGGGTGCATCCGAATTATTTGCACCGGCTGATTCGGAACCTTGAGTTGAAGGAGATTCTGAAGGACGCGCAGCGCTAGTTGCTAGCGGATGACGGCAGCCGCAACCGCATCAGGCCCGCCGGATCGAGATACGTTCCCTGCCATCGCACCGCGACGTGAAGATGCGGGCCTGTGGCCCGGCCCGTGCCGCCGCTCAAGCCGATTATCTGCCCGCGTTTTACCTGCTCGCCTTCCTTCACTTTGAACTCGGAAAGATGCAGATAAAGGGTAAGCAAACCCTGGCCGTGGTCCAGCACAACGAAATTGCCCTCGAAATAGAGTGGTCGTGCCAGTAACACAGTGCCGTCGTTCATGGCGGCGACGGGAGTTCCGCTGGGGACGCGGAAATCCAGGCCAAGGTGGGTACTTTGCGTCTTGCCGTTGAAGATGCGCTCGGCGTCGAAGACGTCAGAAATTTCAGCGTCGGCGGGCGCAGTGAATGAACCCGACCACTCACGTTCCGGAGTGACCCGGTTCAGGTAGTCCTTCTTGATTTGCTGGCCTTCTTCAATTTGTGTCTGCTGATCGGGGCTGGGCTCGGTGAATTTGCTTTCGACGCTGAGCTTTCCCGGGAGCTTGGGATAGTTGCCGCGGGCGACGGCGAACTTGTGGGTGAATGAGATTTTCCGGCCGGGGGTTTTTCCGGCAACGGTTTCGCCGGTCAGTTCGATGGTATAAGTTCCGGGAACGGTCTCCAGGCTGACGCCTGCCAGCGCGAACCAGGTCTTGCTCGTCGGATCGAAGCTGAAGAAGAGTTCATGTCCCAGCCAGGTTCCGCTTAAAGATTGCAGCCGCGCCGGGGGTTTGACCTGAAACAGCACAGGCCCGCCGTTGACCAGCCGCGTGGGCTGGGCGTGCACGGTCCAGGCCGCGGCGAAGGCCGCAGGGGCTGAGTAGAAAAATGAACAGGCGACAAGAAGGATTGCGATGTGGTTGAAGGGAACAGTTGTGAGCCGCCGGTTCACCGTACCAGCCTAGCATTCTTCGCACCACGGGAGTCGCCACAATCCGCTGTAGGTATATACCGACGGCAAAATGGCGCCAGCCCCCTCCCCCCTCCCGTACCCCGATTTTGACTTTGGCCGGAGCCCGCCCGCGCGTGGCGAGTCAATGAGTGTAAATCGCCTGATAACGTCCGTTATCTTGAAAACCCCGCCGAGGGGTGCTTCAATCTCATTCTGTAGCCTGAGAAATGGGCAACTTCTATACAAACGTGACGTTGCGAACGACCGAGCGACAGGCGGTTATCGAGTACATGCGTGCGCAAGGCCGCCCTTGCTTCGTTTCGCCGATCTTTCGGGGGTTCACGACGATTTACGACCGCTTGTGCGAAGAGCAGGATCTTCACGACCTTGAAACGCTGGCTGCCGATTTGTCATCACAATTTCACTGTTCAGCCTTGGCAGTATTGAATCATGATGACGACGTCTTGTGGATAGGTCTGGCCCGTGACGGCGAGTGGGTTACAACCTACAATTCCGACCAGATTTTGAGCGGTAGCGCGTGGAGCCTGGCGCGAGAGTTCCGGGTTTTAGGATTACTGCCTCTGGTCTGGTTCCTAATGAGGTTGCCGATTGTGTTGTTTGAGATTTGGCGACATGGTGGATTGGCATCCGCGCTGGGAATTCCGACTTGCACCGTCGGACTTGGCTACAGGTACCTTTCACGGGGTGAGCGACCTTCGAGCCCAAATGACGAGCAGTTCGAGAGTATCCAATAACGGCAGATATCCGGCGATAGTTGTTGATAAATCCCCATATCACTCATTGACCCGGTGCTCCCCCCGTTCGGAGGGTCAATGAGTGTAATCGCCTTTTAACATCAACTACCCATCCGTGGTCCTATAAAGACAGTTCAAGCCGGATTACTTCTCACTTGCCCGTCACTCGGGAGAGGAATGCAGCAGGGCCGCTCAGCTTTGGAATTGGCCGAACATCTTGCTTGCCGCCCTTTCACCGCAAGTTCTCCACGGTGTAAAGAACCGACGAGAACCTTGGGTACGGATACGCATAATGTTTGAGGTCAGGAGTCACCGCGAAAAGCTGGTTGCCGCGCGCTTCTGAGGAGATGCGTTTCCATGGTTCACGGTGGCCGCTGGCCACGTCTACAAGAGTTAGCACCAGCTCGTGGCCGGTCAATTCGGCGACCAGCAAGGACTTCCCACCGGAAGCGAAACGGACGGGATATTCGGAATCCGACGCTCCTTTAAGCGTGACTGCTTGGCCTCCGGCCGCCGGGCAGAGAGAGATCCCTCCGCTTTCCCTGCGCAGCGCCACTGTCTTTTTATCAGGTGAGAGCGCAGGATAGGAATTCCGAGCATGCGGCACCACCAAAACTGGTGGGCCGCTTGCGACCAACTGGGTATAAACGTTCCAGTCGCCTTGGCTGGTCTGCGCCTCGTAAACAATCTGCAGGCTGTCATCGGACCAGCCAATCCGATCGAACGCCTCGAGTCCAGGAGTCGGGAGGTCCCTTGGTTGGCCGGGTCCTAAGGGTTGCAGCTGCAGCGGTCGCTTGGGACTGTTGTGGTTCGACCCTAGAAGAACCCACTTGCCGTCAGGCGAAATTGCGGGGGTCCCCACTCCTAGCCGAACTGCGGGCGATCCATCCGTTGGGCGGTAGTAAGCCAGAAAGTCGTTCTCGAGATAATAAACCTCTCCGCCTTCGTAGAAGGACATAAAACGACCATCTGCGGAAAGAGCAGTTGGAAACGAGGCGTCGAGCCATGAATAGGGATGTTCTGCTTTATCTCCGGGAAAAAAGCCTATCAGTTGCCGCAGCCAGGTTTCATGAGAAAGGAGCACGCGGCCATCTTTCGAAATGTCGTACAAACGGACCGATGGCAAGGTCAGGACAACTCTCTCCTTGCCGCCAGGCCGCATGGCATAGATCGTATCCGCCCAACCGCCAGTCTTCGTGGCGGCAAACCACAACTCTTTTCCATCCGCGCTCCATGCCAGGCCCTCAAGGCTGGCGCTCTGGAAAAGCACGGTATGCTTGCCATTCAGATCCAGCAGCTCAATCGCACCGTCATCATTTCCGGCAATCGAATGATTTTCGAACGCAATCATGCTGCCGTCAGGAGAGAACCGGGCATGACCAAACCAACCCGCCTTTTGCTGGTAGAGCACATGGCCGGGAGGAAATTCCAGGCGGGGGCCGTCGGGTGAGGTCACTGTGATGACCAGACGCTTGCCATCGGGATGCCAGTCGGCCTGCGCCACGTGCTCCGCCAGAGTTCGGGGCGATCCGCCGGCTAAGCTTACAGTTGCCAGTGTGCCACCGCAATTCAGGTAAAAATTTTCTTCACAACCGAGAAAAACCGCCAACTCGTCAGAAGAGGAGATCGATGCAACCTCCGCCGACGAAATTCCCAACGGCCGTGACTCCGGACTGCCTACTCGCGCGACCGAGATCTGCATGGGTTCTCCTTCCCATCGCCCGCTGTAAAGGATGGTCTGACCATCGTGGGAGAAGCGCGCTCCGGTAAGGGTTCCCTCTCGGTGGCTGACATTCAGATAGTGCGGAGCAGGTTTCTCCCGTCGCGCCAGAAAAAGTCCACCCAAAGCCAGCAGCAAGACGGCTGCGGTTACCGCCCAGGGCAGAATCTTGAAGAGCGGCTTTGCAACCGGCGCCGGACGCTGCGCTGTAAGTTGAGGAAGGTCCTTGGCGATCCATTCAAGCTCGAGCCTGACATCGTGCGCGTTTTGAAAACGATCATCTGGATTCTTCGCCAGGCACGTACTCACCACGCGTTCAAACACTGCTGGCGTCAGCGGCTTGAGCGTCCGAAGCGGCTCAGGATCCTTTTCCAGAATTGCGCTCGCCAGGCTGATCTGGCTTTTACCCTCAAATGGCCGCTTCCCGGTAGCCATCTCGTAGAGCATGGCCCCAAACGCAAAGATGTCACTGCGAGCGTCGGCTTCCTTCCCCTGAATCTGTTCCGGGCTCATGTACTGCATGGTGCCCACCACAGTTCCCGCTACAGTGACGGGGGAGGCCATACTGGCAACGGTGGCCGCCGCGGAGAACGCGGGTGCGGCAGACTGCGCGCCGGACGCGATCGACTGCAGCTTCGCCAGTCCGAAGTCTAGCAACTTCGTCGTCCCGCCTTTGGTCAGCATCACGTTGCCAGGCTTGAGGTCGCGGTGCACGATGCCGCTGCGGTGCGCTTTGTCCAGCGCGTCGGCGACCTCGATTCCGATGCGCAGAGTTTCGTCGGGCAGCAATGGCTTGCGTGCCAGGCGGGCGGCTAAAGTCTCGCCATCCAGGTACTCCATTACCAGAAAATCGACGCCATCCTGGCGGCCGACGTCATAGAGCACACAGATATTTGGATGTTGCAGGCCGGAGATGGTCTTGGCTTCGCGCTCGAAACGGGCACGGAATTCCGGGTTCTCACTTAAATGAGAAGGAAGGACTTTGATCGCGACCTCGCGGTCGAGCCTCGTGTCTCGTGCCCGATACACTTCGCCCATGCCTCCGGCGCCGAGCGGTGAGACGACTTCGTAAGGGCCGAGTTTGGCGCCAGAGGCTAGAGTCATGCGTGCGCGCAATTATAGACTGTGCAGCTCGTTGCACGCGGATGGCACGGATTCCGGGAGGGTTGTCGGCTAACCGGAAGTTCTCCCGATTCACCTTACCAGCGTGGCATTTCCGGGCATCGGGTCCAGCTATAATCCGCGGATGCGTGTTGGAGTGTTTACCGCGTTGATGGTTTGCGTGCTCTTCACTTCACTAACGGCGCAGTCCGGTGCGCAGACAGACCTGCATGCCGATAATGTTGTCGTGCTGAAGAAAGATCGGACGCTCGAACTCCTCAGCCATGGCAAGGTGATCAAAACCTACAAGGTTGCTCTTGGAGGTAATCCAGATGGAGCAAAGACCCGACAGGGAGATCACAGGACACCCGAAGGCGTGTACGTTCTGGATTTCCGCAATGCGCATAGCCGGTTCTACAAGGCGATCCACATCTCGTATCCGAGCGAGCATGACCTCGCCGTTGCCCGTCAGAATGGCGTTTCCCCCGGAGGCGATGTCTTCGTCCACGGATTGCCCAACGGCTACGGCGCAATCGGAGCCGTTCACCGGCTGAAGGACTGGACGGACGGATGCATCGCCGTAACTGATGGGGAGATTGACGAGATCTGGAAGGCCGTGCCCGACGGAACTAGGATCGAGATAAAACCGTGAATATTGAGGAGGGCAATTGGTGGACCTGGTCGGGATCGAACCGACGACCTCTTCCATGCCATGGAAGCGCGCTCCCAGCTGCGCCACAGGCCCACGATTGGGAACCGACAACTCGGGATCGAGGGAAGTACTCGAATCATTTTCGCCCACATTACCAGGATAGTCAACGCGAGTTGATTCTTCTGTTTGTTTCCACAGGCCTCTTCTGTCATAATTGATCGTGCACCCCACCTGCACAATTTTTCAAACACAATTTAAAGCGAGGAAGAGATGCCAGCGAAGTACATCTTTGTAACGGGCGGAGTTGTGTCTTCCCTAGGCAAGGGATTGGCCGCGGCTTCGATCGGCTGCCTGCTGGAAAGCCGCGGGTTGAAGGTCAACCTGATGAAGTTTGATCCCTACCTCAACGTCGATCCGGGGACGATGTCGCCGTTTCAGCACGGCGAAGTCTTTGTGACCGACGACGGTGCAGAAACTGACCTTGACCTCGGCCACTACGAACGCTTTACCCACGCCAAACTCTCTCGCGACAACAACTGGACAACGGGGCGGCTCTACGAGCAGATCATTGCGAAAGAACGCCGCGGCGATTATCTGGGCAAGACGGTGCAGGTGATTCCGCACGTCACCAACGAAATCAAGGCGGCGATGAAGAAGGTGGCGCAGGACGTCGACGTGGCAATCGTGGAAATCGGCGGCACTGTGGGCGATATCGAGTCGTTGCCCTTCATGGAAGCGATCCGCCAGATGCGCCAGGAGCTGGGCCGCGAAGATACGCTATTCGTTCATGTGACGCTGGTGCCGTTCATCGCCGCGGCACAGGAGCTGAAGACCAAGCCCACGCAGCACTCGGTGAAGGAACTGCTCAGTATCGGAATCCAACCCGACATTCTACTTTGCCGTACTGACCGCTTTCTCGCCAAGGAGCTTAAGTCGAAGATCGCGCTTTTCTGCAATGTGCAGGAAGAGGCTGTGATCACGGCCAAGGACGTGGCGTCGGTGTACGAAGTGCCGCTCGTATTCGCGAACGAGGGTGTGGATACGCTAGTGCTGAAGTATCTGCGCATGGAGGCGAATGACCGGGACCTTTCCAAGTGGGAAGACATTGTGCATCGCGTGTACAACCCGAAAGACACGGTCACGATCGGGATTGTAGGCAAATATGTCGAGTATGAAGATTCTTATAAGTCGCTGAAGGAAGCGCTGGTGCACGGTGCGCTGGCGCACAATTTGAAACTTCAGTTGAACTGGATTGAGGCCGAGGGACTGGAAACTGGCGACCAGAGTTACGAAGCACAACTCGAGGGCTACGACGGGCTGCTCGTCCCCGGGGGTTTTGGCAAGCGCGGGATTGAAGGGATGCTGATCGCGATTCGTTATGCCCGCGAGAAGAAGGTTCCTTACTTCGGGATTTGCCTGGGAATGCAAACCGCTTGTGTGGAGTTTGCCCGCAACGTGGTTGGACTGGCGGACGCAAACTCGAGCGAGTTCGATCCCGCGACTCCGCATCGAGTGATTTACAAACTGCGCGAGTTGCGCGGCGTGGAGGAACTTGGCGGCACCATGCGGCTGGGCGCCTGGACTTGCAAGATTGAACCCAACACGCTGGCCTACAAGATCTACGGCAAGCTGGAGATCAGCGAACGCCACCGCCATCGCTACGAATTCAACCGCGAATACGAGGGGCCGATGGTGGCTGCGGGAATGCGCATTTCCGGCTCAACGCCCGACGGCACTTACGTCGAGATCGTGGAACTGCCGGACCATCCGCATTTCATCGGATGCCAGTTTCATCCCGAGTTCAAGTCGAAGCCGCTGGAGCCGCATCCGCTGTTCAGCACATTCATTGCGGCGGCGTATGAACACGGCTCGAAGCGGCGCGCACAGAAAGAGTCGGCGGCAGTGGAGATGTTTCATCGTCCGGAGAAAGTAACGCGCCGGTAGGCAAGACGATTTACCGCCGAGATCGCCGAGTACGCCGAGAAAAGCAATAGCCAGATTGCTTTTTCCCAGTTTATCTCGGTGATCTCTGCGTGCTCGGCGGTGAAAGGCTTCGCTTTTTGATTTCCTCCTTCCAGGTCGGCGATGTGCGCATCGGCTCGGGGAATCTGTTCCTTATTGCCGGGCCGTGCGTGATCGAGAGCGAAGAGCACGCGATTCGCATGGCCGAGATCATCAAGGGCGTGACCCGGGCGCTGGGGCTCCCGTTTATCTTCAAAGCCAGCTATGACAAAGCCAACCGCACTTCGATTCGGAGCTTTCGCGGGCCCGGGCTGAAGGAAGGCCTGCGCATTCTGAAGAAAATCAAAGACGAACTTCAACTGCCGGTGCTGACTGATGTGCACGAAGTGGCGGACGTTGCCCGCGCCGCCGAAGCCGTCGACGTGTTGCAAATCCCCGCATTTCTGTGCCGTCAGACCGACCTGGTGGTCGCGGCGGCGCTCAGCGGGCGGGCGGTGAACATCAAGAAGGGACAATTTGTTTCGCCTTGGGACATGCGGCACGCGGTGGAAAAATGCCGCGAGGCGGGGAACACGCAGGTTTTTCTTACGGAACGCGGCACGAGTTTCGGCTATAACAATCTTGTCGTCGACATGCGCTCGCTTTCCATCATGCGCAAGTTCGCGCCTGTGGTTTTCGACGCAACGCATTCGGTTCAGCTTCCTTCTGCTCAAGCTGATGAGCGTGCCACTGCGGTCAGTGGTGGTCAGCCTGAGTTCATCCCCGTTCTGGCGCGTGCGGCGGTTGCCGCCGGTGTGGATGGTGTATTCCTCGAGGTGCACGACAATCCCAAGGAAGCGAAGTCCGACGGGGCCAACGCGCTGGAATCTACTAAGCTGCGCGAGATGTTGAAGGAATTGCTTGCGGTGCGGAAAGCGCTGGACGTGGCGCGTGCCACACCGTAGCTGTCGTTCTTCGTGCCTCCGTCTCCGTGGTAAATTTGAATCTCCGCATGAAGCAGATCGCTAACTGGGCTTTGAACCTCGCCACGATGCGCGGTGCGAGCTATGCCGATGCCCGCATCGTAAGCCAGAGAAGCCGCGCGCTTACCACGAAGAATGGCAAGGTTGGCAGCGCGTCTGACGCCGAATCTGCCGGGATGAGCGTGCGCGTGATCGCTGACGGCGCGTGGGGATTCGCTGCCTCGGAAGACCTGTCACGCTCCGGGGTTGAAGCCACGGCGGCTCGCGCGGTCGAAATTGCCCGCGCCTCGGCGCAAGTGAAGCAGCAGGATGTACGTCTCGCTCCGGAAAGGCCTGTAACGGCCGAATGGACCACGCCGCATGTGATCGACCCCTTCTCGATTTCGGTCGAGCAAAACATTGCGCTGCTGCTGAACATCGACTACCGAACTGCGCGCGGTTGCGGGCATCACCCTGGCCGAGAGCAACCTGAACTTCAATCGCGAGGAGCAGTGGTTTGTATCTTCGGAGGGAACCGACATCCATCAGACTAAGTATTCGGCGGGCGCGGGTTACGCCGCTTATGCGTTCGCGGGCAACGAGATTCAGAAACGCTCTTACCCTAATTCTTATGGGGGTCAGTGGCAGAACAAGGGATTTGAGCTGATCGAAGAGTTGAAGCTGGTCGAGAACGCCCGCCGCATTGCGGAAGAAGCAGTTGCCCTGCATCATGCGGACCAGTGCCCTGAAGGCAAGTTTGACATTATTCTCGATAGCTCGCAGCTTGGTTTGCAGATCCACGAATCGATCGGGCATCCCATCGAACTTGATCGGGTGCTGGGCATGGAAGCGAATTTCGCGGGGACTTCGTTCTTAACCCTCGACAAACTGCGAACGCTGCGGTATGGCAGCGAGATGGTGAATGTGGTCGCGGATGCGCGCCAGGAGCACGGACCGGGCCTTGGGACTTTCGGGTTCGATGACGAGGGCGTTTCCGCGCAGTGCACTCCGATCATCACCAACGGATTGTTCACCGGCTATCTCAGCTCGCGCGAGACTGCGCACACTATTGGCGAGAGCCATTCCGGCGGAACTCTGCGCGCCGAAGGCTGGAACCGGTTGCCCATGATTCGCATGACCAACATCAGCCTGCTGCCGGGCGAAAAGCCGCTGACGCTCGAGCAATTGATCGCCTCTACCGATCACGGCATCCTGATGCAGACCAACCGCTCCTGGTCGATTGACGACCGGCGCTACAACTTTCAATTCGGCTGCGAGATTGGCTGGGAGATCAAGCAGGGCAAGCGTGTGCGCATGGTGAAGAACCCGTCGTACTCCGGCATCACGACTGAGTTCTGGAATTCGCTGGACGCCATCTGCTCGCGCGATGAGTGGACGCTCTGGGGCACGCCGAATTGCGGCAAAGGCCAGCCGCAACAAGTCATGGGCACGGGCCACGGTGCAGCGCCGTCGAGGTTTCGTGGGATCAAGGTGGGAAGCGCTTACAAAGGAAGCTAGTTCACCACGGAGACACAGAGACACCGAGAAGAGCTAAAACCAGTCTGAATGCTGACCAGGGAACAAGCCGCCGACATCTTCGACCGGATCAGGAAGTTTTCGTCCGCAGATGAAACCGAAGTGCTTTTCTCGGGCGGGAGCTTCGCGCTTACGCGCTTTGCAAACAACACGATCCATCAAAATGTTGCGGACGAAAACCACATGGTTTCCGTGCGCACTGTCTTTGGCGGGCGCACGGCTCGCGCCTCCACCAATAAGTTTGACGACGACAGCTTGCGGCGGGTGGTCGCATCTTCCGAGGCTCTGGCCAAAGTGCAGCATCCGGATCCGGACTTGCTACCCATGCCCGACAGTCGAGAAGCCGTTGGCAGAGCGGACGAGGGCGTCCGCGCCACACGAGTCC